>VBWE01000005.1 GCA_006218065.1 Bacteroidota bacterium
TATCAAAGGCTGATCACTTTAGCGTTTGACATTTGAAATTTGTCATTTTACATTTTACCCCTGGAAGTCGCTTTACTTATTGTGACACGGCTTTCAGGCGGCCTTCTTCCAGCAGTAGTTTAATCACTGCATTTTCTTTTATTTCAAATTGTACATCAAGGCTTCCTGCCAGTTTGCGGTTATAAGAAGGTCCGCCTTCCAGGTAATAATTGGCCCACAGGTTATATGATCCCGGGAGCAGGCGAAGTTCCGTACTCCAGTTTTCCGGCAGGCTGTCGCCGGACAACATTTCGTATTCCATCTGCAGGTAAATGTCCGTGCTGTCGTTGAACAGGCTGGAGTCTGCTAAAAATTTCACGGTTTTCTTTTCCGCTTCCACCCGTTTGCTGATCAGTTGGTACACGATATCCGTACAGTTGCTGAACTCTTCGACAGAACCTTTATCGATGATCGACATGCCCGAATTGCTTTTTTCGATATGCCCGTCTTTCCAGTTAATGGAAAGCGACGTGCCGCCGCGGTCGTAAATTTCTTCTTCGTGTTGCGATATCCGGTCGAAACGCGACTCCCGGAAAACAGTCCAGAGCCGGTCCCATTCTTCCGCGGTGAGTTGAAACCGTACTTTATGATCGGCACGGTAAGCATTGTAACTGGCCACGCAACTGTCCTTCGACAAAAGGATATGATGTCCTTCCGGGCTCATCCCACCGCCTTCGTAAAGGTTTACGGTAAGTTCAGCCGGCCGTTTTTCCGGAAGTACGGACGTGTTGCAGCCGGCAAAAAACAGCAGTCCGGAGACGGCAAGAAACAGCTTTGATTTTTTCATGCGTGATCAGAATAAGGTTTCCTGTTTGCCGTGTATGATTTCTCTTTCGTGCCGCAGCAGCCATTCTTTTCGCCACAATCCCCCGGCGTAACCGGTGAGGCTTCCGTCGCTGCCGATCACGCGATGGCAGGGAACGATGATGGCAATATTGTTTTTCCCGTTCGCCAGTCCCGCAGCGCGGATCGCTTTTACATCACCGATCCGTTTGGAAAGTTCGAGGTACGAAATAGTTTTCCCGAAAGGAATTCGAACCAGTTCGGCCCATACTTTCTGCTGGAAATCCGTTCCGGGCTGGGCGAGCGGGAGATTGAAATCGCCTGTCGCACCATTAAAGTAGGCTTCCAGCTGCCGGATGGTTTCCAGGATATGTGCAGGAAGTTCTGCCGACTGTGTTCCGGGTTCCTCGCAAAAAACAACGGCAGTAACCGAGCGGGTGTCGCCTTCCACCTTCAGATAACCGACCGGTGAAGGGACGAATGCGGTGTATTTTATTTCATCATTTTCCACCAAACAAAGTAAAGACAAAAAAGCAAATAGTTTGTGTTGCAACAGTCAAGCCCGGGATTCGTTGAAAACTTTAGTCCCGGCGAATGCCTGAACATTTTATCTATGCAGAAAAATAATCCGTCCATGTTTCAATCCGTCAGCAATTACATTTCCGCTCATCCGCAGATTTGCCTCGCCATCGCTTTCCTGCTCGTGTTTGCCTGGGCGGTTGCCCGCTACAGCAAAACGCGCCGCTGGGCGCATGCTCCTGTCTTGCTCGGTGAACTGAAAAGCTTTCGCGAAAGTCACGCTGCGCGGATCATGGACGATTTTTTTACGTATCGCAGCATAGAGACGGAAATCGACGCGGACGGCGAAACGCACCGGCTTCACGTGAACAGCGAAAACCTGCGCTGGCTGCTTCGCCCGGCCGATCATCCCGGGGGATTTACCGCGGCGGAGATCGCTTTCCGGAAAATGTTCGATGAATACCTCGCTGGTATTGCGCGCATCGGCTGGCTGTACCAGGTGCGGCTGGCGGATAAAACAATGGTGAACCAGCATGCCGGTAAACTGGTGGAGGCGCTCGGAAAAAGAAAACCGAAGAGCCTCCCGCTGCATACGATACAGGCTGTGCAGAATTACCTGGTCGATACCAAACAGAACAGCGTGATCCGCCTGCTCGGCACTTACGGGTACTGGTTCCGCTATAATGCAAAACTCGCCGATTACGAATCGGCGAAGCCGCAGGAAAACTGAGAGGCATTCCTTTCCCTTTTTTCGCATTTCGTTTTTTCTTCTCGTTTTCTGCTTTGCAGGAAGATCGCACGGCTACACAAAAACTCCTGTTTTCAAGGCTTTCAGGCGCAAATAACGCCCAGTAAAGCGCTCGTTTTTCCCTGTTCATTTTCCCATAAAACAGGGTTAACTCACACGGTTTAGTTTATTCATTCGCTTCAGGTTTAATTTTTTCAACAGTTTTTCAATTTATTCTGCGAACAGATATTAACAAGTCTTCGTGTAATATGCTATTTACCAAATGAATAATTCATGTTATAAATGAAATCAAATATCAAATACCGTTTTAATTTAAAATCCGCACAACGGGGATTCGTTGAAAACCACATAGGATTGTTGACAGAACCCGGATAGGTTTGCTTGCTCTTATAATACTGTTTGTCCTCTATATGATCGACCGGGCCGTTTCCTTTTTGAAAGATGAACTCAACACCTACATCGCGAGCAAACGGGTAGAATCCGATAACGTGGAAATTACAGCGCTGAACGATTACACAACAGGATCGGCTGTCAATATCCCGGATAAGATCGGTATGACTGTCGTGAACGTGGAAGAAGAGCGCATGTTCCGTTCCCAGGCCCCGCAAACGATCAACAACAACGGTACGTTTACGATGGCCAACCCACCGCTCAAAGTCAATATTTACATTCTTTTCACCGCACACAACCCGCTGCACAAAGAAGCGCTCACGATTCTTTCCTACGTGATGCAGTGTTTCCAGGTGCGCAATGCGTTCGACAACCAGCGTTCGCCGCAACTGGGCGAGTCGATCGAACGGCTGATGGTGGATATGTATTCGCTCAATTTCGAACAGCAGAACCAGCTCTGGGCTTCGCTCGGCGCGAAGTACCTGCCGTCGGTATTATATAAAGTACGCATGCTCATCATCAACGAAAAGCAGGCTGGACAGGTTACGCCGGGAATCGGCCAGCTCAACAACATGTTCAGCGGAGGGAGGGAATAAGCTATGCAGTTCCAGTTTTCTCCCCTTTTGCGTCTCAACCTGCTGCACGGTTTTTACACCGACGGCCTTTGCACCGATTTTACGATCAAGGTGGCGAAAGAAACCGCACAGCTGCTTGCACGTCACCAGATGATCTACAGGCAAAACGTGTCGAGACTTTCCGTGCTTTTCCGCAGCGAGAGCGAGGATGTGCTGACCACACCTGCCGTTCCGCTCAGTACCGGCGATGCGCTCACCTTCGTGATGCAGCTGAACCGCGGTGAGTTTTACAATTTCACCAACGAACTGCCTGCACGCGGAAAAACATTTTTATATACGAACGATTTCGCGTACGATAGCGATCTGCTCAACAATGAACTCAGCCGATACGAAGTAACGATCACGGGACTGGCGATTGCGTATACTGTTCCGAAAGACAAAACTTTGTTTGTTGAACTGCAGAATGCTGCAGGTGTCAAACAGTATTCTGGCATTCACAGTGCAAGCAGCGAAGGCGACCGGGAGTTTACCATTGAACTGCCGGCCGGAACTACGGGACTTTTTACCCTGCACATCAGCGGTGACCTGAATCCCGACCCGGAAAATTTTTTCGTGGAGCCCCAGCTGCTGTTCAACCGGCCGTTCGGATTGATACGCATCGTGAACCAGGCGCCCGACCTGTTGACTTACGACGGGAACCGCGACTACTCCATTTCTTTTACACCGAAGGAAAGTACCTGGAATTATTACCTCGTCGTCAACGGAAGTTTCGATCCCGACCTGCTGGAAGTGGAAGATAAATCCACGATGGTCGTAGCCGATAAAATACCATTCGAAAAAGTACCTGACCTGTCCGGCGACGATATCCCCGCGCAGATTACGTCCGACAGCTCGAAGGTGCGGCTTTACCGTTCGACAAACCCGCTGGAGTACAGGCAAAAACCACGGGCCATGATCAGCCTGCTGAAAAACGGATCGGTGATCATCAATGATCTGCCTAACCCGGATGTCAGCAAACCCAATGCGAATATGTTCCTCTATGTATAAAACGAAAATGTAAAACCAAAAACCAACCTGCTATGGCCACTTACAAAACGCCAGATGTTTACGTTGAAGAGATATCGCTCTTCCCGCCTTCGGTAGCGGAGGTCGAAACCGCCATTCCGGCGTTTATCGGCTATACCGAAACAGCAACGAAAATCAGCGAAGACGACCTTCGTATGAAACCGACCCGTATCGGCTCGATGCTTGATTATGAAAAGTATTTCGGCCTCGGCCCGGAGCTGACATTTTCAGGCACATATGTCGATGAAAACGGTGACACGCAAACAAGAGGCGTGTATATCGACGACAACAACAATTTCAAGAAAGCGGACCTGGAGAACCCGTATTTCTTGTACGACAGCATCCGGCTTTACTACAACAACGGCGGCGGGGATTGTTACATCGTTTCGGTTGGCGACTATGAAGATTCCATTTCGCTCGGAAACGACACCACCGGCCTCCAGGGCGGACTCAAAGCGCTCGAGAAATACGACGAGCCTACGCTGATCCTGTTTCCCGATGCGGTGAAACTGAGCGGCGATAATATTTACACGCTTCAGAAAAAAGCGCTGGAGCAGTGTAATTCGCTGAAAGACCGTTTCGGTGTATTCGACCTGCTTGCCGGTGACGAGAAAGGTGCTGCGTTCCGCGACAAGGTGGGTATCCAGTACCTGAAATACGGTTCGGCCTACACGCCCTGGCTCAAGGTGGCCCTTGACAAAGACGTGAACTACGGTGACATCGCAACGAATATCTACCGTTCGGGCAGTCCTACGGCGATCTCGCTGAAAACGCTTACTTCATCGAGCGACATCAAAGCGTTTATCGACAAATACGATGCACTGCTTGTGGACATCGCGACTTCCGAAACAAACCAGGATACGCTTTTCGGAGCAGGAACTTCGTTCCGCCTGAAATTTGCAGACCTCATTTCGGATTTCGAAGACACCAGCGACGTCACGAACATGGGCGCCATCATCGACCTGATGTACAAGGTGGGCAACATGGTGGATGACTGGGCCAATACATTTACCAACTCCGACATCAAGAGTGTTATTGCCGGTTACATCCTGTCCGATCTCCGCGGCCTGTATCAAACGCTGATCGGGTACGACCTGGCGGCTGAAGATGAAATCACGGGCTACACGGCGAAATCAGCATCGTATGATGAAACGGATTTCACGCACGCCAACTGGCAGCTGGTCCCGGATGCTACCGATTCGGATAATATTTTCGCTTCAGGTACAGTAGTAATCGATCCTGTATTTGCCGCAACGCTCAACGCACTTGCCGATGACGCTGCACGCCGCTCGAAAGTAGTTTCGACCATGCAGGCGTTTTTCGAAACCCTGAACGATGTGTTCCTGACTATTACAGGCGCTATCAGCAAACAGGAAGATACGCTTGAAAGCACGCTCATCGATTCGTTCCCGCTTTACAAAACGATCATCAGCGGCATCGACGACAGCAGCACGATCATGCCGCCGAGCGGCGCCGTGGTAGGCATTTACGCCGCAACCGACCGCAACCGCGGAGTATGGAAAGCGCCGGCCAACGTGAGCCTGAATTCGGTGCTCGGACCTTCGCACATTTTCACAGCATCCGAACTGGACGCGCTCAACATCGACGTGAACGCAGGGAAATCGATCAACGCGATCCGTGCTTTCACCGGGAAAGGAACACTGATCTGGGGTGCACGCACGCTTGCCGGCAACGACAACGAGTGGCGCTACATTTCTGTCCGCCGCTTCTTCAACACGGTTGAAGAGTCGATCAAGAAGTCCACGTACTGGGCCGTATTCGAGCCGAACAGCGCGAATACCTGGGTCAAAGTAAAAGGCATGATCGAGAACTACCTCACCAACAAATGGCGCGAAGGTGCGCTGGTGGGCGCGAAACCCGACGAAGCGTTCTTCGTGAAGATCGGCCTCGGTCAGACCATGACTGCGGAAGATATCCTGAACGGGTACATGTACGTGGAAATCGGTATGGCTGTTGTCCGTCCCGCCGAATTCATCGTACTGAAGTTTTCGCACAAGCTCCAGCAATCCTAAAAGGGCATAACTAACCATTAACAAAAACCAAACAACATACTCAACATGGCAGATCAATATCCGTTGACCGTATTTCACTTCCGGGTAGACTGGGGTGCGGAAACAGTAAGTTTTACTGAAGTTTCAGGCCTGACGCAGGAACTTCAGCCTATCGACTACCGGGTTGGCGACAGCCAGGATTATTCGATGGTCAAAATGCCGGGGCTGCGCAAGTACAACAACATTACGATGAAGCGCGGCATGGTCAGGGGCAATAACGAGTTTTTCACCTGGCTCAATTCGGTCAAGCAAAACAATATCGAACGTCGCGACATTATCGTGAACCTGCTGAACGAAGACAATGCCCCGGTGATGGTATGGACGGTGAAGAACGCCTTCCCTGTCAAGGTCGAAGGACCGGGTCTGAAAGCATCGGGCAACGAAGTTTCGGTCGAGTCGATCGAAGTTGCGCACGAAGGCCTGACACTTGTTGCGATCTGATCATTCATTTTTTCAGCTGCTGAATTATGCCGAACTACTATCCTCCTACCGCGTTTCATTTCCGGGTTGAGTTCAACCTTGGAAAACAAAACACCTATGACACTTCGTTCCAGGAAGTAGGCGGATTGAGCGCGGAAATACCAACCGAAGACCTGGCGGAAGGCGGTGTGAATACATTTACACACCGCCTTCCCGGCCGGGTGAAATTCGGCAACCTCGTGCTGAAACGGGGGATGCTGACCAATTCGGAAATGATCCAGTGGTTCAAAGATGCTATCGACAGTTATATCTTCAAGCCGATCGACGTGAGCGTTCACCTGCTCAACAAAGACAATTCGCCAATCGTTACCTGGAATTACCAGCGGGCCTGGCCGGTAAAATGGGTCATCTCCGATCTGAAAGCCAGCGATAACGCCATCGTGGTGGAATCTGTAGAACTGGCTTATCGCCGTTTCGAACGCAAGGGAGAACTGAAAGATCCCGATACCATCCTGAATCAGAAACAGTCGTTTGGCGACGCAGCAACCAATGCCGCCATCGGCATTCTCAAACGCAGCATTTTTTAGTATTTCATGACGATCCAGGTAAATACACTCAAGATCAATGCTTCGGTTTCCGACAGCGGGCAGGTGAATAAAACCGCCGCGGAAATCAAAAAAGCGCCCGCGGGTGCAGGCGGACAAGCAGCTGACCAGGATGAACTGGTGGAGAAATGTGTTGAACGTGTACTTGATGTTTTGAGAAGGGAACTTAAACCGTAACCGGCATGGCAGAAAACAATATTACGCCGCAACAGCTTGAAAAACTGACTATCCAGATCAAGGGTGCTGCAAAGGATGACGCCAGCAAACGGTTTACAGTTATGTTTAACCCGCTCACTTTTGCACAAAAGATGGAGATTGAGCAGGCCGACGTGCAGGGAACCGGCTCAACGGGCAGCGCCAAGAAATACCTGCGCATCAAACCTGTCGATTTTTCGTTCGAGTTTATTCTCGACGGAACGGGAACCGCCGCTGATGCGCCGGCAGAGGGCATCGTAAGCGAAATCAATAAACTACTGACGATCTGCTACCACCTGGAAGGCAAGGAACACAAACCGAATACGGTGGAGATCCTCTGGGGTAAATTAAAATCCCCTGGCAAAGGTGATCGTGTCATGGAAGCCGTTTTCAAATCGGTTGATGTCAATTACACGCTCTTCCAGCCTGACGGTACACCGATCCGCGCAAAAATTGTCGCTGTTTTTTCGGAAAATATCCCGCTGCTCACGCAGGAACAACTCGACGATAAACAGTCGCCTGACCTTACCCGCTTCATGCAGGTAAAAACGGGCAGCAAATTTCCGCTGATGGTGAACAGCGAATACAAAACACAAAAGCATTGCATCAGCATTGCACGCATCAATAAGCTTGACAGTATGAGACGGCTGGCCGAAGGTAAGTACCTGCGTATGCCGCCTTATGATAAAAGTGTGACCCAGTAAACTCTGACCAGTGGCCGAGGACAACGAAGGTGCATTTGCTTACAGCCTGAAAGTGGACGGTGAAGAACTGTACGCCGACGGCAAAACCGTTGTGGTTTCGATCGACGTGCAGAAAATGTTCGACCGCATTCCTACAGCGCGCATCGTCATTCATGATGGTGATGCTGCTGCACAGGATTTTGTGCTTAGCGGTGCCGATACGTTCAAACCGGGCGCTGCGGTGGAACTGGGACTTGGTTTTGGTACGGAAACGAGCTGCGTATTCAAGGGATTTATCGCCTCGCATTCCATCCGTATCCGCAATTCAGGATCGCCGTTCCTGGTTCTTGAAGCAAAAGATACCGCCGCTTTCATGACCTCGCAGTTGCGCAGCCGTTATTTCGATGAGAAAGCCAAGGACAGCGACCTGTTCGATGAACTCATCAAGGAAAATGCGAAAGCGGTGAAAAGCAAATACAGCGATAAGCTGAAACTGGCCGCCGGAACGATCGACGACACGACAGTGGAACACGACCAGATGGTACAGTTCAACAGTACAGACTGGGATTTCGTACTCCAGCGGGCACATGCCAATGGACTGCAGGTGATTGCGGACGACGGCACATTAAGCATCGCTGACAAAATAAAAACACCGGATACGGAGAACGAGCTGACGATCAAATACGGCGACAACCTTTTTGAAATGGACGGCGAAATCGATGCGACCGGTGTATATGAAAACGCAGAAATGCTGACCTGGCAAACGGAAGGCGAAGAACTTACCGAGGAACCCGCCGCCACTGGCGACGTTACAGTTACCGGCAATACGCAGAACACGGCATCCGACCTGGCTGCGGCGCAGGGCAATGCAACCCGCACGATCCGTATCGGCGCCAATATCCCGGCGAATGAAGCGCAGGCATTTGCCAAATCCGTGGTACAGCGCTCTAAAATTTCCGGTTACAGGGGACGTATCCGGATTCTTGGCAATAACAAAATAAAACCCGGTACCAAAGTCAAACTGGAAGGACTCGGCACGAGCTTCAACGGCGAAACTGTGGCTACCGGCGTATCCCAGTGTTACAATGAAAAAGGCTGGTTCACCGACCTGTTTTTCGGCATGGCGGGTCACCTGCCGGAACTGCAGAAACTGAAAAACACGGGCAAAGACAAAGCGATGGTTCCGCGCATGGGCGGATTGCATGTGGGACGCGTAACCAAAGTGAGCGCCGATCCGAACAGTGAATTCCGCGTGCAGGTTACCATGCCCATGATCGATAAAGAAAAAGACGGCGTATGGGCGCATGTTGCAGCTCCGGACGCCGGGAAAGAACACGGCATTATTTTCATCCCGGATGTGGACGATTATGTTGTTGTAGGACATCTCGACGATGATCCGCGACACCCGATCGTGCTCGGCAGTTTCCATCATAAATCGCTGGAAGCGCCGCTCAAAGCCGCCGATGAAGACAATTACATAAAAGGTATTTATACCAAAAGCGGGATCAAACTCACGTTTGATGACGAAAACGGGATAGTCGATCTGGTCACGCCGAAAGAACAGGAGATCAAGATCGACGACAAAGAAGGAAAGATCACCATTACGGATAAAAAGAAAAACGTGGTCGAGATGAGCGACAGCGGCGTAGCAGTAACCAGTAAAAAAGACATTACGCTGACGGCTGACGGAGATATCACGATCAAAGGGAAAAACGTAACGCTTGAAGCATCCGCGGCATTCAAAGCCAAAGGCACCAGCGGGGCGAACCTCGAAGCATCGGGAACCACGGTAGTTAAAGGAGCAACAGTAAACATCAACTGATAAACATTATGGCTTCAGCCGCACGCATGGGAGATATGCATACCTGCCCGATGGTAACCGGGGTTGTTCCGCATGTCGGTGGCCCGGTGATGCCTCCGGGTTGTCCCACTGTACTGATCGGCGGACAACCTGCAGCACGCGTAGGCGATATGCTTGTATGCACGGGGCCGCCGGATAGCATTGTAAAAGGTTCGGCAACGGTGAATATCGGCGGAATGCCGGCTGCACGCATGGGCGACAGTACGGCGCACGGCGGAAGTATTGTACTGGGATGTCCCACCGTAAATATCGGCGGGTAAAAAAAATATAACTATGGCCAACGAGGAAAAACTGAACGATTCATTTCTCGGTACCGGGTGGAGTTTTCCGCCGCAGTTTTCCGATATCTCGGGAGATGTTATACAGGTATCCGATCTCGAAGACATCCGCCAGAGCCTGGTGATCCTGCTTTCGACTTCGCTTGGCGAACGCATCATGCAACCCGCTTATGGCTGCAACCTGCGCGATTATATGTTCGAGTCGATGAATACCACGCTGATCACGTACCTGAAAAGCCTGATCTACGATGCTATCCTGTTTTATGAAGCGCGTATCACCGTAAATAAACTGGAGATCGACACATCTTCCTACCTCGAAGGAATACTGAATATCAGCATCGACTTCACGGTGAAGAGTTACAATTCCAGGTACAGCATCGTGTTCCCTTATTATATCAACGAAAGCAGTATTAAAACTGCCTGAGCAGCGCCAAGACAATGAGCTATTACGACGGCAAAGAAATAGACTGCAACTGCGAAACAGCGAACCCGCTGCAACGCGACGGTACCAGCCAGGCACAGCGCCTGCTGGATGCGCTCGAGCCTGCTTATATCGCCGTTGACGAGCGCAAGTTGGAAGACCTGATGCTGTTCGCATTGGAGTATGCCAAAAACCTGCGTTTTTTCGATGCCGATAATACGACCGCCGATGATAAAGACTGGCAGGTTTTTATCAGCCGCGATATTACCACGATCATTTCCCAGATCAGCCGGAAAAACCTGCAATCCGAGCGCGACGCATTCAACGTATTGCTGAACGATCTCGAAGACGCACCTACTTCGGCTAAACTCGGCGCATTGTGGAAACCTTGCCTTGACCTGCTGAAGGAACTCGATACCTGGTTCGGAAATTGTGACGAGCGTTTCGAACTGCAAAAAACGCTGCAGCTGTATTTCGATTCGGTATTCCTGCCCGGTTATACCCGGCTGCTGGGATACGAGCTGGGTTCGGCAGAAAAGCTGGACAACGATTTACCACCGAACCTTACTTCGGTTTCGCTGGACAGTAAATGGAGCGAGGAACTTCCGCTCACTACAGACAAGATCACGAATATTTATACCGGGGACAACGACGACGACCGCCTCCGTTCGGCTGCGCTTTATGTGAAAAATGTGTTCGAGCAGTTTTATAATTCACTGCTTTCCATTATCGCCAAAGCGCCTTCTTTCCTGGAACAATCGATCGAAGCGTACCCGTATCACAAAGCGCACACAGGCCTGTACATTGCGTTTTTGCAGGTTTTTGCTTACCTGCAGGAAAGCATGAACGAGCTTACTGAGCGCCACCTCGAATATTACTTCGAAGATATCCTGCAGATCGAACCGCGAAGCGCACAACCCGACCAGGTGCACGTTATTTTCGAACTGGCCAAAAACGTCGCTTCGTATTACGAACTGGAATCAGGAACCGCGCTCAACGCCGGCAAAGACAGCAAAAAAGCGCCGATCCTTTTTAATACCGACGATACCATCGTCATCAACAAAGCGCAGGCCGTTCTTTTCAAAAACGTGCTTATCGAAACCGAAACGGACAGTGATGAGGAAGATTCCTACACTGCCGTTTACGCGTCGCCGCAGGCTGATTCTGCCGACGGCGAAGGGGAAGCGCTGAATGAAGAACTTCCGCAGTGGAATGCTTTCGGCGAAGCGCAGCACGGGATCAGCCCGGCAACCATGCCACAGGCCGCCATCGGGTTCGCATTTGCTTCGCCGCAACTCGTGCTGAACGAAGGCGAAAGGGAAATCACACTCGCTATTGATTTCACGGCAGCGGATACGGATTCGCAAACGCTGCTCGACGATATGCTGAACGAAGAGCTGAAAGATTATTTTTCCGTTTCGCTCACCGCCGCAAAAGTCTGGATGGCGCTCGAAGGCCCGCAGGTTATACTCACGAAAGCTTCAGGCACCTACACGCTCACGATCAGCGGCAATCTCGGGAGCGGCAGTCCCGCCACAGCACCTTATAATGCAGAGAAACACGCCGAACTGGTCGACATTCCCGCCAGTTACCCGGTAGTTTATGTACAGTTGCTGCATAAAACCGTAACGGATAATACACCTGCGGAATCATTCGATTCCATGCTCTACCCTGCTTTCAAAAATGCGGTTGTCAGCGCGGCTTCGATCGAGACGACGGTCCAGGGTGTAAAAACTATTTTCGCGCAGGGCGGTCCGACGACCTTTGATCCTTCAAAACCTTTCGAAGCATTTGGCACAGCGCCGGCTTCAGGCTCTTCGCTTATCATCGGCAGCGAAGAAGTGTTCTATAAAGTACTCGACTCGCTTACACTGAATATCGAATGGGGCGATGTACCGGATACGACCGGCGCAGGAGCTTGTGATTTTGCTACTTATTATGCACCATATCTGACCGTAGGCGCCATAACCGCAGTCCCGACCACGGCAGGTTTTGTAGCGCGTGTCGAATACCTGGATAAAGGCAGGTGGGTGAATAACTCCAACAGTTCTACGGATGAAAATTTCATCATCAACTATACTGATCTTACCGACGGTAGCACGTCAAGCGCCTCAGGTACCAATATTGGTCTGTTTAATACGGACGATGCTGTCCACGGACAGGCCATAGAACTTACACGAACAGCGAACCAGCTTTTCCATCCATCCAGGTCAGATTCGTTTGATACGCTTGAACCTTACGGAACAAGTTCACAACGCGGCTTCATCCGCATTGTATTAGGTGCTAAAGATTTCCTGCATAGTAAGTATGCCGAAGCCCTGATGCGTGCGGCTTTGAAGACATCAACGGAATCCACTCATCCCATCTACTCCGTTCCACCGCCTTATACGCCCAAAGTAAAAGCCATCAGTCTCAATTATTCCTCGAAGCAAACACTCGATACCGGCACCGACGAATTTTTCGTCATTCATCCTTTCGGCTACAAAAAAGAAGATGAAGTTACCGGCTCCGGTATTATTCCCCGGTTCGAAATCGAGAATGCGGATGAAGGTACTTCGGAAGAACAGGAATCCATGTTCTTCATCGGCCTCGAGAATGCAGAACCGGGACTCAGCGTTTCCATGCTGGTGCAGGTGGTGGAAGACAGCGGGAATCCCGATGTAGAGCTCCCGGATATCAACTGGAGCTACCTGAGCGATAATACATGGCTGACACTGGATCAGTCGGAAGTGCTGAAGGATACCACCAACGGTTTCATCACCAGCGGCATCATCAAACTCGCACTGCCCGAAGACGCGACCAGCGACAATACCATACTGCCTGCAGGCTATCACTGGTTCTCCGCATCGACGAAAGAGAACAGTTCGGCGCTGTGCAAAGTACTGAGCATAAAAACGCAGGCCGTAAAAGCCACGTTCACCGATAACGGGAACGATCTCACCCGGCTTTCGGAACCGCTCGCGGCAAGCACCGTAAAAAAACTGGATACGCCGCTCGGCGAGATTAAAAAAGTATCGCAGCCTTACGCTTCGTTCGGCGGTCGCACCAAAGAAGAAGGAAACGAATACTACCGCCGGGTAAGTGAACGCCTGCGCCACAAGCAGCGCGCCGTTACGATCTGGGACTACGAGCGGCTCGTACTTGAAAATTACCCGTCCATTTATAAAACGAAATGCATCAACCATACTGCGAATAAGCTGGAAGTGGAAGGCTGTTATACCGAGCTCGCTCCCGGGCATGTATGCATCATCGTGGTTTCCAACCTGCGTAACCAGAACCAGGTAAACCCGCTGCAGCCGTCCACCAGTATCGGCACGCGTGAAGAAATCAAAACCTACCTGAAAACAAAATGTTCTCGTTTTGTGCAGCTCGAAGTGATCAATCCCGATTACGAAGAGATCCAGGTGAACTTCGGCGTGAAATTCCTTCCCGAATTCGAAGCCGACAAAGGATATTACCGGACGAAGCTGATTGACGACATCAAGAAATTTCTTTCACCCTGGGCTTTCGATGAAGGAGCCGATATTGTTTTCGGCGGAAAGATTCACCGCTCGTACATTATCGATTTCGTGGAAGAACGGGATTACGTGGATTATGTGGACCAGTTCCTGCTTTACAAACTGAACCCGGATGGTTCGGATCCGGAACCCGTGGAAGCCGTGGAAGCGTCCTCCGCCAAATCCATCCTCGTTTCTGCTGAAACGCATATACTCAACAATGTAAAAGAAGAGGATCTATAGTTATGGCTGAAGATACACTCACCATACCGCAAACCCCGGAGCTGGCTTCGAGCGAGAACTATGATTTTCTCCGCTCCGAAGGCATCAGTTTCATTGCCGCGCTTTCGGGAAAGATCTGGACGGATTATAATATACACGATCCCGGCATTTCCAGCCTCGAACTGCTTTGCTACGCCGTAACCGATCTCGGCTACAGGACTTCGTTTTCTATGGAGGATCTGCTGGCTGACGAAGATCCCTCGGCAGCTACCGTCAACTTTTTTGCAGCAAAAGACATTCTGCCGGTGAACCCGGTAACGGAGAACGATATCCGTAAACTGGTGATCGACGTGGAACTGGTAAAGAACGCCTGGATCACGACTGCCAAAGATTTCGAACAACCGGTTTATATCGACCGGGGCGCATGCACGCTCACGCTCAACGCGGCAAACGCCGAACGGATTGTCCCGATCAGCGGACTTTACAATGTACTGCTCGAGTTTGAAGATCCGCCGGACGGGAAAGAGGAGAGCGAGCTGAGCATGGATGAAAAGCAGTTGCGGAAAGACCGTGAAGATGAAATCATCGCCAACGTCCGTAAAACCCTGATGGCGCACCGTGCGCTATGTGAAGACGTGCTTTCGGTGAACCGGGTGAGTCATTACGATATCGCCATCTGCGCAGATATCGAAGTGGAACAAAACGTAAACGTGGCCGAACTGCAGGCGCGTATTTACCAGTTCGCGATCGACTATTTTTCGCCCACGCTCCAGTTTTATACGCTGGCCGAAATGCTCGAAAAAGGCAAAACGACCGATGAAATTTTTGAAGGTCCGCTGCTTCAGCACGGTTTTATCGACGACGATGAACTGGAAAAAGCCACGCTGCGTTCGGAGCTGTACGTATCGGATATCATCAGCGCGATCATGGACCTCGAAGGCGTGATCGCCGTACACGAAATAAAACTCATTCCTTACACCGGCGATATCCCGGGTGATCCGCTGGAGTGGAAAATGACCTTGCCCGTATCGCATGCCGCACACCTTTCGCGTGCGAAATCGAAACTGCTTTTCTTCAAGAACGATCTTCCCTACATGGCGCACCCGGACGAAGTGAACCGCCAGCTTCGCCAGTTGCAGCAGACTTCCACGCGCGTGCGGTTGAAAAACCCGGACAACAACCTGGAGATCGCGGAAGGCACATACCGCAACCTGGCGGATTACCTGCCGGTGCAGAATGAATTCCCGTTGGTTTACGGTATCGGTCCGGCCGGGCTGCCGGGTAATGCGAGCGACAAACGTGTCGCGCAGGCCAAGCAACTCAAAGCCTATCTTACTTTTTTCGAGCAACTGCTCACCAATTACCTCGCCCAGCTGGCCAACGTGAAAAAACTGTTCTCGTTCGAAGCATCCGTAGAACAGAACGAAGACGAAACCTACAGCCGCACCGGGAAAACGTATTTCGTGCAGCAGTTGAAAGAGATCGGGATGTTCAACGACGGAGATATTCTCCTGGAATATTTCATGGACAGCGATCCCGAATCAAGAGCGTTATTAGGCAATAAACTGATCGACAGTTACTGGAAAGAGTATCTCGATTCGCCCGAAGGGATAGCTGCACTGGCCGGTGTGGATGCGGAAACCGACAATTCAGTTAAGAAGACACTGGCACAATCGCTCATCAGCGATATCGGAACGTATTATGAAAACAAGGTGCAGGCGATCACCGAAACAGATGCCGTTTTCGCCGACCGCCGCAACCGCGTACTCGATCACCTGATGGCGCGTTTCTGTGAAGAGCTAACGGAATACAGCCTGCTGCTTTTCGCCGAACTCGGAAAAGAAGCCGGGCAACTGAAACTGATCGCGGATAAGGAAACGCTGCTCCGGGAATATCCTGAAATAAGCCGCGACCGGAACAGGGCTTTCGATTACAAACCGTCGAACCCGTTCAAGCCGGAAAGATTCACCGCCGATCCCGGTACCTGGGGCACTTACAATACGGCCGGCCTGAAACAACGGATCGTGCGCCTGCTCGGGATGGACGAATACGTTCGCCGCACGCTGGCCCCGAAAGAAATCCAGATGAAAAGCCGGATCGATGTTTCCGATCCGCTCGACCCGAAAAAAATGTGGTGGATCGAAATCGGCGATGCCAGAACACCTGATCCCGACGATTACTTGCTGATCTCACCGGAAAATGAAGAACGCAGCTGTATCGAAGATCTGCTGCACTACATGCTGCAGCATGCCGACCAGTCAAAATATTACAGCAAAAGCGGAAGCGGTCCTTACCAGTTTCACCTGCTGAACGATTGCACGCCGGCCGAAATAATTTCTTCTTCGCCTGAATATACCCTGGAAGCTGATCGCGATGCGGCGCTGGCGGAAACGATCAGGCTGTTCCGCGAGGATTGCGACAATGAAAATTTCCACCTCGTTGAGCATATCCTGCTCCGCCCGCGAACCAATATCGATAAACTGCTACCGGCCTGCATCCGTTGTGAACTTGCCGAAGACGAAACAGTTCCTGCGCTGATTCTTCCCGAATACAGTTTCACCATGTACAAGATCGGCTCCGCTGAAGAGCTGGCCGAAGAAGCAGAAGCCGGAGGACCTTACGAAGAAGACGACAGTGATGACGATAGCGGAAGCACATCGCGGTGGCGATTCGTGCTGAGCAACAACTCGAACGGGCTGGCATACCGCAGCGAAGATTACAGCAGTATCAATGCCTGCACGCATGGCATAGATGCAACGCGACGTTACGGCACATACGACATTTCATACGAAAGGGATAAGAATGGGGAAGCGGTACTCGACATGAGCAAACCGATCAGCATTTTTTCCGATTCGTTCGACGCGAATATCCGCGAGCTTCTTGTGCAGGGTTCGGAAATTTATGACGACGAAAAAGAAATGCGCACGGAAATTGACGCTTTGCAGAATTTCCTGAAGTTCAACGGCGACATTATACCGGGGGAATACGATACGGCGCCTTTCATTTGTTCGGGCGATGAAGATCCTTACTCTTTCCGCATTTCCGTGGTGCTGCCGGCATGGCCTACCCGCTTCCGCAGCCTTAACTTCAGGAAGTATGTTGAAAAAGTCATCCGCCGCGAAACGCCCGCGCATATTTACGTGCGCATCTGCTGGATCGGCTTCGAGCAGATGCAGGCATTCGAAACCGCCTACGAAGCATGGGTAAAAACGATGTCGATCAACAGCGTACCCAATCCGAATGTTACAGCCGCTTTTATCGACGAACTGTTCAACCTGAATAATATTTATCCGACTGCAATGCTGCACGACTGCGAAACTGTTTCCGCCGAGGATTCGCAAATTATTCTCGGGCAAACAACGCTCGGCTCTTTGTAAAAAAAATAGTTAATACTAACCGATAGTACTGTTGCTCATGAACACGCCAACCACATATCCTTTCTTCGAATCAGGCCAGGTGCTGACCAACGTCCACCTGAATGATTTACGCCGCTTTCTTGACGAGCACAACAGGCTTACCCGTGTCAGGCTGTCGGGAACCGGTATTGTCTGCGGTCTTGGTTATTCGTATAATGCTTCGGCAAAAACGATAACCATTGAAGCGGGTTACGGTATCACTACTTCCGGGTACCTGATCGAAGTGCCGCAGGATGTTACTTATACTCATTTCCAGGAGTATATTGATCCCGCTACGGATAATTACCTGTATGGAAAAGGTCTGCTCGATGATCCGGACGATGACGACGATGTAACGTACCGCGCCGATGATGAAGACGAGGACGAAAGCACGGACGTAACAGCATTCGAATTGCTGACCACGGGAACCAATGACCAGGAACTGGCCGACTGGAGTTTCGGCATCACGATCCCCAACATGGTTCTTGTGCTTTACCTCGAACTGCTCGACGAAGACCTCAAATCATGTACCGGTTCGAATTGCGACAACAAGGGCATGAAGCGTACCATCACAGTAAGGCCGCTGCTGATCAGGCAATCAGCCCTGCTGGACGAAACTTTTGCGGCGCCCGCGCTGCTTCCGCAACTGAATATCAGGAAAACGATTTACGATACACCGGGAGACCCGGAGGCTGTGCTCGACCTTATCGATGTGAGCACCAGTGCGCTTCTCGATCTTTTTTTCAACGCCATTTCCATCGAGCAGCAAACTGTTTTGCGGAATACGCTGGAAAATAATTTTACGGTTTACGGTCCCATACTCGATATCGACACGGGACGTAAAAATACCCTGAGAAATGCCATCGCCAATCTCGGCGGAGGCGAAACATATCGCCAGTATGTTTACGATGCGCTGAAAGATATCACGTTCGCCTGGAACGAAATGGCCGACCAGTTCAACGATTTCGCTGTTTCAAACCCGGGCTGTTTCGCAGCGAATGATTACCCCCGCCACCTCGGACTGGGTATCGTTGGGCAACCGGTAACCGGTTTGGCCGATGCCTTCCGGAATATTTTCCGTCCGTCGCCGGTCATTAACCGGAATGATGAACGGCTGCGTATCATCAGGCTCCTGTTTGTAAAAATGGAAGAACTGGCCACCAGCTTTTCCGTTCCGGCAATCGGTTCGGCAACGGAAATCAATCCCGACCAGCCGCAGCTTGCGCCGCATTCGGGGCGCAGCATTCCCTATTATTACTCGATCGAAAACAACTCAGCGAACAACAACGACCTGCTGCTGAAAAGCTGGTCGCCCTGGAAAACACTTCGTTTCAGGAGGAAAGAACGTTACGGGTATTTCGCGCAAAACTATACGACCGATAATTATTTCGTCGAGCCGATGCAATACGCGCAGGACGGTCACCCGCTTCTGCGTATCGAAGGCATCAAAGGAAAAAACGTTGACGATGTGCTGGAAGAGATCAGGGTACTGAAAGAGAAGTACGATCTCGCTTTCCCGGTGAAAGTGCTTTATTTCTCGGAAGGCACGGGCCAGAAAGTAGTTTCAAGCCAGGACAGTTTCAACTTTATTTACGAAGACCTGCAGGAAGATTACCATATCCTGCGCGAAAAGCCGCTCAGCCTGCTGGAGTCGCTGATCGTTTACCTGAATTCCGTTTTGCCTTACCTGACGGATATAAGCAAAGCCACCGACCCGGTAACCGGCGCTCCCACGCAGGAAGCGGACGACGCGAAAGAAACGATCGAAGCGATCAACAGGATCATCGGCATCCTGGAACAAATCAAAGAACGCCTGCTTGAACTTTTTCCCGCCTGCCTGCCGGATTTTGCCGAAAACTTCGATGTATTCAAAGATGAATATCGCCGGCTGATCCGCCTCGTGCTGAAAAGCCTGCTCGACAGCGGTTTCCTCGACGGGATTACTTCGGGCGTGGATACTTCCGATCCGTATGCGCTGCACCAGATGACCGTAATCGACGAAGGTGTCAGTCTTGTCACTTATCTCGGCGGACTGCTGCTCGATCGTTTCTGGTTCATGAAGTTTTACCGCGTTTACGTTCGTTACATGACGCGAAAACACCGCAGCCGCGCCATTGCCGAACCTTTCGACGAGTTTGTACAAAAGCACTGCGGCATGGAACATCTCGCGGGCACATATACATACGGTACGTTTATCATTGTATGCAGGCCCGACGGCATCACTGCGTAAAAAATATTTAATAATCACTTCTGCAAGACATCCATCATGGCTAAGAAAAAAAAACCGGCAAGCAGCAAAACCAAAGCCACCGCCAAAACCACCGCCGCAAAAAAAACAGCGGCTACTGCCAAAACAACCGCCAAACCTGCCGCTACGGTTAACCCGGTAACAGCGGAAGTCAGCCTTGCAGACAGTGCGCTCATCGAGGCGAACAATAACGCGATCAAAAGTGCATTTCTCGAAGCGAAGGAAATGAAGCTCCGGGAATCCGAACTGACCGTGACTGCAAAAACGATCGATGAAAAATCGCCCGGAAGCTGGACTGAAATTGCCCGTACAAACGATACAGCCACCGCCGCCTCTGCCGAACTTTCCAAAAAAATAACGGATAAAGGTTTCACATCACTGGCCCCGCTGAACAAGGGAAAAACGCTTATTGATCTCGGTATTTCCAAAGTATTCCGCGGAAAAGAAACGACCACAAGCAAAGACTCCGCTCAACCTGTAACGGAAGCGGCCACGGAAACTCCCAAGCCGCCCGCAACCACATCGGCAGAAACGACAACGGAAACAAAAACGGAAGCGGCTGCGGAAACAAAAACGGACGGCGGCAGCAAGTCGACTTCCTCCCCGACGAAAAGTTTTTTTGAAAAACTCGGTCCGCTGCTCCGGTCCCTGGAGAAAAACTACAAAGCATTCGACAGCGACGATAAAGCGGGCAAAAAACGGGAATCCCGCGAAGGAGTCGAAATAGATGCAGAAGAAGTGCGGGGCGAAGAAGGCGAAGAGATCAGGAATAACTTCAGCGTCATCGCCGATTTTTCATTGCCTTATAACCTGCAGCCCGGCTGCGGATGCGATTTTGAATGCCAAAACGAGGCCGAAGAAGAATTCCTGAAAACCGTTCCTGTTGGTCCGGTTGCCAAAGACGATTTCGCTTTTACAAAAAAGAATCTCACCATACACATCTGGCCTTCGCTCAACGACATGGCGCATTCCCGGGATGTGCTTGTTATCGACGATATCGAAAACGGTACGTCAAGATCAACGGACGAGGGAGGAACCGTAAAAGGCATCAAGACCTGGAACGGCTTATCCGTATATGCTTACGAGTACACGCCTAAAACCGATTTCGTAGGAACTGATTCATTCGAGTATGAAGTAAAGAATAAGGTGAACGGCATTCCGGACAAAGCCATGGTTTTTATCCGCGTAGCCGAAGTATTCCGCGACGCGACAGTTTCCGTTGTCGATGCCGACGGCACTACGGAAGTCAATACGTTCTGCACGGAAGACGATACCGTTTTCAATATCGTGTACGATACCGGGGGACGTGATATCAATGACGTGGATGTTGTCGATACGGACGGAGACAATTCTGCCGGGGTCAAAAATACAGGGCCCGGAACGTGGACATATACTCCGTACAAAGTTCCCCCGGGCAACCATAACGTTCAGATGGTGGATAAAACGAAGAGCGATACTGATCCGGATTATGTGCTGGTCAGCTATGCAATTACCATTAGCCAGGCCCCGGTGATCACCAAAATAGATGCACAGCCTTTACTCTCTGATCCCAATTATGCCATCCAGGATCCCGAGACAGGAACATGGCAGGTACTGATTGATGCGCGCATGGATACGAACGGAGCCGGAAGCAGGAGATGGCTTTACAACGGCGACTACTTTAACGGGCAGAATACAACGTTCTACGTCAATGCGACTGACCGCGGCGACGGAACGCTTTCATACGAGGACAGTGTTACTGCAGAAGCGTTCACCAACGACGATTATACAGGTTGCTATACTTCGGATACGGCGCTCATCTCGGGTTCCGTGCCGAAACCGCAGGGCCCTCCCGTTGTTGTCGACTGGGGAATCGTGGTTCCATATATCGATCGCGGATTAACTCTCGCATCGGATCCGGAGATCAATTCCATCATTGAAAGCGACAGCGCACTGTCTGCTGCCTTCGGACGAACATCCGAAGGATTTAAAGTACTGGCGAGACAACAGGATATCCCGGCGTACATCGGGGCGGGTAATGCGGACATACTAATCAACGACAACTACAATTTTGTACAGGAACTGAACCGTGTTTCTGCGCAGCAATCAGGCAATCCTCCTTACATGGCGATGTATCACGATATGTATATGACGGAACTGTTTATGCCTGCGTACCGCCAAACAGATATCACCTCACTTCCCGTAGCCAACCAGATGATCAAGAGCATGCCCGGTTTTGCAAGTAACCTGGTTAAAGCAAAAACATTCGGAGGCAACGATCTTCAAAACCTGAACACGCTTAAAGGGACTTTAAATAATAAACCCGAACTGAACAAGATTGTTTCCAGGACAATCGACCTGATAACCGGTGTATGATGCATACGCACCTCATCAATGAGCAGGTGATTAACCTGCAACTCGGTTCATCCGCAGAGGCTGCGCGGATGCAGGAGGAGGTGCGTGATTATTATTTCAGTAAGCTGCTTCCCGAAATTGAAGCAATTTTCAACGAACTCTCGGGCAAGGATGAACTGCTCATTATCGACAACCTGGAATTGGATCTCGGTGAAATCGGCAGTTTAACACTGGACAGCGAATTAAAAAATCACCTGCGCGAATCCATTATACAGCAGGTAAATAAACACCGTAACCTGCAGGTTTCGCAGGGTTCTTCCACGTTTCCGCTTTCCCGCCTTCTTCCGCCTGTGCCCGGCTTTGGCGGGATAGCGGGATGGCAAACCAATATACAGCTCAGTGCCCGGGAAGCGGCAGTCCTTGCATTTCATCACTTCCTGGAAACCGGGCAGATTCCCTGGTGGAAAGATATCGATGAAGCGCCCGTGGATATTCCTGAACTCGCCCGCGATATTTTCGAAAAGTCACCGGTCAGTTTAATGCAACTGCTGCCTGAACTGCGGGGGAACCCGGAAAAATTCCGGCGATTGATTTTTCAATTTAATACGAAAGCTGCTTTACGCAGTTTTTTTAGTCTTATCGGCGGACCACAGGCACAGAAAAAAGGCAGGAAACAGATCGGCATACTGGAAAATATTCTGCGGAAAAACGGGAATGCATTTCCTCCAGAAACCGATCACGAAGCCTGGCTGGCAGCCGCATTCACCGAGCTGTATATCATACAGGCATCGCCGGAAACAGGAACAGTTCTCACAGCCGCTTTGCTGCGTACCCTGCCGCTTTTTGTTCCGGGTAACATGTCCGAACCTTTCAGGACTTTGTACACGGTGATAACGGAAAGAACAAACATAATCTCATCCGGTCCGATCAGCTATCGTGGCGAGGCTCCCCTGCTCCGGTTGCTGCTCGAATGGGAAAATACAGTTCCCGCTTCTGTTCTGCGCATCGGGGAAAAACCTGTTCTCCGTTTTTTCTTCGGGAAAACCGGGATCAGTCCTGCGCGTGTAGAGGCTTTTACAAGATGGAAGCGGAAAGAACCGGTAATCGTTGGTGAAATTACGGACCAGGAAACACTGGTTGCTGTACTTGCCGCGTGGACAGACTGGCCGCAGGATATTTACGAAATCGTTTTGCGTGCATTCTTTCCTGCGGAGAAAAACGAAAACGGATTTTCCGCTTCGGAAACGAAACTCACTCCTGCCCAGCAGGAAATACTCGAAATCCTGTTCGGTTCCTGGCCGCCGGCCATCAGCGCCGGTGTTCGCAGGAAAACACTGCCGGGCAAAACAACCGCACAAACCGGAAAAAAGACTGCATCACAGCCGGGTTCAAAAGAAGATAAATCCGTTATAAACCAAACGGGCAAGCCTGCGGATGAAGCAGGCGATCCGAAAATCCAAATTACTTCACACGATCCTGCGGAGCCGATTCAAAAGCCGGGAGAAGAAAAAACAATGATTCCCGGGGAATTGCTGAAAGCGCAGGAACCGGTCGCAGGCAAATCCGCCCGTTTGCCCGAAGGCGGCGTGGCGACAAACTATGCCGGGCTCGTGCTTATTTCGCCTTTCCTGCCGGGATTTTTCCGCGCACTCGAGCTTACCGACGGAAAATATTTCGCCGATGCGCGTGCGGCGGCGCGTGCGGTATTCATACTTCATTATATAGCGACGGGTAAAACGCGCGCATCGGAGCACGAACTGTTTTTCCACAAGCTGCTCTGCGGGCTGCCGCCGGAGACAGCGCTTCCGGACAGGATGAAACTTACCGCGTCGGAAAAGAAACATGCGGCGGAGCTGCTTTCCGAAGTAGCCAAACGCTGGGAACGGCTCAAAACTTCGTCGGGCGATATGATCCGTAATTCGTTCATGCAAAGAAAAGGACGCATTACCGAAACCGAATACGGTTATCTCATTCGCATCGAACGCACAGCCATCGATATTTTAATTGATACGCTCCCCTGGAGCATATCCGTAATAAGAGCGCCATGGATGAAACGATTACTGCAAGCAGAATGGTGAACAAAGACCCGGTAAAACTCAATTCCGAAACGCTGAACCGCGAACTCGGATGGTTTGCCGAAGTGCTCGACACCCGGCTGAAATTGTATTTCGGACAGGAATGCAAATACAGCGACATTACCGAAATCAACCCGCCCGAACCGCTTCATGCGGATTCGATGTATGCCGGGCTGATCAGTCATTACAACCTCAGTTTCGAAGAACGGATCGTGATTACCCTCGCGCTCACGCCATACCTGCGCCCGCACCTGCTCGACGTTTTTTTCGCAAAGAATGCGGATACGGACCGCGGGTTTACGGAATTCGGCGGGGTGAAAGGACTGGCGCACGGCGGTTTTCTTCCGACGGGAGAAACGGCTTTGTTTATTCTTGCGGGCGAAAACCTGCAGCAGCGGATCAATCTCCAGTATCTTTTCGATCCCGATCATTTCTTTTCGCAGCACGGAATCATCAAGATGGAAACGCCGCCGCCGGGTGAACCGTTCCTGAGCGGTGTGCTCGGCATTTCGCGCGAGATCGTTGATTTTGTAACGATCGGCCAGTCGCGCCGTCCGAATTTCGACCGTGATTTTCCCGCAAAACGGATCAACACCACGCACGAATGGTCGGACCTGGTACTCGAGCCGCAACTGGTGGACCAGATCGACGAGATCAAGAGCTGGATCGATTTCGAGCATACGATTATGAACGACTGGGGCATGAGCCGTAAACTCAAACCCGGTTACCGCGCGCTCTTTCACGGCCCGCCCGGAACAGGGAAAACGCTGACAGCATGCCTGATCGGCAAACTGACCTCGCGCGACGTGTACCGCATCGACCTTTCGATGGTCGTGAGCAAATACATCGGTGAAACGGAAAAGAACCTGTCCAAAATATTCGAACAGGCCGAGCATAAAAACTGGATTTTGTTTTTCGATGAGGCCGACGCGCTTTTCGGAAAACGTACGAAAGTGGAAGATGCGCACGACCGTTACGCCAACCAGGAAGTGAGTTACCTGCTGCAGCGGCTGGAAGATTTCCCGGGAATCGTCATCCTCGCGTCGAATTTCAAAACGAACCTCGACGATGCGTTTACCCGCCGTTTCCAGACGGTAGTCAGTTTCCCCATGCCGCGCCCGGTAGAACGGCTCAAGTTGTGGCAACAGGCTTTTTCCGATTCCTGCGTACTCGAAGAGCGTATCAAACTGCATGACATCTCCACGAAATACGAAATATCCGGAGGTTCGATGATGAATGTAGTTCGTTATGTCATGCTGATGGCGCTGCGGAGAAAAAGCAACGTCATCCTGCTCGAAGACCTGGAAGAAGGCGTGCGCAGGGAATTCAAAAAAGAAGGTCGCTCAATATGAGTAGCTGAACATAATAACAGCACCCGGTTGCTTATTTCCGGGATAAGAAATGTCGACGTCGGCAAAAAGCAAAACGATCGGCAAAGCGGCGACCACCACATCGCCCGTGCAGAAGAGCGCAGCACACGCAGAAGGCAAAACTTCGGCGAAGCATGCGAACGGCACCGTGTTGACCAAACCGGAAAGCAAAGCCAACGGTTTTGTACAAGCCAAGCTGGCTATCGGCAAAGCAAACGATCCGCTCGAACACCAGGCCGACGCGATGGCCCAGAAAGTGGTGAGCATGAGCGATTCCGACCTCAGCGCAGGCAGCGGCAGCGATCTCAAACCGGGAAAATCAGGAAAACTTCCGCAGGCAAAAAATAATCCCGGTCTCTTTTTATTCCGGAAAGCAGGCGGAGAAAAACTTCAACCGCTCTCCGGCATACAAAAGGTTAAGATCGAGCAGGAGAAAAACCAGCTTGAAACCAACACGACAGAATCTCCGAAGGAAACACGGACACGCCAGCTTCCCCATGAACTGAATGAACGGCAGCTCCGGAAAAAAGGAGAAGAAAAAGTTCAGCAGAAAGAAGATGAAAAAGTAAAGAAGAAAGAAGAACAGGTAAAAAAAGCGCCCGAAGAAAAAGCCAGCAAAGCGGAGCAAAAACCACAGCTCATGCGTGCGCAGCCCACTGCTGCAGTCATTGCGCCGAAGGAAGACGAAAAAGTAAAAAAGAAAGAAGAGCCCGTTAAAAAATCGGCCGACGAGAAAATTGCGAAAGCCGAACAAAAGCCGCAGCTCATGCGTGCACAGGTAAGCACCAAGGCCGTTGCACCCACCATCGCACCGAAGGAAGAAGAGAAAGTCAAGAAAAAAGAAGAGCAGGTTAAAAAGTCGCCTGATGAAAAAATCGTCAAGGCTGAACAGAAACCGCAATTGCTCCGCGCACAAGCCACGGTGAATGTACCGGCAGCAACCGTTGCGCGAAAAGAAGAAGATAAAGTCAGCAAAAAGGAAGAGCAGGTAAAAAAAGCTTCCGAAGAAAAAGTCAGCAAGACCGAGCAAAAGCCGCAGATGCAGCGCTCGCAGACCGTAGCAGCCGCAACAACTGTTTCCCGAAAAGAAGAAGAGAAAGTCGGCAAGAAAGAAGAACAGGTCAAAAAATCGTCCGAAGAAAAAGTCAGCAAAGCGGAACAAAAACCGCAGATGCAGCGTGCACAGGGTGCGGTGCCTGCGGTAACCGTTGCACGGAAAGAAGAAGATAAAATCAGTAAGAAGGAAGAACAGGTCAAAAAAGCTTCGGAAGAGAAAGTCAGCAAGGCCGAACAGAAACCGCAGCTCCTGCGTGCGCAGGTAACAACGATGGCAACAGGAACAACGGTTGCGCGGAAAGAAGAAGAAATCAGCAAAAAGGAAGACCAGCTAAAAAAAGCTTCCGAAGAAAAGGTCAGCAAGAGCGAAGAAAAAGCGCAGAAAAATCCCCTGGCGACCAAAGCGGACGAAAAACCCGCGATGAAAGAATCCGTTCAGCGCGAAAGTGAAGGAGAAAACAGCGAGGCTTTCGCCAGTCCCGAATTTGAAGCGCGGCTGAGCGGCATGATGAGCGGAGGCACAGCCCTCGCACCTTCGGTTCGTGCTTATATGGACCGGCGTTTCGGGGTTGATTTTGCCCTGGTCAGGATTCATACCGATACCACGGCGATACAACTTTGCAACGAGATCGGTGCGCAGGCTTTTGCGTACCGCAACCATATTTTTTTCAACCGCGGGAAATACAACCCGGAAACTACGGAAGGACGTTTCCTGCTCGCGCACGAACTCACGCACGTGATCCAGCAGGGTTATGCCCACCCGAAAGGCGGGAAAGACGTGCCTGCACCTGCAGGGCAACCCGTGCAGGCTGCTACCGAAGAAAAAAAGACGCAGAAAAAAGCGGAAGAAAAACCGCAGGCCAGCATGCAGCCGGGAGCTTCCACAGCTGCACCGAAAGTGCGACGCCTCGGCTGGGATACCGTGAACAATGCCGTGAGACGCGTAGTGCCGGTCTGGACATTGCTCACGGTCATTATGGGTTACAATCCCATTCTCGGCGAAAGCGTGGCGCGAAATACCGCAGCCTGGTTCGGCGGATTGCTTGATTTGATCCCGGTCATCGGTCCGTCGATAAACGACAAGCTGCGCGAAAGCGGTTTGCTGGCGCAGGCGGCGGCCTGGTTCGACAGTGTGTTTTCCGAACTGCCGTCGCTGGGTGAAATCCGGAGTACCTGGGACCGATGTTGGAGCGAGATGGGCATACTGGAAGGAATCGACGGGAACATCGCCATTTTCAGGCGGCATTTCGGACCTGTTATAAACCGGATCGTCAGTTTTGCCAACAAAGTGCTGAATAAAGTCGTGGAGTTTTTGCGCCAGACTTTACTGCGGCCGCTCAACGACGTAATCAAAGACATTCCCGGCTGGGGTTTGATCACCACGCTGATCGGCACCAACCCGCTGACGGGTGAAGCGGTGGAACGATCACCGCTCAACATCCTGCGTGGCGTTTGTGCATTCATTCCCGGCGGGCAGGAAAAACTCGACCAGCTGGTGCAATCGCGTGCGCTTGAAAAAGCATACCAGTGGTTCGTTACGGAAACGACGACGCGTAATCTCACCTGGGAACGGATCCGGAATACATTTACACAAGCGTGGGACAGTTTGAGCGCAAACGATATCCTCGCTCCTATTGCGGCGTTCAGAAGACTTGCCGGTATTTTTTCGCCGGTGCTGAGCGACCTCGCCGGTTTCTGCCTGGCTGCGCTGGAAAAACTGCTGGAATTTATTTTCGAAGCGGTGATGGGTGCGGGTGGTGCGCAGGTGCTCGCCATCCTGAAAAAAGTGCAGACGACATTCATGACGATTATCCGCGACCCGGTCCGTTTTCTCGGCAACCTTGTCCGTGCGGTCGGCCAGGGCATACGGCAATTCGGAACGAATATTCTCACGCACCTGCGCGACGGTGTGATCGCCTGGCTGACGGGACCGATCGCCGCGCAGGGCATACAGATGCCGGAAAAATGGGACCTGAAAGGATTCATCTGGTTCGGGCTGCAGATTCTCGGACTTACCTGGGACAAGATCAAAGTCCGCATGGTGCGCATACTCGGCGAACGCGTAGTAACCGCCCTGGAAACCGGTTTCGAGATCGTGATGGAGATTCGCGAGAAAGGAATCGTGCAAGCGCTGAAGGATCGTGTGATGGAATTTTTCGGCGGACTAAAAGACCTCCTGCTGCAGAAGATCCGGAATTTCATCATCGAAAAAATCGTAACGGCGGGCATCCAGCAATTGGTGGCCTTGCTCTCGCCGGTAGGTGCTGTGATCGACGCGATTCTGAAGACCTACAATACGATCATGTTCTTCATCGATAATATCCGCCGCATTCTTGAATTCGTGAATTCCGTAATCGATTCGGTTGCGGCGATTGCGGCAGGAAGTCTCGGGCAGGCAGCCAACTTTATCGAACGCACGATGGCGCGCACGATCCCGATCCTGCTCGATTTCCTGGCGCGGTTCCTCGGGCTGGGCAATGTGGCGGCTAAAGTGAAAAGCGCAATCGAAGCAATCCAGAACTGGATCGGCGGGAAACTGGATGCGGTGATTAATTGGATTAAAACACAAGTAATGCGATTGATACAGGGCGGGAAGGATCTTGCGGGAAGGATAGTTAACTGGTGGAAGGCAAAGAAAAATTTCAAATCGCCCGACGGTAAAGATCACAGCATTTCGTTTGAAGGAGAAGGAGCCAATGCTAAACTGATTGTCAGGAGTGATCCCAAGCCTTTTGCACAAATGGTTACTGACCGGAGAGCTACGCTTGATCCTGCGAAGGATCCGGATAAACCTAAGTTAAAAGCATTGCAGGATGCCGAAAAAGAAAAAATTGTTCTTGATGGTCTGATTACTAATTTCCAAAAAATAGACATTAATAAAGTATCGGCGACTGCCAGTGCGAAGCTGAACACGGATCTCCAGGCGAGCCTTGACAAGATTGGTAATTTCCTGGCGATAGCAGGCGTTGACAGTACGCCAACCGACATCGTAAAGACCGATGTTAAACATAACGAAAGCGATGGCCGGGCTTCAAAAGTCACTGCAGAACCGTTGACCTATCTGCCTGGTAATACATCGGGGTCGCAACCGAGTGAAGTTATCCCGGGTTGGGTTGAACTGCTGAACTACCCTTCCGCCAATCGTGCCAGTAACTGGGTTGCGGCTCACCTGCTGAATGGTAACCTGCATGGTCCCGGGTTAAAATGGAATCTGACCCCGGGAACCAAACAAACGAACAACAATATGCGCACAGAAGTAGAAAACTGGGCGAAAGCGGAAGTGTTGAACGCCGCCAATAAAAATAAAATTTATTATTACGAGACAACAGTTGACTATTATCCTGAAGAGCCAACTGATAAAGACATGAAACTTTTCCCCAGGAAAATAAACGTGCATTGGGGAGATCTCGAAAAAACGGCGACTAATTTCAAACGACTTAACAATAAGGGTAAAACTTTTGAGCAGGATAAACCGCCGGCCAAGCGATTAAATATTGTATCATTCAACCAGGCAACCAATAGTGACCTGCTTACTGCGGCTGGCGGACTTCTTACTGCTGATGAATGTGCCAAGATCGTAGACCTCAGGAGAACGCTTCCCGGGCAACGATTCAACAGCATTATACATGTGTGGATGAAATTCCGTGAAGTTTACCCGGCAAATCGCCCCTTGAGCAGCATCATCAACTCTTTATTCCTTGATAAGAAAGTCGGTTTAAACTCCCTATAATGTGAAGCACCTGTTATCAGATAAACCGACCGTAAACCGCTGAACAATGTCCTCCCCGGCACCCACCACGCCTGCCAAAACCAAAGCCATCACTCCGGTGACGACTTCGGCAACCGGTACGCGTCAGCCTGCGGCGGAGGCAGCGGTAAAAGATCCCGGCCCCGTTTCTAAAAAAAATACGGCGGAAACCAAAAGCAAAACTGCTGCTCCGCCTGCGGGTTCTAAAGCTGTCAAAACGGGAGGCTCCTCACCGAAATCTAAAAATGCGCCGGATATTCAAGCTCTACCTCCGATAAAAAAAGAGGAGACCGCAAAAAAGAAAAATAAAAAAGACGATCCGAAGGAGAAACAAAAAGTAAAAGGCAAGCAGCCTCTGCCCGCAAAAAAAACGGCCGCTCCCTCCGGGGTGCGCAAAGTTCCCGGCAAAAAAGAAAGTGGTGACCGGGGAGATGGAGGCGCCCCGTTCGTCGATGCGCAGGTTCCTTATAAGATGCTCAAATTCGAGTATGCTTTTGCTTCCGGCAAACTGGCAATCGATCATGCATTGCGCAAAGCGGGCATCAAAGGCAGCGCGGCACTTGAACGTCAGAATATCAACAAAACGGCCCGCGAGGAAACAGGTAAAGTAACCAAAGCGTACAGCGATACGATAAAGGAAGTGCTGGCCGCTCCCGGGAAAGCCCGCATGCATGCCATGACACCGCTGGCACAGACGCTTACCGGTATCAATGCCGACAAGGAAAAACAAAAACAACTCGCCGCAGCAGGAGGCCTCGCACTGCTTATGGCGCTTTCAAAATCGGCAACCATACTGACAACGGCCTCACGGCAGGGAGGAAACCAGCAACTGGATGACCTGCAAAAACACGGGGACGATTTAAAACAGAAGAACAGGTTCAGCGTATTTGAAATAGCCAGTTGGTATAAGGATGAGGAAGAGTACGGAGAAATCATCGAAGACCTCAGCGAGATGTCGGACGAATTTGCGGAAGGCATCAACGAGCAGAACGGGGATCTGAAAGAAGACGTTAACGAGGACATCGACGATTTGGTCGAGTCGATCACAGACGATACCACGGAGACGGGTGAAAAGATCAGCGAAGGATTGGGAGAAGCCGCCAGGTCGATTGATGAGATTGCTTCCGGCGGTGCCGGGCAACTTCCGGAATTCATCGATTCCGTAATTGAAGAACTGACGAAGCAGGCCGTAGAAATCGGCCAGCAGCTTATGACCTCGATGGGCGAAAGCGTCGGAGCCATATCCAAACAGGCCCAGGCTGCTCACACGGCGCTCAACAAGCAGGAAAGCGACATCCTGCTGCATATGGATAAAGCGTATACGACCAAGAAGAATATACTCGACGATACGATGCGGCAAGTGGAAAAAGAAGTCCCGGAACTTCCCGACACACTTGCCGTGGACCTGATCGAGGACGCACGGAACGGCATCCGGCAAACACTGGACGAGGATAAGACCAACGGCGACAACACCGTGAAAGAAACGCTTGCTGCTTTTGCAGGAACATCCGGCGAATTTTCTTCACAGCTTACGGCAAACACGCAGAAAGTCCAGGCCGACATGCTCGCCCTTGGAAACGATTTCAATAAAGCGTCGCTCACTTCGCTCAGTTCAGCGCTCGAAGAAATGCGCGGCAAAATCAATGAGCAGATGGCCGAAGCCGTATCGAAGTTTACGGCGGAGATGACCGGCGCAATCAAAGAGGCGATGCTCAAACTCCAGAATAAATTCGCCGACGCTATCGTAGAAATAGCGGTCAAAGTGGGCAAAGGGAAAAATGCCATGACCGACAGTTTCAACGATGCGCGCAAGGGCATGGAAAAAGCCGCCTACAAAATAGTCAACGATACGATCTGGGACGATATCGGCGATTTTTTCAGCGGGCTGATCTCCGGCATTTTTGAATTCCTGGCGTCCGTGGTGCTCGGCATCCTGGCCATTGTGGTTGCGGTTATCGCTATCGTGGTGGCGGTCGTGGTGCTTGTTGTTGCCATTGTCGTGCTTGTTAAACTGCTCGTTGTATTGGTCGGTTACGCCATTACCGTACTCGTCGCCATGATGCCTATTCTACTTAAAGGACTCGCCCTGTTCTTTATTATTGACGGGGCGATGAGTCTGTACCGCGGCATCAAACTCATTTACGAAGCGCTGACCACGCCGGGACTCACGTTCGGCCAGCGCATGGCGATGATCGGTGAAGGTTTGCTCGAAATCGCATCGGTGATCCCGATCGGGAAAGTGCTGAAGGTGTTCCGACTCGGCGGACGTTTTACCAAGTTCGTAGCCAAAGTAGCGACTAAAGTAACGAACAGCCGGATCGGGAAAGCCATTGTCGAAATCGCGCACAATAGTTTCGACATCGCGGGAACATTGCTGAACAAACTCGGTGATAAAGCAATGGATATGATCAACCGGCTTATTTCCGGGAAACTCGATCAACTGGCCGGGGCTGTGTGGAACAAACTACTGAACGGAAAATGGACAGGTCCCATCTTGCAAAAAGCCAAATCGCAATACGACAAATTGCTTAGTTCAAAAATCGGCAAGTCAGCAGATGATATTATGGCGGTGGCCCGCGGGGAAGGGAAAGAAGTAGCCGAACGTAAAATCAAGGATAAGCTCGAAAGTGAATTGGCCAAACGCATGGCAGCCGAGGAAGCCAAAAGACTGGCTGCTGCGGAAACCAAGAAGCGGATCAAAAAAGAAACCGGGAGAAGGCGTCGCAGAAGAAGGGAAAAAGACAAGGATAAAGATCCGAAGAAGGATAAGCCGGATACCTCGGGCTGGAAAAACCATACGCGCAAAATCTATGTCAGCAAAACAGAATCCCATACACTTCTTGTCGAGAAAACGGGGATATCAGATTATTCGTTGAAAGTCCGAAGCAGGAAAAAAACATACGCGGAATTTGTCGAGGCAATGGTAGTGGAAGATCAGGCCGTCAGATCCAAACTCAGATCACTTGCCAGAAGTATCGATCGTAAAATGGATCAATACGACAGGACACCTCAAAACAAAAGAGTAAAATTGGGTAAAGACATTGTTTCCTTAGTGAACCAATTGGCAGATGAAACAGAGAAAGGAATCGAACACAAGCCTGACAGAATGCCAACCAGTATTATCCGGTGGGACGGCGTAAACAGGCAGGGGTTTGGAACCGGGGTTACTGCTCATATTCTGTCTACTGATTCAGTTACCGGTGAGCCTGCCTCTGAAGATCCTGATAATGTTTTCGGATGGAATGTTGTGCGTGGTGTCACACTTTCTTCGCAAAGCACAGGAAATACATATTCTGCATACGTTAAAGGTCACCTGCTGAATGAAAATCTTGGTGGTCCGGCAAAACCAATGAACCTGACACCCATAACTCAAAAAACGAACAAAGCGCATCTGCATCGCGTAGAAAAACATGTAAAAAAACTGGTTAATGGCATGTCGAGCGACAGTGATTATGAACGCAGGAATAAAACAAAAGAATCCGTGGCTTACTACAAAGTCGTCCCTAATTACGGGCAGCATGCCAATGAACGCCGGCACATAACCACACACTTCGAGGGACTTGTTAATAACCCGGGAAGCAACCTGTCTCCTTCGGAGGCACAAAAAATCTCGAATGCCGCAAGACAAGTGCTGACTGTTCTCCATTTTGAAAACCAGTACTTGCCTACCTCGCTCCATTGCAACTGGCATCAACTCCAGTATGATGCCAATACTAAACGCTGGAGCAAGATCGTACAGCCAAAGCCGGATAGTGTGTCGATTGATAATGATTTACCAAACGGCATAGATATTTATACTGCACTGCATACTAAATTAAAAAGCGCATGAACTTTATATTCCAGCCGCCTTTTACCAGCCTTCAATTCAGTTCAACTATAAAGGTAGAATTGTTTGAAGGTCCGCACGATGAAGCATTGCTTGCCCGATATACAGATTCCGACATATTCCGGATGGCGGAAAATACTTTAGGACATTCCAACATAACAGTTGCCGGATACTATGGGTTCGGAATCGGTTTTTTTGTCGACCTGCAGCAGCCGTCAAGCGCAGTATATACTCTGCAATCACAAATTTCACAGGATCAGTTAGTCAAAATAGCCGACTCAATCGAAGTATTCTACGAAATGCTTAAACAGGTTTACGCGATCTGGCAATCGGACGCCCGGAAAGGCCATCTTCCACAAACAGGTAGTACCATAAATAAAATGAATCAGTTTTTGCAATACATGAAAAAAAACTCTCCGGGCAGTTCGTTGGCTTTCTGGCAGCTTTATTTCTTCGGCGACTTACATATCGGGCTTGAACTATAATTACAAAAGACGAAATACGTTATCAACAACCAGGCATTAAACTTTTCAACACAGGGCAGAAAAATAGAACAGTTAGGTTAACTTAACGACATCAATGGCTTCAGCAGCAACTACATCATCCGCCTCCAAAACCAAAGCCGTAACGCCCACCGTTACCGCTCCCCCGCCCTCGCGCCAGCCCGCAGCCGAAAGTTCGGACGGCAAGCGCATGTTCCGGCGGATGAACGGCGAGATGATTGAGCTGCCGCCGGATATCACGCTGATGGAAGCCGTGAAATTGGAACTGGAAGCGATGGCTGCGGAGAAAAAACTCGGCAAAGGTCCTCCGCCCAAACCGGTTCCGGTTGTAAAAAGGGACAAACCGCCCATCAAAAAATCGAAAGAAAAAGAATTCAGGAAGAAAGGCAAAAAAGGCGGGAAAGGCGGCAAGAAAGGCCCCGGAGGTAAAATAGCCAAAGGCATGCTCGCCGTCGGGAAAAGTAAAGTCGCGCAATTTCTTGCGTCCAAAGGCCTTCCTATTCTTGCCAAAGGCATCCAGAAACTCGGCATGCTGAAAAGCAACGAGCAAACGCATGACGATGCCGGGGCCAAACTGAAACAAACCGAAGAAGCCGTTGTCCCGCCGGCGCTCGAAGGGCAGTCGAAAAGCAATGCAGGACAGGTGGAAACGGTCAGTGCAAAACCCGAACCTGTTCCCGATCCGCAGAAAGCAAAAGATAAACTGGCGGAATCGATGGAAGAGAATATTCCGCGCAGTATCGAAGACGTGGATAATTTCAAAAAACATAAAAAAGCGCAGCACATGGCTACAGCCGTGATGAGCGTAGTAAATACCGACAAGACAAAGGTTACGTCCACTTTCGGGGAAATTGAACAGCAGCCTGCTCCCGCCCCACCCACGCACCAGCCGCAAGCACTGCCTCCTGAAGAAATTGCACCCGCTACGGCACCCATGGGTCTCGGCCAGGGAGCTATTGCCGGCCTGCAGAAAGAACATACCGACGTAAGCAACTTCACCAAGGACGCCGACAACAAACTGAAGGAAGAAGGCGTAACCCAGGAGCAGCTGGATATGGTGGACAGCGGCGATCTTGCCGAAGCCAACAAGGAAAAAAAGGGCATGGCCAAAAAGGCGAAAACCGAGCCGCTTGCCGTGCAGCAATTCGCGAAGAAAGAATCGCAGAAAGTGGACAGCGATCTGAAAAAAGAAGAAGCCAAAGAACGCGGCAACCTTAAAAACAAACGCAAACAGGCGCTCAGCAATACCAAACAAAAACAAGAAGGGGCCAAAAGCGAACTGGAGAAAAAACGCGAAGAGGTCACGAATAAGATCAATACGATATACAAAACAGCGCAGGACAACGTCAAGAAAAAACTGGGCGATCTCGAAACGCAGGCCATGCAGCGCTTTGATACCGGGCAGGCGGCGGCTTCGAAGGAATTTGAGGATAATGTCAAACGCGAACTCGACGCATTCAAATCCGACCGCTACTCCGGCTGGTTCGGCTGGGCGCGGAAGGCGAAGGACTGGCTGCTCGGCATGGAAGACCTGCCGCGCGTAAAAGAAATATTCGATACCAACCGGGCTGCTTTCGTTACCAAAATCGACAAACTCGTTGCCGACATCACCGCCGATAATAACCGCGTGATACAGGAATGCAAGGACGAGCTGGCGAATGCGAAAAAGCAGATCAAGGAATATGTGGACAAACTCGGTCCCGACCTGAAAGACGTGGGCAAGAAAGCGCAGGAGGAGATGAATGCCAAGCTGGCCGAAATGGACAGCTTCATCGCGGAGAAAGAGGAAGAACTCAAGAACAAGCTGAAGGACAAACAAACAGCGGCCATCAAAGCGATCGACGAGAAGATCGAGAAGATGAAATCGGAAATGTCGGGGGCGCTGGCCAAACTGGGTGCATTGCTGCTGCTCGCCGCGAAAAAATTCTTCACCTGGGCGCTCGAAAAATTCGGATTCTCGCTTTCCGAGATCGAAAGCATTATAAATAAAGGCGCTGCCGTACTCAAAGCAATTTTTACCAAGCCGATCCAGTTCGTTAAAAACCTGATCAACGCGGCGAGTATGGGGTTCCAGAACTTTGCGAAAAATTTCCTCACACATTTGAAGAACGCCGTTTTCGCATGGCTGACCGGTTCGCTGGAGGGACTGATATTACCGGAAACCTGGGACCTGAAAGGTATCCTGAGCATTGTTTTCCAGATGCTCGGCATTACCTACCAGAACATCCGTTCACACCTGGTGAAGCTGATCCCGGAGCCCGCCGTGAAAGCGATGGAAACTTCTTTTACGCTGGTGAAAACGCTGATCACCGAAGGTCCGATGGCGGCCTGGGAGCAGTTGAAAGAAATCGCCGGCGAAATGAAAGATGCGTTTGTTGATGCGGTGAAAGATTGGATCAAATGGAAAGTGGTGGAAAAAGCGGTGGAAACGATCCTGAGCATGTTCATCCCGGGAGCCGGCATTATCCGGGCTATCGTGGGTATTTACGATACCATCGTGTTCTTCATCCAGAAGGCGAAGGACATCATGCAGATGATCAGCAATTTCCTCAGTTCGATTGCGGAGATCGCGGCGGGCAATATCGGTGCGGCGGCGGCGGCGCTGGAAAACGGGCTCGCGCGCGCGCTCAAACTGGTGATCGATTTCCTTGCGCGCTTTTTGCGGCTGGATGGAATTACCAAGAAGATACGCGAAGTGATACAGAACCTGCGCGGCAAAGTGGACGGTGTGATCGGCAAGGTGGCGAAGTGGATTGTGGATAAGGGGAAGAAGATATTTAATGCATTGACTGGAAAAAAGAAAGACCAGCCAGAAGCCCAAAAACCCCCACCCGAAAAACAAGATGCAGATCAGGCAGAAAGTATTTACGGGCTAAAAGAAGAATATCAGAACGAAAAACACGAAAAACATAATCTTTTCATTAAAAAATCTTCCGGTAAACCGCAACTCATAGTAGCCAGCGATCCTCGCCACGTTGAAAGCTTCCTTTCGGCAAAACTCACTGAAATAAATGATCCGGCATGCGCGCTTTCAGATAAAAAGAAATCTGAAATCCGCACCCTGATTGGCGATGCAAATGGTATTGTTGCCCAGATTAATGAATTAACGTATCCGCTCACACCTCCCAAGGACAGTGACAAACTTATTATGCGGAAAGTTAACACACACCTTAAACACCTGGCTGGAGTTGTCAAGAAAATTGACCAGGACTCAACTCCTATTCCACCTCTTGTGGTAAAACCCGGGTATTCCTCAAATAAGGCGAAATATATCGACCTAATGTATCTGCTAAAAGATCATCATCGCCCGGGAACACCTGCTGATGATTACGGTGGCAACATGAGCGGAGCTACACCGGTTTTAAGATCACAGAGATTATATCCGGGCTCATGGATCAATTTCCATCTTGTGAACGAGCATCTTGGAGGACTTGCAGTAGATTCCAACCTGACACCGACGCCGATCGACACGAACAACAGCTATAAGAAAGATTTTGAGAATGAAATGAAAACACGTCATAGCAATAGTGAAGTGCTTTGGATGGATGTAAATATCAGTTACCGCTCCGATGGTCTTTTCCCTTCATCTATTACTACAAAAGGTGGATCAATGAAGGCAGAAAAGGGGAAGTGGGTTCCCGATGCATCTAAAAATTTAAATTGGTCAAGCGGCAATATTGCAGAGCCAAGCTCAACGGTTATATATATTAACCTGCTACCGCCGTTGAAAAAAGATCAGGAAACGTTGGCAAAATATACACCACTTACAATCGATCTGATTAAACTGATCGCTTCCGTAAAACCAGCCGTTGTAACCGACAAAGAAACCATCATCCGGATTCTTACCGACATGGCCACCCGTGATGCCGACATCGCAAAAAACCTTAGCAAATACACGAAATTGATCCGGGCTACACCGTTTGATTATGGCCGCTAAAAGAGATATAACCGAAATCGTTTTCGGCTTAATCGACATGATGGAACAGTTGAATGAGAGAAGCGATATTGTTCTTTTGAATGCTCATGTCTTTCCACCTGCAGATGCTGGAGAAATTTCGAGTGCAGAAGATGCAATTGGCCATTCGCTGGACGATGACATCCGTCTTTTTTACAAAGAGACCGACGGACTACAGATTCGATGGATATTCAAAAACAATAAGCGGTATAATCCTCACGAGCATACAAAGTCAGACGAGTCTTTTTCACACCTGGAACCTTTGACCGAAGAATTTTTTTTTGACGGATGCATCAATATTTTACCGCTACGGCAAACGTTCACGGATATTGATTGGAGAGACCGCATCTGGTTTGATAATGATGAAGGGAAGCAAATTGGTTTTATTGACAGTGATTATGACCAGCTGTTTATAAAGCAGCATCTGCGTCCGTTCGATTTATACGGAACCACATCGTGTATGGCTTTTTTTACTGGTTCTTCGCGGAAAGAACTACCAGTAATTTTACTCCAAGATTACTATCTTGATTTTACCACTTCCCGTGTCACAAATTTTACTTCTTACCTGGAATTCCTTCTCGCCAACTGGGGCTCAACCAAGCAGCGATATAAAACCTACAGTGAAATCAACGGTCACCAAAAACTCATTTTGAATACACCGGCAGAGTATTGGAATGAAACAAACAGGTTTATTCTATAACGATCAGCAACTTCAACAAAAAATCAGATTACTCTATGGACGCTGGAAAAAGCTAATGGATGAAAGTAAGTTATTTCTTGCTCTGTCAGTAAAACAAAAAAATCCCGGCAAATCCAATTTGATTTACCGGGACTTTTCAAATATCAATTCCTTCTTAAATCACCCCAAGATCAATCAGGTTGACCACATGCTCAATCAGTTTGTCATCGCCTTTGGCATCGTAATCGTCTTTCAGGTTTCCGCCGAAAATGCGGGCGACACCCTGCCACATCGTAGCTGAAAACGAGCCGCGGTATTGTTTGATCAGGTCGAAAGTCGTGTGATCGGTTTCGCGGTCGATGAGTTTGCAAAGAATACGGCCCTGCGAACGGGTCAGGTTGCGCATATCTTTTTCGAACTGTTTGATCAGTTCTTTTTCACATTTCTCGGCGAATCTTTTTTTCTCCGCTTCGTTTTTCAGCAGCTGAGCCTGGGCATCGAATTCCTGCAGTTTAGCTTTCGCCAGCAGGGCATACGGGTATGCTTTTTTCACGTTCGCTTTCAGGCGGTCGTATTTCTCCTTGTCTTTCTTGTTCTTGAAAGGAAGTTCCGCTACGATCAGCGTTGTATAATAGTTAATGGAAACCGTAGTATCGCCACCGCCATTGGCAGTATATGTGATCATTTCTTTCGGATACTCGGCTACGTCGCCAACATAAAGCTGGGGAACTTCAGAAATCTGCTGGGCAAAAGAAACTGCCGGAAGCAGGCCGAGGAGAAAAAAAAGGGCGTTTTTCGTTTTCATGGCTTTATTGGCAATTCAAGAAGTATGCCAACCAAGGTTTGATATGCTTTAAACGCTTTTAGTAACCTCTAAGTTATGAATAATCCCGCAAAAGATGTTAACAGGGTTCTATCCGGTTCGTTTTCCACCTGGACCGATTTTCAGTATTAACAGACTGATTTACAGATACTTTATTCTTTTGGCCCGATAAAAGTCCGGCAGCCAGTATGGCTGCAATTTCCGCTTCATCCGGCTTAACGGAAGCCAGTTTTTCGGGCGAAAAGTGGTTTTTCACGAAATGTGTATCAAAATCTCCGGATGTAAATGCCTGGTGCTCAAGTACAAACCTGCAAAAATCGAGTGTCGTTTCCACGCCGGTAATCTGGTACTCCGAAATGGCCCGGAGCATCCTGCTAATGGCTTCTTCCCTGTCTTTGCCATGCGCGATAAGCTTGGCAATCATCGGATCATAGTAGATCGGGATATCCATGCCTTCCTCGAAACCGTCATCCACCCGGATCCCGGTCCCCTGCGGGCGCCTGTAAGTAGTCAGTTTACCGATGTCGGGCAGAAAATTATTGGCGGGATCTTCGGCATACACCCGTACTTCAACGGCATGCCCGTTAATCTTCAGATCGTCCTGCGTAAATGAAAGCTTTTCACCCTGCGCCACCCGCACCTGCTCTTTCACGAGGTCGATACCGGTGATCATTTCGGTTACCGGGTGCTCCACCTGCAAACGGGTATTCATTTCCAGGAAATAAAAGTTCCGGTTTTCATCGAGCAGGAATTCCACGGTTCCCGCGCCGGTATAATGACATGACCGCGCAACATCCACAGCACATTCGCCCATTTGTTTGCGCAGTTCGGGACTGAGTACGCACGAAGGTGCTTCTTCGATCACTTTCTGGTGCCGGCGCTGAACGGAACATTCACGCTCAAAAAGATACACGATGTTACCGTGGGTGTCCGCCATCACCTGTATTTCGATGTGGCGCGGACCGGTTACATATTTTTCAATAAAAACAGACCCGTCGCCGAAAGCGGATGTCGCTTCACTCACGGCCAGTTTCATCTGCTCGGCAAAATCGTCGATCCGCTCCACGATGCGCATCCCCTTGCCGCCTCCGCCCGCGCTGGCTTTGATCAGGAGCGGGAACCCGGTTTGCAGGGCGATTTTTTTTCCTTCTTCCACGTCGCTGATCGATCCTTCCGAACCGGGAACCATCGGGATTTTGAATTTCCTCGCAGCGGCTTTCGCCGATAATTTATCGCCCATCATTTCCATCGCTTCCGGCGAAGGACCGACAAAGGTGATGCCGGCTTCTTTCACCATCCTGGCGAAATCGGCATTCTCGGAAAGAAAACCGTAGCCCGGGTGAATGCCGTCGGCTCCGAGTTCTTTACAAACGGCAATTATTTTTTCGCCGTTGAGATACGACTTCGACGAAGGTGGCGGACCGATACAAACAGCCTCATCGGCATAACGCACGAAAGGCGCATGGCGATCCGCTTCGGAAAATACAGCGACGGTTTTGATACCCATTTCCCGGCAGGAACGCATCACGCGCAGGGCAATTTCGCCACGATTGGCAATGAGAATTTTTTTCATAAAAAGAAGCGGTTAAAGATACGGAATAGCCGCACTGGTGCGATATGCTCTTGAAAGAAGGTCTATGCCCATAGAATATACAGGCAAAACAGACCATCAAATTTTCGTGAAACTTTTCCGCTTATTTTTGCCTTGAAATTTGAGTTTGTTTTACGTTTATATAAGATGCTGCTATGACAAAACCATTGGTATTTACAGAGAAGGAGATTGTAAGTCGAATCTACCTGGTCAGGGATCAGAAAGTAATGCTCGACAGCGACCTTGCAGAAATGTATGGCGTGGAAACCCGGGTACTTAATCAAGCCGTGAAAAGAAATCTAAACCGGTTTCCGCTTGATTTTATGTTCCAACTCACTGATTCTGAGTGGGAAAACTTGATATCACAAAATGTGATATCAAGTTGGGGAGGCCGGCGGATATTACCGTATGCTTTTACGGAACATGGTGTACTCATGTTGTCGAGCGTACTCAAAAGCGAACAGGCCGTAGCAGTCAATATCAAGATCATGCGGATTTACACCAAAATGCGGGAAGCGCTGGTCGGTCAGAAAGACGTTCTTTTAAAACTCGAACAACTGGAAAAGAATATGCTTTTGCAGGACGCTCACCTGAAAAAACATGAGGACGAAATCGAAATGGTGTTTGAAGCGCTGAAACAATTGCTGAATCCGCCCGCCCCGCCAGGGAAAAAGATCGGTTATAAATACAGGGGTAACGAGGATTAAAGCGGGACAAAGTTATTAACGGATTCTGGTGTTGCATTTTTTCATGGACTATTATTGCTAATACATCAAAATAATAAACCATGGCCAGCTTCTCTACCCGCCCCGCCTTTCCGAATATTCTTCTCGTAACCGGGGCCGATGTTTTCCAACCGCATTACAGGGAACGCATACGGGAATTTTTCAATAACCTTCCTCCCGACACTACTTGCCCTGTGCGAATCGGCTCGCACGATTTCTGGATTACGTATCGTCAGCCCAGCGAAGGCGGAGGCGAACACTGCTGTTCGGAACTCGGGCTAACGCCGCGGAAAATGCGCGGTAAAGTCCGGATGGGCGGTGTTCCGCCGGTCGACATCAACAATGTAAATGGCCATATCAATGTGATGATGCAGGAAGTCGGCCATCATTGGCTGGTTCCGTCAAATCTCACGTTCAATATCGGCGGCGCAGTTACAAGAATGCCTACGGATGCCGAAATCACCACTGCCATAAATGATGAAACGCCATTCACAGGCCCTGCAATCCTGGCCCGCGATAATTCCCATTACAGCGCTTACTTCCAGGCCGACGGCTCTCCGCTGGATGGTTTATTTTTCCGGGAAACAGGAACAGAAGATGGTTATGGAGTCTGGACAAGCGAAAGCGGAGCATTGATAAACATCGATCCTGCCGGTTTGCCCGCCGCCTCCACTTCAGGCTTCTGTGATCTTGACCTGCTGATCATGGGTGTAAAAACTGCCGCTGAAGCATACGCGGGAACCGGGAATAAATTCAAATGGATTGAACCCCGGTTAACCAGCGCTCTTCCATACCATACCGGGATTTTTGTTGCTTTCGGTCGCCACGACCAGCTCCAGTTCGGCTTTTATGAAGATCACCGGAAACTGGCCGTAGTGCATTCTGACGGTACTATTCTCGGGCAAGCCGACATCGGCCCCGATTATAAACCGCTCGGCCATGATTTCACCGGGATGAGTTTGCGGATAATCCGCCGGGGCAACGATTATTTTTTCCAGGCAAAAATAGAAAACCCCGTCGGAGGCTGCCTGGTCGCTGTTCTTAAAGCAATCGGATTATATAAAGGCGAACTCAAAGGGACCTGGGACAATTCCGATACCCCGGATCCTGTGGGAGCAGCGGACTTTAAAGATTGGAAAACAGTTGCCGTGGTCAATAAAGCCGGTTCCCCCGTAGCTGTCGGCAATTTTGTAAACAAAAAAGATCACCCGCACATGTGCGACGCGGCGTTCTATAATTTTCATACTAAAGTCGGAACTGCAACGCGCACCTTCCAGACCAGCGCCAACCCGCCGATCATTCCCATGGGCGAATTTGCCTCATTAAGCAGGGACCGCATGCACCGCGAAAATCCCGTAGGCGCTATTTTTCGCATCAAAGGCGGACGACAGCATATTATCGCGCCGTTCTCCATCGTCAGTGGGGGAGTGCTGGAACACTTGCCCGCCGAGCGTTTCAGGCATGATGCTACGCTGGACAGTTCTCCTAAAATATTAATGAAACCACCTGCCGACGGTGATTTCGGCGTAGCCACGCATGCCAAAGTGCATCGCACTATTTACACACCATGGGCAGGAGGTTATGCATTCGGCAAAACCGTTTGGGGAACAGTAAATGAAGTTCCTGCCGCATCAGTCATTGTTCCTCCGGATATTATTCGCGACAAACAACCCGCTCCTCCGGGGAATGCATATAAATGTGCATTTATCCTCGTTGCAGCCAATGATGCGGATATTACCGATGATATGGTAGAGCGGCTTGACAAAATCCGGCGTTATTGGGATAATTATTTCGGTAAAGCAACTGTAAACAGGAGAAGTTCGGACAGCGCTCTTTAGCTTATTGTGTTACTCCGCTGCCGCCCGCTCCAGCCGGTCGTTCACCGCGCGGCCAAGCCCGGTTTCCGGCAAACGCTCGGCAAGAATCAGGTCGATGTCACAAGCATCCAGGAAACGTAAAGCGGAAAAAAGATAGCGCGCCGCTTCGTCCGTATTCCCGCTTTCGGACAACTGGACCTGGTAAGCGGCGTCCGGATATTTTTTCCGGAAACTGAGTATGCCGATATTTTTTCCCGCATGTTCCGCAGCATGTTTCTCGATATCGCCGAGGAGTAATTTGTGTTTCGGGGCGTAATGTGATTTCATTTGCCCGGGCGATCCGATAGCTATCGGATGAAGGCTGGACGAATGACCGGTACGCAGCTCCGTTTTCCCGGCAAGTTCTTCAATCGCTTCCACCGTCACCCCGCCGAGGCGAAGCACAACGACTTTATCGTTTTCAAACGTGATCACCGTCGATTCAACACCGACGGAACAGGGACCGCCGTCGAGGATATACGGAATTTTATCACCGAGCTGCTGTTCCACATGCTGCGCAGTAACCGGGCTGATGTACCCGAACGGGTTGGCGCTCGGGGCGGCGAGCGGAAAGGGAAGCGACTCCAGCAAACGGAGCGTGAGCGGATGCGAAGGAATACGGAGTGCAACGGTTTCGCCGCCGGCAGTAACGAGATCGGGAACAGTATCTTTTTTCGGCAGCACGAACGTGAGCGGCCCCGGGGTAAATGCATCCGCGAGTTTTTTTACGAGCGGTGAAATACCGGTGGCATATTTCTCAAACTCGGCGAAACTGCGCACATGCACAATAAGCGGGTTAAAGGTCGGCCTGTTCTTGATGGAAAAAATCTGCGCAACAGCTGCCGGATCGAGCGCATTGGCGGCAAGCCCGTAAACCGTTTCGGTCGGGATAGCCACACATTTTCCTTCCTGCAGGAAGCGGGCCGCTTCGGCAATATCAGTACCGATGATCGTATCCATCGACTGCAAAAGTACATCGTTTGATTTTAAAAAACGGGAGAATGCTTTCGCCTTCTCCCGTCTCAAATGTGTGTATACTCAGAAACTGTTTTGCTTACTTCGGCATCAGCACCGTATCCAGTACATGGATCACGCCGTTCGACTGATCCACATTGTAGATGGAAATGTTGGATACATTACCCATCTCATCCGTTACCGTGACATTATGTTCGCCGTTCATCATAAACCAAAGCATACCGCCGCTTACCGTTTTCATCCCGGCTTTTCCTTTTCCTTCTTTAACGGCTTTCATGATGTCGGCCATACTGTACTTACCGGTGAGTACATGGTAGGTAAGAATTTTGGTGAGCAAGGCTTTGTTTTCAGGCTTCAGCAGGTTGGCCACAGTTCCGTCCGGCAGATTCTCGAACGCGTCGTTGGTCGGAGCAAGTACCGTGAACGGCCCTTTGCCCGAAATTGTTTCCACCAGGCCTGCCGCTTTCACCGCAGCGACCAGCGTGGTATGCGCTTTCGAATTCGAAGCGTTTTCAATGATGTTCATTTTCGGATACATCGCTGCGCCGCCTACGGTCGTAGTTCCGTCCATGGATGTTTGCGCATTTACCGTCCCGATAAAGAACGCTGCTACTGCGAATGCAGTAAGCATTGATTTTATCGTTTTCATGTTGCAGATGTTTTTGGTGTGTTTTCGTCATATACGTGAAGATGGTTCCGCGTGGATTTCGGGCAGCATTATTTTGAAGAAATTTTTCTTTTTGTCCAAACGCATACATTTGTCCCGGTCATCCAATCATACTTCGCTTGCCTGAAATTTCCATCATCCTCCCCGCCTTCAACGCAGCCTCCACCCTGCCCTGCGCGTTCGACAGCATGCTTGCGCAAAGTTTCCGCGATTGGGAATTGTTGTTCATCAACGACGGATCGACAGACGGAACAGGCGTGATCGCCGCACAATACGCTGAAAAAGATTCCCGGATCAGGATTCTTACTTTTTCCGAAAACCGTGGTATCGTTGCTGCGCTGAATGCCGGCTTATCCGAAGCAAAAGGAAAATACATCGCACGCATGGATGCCGACGACGAATCGCACGCCGGGCGCCTGCAGAAACAATTCGTTTTTCTCGAAGAAAACCCGTCGACCGGTCTTGTTTCCTGCAAAGTGCTGCACGGCGGCGACAGCAATGAACAACAAGGCTACGCGCTTTATATCGACTGGATAAACCGGTTGCAGGAACCGGGGGCCATTTTCCTTCAGCGCTTTGTCGAATCTCCTTTTGCGCATCCTTCCGTCATGTTCCGCAAAGAACTGGTCGATCTTTTCGGCGGCTACCGCGCAGGCGATTTCCCGGAAGACTATGAATTGTGGCTGCGCTGGATGGACAAAGGCGTTCGTATGGCCAGGCTGCCCGACCTGCTTTTCACCTGGAACGATCTGCCCGCACGGCTTTCGCGCAAAGATGCGCGGTGTTCGCCCGATGCTTTTGCCCGGTGCAAATCCGTTTACCTCGCCGCTTTTCTCAAAACGGAAATTCCACCGGCAAAAAAAATATGGCTCTGCGGCGCGGGAAGAATCACACGGCAGCGCAGCAGTTTTTTACTCGGGCAGGGCATCAACGCTGCCGGGTATATCGATGTGGACCCGGGAAAAATCGGGAAAAATTTTGGCGGACTGCCCGTCATCAGTTTGGACCAGTTGGGAAATCCGGGTGAAAATTTTGTGATCAGCTATATCGGTAACCGCGGCGCGCGCGAGGATATCCGGGCGATATTAATCTCGAAAGGTTTTACGGAAGGCGCCGGCTTTATAATGGCAGGCTAAATGCGCGTCAGGTCTTCGATCAGCAGGGCATGCTGAGGAAACTGTTCCATTAGTTTTTTTCTTTCCGCCATTTCGAAATCCGTAAAATCAAAACCGGGCGAGACGGTACAACCGACGAGGGAAAAACTTCCGCCGGCTTTCACGCGTGAACCGAACCAGCGGCCCGCAGGAACAATATGCTGAAATATTTCCCCGGCTTCCGGATCGGAACCGAGCGATGTTACGCGTAAATTTCCCTGTTCATCTATTTCTATCACGTCCAGTGCATCGCCCGCGTAAAAATGCCAGGCTTCGTCACTTTTGATCCGGTGCAAAGCGGAAAAATTTCCTGCTTCGAGCAGAAAATAAATTGCTGTGGAAAAGTTTCTTTCCCCGCCGAAACGTCCCGGCAACGCTGTTCCGGCAACTGTTTCACTGCTGCGGTACGTTTCCCGGAAATAACCGCCTTCGGGATGCGGTTCCATCCGGAAAGCCTTGATGTAATCGGCAGCATGGTATTTTTTCACCGCTATTGTTTTTTAAACCAATGCCATTTTCCGAAACTTTTCGGATCGAACAGGCGTTCATCCAGTTCAACATTGACTTTCACGTCGTGATAATATTCCAGTTGCTTGTAACCGTCGGAGCTTTTGAAAACAATTTTTGTTTCCACCCATCCGCCTTCCACCTGCTGATGCCCGTCAAAAATATCTTCCTCCCGGTTTCCTTCGTTTTTCTGCAGTCGCCTCACCGCTGTCAAATGCTCGCGGTCAATCCAGAGCTGGCGCGTAGTATCATCTCCCGCCCATGCACCGATCACGTAAACCGGCCGCCCCTGCCAGGTATCGGAATGAAAACGGCTGAGATCATAGCCCTGTCGCCTGAATTCCGGGACTACCGAATCAAACGGAACGAAGTACATGCCGCCCAGCTGGAAAAGCAATTCATTCCGGTTGGGCCGCGCAGCAAGCCGTTTTCCTTTTTTAAACTGGAAGAGCGAATCGTGGCGCCAGATCACGGCATTCCCGCTGTCGGGTGAACCGAAATCGATCCGGAAAGAATCCGGAAAACGGATCGCTTCGTACCAGGTTTGCGTCTGTTCCAGCGAATCGTTCATATAGATTTCCGTAGTCTGCGTAAACGTGAGCGTATGGTACCACTTGCCCGCATAGGTATCGTGCATTTTTTTCAGCACGATAGCGCTGCTGTCGTTACCGGCGGAAAACAAGGTGGTCAGGAAAAATAAACAGATCATAAATATGATTTTCAGCAAAACTAAACGCAGATCATATCCGGCGGAAAGCTATTTGCTCAATGGACAGCCTGCAGGATAAGCGGTGCCTGGCTGCAGGTTCCATAGATTTACACGGCATAATCTGCGTAAATCTGCGCAATCTGCGGCTATTTTTTCTTTTCATCCGGTTTTATACCCGCTTTCCGGATATCGATCAGTTTACCGAGAACCTGGAACAGGAATGGCGAACCAAATGCTATGATCGAAGCGGTAATAATCCAGCCGGCAATCAGCAGGGCGATGGAAGCGAAATCACTGCCGGCGCCTCCGCTCATATCCGGAAGCGCATTCATTTTCCAGAAAATCGGCAACTGGAAAGCGCCCAGTTTCGAATACGCCGCGCTGAAATTCTGGGCGAGCAGGCTTACATTCTCGCTTCCGGTCATCTGGTTTTTATTTTCGGCGTAATACACTTCCGCAGCTTCGTCCAGTTGGTCATTCAGTTTGGCATCCGACCAAACCTGTTTGGCCACACGCAGCGCATCCACGTTCAGGAACACCGCCATGATCAGCCCCAGGATGAACAGGCGTTTCTGCACGTTGTTCTTGTACCAGCCGCTCACCCGGTCCATGTAGCGGTTAAACCAGTCCTGGAAATTCTTTTTCAGCGCAGGATGATCATCCGACTCGTTCAGAATGCTTTGAAACAATACCTGCAGTTCGCTGTTTTTCATTTTCTGGTTCACGAACAGCCTGCATTTTTCAAACCCCGTGAGATCGCCGGGCGTTTGTCCTGCCCGCAGCAGCGTTTTGTCGTACTCACGCGCAAGCACATCGATCAGCGTCGAAGCAAATGTTTCTGCCGCCAGGTACGAAGGCAGGCTTTTTTTATTTTTCTTCAGGAGGTCGATCTGCGGATGATTGTAAAGCAGCCCGGCGTAATTTTCATCCCCGCTTTTTTCATCCAGCACTTTACACAGCGCCTCGTAAAGCATTTTCCCGCGCTTGCTGATGAAATACATGATCATCTCCTGTATCGCAAGAGTCATAGAACTGAGCAGGGCAAAAATAAACACCATCGAAATCAGGAAATCGAGAATGTGCTGGAGGTTCATAAAGCTGATTTTTAAAACCGGTTTTTCAAATGTAATCGAATTGCGGATTTATTTAATCGTCCGTTTCTATCAGCCCCGCTTTTTCACGCCGGTTATATGCCAGGATGAGTATATAATAAAGCGCGACACCCACGGCATAAAGCCCGGCGGTGATCAGGAAAATATGCACGAAAGGCCAGTGATTCCCGCGCATGCTCTTGACAAAACGCGCACCTACAAACCAGCTTCCCGACCAGATGGCGGAAGTGAGCGCGCTGGTAATTTCCTGGTTTCGTTTTCCCACATATTTCATCGCTACTTCCGAAGTCATCGGGCCGGCCATGTTCATCAGCGGCTGCCGGAGCAGGTAACAGCCGATGGCGATATACACGGCGATCGGAAGCTGGCTGTAATATTCCGTGGTCGCCAGCAGCGCGAGTGAAATAACGGCGAAAGATTGCGTAGCCGGTATCGCGATTTTATACCCGATCAGTTCCTTGATCCGCGGAACGAAAAGCGCAGCAGCAGCAACCAGCGCAGCCGCCACAAAATTCCAGACCGAAATCACACTGGTATCCAGGTGATGCACGCGGGAAAAGAACAGGTTGATAAACGGGATCGTCAGTCCTGCCCCGATGGCCAGCACCAGCGAAGGAATGAGCGCACCGCCGATCAGTTTCCAGTCGTGACCGATCACGTTGAACCGCTTCGCGCCGGGCTCCGATGTTTTCTCGTCCATCCTGATCCGCGCAACAAAGAAAATTCCTGCAAACGCGAGCAACGTAAAAGCCGTAAGCATGTTCCGTTCGCTGAACAGGAGCGGGTCGGCGCTGTTGAGCGCCCACACGATCGACGCGCTGAAGATCCCGGCCAGGCTCCAGGTCGAATAACTGAGCGAAATGGCGAGCGTCTGCGTTTCTTTTTTCGAATTGCGGAGGATGAACGGCAGTACGGGAATCTGCATAAACGTAAACGATACGCCCCACAATGCCTGCGAGATTTTAAGCAGCAGCGGATCGTGAACATGCGTGGCGTAGATGATCAGCAATGCAAAAAACGGCACACCGGCGGCGGAAAGATAAAACCAGTTTTTCACCTTTCGTCCCTTGATGAAAAGCCCCAGCGGAAAAGCCAGCAGGAAAACAGCTCCGAAGCGCCAGGAAATAAAATCAGCGATGGAAGCGTCGCTGTAACCCTCGGCTTTCATGTACAACGGCTGCAGGTTCATGAACGTAGCGTTCACCAGCTGAATAAAAAATTCAGCGATGATCACGTTCATGATCGGTTTTTCAATTTTTCCGTATGCGCGGATGAAACCGAACGCCATAGTCGTTTTGTTTTCCGGGGATAAATGTCATCCGATAGCTATCGGATTGACATTTGAGTCCGGACATTCTTCATTTATCGCCGACAACATGCCGGCAATATCCGCCGGTGCAAACCAGCGGATGCTTTTATCTTTCCGGAACCAGGTGAGCTGCCGGCGGGCAAAATTCCGGGTATGCTGTTTGACCAGGCCGACCGCCGTTTCCAGGTCCGTTTTCCCGTCGAAATGATCGAAAAACTCTTTGTAACCTACTGTTTGCAGCGCGTTGGCCGAACGGTATTTTTCAAGCGAACGCACTTCTCCGGCCAGTCCTGCGCCCACCATTTCATCCACACGGGCATTGATCCGCGCGTACAATGCTTCCCGATCCAGTTCGATGCCGATTTTCAGAATGCGGAACGGGCGTTCTTTCGCTGTTCCTTTGCGCTGCTCCGAATATGGTTTGCCGGAAACCGAGCAGACTTCTATCGCGCGCATGAGGCGGTGTGGGTTCTGCCGGTCTGCTTTTTCGAAATACACCGGATCGAGCAGGCGCAGTTTTTCCTGCAGGGCGAAAATACCTTCCGTATCGAAAATCCGTTTCAGTTCCTCGCGCAAAACGTCATCGCGCAGCGGCAGTTCATCAAAACCTTTACAAACCGCATCGATATACATACCCGATCCGCCGCAAAGCAACTGAACGGGGTTTTCCGAAAAAAGCTGATCGAGTTTCTGCAGTGCATCCTTTTCAAATTTCCCGGCATCGTAAGCTTCGGAAACCGAATGCGAACCGATAAAATAATGCGGAACGCCCTGCATTTCTTTTTCCGAAGGCGCCGCAGTACCCAGGGGCATCTCGCGGAACAGTTGCCGCGAATCGGCAGAAACCACGGAGCAGCCATGCTTCCGGGCCAGCTGGACGGACACGGCGGTTTTGCCCGACGCGGTAGGCCCAAGCACAACAACCAGTAAATTCTTTTTTTGAAGCACTATGCAAAAATATAGTCTCTATTCTTTCAGCACACTCAAAATAACGCCGAATGTCGAACACTAAATTTCGAATGCCGAAGTGTATGTGTTTAAGCTACGCACTTCGTAATTCATTATTCGACATTCGGCGTTCGATATTTAATTTCAGTTACTGTCCGGAAAGGATAAAATAAAAACGTCATCTCTCCGGGTATAAACCGGTACGAAATGACGCTTCCGATTATAATTCTGTAATTAAAAATCTTCTTCTCCGCCTGCTTCAAAAGCGCTCATATCGGCATCATCCGCTCCGCCTTCTTCCTCTGCTTCGCTTTCTCCATCAGCCGCCGCAACTTCGCTTTCTTCATCCGTACCTTCTGTTTCAACATCTCCGGCGACGTGATCGGTATCGTATTCTTCTTCGGCCTGGAAGACGCGTTCTTTGGCGGGTTCATCATCGCCGAGATCATCGAATTCGTCATCTTCCACGGGAGGAGCAATGACCACTTTGTATTGTTTGGGCGCTGCGCCGACGGTTTTCGTACACTTCGGGTAATTGATTTTGCTGTCTTCGTTCACGATTTTCACCAGTTCGATGAGAAAAGTCCAGTGCGCCTTCGGATCGAATACGTATAGAATTTTCTGGTGCGGGTCGTCGATAAACTCGACCACCTTGCACTTGCTCATTCTTCTCGGTTTGGGTTTCGGATTCCGGTCGTCCTCGTCGTCATCCTCATTGTATGAAGGTTCGTTCAACGCAATTTCGGTTCCGCGATGCCAGAAATCATCGCTCATGAAAAACGAGGCGTCTTTCGTATTGTCGAAACCAATGGCTTCCTGGATGGCGCGGTGCAAATCTTCGAACGTTTGCTTGCCCTGGATATCAATCTCACGATAAACGTCTTCGGCATCCTCGAAGGTGACGCGAAAGCGGTAAACAGCCATATTTTTTGTAGTCAAAAGCTAAGCGAAGGTAAATAATAGTCCTGAAAAATATATCGAAATATTTCGTCGATTATTTGACGGGATTCAACCCCAGTTTTTTGCCTTCGGCGAGCATCAGCCCCCAGGCTTCTTCGCGTTTATTCGGGATAATCCCGTCGAGGATGGCTTCGCGGATGGCTGTTTTGATGACACCGACTTCGCGGCAGGGCGGAATTCCGAACACTTCCATGATGTCTTCACCCGTTACCGGCGGCTGCCAGTTCCGCATACGGTCTTTCTCCTCGATCTCCTTCAGTTTTTCACGCACAAGCGCAAAATTGGCCAGGTAACGCTGTACTTTTTCCTCGTTTTTCGAGGTGATATCGGCCTCGCAGAGCATCATCAGGTGATCGATATCGTCGCCCGCTTCGTAAAGCAGGCGGCGGACAGCGGAATCGGATACTTCTTCTTTGGATAAAACGATCGGGCGCAGGTGAAGCTGAACCAGCTTCTGCACGAATTTCATCCGGTCGTTGAGCGGCAGCTTCAGCCGGGTGAAAATCTGCGGAACCATGCGTGCGCCGCGGTCCTCGTGGCCGTGAAAAGTCCAGCCGTGTCCCGGCTCGAAACGCTTGGTAGCCGGTTTGGCGATGTCGTGCAGGATAGCCGACCAGCGCAGCCAGAGGTCGTCCGTATTACGCGAAAGATTATCCAGCACCTGCAGCGTATGGTAAAAATTGTCCTTGTGTCCTTTGCCCTGGATGCGCTCCACGCCATGCAGCAGGGTCATTTCCGGGAAAATCAGTTTCAGCAGGCCCGAATCGAACAGCAGTTTGAAACCGACCGAAGGAACGGGCGAAAGAATGATCTTATTCAGTTCATCCGTGATACGCTCTTTCGAAACGATGCCGATCCGCTCGCGGTTTTCGGAAATGGCTTTCAGTGAATTTCCCTCGATGGTAAAATGGAGCTGCGAAGCAAAACGCACGGCCCGCATCATGCGCAGCGGATCGTCGCTGTACGTGACCGCCGGGTCGAGCGGCGTGCGGATTATTTTTTTATGCAGGTCGCTCACCCCGCCGAACGGATCGAGCAGGTCGCCGTAATTCAATTTGTTCAAACTGATGGCCAGCGCATTGATCGTAAAATCGCGGCGGTTCTGGTCGTCTTCCAGCGTCCCGTTTTCCACGATCGGCTTGCGCGATTCGGAGCGGTACGATTCACGCCGCGCGCCTACGAATTCGATATCGTAGTCCTCGTAACGGATCTGCGCCGTTCCGAAATTTTTATAGACGTGAACCTGGTATTTGTTCCCGGGCGCGCGCGCAACGGCCTGCGCCAGTTCAATTCCCACCGGGCGCGTTTCCGCACTGCCCTTCCTGCTCACAGCTACGATGTCGATGTCCTTGCACGAACGGCCGAGCAAACTGTCGCGAACATACCCGCCGATGGCATAAGCATCAAGGCCGAGCTGGTCCGCTGCACGGCTCACGGCTTCAAAAACGGGATGTTGCAGAAATTCTTTCACAGTTTATCCTGGAAATTTGCGCAAAGTTAAGTTTTCCCGGCGGGCGTTTCAGATATTGCCCATCACGTCATCCGCCGGGATTCCCAATGCGCATTTGAAATGGTTTTCGGGACATTCCTTATGCCCGTGAAGGCCGCAGGGGCGGCAAGCCAGTTTTTCTTTCGTTTCGATGATCCGCGTATGTTCCGAAACGGCGCCGAACCCGTAGGCAGGAATGGTAGAGCAGAAAATTTCCGTAACCGGTGCATTCACCGCGCTGGCCATGTGCGCGGGAGCGGAATCATTTACGTAATTCATCGCCGCGTCTTTCATCAGCGCAGCTGATTGTAAAAGCGTGAGCTGTCCGCACAGGTTGAACGAGTCCTTCCGCCCGGCCGTTTTAATGATCTTATCACAGGCCTCCACATCAGCCGGGGCGCCGATCAGGTACACGCGGTATTTCGCAGGAATCATCCTGATGAGTTCTACCCATTTCTCCGCCGGCCATTGCTTGGTGAACCAGACCGAAGTGGGCGCCATGCAAACGTAAGGGCCGTGACTTTTATGAAACGAGACTTTCTTTTCATCATCGGCGCCCGGGTAAAGTTTCGGGCGCAGCGTTTCCGGACCGGCCAGGTGCGCGATCAGTTCCATGTTCCGCCTGATCTCGTGCTTGCCCGTTCCGATCTCGTGCCGGATTTTACGGTGGTAACAAAAAGAGAACGGGTTTTTATCAAAACCCACTTTTTCTTTTGCGCCCGAACGCCATACCAGGAAACCGGATGAGCCGAAACGGTGCAGGTTTATAACGAGGTCGTATCGTTCTTTCCGGATTCTTCGCGAAAGCGCGAACAGGTTACGAAGTTTCCCGCTTTTCTTATCGAAGATGAGCGTATGCCGCAGGAACGGATGGCCGGTGAGCAATCCTTCGTTTCCTTTCCGCAAAAGAAAATCGATCGCCGCTTCGGGATACGTATCATGCAGTTTCTCCAGCAGCGGCGTCGCAAGTACGACATCGCCGGTAAATGCGGTCTGGATGATGAGTATTTTCTGCAAAGCGGAACAAAGATAGGAATAGCATTTTGAGCCAGTAAGGTAGACCAGTTGCTCATGTATTGCCTTGCTGACCGGCATGGTTTACTACATAAGGTGATATTCCTGCAAGCGGATTGAATTCGCGATAGAATTCCGCTTCAAACACCCGCGCTTGCCGGATCATTTGAATAGTAAGAAAAATAGACAGGAATTCAAGCGGAAAACCGATAAAAGCTTGGCCAGGCACCATCTGTTCCGGATCAAGTCTGCTCAGAATATTCGCAGTAAAATTATTAGCGAGATAAATGCCCCACCACCAGCCTACAATGGAGGCGGACTGTATTGGTCGGACTATGCCAGTTTTAACCTGGACGGCATGCTGTGTGGCATGCCAGATATCTGACATGATCTGGTAAGGCCAGGCTAGGTTAAGAAAAGGAATGAACCATGCGCCGGCAGCCCATCCTTCAGTATAACGAAGTGTACGATAATTGATGGCATGTAAATTATAATACGCCCGCCTGAACCACATGATAAAAAACACCATGGTCAGAATGAGTATTACCAGGTTGACTATACCATGAAACTGGATCGCCAGGCTGGCATAAGCGGTTGCATCTGTATCTGGAAAATAATCATTCTCCATCACGGCAACCGTGGTGTACAGGTATATCACGAAACCTATGGCAGCAACAGCGAATAGTATCCAGAAAACAAGCATGACTGCTTTGCCGCGAAAATCATTATCGCGGACATCTGCATATAGCGGACCTTGTGGGGTTCCCGGATTATTGCCGGGCGGAGTTTGATTTTGCTCCATTATTCTTTCCCTTTATCCCCCACAAAATAATCCGCGCTGTCGCGGAAGAGTGCGTTGAATGTGGTCAGGCTGCCGTAAATTTTGGTGATGTACTGCTGCATATCCACTTTCTCTTCGTCCGTCATATTCGGATGCGCGTTGATTTTTTGTTCCAGCACGCGCAGGCGGTCGCGCACCATCACGATTTTATGAAAGAAGGCTTCGATCGGCACTTCTTTCGGTTTGAGGGAGGAATCGGAAGGCTGCATCAGCAGCATGCCCTTGTTCCATTTATTGGCGAGTTCAACCGGTTGCTGGATATCGCTGTAGGATTCCAGGACGCGGCGCAGTGTGCTTTCCAACTGGTCCATCGTAAATGTATTTTCGGAAGTTTCTGTTTCGTCGTCGAGCAGGGTGAGTAATTCTTCCTGCCTTTTGGAAATATCCATCGTGCCGCGTTTGGGAAAGTCGATGGAATAAAAAAGTTCGTGCACATCGACAACCGTGCCGCGGCCATAATGCTGGTGGTCTATCTTCGAACCGATTACAATCTGTGACATCTTATTCGTTTGTTTTTTGAACAGAACGAATATACAACATCAGGCAGGGCGAAAGCAAGTAAACCGCCTGTTGAAAATCGTAAGAATCAGTTTTTGAAATAATTGGAAAGCATCTTCCTGCGCAGCCTGATCACATTCCCGGCAGCATCGGGGTTTTCTTCGATCACGTGCTTGCTGAAAACCGGCACCGTGCCGGGCGAAGCCGTAACCGTTTTTTCGATATCGTTCCGGATATACCGCAGCGTAACGGTTTCGTTGCCGACCGGCCGGAAAACGGGCTCGAGTACTTTTTCAAAATTCTTGTACGTGATATTCGTGCCGTTGATGCTCACCAGCCGGTCGCCGTTCTGCAGCTGCAGGCGGTTATTGACCTGCGTACGCGTAACCACCAGCGCATCCTGGCTGATGTTGAAGTACAGGTTGATCTTGCCGAAACTTTTAGCCGAATCCTGCCGCGTGGCAAAATAATTCCAGCCGATTTTCCCGAAATATTCCTTGTACGGCAACGGTTTGGCGCCCTGCACGTAATCTTTGAAAAACTGCCCGATCTCCGGGAAAGTCATGGCGGTAATTTCACTGATCAGCTGATCGTCGCGGAACGGTTTATCGGGTCCGTATTTTACAGCGAGTTTTTCCAGCAGGTCGCGCAAATTCATTTTGCCTTCGCTCAGTTCAATAAGCCTGATATCGAGCAGGAAGGCGATAAGCGCACCTTTTTCGTACACGTTCAGGTACATGTTCTTGTAATTCTTGTCCAGGATATTCTTACTCATCTCGGTGAAAGAAACATCCGGGAACGAAGCCGCCTTGATGATTTTCGAGCGGATCACGTCCCGGAATTCCGCATCCGTCATCAGCGAATCGCGAACCTGTATCAGTTGCGAAAAATATTCCGTTACGCCCTCGTAAAGCCAGAGGTGCTGGGACATATCGGGCGCGGTGAAATCGAAATCCGCCACCTGCTCGCTGTGGATATTGAGCGGTGTGAGAATATGCAGGAACTCGTGCGCAGTAACACGATACACGATCGATTTCAGCTGGTTGTCGGAGGCGATTTCCGGCAGGAAATAAAAAGAACAGTAATTATGTTCCAGCGCGCCGTACCCACCGTACTTCGAAAGTTTATTTTTCTCGCCGGTGGTGAAGTACATGATGAACATATATTTTTTCACCGGCAGCGTATCGAAAAAGTTCCCGAGCGCATTGCTGAGCGGCATCAGGAAACGGCTGATCTGCTCGGCGTTCACCAGTTTGTTTTCCGAATAAACGGAAACAGTGATGCGCGTATTGGCTACGTTGAACCCGGCAGTATCCGGAACATTATACATCACCGGGTTGTCCACCAGTTCCGCATAATCAGTCGCATGGATCACGTCCCGTACAGTCGACTCCCGGCGGATATCGGCCGTGGTTGATCCGAACAGCGAAGCCGGTTTTAAAATCGTTACCTGGTAAGGCAGTTTCTCATACCCCTGCAGGTAGCCGTAAAACCCGGGGTGGTTGATGATATAACTTTTCTCCGCTTCAATATTGGTTCCGCCGGGCTGAAAAATGTAGTTGAATTTATCGTCCGTTTCTTTGGCCGAGCGTTTTTCCGCATCCCAGGTATCGTCGACCCAGTACTCGATTTTCTGGAGCGAATTTTTTCTCGGGTTACGGATAACGATGGTGTTCTGGTCTGTTTTTTTGGCTTTCAGCGGGGCGCCGTAGATATCGTAAGCTACAAATTCATGCACGAAACGGCCGTAATCTTTGCGCGAATAAGAACCCGGTATAACCGCAGGAAGGATATAGACGATCTTCTCGTCCCTGATCGCAGGCGTGTTGACGGTAACCTTTACCCTGTCCTTCTCTTGCGTAACGTTCTGGAGATCGATCGTTACTTCATATTTCATCTGCGCGCACAAGGGAGTCACCAGCAGCAACGACCACAGGATAACTATGGTGTTTGTTCTGTGCATGTGCTATGCACAAAAGTAGGAAGAAACCTGTAGCTGCCGGTAAAAAAAGCGGGCGGAAGAATTTGTACTATACGATGCTGACGCCCATCACCAGCACATCGTCCACCTGCACGCCGCGGCCGCGCCAGTTGTCGAAAGCCGTATTCAGCCGTTCACGCTGAGCAGCCATCGGTTCGCGGTGAACCTGGAGCAGGAGTTCTTTGAACCGGCTGCGTTTGAATTTTTTCCCTTCCGGACCGCCGAACTGATCGGCATAACCGTCGCTGAAAAGATAAATCACGTCACCCTTTTCCAGTTTCATTTCGTGGTGCGCAAAATGGCGGATATCCTCATCAAGATAGGCGCCTACGGGGAATTTATCGGACTTGTACTCGATCAGTTCGCCTTTTCGCACGAGGTAAAGCGGGTTGAATGCGCCTGCGAATTCCAGCACTTGTTTTTTGAGATCGAGGCGGCAAAGTGCAATGTCCATTCCGTCGCGCACCTTCGATTCTTCGGAACGCTGGCGCAGGGTTTGCGACAATTTTATGTTTACCTCGTCCAGTATTTCAGCGGGACGCAGCAGGCCGCCTTCGTTCACCGCCTGGGTAAGCAGGTTACTGCAGACAATGCTCACAAAAGCCCCGGGAACACCGTGCCCGGTACAATCCACGGCAGCAAAAAGAACATCGTCGGAAATCCGTTCCATCCAGTAAAAATCACCGCTTACGATGTCTTTCGGACGATACAGCACAAAAGCGGACGATCCGAAAGTCTGTGCAAACTCTTCTTCGGGAAGAATAGCTTCCTGCAAACGCTTGGCGTAACGGATACTGTCGGTAATGTCTTTGTTCTTTTCCTCGATCTGCACGTAAGCCGACTGCAGTTCCGAGTTTTTTATTTCGATTTCCTGTTTCTGTTTTTCGAGGCGCGTATTGATCCGTTTACGAACGATCGTCCGGTTCCAGAGAAAACCGACGATCACCAGGAGCAGGATAACCCCGATGACCGCAGCAATGGTGATCAGCCTCTTTTCGCCGGTTATTTTTTCGTTCTCGATCTGGTTTAATTTGTTTTCCGTCTCCGCTTTCTGTACATCAAAACGCGCCTGCATTTCGGCTACGTTTTTTGACATATCGGCATTAAACAGCGAGTCTTTGTTGGATGCAAAGAGCTTGTAGAATTCCAGCGCTTTCTCGTGGTCGCCTTTTTGTTCGTAGGCCTCGGCAAAACTCTCGTAGAGTTCGCTTTCCAGGTCGCGGGCCCCGACTTCCCGGGCCAGTTGTAATGCACGCTCAAAATATTCGATCGCCTTGTCTCTTCGGCCCTGGTTCATATTTACAGAACCGAGATTGGCAAGTGAACTGATCATTCCTCTTTTGTCCCCGATTTCTTTTCTCAGCTCAAGCGATTGGAAAAAATAATCCATCGCTGTTTCATATTCTTTTTTCTGAAAATAGACCGCTCCAAGATTGTTCAATGCTCTTGCAATCTGGCCTTTGTTTCCACTTTTTTTCCTGATTTCCAAAGCTTGTTTATGATATTCAATCGACTTGTCGTAATTCTTTTGGGCTATATAAACGTTGGCAAGGTTATTTAAACAGGCGGCAACTCCATTTTCATCATTAATCTGCTTACGCAGTTCCATGGAATGCTCATATTCACTGACCGCTTTGGAAAAATTATTCAGCCGATAATATATCAGGCCGGAATTATTTAAAGCACGGGCCATTCCTTTTTTATCGTCAATGCTTTCATAGATATTATAGGCGCTGATAACCTTTTGCAGGGCATCCTGGAATTGCCCCTGGCTTCGCTTGGTTTCCGCAATCTGGATGTAGATCTCGGCTAAATCCGATTTTTTATCCAGTTTTTCGTAAATAAATTTGGCTTCGCTGAAGGATTTTAAGGCCGGGTCATAATTGCCCATATTAAAATTGGCCAGCCCGATCCGCCCGATCGCCTGCCCGGTAAGCATCTCATTGGACAGGTCTTCCGCTATTTTCCGTGCCTCCAGCGCAACAGGAATGGCTTTGGGAGGATCAATATCCAGATATTCATCCGAGATCCTGAACAGCAGGGCAATGCGCAGGGAATCTTTTGTGCCCGGCAATATTTTTTTGAGGCTGTCAATTACCCTTTCCTGTCCATGCAGGTGTAAATTGACAACTGATAAGAAAAGAAAGAAAATGAGCCTTGACAGGTTCATAAACAATGAAAAAGTGAATGTAAAAAGAAGGCGGGAAAAACCCGCCTTCTGTAATCTATCAGAATCGATCAGGTATTGATTTCGTTGACATCAATGGCTGTTTCGCCACCTTTGCAAATAATGAGGTCGTAGCGCACGTTATCACCCACGGCCAGTTGCAATTCTTTCAGCATCGGCTGGAAGAACGGGATTTTTTTATTCGATCCTTTTTCGGTGATGGTTCCCGTGGTTTCATCATTAATCTCCGATATAACACCCACGGTACGGCGGCGCACATAGGTTGCCACAGCCGCTTTGGCGTCCGGCGCCATATAAGGTTCGTAGCGTATGATATCGCCTACGTTCAGGAAAAGTTCGCGATGGAAAGGTTGTTTAAATTGAAGTTCTGCACCTGTTTTTTTGTCGATGATAATTCCGCCATCATCATCTACGATGATTTTTATTGTACCATTGAGAGCCATAGTTGTGTAATTTTAGTTAAACCTCCGTTTTTTGTAAATATATGTTCCGGAGATGAAACCGTCAAACATTCGTCGAAAACTTTTTTTCGAGAAATAGACGAATGTTCTTTTCCACCCGATCAGCAACATAATCCTGCGTCGCACGCTCGAATTTTTTGCCGGTTACGTTTTCGTAAAGCTCGATATACCTTTCTGAAACGGTTTTGACAAATTCATCGGGCATCTCCGGCGCCTGCTGGCCTTCCTTGCCCATAAATCCTTTTTCAATAAGCCACTGGCGGACAAATTCTTTGGAGAGTTGTTTTTGCGCTTCACCTTTCTGCTGGCGTTCGGCATACCCGCCGGCATAAAAATACCGGGATGAATCGGGCGTATGAATTTCATCCATCAGGTAAATTTTTCCGTCGGCTCCTTTTCCGAATTCATACTTGGTATCTACCAGGATCAGGCCCTGCTTTGCTGCGAGTTCCGATCCGCGTTTATAAAGCGCATGTGTATAGGATTCCAGTTGCGCGTATTCATCCGCAGGCACAATGCCCCGGCTGATGATTTCCGCTTTCGAAATATCTTCATCGTGCCCGAAATCAGCTTTGGTGGTCGGCGTGATGATCGGTTCGGGCAGTTTGTCACTTTCCTTTAACCCGTCGGGCATGGAAACTCCGCAGATGCTGCGTTTCCCGCTATTATACTCGCGCCAGGCATGGCCCGAAAGATAACCGCGAATGACCATTTCCACTTTATACGGTTTACATAAACGACCTACGGTTACAACGGGATCGGGCACCGCGATCACCCAGTTGGGCACGATGTCTTTGGTAGCCCCCAGGAAATGGGCCGCTACCTGGTTCAGCACTTGTCCCTTGAAAGGAATGCCACGGGGAAGCACTACATCGAAAGCGGAAATACGGTCGCTGACAACCATCACCAGCAATTCGTCATTGATATTGTAAACGTCGCGAACCTTGCCTTTGTAAAAACTTTTTTGCCCGGGCAGGTTGAATTTGGTTTCCGTGAGTGCCTTATCCATCATTTTTTGTCGTCGTAAAGCTCAATGATCCGTTTGACCAGTTTGTGACGAATCACATCGCGGTTGTCGAGATAAACAAAGTCGAGTCCTTCGGCGCCGGGCAGCAGTTTCACCGCCTGCAGCAATCCAGAAGGCTGCTTGTTGGGCAGATCGATCTGCGTTACGTCACCCGTTACTACAAACTTGGCGGAAGGTCCCATACGCGTGAGGAACATTTTCATCTGCGCTTCGGTAGCGTTCTGCGCTTCATCGAGAATCACAAAAGCGTTGTCGAGCGTGCGGCCGCGCATAAACGCAAGCGGCGCAATCTGGATGATATTGCTTTCGATATACGTCTTCAGCTTTTCCGCCGGGATCATATCGAAAAGCGCATCGTACAGCGGCTGCAGGTACGGATCGAGTTTTTCTTTGAGATCGCCCGGAAGGAAGCCCAGGTTTTCGCCGGCTTCAACGGCGGGACGCGTCAGTATTATTTTACGCACTTCTTTATTGCGCAGGGCACGAACAGCGAGGGCTACAGCGGTATACGTTTTACCCGTACCGGCCGGACCGATGGCGAAAACCATGTCGTTTTTGCCCACGCTGTCCACCAGGCGCTGCTGGCCGGGCGTACGGGCTTTCACGATCAGTCCGCTGTTTCCGAATACAATTACATCCGGTGCGCTTTCGGGATTTTCTTTCGATCCCCCGTTACCATTTCCGTTTCCTTTCCCCATCATATGTTCGATATTGGACTCGGTGAACGAGCCGTAGCGGTTGAAATGCTTTACAAAAGCATCCACAGCCTGCTCGAAACGATCCAGTTCGGGCTCATCTCCTACCGCTTTGAGCACATCGCCGCGCGCTACTATTTTTAGTTTGGGAAAATATTTCCGGATAAGTTCGAGCTTCACATCATTCACGCCGTAAATAGTAACCGGATCGATCGAAGTGATTTCAATAATTCTTTCTGCCAAGAGGATGAGTTTGATTCTGTAAACTGTTCGTGTTATTCTCTAATTTTGATGCGCAAATTACGCGTTTTTGCCCGAACGGCAAACCGGACTGCTAACATGAAAGTCATTACACTGACTACCGATTTCGGACTTCGCGATCATTACACGGCCGCTGTGAAAGGCGCCTTGCTGCGGGGCAGTCCCGGCACACCTGTAGTGGATATTTCCCACCTTGTTCCCCCGGGCGATATTCTCCAGGCGGCGTTCATCCTGCGTAATTGCTTCAACGAATTCCCGGCCGGGAGCATCCATATCGTGGCGGTAGGTTCGTCGCTTTCGCCGCGTTATCCGCAGATCGCACTCTTTCTCGACGGTCATTATTTCGTGGGCTGCGACAACGGTATTTTCTCCCTGCTTTCGCAGAACCGGCCTTCCAGGATTGTTGAACTCGCCCTGCCTGCGGATACTACAGCCACCTTTGCCGCCAAAGACATATATGTTCCCGCCGCCGCCCGCCTCGCTGCAGGAGAGGAAATCGATACGCTCGGACCGCTCCGCAGCGACGTGTACGAAAAAATGCTGCGCCGCCATCCGCCCGAAGATCATGTGATCAAAGGTACCGTGGTGTACATCGACGCTTTCGGAAACCTCATCACGGATATTTCTGCGGCGCAGTTCAGGGCCATCGGGAAAGGCCGCCTGTTCAGCATCGGGCTCATCGGCGACGAGATCACGAAAATCCACCGCGACTACAGCGACGTGGTGGAAGGTGAAAAAGTGGCCTTTTTCAATTCCGCCGGCATGCTCGAAATCGCTATCAACCAGGGTAAGGCATCCTCGCTGCTGAACCTGAAACTGCACGATATCGTGCGTATTGAGTTTCAATGATCACGCGCATCGTTTGCATGACCTTCGCGCCCGGGAAGGCGGATGATTTTCTCCGCGTTTTCGAAGCGAATAAATTGCTGATCGCCGGTTTTGAAGGCTGCCTGCACCTTGAACTGCACCGCGACGCTGCAGCCCCGGATACGTTTTTCACCATCAGCCGCTGGCACTCGGAAGACGATCTCGAAAATTATCGCCGCAGCGAACTTTTTCAACGCACCTGGGCGCAAACCAAAGTTCTGTTCGGCGATAAACCGAAAGCGTGGACGCTGCAGGGAATTTTTGAGTCGGGGAGTTTTTCGTCACAAAATTTTAAATGACAAATGCAAAACGACAAATGTAAAATGTCAAAGTGGCCGGCCTTTGGAGTTTAGCGTTTGAAATTTTACATTTTACATTCAGCCCGGCAAAACCCTGATCTATATCCAGCTCAGCTCTTTCAGGTTAAAATTCCGCTCTTCTTCGCCTGCCGCGAGGCGCAGCAAACCGGCGTCGGTTGTCCCGAGCACGGTGGCTTCAAAAATTTCGCCGGACCTGTTGAACCGTTTTTTCGCGCCCATTCCGAAAAGGATTGCGTGATAATCGCTGCGCAGCCTGGTTTCGTGCCCGCTGCGAAGCTGCAGGTAACGCGCTTCCAGCATTTCACAGAGTGATTCGAGGACGGTTTGCAGATCGAACGTTTTCCCGGCCGCATTTTTCATAGATACGGCGTGCACGGCAGAATGAAAAACTTCCTGGTTCACATTGAGCCCGATTCCAACTACAGCGGCGCTTATCTGCGTATCGCGAAGGATATTTTCGATAAGGATGCCGCACACTTTTCTGCCGTTCACGAGGATATCGTTCGGCCATTTGATTTTCAGCTCCGCAGCGGGCAGGAAAACGGCAAGCAGGTCTGCAATAGCCAGCGAAACCGCCCGGGTAAGATCAAACTGCCTGGTAACCTGCAGGAAATGCGGTTTGAAGATAAAACTGACCGTCAGGTTTTTCCCGGGCTCGCTTTCCCAGCTGTTTCCGCGCTGCCCGCGGCCGCCGGCCTGGTTTTGAGCCACGATCACCGTTCCTTCGGCCAGGTCGTTTTCCCGCAGCCAGTCGAGCGCATAGCTGTTTGTGGAACCTACCGTGTCCACGCGTAGCAAAGATTGTCCTGTAAACAATGTTTTCATGCGGCTTCCGTGCAAAAGAAATCCTTATTTTTGTGGAATCAAAAACGAACCTAAATTAATCGTTGCCGCACTTGTTGCGGCAGTTCATTTTTAAATGGCAACCAAGAAAAAGAAGCCGGCAGCGGCAAAGACTCCGAAAAAAACAGCTCCGCGCAAACCTTCGGGCAAGCCTGCAAAGGCCAAAACCACCAAGAAACTCAACGAATCGCTCATCCTCGCAGAAAGCGCGGTGCGGGGGATCCTCGAGAAAAAAGGAAAGAACGTAGTTTGCCTCGATCTGCGCGGAATTGAAAATGCGGTATGTGAATACTTCATTATCTGCGAAGGCGATTCCAATACACAGGTAGAAGCGATCGCCGGTTCGGTGACCGATTTCGTGCGGAAAGAACTGTCCACCCGGCCCTACCGTTCGGAAGGCTGGCAGAATGCGCTCTGGATACTGATCGATTATGTTACCGTAATTGTGCACGTGTTTGAAAGAGACACCCGCAGTTTCTACAACCTGGAAAGTCTCTGGGCCGATGCCGAAGCGGTAGAACTGGTCAAGAAACAGGCTTAAACCGCTGTTAACAATTGTTAATGCCGGCAATTTTTCCGGTCCGAAAACGACGTAGTCAGAAAACGAATCTATGAGCGATAATAACCAGCAATCGCAGCCGAACGACGAAGAAAAACGCCTCCGCGACAGGCTTCCCCGCCGCCCGCAGCTCCCGCGTTCGCCGATGGGCTTCTATTGGATATATATCCTGCTGATTGCAGGAATTGCCGCCGTGTTTTTCTCCACGGCCTTCTCGCCGATGCCCGAAATCAACATGACCCAGTTCGAAATGCTGGTCCGTCATAAAGTGGTTAAAGAAGTCGTGATCAACGCCAGCGAAAACCGGCGTTTTGAAATCAAACTCGATCCTTCCAAGGCGAAAGACAACCCGATTTTCAAGAACGATTCGCTCAAATTAAGCCAGAACGCCAAGTGGATACCCACCGGCGAAGGTCCGCACCTGAAACTGCGCGATGGCTACAGCGAGAATATGTGGAACAGGATCGACCAGCTCAACCAGCAGCTCCCGGTCGCCAACCAGTTCAAATTCTATACGGATACGCCGAAGTCCTTTATGGACAACCTGATCTACATTCTTCCGATCGTCCTGATCATCGTACTCTGGATTTACCTCATGCGGCGCATGGGCGGCGGCGGCGGAAGCCAGATCTTCAATATCGGTAAATCACGCGCGCAGTTGTTCGACAAGGACACGCGGGTAAGCGTAACGTTTAACGACGTTGCCGGCCTCGAAGAAGCGAAAGTGGAGATCAAGGAGATCGTCGATTTCCTGAAGCATCCGAAAAAATATACCGACCTCGGCGCAAAAATTCCGAAAGGCGCTTTGCTCGTAGGTCCTCCGGGAACCGGTAAAACGCTGCTGGCAAAAGCCGTTGCCGGCGAAGCGCAGGTGCCGTTCTTCTCGCTTTCCGGTTCCGACTTCGTGGAAATGTTCGTGGGCGTGGGCGCTTCGCGCGTACGTGATCTTTTCCGCCAGGCCAAGGAAAAAGCGCCATGTATCATCTTCATTGATGAAATTGACGCGATCGGGCGTGCCCGCGGGCGGAGCGTTTCGCAGGGCGCGAACGACGAACGTGAAAACACATTGAACCAGTTGCTCACCGAGATGGACGGCTTCGGTACAAACAGCGGTGTGATTATTCTCGCCGCCACAAACCGCGCCGACATTCTCGACCGCGCCTTGCTCCGCGCAGGCCGTTTCGACCGGCAGATCTACGTCGATCTTCCCGACCTGAACGAACGTAAAGCGATTTTCCAGGTACACCTGAAGCCGCTGAAGCTCGACGAAAAAGTAGATCTCGATTTCCTCGCGAAGCAAACGCCCGGTTTCTCCGGCGCGGATATCGCCAACATTTGCAACGAAGCGGCCCTGATCGCCGCCCGCCACGATAAGAAAAACGTGGAGATGCAGGATTTCCTCGATGCGGTTGACCGGATCATCGGCGGCCTCGAGAAGAAAAACAAGATCATTTCCACCGGCGAGAAAAAAGTAATCGCCTTCCACGAAGCCGGTCACGCTACTGTGAGCTGGATGCTCGAACACGCCGCCCCGCTGGTTAAAGTTACCATCGTGCCCCGTGGCCGTTCGCTCGGAGCCGCCTGGTACCTGCCGGAAGAACGGCAGATCACTACGGCTGACCAGATGCTCGACGAAATCTGCGCAGCCCTCGGTGGCCGTGCGGCGGAAGACATCATGTTCGGTAAAGTTTCTACCGGCGCGCTCAGCGATCTCGAACGCATCACCAAACAGGCATACGCCATGGTGGTTTTTTACGGGCTGAACGATAAAGTAGGCAATATCAGTTTTTACGATTTCAATAACGGGAACGAACTGACCTTCGGAAAACCGTACAGCGAAAAAACGGCGGAACTCATCGACAACGAAGTGAAAGTTTTTGTCGAGAAAGCCTACAAGCGCACCAAGGAACTGCTGATCGACAACAAAGCCGGGCTGGAACAATTAGCCAAACTGCTGCTGGAAAAAGAAGTTATCTTCAAAGAAGACCTCGAACGCATTTTCGGAAAACGTCCTTATGACAAGGAAGAAACCGTGGATGCCGTCGCCGAAGAAGTGAAAACGGAAACCGTCGAACAGGAGAAAAAAAGCGAACCGAATACGGAAATTCCTATTCCTCCCCTGCCGGAACTTCCCGGGAACAATACTCCTTCCGGCGAAGAGAAAAAGCAGGACAAGGACAAAACGGAAACCGGAGAAAAAGAGAAAGGGAAATCGCCCGACGGCAACCTGCAGCTCTTTGACTGATGGAAGAATCAACGTCACGCGAAAAAATACTGAAGAAAGTCAGGGCAGCGCTCATCAACCAATCCAAAAGCGACCCGGCCGACGTCGACTTCGACAGCGCAATCTTTCATGAAGCGGAAGAAACGCCCGAGCTCATTTTTGCGCAGCAGTTTTCGGATCTCAACGGGCAATTTGTTTTCTGTGAAAACGAAAACGATTTCCGGGACAATATGCTCGCCCTGGTCCAGGAAAATAATTTCGAATCCATTTTCTGTACCGATTCCAGGCTGCAGCGCATGCTGAAAGATGCCGGCGTAAATTTCAGCAGCGACATGGACAAGATCAACGAAGTCAATGTGGGCGTTACCGGCTGCGAATACCTCATCGCGCGGACGGGCAGCGTGCTGGTTTCATCGAAACAGGCATCGGGCAGACGGCTCGTTGTTTATCCGAATTACCATATCGTAGTCGCCTGGACTTCGCAACTCGTGTTCAATATCCGCGATGCGCTGAAAGGCATGAAACAACGATACGGCGAACAACCGCCCTCCTCCATCACACTGATCAGCGGCCCCAGCCGCACCGCCGACATCGAAAAAACGCTCGTCCAGGGCGCGCACGGTCCGAAAGAAATTTTTGTTTTCCTGGTAGACGATACTCCGATTTGAAAATGAAACCAATTTGAAAATTTGAAGATTCCTGCCGCACAAATCTGCCCCGGAAAAATGCTGATTGGGCAGCATGTGTGTGAGGAATCTTCTAATCGTTTCATTTTCAAATTTTCAAATTGGTTTCATTTTCAAATCCGGAAAACCGAGCCAACCTTTTCCATTTTCATCGTCTTCGGTTTAAACGCCCATCATGATTTTCCGGATAATACTTGCCGGTGCTGTACTTTGCAGCACCCTGCAATCTGCTGCGCAGGATTCGACCGCAACTAAAAAGCGGGAGCTGATTTCGCTGCAGGCTACGCTTGATTTTATGAACTTCTACAATACGCAGGATCATATTTACCAGGTTCTTCCGCTGGCACCGGGCATGGTTATGTTGCATGAGGATAAACCGGGGTTTACGCAACTTCCTGATCACAACAATCAGCCCGCGTACAAAGGAGGGGAAATCCGTGCTGAAATCCGGATGAAGGAACCTGACACGAACAAGCGGTTCGCCTCGCGCCTTGTACTCGGATTGGGATACAAATCACGCAAGACGTATTGCCTTTCGTATGCCAAAAACGACCTGGTTCCTTTCGGATCCTTCCTGGCGGCCAACGGTGATTTGATTTTTTTGGATTCTGTTGTCAAAGAGCAGTATCATTTTTCATGGCGCACAAAAAGTATCGCGCTGCAAGCCGGACAATTGTTCAATTTTCACGGCCGTAAGCCTTCGCTCGCTTATGCCGGTTACCTGCTGGAGTTCCAGGTTCCTTTCGAAAGCCGGGTCGACGGCCAATATACGTACACAGCGATTAAGATTGCTACATTACAGCAATATCCCGATCCCGCATTCGTGACCGAAGGTTACGCGCCCACTTATGTATCAACCGTCTCCGAAAAAAAGAATACACCAGCCGTACTGATCTGCCGCGCCTCCATCCCGCTGGGCACGCAGCTTAAATGGCGATTCCGGAAAACGAAAACGGCATTTGGTTTCTCGTATGAATTGCGCCCGGGAGCCGAATTCGTGAAAGTATCGAAGGTCGTGTGGGATTACCATTGGTTTATAAATTTTCATTTCGGGTTCAAGTACTTTTTTCCGCAGCCGGCAGCGACTGCGAAAACCACCGGGTAAAACTGATTATCTTGCATCGCTTATTGCGAAGTGATGGACAAAAATCTCATTCAGCGCTGCATTACCGGGTCGCTTTTTGTTATCGTGCTGGTGGGTTGCATTATCGGGCACCCGCTTTCGTTCGGCGGATTGTTCCTGCTGATTACCATACTCGGTTTATGGGAATTTTACGGCCTCGCTGAAAAAGCAGGCGCACAGCCGCTGAAAACGTACGGAACTTTGGTCGGCGCGTTTTTGTTTGCACTGGCTTTTCTTGCGAAGCGTGATCATAATTTCGCCCTGCTGCTTGCGGTTTTGCCGATGATCTTCCTGGTTTTCTTCGCAGAACTTTACCGGAAAAAAGACCACCCGTTTACGAATATTGCTTTTACGCTGACCGGGATTCTCTATGTTGCCCTGCCTTTTGCTTTATGGTGTCTTGTAATTGTTCCCACGCATACGGCTGTTTCAGGATGGCTTTCGGAACAGCCGCTTTTCAGCTACCGCTGGCACCTGTTCCTCGGTTTTTTCATCCTGATGTGGACCAGCGACACGATGGCTTACGTTTGCGGCCGGCTTTTCGGGAAACACAAGCTGTTCGAACGGATTTCACCCAAGAAAACCTGGGAAGGAACTATTGGCGGCGGGCTTTTTGCGCTGGGGGCCGCTTTCCTGGTCGCGCATTTCTGGAAAGACATCGAACTGGTTCACTGGCTGGTCATCGCCGGTATCGTGGTGGTTTGCGGCAACCTCGGCGACCTTACCGAATCGCTCTTCAAAAGAAGCATCAACATCAAGGATTCCGGCAATATCCTGCCCGGTCACGGCGGCATTCTCGACCGTTTTGACGCCGCGCTGCTCGCATCTCCTTTCGTGGCCTGCTACCTCCTGTTTATCCCTTCAGTTCAGTAAGCCGCCGAAAACGAGCCGGTATTGGTCTAAGAAAAGCCCGCTACTCATACCTCGGCGGATCCTGCCGAAACAAAACAAGCACATGCCAGTATGTTTGATGCAGTGCTTGCCCGCCTGGACAAAGCCGCCCAGATTTTCGGCCTTGCTCCCGACATAGCAGAAATTTTACGTCACCCGAAGAAAGAAGTCGCCGTCAGCCTTCCCATCAAAATGGACGACGGAAGCACCAAAGTTTTCGAAGGTTACCGTACCGTACACTCCACGCACCTGGGTCCCTCCAAAGGCGGTATCCGCTATGCGATGGATGTGAATGCCGATGAAGTCCGCGCCCTTTCGGCCTGGATGACGTTCAAATGCGCTATCGCCAACCTCCCGTACGGCGGCGCCAAAGGCGGTATCAAATGCGATCCCCGCAAAATGTCGGTCGGTGAACTTGAACGCCTTACCCGCGCATATACCCGTTCGCTTTCTGATATTTTCGGCGTCAATAAAGACATTCCCGCCCCGGATATGGGCACAGGCAAACGTGAAATGGCCTGGCTGCTTGACGAATTCAACCGCATCGTCGGGGAAGATTCGCCCGGCGTGGTAACCGGTAAGCCGATCACCCTCGGCGGATCGAAAGGCCGTGAAGTAGCGACAGGCCGCGGCGTGATGATTTCCACGCTGGCTGCCATGAAAAAAATGGGTATCAATTACAAAGCGGCTACCGCGGCCGTACAGGGCTTCGGTAACGTAGGCTCGCATGCCGCCCGCCTGCTGGCTTCCCAGAAAATCAAAGTAGTAGCGATTTCCGACCATACTGCCGCGTTCCACAACGAGAACGGCATCGATCTCGATAAAGCATTCAAATACGCAGCATCCAACGGCAATATCCTCAAAGGTTTCGATGGCGGACAACTAATCAACAATAACGAATTGCTCACAGCTTCCGTCGATGTGCTTGTTCCTGCAGCAATCCAGGGCGTGATTACCGCGGCAAATGCCAACGATATCAAAGCCAAACTCATCGTGGAAGGCGCAAACGGTCCTACGGAAGCCGATGCGGATGCTATCCTGAACGAAAAAGGAATCATCGTGGTTCCCGACGTGCTGGCCAACGGCGGCGGCGTAACGGTTTCGTATTTCGAATGGGTACAGAACAAGTACGGACATTACTGGTCCGAAGACGAAGTGAATATGAAACACGATGCGTCGATGAACCAGGCTTTCGAAAACGTATGGTTCAATGCCCAGCAGTTCAAAACCAGCATGCGTATCGGCGCTTACATCACAGCCCTTAAAAGGCTGGACAAAGCGATCCGGTACAAAGGCAATTACTAAGCCTACTGATATTTGTAAAAGCCGTTCCGGTTCCCGCGGGACGGCTTTTGTTTTTATTCACGCAGCCGGAAAAACCGGCTTCTGAAATAAAATCCGAAATTTGTCCCGCAATATCACACTTATGATCCACCGCGAAGGCTACGCTACTATTCTCTGGACTTTTATTTTCCTTGCCATACTCAACCTTGCTGTACATTTCCTGCTGGGCGAATACCTTGTGGCCAAAATCCTGGCGTACGCCGCCACGGTTGCACTTACGTACATCATCCTGCAGTTTTTCCGCAATCCCGCACGAAACACGGTTGCTGCAGCCGGGCGAATCATCGCACCCGCCGACGGCAAAGTTGTGGTCATGGAAGAAGTGAGCGAAACCGAATATTTCAACGGGGAAAAGCGACTGCAGATTTCCATTTTCATGTCGCCTTTCAACGTGCACGTGAATCGTTACCCCATTGCCGGAAAGGTGAAATATGTAAAGTATCATCCCGGTAAATACCTCGTGGCCTGGCATCCGAAATCATCCACGGAAAACGAACGGACTACGATCGTAGTGGAAGACGACCAAAACAGGCCGGTTCTTTTCCGCCAGATTGCCGGGGCGATGGCGCGCCGCATCGTGTATTATGCAAAAGAAAACGATCCGGCAACCGCCGGCGGCGAATGTGGTTTTATCAAATTCGGTTCGCGTGTCGACCTGCTGCTGCCGCCGGGTGTGCAGGTTAAAGTAAAGCTGAACCAGGTAGTTACCGGCGGTGAAACGGTGATCGCCGAATTTGCCTGATCCATTATTTTTGGTACCTTTATTGCTGTAACTATCCTGAAAAACAACTAAACACATAAAAACCATGAAAAAATTATTTGCAGTTCTTGCCCTCACCGGTATGATGGTAGCTGTATCTGCTCCCGCAGTACGCGCAGCCAGCAACAATACAACCGCTGTAGCCGGCGACAAAGAGAAAAAAGAGAAGAAGAAAAAAGCCAAGAAAGGCTGCTGCGCCAAGGATGACCAGACGCGTGCTACTGCCGAAGGCAAAGGTGATGCTAAATCATGCACCAAAGGCGAATCAAAATGCTGCAAAGGCAAAACGGAAGCTAAAACCGAAAGCAAACCGCAGTAATCGATTTACTGATCATATAAAAGGCTGTCCGCGGACAGCCTTTTTCTTTTTACGCGTGTTTTCCTGCCCGGAGAATCGGGATAAGCTCGCTGAGATCGTCGATGATATACGTCGCTTCACCTACTGCTTCCACACCATTCCTGAACCAGGCCTGGTCCCAGCCGGCATTACGGGCGCCTGAAATATCGATGTCATGATCGTCGCCGATCATGATAGACTCGTGCGCAGCAGCGCCGCTGGCTTTGAGTGCATACTCAAATATCCGGCGATCGGGCTTGGTGCAGTCGGCGCGCTCGGAAGTAATTACTTCGGTGAAAAAAGATTTTAATCCGCAGTTTTCCATTTTCACATGCTGCACTTCTTCGAAACCGTTGGTGATGATATGCAGTACGAAAGATTCCGACAGCGCAGTAAGTACTTCCCGCGTTCCGGGAATCAGCCTGGTTTTAGCAGGCGCTTCGTTCATGTAATCGTCTCCGAACTTTTCCGCCAGCTTTACATCCTTCACACCGAAATGCGAAAACGTTTGCCGGAAACGCAGCGCACGCAGCGAAGCTTTATTGATCAGGCCACGCTGGTAACGGTTCCAGAGCAGGTCGTTGTAACGGAGATAGTATTCAATAAAAATTTCGGACGATGCAATTCCTTTTTCCTGCAGGCCATGCCGCCCGAACAGGTCGCTGAGCGTTTCGCGGGAATTCAGATCCATATCCCATAATGTGCGATCGAGGTCGAAAAAAAGATGGCGGTACGGCTTGGGCATGTTAATCCACCCCGGGAATTTTATGAGACAGTTGCAGGTATTGGGCAAGTCCGTTCAATACCAGCGACCAGAAAATCAGCGAAACGAACAATGCGGAAAAAATCCGGAATTTCTTTTTGAAGAACCGGTTGATCACGAACACCCCGATCGGGATGGAAATGATGCAGGGTGTAACAAACGCAAGCCCGGCAAGTCCGAAACGGGTTTTGATCCAAACGATCATCCGGTTTACACGTGTAAATTTCCTGCGCGGAATCCGTTCGATCACTTCTGCTTTTTTGTGCATGAACGGCGCCTTGATGAGCGCAATGAAGTGCCTCCACTTGTTTACAAGAAAATCGCCGACAAAGGTGAATGCCAGGATGCCGATTATTCCGCCGGCCGTGGTGATGATAAATGATTCCCAGAAATTGTAATGAAATCCTTCCGCCGTAAAAGGAGCGGCAAGAAATTTTGTTGCGGATACAAGCAGGATGACAGCGATCTTTTCTATTTCAACAATATCCATGCAATGCGAATCGCTTAAAGTTTTATCCCGTACGCGAGATCTCCCGCATCTCCCAGCCCGGGCACGATGTACGACTGTGCGGTCAGCTCTTCATCGATGGCCGCTGCCCAGATCGTGGTGTTTTCAGGTAAATGTTTTTTCACGTAATCCACACCGGCCGAACTCGCGATGGCGGAAACCACATGCAGGTGTTTCGGTTTTCCGCGGGTAAGCATGGCCTGGTAGGTGAGCACCATCGACGTGCCGGTTGCCAGCATGGGGTCGCAAAGAATCAGCACTTTGTCCGTGAGATCGGGAGTCGACAGGTACTCCACGTGCACATCGAAAGTTCCATCCTTATGATGGCGCCGGTAAGCGGAAATGAACGCATTTTCAGCGCCGTCGAAATAATTCAGCATCCCCTGGTGCATGGGCAGGCCGGCGCGGAGAATGGTGGAAACTACAGGTTGCTGTTTCAATACCGGCACATGCGCAATGCCGAGCGGCGTAGTGATTTCTTTTTCCTGCCAGTCCAGCAGCTTGCTGATTTCATAGGCAAAAATTTCGCCGATGCGTTCCAGGTTCCGGCGAAAGCGCATGCTGTCGGACTGCACTTCTGTATTCCGCAGTTCTGCAATAAACTGGTTCAGCAGCGAATTGTGTTTTCCAAGCTCGATAATCATATGAAAGAGTTGAATCAGGGCCGCTTTTTCAGCAGCTTTACCGGCCAGGGAAGTTCGTTCTTCCGGGCCTGTAAATATACGTATTCTTTAGCGCCGAATCCTTTGTAGAAACGGGCCAGGTTCTCGTCATTCGATCCTTCGAAATCGAGCACGAGATTTTTCTGCGCATTTTCCGAGATAAAATGGTCTACGAGAAAAAACATGGCCCCGCTTTCGCGTGCTGCGACCGAAGTGCCCGAGAAAAGAAAAATAACCTTGCCGTTCGAATCGGTGAAAAAAGCGCCGGCCTGCAGGTCGCCGCCGGGCCCCTTTACCCCGCGCACATGCAGCATACCACGCGCATCCAGCACACGAAGCAGGGTCCGCAGCAAATCATATTGAGGTTCGCGCAGTTGTTCCACGTTACGGCCCCGCGCCTGCCTGAACAACGTGATAATCTCTTCGTGCGCAATATCCGATGTAATTGTAAGCTGCTGCTGTTGTGACTTTTTAACGTTCCGCCGGGTGTTTTCCGAATAACCCCGGAACAGTTTTTCGTATGATTCGATAAGATCGAGTTCATGGGTCAGGTTCGGGAACAGCTTCCATTTGCCTTCTACCGGCTTGTTAAACGTATTCAGGTTCAGCTCGTAGTACCTGAATTTCGGAGGAATGGCTTCGAGGAACCTGCTCACGTCTTCACTGGTGAGCTTCGACACCGAAAAAACGCCGAGCTGCTGGATAAAGAACGGCGGAAAGAGGTAATGGAATCCGAATTTCTTCGCTGCAGGCAAGGGCATCACGCCCTGGTAATTTTCTTCGACCAGCGCTTCCCAGGCCGGACAAACCACATCGAGGTACCAGGAGTAAGCATAGATAATTCCGTTGAACGAACGCCTGATACATTCGTCCCAGCGGGCCCTGTCTATTTCGTTATGACGGACGTAACGGATCATGCTTGTTTTTTTTCGGATGCCTGGGTTACGATCCGGAAATACGTATCGCGCCAGCCTTTCCACTGTTTTTCGTCGCTCAGCGATTCATTGTGCCAGAGCAGCATAAATACGCCCTGCACCGATTTCACTTCTTCGATCAGCGGAGCCACGAGCGCGGGCGCCGCTTCCGGTTCGGTTTTCATATAATACTTCAGGCTGGCATCCATCACGGCAAAAGGGTGAATGCGCAAACCGGTTTCGAGTTCCTGGTCCAGGTCGTAAAACTTGAACGAAGTACAAATCCCCGCGCGGAAACCGATCTCGTTTGCAAAACCCATCGAAAAATCATCCGTGATATCGCGTTCGATCAGGTTCCGGTAAGTATCCGGAAATTTAAGCATCAGGAAATGCTGCCTGCTTCGCGTGATATCCTGGTGCAGGATCGACCGAAGCCTGCTGATTTCGGTGCGCAGCCGTTCGGGTTCTTTGTTTGAACCGAAAGACGGGTGAACACCGATTTCGGCATGATCGGCGATGTGTTTGATCAGCGAGCGGAATTTCCTGTTCTGAACGGAAAGGTTTTTATCGTTCACGCCGTAATCGCCCACGAGGAAAAAATAAACCGGGCGAAAATGAAACTGTTCCTGCACCTGCAACTGGTAATCATACGTGTCGTACGGATCTTTCTGGAGCCTGAGAAGCACACGCAGTCGTTCGGAAAACTCGCTGAAATTGAGCTGGAATAAGGCTTTCCCCAGTCCGCCTGCCGCACGTACAATTCCTTTTTCACGATAAGCGTATGCATTATCAATATCGATCGTGGGAACAAAACGATACCGTTTTACAGGAAATGTCAATGCCGGGAAATGTGCTGCGAGTATTTTTTTCAGGCGTGCTCCCCAAAGATTGACGACCGGTTTTTGCAGGAACCCGTTTTGCCAGGCCAGGCTCTGGTGTGCATCGAAACGGTCGAGCGAATCGCGGATATGCGGAAGGTACTCTTCGTAACGGCTCACCAGGTAAAATCCTGCGGCGAACAGATCGAAGGGCAAAGCCGATTGTTTACCCGCAGAAAAAAACACCGGTAAATCTTCCCACAGGCTCACCGGGATATGCTGTTCCGAAATCCCGGTCTCGAAAAGCAGGCCGCAGGAAGCAAAATGCAGTTCATTGGCGAGCGGTTTCTGCCCGTAGCTCAGTTTCGGACCGGCATGCGCGGCAAATTCGTTCTGATCGGTTGTAAAATGAACAGGCACGCCGAGCATCTCATCAAAATAGAGATGAAAAATATACCGCAGCCGGTTGGTGATTTTATGCGTATAAACGAGCACCATCAGTTTTTTTTCTGCAGGTGGCGTATCATTTCAGAACAGATGAATTCGGCGGCATGCCCGTCTCCGAAAAGTTTCGGGAACCCGGGAGTTTCCCCGATCAGTTTTCCCGCTGCGTTTTCAATCCGCATGCTGTCGGCATCGGCGAGTATGGCTGCGCCGCAATCCACCAGTTCCACCCATTCCGTTTCAGGGCGGAGAATCACGCATGGTTTTTCAAAAAAGAAAGCTTCTTTCTGAACGCCGCCGGAATCGGTGAAAATCATGCGCGCATTTTTCTCGAGCAGGATCATTTCAAAAAACGAAGCGGGCGGAATGAGATGAATAAGCGGATTATTTGTCAGCCGTTTGTACAGATCCTTGTGACCACTGAGTTGCTTGGTGGTACGCGGGTGAACGGGAATCACGAAAGGGCATTCGTATTTCAGGCTGATTTTTTCAAACGCGGAGAAAATCGCTTCGAGTCTTTCCGGGATATCCGTGTTTCCGTCGCGGTGCACCGTGGCCAGGAAAAAATTACCGGCGGTAAGCGAGAGGCGATTCAGCAGATCGGATTTCTGTTCGGCAAGCTGCGCGAAGTACAGGCTGTTGTCGTACATCACATCGCCGCAATGATACGCTTTCGGATTATCGGCGGAAGCAGGCAGGTTATTTTCGGAAACCAATCCTTCTTTGCGCAGGTTTTCATACCCGGTTTTCGTGGGCGAAAAAAGCAGCGTGGAAACATGATCACAGCCGATCCTGTTTATTTCTTCGGGCATGCGTTTGTTGAATGAGCGCAGCCCTGCTTCGATATGCACAACCGGCACATGGATTTTGGATGCCGCCACAGCGCCGGCAAGCGTGGAATTGGTATCGCCGTAAAGCACCAGTGCGTCCGGTTTTTCCTTCAGCAGGATTTCCTCGATACCGGTGATCATCGCGGCGGTTTGTTTTCCATGGCTGGAGGAACCTACACCGAGATTGTAGTCCGGGGCGGGAATATCCATCTCCTGGAAAAAAACCTGCGACATGTTCTCATCATAATGCTGCCCGGTATGAATAATAATTTCCCGGATACTGTCGCTGAAACGAGTCCGGATGGCACGGCTGAGCGCAGCGGCTTTTATAATCTGGGGCCGGGCGCCGATAACGGTGGCGATTTTCAACATAACACTGCGAATTTACAGCATCCCGGCGTCCGAAAAGCTGAAATATTCGTGATCGGTGATAATGAGGTGATCTACGACGTTGATTTCGAGCATCCGGCCGCAGTTGACAAGCTGGCGTGTGATGTTGCAATCCTGGGAACTGGGCTGGCAGTTTCCGGAGGGATGATTATGGCAAAGCACCAGCCCGCAGGCCATGTGATCAAGTGCTACGCGGAAAACCAGTTTGGGATCGACCACTGTGCTGGTTACTCCGCCTTTGCTGATTTGCTGCTTTTTAATGACATAATTGGCGCGATTGAGCAGGACAACCCAGAATTCTTCGTGACCGAGATCGGATAAAAAAGGCCGGGAAAAATGGTAGAGATCAGTGCTGCTCAGCATACGGGGTTTGCGCCCGGGGTTATCGGAGACCACATTTCGCCGGCGCCCGAGCTCAAAACCGGATATGATACTGAGCGCTTTGGCTTTCCCGATTCCTTTTATGCGGGTGAGTTCATCAATGCCCCAGCGGGCGAGTTCGTCAATGCTGCCGGCTTGCTGTAAAATGAGCCTGGCCAGTTCGACTGCGGATTCGTTTTTTGTGCCGGAACGTATTAAAATGGCTATGAGTTCTGCATCCGATAATGCCTGCCGGCCTTTGAGCATGAGCTTCTCACGCGGCCTGTCGTCTTCTGCCCAGTTTTTTATATTCAACCCGTTTCTCATCCCCACAAACATACAACACCTTTATCCTTTCAAAACAAATTTCCACCACTTTTAACTAAAATTTTAATAAAAAAAACAAATTACTTTATATATAATATAGTATTCATTAATTATACGTACTATATATTATATAGTACTACCTTTTTCCCGGGCATGCTGCAAATGAAAAGCCGTTCCCATACGCAGATGAGAACGGCCGTCAGAAAAAAAGCTATGGTTTATTTCCCGAGCTTAGCCACCTGTTTCATGACTTTAGACTTCAGGTTGGACGCTTTGTTCTTGTGGATTACCTTGTTCTTTGCCAGTTTATCAAGCATCGATACAATCTTGGGCAATTCTTTCGCTGCAGCCTTCTGATCTTTCTCATCGCGAAGCTTTTTCAAAGCGGTACGGGCTGTTTTCGCCTGGTAGCGGTTGCGTGTACGCTTGCTGTCGGTTGAACGGATGCGCTTCTGTGCTGATTTGTGATTAGCCATTGATGTTTTTTTATTTTTGAGGGGGCAAATATACGTATTTTCTCTTTTACATCAAACTTATACCGATCACGTGTCCGAATCATTGTCCATTACGGAGTTCCTGGCGCAATCAGCAGCAGTTCCGCTCATTGATGTCCGATCCCCGAAAGAGTTCGCCCAGGGACATATTCCGGGCGCCGTGAACATTCCGCTGTTCGATGACGACGAGCGTGCCCGGGTCGGAACAACCTACAAACAAAAAGGAAGCAATACCGCGCTGCTCGAAGGGCTCGACATCGTCGGTCCCAAAATGAGCGGTTTTGTCCGCCAGGCTCAGAAAATCGCAGCCGGCGGAAAAATTCTTGTGCATTGCTGGCGCGGAGGCATGCGCAGTTCTTCCTTTGCCTGGCTGCTGAACTCCGCAGGCATGCAGGCCTTCGTTCTTCGCGGAGGTTATAAAACGTACCGCAACCATGTTATTTCCGGCTTTTCGGCCCGGTTCCGGCTCCTCATAGTGGGCGGGGAAACCGGCAGCGGGAAAACCGAAATAATCAGCCGTATCGCCGCTGCTGGTGAACAAGTGATCGATATCGAAGCCATAGCGAAACACCGCGGCTCGGCATTCGGTGCGCTCGGCCAGGATTTGCAGCCAGGCGTGGAGCAATTTGAAAACGACCTGTTTGCCGCTTTTGCGAAACTCGATTACAACCGGACCATCTGGCTCGAAGACGAATCGCGGAGCATCGGGCGTGTATTCATACCGGCCGCCTTATGGGAACAAATGGAACATGCGCCCGTTTTCAGGATCCGCATTCCGCAGGAAATCCGGTTGAAAAGGCTGCTCCGCGAATACGGCACTTTTGCCGTGCAGGACCTGGAAGCCTCCGTAATGAAGATCCGGAAAAGGCTCGGCGATATGGCCGCACGCGAAGCCGTTGATGCGCTGCACCAGGGAAACCTGGAAGAAACCGCGCGGATTGCACTCACTTATTACGATAAAGCATACGATCATATGCACGCCCGGAAGAAATATGAAAACGTATTTTTCTGCGACAGCGCAACTGACGATGCACAGGTAAATGCAAATAATATTCTTAAGCTTGCGGCAGAAACCGGGACAGCATAAAAACAGGAGAACAGCATGGAAGAGAAAACCGAAACAATTCGCCTTACCCAGTTCAGCCACGGTGCCGGCTGCGGATGCAAAATCGCCCCGGCTGTGCTCGACAGTATGCTCAAAAGCAACCTGGAACCGCAGCACGATCCCCGGCTCCTCGTAGGTCACGATAAAAAAGACGACGCAGCTGTTTATGATCTCGGCAACGGGAAAGCAATAATCAGTACGACCGATTTTTTTATGCCGATCGTGGATGATGCGTTCGACTTCGGCAGGATTGCTTCTGTTAATGCGATCAGCGATATATATGCCATGGGCGGACGGCCGCTGGTTGCCATTGCTGTACTCGGCTGGCCGGTAAATACCGTACCGGTTGAACTCGCGAACCGCGTGCTGGAAGGAAGCCGGACAGTTTGCCGGGAAGCAGGGATTGCCCTTGCCGGAGGGCACAGTATCGACAACCAGGAGCCGCTTTTCGGCCTCGCCGTAACCGGGGAAGTGGAAATAAAAAATCTGAAACAGAATTCGACTGCTCGAAAAGGCTGCAGGCTTTTTCTCACCAAACCGCTCGGTGTAGGCATTATCACGACTGCGCAGAAAAAAGGACTGGTCAGTACAACCGACTACCTGCAGGCCGTAAACAGTATGCTTAAACTGAATAAAGCCGGCGAAGTTTTCGGGAAACTGGACTATGTGCGGGCGCTGACGGATGTTACGGGCTTCGGCCTGCTGGGGCACCTGGGTGAAATGTGTGAAGGAAGTAATCTTTTCGCCGTGGTTGAATTTTCGAAAGTGCCGCGCCTGGATAACCTGGACTATTATATTGAACAAAAATGTATCCCGGGCGGAACGAAGAGAAACTGGGACAGTTACGGAAGCACCGTTTCCGGGATTGACGATTACCGGAAAAGCATCCTGTGCGATCCGCAAACCAGCGGCGGACTGCTTGTGGCGGTGGACGAAAGCGCGGCGGCTGAATTCAAAAACCAATGCAGCATGCTTGGCCTGGAATCAGAATCACTGGGATACCTTACGGATGCCGGCGAGTACCGGATCACTGTAACGGGTTGAACAATTAGCGACCTGGCTTGTTTTAGCCTACTCCGATATACCCGTAAATATGCCCGCGAAGTACACCATACGCGATCTTGAACGTCTTTCAGGAATAAAGGCCCATACCCTGCGCGTATGGGAGCAGCGCTATGGCATTCTTGTCCCTGAACGCACAGCCACCAATATCCGCTGGTACTGTGCCGATGAACTGAAAAAACTGCTCAACATCAGCATGCTCAACAACCACGGGCTGAAAATTTCGCGCATTGCACAAATGAGCCCCGAAGAAATTGCGCGCCAGGTTGCGGAACTGATCGATAAGGAAGGCGTCGATTCTGAGCATGTCACCACCATGATCATCGCCATGATCGAACTGGACGAGGCCCGCTTCGAGAAAATTTTCGCCGGCTGCGTGCTGCGCCAGGGTTTCGAGAGCACGGTCATCCACATCATTCTTCCCCTGCTCCGGAAAGTCAGCATCATGTGGCAAACAGGATCGATCAACCGCGCCCAGGAACATTTCATTTCCAACCTGATCCGTCAGAAAATCGTAGTCGCTATCGACGGGTGCCTGAGCCGCCCCAGTCCTGATGCACAGCGTTTCCTGCTTTTCCTTCCGAACGGTGAAATGCAGGAACTGCACCTGCTTTTTTATCATTATATGATCAAAAACCGCGGGCACCATGTAATTTACCTGGGACAATCCGTTCCGTTCGATGATATCGCTGCCAGCAATGAAATACAAAAGGCGGATATTTTACTCACCGTAATTACAGGAGAACCCAAGGAAATCGGGACAAAAGGCTATCTCGAAAGGCTCCACAAAACGTTTATGAATCACCATATCCTGCTCTCGGGACACCGGATCATCAACAAACACCCCGAAATTCCCGAAAACATGCAGGTTTTTCATGGCCCCGAGCAATTACAGGCTATTATCGAACAACTGGATAAGCCGGGAAACTAAGCACATCTTTTCACTTATTCTTTTTCAAAGCCCTGATAATCAGGGTTAAGGCTATTTTGTTTAATTGTTGATAAAAATCATTACACAGAAATTTGGATTTTGTTTAACGAGTGTATATTTTTGCTTCAACAAACAAATCACCACCATGACTACCATAGAATTCAACACCCAGCTGATTGCCCAAGGCCAGTCGCTGAAAAATTTTGCGCTCAGCCTCACCGCGAATAACGATGATGCCCAGGACCTGCTCCAGGAAACTTACCTGAAAGCATTGGTTAACAAAGATAAATTTGCCGAATCGACCAACCTGAAAGCCTGGTTATACATGATTATGAAAAACACGTTCATAAACACGTACCGGAGAGCCGTTAAAACCCGCGAAATCCTTGCAAAAACAAAGGATTACTCCTCGCCTGCCCTCGCCAAGAACTACCAGAAGAACACGGCCGAGTCGGAGATGCATCAGAAGGAAATCAATTCCGCGATCAACGGCCTGGAAAAAGACTACCAGGTTCCTTTCAAGCGTTTTTTCGACGGATTTAAGTATAAAGAAATCGCCGAAGAACTCGATTTGCCCATCGGCACCGTTAAAAGCAGGATTTTCATCGCACGCAAAAAGCTGATGTCTTCTTTGAAGGATTACGAGAACTAATTTTCGTTAATCAAACATTAAACAAAAGGCTTTCTTACGAAAGCCTTTTGTTTTTAATCAAAATACGACCGATCCCTTATTATATTTGGCTTATGATCCGTGCCGTTATTATAGACGATGCTCCCGATGCACGTCAAAGTCTTGCCGATGATATCGAAAAACACTGCCCGCAGGTAAATGTGGTTGCCGAAGCAGAAAGTGTGGCTTCGGGAATAAAAGCCATTCAGCAATTCCAGCCGGAACTTGTTTTCCTGGATATCCAGCTCGGCGATGGTACCGGTTTCGATATGCTGGAGCAGATCGGCAACACAACGGCAAAAGTGATTTTTACTACCGGCCTGGATAACCAGGGCATCCGCGCAATCAAATTCAGCGCGCTGGATTACCTGCTGAAACCCGTTGACCCGGACGAACTGGTGGCGGCAGTTGAAAAAATGAAAAGCGCACAGACTTCCGGCGGCGCACTGGAAAGCCTCCGCCTGCTCACCGAAAACCTGCGGCAGTCGCAGCAAAGTCCGAAACGCATCGCACTCAACAGCGCCGACCGGGTACACGTGGTACAGGTAAGTGAAATCATCCGCTGCACGTCCGAGCGCAATTACACGATCTTCTTTATAAAAGGAGGAAAACAAATCGTGGTAACGCGTACGCTGAAGGAATACGAAGAAATGCTCGAACCATCCGGCTTTGTGCGTGTTCACCACTCGCACCTGATCAACCTCGAACACCTGCGCGAATTTGTAAAAGCCGATGGCGGCTATGCCCTGATGAACGACGGTTCACACGTCCCCGTTTCCGTCCGCAAACGTGAAGAGCTGATGAAAGCGCTCGGTCTCGATTAAAGAATTCCGTTTACACTTGTGTTTGATTTTCTTCTGCACGATAAGCATTTCCATACGCTTATTCGAAACGCCTGCTTTATAACGTAAGGTGAAATTACTTTCGGATCATGTTTCATGATTTGTAGTAGTTCTGGTGTTCCCCATGTTCCCGGCTTTGTCGCGAGATGAATCCGGGGCATGGCGGAAAATTGTAAAAGCAAATTCGCAAAAACCCTTCATACATGATCCGCTTAACTATCATACTCTGCAGCGCAGGTGCATTGACGCTTCTTGTTTTCGGCATCGTACACAAATCCGGCAAGCAAAGCGAACAGGAATGGTTCGAAAGTCTCATCGGCCGGCAAGCGCTCGATTCGGCACGGCTGGCCGATTCCATGATCGTTGCAGAAGAGGCCGCAGCTCTCGCAACAGCCGAAGCAGCAGCAACCGACGAAACAGTTAATCCCACACACGCACTGGCCGATTTCAACGGAGATCATAAAACGGATTCCGCTTTTTCATGGAAAAATGCTGCGGGCGGCGACAGTTCTTTATTCGTACGCTTCACCGGTTGTGTTCCTTCGCTGTACATCGACAAGCGATATCGCGGCATCGTCGCCATTCAGTCACCGGGTGATATCGACGAGGACGGCAAAGCGGAAATTTTCGTCGTGCCGCAACCGGGCAGCAACTGCGAGGCGGAAGCCGGGCTTTATACTTTCAAGGAAAACCGCTGGAGCCTGGTGGAATCGGTACCTGCGTATGCCTGCGACAGTAAACACAATTACGCGAGCAAAATAAATCTCAACCAGTACTCGATTCATTTTTATGCGTCCGATTCCTGGTCGCGGGAAAAAACCGGCGAGATGACACCGGTCACAGTTGTCGCGCGTTGAACAACTGATATTCAATGAAGGTGACCAATTATCCCGTTTGGGTCGAATAAAAAAATGCGCGAACCTACTTTTGAAAAAAAACACCATGAAAAACCTCGCCCTGCTTCCTTTGTTCGCACTGCCTGTGCTGCTTTCGTGCAACGGGGAAGAAAAAAAAGAAACGAAACTGCTTGCCGATGCCGGAGCACCCGTGTTCGACAGCCTGCTGATTATCCGGGATACTGCCGACGCCAATCTCTTCAAACATAACGAAGCGAGCGTCGGTGTTTTCAGGGAACTGTACCGCGATCTCAGCGCAGCGGCAAAACTCGACAAACCCTTACGCATATTGCACTACGGCGATTCGCAGATTGAAGCCGACCGCATAACCGGGGCTTTCCGGAATAAAGTCCAGGAGCGCTTCGGCGGATTCGGTGCAGGACTGCTTCCCGTTTCAGAAGTATCCGAAGCGCGGGTAAATGTAATCCGTGAGTACTCGGACAATTGGGAGCATTATGACCTCCGGCTGAAAAAAAATAAAGAGGTCCCCGACAACTGTTTCGGATATGCCTGCACCGTACATCGTTTTTCATCACTGGCAAAAAACGCGGGAAGCAATACGTACCTCGAATCCTGGCTGAAGCTGAAAAGCAATTCGCAGTCGCGGCTGAATGAACGGAAAGCGGAGCACATCAGTATTTTTTACCGGAACATGTTCGACAATGCATCCTACACCATTCAAAGCGACACGGCTTTACTCGCACAGGGAGAACTTGTGAAAAGCAATGGGTTTTCGGTAATCCGCACGAAGCTTCCCGCGACCGATCTCGGGAAACTACAGGTGACGCTGTCGGCAACACAAAGCCCGGATATATTCGGCATTTCCCTGGATGCGGCGAACGGCGTTTCGGTCGATAATATTTCGCTCCGCGGAAGTTCCGCCATCGAGTTCACCAATATGGATACGTTGTTCCTGAGAGAACAGCTGGCCGGGATCAATGCGCGGCTGCTCATTTTCCAGTTCGGCACCAACCTGGTTCCGAACATCGTAAAAGATTACAGCTATTACGAAGAACTTTTTTACAAGCAGCTCGCCATGTTCCGGCGGATCGCTCCGAATACGGCTATCGTGGTCATCGGCGTTCCCGATATGGCGCGAAAAGTAAAAGGCAAATACGTTTCCTATCCCAATATCGAAAAAGTGCTGGCCGCACAGGAACGCGCTGCAGATCGCGCCGGCTGTGCATTCTGGAACCTGTACAAAATCATGGGCGGACAGAATGCCATGTCTACCTGGGTGAAGAACGGGCTGGCCAACAGGGATTATACACACTTCAGCAACAAGGGAGCTGAACATGTAGGCACACTTTTATTCGATGCATTGATCAAAGATTACGAGCGTTTCAACAGGCAGGAAAAAGACCTGGGTAAAAAACAACTGGCAACACGCTAACCCTGTCTTGTTGCCCTTAATCCCAAATGACAACGGCCCTTCTCGAGGAGAAGGGCCGTTGATTTTTTCAAAGTATCTGTGATCAACCGCCTTTGCCGGTCGGTGCAGTGCTTCCTTTGCCGGTCGGGCCGGTTGCCCCGGTCGAGCCGGTAGAACCTTTGCTGCCGGTTGTCCCGGTAGCACCGGTTGCGCCGCCTTTGCCGTTAGGAGGCGTTGTAGTGGTGGTTGTTTTTCCGCCGCCGCTTCCGCCTTTGCCGTTGTTCGGTGTAGTCGTCGTCGGTGCGTTGTATGTAATGGTCAGTGTTTTGGTCGTTGCACCCACCGTATTTTTACCCCTGATTTCGATCGTATTCGCACCGCTCTTCAGTGTTACGGTCATCGTCAGCGTACCGTCGTTCACGTTGTAGTTGAAAAGCGTAACACGGGATCCGTTCACTTTCACGCCTACATCTGCCGAACTTACTACACCGGTCACTTTTGCAGTGAACTGCATGGACGATGTGGTGGTGCTCGAAGTCAGTGTCGACGGCGTGATCAGTGTGATCACCGGGTCCACGCTCTGGTTTCCGTTACCGGATGAAGATCCGCTACCGGCGCCCGATCCGCCCTGCTGCTGCACCACTTTCACGGTAATGCTCTCGCTGTCGGTTCCGAAATTATTCGTTCCGGTTACCGTGTACTGCACAGCGCCCGACTGGTGTGTCGCGTTGAACGTAACTTCATGCGTGGAAGCATTGAAGTTAAACGGCACCTGCTGGTTCGGGAAAGCGATAACCTGTACCTGGTTCGCAGCAGTTACATTGGTTACGGTAGCCGTTATGCCGGTAGTCGTGTTGCTGGTGATGTACGGGTTGCCGGTCGGTCTGGTGATCGTAACTACCGGCGGAGCTCCCTGTGGCACAACCAGTACGACATTCTGCGTCTTGCTGTCCGTTCCGTTTGCATTTGAAGCCGTAACAACAAATGCCGTTGTACCGTTGCCGAGTGTGTGAACGAAGTTCAGCACCTTGGTCGTCATGTTGTACGTGAAGTTCGTAACCGGCTGGCCGTTTGCCTTTACCGTAATCTCGTTCTGCGAATTCACGTTATATACATTCGCGGTAAACGGAAGTACGGTAGTTGATGTTGAATACGGGTTGCCGGTCGGACTGCTGATCACCACCTGCGGCGGTGTGGCTTTCGGCAGTTTGTACAACACGTTCTGCGTTTTGCTGTCGGTACCGTTTGCATTGGTTGCAGTTACCTGGAACGCGGTGTTCCCGGGATTGAGCGTGTAACCGAAGTTTAGCACCTTCGTCGTCATATTATACGTGAAGTTCGTAACCGGCATGTTGTTCGCCGTAACGGTAATCTCGTTCTGCGAGTTTACGTTAAACACATTGGCGGTTATGACAATCGGTGCAACGCCGGTGGTGTGCGGATTTCCGCTTGGGCTGGTAATCACTACCTGCGGCGGTGTAGCTACCGGTATTTTGTACTGTACGTTCTGAATCTTCGTATCGCTTCCGTTTGCATTGGTTGCAGTTACCTGGAACGCCGTGTTCCCGGGACTGAGCGTATAGCTGAAGTTCAGCACCTTCGTCGTCATATTATACGTAAAGTTCGTAACCGGCATATTGTTCGCGGTAACGGTGATCTCGTTCTGGGAATTCACGTTAAACACGTTTGCAGTTACGGCAATCGGGGCAACGGCAGTGGTGTACGGATTTCCGCCCGGGCTGGTGATTACCACCTGCGGAGGATTCTGCGGAATAACCACGTAATTGATCGTGCAGGTCCTGATATCTTTTCCGTAATTGTTGCTGGCTGCAATACTCAGCGCATTCGCACCGGGATTAAGCGTTACCGGCAGTGTCAGCTGTTTCGTCGTGGCATTCCAGGTGAAATTGGTTGTCGCTACGTTATTCCAGCCTACCGTGATCTGCGACGATGAGGTCACATTCTGAACCGTCGCCGTAATCGTCATAGCCTGCTGGCTGCTCTGCGCGGGACATGCAGCCGGGTTCGTGATCGTTACGATCGGGGGAGCGCCGGTGGGCTGCACGGTGATGTAGTTAATGGTAACCGCATCCGTCGCGATACCGGCGTTGTTTGTACCGATCACTTCGATGACCGTAGTTCCGGAAGGAAGGATCACGGGAAAACTTACCACGTGCGTGGTTCCGTTATATGCAAAGTTGGTTACCGGTGCGCCGTTATTGCGTACCATGATATTACCGGCTCCGGCCACGTTCAGCACCGTGGCGTTGATGTTCACGCTGTTGGTAGGCGACGTGTACGGATTGGTTCCCGGGTTGGTAATGGTGACCTGCGGCGGCAACTGTACGTTCTGCTGGCCGAGAATAATCGTTTGTGAAGCGGCGTCGGAACCAACGGGGTTGGTTGCGGTAATATTGAACACGTTATTGCCGGGCATGAGCGTATAATTCACCGTCATCACTTTGCTCGACGGGTTCCAGCTGAAATTACTGTTCGGGTAACCGTTCACCGAAAGCTGGATCTGGTTCTGCGAAGTAATGTTCAGCACCTGCGCCGTCAGTTGTATGGGCGGAGCAGTCGCAGTGAAAGGATTCTGTCCCGGGTAAGTAACGCGCACGATGGGAGGCTGCATGCCGCCGTTCTGCGGGTTGTTGTTATTGTTGTTGTTCGGGTTGGTATTGACAACCGTCGTATTGTTGTTGTTATTCGGGTTGTTGTTATTGTTCGTGTTGTTCGTATAGTTGTTCGGATCCGTCGTATGATTATTCGGCGGAGGCAGAACACGTTCTTTTTCTTCGCGGAAGCGCCAGATCAGTTTTACACCGGTGTAGTGATACCAGTCGTTACGTGCAGTAGCGGTATTGTCGCTGTTGAAGCGCTGACCGTCGATAAGATCGTTGAGTGAAAACGTCACTTTATGCTCGAGTGCAACACCCCATCGGTTATTGAATGTTTTGCCGATGCCGATACCCACCGAAGGCATGAATTTGAATTCCGGCTTTGCACTTCCTTCGGCAACGGTTTCATACGTATCATCCCACAGGTTGCCCAGCTGATCTTTTACAATTCCTTTACTTCCGGAACTGTCGATGAGCGAATAATTATACATGTTGCCCAGGGCATCGCGCTGGTTGATGCGGGTTTCGGTTTTGGAAATACCGAGACCGCCCCAGCCGTAAAGCAGGATGCCGTGCTTGCGGAGCGCATTGCTTCCAATCTGAAGTTCGAAAGCAAGTTCATCGAGCTTCATTTTATAGTTAGAGAAAATATACCCGGTTCCGCCCTGGTAATAGTTCAAGGTGGAATCGCTGGTTCCGTTCAATACGTCGTTGTCCTTGATGCCGCGGAAACGGGAATAATCTTCCCCGTAGTTCACACCGTGCAGGTAGCGGAAACGGGCTCCCCACCAGAGTGCGCGGTTTTCGCGGTAGCGTGACATGTTTCCTACCGTGATACCCCAGCCAAGACCGGGTTTCATTTTCATATCACTGGTCTGCCAGGTAGCGCCGGCATTTACACCCCACCACCAGGGATTCGTCATTCGTTTGGCTTGTGCCGATGCAGGAATTTCCAGTAGCAGGAAAGTGATCAGCGCGAGGAGAATAGTAAGATTACGTTTCATATTGATTTGTGTTTTACTGGGACGAAACCAGTTTTGCAGGAATCATGCCTGAAATAGGGCTTGCGAAAATCGGGTATTTTAAAAGACTGGCTTACAGGCGATTAAAATGTTAATTTTCTATAATAAACACAAATCTACAAAACAGTTCGTAACCCGGAACACGTTCTTTATCGTAACAAACAAAACGTTCATCCCGGCATCGATTTTGTACCTTCGCAGCATCCGCACGATTAGTGGCAGAACAGGCATCACATATCCGCAACCTGAGCGATACCGAACTGGTGGCTCTTTATAAAAACACAGGTGAAAGCATCTGCGTCGGGGAACTCTTTTCCCGTTACAGGCACCTGGTGTACGGCGTTTGCATGAAATACCTGGGCGACGAGGACGAAAGCCAGGATGTGCAGATGCAGGTTTTCGAAAAGCTTCCCGCCGACCTGGTCCGGCACGAGATCAGTCAGTTCAAGGGCTGGCTGTACGCTGTGGCACGCAATGAATGCCTGATGTATCTCCGCCGGAACAAGTCGATGCTCGAGAAACAGAAAGAATTGCAAAAAGATGCCCAGGCGCTTATGGAAAACGAGGTTTCCGAGCATCCGGGAGGTATAACAGCCAAAGAACATCAATTGCAGAAGATGGAGGAAGGCATCAAACAGCTGAATGAAAACCAGCGGATCTGTGTCGACCTCTTCTACCTGCAGGAAAAATGTTACAAGGAAATTGCGGATATCACGGGATACAGCCTCAACGAAGTAAAAAGTCATATCCAGAACGGTAAACGCAACCTGAAGATTTATATGAGTAAGCCAAATGAATAACGAGTCGCTGAAATATCATCCCCTGCCCGAAGAGCCATGCCTCACCGAGGAACAGCTTTACGGGTACATCGACGGCAAACTTTCGCCCGCCGATCAGCACGCTGTTGAAAAACACCTGCTCGACTGCGGCATGTGCAGCGATGCGCTCGACGGCCTCGGACTGGTGAAAAACCGGGACAAAGCCGCATTCATTCCTCCCCTGGTTCACCTGGTGAATACCGGGGATAAAAAAGAAGACACGAACGGCAGCGAAAAAGGCAAAGTGGTTCCGCTTTTCACCCGCCGTCATTATGCAGCAGCTGCAGCCGTGATTATGATTGCCGCAGTTGCCTGGTTCCTGCGCGGTAATCTTTCCGATACAAACAAAGAAACGGCGGACAATGCCAAATCGGTAACCGTTGCCGCTGCCGACTCGATGGTCCGCGCGGATTCTGTGGAAACCATTGCCGAAGCCGGCAGCAGCACGACCGTAAATGAAAAAGATAACGACGGAAAATTCGCCCCGCCGCCCCCGCCCGCACAGGAAGAAATTGCCGCAAATGGCGGCGTAATGGAGGATGAAGCCGACAAATCGGTAAACATCTCCGCCGAAGGTTCGAAAAATGCGGATTTCGTACTCGCTGACCGGAAAGCCGACGCACCGCCTGTCGACCAGGATGCTCCTTCCTTGAAAAAAGAAGAAGCAAAAGCTGATCCCAACCTGCCGGGCTATTATAAAGCGCCTGCAGATGAAAAACAAAACAAAGAAACGGAAAGCAAATTGTTCGAAAGGAGTCGCGACAAAAATCTGTTCAGTGCGAACCAGAAAAAAAGCAAAACCAACGCGTTCGAAGTTTCCGGGAAAGACAAAAGCAAAAACCGTTCTGCATACGGCGGCACATCGTCCAGCCCGAAATCTGCAGAAGCCGGCGACGCTGAAACATTCAGCAGCTACCGCAGCGGCAAGGATTCAATGGTCACGAAATCCGGTTTTATCACGCAGGACAATTCAACCAACAAACTGGTTGTAACCGATTCCGTTTCATCCACAGTCGCAAACGGGCAGGGCGTTACGCTGAATACTGCCGTGGGCGGCAGCGGTACGTATACCTGGACCAATACGGTTCCGGTCAATTCGACAACAACAGGAACGGTTACCAATGCCAGCGAATACAGCGTTACAGTTACCGACGTGAACGGTGCCACAACGGATACGCGAAATACCCCTGTAAAAGATCCGGTTCCTACCGAAGCGCAGCAATACGAGCAGGGCATGAAATTCGTGCAGAGCAATATGCAGCAGGCCGCCATCGTCTCTTTCGACGAAGTGCTGAAAAACCCGAAGAACGCGCATTTCGAAGATGCGCAGTGGCAAAAATCCATCGCGCTGCTCAAACTGAATAAAAAAGCGGAAGCCAAAGTTCTGCTCAATGCCATCGTGAAAAAAGGCGGCAAATACAAAGCCCTCGCCGAATCGCAGCTTAAGCAGTTGTAAGCCAAACACTATATTCCTTCCAGGGAACCTCTGAAAACTAAAAGACCTGTCTTCTTATTGAAGACAGGTCTTTTTTACCCTTTTACTTTTCCGAAGTGTATCGGTCAGGTGTTTGGTCAGGGAAATGCTGATTATTTAGATGCTTTTTCCATAGCAGGAACGCTTGCTTTACCGGTCAGGAAATCAGGATCCACGAGGATACGTCCGCAATGTTCGCAAACGATCACTTTTTTGTGCAGGCGGATATCGAGCTGGCGCTGGGGCGGAATTTTGTTGAAACATCCTCCGCAGGCGTCGCGCTGAACCGGGACCACACCAAGGCCGTTGCGCACGTTGCTCCGGATACGCTTATAAGCGATCACCAGGCGTTCTTCGATTTTGCCTTCGGCTTTTTTGGAACGTTCGATCAGTTCTTCTTCTTCTTTTTTCGTTTCGGAAACGATGTCTTCCAGCTCTTCTTTTTTAAGCTTGAGCGCAGTTTTGCGGTCGTCGAGCTGCTCCTGTGAATTGGTGATGATTTCGCGTTTGGCTGCAATCTGCGCCTTGAATTCCTTGGTGCGTTTTTCAGCAAGCTGGATTTCCAGGTTCTGGAATTCGATTTCCTTGGTCAGTGAATCGTATTCGCGGTTGTTCCGCACTTTGCCCTGCTGGGCTTCGTATTTCTTGATGGCAGCCGCAGATTCTTTCACGGCATTCTTGCGTTCGATAATCTGGTTTTCCAGCGATTTGATCTCCGCTTCCATATTGTCGGCACGGGTCTGCAGACCGGCTACTTCATCCTCCAGGTCGCGTACTTCCAGTGGAAGCTCACCGCGAACGGTACGGATACGGTCGATCTGCGAGTCGATCACTTGAAGTTCAAATAATGCACGGAGCTTTTCTTCTACCGTAACATCTGACTTTTCGTCGGCTTTGCTTTTTACTTTGGTGCTCATATCAGGTATAATAGTTGATCGGATTCGTGTTTATTCCGCTTAAGCGGACGGCAAAGGTAGGAAATTTTTTATTTATGAGGCTTCCCAGCAGGTCTTTCGTGAATTGTTCGCTTTCATAATGCCCGATATCCGCAATAACCAGCCTGTTTTCCCCGTCGAAGAACTGGTGGTACTTGAAATCGGCGGTAACCAGCACATCCGCCCCCGCCCCCATCGCCGCGCCCAGCAGGAAGCTGCCCGAGCCCCCGCAAACCGCCACTTTTTTCACGGTTTTACCCTCCACCGGCGTGTACCGGATACAAGCCGTTTGCATGTCTTTTTTAAGCTTTTCGAGAAAAACCGGCAGGGAAACGGCCTCGGGTAGTTCGCCCACCATGCCCGACCCCGCCTGCGCCCAGGAATTGGCCAGCGGAACCAGGTCGTAAGCTACTTCCTCGTACGGGTGGGCTTTCAAAAGTGCCGAAACCAGCCGGCCCTCGATATGCGCCGGGTAAACCAGCTCAATACGGGTTTCCGGCTCTTTATGGAGTTCCCCTTTTTTCCCTACATACGGATCCGTGTTTTCGCCGGCGCGGAAAGTTCCCGTTCCCGCAGTATTGAAACTGCAACTGTCGTAATTCCCTATCTGCCCGGCCCCGGCGGCAAACAGGGCTTCGCGCACCTCATCCGCTTTATTATCCGGGCAAAAGGTAATGAGCTTGCGCAGCAAACCGTTTTTCGGTGCGAGGATCTGCATATTCACAAGGCCCAGTTTCTCCGCAATTTTCGCGTTTACCCCGCCCGGCACGTTATCCAGGCTGGTATGAATCGCGTAAATGGCGATGTCGTTTTTGATCGCTTTTATAATGACGCGCTCCACGTAATTCTTCCCGTTGATTTTTTTCAGCCCGCTGAATACGATCGGGTGATGCGCGATAATGAAGTTGCATTTGTTGGCGATGGCTTCATCCACCACCGCTTCCGTGCAATCGAGCGTTACCAGCGCGCCGTTTACTTCCATATCGCGATGCCCGGTGATCAGGCCGCAATTGTCATACGATTCCTGCAAAGCAGGCGGAGCAATGGATTCGAGATAATCCGTGATTTCGGAAATTTTCATAGACAAATGTAGCGAGACGGTTTAAAATTCCTCTGCGTACCTGTTACAAAACCAGGAACGACTACATCGGAATAGTTTTTACGAAGCGGCAGTCGGCAGCAAATAGCCTGCGTAAATCAGACGCAGCTAGTCGAAGTCTGAGACTTCGACTAACGAAGAACTCGTTTCCAAAGACTGTTTGCTGCCGACTGCCGCCGGATCTATTCCGAGATACAAAAAGACTTTTCTGTAAAACGCTCTCCGAAGGAATTTTAAACCGACTCATTACCTAAATATGGGTATTCATTTTACCGCAAATACGGTATTGCCGTCAACGTTTTTTCCCTGTCGACTATGCTTGCCTCTGCGCAGGCCGTCATTACCGACACCGTTTCACTCGGGGCCGGTTATGCCAACCAGGTTTGGTACAGTTTAGCCAACGATAACCAGGGCAGCGCGCCGAAAAACAACTGGGATATCGCTTTCGACTGTTCCACCTACGGATCATCTATCCTGATCAATTCGGTTACAGGGACTAAGCTCTGGGTATATCCCGGCGACAGCGCGAACTGGACTACGCTCGATACTACGGGCATGGCCGCAGGCTGGACCAGCAACTACAATTCGGATACATCCTGGGCGCTCGGCGCATTCAGCCAGGGCGCAAGTTCGCAGTTCGATCTCGGCTGGGGAATTTATAACCCGGTTACGCATTATGTAGACGGCGATTCGCTTTACGTGCTCAAACTGGCAAACAACAGTTTCCGGAAAATCCGCATCATCCAACTGGCCAACGGCAGCTTTACGTTCCGCTACGCCATGCTCGACAACAGCGGCGATCAAACCGTTCAGTTGATGAAATCGAACTACGCGGGAAAAAATTTCGCGTACTACTCGCTGCAGAACAGCGCCGCCCTCGACCGTGAACCGGTTGCGGCGAACTGGGATTTGCTTTTCACGCAATACACCGCTTTTATTCCGCAGCCGTATACCGTTGCCGGCGTACTTTCCAACATCGGCGTTACTGTTGCCGATGCGCGCCCGGTGGATGTGAATACCGTTTCGCATACCTCGTACATCTTCATCACGCCGATGAATGAGATCGGTTACGACTGGAAAGCCTTCGTGAGTAGCGCCTGGGTGATCGAAGATTCGCTCGTGTATTTCGTGCAGACTGTCGCCGGCGATATCTGGAAAATGATCTTCACCGGTTTCGGCGGAAGTTCCAGCGGCAATTACATTTTCACCAAGCAACTGGTAAGTGCAGCGGGCCTGGAAGAAAACAGCAACCCGGTGAGCATGACCGTTTATCCGAATCCCGCTTCGAACGGGCAGGTCAATATCCTGTTATCAGCAATTGAAAACACAACATCCGTGATGACGATTACCGACATCACCGGTCAGCTCGTTCACCGTGAACAGGTGCAGGGACAAGGCCTTCAGCAGATCGTGATCGGTACGGGAACCTGGGCAAGCGGCGTGTATTTCGTTACCGTTTCATCCGGCGGGTTTTCCCGGACACAGAAACTGATCATCCGTTAAAAAACATAACGACACATGAAAACACGCCTGATCATTATGCTTGCCCTGGTGTTCGCCGGCCTTACAGGTTTCATCAGTTCCTGCAAAGACAGTACGGCAAATCCTGCGGGTGCTGCCGGTGCAAAACAAAAAACCGGCGTATTGCTGGTGAATCACGGTTCACGTTCGGCTACCTGGCGCCAGGCTTTGCTGGACCTCGAAGCTTCCGCAAAAGATTCGATACTGGCCGGGGGTGACGTACACGGCGTAAAAACGGCGTTTATGGAATACAATGAACCGTCGATCGCCACGCGCCTGAAAGAGTTCGACGCCGAAGGATGTACGGATGTGATCATCGTTCCCGTATTCCTTACCGTCAGCCCGCACTCCTTCGATGACATTCCCACCATCATCGGCCAGAAAGAAGATCCGCAGTCCATGGAAGTACTGAAAATCGAAAAGATCGAACGGTACACGCCGAAAGCGAAAACGCATATCACGCCGCTGCTCGATTTCACCGACATCGTGCAGAAAAATATTTTGCGCCGGGTGAAAGCGATTTCAAAAGACACGGCAAACGAAGGACTCGTCATGATCGCATACGGCGATGAAACATATACGAAAGAATGGTCGGCTCTCCTGAACGGCGTGGGCGAATATGTAAAAGCCAATGCCGGGATAAACGCGCATGCGCACGGCTGGTGCGGGCATATCGCGCATTACAATCCCGATTCCACGACCGTGGCCATCAACCGCGTGCTCAGCAAAAAACCGAAAGCGATCGTCGTTCCCGTGCTGGTTGCACACGATGAAATGTTCCAGGTGAAAATTATCGGCGACGGGATCAACAAGATTGAGAACGTTGCGGAGAAAATCACTTATAAACCGGATGCAATTCTCCCTGATCCGAATGTCACGAATTGGGTAATCAATATCTCGAGAGAATATGTCATGAAAGTGCAGAACCGCACGGCGCAGAAGTAATATGGGAAAGTGGCAGATGAAAAATATCCGTAGCCTGAACGTAGCGGCACACCGCGACTTCGGCTATTTTTTTTCTTCGCTGATTATCGTGTATTGCCTGTCGGGAATTGCGCTGAACCATGTGAACGACTGGAACCCGGATTTCATCATCACGAAGGAAAATGTATCGCTCGGGAAAACGTACACCAAAGAACAGGTTACGCGCGAGGTGATCCTCGGCTTCGGGAAAAAAGTCGGTGAAACGAATTTTAAAGTCTTCGATTTCCCGACGAACAACCAGGTTAAAATTTATTACGACAACGCCTCGCTTCACCTGAACCTGGAAAGCGGGACGGGTGTGTACGAAAATGTTTCGCGCAGGCCGGTTTTTTACCAGGCCAACGTAATTCACCGCAACAGCCTGAACGGATGGAAATGGGCTTCGGACATTTTCGCCCTGATGCTGATCGCGATCAACATCACCGGTCTTTTTATCCTGAAAGGGAAATACGGCTTGAAAGGCCGCGGTAAATGGCTGATCGCCGCCGGAACGGTTCCGCCGCTGGTCGCCATTCTCCTCATGGAATTCCTTTGATAAAAAACGGCATGTATAAACTGGCAGAAAAATACGATGAACTCCTCCGGCAATACCGGTTCCGGTCGCACAAACTGCGGCTGCTGGTTCTTCGTACGCTCTGCATGCATACCGATTTTACCGACGTCGCCGGATTGTGGCAATTACTCGCGGATTCCGGTATTGAATCGGAAAAAGAAAAACTGCGGATGATCATCAAACGCCTGCATGAAACCGGTTTCCTGGAACGAAAGAAAGTCAGCGGGAAGAATAAATTTCTTTTCCGGCTGCGGCCTTACGAAGACTTGCTGAAAGAATCGACCACCTGGGGAAAAAGCAAAAATGACATCGAGTAAACATCATATGATCCGGCCGCAGCTTCTTTTTTCCCTCGCTGTTTTCCTGCTCATCAGCCGGCTTACCGCTGCGCAGGAAATCGTGGTGCGGGATGCGTATACCGGCGAAAAACTACAGGGTGCGCTGGTTTCACTTCAATCGGCCGCAACTGCGGAAACCCGGCGGCAGTTTTCAGACGCCGACGGAAAAGTCGTTTTTACCGCCGCCGGGAAGCAGGTACTTTCGGTGCGCTTTACCGGCTATCATACCTACCGCGATACACTGGAAAACGGAATGGAAAAATTCACCGCACGGCTCCTGCCCGCCATCGACAGCATGCCGGTGGTTGTAGTTACCGCGCAGTACGGTGCGGCCGATCCGGATGAAGCCGTGCAGCAGGTGAAAATCATTTCGCGCGAAAAGATCGACGCGCGCGGTGCGCAGAATTTACGTGAACTGCTGAACAGCGAAACCAATATCCGCATCGCGCAGGACCAGGTACTCGGCAGCAGCATGAGCCTCCAGGGACTGTCGGGTGAAAACGTCAAAATACTGATCGACGGCGTTCCGGTGATCGGGCGGCTCAACGGGAATATCGATCTCTCGCAGATCAACCTGGGCAACGTGGAGCGGATCGAGATCGTGGAAGGTCCGCTTTCGGTGAACTACGGCACCAATGCGCTGGCCGGCGCGGTGAATCTTATTTCAAAACGCACGCAGGCTTCGCCGTTTTCCATCCAGTCGGATAATTACTACGAGAGTTCGGGAAACTATAATTTCACCGGGCGCACCGGCGGGCGTTTAAAACGTTCCATGGTCTCGCTTTCCGGCGGAAGAAATTTTTTCGACGGATGGTCCGCCGCGCACGATCCGTTTTACGTGGACTGGCAACCCATCGCCGATTCCACCCGTTTCGACGAGTGGAAACCGCGGGAGCAGAAATTCGCCACGTTTTACTTCTGCCGTTATTTCGATCGCGCATCGCTCGGGCTGACAGCCGATGTTTTCCGTGAACAGATCGTGAACCGCGGATTGCCCCGCGCACCGTATGGCGAAAGTGCTTTTGATGATTATTACCGGACCGCGCGCCGGTCGCTTGTGCTGAATTACAAACACCGGCTTTCATCGAAATACAATTTCAGCACAACGGCGAGCGCGGGATTTTTCGGGCGGATCAAGAATAGGTATTTCCGTGATCTCACGACTTTGCAGGATCAGCTCGTGAGCGACGCGGGGCAACAGGATACTTCCGTTTTTTCGCTCTTCATGTTCCGCCCGGTAATCACGCGCAGCGCCGATTCGCTCCGTTTCCGTTTCGAAGCCGGCCTCGATATGAATTACGAAACCGCCTCCGGTCTGCGCATCGAAGGAAGAGAAAAACAGATCGGCGATTACGCCGCTTACGCTTCCGCAGAATATAAGGTGTATAAAAAACTGGCGCTTCGTCCCGGCCTGCGTTATTCCTGGAATTCGGTTTTCAAAACCTCCCCCGTTCCTTCGCTCAGTCTTCGTTACGAAGCGACTGATCGCTGGACGCTGCGCGCTTCCTATGCGCGGGGATTCCGTGCGCCGGCGCTGAAAGAACTGTATTTCTACTTCGTCGATATCAACCATAATATTCTTGGAAACACCGCGCTTCTGCCCGAAGAATCGGATAATGCGCAGGTCTCGTTCACGTATAAAAAAGCGGGCAAATCAAATGCATGGCGGCTGAATTTTTCCGGTTTTTACAACGACATGCACAACATGATCACGCTCGCCTTAGTGACCGGAACGGAATACAGTTATATCAATATCGGGCGGTATAAAACCACGGGAGGCGGCATGAATGTTGCGCTGCAGCGGAAACAGGTACAGGTTTCTGCGGGCGCACTTTATGCCGGGCGGTACAATGAACTGTCTGCCGAAAATGATGTCCCGGTATTCAGCTGGTCGCCGGAACTGAACGGTAGTTTCGACTGGAAGATCGCGAAGACGGAACTGATGCTCGCCGGTTTTTACAAATACACCGGCCGCCTGCCCGGCTATACGATCAATGCTGCCGGCGAAACGGAACTGCTGCGCATGAACGATTATCACACCGCCGATCTTACTTTGTCGCGACGCTGGTGGGAAAAACGGCTGATGACCGAAATCGGGCTGCGCAACCTGTTCGACGTGAAAAACGTAGCCTCGTCGATCAGCAGCGGAAATGCACACAATGCTTCCGGAAGCAGCGCACCAATCGCCACCGGGCGCCAGTATTTTTTCCGCGTGCTCTGGGATCTCTCGTTTGAAAAAAAGAAGTCATGAAAAAAACTGTCGCCGCAGTCGCCGTTTTATTGCTGCTTGCTTCCTGCGAGAAAGCCGAACTGCCCGTTCCCGCGCACGATCCCGGCACGGTGATCACGAATACCGTGAACATGGAGATCAATTACAAATGGCAGATTTATTTCGACCTCGGAACGAACAGCGTGGTCGGGCAAAACCTGAAAAGCAACTGGGATCTCGGTTTTGAAACGTCGGCAAACGGTTTTCACGTGGTGCTCAATTCCGCCAAAGCGATGTATGCGCTGAACAGTGGCGATACGGTTTTTGCGCAGGTAACGGATACCGCCGGGTTCGCGTTCGGCAAGCGCTGGGATGAAGCTTCCGGCAATTTCGATTCAACCGCTGTCGGCGACTGGACAACGGTGCGCCCGGTGTACATCATCGACCGCGGGTATAATGAAAACGGCCAGCACCAGGGATTCCGGAAACTGCGGATCGAAAGCGGCGACGCGGTTTCTTATACGATCCGCTTCGCAGCGATGAACGGTTCGGGCGAAACCGTACTGACCGTTCCGAAAGACAGCGCGTATAATTTCACGTTTGTTTCGATGAGCGGCAGCGGGCAGATCGTGCAGGCGGAACCGCCGAAAGCCGACTGGGATATTGTATTTACGCAGTTCACGCATATTTTTTACAACCCCACCACGCCGTACCTCGTTACGGGCTGCTTGCTGAATCGCCATACTACTGCGGCTGCGCGCGACAGTACCCGTGATTTCAGTGAAATTACTTTGGGAGATACGGGTAACTATGTTTTCTCAGGCGCGATCAACACCGTCGGTTACGACTGGAAAAGTTTTTCCGGCAGCACGTATGTCACGCATCCCGAAAAGAATTTCATCATCCGCGACCGCGAAGGATTTTATTACAAGCTGCATTTCATCGACTTCTACGACCAGGCGGGGAATAAAGGAAACCCGAAGTGGGAGTTTCAGCGGCTTTAATAGTTGTTTAAAATTCCTCCGCGTACCTGTTACAAAACCAGGAACCGCTAACATCGGAATAGTTTTTACGAAGCGGCAGCCGGCAGCGGCAGCATGCAGTCTCCGATTTACAGCAATGTCCCCGGAAAATCCAGGCAACATGCGAAGCGTACTCCGTTGACTGCCTCCTGCCACTGCCTCCTGCCGCTGAATCTACTCCGACGTATAGCAACAGTTTTCCTGTAAAACGGCTCACCGGAAGAGTTTTAAACAGTTCCTAAAATCGTATCTTCGTTCGCAGTGAAATTCCTGCGACTTCTTGCCTTTCCATTTGCAGTACTATTCGGTCTTATCGTCAGGCTGCGCAATAAACTTTTCGATCTCGGCGTGCTGCCCGTGCGCGAGCATAATGACATTGCGCTGATCGGCGTGGGTAACCTGAGCGCGGGCGGAACGGGAAAAACGCCGCACGTGGAATACCTCGTGCGCCTGCTCCGGGCCAAATATAAAATCGGTACGCTGAGCCGCGGCTACGGGCGTAAAACGTCGGGATTCGTGCTCGCGCAGGAAAACGCGACAACGCTGGACATCGGCGACGAACCGAAACAGTTCCGTCACCGTTTTCCTTCCACCATTCCCGTTGCCGTTGACGGGAACCGCAACCGCGGAGTAAAAAAATTACGGGAACATTTTTCTGATCTCGAAGTCATCGTGCTCGACGACGTATTCCAGCACCGCAGGATCAAGCCGGGCCTGAACATCCTGCTCACGGATTACGCACAACTGTATTATACCGACCAGATGCTGCCCACCGGCAACCTGCGCGAACCGAAAGGCGGAGTAAAGCGCGCCGACATCATCGTGGTAACAAAAACGCCCGCCATGTTTTCGCCGCTGGAGCGCAAACGCATCATCAAAGAAATCAATCCACAGCCGTACCAGAAAGTTTATTTCTCGTACATCCGTTACGGCGATTTTTTCCCTTTCGGCGACAAGCCCGACAAGCGGCTGATCAGCAAGGAATATTATTTCGACCGCAATTATTCCATCGTGCTGCTTACCGGGATCGCCAATTCGCATTCGCTCGAATACTTTCTGAAAGACAAGGTGAAGCAGCTGATCCCGTTCCGTTTCAAAGATCACCACGAATTCAGTCCGAACGACCTGGTGCGTCTTCGCGAAATTTTTGATAGTATTGCGGGCGAAAATAAAATCATACTAACTACCGAAAAAGACGCGATGCGGCTTGAAAAGCCGGGATTGAAAGACCTGATAAGCGAATTGCCGCTTTTCTATATCCCGATCGAAATAGCTTTTCACGACAAGGACGCGGAAGAATTCGACCAACAAATCCTCGATTATGTACGATCAAATCAAAGCCACCGCCGCCTTCATAAAGGAGAAAACGCAGTTTAACCCGGAAATCGGGATCGTGCTCGGCACCGGGCTCGGCGGGCTTGTGCAGGAAATCGACATCGCACATACGCTTCCTTACGAGGCCATTCCGAATTTCCCGCTTTCCACGGTCGAAGGACATACCGGGCAGCTCATTTTCGGAAAACTCGGCGGGAAAAACGTGGTGGCGATGAAAGGCCGCTTCCACTTCTACGAAGGTTATACCATGCAGCAGGTTGTTTTTCCCATCCGCGTGATGAAACTGCTCGGCATTACGCACCTCATCGTATCCAACGCCAGCGGCGGCGTGAATCCCTATTTCGAAATCGGCGACCTGATGATCATCACCGATCATATCAACATGCTGCCCGGCAACCCGCTTATCGGGAAAAACATGACGGAATTCGGCCCGCGTTTTCCCGACATGAGCGAAGCCTACGACAAAGCCTTGGTCACGCTGGCCAAAGAAGTTGCGGAAGAAAACAAGATCAGCGTGCAGGAAGGCGTTTACCTCGCACTTTCCGGTCCGACCTTTGAAACACCCGCGGAATACCGCATGGTACGCGTACTCGGCGCCGACACGGTAGGCATGAGCACCGTTCCCGAAGTCATCGCTGCGAAGCATGCGGGACTTAAATGCTTCGGTATTTCCATCATCACCGACCTCGGCGTACCCGGGAAAATCGTCGAAGTTACCCACGCCGATGTCCAGCACGTAGCCGCGCTGGCGGAGAAAAAAATGACGGTGATTATTAAGGAAATGATTCGTAGGGTTTAAAGACTGTATAACGAGTCTTCGTTATAGGGTCTTCGCTAGTCGACGACTAAGTCGTCGACTAGCAGAGACTCATTTCCACAAGAGCCTTTTCCATCAAGTCTTCTTTCCGAAAGCATACGTAAAAGCAAACTGAAATTCGTATCTTTATCCTTAGCATCCTCGCAAATAATCCGAATCCTCGCATGAAAAAAATTTATCTTACACTCGTTCTTCTCCCTTTCATTTTTTCTGCTTCGGCGCAGAATTACAACTCACAAAACGTTAGTCTGCTCGGTCATTTCAATGATCCGACGGTTCCGGCGGAGCCTTTTTACGGCATCCGTTACCAGGGCGTCTGGGGCTGGAAGGACACGGGCAACGGGAATGAATACGCCCTGATCGGTGCATCCACAGGTGTGTATTTTATCAACGTAACCAACCCGGGAACGCCTGTCCAGTGCGATTTTCTTCCCGGCTGCCGCGTGGATTGCATCTGGCGTGAAATCAAAACCTACGATCATTACGCGTATATCGTGAGCGACGACGGTTCGCCGAACTGCTTCCAGATCGTTGACCTGAACTACCTTCCGGATTCCGTTCACGTAGTACACCAGGGCACGAATATTTTCGAACGCAGCCATACCATTTACGTGGACGGCAGCAAACTTTACTGCGGCAGTGTAACCACCACAAGCGACTATTACTCGATGGCGGTGTACGAACTTTCCGTCACTCCCGAAAACCCGCAACTGATTCGCACGCTCGACCAGGATTTTGTAACGCCGTCGACCGTGCACGATATGTTCGTGCGCAACGATACAGTGTATGCTTCGGGCGGGTACGATGGTCTGCACATCTTCAAATTCAACGGGGCTGCACCGTTCACGCAATTAGCCACGATGACCAATTACCAGGAACAGGGTTACAACCACAGCAGCTACCTGACGCCCGACGGGAATACGCTCATTTTTATGGACGAAGTTCCGGCTGGCATGGGCGTAAAGTCGCTCGACGTAAGTAATTTCGGCAACCTGACGATGAACCAGATTTTCCGGTCCACTACAGGATGCACGCCGCACAACCCGTATATCCTCGGTGCAAATACATTGATTGCAGCCTATTACCAGGACGGCGTGCAGATTTTTGACATTTCGAATCCTTCGGCCGTAGTCCGTACCGGTTATTTCGATACCGATACGCTCAACAACGCGAGTAACGGTTACCCCGATCCGTATCACGGTTGCTGGGGCGCTTACCAGGACCTGCCGAGCGGCAATATCCTCGCTTCCGATATGCAGAACGGCCTGTACATTCTCAACATCACGCAGTCCATGAGCGTACCGGCCGCGCAATCAGCCGTGAGCAGCGTTTCGGCTTACCCGAACCCGTTCAACGAAAACTTCATGGTGAACATCAGCCTGGAGAAAGCGCAGGAAATCACGTATCGCATTTACGACAATGCCGGCCGCCTGGTGTTTGAAGAAATGCAGAACCTTCCTGCGGGAAATTCGCTGCTCGACGTGACGGCGGATAACCTGGCTGTCGGTTGTTATTCCATGACTATTTCCGGGGAGAATTTTAAAGGGAATGTGAAATTGGCGAAGGTGAAGTGATTTTGATGAACCGATTCAGTCAATTTGAAAATTGAGAAAATTATCTTCTTTATTAAATCCCGGTTTCTAAAGAACCGGGATTTTCATTTCGTCTCTGCGATCGCAACTTTTTTAAGAATTATTTTTCAAAAACGTTTGTGCTGCACTTGTTCGCAATGACCTGCTTGTGTGTTTACACCGCTTCAATTAGTGCAATCTAAATAAACCCGGGATTTTTTTCTGTTCGCTTGACAAGCCCCCCTCCTCGTTCGTATATTAGCCCATCTTATCTTTTTTGCTGTATATATTTTTTGATTTTAGTTTTTAGAGACCATGTCCGAAGAAAAACCCAACGACTACTTCAAGGGTAGAGGTGCGCAAATCAATACGCACAACCGTTTCCTGAAACAGCGCGTAGTACAGGAGCATATCGAGATGATCGACGAACCATTCCTGCAGGAAGAGAAAACCGAGCTCATCGAAACGCACGCCAAAACGATCATCAACCGGATCGACAGTCCCGACATCCAGGGCTTGTCCATGAACCCGTACCAGGGCTGCGAGCACGGCTGCATTTACTGCTACGCACGTAATGCCCATGAATACTGGGGTTACAGCGCCGGGCTGGATTTCGAGCGCAAGATCATCATCAAGCGGAATGCGCCCGAACTGCTGGAAAAAGCGCTGAGCAACCCGCGCCACGAACCGGAGCCGATCATGTTTTCGGGCAATACGGATTGCTACCAGCCGGTGGAACGCAAACTGGAAATCACACGGAAAATGCTGCAGGTACTCCTGAAGTTCCGCCATCCTGCGTCGATGATCACCAAGAACAGTCTCATCCTCCGCGATATCGACATCCTGCAGGAAATGGCGAAACACCGGCTGGTACACGTGATGGTGAGCATCACCGGGCTCGATGAAAACATGCGCCAGAAACTAGAACCGCGCACCTCCACATACAAAAACCGGCTGAACACCGTCCGCGAACTGAACAAGGCCGGCATTCCCGTGGGCGTGATGGTTGCGCCGATCATCCCGGGACTGAACAGTCACGAAGTAGCAGACGTGATCGAAGCGGCGGCCGAAGCCGGGGCGCAGGAAGCGGGTTTTACCATCGTGCGGCTGAATGGTGCGATCGGTGATATTTTCAAAGACTGGCTTTTCAAAAATTTCCCCGACCGCGCGTCGAAAGTCTGGAACCAGATATGCGACTGCCACGGCGGGCAGGTGAACGACAGCCGCTGGGGAACACGCATGCGCGGGGAAGGCAATATCGCCGCGTCCATCAAACAACTGTTCCGCGTGGCTGTTCAGAAGCACCGGCTCAACCGCAGCGAGTTTATTTTCAACGTGGACGATTTTAATCCGAACGCCGGGAAAGCGCAACTGAGTTTGTTCTGATCGATGTTTTTTTCTCCGTTTAAGTTACTCTTTGTGATTCTTTGTGGCTTCGTGCCTTCGTGGCAGGAAACAAACAGGACTACAAAGGCGCCCCAAATTGATTCAAACACGGGTACCGGCTGACAGACTTGACTTGCATCAGATTTTAGTTTATTTTTAGTTTTCCATTTCAGCCCCGATGCGTAAACGGATTGTTTCTTTCCTGCTTATTTCGGTCACCACCTTCGGTTTCGTTTCCTGCCATAAGGACGAACTTCCGGCGGAACCTTCCGAGTATTTTGTAGAGGGTACCTGGGAAGTCGTAGAAATCTGGTCGAGCGACGGTTACCTTTTAAACAGCAGTTACGGCATAGGTCTCGGCGATATTTTCAAATTCACACACGACCGCAAGCTGACCTTTGATGTTACGGCACTAAGCGGAATCCAGGCGGATGGCAACTGGGATTTATCGACGTACACATCCACTGATCCGAACGACACACTTTTTTATAATATGAGTGTGCTCGAACTGACCGGCAATATGAATTACATCTCGAGCAACTATTCGAGAAGCTTCGTTTGGAAAAACCTGCTCGAAGAATCCTACACTTCAGGGACCTGGCTCTCGTTTTACTGGAATAGCGAGCAATTTTACCTGAAGAAGCTCTGATCATCCGGGTGACTTGCGCGGATTTTCCTTCCAGAATCTTACTTTTATACAAAGCCAATTTCATGGACCAGGTAAAATGGATCGAACGCAAATTCAGCTTCGACAGCAAAGAGAATATTTTTCCTTCCGTTGTTGATCGCCTGGAAGGAACCGTTATCCGCCTCAGGCACCGGCTCCAGTCGGTTGATGAAAAAACGCTCCGTCACCAGCCGGAAGGCCGCTGGTCCATCCTCGAGCATATCGGCCACCTCGCCGACCTGGAAACCCTCTGGCAAACACGCCTGGAAGAAATACTGGAAGGAAAAGAAACCATGTCAGCCGCCGACATGACCAACGCCAAAACCCACGCCGCCCGGCACAACGAAAAAGAAGTCCACTGGCTGATCCGCGAATTCGAAGACCTGCGGAACGAAACCCTGCAAAGCCTGCACGAATTAAAAGAAGAAGACGTTTTCCGCTCCGCTTTCCATCCGCGCCTGCAGAAACCGATGCGCATCATCGACCTGTTCCTTTTCGTCGCGGAACATGACGATCATCACTTGGTTTCTATTAAGGAAATAGCCAAAACTGTCTAAAATTCCTCCGCAGAGCCGTTTTACAGGAAAACTGTTGTTATAGGCCGGAATAGATCCAGTGGCAGTCGGCAGTCGGCAGCGGCAGTCAGTCTGGTTAAACCTGGAGCAGGTAAATCTTGACGACATTCCTGTAATACCAAGACTGCCTCCTGCCGACTGCCGCTTAAGTCAAAACTATTACGAAGGAATTTTAAACCCAACTATTTATTTCCGCATAATCATATCACGCTGGTACACATCCATTTTTACCGCGGCGGGTTTGATCGTATTCGAATTGTTGCTGATCGTGATGGAAACTTCGGCGGGTAATTTTCCATCGCTGAAATGAACATAGTACAACCCGTCGAACGCTTTTTCTTTGTGCGGGATTTTTGTAAAACCGCCCTGCGCAGAATACACGCTGTAAAGCCCCCAGTTTTCGCCGCCGCTTACTTTGTGCCGGTCAAGCGAATTCCAGTTCTCGCCTTTGGAAATGCACATTTGCGCCAGCCGCATAAGACTTACATTCAGCGAAAATTTTTCACCCGCCCTGATGTAAACGCATTTCGATGTGGAACCTGCGCTGATAAAAAGTACGGCATCGTACTTCGATTTGTTCGTAACGCGGAACACCGTCCCCGAATCAACCCAGGCATCTCCGCCGGAATACTGCAGTCGGTAGGGATCGTCGCCGGTTTCTGGTCTTCCGTACTCTGCGGAAGAACTGTCATTTTCGCCGGTACTGAGCCTGACCACGTCAAAAAGAGCTGTGGCTGTCGGCTTCGCCATTTCAAACTGCTTGAAATTTTCCCGCTGTTTCGACCATTGCTGCGCCTGGCGCATGATCTCATCAAGCCGTTTCTGCTGGTCGGTATTCCAGCCTCTGCCGAATCGCGACGATCCGCCCGAGCCGCTTTTATCCGTGGATCTCATGATCATAACAATGACGGCTATCAAGCCGACGGCAAGAACGATCCGCTGGTATATTTTCAGCCCATTGGATTTATACGGACGTTCATAACCGGGATCCGGCTCCGGTTTGCCCCGCTCCCCGGCTTTGGGGTTTTTATGCGCGAAAATCAGTTCATTCACCATCCAGCCCTGCATGCCGAAAAGCGGGCGGGCTTTCCGTGCACATTCGACCAGCTTGTCGAGAACAACATCCGGTATGCGCCGGCGGAACATTAAATCGTAATAGCTGCAATATATTTTAGCGAGGTCTTTGACTTCGGAAAAAAACGCGACCCAGAATAAAATCGTTTTTTCATCGCTCAGCTTCCGCAGGAATTCACTCACCACCCCGGCATTGTCATAATGTTCCAGGTCGTCGTTCAGAGACTGCACAAGCAGTTTTTCTTTCTCCGAGGTATAGCGCAATTCTTCCTGCAGAATTTCGGCCGGGGCGTCAGCAGTCATTTCCGACAATCGATTCACCGCTTCTGTATCTTCGCTGTTCCAGCATTGCCGGAGCCGTTCACGATAGGCATCTACCAGCATCCGGGTGATTTCGGTTTTTTGCTTACCCGTAACCTGCCCGTAGTCAAGCTGGTCCCAGGCAATGCCCTCGCTGTTCCCGGTTTCCAGGAAAGCGGGCAAACCGTAAACGGAGTGAATCGCTTTATGCAGCAGCAGGCGGTCTTCCTGCGCACATTCGTCAAGCGCCTGGAGCAGGTCGTTTTTGGTACGGCTGATCCCGTTCACCTCCACGGATGCGCCGCCGTTCAGTTCCAGTTCCGCCAGCCAGCGCTTTTTAGCCTCACGCAAAAGCACGGCAAACTCCGCGGGATCATCCGGGAGATCGGTTCGGAAAAGCAGGGTGCTCAGGGCTATATAGGGCACCATCAAAGTTACCATTTTGCCCGAAGTCCGCTAAAGTGAAAAACTGCGGATAACAGGTATTTGCCGAAAAGGAACGGGAACGCTTTCCCGGTTTGCGCGGCTTATCCCGTTTAATAAAGATGGAAGCAATGATGAGGCATCCGAAGATTATTAAAACTAAAATGGCCATTTTGAATCTCATCCCGTCCACATTGCCCGGGGAGGCATAATGCTGCGCCAGGTTCTTTCCAAGATCCGTTTGCATGGGAGCCGGAGACTGCCCGGCGAGCCCGAACCAATGCGCCCGGGCAAGTTCCCTGATCTTCCAGTCGTCGGAACCGGCAAGCGGCATCGCTTTTTTAGCATAGCGGATGAGTTCCCGCAATTGGGATCTTTTTGCGCCGCGCCTTTTCATCGCCTTGTAATACCGGCTGTATATTCTTACTATTTCCGTTACCTCGCCGAAAAAGGAATTCCAGTATATCAGCGCCTGCTCATTTTTCAGCAGGACCAGGTACGAACGGACTTCTCCGGTCTCTTCAAAATGGAGCAAATCCTCTTCGAGCACCTCGATCAGAAACTTTTTCCTCGCTTTTCCGAATTCGATATTGGCCTGTACGATCTCCTCCGGCGCTCCATCCGACATATTGCCGAGCTCTTCGGTTGCACGGATATCGAAATTATTCCAGCAGGCCCGCATCCGTTCGAGGAAAACTTCGGCCGTCATTTTCAGGATTTCCTTCTGCTGGACCCTGCTGATCCGTTCATCGTCGAGCTTTTCCCAACTGATCGTACGGATGGAACGGATCTCGAGAAAATCTTCCAGCCCGGGAACAAGCGACACGGCCTCCCGAAACCGCAGGCGTTCATCGTCATGACATTCGTCGAGCGCCGCCAGGATATCGCTTTTCCGGAAAGAAATACCGTCGATAACCGTGCTCGTGCCATCGGCCAGTTCGAACTCGGCAGACCAGCGTTTGCGCGCGTCACGCACCATCTGCGCCCGCATGGCGGGATCATCGGAAAGCGGTTTGCCGAAGAAAAGGGTTTTAAATGCAATGTAGGGCACTGACAAAAATAGCACGTTTTCTGTTTACCGTTTTTCGTTCACCGTTTACGGTTTACCGTTTTTTGGCATTTTATAAATCGCCGGCGGATAACTATCCCGGAATTGCGGAAGGAAAACGGTAAACGGTGTTTCTATAAAAACAATAACTTTGGAGGTACCCCAACAGGGCATTATCATGATCATTCATAACCAGGAGCAATTGCTCAAAATCGTGAACCAGGTATATGACCTGGAACGTAAAACCGCCGCGAAAGAAGAGTTCGCCGGCCTTCAGCGAAACATCGGCCGCATCCGGGATGCATTTTCCGAAATGGGCCTGCACTGGGCGAGTCCCGAAGGCGAGCCGTACAACGATACCCGCACCGACTGCGAAGCCAGTATCGCGGGCGAATCGTCCGAAAACCTGTATATCAGTGAAGTATTAAAACCGATCGTCTGGATAAAAGACGGCGGACTGCAATACATCATCCAGAAAGCCGTCGTCATTGCCGAATCCCAAACGTGAACACAGTATGAGCAATACCATCAATTACGGCATCGACCTCGGGACCACCAATTCGGTGATCGCCCGGTACAACGCCGGCAAAGTAGAGATCTATAAAAACCCGGTCGGCCATAAAGAAACCCTGCCGTCGGTGGTCGCTTTCCGCAAGGAACGTATCATCGTGGGTGATAAGGCGCGCGAGTATCTTGAAAAAGATCCCGAAAACGTGGCCGGTTCCTTCAAACGAAAAATGGGAACTACCGAAAGCTTTTTCTTCAAAAGTATCGGCGAGTTTAAAACGCCGCAGGAACTTTCGGCCATCGTGCTCAAAGAGCTGAAAAATTTCGTGTACACCGGCGAGAAAGTAAACGCGGCCGTCATCACCATCCCCGCATCATTCGATACCATCCAGTCGAACGCCACCAAGAAAGCGGGCTACGATGCCGGTTTCGAAGAAGTGCTTTTGCTGCAGGAACCGATCGCGGCGAGCCTTGCTTATGCCAATAAGGACGACCAGCAGGAAGACAGCGAAGGCCAGTGGCTCGTGTACGATCTCGGCGGCGGAACTTTCGACGTGGCGCTGGTGAAAATCGGCGACGGCGAAATGAAAGTGGTCGATCACCAGGGCGATAATTTCCTGGGCGGACTCGATTTCGACAACCGCATCATCGACAAGATCATTATCCCACATCTCGAAAAAACAGGCCGTTTCGATAATCCCGGGCAGGAATTAAAAAGCGCCAAGGGAAAATACAACCGCCTGTATTACCAGTTGCTCGCCAAAGCCGAAGAAGCGAAAGTGCTTCTTTCTGCGAAAGACAGTATCGAAATCGAGTTCGAAATCGAAGACCGGAACGGCGAGTCCGTGGAAATGGTAATCGTTATTACAAAAACGGATTTCGAAAACAGCATCCGCGACCTGGTCACGTCCACCATCGACATGACGCGCCAGATCATCGAGCGGAACAACCTGGATGTTTCGAAACTCAACCACGTACTCATGATCGGCGGCAGTACGTACATGCCGATCGTGCGCAGGATGGTGGGCGAGGCCTTCGGCATTCCCGTCAATTGCAATATCGATCCTACTACGGCCGTCGCTGTGGGCGCTGCCTATTATGCCGGCACACGCACGCGCACGCGTTCGTCCATCAACCTGAAAAAGCACGACAACGCCCCGGGCGAAGCCGTTCCGGATAACCTGCAGCCCGCACCGGTGAAGATCCGCGTGGCTTACCAGAAAACGAGCCAGGACGCGCAGGAATATTTCACCGCTGCCGTGGAAGGAAATTTCCAGGGATTGTTTTACCGCATTACGCGCGACGACGGCGGGTTCGACAGCGGGCTGAAAGCGCTTGCCGCACGGATCAGCGAGATGCTCCAGCTCATACGCTCGACGGTGAACAATTTCACATTCCGCATTTACGATGCACAGAATAACCCGATGTCGTGCGACGTTCCGCCGATCAGCATCGTGCAGGGCAAATACAATGTGCTCGGGCAACCGCTTCCGAACGATATCTGCATCGAAGTGGACGATTACGAAAACAATACCACGCGGCTGGAAGTGATCTTTGAAAAAAATTCCATCCTTCCGCTCAAGCGCACGATCACGAAGAACATCACCAAAACGCTGCGCAAGGGAAGTACGGACAGCGTAATGATCAATATCGTGGAAGGCCAGCACACGGCACACCCGAGCACCAACCCGTCCATCGGCTGCATCCAGGTAGTGGGCAAAGACCTGAACCGCGACCTGCTGAAAGGAACGGATATCGAAATCACGCTCGAGATGTCGGAATCGCGCGACCTGCGCATCAGCACCTACCTGCTGATGACCGACCAGGAATTCACCAACCTGTTCAGCCCGTCGGAACGGCAGGTGAACATCGACAAACTGCGCGACGAAATTCACGACATGATGAAACGGATCGCTGCGGATACGAAAGATGCCGAACGGAGAGAAGATTACGAACTCGCGCAGAAACTCACCATGCTCGGTCACGAGTTCGAAGACCTGGCCGCGGAAATAAACGCACTCAGTACCGACGATATCACCGATCGAAAATACCAGCTGGAAGACCGGAAACGGAAACTGGCGCAGCGTGTCGACGCACTTACGCGCGACAAGCATATCACGGAAGCGATGCAGGAATATTTCGAGTACAAGGAATGGTGCAAAGACCTGATCGACGCGCACGGAAACCCCGACGAGAAAAAACGTTACGAAGAACTGGTCGCGCGCGAAAAGCAGGTGATGTCGGCCAATAGCGTGATCCGCGTACGCGATGCGGTGAAAGATTACAGCAGGCTCGGCGGTCCCATCCAGTGGCGCATCCCGGAAAAATTAGTCGGCATTTTTTACTGGCTCGCTACTACCCGGAAAGATGAACTGCGCGACCAGACGAAAGCCGACCGGTATATTGAAATGGGCGACAAAGCCATCGAGCGCAAAAATTACGAAGAACTCCGCGTAGTGATCAACAACCTCGTGCAGTTGCTTCCCCCGGATAAACAGTTTATCGACATGAAGGGAACGGGAATAGGATAAGTATTGGCTGTACAGTGAAATAAAAACACTCAACGCCAAACGCTCAACACTCAATGATCATCGGACAAATTCATTGTTTATTGGGCGCTGAGCGTTTGATATTGTGCGTCTTCTTCAGAAGGAATACGTAACGCTGCACGAACGCAATCCCCGAAACCGGTACGCGGCAGCTTGAAATAAAATCTGAACAGGCATCCATAAAAATAAACGCGCCTATCCCTCTTAGTACAGAATCCTATATAGGAAAGGACAGATTATTTACATGATGCGCTATCGGTGCTGGGGTTGATAGAATTTTGAAACTCTAAATCTCGTGTGTTCTTTTGGTAATTGAGTATAAGGTTGCCAACAACGACTATAAAAGTTAATATGGCTATTAGTTTTACTACAACCTCAATTATCTTACTTCTTTTCTCTGTTTTCAGAAGTTTAGAATATCCGCCCTTATGTTGAAATTTTATTCCTCTAAAGGTGACTTTTATTTGATAAGGGAAATCTCCCCGAAGTTTATGTTCTTTTTTTTCATAAAATGCATCCACGTATTGCCCTCGAACTAAATGTAAAACTATCGGCAAGTGTTCATTGTCATCTATGCCTTTACTTTTTAGATGTTCTTTAAATTTGATCGAATCTGGATATAGATAACTTCCTTCGTTTTTTTGTACGAGAAAAGTTAATGCAATGTCTAATTTATCTTCCGGGGTTAAACCTTTTTTCATGCACTATCCGTTTGTAAACGCTTGTTGTCGCTTATTGTACTAAGTCAACGACGGTAACACCAAGAGCCTTTGCAATTTTCAGCAACGTCTTGGCTGTTACATTGCTGCCGCCAGCTTCCAGCCTGTTCAGCGTCGAACGCTCGTAGCCGCACAGATCGGCCAACTCGGTTTGACTAACACCCTTTTCGGCTCGAATAGCCTTAATATTCCGGCCTATCTTTTTGAGAAAATCTATTTCCTGTTTGGTCAATGCCATACACAACGTTCGCGGGTTTCCGGTAATAGTTGTTTAGCTTATATGCTAACAAATATTATCTTCGCTTTAAAACGACGACGTATGCTGAATCAGGACATTCACAGGCTCTTTGCCCGCAAGGCGTTGAACCCTCGTTACCCGGATTATCAGGACTGGTTTATGGTCGGCGGGTTTAAGCACATGCCGTACATGCAGCAAGAGAAATGGAAATACCTGATTGCGCCGACCGAAGATTGTAAAGCCCCTGCACATTTACGCCGGGAAATGCAGAAACGCGAATTCCGTTCTGTTCACGAACTGCTTTTGAATGTCAATTATTTGCAGATGTGTCACGAAAAGATTCTTATCGAAAAGACTATCCCGATTTTCGTCAGACAGCTTTTTAAGTACGATTGTTTTGAAATGATGGTTAGCGGTTAGCATTTTTATTTGCTTGGGCCGATGGTATAGTTACCCTTTATTTTTTTCAGTAAATTGGCCCGTCATAGCAATTATTCCCTTATATGGATTATCATACGCACCTATCTAAATTCATTGAAAAGGCAGCAACCGTTGATTATTATCTAACCGGATTAATTTTACACAGGTTTTTCCCTGACTTTAAGCAAAGTCAAAATCAACTTTCAGAAGAGTTCTTAGATTTTTTTGTTAGAGATCGAGAAAACGGAATTACCTTCGGAAGGAAGATAACTTTATTTACTAAAATAGCTGTGAAGAATTATGCGGATTCATATAAGTCATACCCTCATTTATCGAAATCGATTTTAAAATCTATAAATAATCACAGGAACACGCTTGCTCACTCTTTTGTAGATACGAACGCATCTAAGGATGCAATAAAGAAAAAAGAATTCATTTTAATTAGCTTTACTCCAGATGAAAATAATGTAAGAAAGAATTTGCCATTTGATAAATGTAAGGACATGGAAAAGACTATCCAAGAGACAATCAATGAAATGGCCAGATTTTACAAAACAAATGGAATAATATAATACCCCCGCCCCCTCTTTTATTTGTTTCTATCTGTGCTTTTTAGAAATCTTTCCGTATTCTTTTGCCAGTTTGTTTTTCGCTGCATTTTTATTAGTTGTCTTTCGCCGAACAATTCTCTTTGCAGGCTTTCGAGATACCGTTGCTTTTTTCTTAATCCGCTTGGACTTATTTTTCGTGTATGCAGTCGCCCGAAGTTTGGGTTTGCGGCCACGTAAAGCACGTTCTGCTCGCTTAGCAGTAGCTTCACGTTCAGCAGCTTTCCTAATCGCATCCCCTGTCGTAATTTCTGCAACCGGTTTTGTCGGCTTGTAGTCCAACATTGGTTTTTCTTCCGTGACAGCATGTTCGATTGTTTCAGCAAACATAGACGGACGCTCGTTGCGGCGATTGTATTTGTATGCCCATTCTGCGAGATAGAACGGTAAGTATTTTTTACTTAGTGCGTGGTACTGCCCGCGTAACCCATTCTTAATAATGCTCCACACATTTTCAATCGTGTTCGTATGTAGTTCGCCGTCTGCAAAAAAGTGTTCTTTGTGCTTTACTACAAGGTGCTGCAATTCCTCTTCAAACTTCGCATAAGCCGGATATTCGTCCGTAACGGCAATAGCTTTTTCAGTATTAACATACCTTTTCAGCATAGCCAAAAGATTCTTCCCGGTCAGCTTTTCCATAACTTCAAGCCGTACACGCTTTTTTCCCTCTCGTTCCACAATACCAACAACCGGAACTTTTTTTGTTCCGCGCCCCCGTTTAATCTTTTTCGGTGAATCTTCCATTTGATTAAGGATTGCGGCATTTTCGGAAGTCTGCCCCGGACGGTTACGTCGGCGAGGACGACCTCCCAGGTAGGATTCATCTTGTTCCACAATGCCTTCGAGCAAATCTATTTCGTCGTCAATCATTGCGCAACGAACACGCATTGAGCAATACCATGCAGTTTTATAGGTTATTCCCAATGTCCGGCTTAACTGCATCGAAGAAATTCCTTTCGGGGCCGTCAGCATTAAGTGTATTAGCTGAAACCATTTCGGCAATGGTAATTTTGAAGCCTCGAATATCGTTCCGCTTAATACTGTGAAATCCCGGTTACACTTGTTACAATGATATTTTTGGATGCGGAACGGAATTTTCATGCGCCTTGATACGGTGCTTTCTTCGCAGTACGGACATTTGGGTTTTCCGTTCCAGCGAACTTTTTCTAAATACTTTACGCATTTTGCCTGCGTGTTGTACTTCTGTGCTAATGTTAATAGATTCATTTTTTGTTGTTTTGTGGAGTTGACGGGAATCGAACCCGCGTCTTGTCCGTGTCAAAGGGACACGCTCGGCCTATTGAGCTACAACCCCGATTTGGCTTTAGCAAAGCAAGTCCACAAAAACCTGATAATCAAATGTTTGCGTAGTGTAAAAATGCAGACAAATTTCATTAAGGTGAAATTTTGAAAATCTGCCATTAAGGAAAATGGAGCGGTTTTTTCCCTTATCTTTGAAATGTCAAAGGGACACAGTATCCGAAAGGATACAACTCTAATAAAGCGCGGAATTTATTTCGCGCTTTTATTTTTCATTTTGTTTGCGATATATTTTGCGCCTTGAAAGTAATCTTGATTTGTAGGGTTCTTTTTAGTGGTAAACCTGTATCCGATTTCAGAGGTCATAAAAGAAGCAAGTACAATTTTCTTATATCTTGAAATCTTTTTTTGAGCAGGCTTAGGCGCACCTTTCATTACTGAATTGATAGAGTTGAAAATTGATTCGAACAAAAATTTTCTTTCGTCCGTATTGCGATATTTATTATGATTTTCCATAAGTGTCGAAACAAGCGAACTAACAGCAGAATTGACTACATCTTTAAATGATGACGCGGGTATTTCAAATACAATATCGTTTCCTTTTCTTTTCTTCGCCTTTGGACGCTCAAATGTATATTCAGCATCCGCCCCAAATCTTTCAATAATCCTATTCTTCAAAATATTGATTTGTTTTTCAATCCCTTTTCTGCGTTCATCCTCCGTAATTCTGAAAAAAGAAATAAATTTCTTTAGAACTCTTGCCGGTATTTTGTCGCCTGCCGCAATATGCTTTTTAAGAAAATACTCATAGGCAAGAACATTGCATAAGTCTCTTGCGTCGATCTCCAATTCGATCTTTTCTTTTTTTTCTAAATTATCCGATGCCATATATGCCCAAAGATACAAACCTGTACCAATGGGACTAATGTTGGCAAACTGTTGAAAACTTGGACATTAGACAGGCGTTTTCGCCGTATTTTTGTTTAGTATAACTAAATCATTTACTTATGGAACTTGGAAATAATTTTCAAGCATATAAGCCGGCTTTTAAAAAGGATACCGGACTTGATGCAAATGCTAACATGGCATTATATATCTCATATTTTAATGCCAGAGCCTCGGACAACGCAATGCAACTAACTGCTCAGATTTATCAAATAATAGACAGGTCAGATGGCCAACACGTTCGTGATATGCAAGCGATTAATAAAGCGATTAGAGAATTACATGAATTAATTAAAACTAAAAAATAATCTGTCCTTTCCTATATAGGATTCTGTACTAAGAGGGATAGGCGCGAAAATAAATCCGCATGAAACAGCTTCTCATTATTCTCCTCGCAACATGGACCTGCATCGCATACGGCCAGGACAAAGGCGACTATGTTCAATACAACAAAGTGACCGAAGTAACGGGAACACCTTATGTAATTGCATCTGTTGAACGTTTGGGAAAAGTATTTGAAACAAAGGAGAAGTATCTTTTATTCATTAATACCAAGACCACACAGACGAAAAGAGTTGATTTTCTGCATGACGCCTACATTCAAAGAATAGAACAATTCCGTGCCGACAGCCTGGGCATTAATAAGATCATCGTCTCCGGGCAAACACTTGACACGGACGGAAAAGACGGCATTGACTACTGGAAAGACCCGCAACAGGTGATCGTACTTTCGGCTGACGGGCAGGAAAAGGTACAGTTGACAGACAGCAGTTTTTTTGTTCAGAACTGGTCGGTCAACAAACAAACCGGGACCATTGTAATTACAGGACACTACGACACAAACAAGAACAAAAAGTACGACAAGACGGATAAGAACGAAATTGTGATTTACGATCTGAAAACATTAAAACTGATCGGCAAAATATAGCGGGCAGATTACAAATGTCATACTCCATGTACCATGACACGATTCCTTTTCATATCGACCTTGTTGCTCGCCACCTGCTTTGCCGTTCACGGACAGACCGGCAAGAAAATCAGGATGGAAAAAGAATATTCTTTTAAAATCAGGGACGGTAAACAAGACAGCACCGGGACGTTAAAGACCACCAGGCAATACGATACGAACGGAAAACCGGTGCTTGAAATCAACTACTGCAAGTATCCCTGGGACTGCGAACCGCAGCATCCCGACTCGTTTAAAAGCAGGTACGAATTCCGGTATGATGACAAAGGCCATTTGGTTGAACGAAAGTATTACACAAACGGGCAACTGCTGCCGTGGTCAACGACGAAATACAGTTATAAAACAAATGATACGGGGAAAGTAATTGAACAGACTATTGAGAACACCCAAACGTATGACCAGGGTAAAGAAACCTATTACGACAAGGATGTAGAGCAATATTTTTTCGATGGTAAGGGAAAACTCATCAAAGAGATTTCGACTTCCGTTTATACCGATTACAGTTTTGATTTTGTTACCACGTACAAATACGACAAGGCCGGGAATTTAACGGAAGTCCGCTTTGGAAAGAATAAAAAACTGTATACGTACGATTCCAAAGGCAATTGCATAAAATATGAGATGAAAGGTATGCACACTTGTGCCGCCGATATCGTCAAATGGAAAAAGAAGTTTGACGATAAAGGAAACCTGGTCGGGCAGACAACCTATAACGCCCGGTCGCAAAGCTGGACAGACAGGCATGTCTACAATGAAAAAAATCAAAGAATACAGACTTTGATCGCCCGCAAAAAAGGAACGGATATATTAGACGAAGAATTTTTCTACAACGGGAACGGAGATATTATACTGATCAAACAGTATGATCAGGAGAAACTGAGCGGGTTAACGAAATTCGAATACGAGTACTATTGAAAACAAAATAACATGAACCTGACAGCGCAAATTGCAAAGCATTTCCGGGAAGTTCATTTCGGAGGAAACTGGACATGGTCCAATCTTAAGGACAACCTCGCGGATGTAACCTGGCAGCAGGCAATCACACCCGTTTATGATTTGAATACCATCGCGGTACTCACGTTCCATGTAAATTATTTTGTATGTGCCGCCCTCGATGTACTGGAAGGGCGCCCGCTTACTTCCAACGACAAATACAGTTTTGACCATCCGCCGGTCCAATGCGCGGAAGACTGGGAAAAATTGCGGGACAAGGCTTTGTCCGATGCCGAAAAACTCGCCGGACTGATCGAACAGTTACCGGAGCATAAACTCTGGGAAGATTTTACGGATAAAAAATACGGGAATTACTGCCGGAATATTTTCGGAATTATTGAACATACCCATTATCACCTGGGACAGATTGCGGTGGTGAAGAAAATACTGCAGCAGCAGGAGACGAAAATTTGACGGACAGGATAAAACCGATAAAATGTTTAATTTCTTTAAAAAAGATAATAATCCCGAAACAGGTTTGCTGACGAAATGCGCGACCATATACATTTCGGACAAATTCAAGCATGTAATCATTGCCCGTTGTTACGAAAATAACGCGGGAATTATATATGAACAAGATGCTTGTTTTACCTCGGACTACCCTATTGACTTAACAAACTTCGGAGAAGAAATCATAAATAGCTTAAACCTGTATTCCGTTAAAGATAAGAATCTTCGCGACAGCAAATTGACTGACTGGCCTGCGTATAATCAGAGTAAATGCAAGTCTGTAGCCAGTTTCGAAAAAGAATATATTCCAATATCTGTTTGCAGCGCCAATAACAGTAACCTGGTTTTAATACTGGAAGGACGACCTTTCGAAAACAGTGAACTGACTATTAATTCATCCATTTCATTCCACGCAGATAAACAAGAACTCGGAGAAAGAATAAAAGATGTTTATGATGCCTGTCTCACCGGTAAACTTTTCTGACCGACAGAAGATTGAAAACAGCCTCCTACTTCCCTTCCCCGAACACATTCGCCAGCACAGCAAGTCCCACGATAAGCACAGCCATCAGCAAGCCGATCCGGTTGCTCCATTTATCTTTCGGGTGCCGCATGAAAATCGCCCAGTACATCGGCATGGCCACCACGTTGAGCAGGATGAGTATAAAAATCCATATCCAGCTTTTCGCGCGAAGCACCTGGAAAACGTGGCGGATCGTTACGCCGATCATCACGCAAACATAAACCCAGTAAAAAAAAGTAGCGGTTGCCTGCAGCGCTTCCAAATCGCCCGGCGACATTTTCCCGTCCAGTATTTTCGTTTTTTCCGCAAGTATCCAGAGCAGCAGCAGTACAAGCGGCAGGCCCAGCGCGATACCGGTTCCGCGTGAACCGGAAACCGTACTGATACCGTAATACCCGAGCCGGTTCCGCAGTTCGGTCACGCGGTGCAGTGTTTTTTCCGAAACGGTCATCTGCTGCATCTGGTCCAGCAGCCGTATTTTTTCCGAAACGCGGATATCGTCCTCCGGCACCAGCCAGAGCAGCGAAACAAAGGCCGTGATGAATTTATCCCGTTCCTGGCTGAGTGAAAACGGGAGCCGTTCGAGCGAACCGCTGCGGATATGCTGCGCCCAGTTCGAGATGCGGGCCGTTTCATTTTTAAATCGTGCGCGGCGGCGTACCGCGATTATTTCTTCTTTTTCGCGCACCAGCGTGGAACGCAGTTTGGACATGCTCGCTTCCGCGGTTTCCGGGCTGATGAGCGGATGCGGCTGCAGCAGGATGGTCAGGAGCACCACATCGTTGCATTCGAAGGCCGAAGCCAGCATATCGGACAAGCGTGCATGGATATACGGCCCGCAAAAATCAATGAAATCCTGCTCGTAATAATGCGCGGTGGTATGAAAAAGAAAAACAGCTTCCCCGTTTTCGAGAAACTGCAGCAGCAAAGGATCTTCTGCAATGCGTTTGTGAAAATTCAACCTTCTGCCGTCCCGTAATTCTTCCACGAGCACGAGCGCCTGCTGCTTATCCAGCGTAACACCATTCCATTCGATGCTTGTTTTATCCTGCTGCAACTCGAATTCGGCCAGCAATTGCTTGCGTACCTGTTGCAGGGCGTCAGGCGTACTGGTATCGGGCGTCAGGCCGAGAATACGGAACGGAGAATTATAAAATTGGGTTGGCAAGAATCCGGTCTTTAGATACAAATGTAACGGTGAAACGGGTAAACTGGATATGGGGGCAAAGAAACTGTTTAAAATGAAAGTAAGTGGTAAGCAGCAGTCGGCAGCGGCAGTCATTTTAGTCCAAACCGGAGTACATCGGTTTTGACGACATTCCTGTAAAACCTGGCTGCCGACTGCCTCCTGCCGCTGCCGACTGGATCTATTCCGACAAAAACAGTTCTTATTTTGCAGTAGATACAAGGAGGAATTTTAAACAGTTTCCCCTCCTTTTGCACTAATTTTGCAGGAACCAAGCTATATATGCGAAAAATCCTCTTTGCCCTGTTTTTCATTTCTTCCTGCGCTTCTTTCGGGCAACAGCCGGGCGATTCCCTGCTGCCGCTTATCCCGCAACCGGTTTCGGTGATGCGTATGCCGGGTGTTTTCCAGTTGCGCCAGCATACGCCGCTGATTCTCGGGAAAGACGTACTGCGCAGCGATGCGGAAATTTTCGCCGCCAACGTGGAAAAATACTACGGCATCAAAATCGACATCACGGAGAAAAAAACTTCGGGCGGAATCCGTTTGCAGCAAGGCATGGAAGAACTCAAATCCCTCCCCGAAAACGCGTACCGCGTAACAATGAATAAAAATGAAGTGCTGGTGGAAGGAAAAGGCGACGGCGTTTTTTACGGTTTGCAGACTTTACTCCAGCTCATTCCTGCCGAACCGGTGACGGAATACAATATTCCCTGCGTAAACATCACCGACTACCCGCGTTTTTCCTGGCGGGGCATGCACCTCGATGTAAGCCGTCATTTTTTCGGCAAGAACGATGTCAAAAAATACCTCGATTATCTTTCGCTTTATAAACTGAACGTATTCCACTGGCACCTGACCGACGACCAGGGCTGGCGCATCGAGATCAAAAGCAGGCCGGAACTCACGAAAACCGCAGCCTGGCGGAAAGGCACGCTCATCGGGCATTACACGGCCAGCCCGGTGCAATATGACAATACCCGTTACGGCGGTTTTTATACGCAGGAAGACGTAAAAGAAATCATCGCGTACGCGCAGCAGCGGCATATCACCGTCGTTCCGGAAATTGAAATGCCGGGACATTCGATGGCGGTACTTGCCGCGTACCCGGAACTCGCCTGCACGAAAGGACCATTCGAAACCGCGCAGACCTGGGGCGTGTTCAACGATGTGCTTTGCACAAAACCCGAAACCTTTAAATTCCTGGAAGATGTACTCGCCGAAATCTGCGCGCTTTTCCCCGGCAATTATATTCACATCGGCGGCGACGAATGCCCGAAGGACCGCTGGAAAGAATGTGCGCAATGCCAGGCCGTAAAAAAAACGACCGGAGCAAAAGACGAACACGAACTGCAAAGCTGGTTTATTCAGAAAATCGAAAAATTCGTGAACAGCAAAGGCAAGCAGATCATCGGCTGGGATGAAATCCTGGAAGGCGGTCTCGCTCCCGGCGCGGCCGTGATGTCGTGGCGCGGCGAAGGCGGCGGCATTGAAGCGGCGAAACAGAAACATAACGTGGTTATGTCGCCCACGAGCAATTGTTATTTCGATTATTATCAATCGCAGGCTGCAGGCGAACCGCTGGCTATCGGCGGATATCTCCCGCTGGAAAAAGTGTACGACTACGATCCTCTTCCCGAAGCGATTTCGGTAGGTGATTCGAAATACATACTCGGCCTGCAGGGCAATGTGTGGACGGAATACATCGCCGATTTCCGGAAAGTGGAATACATGGCCATGCCACGCATGAGCGCACTCGCCGAAGTCGGCTGGACCAGTAAGCGGTTAAAGAACTACGACCTGTTCACGCAGCGCCTGGCGAAACACATGCTTGTGCTCGATCGCATGGATGTGAATTACTGCAAAGCGATTTTCTATATCGAATCACAACTCTCGCCGCCGGCAAACGGTAAACCGGGCGTTATGCTTGATCTCCGCAACCGCGCCAAAGGAGAAATCATCCGTTTTTCGATGAACGAAGACGAAGTGAATGCCAATTCCCCGGTTTTTGAAAAACCGATCCAGCTCATGCGTACTTCGGAGATCCGCGCCGCCTCCTACAAAGGAACCGCACGCCGCAGCCCGGAGTTCAGGCAGAACTATGAAATTTCCTTTTCCACGGGCAAGCCGGTGAAACTGCTCACCGATCCCGATCCGCAGTACAATACCGGCGGCGGGTTCACGCTGGTCAACGGCGTTACCGGCCGCATACCCTGGAACGGTTCGGACTGGCTCGGTTATAAAGGTAAAAACCTGGAAGCCGTGATCGACCTCGGCATTACAGCCAGCGTGCGCATGGTCCGCGTGGATGCGCTGAAAGACGAAGGGAGCTGGATCTATTTCCCGAAAAGTATCGAAGTACTCGGATCGAACGACAGGCTGACTTATACCTCCATCAAAAAAATACAGGGCGATGAACTCGGCAACCGGAGAAATATAAACATCATCGTCGGCGGATTGCAGATGGCGCGATACGTGAAAGTGGTCGTGGAAAACGCAGGTACTATTCCCGAAGGCAAACCGGGCGCAGGCAATCCCGCCTGGCTTTTCGTGGATGAAATCATCGTCGAATGAACACACCGGTCATCGAAATCTGCGCCGGGAGTATCGTTTCGGCCGTTGCAGCGCAGGAAGGCGGCGCTGACCGGATTGAACTCTGCGCGAGCCTGGATGCGGGCGGCATCACACCTTCGCCGGGACAAATCATCATCACGAAACAAAAATTAAGCATTCCTGTTTTCGTACTCATCCGCCCGCGTGAAGGCGATTTCTTTTATTCCGCTGCCGAGTACGAAACCATGCACAGCGATATACTCTTTTGCAAGAAACAGGGCGTCGACGGTTTTGTTTTCGGGCTGCTGGACGCGGAAGGAAATATTGACGCGCAAAGAAACCGCCAATTAGTCGAACTCGCCGCTCCCCTGCCCTGCACTTTCCACCGCGCTTTTGATGTTTGCCGCGATCCGTTTACCGCGCTCGAAGAAATAATTTCCTGCGGCTTTACACGTATCCTGACTTCCGGGCAGGCCGCCACAGCAGCAGCCGGCGCCCGTTTGCTTGCTGAACTCGTCCGTAAATCCGCCGGAAGAATCAGCATCATGCCCGGCGGCGGCATCAGTGAAAAAAATATCGCAGCGCTCGTTCAGCAAACACGGGCAACTGAATTTCATGCTTCGCTGAAAACCGCCGTAACCAGTAAAATGAAATTCCGCCACGAAAAAGTCAGCATGGGCGGGAACGAAAAAAGCGAATACGCCTGGATGGAAACCGACCCGGACCGTGTTCGCAGCCTGAAGGCCGAAGCCGGCAAAGCATTCCAATCGCAGCAGCCATGAGAGCGCTCGTTTTTATTCTTCTTTTCCTGCTTCCGCTCCGGGCCAGCCTGCAAACACAGCGTATCCCGCTCAACGACAAATGGAACTTTCGTAAAAAAACAGATGCCATCGGTTTGCCTGCACAGGTTCCCGGTACTGTTCACCAGGATCTCCTCAAAAATTTTAAAATCCGGGATCCGTTTTACGGGACGAATGAAAAGAATGCGCAATGGATAGAAAACACGGACTGGGAATACAAACATGTTTTCTCTTTCGATCTCAAACGCAGCGGGGAAGATCATGTGGAACTGGTTTTCGAAGGACTCGACACCTATGCGAACGTTTACCTGAATGATACGCTGATCCTGCAGGCCGACAATATGTTCCGCAGCTGGCGCGTGGATATTAAAAAACAACTGAAACAGGGAACGAATGAAATCCGGGTCGTTTTCGAATCAGCTGTGCGCAAAGGAAAAGAAGCGGCGCAGAAATTACCGTACACACTTCCCGGCGATGAAAAAATATTTACACGTAAGGCGCAGTACCAGTATGGCTGGGACTGGGGTCCGCGCCTGGTAACCTGCGGCATCTGGAAACCGGTTTATATAGAAACCTGGCGTTCCGGCCGCCTTTCGGATCTGCATCTCGATTATACTGTCCGGGGACAAAAAGTAACCGGCACGTTCACCGCGCAGCTCGAAGGCGCCGGACCGGGTTCCTATGAAATGATCGTGGCGGACGGCATGACCGGCAATACGATCGGCCGAAGCGAGCTGAATATAAAAAACAACATAAACGTACCCGTGCAACTGCGCACTGCCATCGTGATCGACAGTGTGCGGCCCTGGTGGTGCAGCGGGTACGGTGCGCAGGAAATTTATCGGTTCCGGATTTTTATCCGCGCCAACGGAAAGGAAATTGCGCGGAAGGATTACCAAACCGGTTTCCGCGAATTGAAACTCGTTCGTGAAAAAGATCAGCAGGGCGAGTCGTTTTACTTTTTGCTGAACGGCGTCCCGGTTTTTGCCAAAGGCGCGAACTGGATTCCCGGTGATAATTTCCTGCCGCGGATGACCGCGGAAAAATACCGCAGCCTGCTCACTGAAGCCAAAGCATCGAACATGAATATGCTGCGCGTTTGGGGCGGCGGCGTGTATGAACAGGTCATCCGTTTGCGCAGCCATCCCTGCATCGCGCTCTGGTGCGGCAATAATGAAATAGACGAAGGCTGGCACAACTGGGGCTGGCAGAAACAGTATAAATATTCCGCAACGGATTCCGCCAGGATCTGGAATGATTACCAGTTGCTTTTTGAAAAAACGCTGCGCCCGATCGTAGAAGAAAATACGGGGGCAGCATACTGGCCTTCTTCGCCTTCCATTGGCTGGGGACGTTCCGAAAGTCTGCGCCGCGGCGATGCGCATTACTGGGGCGTTTGGTGGGGCATGGAACCTTTTTCGGCGTATGAAAAAAAGGTCGGGCGTTTTATGAGCGAGTATGGTTTCCAGGGCATGCCGGCGATGAGCACCATCCGGAAATTTGCGGAAGAAAAAGATTTCGACCTGCAATCCGCCGTGATGAAACAGCACCAGAAACACCCGGCAGGATACCAGACGATTCAAACGTACCTGGAACGCGATTACAAAAAACCCAAAGATTTTGAAAGCTACGTGTACATTTCGCAACTGCTGCAGGCGGAAGGCATGCGCAAAGCCATCGATGCGCACCGGCGTGCACGGCCCTGGTGCATGGGAACTTTATACTGGCAGTTCAACGATTGCTGGCCGGTAACGTCCTGGTCGGGTATTGATTATTACGGTAACCGGAAAGCGCTGCAGTACGCGGTGAAAAAAGCATATGCGCCCGTCGCCGTTTCCATGCAGGCGGAAAAGGACTCGCTCGTTTTTTACATCTGCAACGATTCCCGGGAGCCGTCCGGCAAAGTTTTGTTTTCCGTACTCGCCCTGCAATCATCTGGCACGGGAGAGCAGAAAGACAACCGCGGAAAAAAACTTACGCTGGCTGCCGGTTCGGTTACACGTTATGCTATCCACAGGTCCGAACTTTTTTCGGAAAAAGACACGGCCGGCATCACGATCGTTACTGCGCTGAACAACGAATCCAGGTTGATTTATTCAGGAACTCATTTCCTCGTCGCACCGAAAAACCTGGACTTACAGGCTCCGCAACTGCACTGGAAGATCAGCGAGGAAAACGGCCGCACGTTTTTGAACATCAGTTCTTCCAATCTTGCCAAAAACGTTTTCCTGGAAGTTCCCCGCGAGCACGTTTTATTCAGCGATAATTTTTTCGACATCGCACCGTCCGGCAACATACGCGTGGAAATTACGGGCGGTTTGTCGGCCCCTGCTTTACTGAAAAATCTGCGTGTCCGCACGCTTTACGATACGTACACGCATTGATTTAGTGCCGGCAAACGTCTATTTTTGATTATGGATCATTCTTTTCACCCCGTACTGGCCGATGTCCCCTCAGATACGCCGGTCATGCTCAGCGGTGTTTTTGTTTTGCTTGCGGTTGCCGCAGTCGGCGTGGTGCTCCTCGTCGTATTTCTGAAAAAACGAAAGAAAAAATAAACACGTATGCCTGCATTCCAACCCGTACTGCTTGATGCCATCGGCGGACCGGTAATCCTGATCGGCACTTTTCTCCTGCTCGCAGTGGCAGTAACCGGTGTCGTTCTGCTTGTCGTATTTCTGAATAAACGGAAGAAAAAATAATATGCCCGCCTTCCACCCTGTGTTGCTTGATGAAGTAGTTGACGTGAGTACGCTTTCAACGGATGGCGGTGCGGATATCCTGCTTCCTTTCATTGCATTCGTGCTTACATTCTCCATCGAATGGCCTGTATTTGCACTGATCACCGGGCAGGGTTTTAAAAAGACATTCGTATTCATGCTGCTCATGAACCTGGTCAGCTGGCCGATCGCCATGATCCTGTTCGGCTATCTTTCCGTGCACATCGTATGGGTGGAACTTTTTGTGCTGGCGGCGGAAACGCTGATCCTTTTTTATCACTGGCGTTTTCCCTGGTGGAAAGCGCTGCTGTTTGCCACGATCATTAATGCGGCCAGTTTCTTCATCGGGTCGCCCCTGGCGCAATTTATTATGAACCAGATCAGCGGAAAATGAAAAGGACTATACTCGTTTTGATTTCGCTGGCAATCGGTCACGGGCTGAACGATTTTATTGCAGGCTTCCTGCTGGCGAAATCGGTAAACGATGTTTCCGCGCTCTGGAATATTTCTCTTTTTACGATTTACAGCGCGATTGCATTCGGCGGACAGGTTCCGCTGGCCCTGCTCATCGGCAGAACGGGCGGTTACAAAGCCTGGACTGTCGCCGCTTTTGCGCTGATGACGGCGGCGGTGATCCTTCATCCGTTCAGCAATATGGCGGCGATTATCGTTTCCGGTTTTGCTTCCGCGATTTACCACGTTTCGGGCGGCGCGCTGTCTATCGTACTTCCCGGTAAACCGGCAGCGTCGGCAGGATTTTTTTCTGCGCCGGGCGTGATCGGGCTTACCCTTGGCGGATTTTTCATCGGGCGGATGGATTTTAACTTACTGTGGATTTTACTGCCGGTACTGGCTTGCGCCGGTGTACTGCTTTTTTCCGAAATCAAAAACGAGAAACAGGTTGCTTCGCAGAACAAACCCGAAGCCGGCTTCGAAGTTCATGACGGAATTATGTTGCTGCTCCTGCTGGTGATCGCATTCCGTTCCGCTGTCTGGGACATTTACCAGGTCATTTATTATTCCAAACCGGACATGATGCTTTGGATTGCTCTCGCGGCGGCCGCCGGAAAACTGCTGGGCGGTGTGCTGGCCGAACGATACAACCAAGTGAATTACCTCAGCGCGTCGCTTTTTTCATCCGTGGTGCTGCTCCAGTTCAGCCAGAAACACCCGGTTTTCCTGCTTGCCGGGATCGCCGTTCTGCAATCCACCATACCGGCCTGCATTCTTTTGTTCAACCGTTTCCTGGGCAATATGCCCGCGATGAGCAACGCCCTAGTCCTCGGGCTGGCCATCGTGCTGGGCGCTTTTCCCTACCATTTTTCCTCTGAAAATATTTTTTACTGGGTAAGCGGCGCGCTGTTTTTGATGACGCTCGGGTTCTTCGGGATTATGCGGAGGATGAGATAAAGTAGTAGCTAGTCGACGCCTGGAGACGTCGACTAGCGAAGTATCTTTAAACGTCTTTTTAAATGTCTTTAGAAGGTCTGATTAAACGACCTTACTCCATCAAGCCTCTGCCGGTTTTCACCATCGATCCGTCCGTGCGGAAATCGGCGACTAATTTGTCGAGGATGCCGTTGATGAATACGCTGCTTTTCGGCGTACTGTAGAGTTTCGAAATTTCAATGTACTCGTTGAGCGTGACTTTTACGGGCACTTCGTGGAAGTGAAGCAGTTCCGTCACGGCCATTTTCATCAGCAGGATGTCCATGATCGCGATGCGGTCCACTTCCCAGTTCTGCGTTTTATCGCCGATGAGTTTCTGCGAACGTTCGTTGTCGATGATCGTTTTGCGGAAAAGCTCCACGAGAAAACGGCGATCGTCGTCCGCATCTTTATAAAGCGATGCAAGCCGCGGCGGACTATCCTCTCTTCCGCCTTCAATGGTCCGGATCACGGCAGCAGCCACGCACATATTCATATCGCCGGGCCAGTACAGGCTTTTTTCCTCGATATGCAATTCCATCTCGTCGGAATCGGCCACGTGTTTCGAAAAAAGATCGACCAGGAAATCGCGGTCTTTTTCGTAGCTGTCTTCCGGGCTGTTCATGTACAGGCCGTACTTGTCCCAGCTTTTTACCGCGTTCCATACTTTGCGGACCACGGCGCCGTCCACCTGCCAGCTCAGCGAACGGACTTCGCCTTCGCGTTTCAGCCGCGGATCGGCGGCGAGCTGTTTGATGACGCGGTTATTGATAAAACGGAAATTCGGGTCGAGATCGGCTTCGGTGGGCAGGTGCTTCAGGCGTCCGTCCTCGGTTTGCTGCACGGTGAGCCGCTGAAATTCTTCAAACAGCAGGAGCAAATAAATATACAGATCGTAAATCCGGTCGATGCTGCGCTGGAGTTCCCGCTCACTTTTCGCCAGGTCGCTGTTCTCTGCCTGGAAAAAGGCATACAAGGCCTGCATCACTTTTATCCTCAGGTATCTCCTGTTCAACATACTTTTTAATTTAGTTCATCCCTTCGGGACAGTGTACTGAAATTTAATTCCGAATTGCGAAGTGTATCCGTTGATGCCATGCACTTCGTAATTCGGCATTCGCAATTCGGCATTCGAAATTCCTTTTATGGGCGCCAAAGCAAAAGGCAAACAAAAATGGTTCGATTCACGATTTGCAGATGCCATTCCTGTTTGCCTTTTGTTGTTTTATTGATATGCGTAAAAGAAAGAACGGATATTGCGCATGTTTACCGTGTTTGCCTGATCTTCGCTACCCCGGCAATGCGCTGTTCCGCAAGCCGGTTCGCCGCGAGATAGGTCGGGATATTTTCCGATTTCGATAAGGCGAAAATATGAAGCGTGGTATCGTAAATATTTTTCGCCAGGCTCATGGAGTGATCGCGGCCGTAGCCCACCACTTCGGAATTGACGTTGATCAGTCCGCCGGCATTCACTACGAAATCAGGCGCGTATAGAATTCCTTTTTTCATCACCTGCTCGCCGTGTTCTTTTTCGTTGGCCAGCTGGTTATTGGCTGCTCCGCAGATGATGGAACATTTGAGCCGCTGCAGCGATTCGTTATTCACCGTGGCGCCGAGCGCGCAGGGAGCGTAAATATCCACATCGAGATCGAGTATCGTTTCGCCGCTCACGATTTCCACGGCGGGATGGTTTTTCTTGATTTCGGTGAGCCGGTCTTCGAAAATATCGGTAACGAAAACTTTCGCTTCTTCTTTCACCAGGAAAGCAACGAGGTTCGAACCCACGTTACCAACACCCTGCACCGCTACTTTTTTCCCGCCGAGACTGTCGCTGCCCCAGCGTTCTTTTGCGGCGGCTTTCATGCCCATGTAAACGCCGTAAGCCGTAACCGGTGAAGGATCGCCGCTGCCGCCGAGCGATTGCGGAATACCCGTCACATGTTTTGTTTCCATGCGGATATATTCCATATCCTTCGCGCCCATGCCCACATCTTCGGCGGTGATGTATTTGCCGCCCAGGTTGTCCACGAATTTGCCGAAACGGCGCATCAGGGCTTCCGTTTTATGCTGGCGCGCGTCGCCGATGATAACCGCTTTTCCGCCGCCGAGGTTCAGCCCGGCCACAGATGCTTTATACGTCATGCCGCGCGAAAGGCGGAGCACGTCGTTCAGCGCTTCGGCTTCGGTTTTGTAGGGCCACATGCGTGTCCCGCCGAGCGCCGGACCGAGTACGGTATTGTGGATCGCGATGATCGCTTTCAGCCCGGTTTCGTTATCGTTGCAAAAAACTATCTGTTCATGGTTGGTCAGGCCCATCTGGCCCAGCACGGTCAGTTCGGCTACTTCGCTTTTCGTGTCTTTTGTAGTCAGCATGCTGCTCGTTTTAGGTTTGCCCCGAAAGTCCGTATTTTTGCCGAAACAACGACGGCTTAAAGGGCTGACAAAAGTAGCTATTTTTTTCTGGTTGCTGCGAAAAGCGAAGTAGCCGTTGTCGAAATCCGCCTGCTGAAAACATATCTTCGGTCCGGCTTGTTTACAGTTCTAATCCGCCACCGTGAAGTCGCTCGCTTACCTCAATAAATATTTCTGGAGATACCGTTACAGGCTCATCCTGGGACTGCTCTTCATCACTGCCTATTCCTGGTTCAGCAACGTCCCCGTTTCCCTGATGGGCGACGGGATCGATTATGTTTCGCTGGCCATCAAAGCGAAATATTCGGACAGCCGCGTGATGCAGACTTTGCTCCTGTACGGCCTGCAGATTATCGGGATCACGCTGGTTTACGGTTTCTTTCTTTTTCTCAACCGGCAAACCATCATCGTCATGTCGCGCCTGATCGAATACGATCTCAAGAATGATATTTATGCACATTACCAGCGGCTCGATCTTTCCTTTTACAAGCGCAACAATACCGGCGACCTGATGAACCGGATCAGCGAGGATGTGAACCGGGTGCGCATGTATCTCGGACCGGCCATCATGTATGCGTTTACCACGCTCATCTCGGTGATCGTCACCGTTTTCTTCATGCTCCGCGAAGATCCGTTGCTCACGCTGTATGTACTCGCCCCGCTGCCCGTGCTCACCATTTCGATTTATTACGTGAGCAACCTGATCAACAAAAAAAGCATGGGCGTGCAGAACAAACTCTCCCGGCTTTCGACGCTTGCGCAGGAAGCATTTTCGGGCATCCGCGTGATCAAGGCTTTTGCGCGCGAAAAGAAAACGCAGGAAACCTGGGAAAAGGAAAGCGATAATTACAAATCGCTGAA
>VBWE01000052.1:0-7491 GCA_006218065.1 Bacteroidota bacterium
TCAGCGTTTGACATTTTGCATTTGAAATTTAAGCCCGGCAGGACTACCAACCTGTCTGCCGCACCGCGCTTTGATTATCTTTGCGCCTGACGATCCGTATGAAGTATCTCTTTAACCGCTTTCTCTGGGTATTATTCAACATCACGCTTGGAACTTTTTATCGTTTCAAGGTCTGGAAGCACGCGGAAGGCCGCGAGAACATTCCCCGCAACAAACCGATTTTATTCTGCTCGAATCATCCGAATGCGTTTATGGATGCGCTGCTGGTAGCGACTACCGTTCCCAGGCAAACGTATTTTCTTGTCCGCTCCGATGTATTCAAACCCGGCTGGAAAGCGAAGGCGCTCGAGTTTTTGTATCTCATCCCGGTTTATCGCATACAGGAAGGCGTGGAAAACCTGCAGAAGAATGATGAAACGTTCCGCATCTGCAACATGCACCTGAAGAACAAGCAGTCGATCATTATTTTTTCCGAAGGTATCTGCGTCCAGGAGCGCCGCCTCCGCCGCCTGAAAAAAGGAACGGCGCGTATTGCTTTCGGTGCGGAAGAAGCGGCGGATTTCAGGCTCGGGCTGACCATCGTTCCCGTCGGTGTGAATTATACCGACAAACCCTGGAAGTTCCGCGAGCCGCTGCACATCCGTTTCGGAAAACCGTTTGAACTGAGCGAGTACGCGGAGAAATACAAAACCGAGAAACCGCGCACGATCAACGAATTCACCGCCCGCCTCGAAAAAGAGATGGCGGAACTGCTCGTGATCATCAAAGACAAAGAAAACGATGAACTCGTGGCCGGGCTCGAGGACATGTTTCTCGACGTGTGGACGCGGGAAGGCGGCCGCGATCCGCAGTACCGCAGGCAGGACTGGAAAAGCAGCCGCGAGATCGCCGATACCATCAATAAAGCTACCGCGCAGGCGCCGGACCAGGTTGCCGCCCTTCGCGAACAGGTAGCGTCTTATTTCAGTAAAATAGAAAAACACAAGTTGCGCGACTGGCTGCTGCGCGAAGAAACGATCAAAGGCATGACTCCATTCGGCGTAGGATCGCAGGTACTTATTTTTTTCCTGGGCTGGCCGCTTTTTCTTGCCGGCGCTTTGATGAACCTCGTGCCGTTTTATGTTCCATACCGCATCGCGGAAAAAATCGTCCGCAACAAAGAATGGCATGCTTCGGTGAACGCCACGATCGGTTCGTTCCTTTGGTTTTTCTGGTACCTGCTGGTCTGGATACTTACCTGGGTATTTACAAACTGGTGGATCGCGCTGAGCGTTTTGTTCGTGATGTACCCGCTCGGCCGTTTTGCCTGGTGGTTCCGCACGCGCTGGAAAAAATTCCGCGGAAGCATCCGCCTGCTCAGCCTCGTGAGCAATGAATCAGCGAAAGTGGAAGAGTTACTAAAACAGCGCGCGCAGATTAAAACCGAACTGGATTTGTTGCGGAAAACGTACATGGAAACAGGCTCCTGAGCAATCAGCTCAGCACAGCCATGATGAACAGGTAAAGCAGCATAAATAACGCGGCCAGCGCAATAATCAGCACGACTTCCGGACGCGCCGCCAGCAATCCGACAGCTCCTATCGAACAGAGTGAGGCCAGCACACAGAAAAATATTCCTGCTGCGCCCATCGCCTGCGTTTTCGGATCGCTTTTATTGCTGCGCATCCGGCGGACACAATTCCGGATCAGTTTCGGGGCGAAAAAAATAAAACCGACCGTGAATATCGGCGCAGTAAGTATCATCCAGCCATCGTCTGCAGAACTGGAAATAAAAACTTCCGGTGCAAGGATAACACCCGCACTGAGCGGCGCCAGCAGGAAAAGCATAACCAGCCCGGCCCAGAAAGCGGTTTTTACATCTTCATGTACGGGGCTGCCGTATCGTTTATGCTGCTTCGCGAAAAAATGATCCTGCGCCCGGACAACTGCTTTTTCGGCAAATGCCGATGGTGCGGATGCAAGGATTGTTTTTTTCGTTGTCTTCAGCGCGGCAGCTAACTTTTCCGGAACCCGCTTTTTTTCGTTTTCCCTGGTGAACGTTCCGGGACCATGCAAAGCGGAAAGGGATGCGGTATCGTTCTTTTGCAGCGTTTGCGGCTTTGCAGCGATAGCCTGTATTTCGTCTGCCCGGTTTTTCCGGTCAACGTAAAACCCCGGCCGGTACAGCCTTTTCTCCATGCCGCAGGACGCAAGCAAAGCGGAAAGCAGAACGAAAAGAAACAGTTTGCGGTTCATACCGGGGTATTTGGAATGAAAAAGATACTGAAAATTTTCGATTGCCGATTTTGGATTGGCGATTGTAGTCGGAAATCGCCAATCCAAAATCGGAAATCAGTTTAATCCTTCACCCGGTTCATCCCCATGCTCTTCAGCATCCAGTTGGGCAATGCTTTACCCGGCGTACGTTTGCGGAGGTCGAGGTACCAGCCGAATTTTTTCAGGATCGGGATCTTGAATGTTTCCACGAATTCGATCAGCGTGCCGTCGGGATCTTCGATATAAGTAAAATGTCCCGCGGCTTCGCCCATGTCGAAATTCCCGCCGCTGTCCACGGTAAAAGGAGCGCCGTTTTTTTCGCAGATTTCTTTCAGCTCTTTCATGCCGGAAATATCGTAGCACAAATGAATGAAACCGAGATCGCCCCAGAAACGTCCTTCGAAAATTTTTCGCGGCGAACGGTCAAGTACCTGGATCAGTTCAATACTGCTTGATCCGAGCAGTTTGCTGAAACTTCCCGCGCGCGGTTTGCTGTGCGTGAGCAATACACGGCGCACTTTCGAACTTCCGCCGGGAAGACAGGCGAGATCGCCGGATACGCCTTCTTTATCATACACCACCCGGTCGTAACCGAGGATGGCGCCGTAAAATTTTTTCGACCGTTCGATGTCGCTCACGCCCAGCATCGCGCCTTCAGGTCCGCCGGTGAGTTGTTTTCCTTTGCCGAACCAGTCGCGGCCCGGAACGATTTCGAAAATATTCCCGTACGGGTCTTTCAGAAAAAAATGCGGCTCTCCCGCCGGGTTCGTCAGTACTTCACTGAGCAGGTTCACGCCGCCGGCTTTCATAAACGTATGCGAAGCGCGGACGTCGGCCGATTTCATCCGCGTAACGAATTGCCCGAGATCACCCAGCTGCGGCTCGAAAGGGCAGGGCTGGGGCGTGCGGCTGGTGTACTGCCAGATCTCGAAACCGCCGCCGCCTTTCATGTTGATGGCTAAAATAGCGTGGCGTTTATGCGGCTTGCCGCCGGTGTATGGAAGCATCAGCCCGGCTTCGGCGGCTTCCTCGAAAACGGGAATATCCATGCCGAAATGCTGCCGGTACCATTTGAAAGCTCCTTTAACGTCAGGCACGCCGATGCCCACTTGCTGTATCCCGGCGATGAATGGTTTATGCATAATTACTATTTAGAATAAAATGTCAAATGCAAAATGATAAATTTCAAACGTTAAAGTTGTTTCGGCACAACTGCTCCCTTTGACATTTGAAATTTGTCATTTTGCATTTTGCGGTTCCTGTTTCAGCTTAAATATTTCCCCACGATCGGCAGCCGTCTTCCCATGCCGAATGCTTTGGGCGATACGCGGAGGATCGGCGGCGTTTGCGCACGTTTGTATTCGTTGATGTTTACCAGTTTCAGCACGCGCGCCACCAGTTCTTCATCAAATCCCATCGCGACAAGTTCTTTCGGACCTTGCCTTTGTTCGATATACTGGTACAATACTTTATCGAGCATATCGTATTCCGGCAGTGAATCGCTGTCTTTCTGGTTGGGACGCAATTCGGCGGAAGGCGCTTTGGTGAGAATATTTTCCGGGATGATTTTTTTTTCGCGGTTGATGTACCGGCAAAGTTCGTACACTTCGGTTTTGTAAACATCGCCGATTACGGCAAGTCCGCCGCACATGTCGCCGTACAAGGTTCCGTAACCTACCGACGCCTCGCTTTTATTCGACGTGTTGAGCAGGATATGCCCGAACTTGTTCGAAAGTCCCATCAGGATGACAGCCCGGATGCGTGCCTGCATATTTTCTTCGGCCACGCTGAAAGGCAGGTCGCCGAATTGCGGGGCGAGCGCTTTGTGCAGCGTATCGTACGAATCGCCGATCGGGATGATGTCGTATTTGCAACCGATGTTTTTACAAAGCTGCAGCGAATCGTCGATGGAATGCTGCGACGAAAACTGCGAAGGAAGCATCACCGGCCATACGTTTTCTTTTCCCAGTGCTTCCGCCGCGAGAGCCAGCACCAGGGCCGAGTCCACGCCGCCGGACAAACCGAGTATCGCTTTCTGAAACCCGAGTTTCCCGAAATAATCGCGGATGCCCAGTACCAGCGCATCGTGCATCCGTTCCACGCGCGAAGAAGCGTCGGCGGGAGCGGCGGGCATTTTCTCGATCTTGTCCGCGTCGAAAATGGCGAAGTCCTCGCGGAAGTAATTCAGCTCTTTTACAATTTCGGCTTTGCTGTTGAGTACCATCGAGCCTCCGTCGAAGATCAGCTCGGTTTGCGCGCCGGCATGCTGCACGTAAAAAAGCGGCATACCGTATTTCGCGACATTTTTTTTCATCACGTGCCGCCGGTTTTCCGCGTGCATGGAATGAAAAGGCGAAGCAGCGATATTGATCATCAGGTCGGCGCCTTTTTTCTTCAGCTCTTCCATCGGCCACAGCGTGTACATCAGGTCGTCTTCCACGTCCCAGATGTCTTCGCAGATCGTGAGCGCAATTTTCCGTCCCATGAATTCGATGATATCGAAACTGCGCGCCGGCTCAAAATACCGGTACTCGTCGAATACGTCGTAATTCGGCAGCAGCGCTTTATGGCAAACCTGTCTGATCTGCCCGTCGGCGAGAAAGAAAGCGGAATTAAAAAGATTTTTTCCTTCCACGCGCGGGTTCACCGAAGGCGCGCCGATAATCGCGGCGATTCCGCGGCATTCGGCAGCGATCGTTTTTACGGATTCGTCGCAGCGCCGGATAAAATCATCAAACTCTAAAAAATCGCGCGGGGGATAGCCGCAAACCGACAGTTCGGCAAAAACCACGAGATCGGCGCCTTCCGTTTTGGCACGACGGATATGCGCGATAATCTTCTCCGTGTTCTGAGAAAAATTGCCGATGTGGTAATTGAGCTGCGCGATTGCGATTTTCATAAAAATCAGTTTGTAACCGTAATCGAGCGAACTGCTTTAGTGGATAGTTGTTTAGAGCCTCCGGCATTACCGTCAGCCTGGTCCAGCGCATGTGAAGGTCCCCGCCGCATCAGCGTGATAGTCGCTGAACCAGGAATGAGATAAGTCATGTTGGAAGGGAATAGCTTGATAACGGTATCTCCTATACTAACCGGTTGATAGCCATAGCTAAAATGGCTCGTCGACTGAAAAATACTGACAGAAATACTTTCGTTCGAAAGTCGGGGGCCGCCTGTAAACGGGATAATAATTGTATCGGTCACGGAAACACTGCCGGGATTAACAGAAAAATCGATAAGCGAAATTTCAGTATGGTCGACCAGGTTTTCGAAAATCGAACCATCAGGCTTTCTGAATTTGAAATGAGCATCGACAAAACCGCTTTGTGTACATGTATAATAATAGGATGGTCCTGTACTTGGGGTTAACGGCGGATTACCCGTTTGCATTGCACAGTTTACGCCATTACAGGTAATCCAATATCCTGAACCCAGCGCTGTTTTATTGGTCGGATAACCAAAATCGGCCCGGGATTCCGTTTGCATGGTAGTTACATTAAGGCAAACTGAATATTTTTGGCTGTGCTCGGGGAGGCCCGGCTGGACAGGATCTTTCTTGCATGTTGTAAGAAACAACAAGAATATAAGCGAGACGGTAAAAGCCCTGTACATAGTACAAATTTAGCCAAATCAAATGAACGGGAGATGAAGTACTGGCAGCAAAAAGGCGGCACCTTTCGGATACCGCCTTTCGCTTGATTGCCAGGTACTTTTTTAGAACAGCATACCGACTGTAATCGCAATGCCGTCCATGAATGCTTTTTGTTTGTAAGGTGTTCCGTCGGGCTTGAGCAGGTATTCCGAATCGGCCTTGGTATTGCTCAGGAAACCGCGGTTGTAGTGGATGGATGTTGTAAACGAAGTGGAACCGGACAGGTTGTACTCGATACCGCCGCCTACGTTCAGGTTCACAGCGAAAATGTTCATGTCTTTCGCGATATCCACTTTGGTCGGATCGAAGCTCGATCCCGAGGGAACTATGAAATTGGTGTTCTTGTCGCTCGCTTTTGCACCGGCGCGGAAATTCATCTCGCCGCCGAAAAATCCGAAATACGTCATACTACCGATTTCCTTGCTCTTGAGCTTCAGCGTGATCGGAATAGTGACATAAGTTACTTTAAACGTACGGTTGTTCAGGATGTACGTTTGCAGATCGGCTTTGTGTCCTGCCGTATCTTCTTTGGAGATGAACGCATCGTCATGTACAAAATAGAAAGCGGTATCCGGGTAAGCTAATTTGCCTCCGAGGTGCGAACCTTCGATACCGGTAACGAAAGAAGCTACGTTGTTCAGGCGGAATTCCGTGATCAGGCCGTATTTGATACCTGCAACAGATCCGTCTTTTACCGTTTTCTTGTCGTCCGGGCGCAGCCAGTTGAACGAAGGAGCCACTTTAAGACCGAAGCGGAAATTCTTCAGGTTGTTTTCGCCGTCCTGGGCGATCAGGCCTTTGCCTGCAATCAGCAGCGCGGCTGCAATGAGGAGCTTTTTCATACTTTTGACGTTTAGTTACGCGTTATTAGTGGTGCGCGTTTCTTTTACAAATATCGTGCAATAATAATACATTTTCAGATTATGCGCAGGTTGAACGGGTTTTGTCCGAGGGACTTCTTCGTAGTGCTGTTGATCGTGATGCTGGCTGCCTGCGGATCCGGCCGGCTGGATGTGGATGTTTCGGATATAAAAGTACCGCCCGTTAAAATTTCCCGTTTCGACCAGGCTGTTTTTAATTCGGATACTTCGCGGATCGTCGCCCGCCGGTCCGAACTGGAGAAGGAATACGGTGATTTTTTTGCAGGCTATACCGAGCGCATCATCTGCCCGGGAAGTTTTGACCAGCCCATCTGCAACCAGCAGTTCATCAGTTTTATTTCCGATGCCGATATGCGCGGCGCCTGGCAGGAAGCGCAGAAAAAATACGCCAGCCTCGCCGATATCGAAAAAGAAGCCGAAAATGCGATGCGCTACTTTAAATACCACTTTCCCGCCCGCAAAACACCGGTTAAAATTCACGCCATGATGTCGGGATTTAATTATAATTTCATGCAGGTGAGCGGCGAGTACGGCATCGGCCTGGAAATGTATCTCGGGAAAAACAACCCGTACTATTCCGCTATGCAATGGCCCATGTACCGCCGGGCGCGCCTCGATAAACCGTATATCATGCCCGATTTCGTGCGGGCCTGGATGATGAACGAGTTTCCGCTGGTGGATGAAAAAGGAGACCTGCTGACGCGC
>VBWE01000052.1:7499-13437 GCA_006218065.1 Bacteroidota bacterium
CATGATTTACGAAGGCAAATTACTCTATCTCGCCGAAGCGCTTTTGCCCGAAACACCCGATACGGTGCGGTTCGGCTATACGGCGAAACAACTGAACTGGATCGGGGAAAATGAAGCCAACGCCTGGGCCTATATGATCGAAAAGAAATGGCTGTACACCACCAACGAAACGGATATTTTTCCCCTGGTGAACGACGGCCCGTTTACAACCGGCTTCAGCCACGATTCCCCCCCGAAACTGGGATGTTATATCGGGTACAAAATCGTCAAAACATTTATGGATAATAATACGAGCATCAGCCTGGAGCAGCTCATGCAGCTCACCGAAGCCCAGTCCGTCCTCACCCGGTCCAAGTACAAACCCAAATTCTGAACCAGCCGTTATGCGTAAAGCCGAAATAAAATTCACGATCGAACTCGACGAAAACAACCTTCCCGTAAAAATCGACTGGGAAGCGTCCGACGCCGAAGCTTCCAGCGCCTGCAAAGCCATGATGATCGCCCTCTGGGATGAAAAGGAAAAGAGTACCATGCGCATCGATTTATGGACGAAGGAAATGATGGTGGATGAAATGAAACAGTTTGTACATCAGAACGTTATGACCCTTGCCGATACCTTCAAAAGAGCCACAGGCGAAGATGAAATGGCCCACGAAATGCGTCGCTTCGGCAGTTTTTTTGCCGAAAAAATGGAGATCGAGGAACCTCCAAAAGGTTGATTTGTAGGATTTTGTTCTGTTTTTCAGGCCCCCGGGCGTTCCGTTTTGCGGTTCAGGAAAGTTTTTTATTATATTTGTTAGTCGCCCGGCAAAAGCGGCATGAACCCATATTTGTGAATCCATGAAAAAACACTACCTGCCATTCTTAGGCATTGCCCTTCTCGCTTCGGCTGCAAACGCTGATGCGCAGATTTTATACGCAAACGGTGCAAATATTCATGCAACCACCGGTTCCGTAGTATTCATCAACGGAGGAGCAACCGTAGATAACAATACCATTTTCCAGAACAACGGAACGGTTACTATTACCAAAAACTCTTCTTTCCCGCTTCCGGGAACGTTTACGATCGATAATACTTCGGTTGTAAGCGGCGACGGAACATACCGCGTGGAGCAGGACTGGATCAACAATGCTACGTTTAACGGGGGCAACAGTACCGCCGAACTTTACGGAAACACACAGCAGTTTATTACCGGGACACAGGTAACTACATTCAATAACCTGACGCTTACCGGGACCGGAACAGGCAACAACCGCAAGAAAACGCTGCAGGGCGTTGATGCGAATACCGGCGCCAATGGCCTGCTCGCCATCAACGACCGCGAACTCGAAACACAGACGCAGACTTTCTACGTTCAGAATACCGCTACAACCGCCGTTACGAACAATACGACGTTCGGAAGCGAAGGTTTTGTGAGCAGCACTGCGCCGGGAACATTCTCCCGCGTTACAGCCGCCGCAGCGGGAACGTATAATTTCCCGACCGGTTCAAGCGTGAACATCACGCGGTATCGCCCGGTCGATGTTGCGACAATCACAGGCAGCTCGACTTACACCGTACGTTTTGTGAACCACGATGCCGACAACGACGGCTACCTGCGCGCAACAAACGACGGTATGATCTGTACCGCCATCGATACATTCTACCACGCGATCCTGCGTACTGCAGGCGCTTCGAATGCCGATATCAAATTGTATTACATTCCCGCAACCGATGCCAACTGGGACGGAATGTCGCACTGGCGCACGAACAACAACATGTGGAACGACATGGCCACTACTACTGCCGGCACTTCGGGAGGTTTCTCCACGCTGAACCGCGCAGCATGGGCATTTGCCAACCCGGGCGATCCGTATATCCTGACGAATGTCCGTCCCGCTACACCGGTAGTCAGCTGCCCGACGCTCTGCGCGAATTCCAGCGGAAATATTTTCACAGTTAACGGTCCCGGTACCGGCAACGGGTACACCTGGACAGTTCCTTCGAACGGAACGATCCTCAGCGGACAGGGAAGCGATTCGCTTTATGTTGACTGGACAACAGGCACCGGTTACGTATATGTTTATGACAACGGCGTGAACAACTGTCCTTCACTCACCGACAGCTGCCAGCCCACGATCTCGCCCGCACCCACCGCCGGATTTATCGATACGGCTTCGGGCGGATGGAATACCGACTGGTCTTTCATCGATCAGTCTACCAACGGCGCTGTTTCCTGGTTCTGGGATTTCGGCGACGGTTCGACTTCCACGCAGCAAAATCCTGCACACACCTATGGCGGTTCGGGAACATACACGGTAATTCTTACAGTTACCAACGCAAACGGATGTACGGATACGATCTCGAGCATCATCACCGTACTGGAAGGTATCATCATCCCGAACGTATTTTCACCGAACGGCGACGGAATCAACGACGAGTTCTACATCGCGAACAGCGGCATGAACGAATTCCAGTTGCAGATCTTCGACCGCTGGGGCGTCCTGATTTTCGAAACGACGGCTTCGGCCATCCGCTGGGACGGCCGCACGACCTCCGGCGCCAAGTGCACGGACGGTACGTATTACTATCTCCTGAAAGCGATCTCGCCCACGCAAGATTATAGTACTACCGGATTCCTTACGCTCATCGGTTCGGATAAGCACTAAAAAAATAAAAGCAAAAAGAAAAGCCCGCAGAAATATTTCTGCGGGCTTTTCTTTTTGGATAAAAACGCTCACATATTCAGCGCCCGTTTCCCGGTAGCATCCAGGCAGGCTTCTTTCATCGCTTCGCTGAAGGTGGGATGCGCGTGGCTCATGCGGGCGATATCTTCCGCGCTGGCGCGGTATTCCATCGCCACGACCGCTTCGCCGATCATATCCGCTGCGCGGGGACCGATGATGTGCACGCCGAGAATTTCATCCGTTTCCGCATCCGCCAGCACTTTCACCAAACCGTCGAGGTCCATGCTGGCCCGTGCGCGCCCGCTGGCTTTGAATGGAAATGCGCCGGTTTTGTAGTGGCGTTTGTTTTCTTTTAACTGTTCTTCGGTATATCCTACGCCGGCGACTTCGGGCCAGGTATACACCACACCGGGAATAAGCAGGTAGTTCACATGCGGTTTCTGCCCGGCCATTTGTTCGGCTACGTAAACGCCTTCTTCTTCGGCTTTGTGTGCGAGCATCGCGCCGCGAACTACATCGCCGATGGCATAAATACCGGGAACATTTGTTTCGAGATGATCGTTTACCGCGATGCGTCCGCGTTCATCCGTTTTTACGCCGGCGTTTTCAAGCCCGAGATTTCCGGTATACGGTTTTCTTCCTACGGACACGAGACAGTAATCGCCTTTGAATTCCGTTTTTTCGCCTTTCGGATCTTCGGCGGTGACAGTTACTTCTTTGCCTTTGGAACTTACGCCGGTAACTTTATGTTGCAGGTAAAATGCAAAGCCGAGTTTTTTCAGCACTTTCTGCAGTTCGCTGCTCATCGTGCCGTCCATGCCGCCGATAATCCGGTCCGTAAATTCCACGACACTTACTTTTGAACCGAGTCGCGCATAAACCGAACCGAGTTCGAGACCGATCACACCGCCGCCGATAATCACCAGGTGTTTCGGAATTTCTTCGAGCAGCAAAGCCTCGGTCGAGGTGATGATTCTTTTCTTGTCGATCGTGATTCCCGCCAGCGTAGCGGGTTTGGAGCCGGTGGCGACGATCGTTTTAACCGCTTCGATCTCCGTTGTTTTGCCGTCGCTCCCGGCAATGCTGATGCTGTTTTTGCTTTTGAAAGATCCGTGCCCGGTGAATACGGTGATTTTATTTTTCTTCATCAGGAACGTGATGCCCTGCGTGGTTTGTTTCACCACTTCGTTCTTGCGTTTGATCATTTGCGCAAGATTCGGTTCCAGGTCTTTCAGTTCGATGCCGTGCTCTTTGAAATTATGCGCGGCGTTATGATAATGTTCGCTGGAATCGAGCAGGGCTTTGGAAGGAATACAGCCCACGTTCAGGCAGGTTCCGCCGAGTGCAGCATACCGCTCGATGATCGCGGTTTTCATACCCAGCTGGGCGCAACGGATGGCGGCGATATACCCGCCGGGACCGGAGCCGATTACAACAACGTCGAATTTTTCCATGATGATCCACTTTGAATTTAAACAACAGCCGGTACCCGGTTTTGTTCGGCAACCGGTCGCCCGGGAGGCCGGCGAAATTACGCTTTTTTAAACCGTATCCGGGCAGACCGGACAATCGCAAGCAGCAGGCAGGCCAGGCTGCTCCACAGGGCGATGCGGCCGATATAATCGCCGTGGCGTGTATAAAACGTGCTTCCCGGCAGCGATTCGAGCGTGCCGCGGATTACGGCGGGTTGCCACCAGGCGGTTGCCTGCGAAATTTCACCGCGCACATCGATGAAACAGGAAATGCCGGTATTGGCCGATCGCGCAATGCCTTTCCGGGTTTCGATGGCCCGGAGACGTCCGTACAAAAGATGCTGCCTGTAGCCCGGCGAATTGCCCCACCAGCCGTCGTTGGTAATGATGAAAATAAAATCTGCGCCGTTGTGCAGGTATTCGCCCACGTATTCCCCGTAAACGGATTCGTAGCAGATCACGGGAGCGATGCCTGCTTTTTTGTCCGGTGAAAAGAAAACAGTACGCTCTTCCTGTACGCCGAGGCTGCCGGAAGAACCGCCGAGATCGATCGCGAATTTTTCCAGCGGTTTGAAGAGCCGCGGAAACGGCATTTTTTCCACGCCGGGCACCAGTTTCGATTTGTGATAAATCTGCAGATGAGCCGTGTCCCGGTCGATCTGCAGCGCGGTATTGTAGGCATCGTAAAACTCGGGGCTGGATGTAAATTTCCGCGCGGTTGCCGAAGGCGTTTCATTGCCGGCGTACACGCGGTACGTAGAAGCGCCCGTCACGATCTTCAGGTCCGGAAACCGGAAAACGAAATCGCGCAGCGCGTGCAGGCTCACCGTGTTTTTGATGTTGTTCTCCCAGAGATCCTCTACCAGCGCGGTTTCCGGCATCACCACGTAATCTGTTTTTTCATCGGTTTTACTTGTAGCGAGTTCCAGTATTTTTTTCAGCTGCACGCGGAAATCCGAATTGAATTTCTCTTTGTACGGATCGATATTCGGCTGAACGATGACAATATCCAGTTTCTGCTTTCCGGGCGGGTCCAGGTCGATCGTGTAAAAAATAATCAGCGAAACGGTAATGGGAACGATCACCAGCGCGGCGATGCTGCCGATATAAAGTATTTTCTTTTTTACCGGCCGCAGCGTGGTATGCCTGTACGTGAGCAACTCGAACAGCAGGATGTTCAGCGCGAGCACCCAGGCGCTTCCGCCGAAAATACCGGTGTATTCGTACCACTGGATGAGTTTGTAGTTTTCCGCAAAAGCATTTCCCAGCGTGAGCCAGGGCCAGGTGAGGTCCCAGTCGAGATGCAGGAATTCGAAAGCGATCCAGATCGCGATAAAGGTAAAGGCGCTGAAACGCTGCGGCAGGAAAAGCCTGATCTTATGGTAGACGAGAAAAACCAGCGTCATCAGCAAAGCGTTGGCGAGAATGGCCATCGCAGCGCCGCCCATGGAAGCGTTTTTTACCCACCAGGTGGTGAGCAGGTTCCAGGTAAGAAAAGTGAGGTACGCGTAAACGAAGAGGTGCCTCGCGCGAAGCCTGTTGTCGAGCTGCACGGTGTGCTGGACCATGAGCAGCGGGACGAAGGCCACGAATAAAACAGGTGCAAATCCCCACGACGGCCATGCAGCCGTGAGCAGCAAACCGCTTAAAAAGGAGAGGAGGAAGAGTCTGCCCCGCATGCCGCAAAGATAAACTTAATAGCATGTTTATAGCCGAAGCGGATTCCGGAGGGAGTGCGTTAGTTTAAAAATATTCGCTCTTTACCGCAGGGACGCAGGGGCGCAGAGTTTACGCAGAGA
>VBWE01000052.1:13506-17223 GCA_006218065.1 Bacteroidota bacterium
AATTTTCGGACCGTTTAAAATGGAGACACGACTGAATATTTCATACTGACGCACTGCCATTCCGGGAAACCGGACAAAAAAATCCCCGTGACTTTTTTGTTCACGGGGAGTATTTTCTGCTGTGTTAATTATTCGTTTTCACCGATATCGATATCGGAAATTTCTTTGTCCACGAAATCCTCATCCTTGGTGGAATAGCCCGGCATTTCTTTGTCCAGCTCGGCCTGCAGTTCCTGGTCCGAAACCGGGTTGTCGTTCATGATCGCTTCATCTTCCTTGTCGAAAGCGAGGTCGGCGGATTCTTCTCCCTTGTTGGCTTTGAGCGCGAGGATGGCATACCGGCGGGCCACACGCGACTGGTGCATGGCGCGGAGGAATTTGCCGTTCATGTACAGGCGGCGTGCAAAACGCTGGTGCGCTACGGCGCGGGCCAGGTTACCGGTGTACACTTTGTTTTCTTTTACGGCTTTATGCGCCCGGTGAATAACAAAAGTGGTGCGGCGGATGGCGCGGCGGGCATGCACCTTGTCGGCGTGACGTTTGGCGGCGACGGCTTTTTTAGGCCCTTTGCGCGGAGGCTGCCCCTGCGCTTCGGTAAAACCGAGACCTGCTATGCTGAAAATAACCAGCAAAAGGACAATACGGAAGTTTTTCATGATCGTTTGGTTTGGTTGTTTATGGTTGTTGGACGAGAGCCGTGCGTAAAGGTTTAATTGTGCTTTAAATATAGTCCGTTTTCCAGATTTGAGCTATGAGACCTGAGATTTGAGACCTGTTGAACGACCTGTCAGCCCGGTTAACAGCAAACCGAAGCATGCCTGCATAAAATGGAATACGGAGTCTCAAGTCTCATAGCTCAAATCTGTGAAGAAACATCCCGCAAATCCTCTTACATCGACTGAAAATGTCCCGGGATCTTATCGTCCCAATTTTCGAGACCTTTGCCTTTTTCGCCCCAGCCTTTGGGAAGATCACGGGTGAGAAACGAAATTTTTTCAGGCGCTTTATATTTTCCTGTAACCTGGCCTGTTCCGGTAGTGCCGGCCTCCGGACGTGATTCTATCGAAACTTCGCTGAACGGTTCCGCAGAGTCCAGGTCGATAACATTGCCGCTGGGATCCCAGACTGTTGCAGTGCATTTAAAATCGGCAGCTCCGTTCATTTTGCCGTCAGCATCGTATTCGGCATTTACGGATACGATATACATAACGCCGATGTCGTCGTCAATGGCTTTTTTAATATGATTTTCGGCGCAGAATTTATGGTTGGAATTGGCCTGTGATGTGATCGGGAAAAGATTCTGGGCAATGCCCGGTCCGCCAAGCTGGCCGTTCATCAGGTGCCCGCGCTTCATCGAACGGAAATCTTTTTTGTCCTTGAGGTAAGTCATCAGGTCTTTCTGCTCGCCTGTGCCCGGCGCCGATCCGTTGATCGGGTCATTTGGATCAAGGTAGGCGATAGTCTGCTGGCCGGCGGTTACGCTTTGTTTCTGGTTGTCGAAATAATGGGGCTTTGTTTTGTAGAAAATCTGCGATTTAAGCTGCGCCGTCGGCGGGTAACAAACGCCCGCGTTCGTGCAGTTCCGTTGAGCGGAAGCCTGGAAATTTTTTTGCTTATGACCGGATGCTGATTTCATGCAGACAATCAAAAGTAAGCCAGAAATCGTAAAAAAGAAAAATGCGTGAAGGTTTAATTCCGGTACAAAAAACAGTCTTTTTTTCAGATATGAGACGTGAGATATGAGACGTGAGATATGAGATTTGAGACATGAGGCATTGGTTGTTCACCAGGTCTCATGTCTCAAATCTCACATCTGGACACAAGACTTCTGTTTAAACCTACCGAATAATATACATTTTCCCCATCTGCGCTTTAAACGTATGATCGGCGCTGGTTTCGCGGTGATCAATACTTGCGCCGTTGAGGCGCGTAACCACGCGGTACAGGTAAATGCCGTTGGCGAGCAGGTCACCGAATTCGTCGCGGCCGTCCCAGGCAAATTCCGTGATGTTTTTTCCCACGTGCATAGTACCCAGTTCCGCACGATCAATTTCGCGGACCACTTTGCCCGTAATGGTCAGGATCTGGATGCTGAACACTTCCGGCACGTCGGAACCGGTGAGCGTGAAAACAAACCGCGTGGACGTGGAAAACGGGTTCGGGTAATTGAAAATATTCGTGATGCTCGGTTTGTTGATCACTTCGAACTGCACTTTATAATCCACTGTGCCCGACTGGTTATCCGAACGGTCTTTGGCCTGCACGGTCAGTTCGTAAATACCATCCGCTGTGAGACTCGGCGTGTATAAAATTTTGCAACTGTTGTTCGGCAGTACCGCCGGCGTAAACTGGATATCAGGTCCCCAGGGCAGCAGTTGCGGAACGGTTTGTGAAGGCGCGCGCAGGAATAACCGGAAATCGGATGTGTCGTTCAGCGCAAGAAACTGGTTCTCGTCTTTCAGTTGGATCAATACTCCCGGCTTTGCCGAAACGATATCGCCGTTCATGATGTGGATGCCGTCAAACGTTACATCCAGCAGCGGGTTGATTTTATCCGTGCCCACGTAAAAACGCTGCACCGCGATATTGTTGAAATGAAACTGCTCCAGTTGCGAATTCGGTTGCGCCACGGGATTCACTTCCATCCACAATTCATTCCAGCCGGGATAGCCCGTGGTATTCGTACTCATCGTATCGAGGAACCAGGTCCACGGCTGGAAGACCGGCGCGCGCAGTTTCGACGGCAGGTCGTGGCGCACGCGGTTCTCATCCACGATCCAGTAAGAGATCAGCAAACTGTCGGTAAAAGGATAGTCGCTGATGTTTTGAACGGCCATCGAAAGCTTGAGCGTTTCACCTTCCTGTAACGTATCGTTATACAAAGCATAACCCAGCGGAGGATTGACGGCCGCTTCCGGAACAGGCGTGTACAAAACCTGCCAGCGCTGCATCTGCACGGGCGTGCGGCTGGTATCGTCTTTCATGAAAGCGGTGAGTTTCAGGTAAGGATACTGGCTGGCATTTACATACGACGCGAGGTTCAGCACGTCTGTCGAATCTTCCGGGAAACTGTCGAGCACCACTTCCGTTCCGCTCACGGTAATCCCGGTGAGGCGGACATACACACTGTCGTTGTCAGGAAGTTCGAACGGATTCTGCCTCCAGTGAAACGAACCCCAGTTGATGGCCGGGCCGATGATTTCGCTTTGTATATACCCGCTGTTCCAGTTGCTCACGATCGTATCCTGCTGCGTGATGACGGAAAGTACGTTTGCCCCGACGGTTTCGTGCGCTGTTCCGGGCGTGGCGCCCTTGGTACCGAAAATGATGAAGGCCGTGGTATCGAGTACGCTGGTCAGCGGCGATGCGCCGATCGACTGGATCGCCGACATGAGGTTGGCGTCGTACTGCGATTTGTTGTGCAGGTACTGGCTGTAAATGAGTACGTGATGTCCCGCAGGAACGATGTTCAGGAAGTCACGAATCCTTCCGCGCCAGGTGGTATCGAAATCGGCGAAATCATGCGAGTAGAGTAATTGCGGCTCGGGCACGCAGATATAATTCCCGAGCGGACCGATCACCGGTGCCGTTTGGCTCGACGTGATCCACGGGTTGCCGCTGGCCGGGTTGAATACCGCGATGCTCATGCCGGGATACGCGCAGGTGAAAATATGCTGCGTGGCGCCGTTGATTTTATACCAGACTTCATTCCATGGT
>VBWE01000052.1:17232-17968 GCA_006218065.1 Bacteroidota bacterium
ACACGCCGTTTTTCGTGTCGATTACTTTTACGTCGTTCACGAAATCCCAGCGGCGGAGCGGGCGATTGTATTGCACGTACTGGTACCGGTCGTTCTTGAACTGGAAATAGTGCGCCTGGCCCCAGCCGGTTTTCCCGTTGATGTACTGGAACGAACTTTCACGCCAGATGAAACCGTTTGTGGGCGAAGTGGAATCAGGACTTACGCGCCAGAAATACACGGTGCTGTCGGTAAAGGTGAGCAGCGGTTTCCAGGTAACTACACCTCCCGGTGCGTTGATGGTCGTAGTCTGCAGCATCGGGCTGTTGAACAGGTCCGTCGTGTCGATCTGGAATTTATAATTGCGCAGCGGCTCGAACGGATTCGCCGTCGATGCTTTCAGCGTTACCGTATCGCGCGGAATGACGGCGTACTGGTAAGGCCACACGGGAACAATGGTGCTTCCCTGGATGAGCAGGTCCACGTCGGGATTGGTGCTGTTGTTGTTCTCGTTCAGTTCATCCACCTGGCTATAAAAATCGAGCGTGATTTTTATCCGGTTCAGCCCGATGCCGTTCACCTGGTCTACCGGGATTTTAAAACTGACGGTATCCTTGAACAGGGGAGCGACCACCTGTTTGAGGTAGCTGATCGTATCGCCGTTCGGGAAATTGCGAACCATCTGCACAAGAAACGTATCGCGGATCGCTTTACCGATATTCGTCATCTCCGCAAAAACCGTAATGCTGTCCACCTG
>VBWE01000052.1:17999-31320 GCA_006218065.1 Bacteroidota bacterium
ACCCGGGTCGAACCAGACGTCGGCATTCGTGATTTCGTAATCCGGTTTTTTATGCGAATTGATGATCACGGCAGGATCGCCGTGCAGCGTCATCTGGTACGCGGTGAATTTGGCCTGCGGAAAAGTATTCACCTGCTCGTACGAAAAAACGGATCGCCTGATCTGTTCCCCGACCGTTTCGCCGTATGAAAGCCGCGCGATATTGTTGTACAGGCGTGAAGTGAATTCATTCAGGTACCCGGCAAGACCGATGCCGGTAGAAGCGAGGTAACCGATCACGCCTTTGTTCTGCAGCATGACGAACAGTTCGCTGGAACTGACGCCGGTGGTATGAATATCGCCGGCGAAGCAGGAGTTCGCAATCAGGAAAGGATAGCGGTTGATGTTGTTGTAATTGTTCGGATCGTCTATACTCTGGTCGAAACCGGTTCCGGAAGCGTGACCGAAAAAAGTCATGATGGAAACGCCGTCTTCGATGCGGTCAGTGAGCGTGTCGGACTGGATGATCTGGATCGGGGCGGTGGATGTTTTCAGCCAGGTTTGCACCACGCCGCCGAAACTGGTATCACTTTCAATTGTGTTCCTGTACCCGTCCAGGTAATTGGCAAAAAGCTGCTGCTGCGAAATGCCTGCGCCGCCGCCGAAATGCAATACATGTTTCATCCACTCTGCAGGCGGCTGGCTTTCGTATGAAATTACTTTGTCGAGATACCAGCGTGCCTGGACTGTGTCGCGCGCTGCGAGCCGCCCCACGGGAATAGCGCATTCCCATTGGGTTCCGTTGAGTCCCGCGGTGAATAAATTATCGGAAGGCGGGTAACCGAAAGTCGGTACAAGGTTGTCGCGGTAATTGGTCACATTATTCCGCGTGATGTCGGGACTCAGCGATTTGCCGAAAAGGAAAAGCTGCTGCGGGCGGCCGGGACTTACGTCGTAAATAAAATCGGCGAAGCGGCGGATGCCCAGCGCATGCTGCCCGATCCCGTAGGCGAACTGGTCGTACAATTCATTTGCATCGGCAAGCAGCACATCGCGGAAACCTCCGGCAGCGCTGGAACGGTAGTTTTTATAATCGACGGCGACCGGCCAGAGCGCGGGCGAAGCTACCATGAGGAATGCTGAATCGTGCGGGAGCGAAAGAAAATCCGTGAAGCTGCCGGTATTATTCACCGCCTGCAGCGACGTAACATTCACCATATCGTATTCCGAGCCGATGAAAATATCTTTCAGTCCGCCCGAATTGGGAACGAGCGCCCGGTAAATGCCGCCGCCGTAAACTACAGGAACGCGCCGGTGCGTGGTGAGATCAAATACGAAAGTGGGCAGCCCGGTGCTCACGAAATTCGTCATGACCAGCAGCGATTTTGCCTGGCTGGTATTGTCGGGCAGTTTTCCCGCGAAAAGCGAACGGCCTTCCAGGTCGAAAGTATGCGGGTACTGCACGTTGATGAACGAAATGGCCGTGCGCCCGGAAGAAACCGCGCCCGCATTGTTCAGGCTCGAAACGGTGAAGTCGGTGGTAACTGCGCCGAGCGTTCCGGGCGGAACGGAAAAAGTATAACGTCCCGTTTTGTAACCGTCGTAATTCGTATCGAGCTGCGTGGTGAGGAACTGGATGCGGATAAAATTATCGTTCCCGATCTGCGTATTGAAGTCGTTCGACAAACTCACGACTTTCATCGTAACGTACGCGTTCGGTCCGCCGGGCCAGGCGTTCCGGGTACTTATGCTGCGCGTTCTGCTGCCGCCGTAATAAAATTCGTAATCGAACCAGCCTTCCGTGGAAATGTATTCCGGGTCGCTCATATCGAGGACATCCGTTTCGCCCTGGTAATAAAACAGCGGTTGCGCAACCCGCTCGTCGGTAAGAAAATAATCGGAAGGCGTGTACGAACTGAACGCGGTATCCGTTTCCGGTGTCATGCGCCGGTTGTTCGTTAAACTGTTCCAGGTAAGGAAATACGCTGAAGTATCGTTGAACAGGCTGGCATAGGGGTTCGGCTGGTTCGCCGCGCCGCCGTACAGGGAAGAATCCGGTGCGCCGTCGTTGCGCTGGCCGATGAATTCGATAAAGTCGCCGGTATTAAAAACGTTATCACTTTCGCCGGAAATGTAAATGTATTGTTCCTGCCCGCGCCAGAAAAGCTGGAAGTTCTGCGGGTTAACGGATGCAAGGGAAACGCCGATCGTACTCAGTGCATTGGACAGGGAAGCCGAGTCGATGCGGTGAATGGCATCGCGGCTGACTTTTATTTTCAGGTATTTTTGGGTAAAATCAATCCACTCGTTGCCGTACGGTTGGGCAATCGAAACAAGCGGGAAGAGAAGCGCAGTATAAAGCCAAAGTAGCTTTCGCCTCATTTAGGTGCTTTATTGATATCCAGTTTTAAAGAAAAAATATTCGAATACAGGGCTACGGATGCGTCGCCGATATCGGTCAGTGCATAATCAATATGCAGTTGTTTCAGTTTCAGGCCGAGCCCGATGTTCGGCTGCATGGTGGTGATCGATTTGCCGTCGACCAGGTCGGTTGATTTCTGAATATTGCCGATACCGCCGCGCAGGAAAATGATTTTCTTGAAACCGGCTTCGATGCCCAGCGCAGGCTCCATGCTCCAGAGGCCGGTTTTCACCAGCGTGTTTCTTTTCCCGTCAAACGTATTGATCAGGTCCAGCTCAGTGAGCAGGCTGAACTGTTTGTTTTTTCCGAATTCCCATTCACGCGCGCCGCCGAGCAGCATGCGGGGCATGGTCAGCTCGAGCCCGTTTTCGGGAATATCGTTTCCGGTTTGCAGGAACACGGCTTTCGTGGCATCGTCGAGTGTAAAACTCCAGGCGTTGAAGGTTGACGTTACATCGCGAAGCACGCCGGCGAAACGCCAGTTTTTGTATTTGTAGTTCGCACCCGCATCCAGCCCGAAGCCCCAGGCGCCGCCGAAATCGCCCACTTTGCGGCGGATGATCTTGAAGCTGCCGCCGGTTTCCAGCCCGCCGAGTATATTCAGTTTCCGCGCATAGGAGAAAAGAAATGCCCAGTCCTGCGCCGAAAAAGTAGTAATGCGATCGTAATCGATATTGCCGCCGTCGTCGATCAGCTGCGTGGTATTCGGAATATCATCGACTCCGAAACGGATGATGTTCACGCTGAAAGCGCTCACGCTGTCGATAGGAGCGGCTACTCCGCCGAAATCGTATTTGGCGATGGAAGCGAAATATTCCGCATGCATCAGGCCCACCTGCATATTGCTGCGCACGCCGAGCAAACCGGCCGGGTTCCAGTAACCCGAAGTAACATCGGCCGTGGAAGCCAGGCAGGCGTTCGACATACCCAATGCACGGGCGCCCACGCCGATGGCGAGGAATTCGTTACTGTATTTGTATTGTGCATGCGCTTCGAATGTGTTTGCCAACACCATTGCGAAGCTTGCTGCTAAAATCAGCTTTACTCTGTTCATAGATTCACTAAAGTTAGGAATTTCAAGCGTTTCGGCCAAGCCCGGCCTGTCATTTAATGTACGACAAAACAGTATGCCGGTGCTCTAACGCCCTATTGTCTCAAATATTGCGCAAGATCTTTGGCAAAAATGCGCGAAAAACGGGTACTTCCTTCCCGGTTGAGGTGTGCCGGATCGGCGAACAGGGATTTATCGTCGCAAAGCGGACTGCGGCTGTAATTGAACAGGGGAACGTCCTGCTTCGCGGCAAAATCATGCAGGAAAGAAACCACTTCCGCTTCGTTGGTCAGCCATTTCGAAAACTGTTTGTACAAAGGCGAAAGCACGATAATGACTTTGATATTATTTTTTTTGCAGAGGCTGATGATGCCGGCATATCCTTGCATGGTTGCTTCGGGTGGCATTTTCCGGTAAACCGGGAAACGGAAAGTATCCGGATCGATAATGATTTTACGAATCACCGGGAGATAACCGTGATAGGTAAGCGAATCGTAAACGCCGGTTTTGCCCGCGTATCCGCGGATGGCGGAATTCAGGAATCGTGTGCCGCAGTAAGGCATACTGTAAAACGGCAGGTAGCGAAAATACGGGAAACGTTTATCGTGTTTGCACAAACCGGCATACAGTTTTTCATTGGCGAGATACGGGAAGTAACGCGGGAAATCGTGGATCGTATCCGGGCTGTCGCCGGGCGCGTGGTAATCGATATTCAGGATAACGTACTGCGGAGCTTTACTGTTTTCGAGGTACGCTTCCAGCGCCGTTTTCATGAACGGCGAAGTCGCGCCGAGCAGCCCGGCGTTGTAACTGCACAGCCCGGTGGCCGAATCGATCACGGCGGTGTTGAAATGCGCTTCGGCGCGTGAAGAACCGACAACGAGCACATCATAGTGCTGCGGCTCGAGGAACATTTCGCGGAGCTTGGCGAATTCGCCTTGCTGGCTGCGGCGGATACCGGCATACTCCAGCTCCCGTAAGGCATAAAGCAGGGCGAGGGCGATGAGCGATATGACGAGTATCCGTTTCATTTTCAGAAATGAAAATAGATGAACGTGTTGGAATTGAATTGACCCGCGAGAAACAATCCCGCGAAAACGAGAATATAAAACGCAGGCCGCAGCCAGTTTTCAAAAGCAGGCAGTTTGTTCAGTATCCCTTTTTCTTCGTGCATTTCTTTGATGAAGAGGAAAACGATAAGCACGAGCGAAAGCAGGAGCGGGAAAAGATCGTTCAGCGTCCGCAGTTCGATCAGCGAGGAAGCGATATCGAATTGCCCGGAGAAGATCCGGCTGTAAAAAATACCGAGATCGTGCATGCTGCCTGCGCGGAAAGCGATGAGCGAAAGCGTGTGAAAACCGATGAGGTAGATCCAGCCGAACCCGTTTGCCCAGGCCGGGCGTTTCCATTTTTCCGCGAGGAAAGTTTCGATGATATATACGATTCCATGCATCGCGCCCCAGGCCGCAAAAGTCCAGCCCGCGCCGTGCCAGAGCCCGCTGATCAAAAAAGTAAGGAAGATATTCATCCGCCAGCGCGATTTCGAACAGCGTGATCCGCCCAGCGGGATGTACAGGTAGTCGCGGAACCAGCTCGTGAGGCTGATGTGGTTGCGGCTCCAGAATTCGTGCAGCGATCTGGAAAACAGCGGGCGCCGCCAGTTCAGTTGCAGCTCGTACCCGAACCAGCGCGCGCAGCCCGTAGCGATATCGCTGTAGCCGGAAAAATCGCAGTACACCTGGACGACAAAAAAGAAACCGGCGGCAAGTAAAGTAAACCCGTGAAAATTTTCCGGCGCGGCAAAAACGGGGTTCACGAATTCGGCGAGGCGGTCGGCGATGACTATTTTTTTGAAAAATCCCCAGAGCATGAGTCGTGTTCCCGCCAGGAGTAATTCCGGCCGGAGCAGGCGCTCGGTTTTAAACTGCGGCGCGAGCTGACCGTAACGCTCCACGGGTCCGGCGACCAGTTGCGGAAAAAAGGAGACAAAAAGCGCGAAGCGCGCGGCATTCGGCTCGGCCGCAGTTTTTCCGCGGTACACGTCAATCGTATAACTCATCGATTGAAAGGTGTAAAACGAAAGTCCCGCCGGGATGAGGATATTTTCCAGCAACGAGTAGGAAGAATCGAAAACCGCGTTGGATGCGCCGGCAAAACTGTTGTACAGGAAAACAGAATATTTGAAGCCGGCCAGCACCAGCAAATTGCTGAGTATGCTCAGCAGCAGCCAGTTCTTTTTGTTTTTCGGCGAAACCGCCTGTTCAATTTTCAGCGCCGCGTACCAGTCGATAATTGTGGTGCCGAGCAGCAGCAGGGAAAACAACGGATTGCAGATCGCGTAGAAATAATAACTCGCCGCCAGCAGCAGCAGCCAGCGGTAGCGAAAGGGCAGGAGCCAGTGCAGTACAAAAACCGCGGGCAAAAAGAAAACAAAATGAAGGCTGTTGAACTGCATAGGTGTAAAGCAAAACTACCGATTTCTTATTTGCGATTTTCGATTGCCGATTTGCGATTTCGCTCAAGCACCATCCCGCCTGGATGAGACAAAGGATAAGGTGCGGATGACAAGTGCGCAAATCGGCAATCCAAAATCGGCCATCGGAAATAAGAAATGGGTAGTTTTGTACCAATGAAACTCTTTACTATTCCCAATCTCTTCACCCTCGGTAATTTATTCTGCGGTTGTCTCGGGATTGTGTTTGCATTCCAGGGCGACCTGGTTTGGACTGCTTACTTAGTGGGCATTGCGGCGGTGCTGGATTTTTTGGACGGGTTCGTGGCGCGTTTGCTGAAAAGCCATTCGCCGATCGGGAAAGAGCTGGATTCGCTGGCGGACATGGTGACTTTCGGGGTTTTGCCGGGGATCGTCGCGTACCGCATGATCCAGTTGTGCATTGCAAGGACCGGTGTGGAATACCCGGAAGGAGTTTTTGCTTATCTGCCGTTCATCGCTTTTCTGATCCCGCTTTTTTCGGGGCTGCGTCTCGCAAAATTCAACGTCGATACGCGCCAGTCGGATTCCTTTATCGGCGTACCGACTCCGGCAAATGCCATTCTGATCTGCTCGATACCTTTGATTCTCGGTGTTGACCCGATGTTTTTTATGGGTTGGTATCACCCGGATTTATCCGGCCCGGAAAATGAAGCGTCATTCATGGCTTACCTGGATACGCACCCGGCAGTAGCTCCCGGTGTTGGCAATATTTCATATTGGGATGTGGCCGGTGCACCGAAAATTCCGCTTATCGAAAAGATCTTACTTAACGTATGGCTGCATGTCGGTATTTCAGTCGTGATGTCCCTTTTGCTCATCTCCGAAATCCCGCTTTTCGCTCTTAAATTCAAAAACTTCGGCTGGAAGGGAAACGAGATACGTTACATTTTCCTCGGCCTGTCGGTAGCCCTGTTTATCGTGCTGAAATTCGTCGGCATTCCGCTGGTGATCGTGCTGTACATCCTGCTTTCACTGGTGAATAACCTGTTGAAGAAAAAGGAACCGGCGGGCAATTAAAGCTTCGTATCTTCGCAGCGATAAAAGCAAAAAGACTATGAAATTCAGAGCCGAAATCGACGTTATGCCGCACAAAGCTTTGCTCGACCCGCAAGGCAAGGCAGTTACTTCCAGCATGAAAAACCTGGGCCTGCCCGAAATTGAAAATGTCCGGATCGGCAAACATATTTCCCTCGAAGTGGAAGCCGGCAGCAAAGCCGACGCCGAGAAAAAAGTGGACGATGCCTGCAAAAAACTGCTGGCGAACCAGATAATGGAGTATTACGAATTTAACGTTACCGAAGTATAGTAACTATAACCACCTCTTCCTCCGGAAAAAGTACAAAGTCCCCATCGACGAAAGCAGCATCAGCGCAATCGCCAGCGGGTAACCGAAATTCCAGTTCAGTTCCGGCATCAGTTTAAAATTCATCCCGTAAAGGCTGGCGATGAGCGTGGGCGGCATAAACACCACCGAAGCCACCGTAAAAATCTTGATGATCTTGTTCTGCTCGATGTTCACCAAACCGAGAAAGGTATTCTGCAGGTACTCCAGCCGCTCGAAACTGAAATTGGTATGATCGATCAGGGAATTGATGTCCTTGATCATGATGCGCAGGCGTTCGTTGCACTCGCGCGGAAAAAGTTCGCTGCGGAGCATACCCGAAATCACGCGCTGCTTGTCCACGATATTCTCGCGAAGCGTCATCGTGATTTCCTGGTAGCGTGTAATTTCCAGCAGAATTTTTTCGTCTAATTTTTTCTCCTGCCCGATGGTGCGTGCAATGCGCGTGGAATCGCGGGCGATGGCTTCGAGCATGTCCGCATCAAAATCGACACGCGCGTCGAAAATGGCTACGGCTACATGATACCCCGTTCCGAACGCTTTCCAGTTCTGCTCGATCTTCTTCGTGGTTTCCGTAAACGAACGCAGTTCCGCGTTGCGGAATGAAATGAGCAGGTTATCCTTCAGTACGAAGGAAACCGGCTCGTTGACATATTGTTCGTTACGGACGATCAGGAAGTTCGAATTGGCGAGCAGGATCTCGTCCAGTTCCACGAAACGGGAACTGCTTTCGATTTCGACCGACTCCTGTTTGCTTTGCAGGGGAATATCATAATTCTGCGCCAGCATGCGCCGTTCATCCTCCGTAGCGCACATCACGTCGATCCAGAGCAGGCGGTCGCGCTCGATCACGCGAAGGTTGTTCAAACCCTCGGCTACTTTGATGCGGTCGCCGTTCTTGTAAAAGATCCTGGTCATGCAGCAGCGAATTTACGAATACAAACGAATCAGGCACGAATTAGCGTTGTACGGAGCATTCGTAAAATATTCGCAATTCGTAAGATTCGCGTCGATTCGTAATTCGCCTACGTTATCTTTGCGCCCATGAAATGGTACGCGTACCCGATTGCGATTACGGCATACTGCATTTATGTTTCCATGCTGGTGGCCGGCGTTTTTATTCATTTCGAGTATTCCGAAAACTGGTACTGGGCCTGCGGAATCGGGGTGGTGTTCCTCGGCATTGCGTTTGGTTTGTCGAAGGTAGGCTGGTCGGATGAACTTAAAGTCGGACTGCAGGTTGCATTGATCCTGTCCCCGCTGATTTACCTCGTGAACCAGAAAACTCCTGAGCAGAAACAGGTGCGGATATTTCTCGTTCCGCAGGATTATACCGGGAAACTCCATATCCGTTTTGTTCCGCCCGAAGAAGTCCGGGCTAAACAGGACGGCGATACCGTTTACATGAAATTCGATGAGCGGGGACGGCTCGCCTTGTCCGGTGTTTACCGGAAAGTAAACGACGACATGGCCACACGTTTGTTTTATGCAGACAGTACGGGCAGAATGACGCCGATCCGGTTTGCTTCTGCGGGCAACCTGCCTGCGGATACTTCGAAAGCCGTTCTTGTGGCCGGTGATTCGGAATATGAAAGCGGGAAAGTGAAAGGGATGACGTACATACTTGATAAGCCGCAGCACATCGCCGCCCGGCTTAAAAAGAAAAAGTGACGCGTTTGATGCACGTCACTTTTATATCAATCGGTAAATTTTCTTGTTTTATTCGTCGCCGCCGGGTTCCGGGGCTTTCACGTAGCCGGCTTTTTTCGGTTTCAGCGCTTTCGGGAAAATAACGTTGATCAGCTGATCGTCCATGGTGAGCAGCGCCGCTGAAATGCCGTTGGTGATCACCATGGGAACGTCGAACTTGAGTTTTTTCTTCACCTGTTCGTAGCTGCCGTCTTCCAGGCGCAGGTACATGGCGATTACTTTTCCGCTTTTCACTTCGGCGCGGCCGGTAAAACACTCGGCGCTGTTGCCGTTACGGAAACAAACAATAGCGTCATCATAAATCCCGTCTTTTACATCTTCGGCCCCGCGCTCCTCAAATTTATTCTTCCATTTGGTGTAGCAGTTATTGGGTTCCTGTGAAGCTGTTTGCGCATTCAGGCCGACTGCGGTGAACATAATCAGGCTGAAAGCAAAAAGTAATGCTCGTTTCATGCAAGGAAATGTTGGTTCAACTGGTTTTGGATGAGTTAAAGATAATAAAAACCGTACCAAACCCTGCCCCGGTGAAAAAAAAGCGAAAAAAGATGCACATCTATTTATAATAGATGTGCATAAAGCTACCGAACGTCCCGGACCCGCCGGAAAAATTTGCAGGGTTCGTTCTTTTTGTATTTTTGCCGCCCTGGTTTAGAATTTTGGAAAAATGAAGATCGTGTTTTAAAAAGGCAAAAAGCAAAAGGCAAAGAGCAAAAGGCAAAGAGCAAAAGGCAATATTATTTTTTAAAGAAATCCCGGAAACGAGACTATGTAAATGAGACTTCGCTAGTCGACGTCTCCAGACGTCGACTAATAGCGACTATACGAATACTATGCAACGAATACTTTATTACAATGACTTTGTGGTCTTACTTTTTTAAATGCTTTTGGAATAGAATTTATTTTTTGTCGGATATATAAATGTGTACGTTATGCTTGTCAAAACATTCGGGTGTGCCGTCCAGGGCATACATGCAACAGTGGTAACTGTTGAAGTAAACATCAGCCAGGGAATCAACTTTCACATTGTCGGTTTGCCCGATAATGCGATCAAGGAAAGCCAGCAGCGCATCGACGCGGCCCTGCGGAACAACAACTACCGCATTCCCGGTAAAAAAATCGTGGTGAATATGGCGCCTGCCGATATCCGCAAGGAAGGTTCGGCTTACGATCTCACCATCGCCGCGGGCATTCTCGCCGTTTCGGAACAGATGCCGGCGGAAAACATCAGCGATTACGTGATCATGGGCGAACTCTCGCTCGATGGCGGATTGCAGCCGATCCGCGGCGTGCTGCCTATTGCCATGCAGGCGAAAGAAGCGGGTTTCAAAGGCATCATCCTGCCCGCCGCCAATGCCCGCGAAGCCGCCGTGGTCAGTGATTTCGACGTGTACGGTATCGATAACCTCGCTGCACTCGTCGATTTCTTTTCCGGCAATTCGGAAATCAAACCGCTGCAGATCGACGTGCAGCAGGAGTTCAGCGTGAAGGCCTTGAAATCGGACGTGGATTTTTCGGACGTGAAAGGGCAGCTGCATGTAAAACGTACGCTGGAAATCGCGGCTGCGGGCGGACATAATATTCTGCTTATCGGTCCGCCCGGTGCGGGGAAAACGATGCTGGCCAAACGGCTCGCCACCATTCTGCCGCCGATGACTTTGCGCGAAGCGCTGGAAACGACGAAGATCCACTCGGTGGCGGGGAAAACGTCGAAGCAGAACGGGCTGGTGGCGCAGCGGCCGTTTCGTGCGCCGCATCATACTATCAGCGACGTGGCTCTTGTGGGCGGAGGCGGTATTCCGCAGCCCGGCGAAATTTCCCTGGCGCATAACGGCGTACTTTTTCTCGACGAGCTCCCGGAATATAAACGCACGGTGCTCGAAGTGATGCGCCAGCCGCTCGAGGACCGGATCGTGACGATTTCCCGCGCGAAATTTTCCGTGACTTACCCGGCGGGTTTTATGCTGGTCGCCTCGATGAATCCCTGTCCGTGCGGTTTTTACAACCACCCGGAAAAAGACTGCGTATGCGCGCCGGGCGTGGTGCAGAAATACCTCAACCGCATTTCCGGCCCGCTGCTCGACCGTATCGACCTGCATATCGAAGTGGCGCCGGTGGGTTTCGGCGAGCTGAGTTGCCGGCAGCCTGCGGAAAAAAGCGAGATCGTCCGCGCCCGGGTGATGAAAGCCCGCGAGATCCAGCAGCAGCGTTTTGAAAAAGAAGAGAATATGCACTGCAACGCGCAGATGTCTGCACGGAAGCTGCGCGAGATCTGTGTGCTGGATGAAGCGGGGCAGCAACTGCTGAAAACAGCGATGGAAAAACTGAATCTTTCCGCGCGGGCTTACGACCGTATTTTAAAAGTAGCGCGCACCATCGCCGACCTGGAAAAAGCCGAAAAAATTGCAACGGATCACCTGGCAGAAGCGATACAGTATCGCAGCCTGGACCGGGCGAACTGGGCGGGGTGAGTAAAGATCCGAACATGCCATCCGGGCGGCGCGAAGGCTGGAATTGTTTTTTTCGGGGCGGCTGAACCGGGCTTTCCGCTTTTACTCCTCGCCCCGCATTAAAACGGGGCTGTGGGGTAATCGCTTCAATCCCTGCCGCAGCGGAAACAAAAATGAAGCCAGATACCGGGACACAAAGCAGCAAAATCACGGAGATTTATTGCGCATGTCAGTATTCATACTATCGGGCGTATTGTTTCGCCGTTTGATTCCTTATGAGAAAAAAGTAAATTTGATTAACCGACAGAAAATAGCGGCTATTATCCCAATGGGGGTGTATAAACGCTATTTTGTTTCGGGTATATGCTAGTTAGCACCAATGCCCAAGACGAATTCTATGAAAAAACATTTGCGTTTTACAATAGCATTCTTTTTTATAATAAACTTAGTTCTCGGACAGACAAAGTCTAAGCCTAATATTCAATACGGAACATTTGAATTTCATTTAGGCAAAAACTATGATTGGTGGCGGCTAACAATAAACCTTGACAGCTCTTTTGTTTTTGAAGACTTGACTTTCAAAAACTATGACACTACATCAACAATTAGTGCTGACAAAGGGCGTTGGAAATATATGGACAATGTCATTGTACTTTATGCAATTGAAAACATTCAGAAAGACAGTATAGCTAATTTCCCTTATTTATTAAATACTCATTGGAAATTTGGCAAAGACAGAATTTACTCGATTGATCCTATCTATGCAAAAACGGTTTACTTCATTAGACAGGACACTTTTACAAAATCTAAAAAGCATAGATTACTTCGTTATTACACATACGGTCTAGGAGCATACGGTGGTTGCGATGATCAATGCGAAAAGGAAGTTAGTAAAAAATATGGTTTTATTAATAAAGAAAAAGCAGGTTGTGTCGTTAGGCCAGGACAACAAAAACGTTGGGACAAACACAATAGAAAAGTGAATGAAAAACTAAAAGCAAGGAATGGCGGCAATTGGCGGGATAAATATTATGAAGAAATTAATCAATGTTGCAAAAAATAAGTTGTATGCGGTTGGCAGACACGACAGAAAAACTACCGCTAAAACGAGTTAGCCCCAAATTTCAAAACAACAACCAAAAATGACACGGTGGACACAAAATTACCTTATTACAATAGCTTTCTTATCTATTACAATTGCCTTATTGACAGATTGCAGTTCTTCTAAAAGAATTTCATTGCAGGAGATAAATCCTGACAGGACTATTACATGGTACAGCGACCAAGACAGTTTTTATATTCAGTTTGACAGAAGAGTGTATCAAAAATTTATTGAAAAAGACACCAGCTTAGGGGCAGTTAAAACGAAAATAAATGTATTACTCGAATCAAGTGCAAAAGATCTAAACTTAGATACTATCTTTAAAACTGTGGACAATTATTTTCGTCATGACAATTGGAATAAAGACATTTTGTACGATGATTTCATAATGTCACAACTCGACAAAGGGAGCGCAATTGTTATGGACATGAAAAATAATAAGCAAGTTCATTTCATAAATCGAAAAAGTATATGCTCTAAAAATAAAAGAAAAATGCGCATAGACTATTTATCTGGCAAAAGCCTCATATTTAGTCATCAGTATTTTGTTGTAAACATTTAGTTAATCGGTTGACACTTCTCTGCGAGTAGACTGTTTGGTTCTCCGAGACAGTGACGCAGTCGACTGACTCACAGTTGGACAGCTTTGCAGGTAAAGTTCGCCTCATTCACATTGGACAACTGCGCAGGGACAAAATTGCACAGGTGCTAACACCACCTACCAGTAATTGGCGCGGACGAGGTAATAGAAAGTTTTTTATCTTTAAAAAACCA
>VBWE01000052.1:31332-70295 GCA_006218065.1 Bacteroidota bacterium
AAAAACCATTTGTGGTTATAGACAGTTGAGTGTTCCAAACGCCAACTACTGGTAGCTGCGGAACGTTACAGGCAATTTTAAAGACAGACATGATTATGAAAAAAATAATTCTAATTTTTTTGCTTGGATTCTTGATTGGTTCAGTTACCTACGGACAGGCAATAAATAAAAGTAAGCTTGACACCCTTCTAAAAAAAGCTAAGCAGAACCATTCAGAAGCAGTTATCATCTATAAAGACAATAAATTAGTTACAGAAAAGTATTTTGGCATTGGACAAGCCAATAATAAAATTGAAAGTATGTCCTGCACGAAAAGTATTGTTGGACTTGCAGTTGCATGTCTGCTTACTGACAAGTTAATTGATAGCCTTGATATTCCTGTTTCAAACTACTTCCCCGAATGGAGACAAGGACAAAAGCAATTCATTACTATAAGACACTTAGTGAATATGACTTCTGGGCTTCAAAATAATTCTAATGCATCAATAGAAATTTATCCCAGTCCTGACTTTGTGCAATTAGCCCTTACTGCTGAACTTTCTGGCAAACCAGGTGAAATTTGGGCATATAACAACAAGTCTTTAAATCTGATGGCAGGGGTTATAAAAAAAATTACAGGTAAACGAATGGACATTTATATTGGTGAACGTCTTTTTAGACCATTGGGAATTACTGATTTTAGTTGGTCACTTGATAGTCTTGGCAACCCACATGTAATGTCTGGATGTCAGATTAAGCCACTGGATTTTGTTAAAATTGGACTTTTATTACTAAATAAAGGGAAATTTAATAATGAAGTAGTAATTGCAGAAAAATACATAACTGATGTAACCGCGCCATGTAAACAGTATCAAGGATATGGAATGTTGTGGTGGATAGATTATGAAAAGACGATTTCGATTATTGATGATGAAATTATTAACGAATTAACAAACGCAGATGTATCTAAAGACTTCATCCAAAAGGCAATAAAAATGAAAGGAACTTACAACTCAAATGACGAATATTATGCTAAAATTCAAATTGTTTTTGGGGATAATCCTTGGGAATATATTAATGAAACTCTTGGGTCAAGCCTGCGTCTACGCAAAAAGGAGTTTAGTGGCAAAGTGACATATCGAGCTGACGGCTATTTAGGTAATTATATCATCGTAGATCCAAAAAATAAAATTGTTGCAGTCAGAATGATAAGCCATCAAAGTTTCGAGAATGAAAATGACAATTTTGTTGACTTTGGCAAACAGGTGTTGAATTTAACTGAATAAAAACTGCCTATAACAGCACCTACCAGTAATTGGCGCGGACGAGGTAATAGAAAGTTTTTTATCTTTAAAAAACCAGTAGCTGCAGACCGTTATAAGCAAGCCTAAGGACGACACGACAACAACAAACTGACTCCTAAAAATTGTATAGAGACAAGGGCAAACCATTTTTGACAAGTGACAAAAGGACCGACCGGATTACAAACTGAAAACAAGAAAGCCGACACTCTACCGACCCTTCTGTATTTTTTATTTTCCCCACCGCTCATTTTTTTTAATTCAATTTTAGCCTGCACACATTTGGCACATTTGCCTTTGCCCCGACACACAAACCAATCCTTCTGCAAAAGCAAAAGAGCCAAATCCCCACCCGCAAGAATGATGTTACTTTCGATTTCGCTTGGCAGTTGGATATACGAAATGCTTTTCTTTGAATTCAGAAATTTCATCTTTTAGCTTTTTATTGGCGTTATGCAGTAACTCGTTCTGTACTTTCATGATACTAAGCAAATCGTGCATTGCATTTAGGTTTTCTAATTGACAGGAAACGAGTTCTTCCAAATCAGCTTTCGTATAGTTTGAACATTTGTGCTTAATTTCGAGTGACGGCTTTCAAATGTCCTGCCCTTCACCAAACCGCAAACTGTTGGCGGCCATTGTAAAACGACAAACGGATTACATAGAATAACAAACAGAAAAATAAAAATACGATGAAAGCAACCGGAAAAACAGTAAAAGAAATTCTGATCAGTCTTCCTGCGGACAGGGCAGAACCTTTTAACAAACTGCACGATGTTATTGTCAAAAACCTGCCCAAAGGTTTTGAAGCAGCCATCAGTTATGGCGGATTGGGTTATGTTATTCCGCATACACTTTATCCTGCGGGTTACCATTGTAAGCCAAGCGAACCGCTCCCGTTCGCGGGAATTGCTTCGCAAAAAAATTCTATTAATTTTTACCACATGGGTATTTATTCCGATCCCCAATTATTGAAATGGTTCGTAACCGAATATCCCAAACACAGTAAGCAAAAACTGGACATGGGAAAAAGTTGTGTCCGCTTCAGGAAGCTGGATGAGATTCCCTATAAACTCATTGGTGAATTAATGAAAAAAATGAGTGCTAAGGAATGGATTGAGATGTATGAGAAAAATCTTGTACCGAAACCGAAGAAGAAGTAAGTGTACTGCAGTTCGCTGATAAAAGAACCAGGTGCACCAGCCGGGACACCATTAAAACTATCGGACGGCCGACGACCGGCATGAAAATGGACAATTGATTTAAGCAAAATAAAATGAGAAAAGTAATTGCAGCAATCAATATGACACTTGACGGGTTTTGCGACCATACAGCAATAGTTCCGGATGAAGAAATACATCAGCATTATACGGAACTGTTAAATGAGGCAGGTGCAATTCTATACGGTAGGATAACATATCAACTTATGAGATATTGGCAACCGCTGGTACAAAATCCTTCAGGTGAAAAAACAATGGACGACTTTGCTGTCGCGATAGACAAAGTCCCCAAAATAGTTTTTTCCCACACGCTTCAACATGCAGACCCGGCAGCTATCGGGTGGGAAAGTGCAAGGTTAGCAAACCGGGCCATTGAAGAAGAAGTTTCAGAACTCAGGCAATCCGCCAATGGCGGAGGTAAAAACATTTTTGTCGGCAGCCGGAGTTTAATTATACACTTAATGAAACTTAATTTAATTGATGAATACCAGCTTTGTGTTCACCCTGTTATTGCAGGAAATGGTTTGCCATTATTCGAAAACATAAGCGACAGGACAATTCTTAAGCTCATAAAAACAAAAATCTTTGGCTCCGGTGCAGTAACGCTTTACTACGAGCCGGCAAAAATTGACCGATAGCTTGAAACGACACGACTTCGGACGAAGAGTAACACATACGCATAACAGGAGGACGCAAACGGGACCGACGGATAAACTTCGGCTTCCGTGCTGTGAACTTTTAGCGGCCAGGTCAAGACGGCCCCGGCAAGCTAACAATCTCCACGCTGAACATCTTTAATCCCATCGACAAGATACTTCCTGACTTGCTTGAGTTGACGGATTTTGGCATCAATTTCACCGATTTTAATGCTCAGAATTTCTACTTTCCTTTCTATCGGCAATTTCTTGCTATACCAACTGTCCAGCAAGTTTCTTATTTCTGAAAGTGTAAACCCGATTTCTTTTGCCTCCTTAATAAGTTCAATTTTTTCGACAAGACTTTCATCATAATGCTTGTAATTGTTTGTTTTTACTTTTTCATCAGACGCGCCTTTGAACAAGCCATAGTTTTCATAGTATCGCAAAGTGTGTATGGATACCCCTGTCCTCTTCGATAACTCGTTTATTAACATCTTGACTTTTTTTGTTGAAAAATAAAGTTGAAGTATAGAGTATGCTCTACGCTTTTAGGTTACAAATGTAGAATCTATTTTTGCACAAACAATGAAAGGTATTCAATCATGGTAAATTTAAAAACAGCTAAAATTATCGTTCGAGTTGCTTCACTCTACAATGCAAGTGCATTGTTTGTATTTCTGATTCCGGGCGGGCTTGCCCTGTTTGGTGTCAAAGAACCGTACTCTGTTTTTTGGCAGGTATTGCCTGCACTATTGGCGTCTTATGCCGCCATCGTTTTATTTTTTTCTTCGAACAATCTCGGGAGGTTCGGTAGTTTTCCCTATTGGAATGGCATTATCAGGGTAATCTTTGCGGTCACAGCATTACTGCTTGATTTCAAAACCTCTGTAGGCATGTTCATCGGCTTGCTTGCCATCGGCGATTTATTGATAGGTGTTTTATGTATTTACATTCTACCAAAAGCAACGGGCAACACGCACTTGCAGTTACTCACTAACAGTTTAAACAACCAATAAAATGAAAAAACTTGCTGACTTAAAATTACTCTTTACAATAGTAGCGGTATTGGAATTCTTCTACTTCGCCGCAGCCATGATGCCGCCATCCTGGATAAGACCAGTCACAGGCTGGGAGTTAAATGCCGATGGGCATTGGATAACAAAACTACTCGGGTTGGCACTGGGTATTCAAGCATATATCGCCTGGATTTTCAGAAAAAATCCCAGTATAGGTTTAGCAAAGGGCCTGGCTTTTTACCAGGTAACAAGCGCCACTATTGACTGGGTAATGTGGAGTGTAATGAAGGATGAAGGAATTTTTAATAATTCCCTGGCTCAATTCACCGTGATTGCCGCCATTGTTTCACATTATATTTTAGGCATCCTGCTCTTTATCGGCATCAGCAAAACTCAAGGCAGTGAATAATATTGAAAAATATTTTGCAGGTGAAAAACTGCAATGTACTATAGGGATTATTTTATCCTTTATCAGCATTGCATTATCCGTTTACTTTCTTGCCTTACATAAGCCCTTGCTGAGAGGAATATCATTTGTATTTATTCCGCTTTCTGTTTTACTATTGATTATTTGTATCGGTGTTGTCACCAGGACACCAAAAGATATTGAACGGATAACGGGATTCTATAAAACAGAACCGCAGAAGATACAAACAGACGAATTGCCACGAATGGAAAAAGTAATGAAGAATTTTACACTCATCAAGAGAATTGAACTTTGTTTTTTCACCGCAGGCCTGTTGCTGACGATATTCTTTGGAAAAAATGACCTTATCAAAGGAATCGCTATTGGCCTGATGATTCAAGGGGCAATACTATACCTGTTTGACTATAGTGCTGAGGTAAGAGGAAAAGTATATTTCGAATTCTTAAAATCCCTCTGACGAATTATACAGACAAAAAGCCCGAACCGCTAACATAGGCTTAACCCGAAATGACGGGGATCTGTTAGAGCCTGTTAGGAATTTGTTTTTCGAGGTTTCCGGAGTGTATTTTTTGATCAATTGAGGCGCTTTTTGAGCAAGTAGTTGGATACTACAGGCGAAAAAAGCAACGAAGAGTGAGCAAAAAAGACACCCTGAAAGCCGGAAGGATAATTTCCTAACAGGCTCTTAAATCAAAGTGTAGTGCATTTGATTAACTTTGATACTAAGCGAAAGAATGGTGCTTCTAAGCCATCTTTCGTTAAATCTCAAACTGTTAATTTTAGTAATACACGAATGAAAAAGGCGTTCACTTTTTTACTTTTCACACTGACGCTCCACTTGTCCTATGGACAGGCTTGCGGTATGTATCGCATAAAGTACGTTGGAAACATAAAGTCGGACGCACGGGATATCGTAAGCATATACCTGCCCACAACATTGTATTTGCACGGAATTGAAAATGACAGGTCAAAACGTTCCTTCCTGGAGGCTAAACTGGATAGCAGCCATTTCAATCTCGGAATCAGTTCTCATCTGACTACTCCGTACACCGACAAAAACGCATTGCTTTCATATTATAAGAGTATATCTCCAGCTTTGAAGATCAAAGTTGCGTTTCTTAAAGACGGCACTTTAAAAGAACAGTTTGTTAAAATTAACTGGGACGACATTTCCATATCTGTGATCGACGACGATAAACTCGGGACGCTTTTTGAGTTCAGGATAAAGGACATCCGTATTTGACAAAATACAAATCACAGGAGCGCTAAAATTTTCAAGCATGTCACAAAAAGCACACATCACAGTTTACCTGCAGGCCCTGGGCGCGCATTACCTGGGCGCGCATGCCTATAATGTAAAAGACATTACCATAAAACTGGTTTACTCCGGGGGCGCGATCGACCTGCCGTATCATGTTACGCCCGATTTTACGGACGACGGAAATCCTTCGTCAGCGTTTACGCCGGGAGCAAGTTCGTTTATGCCGATCATGACTGTTCCGCAACCCCCGGCGGAACCAAACACGCTGGTGCATTTTTTATCGCCGGATTTTACTACGGCCTGCGGCAGGGCGGATTTTGAACTTCCTCCCGGTATTGAATTCGCAAAACTGGAGATCAGTGTACCCACCACCACGAATATGCCGATGTTAATACAGCACCCGGTTTTACTCAACCCGGCGCAACCCGCATATGCTGTTACGGTTGTTGTTCCCGGTTTGTATTTAACGCCCTGCCGGGTCACGGGCAAGGTTTCGGTACTGGTGAAAATGATGTGCGGTTGCCCGGTTACCGCCGGACCGCCCGCTTCTTTATGGCCGGCGGATGATTTTACGGTGTATGCAAATGTGGCTGACGCATCAGGCAAAACCACTTCGTACGCACTGGCTTATGATACGGCACAAACCGGGAATTCGCTCTTCAGCGCCGTATTGCCCGATAAGCAAACGGTAAAATCCGTGACGTTTACCGCAATTCAAAAGAGTACGGGAAATTACGGAGCGGTGGTGCAGGATTAACCGGAATATTTCGCATCTTTATTTACACTTTTTTCAGCCGGCAACAATCAGCAACCCGGCAAAATCATAAACCGGTAAATTAAGACCAGCCATGATAAAACTTGAATTCACCACCGACATCGAAGCGACAAGGGAAAAAGTGTGGAAAACACTTTGGGACGACAGTACCTATCGCCAATGGACCAGCGTTTTCGGCGAAGGTTCGTACGCCGTTTCCGACTGGAAAGAAGGCAGTAAAATTTTATTCATTTCCCCGGCCGGCGACGGCATGTTCAGCACCATTGCCAAATGCACGCCCAACGAATATATGTCGTTTAAACACCTCGGGGAAATGAAAGGCGGCGTGGAGCAACCGCCGGACGAAAAAAAGGAGCAGTGGACGGGATCGATGGAGAATTATACGCTTACACAGCGTGATACAGGGACGAAGCTCACTGTTGAAATTGACGTTACAGACGAGTATGCGTCTTATTTTAAAGACGCTTTTCCGAAGGCGCTGGCGAAAGTAAAATCGATATCGGAAAACTGAGCGGCTTTGCATACAAACTGAAAAACACAATTGTACGATGAGCATACTTAAGAAAATCGCCTGGAATTTTAACGATACGGATTACCAAACGAGCGACGACTTTAACAAAGACATTTCACAATACCAGCTCGATATTATGAAGGAACGCGCTTCCTGGAACCCGGACGAGATCGTTGTGAATAACCCGGAAGTAGGGATCGTGTATATGTATTGGGTGTCGGAAGGCGACCCTGTTTTTGACGGCGAGACAAAACTCGGCGATGAAGACGAAGAGGACGATGAGGAGGAAGAATATGATGAGGACGAGCAGAGAGAAGTTGCCGCGAAATTTAAAGCGGACAACGGGAAACATTTCACGGCTTTGGAACTGCTGCATAAACTGCACCAGCGTTTAAGACACCGGAACCTGGGCGATCATACTTTCTTTGAAGGATTGAGTTTCTTTAATGATTCTGAAAAGAGAAATCCGCCGGTGTATTACCTGCGTTGCGGAAGTTAGACTGATAAGTAGTACATCAATTTATAGAGTATTCGCTCTTCACCGCAGGGACGCAACTAACTGCTGTAAAACAGACTAAGCTATTCGACGACTCAGTCGTCGAATAGCGAAGACGCTGGAAAACAGATTTTCCCCGCGTCTCTGCGGTGAATTTTTGAACTATAAAACTGGATTCACAAATGAACGCCATCGATCAGTACATCGCCGCTTTTCCGAAAGAGACGCAGAGATTACTGGAACAAATCCGCGCGACTATCCGAAAGGCCGCGCCGCATGCGGAAGAAAAAATTGGTTACGGCATTCCGACGCTGACGCTGGAAGGCAACCTGGTTCATTTTGCGGGATATAAAAACCATATCGGATTTTATCCCGGGGCCGCGGGAATAGCCACGTTTAAAAAAGAACTTTCCGTTTACAAAGGAGCGAAAGGTTCCGTTCAGTTCCCGGTCGGCAAACCGCTTCCGCTGGCGCTGGTGACTAAAATTGTGAAATTCCGCGTCGAACAAAACCTGGAAAAAGCGGCCCGGAAAAATTTAAGAACCTGCCGCAAAGGTCACACATACTATAAAAGCAGCGACTGTCCCACCTGTCCCGTTTGCGAACAGGAACGGAAACCGAAGGACGGTTTTCTTGCCTTGCTTTCCGCCCCGGCAAGGCGCGCACTGGAAAACAAAGGCATAGCGACATTGAAACAGCTTGCCGCATGCAGCGAAGCGGAAATCTTAAAACTGCACGGCATGGGACCGGCTTCCCTGCCCAAACTGCACAGCGCGTTGAAGGGAGAAGGCTTGTCGTTTAAGAAAGCCTGACCGTTTTCCCGGTATTGCCTACGCGCCATCCTTCCACGCATTCCGCCGCTCATAAATCAGTCGTGTTCCTCACCGGCGATTCTGTTATTTTTGTTCCTCTTAAAAACGCCATTATGAAATACTTTTCCTGTGCATTTGTCTTTGCGGTCGTTTTCGCTTCCTGCGGAAACGGGAAACCTGGAGCCGTTGCTGCTCCCGCTGAGGTTGCGGATAACAAAACGCTCGCCGCGCTCTTCGATACGTATTACGAAGAACGCCTGCAGTTTTTTCCGCTCGATGCTACCTCGAACGGCGACAACCGCTACAACGATAAACTGTACGCCGATTTTACGGACAGCTATCGCGCGAAGCTGAAAACGTTTTGGGAAAAATCACTCGGTGAACTTTCGAAATTCAACCGCGATTCGCTGAGCGCCAACGACCGGGTGAGCTACGATATTTTCAAACACGAAATGGAAACGAACCTCGAAGGACTTCGTTTTCACGATAATTATATTCCCTGCCAGCAGTTCTGGGGACTTCCGCTCACCATGGGCCAGCTCGGCAGCGGCGACGGAAACCAGCCTTTCAAAACGGTGAAAGATTATGACGACTGGGCCGCGCGCGCAAAACAATACAGCGTGTGGACGGACAGCGCCATCGTGTATTTCCGGAAAGGGATCGCAGCGAATATCGTGCTGCCGAAAGCGCTTGTTGAAAAAATGATCCCGCAGTTTGACGCGATGAACGTGAGCGATGCGACGAAAAGCCTGTTTTACGCGCCCATCGGGAAAATGCCTGCTTCTTTTTCGCCTGCGGATAAGGAACGCCTTACAAAAGCATACACCGCGCTCATCAATGACGAACTTGTCCCGGGGTACAAAAAACTCGGCACATTCCTGCGCGAAGAGTATCTGCCGAAGGCGAGAACGACATCGGGCATCAATGCGATCCCGGAAGGCGAAGCGTATTACCGTTACCTGATCAGCTACTGGACGACGACGAATAAAACGCCGGATGAAATTTACAATACGGGTCTTGCCGAAGTGAAACGCATCAGGGAAGAAATGGAAAAGACGAAGGCCGCCGTAAATTTTAAAGGAGACATGAATGCGTTTTTCGCTTTCCTGAAAACGGATCCGCAGTTCATGCCATACAAAAAGCCGGAAGAAGTGCTGGCTGCGTTCCGGGCCATCCAGTTGAAAATCGATCCGAAACTGAAGGACATGTTCGGCCGGGTACCGAAAACAAAATTCGAAATACGCCAGACCGAAGCCTTCCGCGCGGCCAGCGCCAGCGCCGAATACAACCAGGGCAGCGCCGACGGAAGCCGTCCCGGGATATTTTACGTACCGATTCTCGATGCGACGCGTTACAATACCACGAGCGGAATGGAAAGTTTGTTTCTGCACGAAGCCATTCCCGGGCATCATTACCAGATTTCGCTGCAGCAGGAAAATGAAGGACTGCCGAAGTTCCGCCGCTTCCTCTGGTACGGCGCATACGGCGAAGGCTGGGCCCTGTACTGCGAAAGCCTCGGGAAAGAACTGGGATGTTACACCGATCCGTACCAGTACATGGGCGCGCTCGGCGATGAAATGCACCGTGCGATACGGCTCGTTGTCGATGTGGGCCTGCACACAGGAAAAATGACCCGCGAAGAAGCGATTAAATATTTTACGGACAACGAAGCCATCAGCCTGGAAGGTGCTACCGCCGAAATCGAACGGTACATGGCTATCCCGGGGCAGGCGCTCAGCTATAAAATCGGCGCGCTCAAAATCCGCGAACTGCGGGAGAAATACAAAACACAACTGGGCGATGCGTTCCCCCTTTCCGCTTTCCACGACGAGTTCCTGAAAGACGGCGTTATGCCGATGGAACTGATCGAACGAAAAATGGATCGCTGGGCGGAAGAAGTGAAGAGTAAGAAATAAACAGCTTCTCAGAAAAAAAACGAAAAGCTCTCCGGGTGTGGAGAGCTTTTCGTTTTTCCGGCTGCGGGGGTATGCGAACCGGGCAGAAAATTCCTAATCAGGAAAACGTACCGGTACTCCTTGCGTATGCCTGATCTTTTTTCTCGGGTGGCATCCCGCTGCAAGAAAAGTAAAAGTCAGAAGTAACAGTAACGATAACCGGATCGGTCGCCACAGCCGCGCGGATTCCAGCCTGTTGTAAAACCGGAGGAAGTGCCGTTCTTTTTTCTTCAGCGGGATATTGGTGTGTAAGGTTTGATAACGTCCGCAGATTTTTTGTCCCCGGCGCGCTTCAAGCCAGTTACGGATTTCCTCCGGTTGCATTTTCGTAAAGTCCACGACAAGCGTACTGCATTTGCCGCACATCCGTCCTTCGCCCTGCACGGGCATGTTTTCGAATTTTTCGCCGCAGGCAAAACTGATTCGGATTATTTCTTCTTTCATGCTGCCGAAGCTTTCTCCTATAATACGGCGTAACGAAAAAGATACAGCCCTGTATCCAAAGCCGGCTTGGTCATTATAGCAATAAACATACGTGATGAAAACCCTGGTATTCTCCTTCCTGTTTATCGCAACATCTGCGTTTGCATTCGACGATCCGTTCCTGCGGCTGCACATCAACCAGCGCAGTTACATCAATCCCGGAACGGTGTGCCCGTTCTGCAGCGGCTCCTGTTATCTTTCATACGGCACGCGTCACCAGCACGGCGATTACCATACGCAGTACACTGCGCAGTACGCCGCCTTCGGGAACGATGCGCGTAACCAGCTGCATGGTCCCTGGGATGTTTCCTATATGAATTTCAATTCCGGCCGTGCGGATGTAAATGCATACAGCGCGCGTTATGCTTACGCTTTTGAAGTCGGGGACTGGCGTGCGGGAATTGGAATCCGCAGTTCGTACTATGTAATGAAAGAAACGATTTTTTCTCCCGAAATCGGGCAGGTGAATAATCCGCCTTTACCGGATTCATTGCAATGTTCACGCGGTCTTTTCGATGCGGATGCCGGGCTGATGATCACCAACCTGCACGGAACGTATTTCGGTTTTTCCGTGCGCCATCTTGCTGCACCGGTTTATGTATTGCAAAACGAGGGATATGCTTTCGGAGAAAAGGGCAGTCTTCCGCGCACCTGGCATGCCATGGCGGGAACAAAAATTCCGATCGGCGATCATTTTGATATCAGCCCGGAAGCGACGTACCAGTTTAATGGAAAACGCGGCGTGTTCGACGGCGGTGCAATGTTTCGTTATAATTACCGCTGGACAGCCGGGATGTCGTGGAGTACCTCGCCGGGAAGTCCGCACATGTCGTTCCGGGCGGGATTTACGCACAACAAATTCAAATGGATAACGTCATTTGAACCGCAGGCAGGGCAGTGGGCGGTTGAAACCGGTATCGTCTGGCGTTTCCTGTTTCAGCAGGAATGTACGGGCGGGCCGCAGAAACCGAAAATTTTCCAGGACTGGGAATTTGGTCCGCGGCTTTGATGACGGCGAAGCATCAGCGGATCAGTGTGAGGAAACCTTTTCGTGTAATTTGATTCTGTCCCGCCGTACGGTAATCGAAGATGTAATAATAGGTTCCGTCGCTGCAGGGAATGCCGGATGTGTTCCTGCCGTCCCAGGGCATGGCCGGGAAAGCCGAAAATACTTCCACGCCCCAGCGATCGAAAATGCGGAACTGCAGCCCTTCGATATGCGCCGTGTCGGGAAAAAACAGGTCATTGATCCCGTCGCCGTTCGGTGAAAAAACATTCGGTATGCTGATCTCCGGGTCGGGCGGCGGATTCTGCGCGGAAGTCGTGTCTCCCGGTTCCTGCACCAGCACCCAGCAGCCCGCTGCCGGTAATGTATCGGGCGTATAAACCACGGTGAGTTTCGGACGGAGCTGCGGGTACGGGTTATCGCTGCTGGCGAATAACAGGCTCCGGTAATACGATTCGTTTTGCAGCCGCAGCATGAACCCGAAACTGTTTGCCGGGTCGTTCAGCATATCCTGCACGAGTTGTGTGACATTCAACGTATAGTTTTGCGTCATCACCGTCGGGGCGGGAATGTTCAGCTGGTTCTGCACCGTAGTTGCCGGCTGGTTGTTCCAGGTAACCGTGTTATCCTGCCAGGCTTGTATGATGCGCTCAAGCCAGCAATCCGCCGGGCCGGAAAGATTGGAATGCCCGGTATTATAAGGACTCGGATAATGCGACAGTTCCAGCGTCGCCTGTTGAACGGCAGCGCCTGCCGGGATAACAGCCAGGTCGAAATCGATCAGCGCACGTGTTCCGCTGGGATTGCCCTGGTTGGTCCAGGCGCAGGCGATAAAATCCGGATGCTGCGCACTATTATTATCCGGCCAGAGTGTCCATATGAGGGCATCTTTTCCGCAAACAGAATCCGGCTGGAAAATAATAGTGATCTGCGCACGCAGTTCGGTGATGCGGGGAAGGATGAAGAATGCCGATAAAAAAACAAGCCGGCTTAAGCGCATCTGTGTTTTTTTGATTGAACGGGTTGTTCAACCGTTTTGTTTCAGAGGCTGTTAGGAAATTGTCCTTCCGGCTTCCAGCAGGTCTTTTTCATCCATACTTCGTTGCTTTTTTCGCCTGTAGCCGCCTGCTACTTACTCAAAAAGCGCCCCTGCCTCCGCCGTAGCGGCTACGCGCAGGCAGGTCGTCTGGATGAAAAATCCCTCGCTGTAATCTCGAAAAACAAATTCCTAACAGCCTCTCAGGAAATCGATGAGCGCATCCCAGTATTCCTGCCTGCATTCCGAAACGGGCCAGATCGCTTTGCTGCCGTGTTTCCCTTCGGAAGCGGGAATAAATATGGTTTTGTTTTTTCCGGGAACAGTATTGAACAGGTTTTTCAGATCCGACGATTCGTTGCGCGACGAAGTCATGAATACCGGCATGGTCAGTTTTTTACAGTAGTCGGCGATTTTAAATTTGCCCGTGAAGTATTCGCCCGGACTGAAACTGATCACGGACTTTACTTTTTCCGGGTAAGTCGCGGCGACTTTCAGGACAAGCGCGGCAGAGTAGGAGCTTCCGACCAGGATAACCGGTTTTTTGGTGGCAGCGTAAATATAATTCAGCGCAGCAACGATATCCTGTTCCGCATCCGCGAAGCCGGTTTCTTTTTTTGCTTTTTCCGCCGCTTCCGCAGTTTCGTTTTCGATGCCGTTCGCGATTTTGCCGGAACGCTGGTCGATGGCGAGGCAATTGTACCCGAGTTTGGCCAGCTGCGGCCCGGTTTCGAGATATTCTCCCTTACTGTACCGAGCCTGGTGGCAAAGCAGTATCCAGGGATCGGATGTTTTGCCTTTGAATTCCCAGCCGGTAACGGTAAGGCTGTCGAGCGAAGGAAAACGGACCGCGGTAACGGTAATGGTATCGTCCTTGGGCAAACGCAGCGTATCGGTTTGTTGCGCCTGTGCCGCTGCAGCAAATACACCGGAAAGCATCAGCAGGATCGTCAGCGTCTTTTTCATAACGTACGTGTTATGATCAAATTTACTGCAATTCGCAGTAAAAATGAAAAACGGCAGATGCTCCGGCCCGCAAGGAACGCAGGATGTGTAATTCGTGCGGTCAGTAATACGTGATTTCGTAAATGTATTCCGTCACTTTTTTCGACCAGTAATCCGTAGCGGTTTCTTTCGTTACGTTTCCGCGCTCATCAAAAAAACTCACGCGGGCGAGTGTTCCGTGGTTTACATCGTAGTAGGTTTCTTTCACCGGTTTTCCGCCGGCATCATATTCCCATACAACTGCCGGTTTTGTGCTGCGCGAATAAAAGCAATGGATTTTCTGTCCCTGAACATTGTATTCCCAGCGTGTAACCACGGGGCTTCCCTGGCTCCAGTAATCCGGGCAAAGACTTACGACGTCTTTCTGTCGTTTTACGGCATAGTACTCGATACTGTCCGCGTTGATCTTGCAGGTAAACTGGCTGATGTTATAAGTATCATAGCGTTTTTCCGCGAGCAGGTTTCCGGCGGCATCGTACTCGTAAGCATAACGTATAATCGGGTGACTGTAGTTGTGGTTGTTGTATTGTGCTTCATCAAGCAGGCGGCCGGCGGCATCATACCGGTAGGTGCTGATGTTGCATAAATAATCCGATGTCTCGAAAACATCCGGGCAACAGTCCATCGCCCCCATTTTCCCGAACCAGTGTTCTTCCGTTTTCAGGCTGATCCGCCCGGATGCATCATACTGCAGGCGCTCCCGGTAGCGAAGCTGGTCGGGAACTTTGTTCGGAAGGTCGGTGGCGTCCTGCCCGTGAATTGTTTTTTCCGTCAGCCTGCGTTGCGCATCATATTTAAATGAAACCAGCCCGTTCCGGATCGTCTGCACATGATCTTTAGTACGGAAATAAAGATCCTCTTCATAAAGGAATACGGCATCGCCTTTTATCGCGGTAAGCAATCCCTGCTTGTCGTATTCATACTCCGCTTCGTATGCCTTTTGCCCGTACGGCGACCAGGCCGTTTTCCGGGTGATCTGCGATTTGCTGTTGCGGGTGTATGAAAATTTCTGGTGATCGCCCCATTCATCCTGGTAAAGTTCTCCGTTCCTGTAAGCGGCGCTGAGCAGCAGGTTGCCGATGGAATCGTATGCCCAAACATGCTTGAGTATGGTCTGGCCGCCGCTGTCGAGCACAAGCCGCTGCCGATCATCAAAATGCTTTATGCGGATGACTTTCCCGTTTGCTTTCATGACCCAGGACTTGATAGGTCCTTTCAGCGTTTTGTCCTGCGCTGCAAGATCGGTAGCCAGTTGCTGCGCCGGCATGAAAACGGGGCAAAGCAAAAAGATCAGCAGTATCGTTTTTTGCATGAAGCCAAGATCGAAGAAAAAGAAAACACAGGCTGTTAATATTACTTAATAAAAACAAAAAAGCGATTGCCTGTTTAAAGACAACCGCTTTTCAAAATGATGGAACCGCTTATTGTTCGGCCAGTATGATGATCTTGTTTTTCAACACTTCTGCAACACCGCCGTTGATTTCGAACGACTGCTTTTGCTGATCGTTGTCCACGATCCGGATCTCGCCTTTTTTCAGCGTGGTGATCATCGCCGCGTGATTATTCAGCACGCCGAGCGAACCTTCCGCACCGGGCAAAGTAACCGACTTCACGTCACCGCTGTAAAGCTTTTTATCCGGGGTGATAATTTCTAACTGCATGTTTTCATTTTTCAGATAATACCCGCTGCAAAGCGGCATTACCATTTTAAACAATCAATACTTGTCATTTCGAGCGGCAGTCCGCAACTTGTCGTCCTGACTTGTCATTTCGAGCGGCGATGGTACCGACCAGGTTGAACGCTGCTTCCGGGTATTCGTCCACTTCACCGTCCATGATCATGTTGAAACCTTTCATGGTGTCTTCGATGCTTACGAATACGCCTTTGAGGCCGGTAAACTGTTCGGCTACGTGGAAGGGCTGCGAGAGGAAACGCTGCACACGGCGTGCGCGGTGCACAACGAGTTTATCTTCTTCGCTGAGTTCGTCCATACCGAGGATGGCGATGATATCCTGGAGTTCTTTGTAGCGCTGCAGGATCTGTTTTACGCGCTGCGCGCAGTTGTAGTGTGCGTCGCCGAGTACGACCGGTGTAAGGATACGCGAAGTGGAATCGAGCGGATCAACGGCCGGGTAAATGCCGAGTTCGGCGATTTTACGCGAAAGTACGGTCGTTGCGTCAAGGTGAGCGAAGGTGGTGGCAGGCGCCGGGTCGGTAAGGTCATCCGCAGGTACGTAAACGGCCTGTACGGAAGTGATCGAACCGCGCTTGGTAGAAGTAATACGTTCCTGCATGGCACCCATCTCGGTAGCGAGGGTGGGTTGGTAACCTACGGCTGAAGGCATACGGCCGAGGAGGGCGGATACTTCGGAACCGGCCTGCGTGAAACGGAAGATATTGTCGATAAAGAAAAGGATATCGCGGCCGCCGCTCTTTTCGTCACCGTCGCGGTAGTATTCCGCAAGGGTAAGACCCGAAAGCGCTACGCGTGCACGTGATCCGGGAGGTTCGTTCATCTGCCCGAAAACCAGTGTGGCCTGCGACTGTGCAAGTTCCTTCATATCCACTTTGCTCAGGTCCCAGCCGCCGCTTTCCATCGAATGTTTGAATGCTTCACCGTAACGGATAACACCCGATTCGATCATTTCGCGGAGCAGGTCATTCCCTTCGCGGGTACGTTCACCGACACCGGCGAATACCGAGAAACCGGCATAGCCTTTGGCGATGTTGTTGATCAGTTCCATGATCAGAACCGTTTTGCCTACGCCGGCGCCGCCGAACAGACCGATCTTACCGCCTTTGGCGTAAGGTTCGATCAGGTCGATAACCTTGATACCGGTATACAGTACGTCGGCTGATGTAGAAAGATCTTCAAACTTCGGCGGTTCGCGGTGAATGCTGTATCCGCCTGCATTGTTCACGGTGCCGATACCGTCGATCGCTTCGCCTACTACGTTGAAAAGACGACCGCGGATCTGTTCGCCGATGGGCATACGGATCGGGGAGCCGGTGGCTTCTACATCCATGCCACGGGAAAGGCCGTCGGTGGAGTCCATCGCGACGGTGCGGATCGTGTCTTCACCGATGTGGCGCTGGCACTCGAGTACGATCTGCTGACCGTTGCTCTTTTTGACGATAAGTGCGTCGAGAATATTCGGGAGTTTGCCGCTGTTGTCCGAGAAGTGAACGTCGATCACCGGACCGATGATCTGGGCAATTTTACCGGTTTGAGTTGACATATTGTATGGATAGCTTTTTTATTTGATACCTGAAATCCGGCGCAAAAGTAGCAACTTTTATTCTAAAACGATTCCGCGATGTTGATAAATTAAGAACAAAATAAACGGCTTCGCCCAAAGCCATCTTTATTTCGACGAAAGCGGAAATGGTTGAATCGGGGATATTAAAAGCAAGCTATCTTTGCCGCATCAAAAAGCACGAAACCAGACCAAACAGCTCTCAACCCATGAAAAAATTATTACCGCTTGCCTTGCTGCTTGGAGCCGCAGGGGCTCATGCACAAACGATTATCTACAGCGAAGATTTCCAGGGCAACAATGGAATGCCTGCGAACATGACGCTGTTCAACGTGGATAATCTTACGCCGAACTCATCCGTAAGTTATGTGAACGACGCCTGGATTGCGCGTGAAGACTTCGTTACGCCGAATGCCCTGGATACCATGGCCGTGAGCACCTCCTGGTACACCCCGGCAGCCGCTGCCGACGACTGGATGTGGACACCCGCAATCAACCTGACGACCAATAATATGCTGACCTGGGAAGGCATGGCGCCCGATCAGTCGTATCCCGACGGGTATGAAGTCCGTATCCTGACAGCCGCACCGGCAACCGGGAACCTGATGTCTTCCCCGGTTCTCCTGACCGTAGCGGCTGAACTCGGTACATGGACTCCGCACTCGGTCGACCTGCAGGCCGCCGGTTATTCAAATCAAACGGTGTATATCGGTTTCCGGAATAATTCATTCGATAAATTCGTTCTTTTTATTGACGATATAACCGTCAACGCAGCCGTCGGTTTTGACGCAGCGGTTACCAGTGTAATCACGATGAACGAGTACACGCGTATCCCGCTTTCCCAGTCCCCCAGGATCGACCTGGGCGGAATTGTGCAGAACGCAGGATCATCGCCCATTACCAATGTGGTGCTTACTGCAAACGTGTACAACAGCGCCAACGTAATCGTGCATACCGCCAACAGCACGCCCCTGGCGAACCTCGGAGCAGGAAACTCGAATGCCTTTACGCTTCCGCAGTACACCGTGGGCGCAGTGGATAATTACCGCGTGGTGTATTCGGTTGGCATGACCGAAACGGATGGAGTTCCTGCTAACAATATCATGAACGGAGTGGATACGCTTTGGTCAACGGATACTGTCTACGGTCGCGACCGCGGGCCCTCGGCGGGCTTCCTCGGCATCGGCGCCGGTGTCGGCGGATATTTGGGCAACCTGTACGTATTAGGCCAGGGCGCAAACCTGACTTCGGTTTCGGCATTCCTTGACCGCCCGTATTCGAGCCATCAGACTGCATTTGCTGTTTTCAATTTCAATAACGGTGCACCGACATCGACTACGCCGGTAGCGACTACCGCTACAACCACACTTACTTCCGGCGCCGCACAATGGGTAACGCTGGCCTTCTCCTCACCGGTTACATTAACTGCCGATAGTTTTGTTGTGACGGTTGTTGAAATAGATTCTACCGCCCGTGTGGGACAAACAGTGGATAATTTCTTCAACAATACGACCTGGGTGTACTGGCCGACAATTCCCGGCGGAGTATGGGGAAATAATGAAGATTTCGGTTCCTCTTTCTCCAAACCGTACATGCTTCGCGCAAACTTCGGCCAGCTGGTCAGCGCACCTTCTGTTGACAGCGATGGACTGAGCATAGATGTGTTTCCCAACCCGAGTAAAGGACAGTTTACCGTTTCACTCGATCTTCAGCTCCAGTCCGATGTGGACATTACCATTTACAATGCGCTCGGAGAACTTGTAAAATCAGAGCATATTAAACAGGTAAGCAGCAAGTCGTTCGGTATGGACCTGGGGCAGTCGGCTCCCGGCTTGTATATTGTAAAAGTAGCAACGGCAACCGGCGTAAAAGTTGTTTCGCTGGTTATCCGGTAACCGGTTTATCAAATCCGAAAACCCCGTCCCGGCAGCGATCAGGACGGGGTTTCTTTTTGATTTGCGGGTTTTTTCAAAAGAACTAACTTTGCGCTTCCTTAACCAAACTGCACATGAAAAAATTCTACTCTCTCCTGCTTGCATTATTTGTATTAAGCAGTGTCAACGCACAGGTTATTTTCAGCGAAGATTTTGACGGAATCGGTGGTCCCACAAGCGGTGGCGCCGGTACATACACATTCCCGGCAGGCTGGTTTCTGCGCAACGTGGACAACAGTACTCCTGCGGGTTCTGTATCTTATGTGAACGAAGCCTGGGAACGCCGTGAAGATTTCGCGAATAACGTGGCCGACTCCTGCGCATTCTCCACTTCCTGGTACAGTCCGGCCGCCACGGCCAACGACTGGATGTGGACGCCGCTCATCGGACCGATTCCTGCCAACTGCGTATTGAAGTGGAATGCTATTACCTACGATCCTTCTTATCCTGACGGCTATGAAGTCCGGATCATGACTTCCTCCCAGGGACCTCCTTCCGGCGGAACAGGTCTGATCGGAAACCAGATCACCAACTCGACAACACTCTTTTCCACTCCTGCTGAAAATACTACCTGGACAGCGCGCCAGGTGAGCCTGAATGCATATGCCGGGCAGTCGGTTTATATTGCTTTCCGCAACAATGCAACAGATGAATTCCTGCTCCTGATCGACGATGTCGTAGTGGAAACGCAGTACACCATCGACGCCCAGATGCAGATTGCAGATACGGCAACTCCGTATACGCTTATTCCTGCTCCCCAGGGCGCGCCGCTCAATTTCAACGGAACAATCCGCAACAACGGGGTCAATGCGCTGACCAACGTTTCGGCACAGGTGAACGTTTTCAACGGAGTTACCAATGTGTACTCTGCAAACTCGGCTACCACGGCTTCACTTGCTGCGGGAGCAACGACCAACTGGACAATTCCTTCGTTCACGGCTACCGCTATCGGTAACTACACGGTGCAGTTCATCGCGAACCAGGCTTCCGGTACCGACCAGCAAAACAACAACGATACGCTTTACCAGTATTTCTCGGTGATTGATTCTACATACGCCCGTGATAACGGAACAGTGGTGGGTTCACTCGGAATCGGGGCGGGCAACGGCGGATACCTGGGCCAGGGATATGATGTCTATAATACAGACTACCTTACTTCTATCGGTGTTTATTACACCCGCGGCTATACCGGCAGGCCTGCTGCGCTGGTCGTATGGAATACCGTGGGCGGTGTACCGAATACGATCATTGCCAGCACAGATACGATGATCTACCCGGATGACTCGGCGCGTTATTATACGCTCCCGATTTCCGGCGGTGCAATTTCACTTACTCCCGGTGAGTATGTGGTTACTGCGGTTGAATTCGACAGCACGCTTGCTGTTGGCCTGACTATGGATATTTTCACAGCCAACAAAACCTGGGTTTACTGGCCGACAATTCCCGGCGGAGTATGGGGAAATAACGAAGATTTCGGTTCCGCCTTCATGCGTGCATATGTCATCCGCCCCAACTTCGGTGATCTTTGTCTCAACAATGCGATATCGACCACAACGACAACTGCAACCTGCCTGACCTGTGCCGACGGATCGGCTACGACAACGGCAACGGGAACCGATGGAACTGTAACGTATTCCTGGGCGCCGAGCGGCGGAAACGCAGCTACGGCAACGGGCCTGCTTAGCGGAAGCTACACGGTAACTGCTACCGACGGATTCGGTTGTGTGCTTATGGATACGGTAACCGTTGCTTTCGATACCTGCGGCGGATTTACATCGACCACAAGTTCTGTTGACGCTTCCTGCGCCACCTGCGCCGACGGTTCAGCAACCATCAGCGTAACCGGCGGATACGGTACACTCGCATACACCTGGGCGAGCAGCTCAAACACGACACCCACGCTCAGCAGCCTGCTCCCGGGAAGCTACACGGTAACAGTAGTCGATTCTTTCGGCTGTACGATCGTGCAGACCATCATCGTAAACCAGAGCATCTGCGGAAACGTAGTCATTACTTCGGATTCTACGGAAGCCAGCTGCAGCAGCTGCGCTGACGGAACGGCCTGGGTAGTGGTAACAGGAAATAACGGACCTGTAACATACCTCTGGAGCAACAGCTCGACCAACGATACCATCACAGGCGTATTGCCGGGAACGTACACGGTACTCGTTACAGACTCTGCCGGTTGTACGTTTAATATTACGGTAATCGTAACATCCGACATCTGCGGCGATATCGCTTCGGCAACATCCAATACGCAGGCCACCTGCGCTACCTGCACCGACGGTTCGGCAACAGTTACGGTAACAGGTTCCAACGGAACGCTCGCGTATCTCTGGAGCAACGGCGGAACAACGTCAACCATCAGCAACCTGCTGCCCGGTATCTACACCGTGGTAGTAACCGACTCTGCCGGCTGTTCGATTTCGGATACCGTTACTGTTCCTTACGATATCTGCAGCAACCTCGCAGTTTCTGTCAGCAGTACAACCGCAACCTGCGGAACATGCCCCGACGGATCGGCTACTGCTACTGTAACAGGATCGAACGGAACAGTTACGTACCTGTGGAGCAACGGCGGAACGACCGCTACGATCACCAACCTGCTCACCGGTTCGTACACAGTTACTGTTACAGATTCTGCCGGATGCACGTACACGGATACAGTTACCGTTGGTTTTGTTGACGGTATCGCCGATGCGAACTTCCAGGGATCGGCTTACGTTTACCCGAATCCGAACAACGGGCAGTTTACGGTGAGCTTCAGCTTCGTGAATAAAACGGATGCTGTTGTCGACGTGTTCAATTCGCTCGGCCAGCTGATGGTATCAAAACAGTACGACTCAATGCTCAACGGCCGTTTCGATGTCAATCTCGAAAACGCTGCTGCCGGTATTTATTCCGTACGCATCCGCACCGCCGAAGGTGTGAAGGTGCTGCCGGTATCGGTACGCTGATTTTAAAAAGTATTTTAAAAGAAACCGGGTCACTGCGACCCGGTTTCTTTTTTGGCACTGCCGGAAAAGGGCGAACTTTGAAAAGAATTCCTGCCAGGTGAAAGTTTACAACAGTATAGACGAATTTGTGAAGACCGGGTGCCCGGTGGTTACTACCGGTACTTTCGACGGCGTGCATACCGGCCACCTGCAGATCATCCGGCGGCTGAAAGAAACGGCGCAGCGGTGCAACGGCGAAACGGTTTTGCTGACCTTTTTTCCTCATCCCAGGATGGTTCTGTTCCCGGACCGGAAGCAACTGCTGCTCAGCTCACAGGACGAAAAAATCGAATTGCTTCGCGCGGCGGGGATCGATCACCTGGTGATTCACCCGTTTACCCGTGAATTTTCGATGCTCACCTCGCAGGAATTCATCCGGAAAATCCTGGTTGAAAAACTCGGCACAAAAAAACTGGTCATCGGGCACGATCATCATTTCGGCAGGAACCGGGAAGGCAGTTTCGAACATCTCCGGGAATTTGGCCCGGTTTATGGATTTGACGTAGAAGAAATACCGGCGCACGAAGTGGAACACGTGAATGTCAGTTCCACGCGTATCCGGAAGGCGCTCGAAACCTGCGATGTTTCCGATGCAGCGCGCCTGCTCGGGTACTATTACCGGCTTTCGGGAACCGTAGTGAAAGGAAACCAGCTTGGCCGGACCATCGGCTATCCCACGGCGAATATCCGGGTGAATGATCCCGATAAACTTTCGCCCGCCAACGGTATTTACGCGGTAATCGTGAAATACCGGGACAAAAAATACGGCGGAATGCTCAGCATCGGCGTCCGCCCGACGATAGGCGAGGGGCTGGAACGTACGACCGAGGTAAATATCTTTAACTTTGATAAAGACATTTACGGCGAAAGCCTGACCGTTGAGTTTGTAAAATACCTCCGGCCCGAGGAAAAATATCCCAGCCTGGAACTCCTGCAGAAACAACTGGCCGCCGATAAACTGGATTCGATAGAAGCGCTGAAAAATGAGAACCTGGAAACTGTTTAGCCTGATTGTCATGCTGGCCGTCGCTGTTCCCGCAACCGCGCAGCAGAAGCTGCTCGATTCGCTGGCGCTCGATACGATGCCCGGTTACACCAGTCTGCAGGAAGCCCTGAAAGAACCGGATAAGGTGATCAAACTGGTGCTGCGCAAGCAAAAGCTCAAAATGTTTCCGAAGGAAATCCTGCAGTTCACCAACCTCCAGTACCTCGATCTCAGCAAAAATGACCTGAAAGAACTTCCCGATTCCATCGGCGTGCTCAAAAACCTGCAGGTACTTCACCTTTCCAAAAATGAAATCGAATACCTGCCGAAAGAGATCGGCGAACTGGTGAACCTGAAAATCCTGGACGTAAACCAGAACGAACTGGTGGAACTGCCTTCTTCCATCGGCCGCCTTTCCAAACTGGAATACCTCGACCTCTGGAGTAATAACCTGGAACGTTTCCCGGATACGATGAAAGAACTGAAAAACCTGAAGCTGATGGATCTCCGCGTCATCCTCATGAGCGATGAACTTCAGCTTCGCCTGCAGCAATGGCTGCCGCACACCAAAATTTATTTCTCGCCGAATTGTAAGTGTAAATACTAGGCGTATGTTTAAAATTATGTCTCCTGGAATGCGGGTAGCTCGTTTTTCAATATGCGCTTTGTCCAGTTTGCAGTTGGCAGTTTGCAGTTGGCAGTTGTTTAAACGGGAGCAGGCAGATTTTGACGACATCCCTGTAATACCAAAACTGCAAACTGTAAACTGCAAACTGCAAACTGAAGCCAAACTGATTCCGACGATAACCGGTCTCCCTGGTAATAATCTCTCCGGAGGAATTTTAAACATACTATAACGTATGTCCGCATTACGCATTTTTCTCATCGGTCCCGCTTTCCCGCTTCGCGGAGGGCTTGCCGTTTTTGACGAATCGCTTTGCCGCGAATTCAACAAGGCCGGGCATCACTGCGAAATAATTTCCTACTCCCTGCAGTATCCCGGTTTTCTTTTTCCCGGGTCAACGCAATACGATACTACGGGAAACGCGCCGGAAGGTATTACCATCCACACGAAGATCAATTCGGTAAATCCCTTCAGTTGGCGCAGCGTCGGCCGTTTCATCAAAGAGCAGGAGCCGGATTTCGTAGTCATCCGTTTCTGGCTGCCTTTCATGGGACCTGCGCTCGGAACCATCTCGCGCATCGCGAAAAAGAACGGCAAAACGAAAATCATCGCCATTACCGATAACGTAATTCCACACGAAAAACGTCCCGGCGATTCCGCGTTCACGAAATATTTCCTGAAAGCCTGCGACGGTTTCATTACCATGAGCAAAAAAGTAATGCTCGACCTGGAACAGTTCACGAAAACGGAACACAAAGTATTTACCGTGCATCCCTTTTACGATGCGTTCGGCGAAAAAGTGGACAAGCAAATCGCCCGCGAAAAACTCGGGATCCCGGCAGATGAAAAAACGATTCTCTTTTTCGGCTTCATCCGCCGGTACAAAGGTTTGGATCTCCTGCTCGAAGCCCTGGCCGATCCGCGGCTCAAAGAACGGCAGGTGAAACTGCTGGTCGCCGGCGAATTTTACGAGAAGCGCGAATATTACGACGAGATCGTGCAGCGGCTCGGGCTGGCCGACCGTGTGCGCATGACCGGTGATTATATCGAAAATGCGGATGTGAAATATTATTTCAGCGCGGCGGATTTACTTACGCTGACGTATCATTCGGCCACGCAGAGCGGCGTAACACAAACCGCTTTCCAGTTCGATAAACCCGTATTGGTTACCGATGTCGGCGGCCTGGCCGAAATTATTCCGCATGGCAAAGCGGGCTACGTGGTCCCGATCGATGCCAAAGCGGTAGCCGATTCTGTCGTCGATTTTTACGACAATAACCGCGAAGCGGCATTCACGCAGGGCATGATTGCCGAAAAACCCCGCTTCGCCTGGAATATCTTCGTGGATAAAATCGTAAACTTGCACGACAGAATTTCAGCAGCAGATGATCGTTCGAAGTAAAGCGCCTTTACGTATCGGGCTTGCAGGAGGAGGAACCGACGTTTCCCCGTATTCCGAACTTTTCGGCGGAGCGATACTCAATGCCACGATCGACCTGTACGCCTACGCCAGCCTTGAACCGCAAAAGGGAAATAAAATCACTTTCGTGATCGACGGCACGGACCGCTCGCTGGAACTGGACGTCGCAGAACAATTGCCTGTAACGGAAGGGTTCGAACTTTTTACCGGCGTGTACAACCGCGTGATCCGGCAGTTCGGCAAAACGCCTTTTGCATTCACGCTTACTTCGCATATCGAAGCGCCGCAGGGCTCCGGCCTCGGAACGTCGTCTACCATCGTCGTTTCGCTGCTCGGCGCATTCGTGGAATATTTCAAACTTCCGCTCGGCAAATACGATATCGCGCATCTTGCGTATGAAATCGAACGCGTGGATCTGAACATGTCCGGCGGAAAGCAGGACCAGTACGCGGCTACCTTCGGCGGAATAAACTACCTGGAATTTTTCGCGAACGACCGTGTCATCGTCAACCCGCTCGTGCTGAAACCGGAAGTGCATTACGAAATGGAAATGTGCCTGCTGCTTTATTTCACGCAAACGCAGCGGCTTTCGGCGGATATCATCAACGCACAGGTGAAAAACGTGGAAGATAAAAACGAGCAGGCCATCGAAGCGATGCACAAACTCAAGGAGCAGGCGCACCTGATGAAAGAATACCTGCTTCGCGGCGAGCTGGATAAAATAGGCGAGGTGCTTCATTTCGGCTGGCAGAATAAAAAGCAGATGGCGAAATCCATTTCCAATTCGTTCATCGACGATATTTACGAATCGGCGCTTGCCGCAGGCGCAACGGGCGGAAAAATTTCAGGAGCCGGCGGCGGCGGATTTATGTTTTTTTACTGCCCCGGCGTAACCAAAGTAAAAACGGCAAAAGCGCTTGAACGTTTCGGCGGACAGGTGCAGCATTTTGCTTTCACGCAGCAAGGACTCACCACATGGACCATATAGATTTTATCCGATCGCGCATGGATGCGTCGGTGCAGCTCAAAGCGTCGCTGCTTAAGAATGATCACATCCTGCAAACGCTGAATAAACTGGCCGATGAGATCGTGGCCTGCTACCGCCGCGACGGGAAAGTGCTTTTCTGCGGAAACGGCGGCAGCGCTGCAGATGCCCAGCATCTTGCCGCTGAATTATCGGGCCGTTATTATTACGACCGGCCGCTTCACGTCAATACGTCATACCTCACCGCCGTCGCAAACGATTACAGTTACGATGTCGTGTTCAGCCGTTTGCTCGGCGCCATGGGAAGAAAAGGCGACGTGCTCATCGGGCTGTCCACCAGCGGCAATTCCGGCAACGTGGTAAAAGCGCTGGAGAAAGCGCGGGAAACCGGCATGATCACCGTCGGTTTCACCGGCGAAACGGGAGGGAAGATGAAAGAACGCTGCGATTACCTGCTCAATATTCCTTCCAAAGACACGCCGCGCATCCAGGAATGTCACATGTTGCTCGGGCATACTTTGTGTGAAATCGTGGAAGCACAACTTTTCCCGCGCAATGCTTGAAGAAGCCGTCATCCTGGCCGGCGGATTCGGAACGCGCCTGCGCGACGTGGTCAACGACCTGCCCAAGCCGATGGCGCCTGTTTGCGGAAAACCTTTCCTCGAATATCTTTTCCGCTACCTGCAGCACCAGGGCGTCCGCCGGGTCGTGCTCTCGGTCGGTTATCTCCACGAAAAAATCGAAAACCATTTCGGAAAACGTTTCGGTGAAATCGAAATCGATTATTTCGTCGAGAAAGAACCGCTCGGAACCGGTGGCGGAATCCGTGCCGGGCTTACGAAATGCAAATCAGAACAAGTCCTGGTGCTGAACGGCGATACGTTTTTCGATATCCCGCTGAGCCGCCTCGAAAGTGTGCAGAGTCACGAATGCCGCGTAGCCACCATCGCTTTGCATAAAGTGCAGGACGCTTCCCGTTACGGAACGGTAGAGATAAAGGAAGGAACGCCGCTGATCGCCGGGTTTCGTGAAAAAGACAGCACGAAAAAAGGAGAATCCTATATCAATGCCGGCGTGTATATTATCGAACGGCAAAAATTCCTCGCGATGACGCCGGAAAATACGGCCTTCTCGCTCGAAACGGATTTTTTTATTCCGTCGCTGGAAAAGTCGCCGGTTTGTTACGCGGTTTTTAATGACAACCCTTATTTCATCGACATCGGCATACCATCCGATTACCAGAAAGCCAATGAAGATTTTCGACAATTCCGCTATTGACCGTTCCTGGACTTTGTTCCTCGACCGCGACGGGGTGATCAACCGCCGCCTGCCGGGCGATTATGTAAAGCGCTGGGACGAATTCGAATTCCTGCCCGGCGTGCTGGATGCGATGCCCGTACTGGCGCATATTTTCGGAACGATCGTGATCGTAACCAACCAGCAGGGAATCGCGAAAGGACTTTACACGGAAGACGATCTGCGCCTGGTGCACGAAAAAATGCAGGCCCGGGTTTCGGAACACGGCGGCCGCATCGACCGTATTTATTTTTCTCCGCATGCCGCCGCCGAAAATCACCCGACCCGCAAACCCGCTATCGGCATGGCTTTGCAGGCGAAATCCGATCTCCCGGCAATCGATTTTTCGAAATCCGTCATCGTGGGCGATTCGGTCAGTGATATGCAATTCGGCAGGACAGCCGGTATGAAAACGGTTTTTGCAAAAACGGACGGAGCCCTGCCGGAAGAACATAAAGCGCTGGCCGACCTGGAAGTGAACTCGCTTTTCTATTTTGCGAAATGGCTGGCGGATTAATCAACTTCCGAAACCGATAAACACGGAAACCTCCGGACCGCCCAAACGTGTTTTCGGAATTCCCGGCAGCATCTCTGTTTTCCGTTTCCATTTACCGGATGAGATATCGAAAGAATAACCGGGTCGCACGCCGATAAAGAGCCTGAGGAGTTTTCCGAGGCGAAGCGCGAGATGTGCATCTAATTTCAGGTCGACCAGGAGTGCCGGGTTAATATATTTCCCTGCGGATGCTGTCGAATATTCCCGGAGACTGAGCCGGTTGTATGAAAAACCCCAGGTCGTGTTAAGGTCAAACCAGTTGGTTTTACTGAACAGGTCGTGCCCTGCGTTGATGCCGAAACGATACCCGTTCAAAGTAAAGTTCAGGGAATCCGATGAAGCCAGATGCTGCCGGTTCAGTTGAGAAAAATAGATCAGCCCGTCGTACACGTATCTCCGGCTGGTCATTATGGTTCCATAAGAAAGACCGAGCCATTCGAGCTGTTCATTAAACCCGGTTGTTCCCGGGGCGATCCCGCTGTTGAGTTTGGACAGGTTGCTGAACTGCAAAGTAAAATCCTGCGCGAAATATATATGGTCGGAAAACTGACTTCGCCATCGCCACTGCGCCTGCGTTGTGAGTACGGCAAACAAAAAGAAAAATGTGAGAAAAGCCCGGGTTTTCATCTCCCTAAGTTAAAACTTTTCTCACAGTCACATTTATTCTTTCTGCTTGATCTCGAAAGTCGCTTCTACTTCGTAACGGAGTTTTACATCACGCGCAGAAGTCTGGTTCTGCGTATTCCCCGGCTCACCGCCGGAAGGCATCCCGTTCATGCCACCATTGCTGCCGATGGCAGAATTGCTCGCGCCGTTCATGCCGCTCGTCGTGGTAATGCTGTTGCTGCCGTATCCGTAACCGCCCCACCAGTAAGGCCAGTAATCCCCGTAATATCCATAATACGGATGATAACCCTGGCGCTCGGTCCGCACGGTATTGTTATCGTTGATCACTTCGCGTATCGTGATCAGTTCGCCGGGTTCTTTGCCCACTGCAGCGAGCATGTACTGTGCTTTTTCCTTGGCCGCTTTTATAGCGTCTATTTTTACCTGCTTGCGCAGTTCACGTTCTTTCGAACTGTGTACGCTGGTAATGTTGGCGCTCTGAATACCTTTTACTTCGAGCCGCGGGATCACGCTGTCCACCTGCCCGAGCGAATGGAATACGACCTCGTATGTTTTGTGTACTTCCACGGGCCTGCGTCTTCCGCCATCCCAGTAATACGTCCAGCCCGAATTGATGCTTTTGATATGCACCTGGTTCGGTTTAACGCCGAGCTTGCCCAGCTTTTCACGAAACTCTTCTTCGATCAGGTCGACGGTGATCAGTTTGTTTTCGTCGTCTTTGTTTTTCCGGACCTCGTAATCATACTTGTAATACTGGCGCACATGGAAAGTAACCGTGACCTGGTCGGGCGTGATGTACGTTTCCGAACTTCCGGTTACGTCGATGGTTCTTTCTTTGGCGTCCACGTTGCGGAACTCGCCGATTTCCATGCGCGTGTCGCGGTTGCAGGAAGCAAACAGCAGGATGGCTGAGGGTAAAAGTAAAAGATGTTTCATGCCTGTTGGATTTGGTTTAGGCCTGCAAGGTGCGGCGGTCAAATCACAACAAGGGTTAATAGTTTCGAAAAAAATAAAAGCGGGTTTTATAGATTGCCGATTTGCGATTGCCGATTTTGGATTGGGATTAAAAATAAACGTTAGCGTCTTTGCGCCTTCGCGGTAAAGATTGTAATCCGGCTTTTACCGCCAAGATGCTAAAGCGCTATCCGGTTCAAAATGCGGAAGCAAGTGTGTCAATCGCAAATCGGCAATCCACAATCGAAAATTGTAACAGGATCAAAGCAAGCACTCAAAACTTTAAAGTGAGCATCGTCATGAAATTGAGCCCGGCCTGCGGATAAACATAATTTTCCGTGATCAGTTCATTGCCGTACTGGTAACTGAAGGTGTACCCGTTCGAAGAATACATCGTATTCAGCAGGTTGTTCAGCTGGAACGCGAGCCCGATTTCCCGGATTTTTTTCAGCGAAAATTTATAGCCGAAACGCATATCGCTTATGAAATATGCATCCAGTTTCCGGTTATCGCTGGCCGTATTGTCGAGGAACTGTTCGCCTACGTATTTACCCGTGAACGCGATGGACGCGCCTTTGCAGGGTTCGTACTCCAGCTTCGCAGCCCCGATGGCCGCAGGTGAAAATGCGATGTCGGTTTCAGCATACATGAACAGCAATTGTCCGCCGTTATCGTAATCGTCGATGAACTCTTCGAAATCCAGGATCTTGTTCTGGCTCAGCGTCGCATTACCCGAAAGGCTCAGTTTCGGAATCATTTTCCAGTTCACTTCCAGTTCCACTCCGCGGCGGAAACTCTTGTCCACGTTTGTACGTGTGTATGAACCTACATCGTTCACTTTACCGGTAAGCACGAGCTGATTTTTATAATTCATGTAATACAGGTTGACCCCGGCCTGCACTTTATTCCCGTTGAATTTCCAGCCGGCTTCCGCATCCTGCAGCGATTCGTGTTCGGGGCGCGAGGCAGGACTCGACTGCGTATAATCGTCGCGGTTCGGTTCTTTATTGCCCATGCTGAATGACGCGTACACGGCATGTTTATCATTCACGTCATAACGCAGACCGGCTTTCGGGTTGAAAAAATTCAGCTGCACGGATTGATCAACGGGCAGCGCATTCTGATCGATCCCGAGAAAATCGTAGCCGATCATGCGGTACTGGATATCGCCAAACAGGTTTAATTTATTCCCGGCGGCGTACCCGGCTTTGGCGTACACGTTCACATCGGTTTTCTGCGCATCGTTGTTGTAATATTCCCAGTCCATGGAACTGTTGCTCGCATACTGCGCCCAGATCACACGACCGAAATGGCTGCCGTCGTAGCGGTTCGCGCCGCCGCCGATGTTCGCGGAAAAACGTTTGTTGCCGTTGTAGTTCAGCGACCAGGTCATCCCGTAAAAATCATTGTCAAGCCATTTGCGCCGGATGAGGTCGCTTGTCGTGATGGTGTCGTTGCCGATGATCGCCGCTTCGATATTGTAATCGTAAAGCGTTTCATCGTCTTTGTATTCCTCGTAATAACCGCGGCCTTTCGTATAATGCAGCGCCGTGTTGAGATGCCAGTTTTCTTTAATGCGCTGCGCATAGTGAAGCTGGTAATTATCCTGGTGATAATTATCCGTCTGGTTTTCGTAAAACAAAAGATTGCCGCGTGCGTCGGTATGCAGCCCGGCGGCGTTGTAGGTCCTGTTGGTATCGGCATACGATTCCGGCACGCCGTACCAGGCCTGGTATGTTTTTTCAAGCCCGGAAAAAACCACCGCTTTCACGATGGCTTTCTTCCCGTAATATCCGCCGGAGAGATAATACGATTTCATATCGGCGGAAGCGCGGTCGATATACCCGTCGGAAAGAATCCGCGACAAACGCCCGTCAACGGTCCAGTGATCGTTCAGCAATCCCGTTCCGAAATTCACGGTCTGCCGCTGCGTATTGAACGATCCGTAACCGCTCATAATTTCGCCGTATGCTTTTTCGCGCATCGTGCTGGTTTGCATATTCAGCGACGCGCCGAATGCGCCCGCACCGTTGGTCGATGTACCTACGCCGCGCTGCAGTTGAATATTGTCGGTTGACGAAAGCAGGTCCGGGAAATCGACCCAGAACGCGCCCTGCGATTCGGCATCGTTCACAGGAATCCCGTTGATCGTTACATTGATCCGCGTGCCGTCCGTTCCGCGGACACGGATGCCGGTGTAACCGATTCCTGCGCCCGCATCCGAAGTGGTGACGACCGACGGAAGCTGGTTGAGCACATACGGAACATCCTGCCCGAAATTCTGTTTCTCCAGTTCTTCTTTCGAAACATTCGTAAAGGCGAGTCCGGATTTATCGGATGCGCGCGTGGAAATCACGATCACTTCATCGATCACTTTCGCATTCGGTTCCAGTTGAAAATCGTGCGTGGTGTTTTCGTTTACGTCGATCGTATCGGTCAGCGGGCGGTATCCGAGCAGCCGGATATACACCGCGTATTTTCCCGCTTTGGGCAGTACGAGATTGTATTTCCCGTCGATGCCGGATTGCACGCCGATAAAAGTTCCTGATACGCCGATGCCGGCAAAAGCGAGCGGGTTGTTGTTTTCCTTGTCGGTCACACTGCCCGACAGTGTAACCTGTGCCGATAATGTTGCCGGCAGCAGCAGGGCAGGCAAAGCCAAAGCCCGGATTAATTTTCTCATTGCTGAAAATTTGTGCAGGTCACGTCGCGCGGCCGGGTGCTTCGTAAACTGCGGTTCAACTTCCCTGCGCAAGCATTATCTTGATCAGGTGTCCGGTTCAGGCGATGGGCGCCTGCGAACCGTTGGGTATAATCTCAGCCTTTCTCGTTATGGCCTGCCCCGGCCGGGCAGAACGGAAAAGCACCCCTTGCAGATGCTGCAAATGTATAAACAAAGTGGAATTGAGAAAGTTTTGTTGGAAAAATAGTGGAAGAGTACTCTTTGTGATTCTTTGTGCCCTCGTGTCTTCGTGGCAAGCAGCTGCAAGAGGACCCGATATAAAGTTACCCGAAATGGATTCAATGGAAAAATACGTGGAAGAGTACTCTTTGTGATTCTTTGTGCCTTTGTGTCTTCGTGGCAGGTAGCCACAAAGGTGTACGAAATGGATTCAAACAGGGATTGCCAAAAATTTTCAGGATGAAAAAATCAGCTTTCCCCGAAATGTTTTTCAATCGCCTTCACGGCATTCAGCAGGCGCTGTTCATACCGGCCGTTGATCACGGCATAATCGAAACCGAGCTGGTCGAGTTCCCTTTTGTACCAGTTGAAAAAATAATCACGGCGCTGCGAATTCATGCGGACCGGGTCTGCAACCCAGGGCAGGTCGTTCGCCGTGAGCAGGTAAAGATCATAATGCGTCGGCTGCAGTTGCTCGCTTATCCAGCGCGGGCAGGCTCCGAAAACATCTTCGCACCAGACTTTCGCGATGATGAGTTCCGTATCGACAAAAAGAAAACGGTTCGCTTTCCTCAACTGTTCCTGTTCCTGCGCGAATTGGAGTTTTGCCATTTTCACGATCTCTTCGGCCGAATATTCCTGCGAATGTGTAGCCATGTATTCGCGTGCGTATTCGGGAACCCACACGGATTGGTAGCGCATGGCCAGTGAACGCGAAAGCGTCGTTTTCCCCGTGCTTTCCGCACCGAGAATAGCTATGCGTTTGATGTCCGACACCGTTTTCTCCATTTGAAATAAGCCCAGCCCGCAATGATAACATAAATTAAGAACAGCATCGCCGTCATCGGTGCGGACCTGTTGACATAAAGCCATACATAACCTGCATCGATGAGCACCCAGAAAATCCAGTTCTCCAGGAATTTCCGCGCCGTCATCCAGGTGGCCACGAGACTGAAAGCGGAAAGTGTCGCATCGGAATACGGAACGGGGGAGTCTGTGAATTCCTGCGACAGCCAGCCGAGCAGGACAGAAACAGCAGCGCCAACAGCAAGACTCAGCAGGATCGTTTTGGCAGGCGCCTGTAAAACGGGCGCTTCTTTTTTATTGTTTCCGCCGCGTATCCAGTAATACCAGCCGTAAATTCCGATCAGGCAATAATATAAACTCAGCCCGGCATCGATATAAAGCCGGAGCGTAAAATTGAACCAGACATAAATAGCGGAACTGATTATTCCGAAAAGCCAGCACCAGGGATTTTCACGCGCGGCAAGAATGACGTACAGCAAAGCCGAAACGATCGCCATCCATTCGGGGATTGTCGTTTGTCCGACCGCTTTCAAAAAAAAATGGAAGAATTCTTCCATGAAAAATGAAGTGTGGTTTAAAATTCCTGCGGAATAAATCGTTTTACCAGATATGAGATATGGGACTTGAGATTTGAGACTCCGTATTCCATCAAATGTATATATGCTTTCGTTTGCTGCTAATCATGCTGATAGTTCGTTCAGCAGGTCTCAAATCTCAAGTCTCATATCTCATATCTGGTACAACAGACTTATTGAATTATTTACTTGTGTTTCCCGGATCATAATTTTAAACAGTTTCCGGACCTTATTCCGCTTTGATGCCGAGTTCGGCGCACTTGTCCAGCACACTTATAAAATTGGCCAGCGGATCGCCTGCTCTCCATAAAAAACTGTGGAAGGCCATGCCGTGAAAACCGAGGTCGCGTATGTTCGCGATATGCTCCAGGCTGATTCCTCCGCGCGCAACAATTTTTACATGCGGATTTTTTTCGATCGCCGTGCGGAGGCTGTGCTGGTTGTAGCCGGCATGAAAACCGCCGCTCAGCGATTCGAAGATCGGGCTCAGGAAAACGTAGCTGAATTTTCCTTCATCTTCATAAACATGCGCGAGCTTGCTGAGTGAAGTGCTTTGCGTGAAACTGCTGCGCCGCAGGTGAAGCATACGCAGGCGGAACCAGGTGGAGAATTTTCTCCTCCGGTGCGCGCGCGTAAGGTGTATGCCGCGAAGTTTCAGTGATCCCGCCAGGTTATGATGTGAATGAATGACGATACGGTCGTGAAAATGCGCGGGAATTTTTTCGATCATCTGCCGCATTTCTTTCGTCGTCATGTCCGGCTTGCGCAGGTGGAACGTATTCAATCCGTGCTCAAAAAGCTGCGTGATGATTTCGTGTTCTTTTTCAATAGTCTTGGAAGACGAAATAACGATCAGTTTCATGCTTGCTTCGGATTAAAAAGAATGTACGGCGGCAGCCAGCGTTCCCACCAGCTCGGGTTTTTCTTCCAGCACATTTCCCACCACGATAATATCGGCTCCCGCTTTGCAGTTCTCAACCGCTTTTTCCACCGTGCGGATTCCGCCGCCGGTGATCAGCGGAACGGTCAGCACCTGCCGCACGGCTTCGATCATCGCGGTGGTTACCGTTTCCTGTGCGCCGCTCCCGGCTTCGAGGTAAATCATTTTCATGCCCAATTGTTCTCCTGCAAGCGCGGTACAGGCGGCAATGTCGTTATGATGGCGGGGCAAGGGAGAAGTATTGCTCATGTACGAAGCCGCCGTGCTGCGCCCGCTTTCAATGAGCATATAACCGGTGGGCAAAACCTCGAGCCCGCTTTTGCGGATAAGCGGGGCAGCCATCACGTGACGCCCGATCAGCAGTTCGGGATTGCGCCCGGAAATAACGGATAAAAGCAGGAGCGCATCAGCCTGCGCGCTGATCTGCATCACGCTGCCGGGAAAAAGTACGACCGGGATAGCCGTTTTTTTCCGGATAGCCGTGATACACGCATCCAGGCTTCCGTTGGTGAGCAGGCTTCCGCCAATCAGCAGGAAATCCACGCCCGCCTTGTTGCAGTGCTCCAGCAGGAAATCGAGGCGTTCGGTTTTGTCGGGATCGATCAGTACGGCGAGACATTTCTTGCCGGCCTTTTTTTTGTCGAGGATATGCTGGTAAACCGGTTCGCTCATAGCTGATGATGTATTACCCAGGCAAGCATGAAATTTTCATAAACTGCATAATTCAGTTTGCAGACCAGCGTGTTGCCCTCGTGTTCCAGCCGGCAAACAGCTTCGCTGCCGGGAGCGTATTCGAAATTTTCTACAAAAATATTCGATTTGAGCGATACGCCTTTTTTTCCGTAAACTTTATATGTCGCTTCCTTGATGCACCAGTAGGCATGCAGTCGTTCAGGCTGCGGACCGGTCAGGGCATGCGTCATTTCCGCGTCGCTTAAAAATTTCGACGCAATCTTTTCGATCTTCGGGTGAATGCGTTCGATATCGATCCCGGTCGGACGGTCGTCGCGGATCATCGCGATATATTCACCCGAATGCGAAATGGAAATATGCTGCGCCGATCCTTCCAGGCCCGGTTTGCCGTTCGCGTCATAACAGATCTTCGAACCGGGAACCAGGTGTTCCAGCAGGAGCCGCGTGCAGTACCATTCCGCCCGCCTTTTTTCATACACAAACTGTTCCGGTACCGATAAGTCGTAAACCCCTGCGGGCATCATGGAGCGTAATTCGTCCAGGCTCTCCGTGATTTTCCAGAGGCTCCGGCTTCCGTGCTTTCCCGTCGGTTCTTCGTGTACTATCGGCATAACGGCGACAAAGTAGCCTGAAAACCGGGATTTTTGCAAGAAAAGAGCTACCTTTGCCGACGTTTTAACCAAAAACTTCTCATAATGAGTGCAACGTCTGTGGAAAAGTACATCCCATACAAAGTAAAAGATATGTCGCTGGCCGAATGGGGCCGTAAAGAGATCAAACTTGCCGAAGTCGAAATGCCCGGCCTGATGGCCCTGCGTGAAGAATTCGGTCCCTCGAAACCGCTCAAAGGAGCACGCATCGCAGGCTGCCTGCACATGACTATCCAGACCGCGGTGCTCATCGAAACGCTGGTGGAACTCGGCGCGGAAGTAACCTGGTCGTCCTGCAACATCTTCTCGACCCAGGACCACGCCGCTGCAGCCATCGCTGCTGCCGGTATTTCGGTTTACGCCTGGAAAGGCATGAACGCCGAAGAATTCGACTGGTGCATCGAGCAGACGCTGTGGTTCGGTGAAGACCGCAAGCCGCTCAACATGATCCTGGATGACGGCGGTGACCTGACCAACATGGTTTTCGACAAGTATCCCGAACTCGCCGCAGGCATTCGCGGGCTTTCCGAAGAAACGACAACCGGCGTTCATCGCCTGAAAGAGCGCTGGAAAAACGGCACGCTTCTTCTGCCGGCCATCAACGTAAACGATTCGGTTACCAAATCGAAGTTCGATAATAAATACGGCTGCCGCGAATCGCTCGTGGATGCTATCCGCCGCGCAACCGACATCATGCTTGCTGGCAAAGTTGCCGTTGTGGCAGGTTACGGCGATGTCGGAAAAGGCTCCGCACAATCGCTCAGCAGCCAGGGTGTCCGCGTGATCATTACCGAAATCGACCCGATATGCGCTTTGCAGGCGGCGATGGACGGTTACGAAGTGAAAACCATGGATGAAGCGGCCAAACGCGCCGATATCATCGTTACCGCAACGGGTAATATGAATATCGTGGTCGGCCGCCATTTCAAATCCATGAAGCATAACGCCATCGTGTGCAATATCGGGCACTTCGATACGGAGATCGATATGGCCTGGCTGAACGGCAACTACGGAAAAACCAAGGATACGATCAAACCGCAGGTGGATAAATACACGATCGACGGCAAAGACATTATCGTACTTGCCGAAGGCCGTTTGGTGAACCTCGGATGCGCAACAGGACACCCGTCTTTCGTGATGTCGAATTCGTTCACGAACCAGACACTTGCGCAGCTTGAGCTCTGGACAAATACCGCGAACTACGAGAAAAAAGTGTACACGCTGCCCAAGCACCTCGATGAAAAAGTCGCCCGTCTTCACCTGAAGAAAATCGGTGTGGAACTGGATGTGCTTGATAAATCCCAGGCGGATTATATCGGTGTGAAAGTAGAAGGACCTTACAAGCCGGATGATTACCGCTATTAACCGGTAAACGAATAAATAAAAAGCACCGCTGTATTCCAGCGGTGCTTTTTTTATGCAGAAAAATCAGTTGTAAATAGTAAGTACCGTTCCGTCGAAATGCGTCTGGTATGTTTTCAGCGGCACACCTGCCGGGCCCTGGGTTACACTGCCATCCGTAATAAGAAAACGCGATCCGCAGTGACTGTCAACCGCTTCGATATTATTCGCGTCCATTTTCACATACTCGTCGGTATTCTCCGGGTCAAATGTGCAGGCTCTTTCGTACGCGGCAAATTCTGTCTGCGATTTACGGTAAAGCAATATGCCGCGGTAACCGCCGGTAATATAAACCCAGCCCCCGACCGCATTCAGGTTGACAAATTGCGGATCGGTTACGTACATGGTGATATTGACCGGTACGTATGGAACTCCCTGGTTCTCTTTTTTACAAGCCGTACTCAAAGAGCAGGCAGCAATAAACGCAAGCGCCAGTTTTATCGGGTTCTTCATGCAGAACAAAGTTAATAAAGCCCGTCGACTTTTATGATAGACGGAGGAAAGCGGCAGATGTTGCCCGGGTTCAACAGCAACTTGTTTGTGAATTCTGCCGGCGGCACAATAAGCAGCATGGAAGATTCGTACTTTCGTTATAACCAATCGATAATCCGGAATATTTTTTGCAGGATTGATCAGTTATGAAAAAAGCACGCGGCATATTCAGATTTATAACGCTCACCGGGTTATTCGTATTTCTCTCGGCAGCCCTGCCTGCGCAGGAGTCGGGCGGTGGAGGCACCGGGGGAGACGGCACAAAACCACCCTCCAGCAAAGCCGAAAAACGCAAGGCCAAAAAGAAGTGGAAAAAGGACAGGCTGGAGCAGCGCAAAGCTGAAAAAGCAAAAAAAGAATATCACAAAAAGTACAACAAAAAAATCCGCAAGCGGATGAAAAAAAATGAGAAGAAAGCCCGCCTGAATAATGAACACCGGAGAGAGTTTTTCCTCGTCAGGTGGTTCAAGAAGAAATAATATCGCCACTTATTCCCCTTTTTTGACCAGTTATTGTTTTAGATGGCCCAGAAAGCAGAAATACACTTTACCCGGTTGCAGTTCTCGTAAGACTATTCTATATTTGCCTTACGCTGTTTTATATGAATACCGATTCAGTGGAATATTTTTAGTAAATAGTGCTTGTACCTCGTTCTTTCTCAGTTTTCTGCCGCTGACCCGGCAGTTCAGATTGAAACCATATCAATACAGGTTTCGGGTTAATTAAAAGGTATCAGCATCCCGCTTACATCCCCCGCACGTCCCACCCGCCATTACTCGAAACGGAATCACTTATTTGCAGCATTTTTATATGCTTAAAGTGACGCCCGGAAGCCTAAATCGCAAAAAATCTTTACAGCAGAATTCTCTACGCAGAACACCCGGTTTTGTGCAGGGAACCTGTAGCAATGCATGTTAAAATTTGTTAAAATAATTTTTGCGTGCTG
>VBWE01000053.1 GCA_006218065.1 Bacteroidota bacterium
CAGCCGGAAGACGCTTCGGAAAAAGAAGCGGACGCTATCGCGAAAGATGTTTCCTTCGGTAAGCAGGTTGATCTGAATACCCGGACGAATAATTTCCCCATCCAGCCGAAAGGTGAAGGAAGCGGCATGTCGGTACCGCAGGGTTTCGGGCAGGACCTGAGCAGCGCAAAAAACAACGGCTTCCCGATCGGGGAAAAACACCGTTCCGGCCTGGAACAGCAGATGCAGAAGGGGTTTGGTGATGTGCGCATTCATGATGATCCGAAGGCGGATGCATTGTCTTCATCCATCAACGCGAAAGCATTTACACACGGGCAGGATATTTTCTTTAAGCAGGGCGAATACCAGCCGGAAACGCAGCAGGGGAAGGAATTGCTGGCGCATGAGTTGGTGCATACGGCATCGCCGTCGCCCGGGGTAATCAGCAGAAAGATTAAACTGGCGGATAAAAAAGACCAGGCGAATAAATTGAAGGGAGAAATCAACACGATGTCGGTTTTCCAGGACCAGGAAAAAATTCTTTCGCTCATGATGTTCGAGTCATCCGCACGCAAGCGAAAAAAGTTCATTCGGTCATTTGAAAAAACGACAGGGAGCAGCTTTGACGAAACTGCTAAAAAAAGCCTGGAGGATAAAAATATCTCGGAAGACGATTATGAATTGTATTCGGAACTCGCCGGCACCAGCAAAAAGCACACGTTCATCGGAGAGAATCCCAAGTCAGATAAAGATTATGACGCGGTAGCAACGAAAATTTTCGAGTGGAAAAAAGCATTTAAAGAATACGAGAAGGTCAAAGAAACGTCAACCACAGCCACTGCTCCAGATGTTAAGCTTCAGCATATTCTCGGTGTTTTGTTACCGCTTCAAAGGGATGAGGATAAAATAGACCGCCTCGACGAAGCTTATGGCCGTATCAACCCAAGCAGGCTTTTTACTCTTGATGGCGAAAAAAGTGATTTAAGGTGGGACATATCCTGGCTTCTTCTTACCGTCCCGAATGCTTCACTAAAAACATTATCTCTGGGGCATACTTTACTCGAAGCGAAAGCCAAGGACCTTGATTTTTTCGCCCTCGTGGAGAAAGCAAGGAAAACCTCGCCGACTGCGGAAGCTATTGTTTCTGATCTGGAGAAATCGCCTCATACGCATATGGTGTTTATGAACAGCACAACTAATGCCACGGAATGCGCTACCCCAAATAAAAAAGACGGAAGCGGCACCACCATTCGGTTTGATTTCGGTACAACAATCCCCGATGGTCCGATAGAGGATCTCGAGATGCGTGCGATGGTTATCATTATGCACGAGTTGTCGCATGCTTGGCGGTTCGACCGGGGATTATTCGTGGAAGTCCCCAAATATCCATTCAAGCCATGGTCGTTGTTTCCGAAAAAGAAGAGCGCGTTCGATTTTGGAGGTAAAAAAAGTGCCGAAGATTTGAAGTATGAAAAGGACATGAAGGAATACCAGCGCAAGAAAAGTCTGCATGATCTGACCGAAGAAACGGAGGCCAGTCATATGGAGAATATGGTTCGTGCCGAGCTCGATCCGGATCAGAAGTATATGAAACTAAGAGAAAAATACAGTGGTATCGAACAGGTAGAATACAAACCGCCGCTGACTACGTTTTCGGAAGAAAAATACGAACGTACAAAAGTCGATGCGAATGTAGTAAAACCCGGTTTCGATTATTATAAAAAAGGAGAAGAAGGAAAAACATGGAAATCGATACACGAATATTACGGGATCGAACCCCGTTGAGTTTGTTGTGCCGGGCGGTCGCTTGTCTTATACTATGCACCCTGGCTATGTCTTGCCGTCATTTCACATCCAAACAGACACCTATGAATGCTACAACTGCGGATAGTGCTTCGTGCAAACTGGTTGCCAATGCACCTGTGATTTTTCCCGATCCGGCTTCGAACCTGGTATTTGCAGCTCACCTTAAGCAGCTTGAAACCGACACTTCGGGAGAGCAGTTGCTGGTGATTACCGTTTTTCCCCGGCAGTCTTCCTCCTCTTTTATGCATCATTGGGTAAAAAAAGACAAGGGATGCTGGAATGCAACCTACAAAGACGAGAAAGTAGAACGAAAGGCTGAACATTGCTATGATACGCTTGCAGCCAACCTTGAAACTTTACTGCTCGCTGCACCGGGAGGAACATATTCCATCGAATGCATCACACCGCCATTACATGATGGTTACTTCTTCTTCTTCCACGTAAAAAAAGGAACGGTTATTTCTGCTATTTCTTTCCCACCCAGTGCGGCAAACCGGGTATCAGAACCAGACCAGGCTTCGCTTCGCAAGATCATGGAAATCGCCAACTGGATGAATAAACATCGTCCCGGGTAAAAAGAACCAGGTACCACTTTCCCTCTACCTGTCCGTCTCAACCGGTTGAATAATTCTGGTTGATGGATATCAGTTACGTTCGATCTCCTTGATTTTCACCTTCAACTCATAAATCCCCGCATACTTCTTCCGCGCATAGTTCATAAAATGCGCAAAGTTCAGTTTCTCTCCCGTGATGCGCATGCAGAGTTCATCCGCGGTGTACGTTTTTCCGTGCCGGTGAACATGTTCGCGCAGCCAGTCCAGTAAAGGTTTCAGCTCGCCGCTTTCAATTTGTTTTTCCAGGCCGGGGACGGCGCTTTGCGCGGCGGCGTAAAACTGGGCGGCGTAAAAACTGCCGAGCGAATACGTTGGGAAATAGCCGAAACTGCCGTGCGACCAGTGGATGTCCTGCAGTACGCCCTGCGCGTGGTTCGGTACGTCGATACCGAGGTATTCCTTGTAACGCGCGTTCCAGTATTCCGGCAATTCCTTCACGGAGATCTTGCCTTCGAAAAGCGCTTTCTCGATTTCGAAACGGATGAGCACGTGGAAATGATACGTCAGTTCGTCGGCGTTGGTGCGGATCAGCGAGGGCTGTACTTTGTTCATCGCTTTGTAAAAACCATGTTCGTCGGTGCCGGCCAACTGTTCGGGGAAATATTTTTTCAGCAAACCGATATTCGCTTTCCAGTAACCGAGGCTGCGCCCTACGTTGTTTTCCCAAAGCCGCGACTGCGATTCGTGGATACCCAGGGACAAATATTCTCCTGACGGCAGTCCGTATTCCTCGCCCGGGATGCCCTGTTCGTAAAGCGCGTGTCCGCCTTCGTGGATGCAGCTCCAGATCATGTCGCCGAGATTTTGTTCGTCGATACGCGTGGTGACGCGAACATCGCTCGCCCCGAAATTCGTGGTGAACGGGTGCGTGGAAATATCCTGGCGGCCCGCTTCAAAATCGTAGCCCATCTGTTTCAGCAGTTCGATACCGAGATCCCATTGCTTGTCTTTGGCGTAAAATTTATGCATCACCGAGTCGTCCACCTGCGGCTGTGCGGCGATTTCACGGACAAAATCTACAAGCTGCGCACGGACATCGCTGAACAGTTTGGTGAGATCGGCTGTTTTTGCTCCCGGTTCGTACTGGTCGAGCTGGGCATCGTACGGATGATCGGTATAACCGAGCAGTTCACATTCCTTCTTTTTCAGCTCGACTAATTTCGACAGGGGCTTTTCAAAAATGCTGAAATCCGAAGCGCGTTTCGCTTTTTCCCAGGCGAGAAATGATTCCGAAACGGTACGGCTCATCTCTTCCACGAAAGCGGTGGTGTATTTTAAATTTTTCTCGTAGTTCCGCAGCGATTCCCGGACATTCCGTTTTTGAATATCGTCCAGTGATGCATCTTCGGAAAGCGTTTTCAGCAATTTCCCGATCTCCGGGTCGACGAACATTTCGTGCGTGATGCCGGCAAGCGTGGCCATCTGCCGCGAACGCAGCGCGGCGCCTTTGGGAGGCATATAGGTTTCCTGGTCCCAGTTCAGTACGGAACTCGCATAACTCAGGTCAGTAATGCGCGCCATTTTTTCACGATAGGTTTGATACAGGTTCTGCATAATGCAATCCGGGTTGTGTGTTATTTTTGATGTTCGTCTTTTCCGGGCAATTGAAACAAAAAACGCTCAATGTCAAACGCACAACGCTCAATAATCAACCTGCCCGCCGCACAGCTATGGCAGGCGGGTGAATTGCTCCGATGAACATTGATTATTGGGTATTTGGCATTGAGCGTTAATTGTTCCGATGGCATAAATACCTTATTTTTTCAAAGCGGCCCAGGCCAGTATTCCCCAGCCCGCCATAAAACTGATTCCGCCGAAAGGCGTTACCGCACCGATCCAGCGCGCCTCTTCCATGCCGAACAGGCTGCGTGTTCCCAGGAAATAAAGGGAGCATGAAAACAGGATGATTCCCGCGGCAAACAGCGCTGCGGAAATACGCAGGAGTTTTTTCTGTTCCGAGAAATTGCTGAAGATGGCAACGGCGATGATGGCTAAGCTGTGATACATCTGGTATCTCGCCCCGGTTTCAAAAACGGCCAGCCGGTCGGCTTCCAGGTGAAATTTTTCACGTAAGGCATGTGCCGCCAGCGCACCCAAAGCAACAGCAAGCAATCCCGAAACAGCGCCAAAAGCAAGCCATTTTTTAAGCATGGAGACAAAGATAAGCGTAACATCCGCTCAGGCTGTTCCTGATTTTTCCCGCGAAATTAGTTCCGGAATGCCCGAAAAAGACAAAGCCTCCCGGCAGGTTATGCAGAAAGGCTTTATCCGTATTACTCAGTGCAATCAGTGCTGCGACTTGATATAGTTGTCGAGTTCGGTAATCGATGATTCGAAAGTGAAACCGTCGTTCAACTGGAAATAATTATTCGGGTCGGTTGTTTTCTTGTACGCGAACTTCGCCCAGTCGAGTTTGGTTTCTTCAAAGCTGAAAAGTCCCATGATGTCTTTTACCTGCGAAGTGCTGAGGCAATTGCTGTTCATGATCTGTTTCGCTACGGTAAGTTTGCTGTCTTCGAACGATTTGGACTGAACCGAAGTTTTTGCTTTGGCAAAATCGGAGCTGCTCATCGGGTACATACATCCGTTTTGCGGAGTGGCCGCACCGCCGCCGGTATTCACCACGGTCGAAGAACCTCCGGTTGTAGTAGTCGTGGTGGTTTGCTGCGTGGTCGTGGTGGTTCCGGTTCCCATGCCCGTTCCGGTTACGCTTACGTTGATGCCGGTTCCGTTTACGTTAACGCCCATGTTCACACCGTCGCCCGTTCCGGTTGTCGTTGTAGTTGTGGTGGTCGAAGTGGTCCCGCCGGTTGTGGTCGTCATGCCGCCGTCGGTTGTCGTGGTGGTGGTGGATGTTCCCATGCCGCCGTCCATGCCAGAAACGTTTACAGTCATACCTACACCTCCGTTGGTGCCGCTTGTCGTAGTCGTAGTGGTTTGTGTCGCGTCGCCCGAAGGATTGAAGGAATACACCACCTGGTTGGGATTGACAACCGGCGTTTGCGGAATATCCGCAGTGCCGCCCCAGCGCAGTTTCGATTTGCCTTTCTTCTCGCTGATGGAGAAGGTGATTTCTTTGTTCAGCGCCATCGCACCGCCATCGGCCATCGGAATTTTCTGGTTGATGTCCGGCTTCTGACCGGCGGCTGTTTTTTCGAAAATAACCTTGGCCGTGTACCAGTCTTTATTAAGCCCGGTGACTTTTACATTCGTTTCGGCTTTCTGGTTTTGCTTCAGCCCGTCGAGGACCAGGTAAAATTTATCGCCCGACTCGGAGAAAACAACAAGGTTATTATTTTGTGCATACAATGCAGTTGCTGAGAGGAACGCTGTTCCGATTACTGCCAATGTTTTGGTGAGAGTATTCATCGTTTCGTTTTTTTCTGGTTTTGACACGAAGGTATTCAAGCCATGTGCCAGAAGCAGGTGTGAGTTCACATGTTCCCGGTTGCAGGAGCAAATGTCGGGAATACTTCCGGTTTTCCTGCAGACCGCGCCTGATGTGGAAAAAAGATCAAACACGTTTTCGCATGGTTTGTTGTCACCCCGTTTGAAAAAATACGTTGATTCCGCTTCACGGTACGAATCTTGGTCTGCAGATTTAAAGGCATACACTGCTCCGCCGGGTAGTGAAGAACGGATTTCCCGGGAAGAAAAGAAAATGTGTTTTTAGTAAACCCAAATCAAGCGTTAGAAAATTATTCGATCCTGTTTCTTTCTAACCAACAGGTTTCTAACGCTTAGATTTGAGAATCCCGATAGCATTAGACCATAAAAGGTTTGTTTTGTCGCTAATGCGTATTTCGGGATAAATCACAGCCGCGGAGCAGTTTTTTGCCGGTAATCTATGAACTCATACATTTGAACACCTGCACGATGAACAACTATATACGCGAATCCTTTCTGAAACTTCCGGCGGTAAGCCGGGAACAACTCCGGCGCCAGTTTTCCGGCTCGCCGGTCATGCTCCGCCTGCTCGACCTGCTCGAACATTCCACCGAGAAAAAATTCGGTGTGCATGAAGCCGTAGGTTATATTTATAAGGAAGAGCAGGACGAAGGAAACTTCGAAGTGCTGCGCAACCGCTTTTTCAAACTCCGGAAAAAACTGATCGAGGCATTGGAAAGCCGGTCGGGAACTCCTGCCGGCGAAAAAGAAAGCGGCGCTGCGGGTTTCCAGCTGCTGCCGCTCGAGCAGGAATATTACCGCTGCCGGACGCTTGTCCAGGACAATCATTTCCAGGAAGCGCGGAAAAGGCTGGAAAAGCTGATGGAAGAATGCTGGAAGAAAAACATTTTCGAACTGCTTCCCGATGCGATCAACCAGGTCATTTTCTGCAATTTTACGCTGAACGTATTCCGTGATAACGAGAAATTGTATAAACAACTCGAAGAAGCGTCGGTCCTGCTCAACAGCCTGAACCAGCAGCGGATCTGCGCCCGGAAAGCCTACGACCAGGCTGCGCGTTTCGGTTACGACAAGGCCCGCCCGCACGTGGCGCGGATGAAAACCATCGCGCTGCAGCATAAAAACTTTCCGCGTTTCGAAATCTACTACCAGTTTACGGCATTCACGCTGGGCACTTCTTCCTACGGCAACGACGTGCGTGTACTGGCGCGTCACCAGAACAGGATTCGGGAGCTGATGATTAAATACCCGGATATTCCTTCCGCGTTTTACGAAGCGCAGTCAGCGGAACTGATGCAATACTATATGCTCAATGCCGAAGGATTTTACGCCTTCCAGCGCGGCGATATAGAAGAATGTTACCGCTGTTTCGTGGAAAGCTGGAATATTTCGGAACATACGCCGGGATTCCGCATCCGTCGCAGCGACAGCCAGTACGCCAACCGCGTGGTGATCGAAATCGCTACCGGCCGTTTCCGCGAAGCATTGAAGACCGCGGAAGAAATGCTGGAGTTCCTGAAAGATCAGAAAGAGGCGGAAAAACGGCTGAAAGCCTATTCCGAAATGCTGCAGGTGTACACCTTCGCTTACCCGGACCTGGTGCCGCCGAATCCGGAATTCCTGCTGGGGAAAGTGGACGAATACCTGCGCCACCAGAAAGAAGAAAAATCGATGCATTACGGGCAGACGCTCATGATGAAAGCCGTTTTTCTTTTGCAATCCGGCAAGCTGAAAGAAGCGTTGAAAGTGAGCAAACTGCCCGATTTCCGGAAAGCGCTTGAACACGAACAGGTTTCGGTTTACCTCGAAATATTCGACTACGCCGCCGGGTCGCGCGATAAAGTAAAAGCACAGGCTATCCGGAAAAAAATAGAACAGGCATACATGAAATCGAGAGAAGCGAGTGTAACGCTTACCCTGAAACGCGCGCTGGTGCTGATGGATGTGCTGGAAGGGAAAAAATAATGCTGAATGGCGAATGCCGAACTCCGAATGTCGAAGTGGTTATCATGCTACAATGCACTTCATAATTCGCCATTCGGCATTCGAAATTCGGCATTAAATCCCGGTTCACTTTCCCGAAGGGAGAAAAACAATAAAAAAATCCCGGCTTTTCCGCCGGGATTTTTTATTCCTCGGAAAACAAAACGATCAGTATTTCACAAACCTCACCCGGCTTGTTTCACCTGCATTGTTCAACTCCGCGAAATAAATCCCGGCAGCGTATCCCGAAACATCCAGTGCGATTTTTTTCCTGTTGCTCACATCGGTTTTATTGATGATGCGGCCGGTGTGATCCATGATCGTGAGTGTGGTGAATTCACCGCTCCAGCTTATTTCCGCGAATGATCCCGCAGGATTCGGAAAGACGGAAACGGCGTTGTTGTCATGCAGTACCGGTACAATGCCGTTGCAGATATCCACCCATACGATCGCCGTAGCCGTATTGCCGCAGCCGTTCACGTCGGTGTACGTGTAATCGATATTCACGAAACCGAAACCGGCCTGCGCAGGGTCGAAATTTCCGCCGCTCACGCCCGGACCGCTGTACACGCCGCCCGCAGGCGATCCGCCCGAAAGCGTTACGATGCCGTTATTCGCGCAGAAAGTATCCTGCAGCATGGTGAACCCGACAGCTGGTAATGCATTTACCGTTACGCTCACCGCTGCCGAAGTATCCGTGCAACTGCCGTTCGACGCGATCACGTAATACGTTCCGCTTTGTGTTACCGTGATCGCAGAACCAGTTGCGCCCGTACTCCAGAGGTAACTCGTTCCTCCTGCGGCGTTGATGGTAACGCTTCCGCCCTGGCAGAATGTGGTGGATCCGTTTGCCGTAGCGGAAGCATTCGGCGCCGGTGAAACAATAACGCTGACAGTTGAAGAACCCGCCGTGCATCCGTCCGAATTTCCGACAGTTACCGAATACGAACCGCTTTGATTCACCGTGATGCTCTGCGTGCTTGCGCCGTTGCTCCACAAATACGTGAGCGCCGGGGTAGAAGTGAGTGTCACGCTGTCGCCTGCACAGATGCTGGTGCTTCCCGATGCGGAGATCGTCGGAACGGAAGGCAGCGGGTAAACCGTAACGTTCACGGAAGCGGAAGTATCTGCGCAGTTTCCGTTCGATGCGATTACATAATACGTTCCGCTTTGTGTAACCGAAACGGACGATCCGTTTGAGCCGTTGCTCCAGAGGTAATTCGTACCGCCGCTTGCATTCAGCGTTACGCTTCCGCCCTGGCAGAAAGCAGTTGATCCGCTCGCTGTAACCGAAGCATTCGGAATAGCCGAAACAATCACGTTCGTATTTGCAGATGTTGCGGAACAGCCGCTCGCATACGTTACCGTAACCGAGTAGCTTCCTTGTTGCCCCACCGTGATTGATTGTGTAACCGCGCCGTTGCTCCAGAGATACGAAGCGCCGGCAGAAGCAGTCAGCATCACGCTGTCGCCCTGGCACATGCTCGTGTTGCCCGATGCGGTAATCACCGGTACAGCAGGCACGATAATATTTACGGTAGCCGTGTCCGTAAGATTCACATTCCCGCAGGAAGGCTGCTGCGCAACGATCGTGATGCTGTTCGCGCCGCTGCCGAGTGAACCGGTGCTGATAGAGAGCAAAAGATTCCCGGTGCCGGACGTACTCGCGCTCACCGGCGTACTGTTGTAAAATGCCTGGTAGTTCACCCCGGCCTGTGCGTTTTGTATGATTACCGTGGCGTTATTTCCCTGGCAAACCGAGCTGCCGGTTACCGTCAATCCGGTTTGCACCGGGTTATTGTAAACGGCGATCACCGGCGTAAGTGGACCTTCGCATCCTGCGGAAGTCACGATGCTTACGTAAAATGTATCCGTCGCGGTAAGGTTGTTCACCGTATGACTCGAATCGCTGTCGATCACCGTGCCGCCGGAAGCAGTATTGTACCAGGCGTAACTGCTTCCGCCGCTGGCCGTGAGTACGGCATTGCCGCTTCCGCAAACCGTATCGTTCACCGTTTGCGGAGCAGCGGGCAACGGGTTCACAACAACGAGATGTGTTTGCGGTGAAGTCACGCATCCGTTCGGATTGCTGATCACCAGCGAATAGGTACCGGCGTTGGCGGCAGTTGCGTTGCTGATCGCGGGTGGGTTCTGCACGTTCGAACTGAACCCGTTCGGCCCGCTCCACGCGTAGGTTGCACCGGCAATGGTCGGCGAACTGAGCTGCAGCGTTTCTCCTGCACAGAGCGGATCGTTGGCGAAAGCGACGCTGCCGTTGTTATAAAGTGTCATCGCTTCGTCGGCATTCAGCACACGGTTGTACACGCGCGCATCGTCGATCAGGCCGTCGTAGATCGTATTGCCTGCACCGTTGGCCTGCCTGCCGATTTCCATATTCACGATCGTATTGGTGATGGAGCCCGATGCGGGAACGTCGGCAGTGAGCACGCCGTTCTGGTAGACTTTCAGGCGCGATCCGTTGTACGTGCACACGATATGATGCCACTGGTTGTGCGGAACGTTCACGGAACTGTTCACGTACGTGCCGGAATTCACGCGCCAGCGCACGCGGTTCATCTGCTGCCCTGCACCGACATCGTAATAACTGTCAAGACCCATGTACAATCCGTTGCCCTGCCATTTGTTCATCAGCGGCGATTGAAAACCCCAGTTGCCTGCATTCTCGCGAACCCATATCGAAAGTGTGACCTGGTTGGTGAGCGCCTGGAAATCCCAGGGATTGCCGCAGTTCACGTAATTGTTGCTCGTGAGGCTGGCGGCTTTATTCGCCTGCCCGAAACGGTCGCTGGCATAGGTAATCGTCCACACCGGTGAAGCGTGATGTCCGCGCCCACTCGAATCGCCGAGGTTGTTATTAAACAGGTAATGCGCGATCAGCCCGTTGTACAGGTCAACGGCAGGAGCGGTAGCGAGGTTGATTGTTGCCGTTACCGGCGAACGCGCGCTTTCACACCCGTTGAAATAAATGGAAACATAATACGTGGTGCTCGCCGTGAGTACCGGTGTGGTGTAACTGGAACCCGTGTAGAAAGATGTTCCACCAGTTGCTGCCGTGTACCAGTTATACGTTGCACCGACCGGGGCGCCGCTCGCGGTAAGCGTCACCGAATCCGGTCCGCAGGCCGTGGCGCCCGTCATCGTGGGCGGTGAAGCGAGCATAATGACGGTTACCGTAACCGGCCCGATGATCTGCTGGCATCCGCCGGGACCTGTGGCCACTACCTGGAAATTGGTTGTGGCGGAAAGATTCCCGGTCGGAATGCTGATCGTATCGCAGTTGCCGTTTACTGCCGCGCCGATATTCGCGCTGGTGGCGGCGTTCTGCAACTGGTAGCTGACGTTGCGCTGCGAACCGGTGATTTGTATCAGCGAAGGAGTACCGGGACAAACCGAATCGGGCAAAGCGACGAGGCTCATGGCTTCCGGCTGCTCCAGCAGCAGCGATTGCATTTCAGTAGTGTTCAGCAGCCGGTTGTAAATCCGGAAATCGTCGAAGCTCGCATTGGCGTATGCATCTCCGGGCCAGTTGCTGCGGCCGATGTAATTGATGGTGCGCAAAATATTCTGCGGGGTTGCGCTGCTTCCGCTGGCCACCTGTGTTCCGTTAATATAGATGCGGCCCGTTCCGTTGCTCCAGGTATACATGAGCAGCGACCACTGGTTGAGCGGGATCTGCGTGGACGCGCTCGCCACTTGTCCGCCGGATGTCGTGTTGATATAATGTTCGGTCGCAGGTCTTCCCGTCGTTCCGTTGGAAATAGCAACCAGTACGTTATTATTCGCCTGGCCGTTTCCGAAATCCATCAGCCGGCTCCACGATGCGTTGGACGTGGTGCGCACCCAGCTGCTGATCGTATAATCCGTTCCGGTGAAATAAATTCCGTCGGGCACGTCGATATACCCGTTGCTGCCGTTGAATGTCATCGCGCTGTTGGCATTATCGAAACGGTCTGCCGATGCGGTTACTCCTCCGAAAACAGTTCCGTTCAGGTTATTCCCGCTCGCATCATTCGCATTTCCGTTGAACGGGTAATGCAAAATCAACCCGTTGCCGAGTGAAGGCAGCAGGGCGGAAACCTGTGCATTCCCGTTCGGCGATTGCGTAACCGTAACGCTGACCGTAGCTGTTCCGGTGCAGCCGCCTTTGGTGTAGGTAAGCGTATATGTTCCGCCGGCTGCCACCGGTGCGTTGGGAATAACGGGATTCTGCTGTGTTGAACTGAAACCGTTCGGTCCGCTCCACGAATAGGTTGCCCCGGTGAGTGTGGCTGCAAAAAGCGTGAGCGTTCCGTTTTCGCAAACCGGGCTGTTCGATGTGGTGGGAGCAAGCTGCAGGAATGCATAACGCGTAACGGTTCCGTTTATATCGTTCCATTGCCCGCCGGCCAGCATGTGCCCGAAATCTTCGTTGCCGGAATTATTCGGTTCGCCTGCGTACCAGTATGTGTACGTGGTTGGCTGACCATTCACCCAAAGCCAGGTGCCTTCGGTTACCTGGTCGGTATAACCGATATGCGTACCGGTGGAAACATGAGGCGCGAGTACCGCATTGGTGGCGGCGTCCGGGATGCAGGCGAGGTGTCCGCCGTTTGCCTGGCAACTGGTTTGTGACTGGGACCAGGTTTGCTGCGCGTTGTTCACGAAATAATTTCTTCCGCCGCTGTTGCCTATGAAACGGAATATCGCAGGATTCGGAATATCACCCAATACGCCGTTTACGGTTATTGTTCCTGCGCCGGGCGTTCCAGGCCCGGCCGGCGCAGTAGCTGTTACGCGGAAACGGTACGTGCTGCCGGAAGGAACACCGTCGGGCATGGTAAAATTAAACGTACCGTTCATCGCGGATGAAACGAGCGTATCGAGATCGACCGGCGTGGTGAAATTTCCGGCGACGTCGGAAAGCTGGAGCGTGTAAATATTTCCGCCGAGCGGTGTTCCGCCGGTCACTGAAAAATCAACCGACATGGGCTGACCTGCACAGATGGACGAAACGCTGATATTTGTAATGCCGATGGTAAGCGCCACCGGGCTCGACAGCGCCGTGATTTCCGCGGCATTCAGCGCACGATTATAAACGCGGAACTCGTCGAGCTTTCCGTTCAGCGGGTACCAGTTGCTGTTGAAACGGCCGAGCACCAGCACGCGCGAGTTCATGGTGCCGAAATTCGGCGCGCCGGCTGTCGTACTGATCAGCACACCGTTAATGTAAAGCCGCTGTTCTGTGACATCCATGATATACACGTAGTGCACCCAGTCGGCTGTCGTGTACGGATTCAGCGCACCCGCGATGCTGGGCATACTTACATTTCCAACGCTCGCATTCAGGTTGGTGCCGTTCAGCGTAGCCAGGTTATAAAGTCCGCCGCCGGCGTCACCTTCCTTGGCAAAGTAGCACTGGCTTCCGCCGGCCACGGTTTGTCCTGTTCCGCTCGTGCCGACGTTGCTGTTCAGTTTCGCCCAGAACGAAAAACTGGCTGCGGTGGAAAACTGCAGGCTCGGGCTGTTGGCGATGGTAATTTTTCCGCCATTCGCCGGTCCGCCGAAGGTGTACGCAGAATTCGCATTATTCCACTGGTCGGTGGATAATGCCGCGCTTCCCGAAGGTGTTCCGTGATTGTTATTTCCGCTGATGTCGTTCGCATTCCCGTTGAACGGGTAGTATGCCATCAAACCGCTGGTCAGGTTAACCTGTGCGCTTATCTTCATCATGCCGAGACAGGCCAGGGCCAGCATCAGCACGAATAATTTGAGCAGGTATGGATTTCCTTTTGTCATGTTATTTTTGTTTTCTGTATGCGTTGCAAAGCTATTGCCAGTTTGTGCCAGGCCTTTTTGATCAAAACACCGCGCAGAAAGTTTGATTTCACAGGCAGCAACCGTTTCCCGCGCAAACCCGCGGCAGCAGCAGGACGGGAGCGCGGGCCTGTGAATTCACAGTTGTTCCGGTTGTTCGCGTTTTTTATCCTGCGCAGCGGAAATAGTACCTTCGCAGCATCATTATGAAGAACATGCTCATCATCGGCGCGGGGCGATCGTCTTCGTCTCTTATCCGATACCTGCTCGGTCACGCGGAAGCGGGAAACTGGCAGATCCGCGTGGGCGATATGTCGCCGGAACTTGCTGCGCAGAAAATCAGCGGCCATTCCCGCGGCTTCGCTTTCCGTTTCGATATTAACGACCGGGCGCAGCGCGAAGCGGAAATACAGCAAACGGATATCGTGATCTCCATGCTTCCGGCTACGATGCACGGGCAGGTGGCAGCCGACTGTGTGCGTTTCGGGAAGCATCTGGTGACGGCTTCGTACGTCTCGGCGGAAATGTGCGCGCTGGATGAAGAAGCGAAAAAGAAAAACGTGATCCT
>VBWE01000054.1:0-3949 GCA_006218065.1 Bacteroidota bacterium
GGGCTGTTGCTGCCAACAGTCGGAGCAGCGGGAGTCGGATTCACCGTTACGGAAATCGTACTCATCGGGCTGGTACAACCGCCGACGGAAATCGTCAGCGAATATGTTCCGGTTGCGGCGGTAGTTGCGCTTGCAATAGTCGGGTCTTCTGCGGCCGAAGAAAAACTGTTCGGGCCGGTCCAGGTGTACGTTCCGCCGACAACGGTATTCGCCGTCAGGTTCAGGTTCTGTCCCGAGCAGATCGGCGTGTTGCTTCCCAGCGTGGGTGCGGCAGGCGTTATGTTTACGGTAACGGTAACGGGGATACGGAACCATCCCGGGCAAAGGCCTACCCAGAATGTGGTTGTGCCGCCGAGTACTCCGGTATTGTAGGAAAGACCTGTACCGAGCACGGTGTTGCCGGTAGAAGAACTGTACCAGGTAACCGTATTGGGTGTCGGCGGAGTTCCGGTAAGAGTTGCCGTAAGTGTTGTTGACTGGCCGGCGCAGATGGATGCGTTGGTAGCCGTGATGTTGAAATTCGTAGTTGTTGCATTATTCGTTCCCGGGCAGCCGCGTGTGGCGCCATTGGGAGGAAATTCCGTGAGTCCGCCGGAGTTGGTTGTACCATTATTGCCTCCGTTCGCGTTTCGCGTGATCGCACCGGCCGCAATGGCTATATGTCCGCCGCCGCCGCCGCCGCCGGGCCCTTCCGCTTCGAAAATATTACCGAAGTAAAGTCCGCCTGCGGTCATCACCTGGTTGCCGCCCACACCGCCGTTGGCTGTAGCCGTTACGCCGGTAAGCGTACCTACTGAATTCAGCACGATCGTTCCGCCGCCGCCGCCGCCGCCGGCTCCGTCGCTGCCGGAATAGCTGCTCGCTGCAGGAACACCCTGTGCATTGCTGCCGGGGTTCCCGTTGGAAGTAATTGTTCCGGTACCGCTGATGTTTCCAAATACCATGGCATAAATCAAACCGCCGCCGTCGCCGCCGTTTCCGCCCTGGCTCTCATTCTGATCGCCGGCGCCGCCGCCGCCGCCCAGGAACAAACGCCCGGGAAGCAGGTCATAATGCAGCGCACGGCCGCCCAGGCCCGTTGCCTGGTGATTTCGTGCATCACCGCCCCAACCCACATTTCCGGGCGGAAGCGTAGTAGCATTGTTATTTGTACCATTACCGGAGAACGAATAACCGCCACGACCTCCCCCTTCAGAGTTCGCATTCGTACGTAAAGTCATCGTATTGACCGGGGGCTCCAGGTTCCAGGCCGTCACCCAGCCGCCTAAAGTCTGATCAGGCACACCGTTCCCGGTCCAGACTGCTGCCGGGTTTACGGAATTCTGCCCGTTGGCGCCGCCGCCGCCGCCCGCGTTGTGTGCATCGCCGCCTGCACCTGCATTTCCCGCAGGAGCGCGACCGTACATACCGCCAAAGACAGTATAATCGGCCTGGTAACCGACAATGCCTTCACCGCGCTGCGCGCCGAAATCGGGGTTGCTGTGGTAGGTATTGTTTACACCATAAGTAGAAGTATTGTCCCCGACCAGAGATCCACCACGGAAGCCTCTTCCGGTTGCATCAACAGAACCGTTGACAACCATATTTCCGTCCACTTCCACGGCAAGCACACCGCCAATGGTACCGTTCCAGTCGTCGCAGGTCAGCACTCCGCCGGCGTTAATGGTCAGCGTGGTGTAACGGGGAACGCGGATCACCTGCCCGCGGATCGCGCCGCCGGTTGCTCCGTAGCCGTTTTTCAGCCCGCAGTCCAGGTTGATCGTCGTGGCATTCGGTACGGAAAGCACCTGGGCAAATTCCCAGTTCCCGCAGTTGAAATAGTCACCAGTGGTCTGGATTTTTCCGAAGGTCGTGTCGGTTCCGCCGACGTCGAACTGGTTCCTGATCCAGGCGCCCTGGACGGTATAGATTATGATCAGGTCGCCGGGGACGAGGTTACCGGTAAAACGACCGTTCGCATTCAGGGCCGAGTTGGCTACTGAAATACTGGTCGCACCCGCAGCCGCATTGGCTGTCAGCGCCGTGTATTCATTGACAATGGTGTTTGCCGCAGTGACTGTGCGCGGGCCGTGAACGCCGCGCTGGGCAAAAGCAGTTGGTATACAGAAGACCGTCAGGAGCAGGGTCAGCGGTAAGCTGAATTTTCTCATTTAGGTAAGTTTAGTTCGATTGATCCGGTGTGATTTGGTGTGTTTGCTCGCCGAATATAAACGAATTACAGCTGAAAATCAAGCTTCTTCGACGGGAAATTGCCAATTATCGACTAAATTACTCTTCTGTCCCGTTGTCTTTAAACGGGTTACGTGGAATCCATTCGCTGGGGCGGAGATAATCGATAAACGGGCGAATGATCTGGTTGGAAAAAGAATTCCGGTGGCGGATAAAACAGGTGAGATCGTGCGCGCGGGCGCCGACGCTGCTTTTTATTTCCGATGCGGTGCGGCCGAGGAAAACACGGTCGGCTCCCTTTTCAATGCCTTCCCTGACGTAATCGTACAGCATGAGTTGGTAAATGCCCAGTTCCGCGTTGCGCGCATAATCGATCCCAATAAAATGCGCCTCGATATCACGGCCGGTATCGAAAGACGTCCGGAATCCGATCAGTTCGTTTTCCAGGTAATATGCCGTGAAGCGGAAGCGGTCGCTGAATGTTTTTTTCATTTCCGCGAAATATTCCGGCGTGAGCGCGGCCAGCCTGAACTTGGCTTTGTTGTGCACGGCCAGGTAAAGTTCCATGATACGCGGCTGGTGGCGGACAATATCCGCAAACGTGAAATTTTTCCGTGACACAGCTCCCGTTTTCCGGATCGTGGTTTTCAGCCGGTTCCGGTATTTTTTGCTCATCGCTTCCTGGTAACCTTCGAACGTTTTCCAGGCCGGGTCGATATCCACGATCATTTCGGGCTCGACCAGGAATTCGTGGTAACGTGCGCGTTTCAGGCGGCGTGCGGAAGGGGCGTTTTTACCGTAGTAATCCTTCACCAGTATCGTCGAGATAAGTCCCTGGTCCCGATCATGCTTCAGGATCACGCGTACGATTCCGGCCAGTGTATCGAATGCTGCGGCAGGTTCCATATTCGTTGCACAGCAAAGTCCGTATTCCCCGCTCACGAAATTATTACCGGAAACAAGTACCTGCATGGTCAGGTTATCGCTGCCTTTTTTGATCCATTCGCGCCAGCCGGCGATAAAGCCCACGTACTTTTTCGATGAAGCGAGCGGCGCAAGAATTTCCGACATCATCTCCCGGTCGATATGAATCACCTGGAAAACGGCGGCCAGCACAGGCTTCTCGTTTTTGCGGACAACGGCGTAATGAAAACGCAGGTTCGGCGCAGCGGTTTTTTCGAGCCCGGCCAGGTATTTTTCCTGCATGAAAAAATTATCCGCCGGAACGAGTTTATTCCATTCGGCGGAATCGATGGATGCAAAATGCGGTTCGAGCTGAACATCCAGATTATTTCCCAGCTCGTAGCGGCCGTTGGCTTTCTTATTGTATGAACAGGCCGTTGTCAAACCCGATAAAACAGAAGTAGATTTTTTCCCGGTCTTCGCTTTTGCATCTTCCTGCGGCGTGCCATGAACGGTTTTGGCTAAAGCTATAACAGATAATACGAACGCATGCAGGGAATGCAGCGGTATGCCGTTCGCCAGCGTGCTGAGATGCATATGCACACCTCCCGTAAAAACGTTATGAAATACAGGACACAAAAGCCGCTTTTTCTGGTAAGTCGTGTTTGACGTTCATTTTATTTTAAAGCCGGTTCAAAAAAGCACGATCAGGAAACCACGTCCATCATACGGAGCAAATCCGGGTCGGGTTGCGGGTAGGATTTTACGGCTTTTTCAAAAGGCGTGTATGCGATTTTATGATTCACGATCCCGGTCATGTGGTATTTCATTCCCCCGCGCAAAGCCTCCGCTGCAGCATACCCCATAAGTCCCGCAT
>VBWE01000054.1:3971-27687 GCA_006218065.1 Bacteroidota bacterium
GTTCCATACAGGTCGGTGATCCGCCGCGCTGGATGTGGCCGAGTATGGTAATGCGCACGTCGAGTTCCGGGAAACGTTTTTTCACTTCCTCCCCTGTTTTCAGCGCGCCGCCGGCTTCGTCGCCTTCCGCAACGATGATGATGCGCGAGGATTTTTCTTTCCGGCTTTTGCCGAGTTTATCCAGCAACTGGTCCAGGTCGTGTTTCGATTCGGGGATGAGGATACCTTCCGCACCTGCACCTATCCCGCCATACAGCGCAATCAGCCCTGCATCGCGGCCCATCACTTCCACGATAAAAACACGGTTATGCGATTCGGCCGTGTCGCGGATTTTGTCCACCGCCTCGGTCACCGTATTCAAAGCCGTATCGAAACCGATGGTAAAATCCGTTCCGGCCAGGTCATTGTCTATCGTTCCCGGGCAACCAATGAAAGGAATCGAACATATTTTTGAAAATGCCAGCGCTCCGCGGAAAGTTCCGTCGCCACCGATAGCCACCACGCCTTCAATGCCGTGTTTTTCGAGCTGTGTTTTGGCCTGCTGCATGCCTTCATCGGTCATGAAACGGCTGCTGCGCGCTGTTTTCAGGATCGTTCCGCCGCGGTGAATGATATTCGCGACCGAACGCGCATCCATCCTGATAAAATCGCCGTCAATCATGCCTTCGTAACCGTAGCGGATCCCGAACACGTTCATCTTATGAAAACTTGCCGTCCGGACAACCGCCCGCAGACAAGCATTCATTCCCGGGGAATCGCCGCCCGAAGTAAAAACTGCTATTGTTTTCATAAATGGCGAATTACAATTTTTACGAAAGTACGAATAAAGACCCCGCCTCTTTCCTCCCCGAAGGGGAGGATAGCATTACAAATTTAAGTGACGTTCCTTTTGTTAAAAACAAAAGGAACGTCACTTGTGTATTCCAGCATCCTCCCCTTCGGGGAGGAAAGAGGCGGGGCTAGTCCCCCCGGTTTTCCAGCTTGTGGATTTTCTTTGTGCCGGCGTACAGTTCGAACTTCAGGAATTTGCATTCCAGCGCGGCATTGAAAAGCGTGATCCTCCGGGAATGACGCAGGCCGATTTTTTTCAGCGCTTCCATATTCGAAGAAATAAGCCAGGCTTCCCAGCCGGAATATTTTTTCTTGAGCGTATCGCCGATGGATTTATAAAGCGCTTCGATATCTTCTTTGTGCATCCGTTCACCGTAAGGCGGGTTGATGACCATGACGCCTTTTTTTTCCGGCGGTTCAAGGTCGTGGAAATTTGCGACGGTAACTTTAACCACATCGTCCACTTTAGCGCGTTTTACATTTTCGCGTGCCTTGCGGACAACGTGCTGCGACATATCGGAACCGATGATCGTCTGCGTTTCGCTGCTGATGCGGCTGATCTGGCTTTCGTGGATGGTATGCCAGAGGTCTTCATCAAAATCTTTCCAGCGTTCGAAACCGAATTTTTCGCGGAAAATACCCGGCGGAATATTGTTGGCATACAATGCCGCTTCGATGAGCAAAGTTCCCGAACCGCACATCGGATCCATAAATGGCGAGCGGCGGTCCCAGCCGGTGAGCATCACCATGCCGGCGGCCAGCGTTTCGTTGAGCGGCGCCTGTCCCGTGAGGTCGCGGTAGCCGCGCTTGTGCAGCGAATCGCCCGAACTGTCGAGTGAAACGGTACAGGTTTCGTGATATACGTGTACGTTGATCCGCAACGTGGGTTCACTGAGATCGACCGAAGGCCGTTTTCCGTACTTGTCGCGGAAACGATCGACGATCGCGTCTTTCGTTTTCTGCGCGATGTACTGCGTATGATTGAACAAAGGCGTGTTGAGCGAGCAATCCACGGCCAGCGTATCGTCTACGCCGAGCCACTGTTCCCAGTCGATCGCTTTCATGCCGTTGTACAGGTCTTCTTCGTTATGCACTTCAAACGTTTCGACCGGGAGAAGCACGCGCAAAGCGGTACGCAGCGAAAGATTGGCTTTGTACATAAAACCTTTGTCGCCGAAAAAACTCACCGCGCGGTTGTGTTCCTCTATATCGCGCGCCCCGAGTTTGAGTAACTCCTGCGCGAGAATACCGGAAAGCCCCTGCATAGTAGTGGCTACCATCCGGAACCCGGATGCGGCGTCCTCCTTATTTTGTGAAAACATGCTGCAAAGTTAATCTCATTTGTGAGTCTGTTTAAAATTCCTCCGCGTACCTGTTACAAAAGCAAGAACTGTATATGTCGGAATAGCTTTGTCAACAGCGGCAGTCGGCAGCAGCAGCAGTCAGCATAGTGCGCTGCGCCTGTTGCCCGGATTTTCCAGGAACATTGCCGTAAAACAAATACTGCCGCTGCCGACTGCTGCCGGAACTATTCCGACGATAAAAAACTTCGATAAATATTTACTCCGGAGGAATTTTTAACAGACTGGAATATGCCTTACATCCTTAACTTTGAACCATAAACCCATTTTCATCACATTTCCCTGCCTATGCGACGTATTTTTCTTCTGCTTTCTTTTTTGATTTCGGCGAACGTGCTTTTTGCACAAGGCGCGGAAAAAAAGTACCCCAGCCTGCTCTGGGAAATTACCGGCAACGGGCTGAGCAAACCCTCCTATCTCTACGGCACCATGCATATCAGCCGCAAGGTGGCTTTTCACCTGAGCGACAGTTTTTACGTGGCCATCAAAGGAGTCGACGTGGTTGCGCTCGAACTCAATATGGAAGAATGGCATCCGGTTTTTACAAACGCGGCATCGTTCCCGATATTCCCGACCAGGATGAGCTGAAATCGCTGCTGCGTTCCACACCGTACATCATCAACCACATGCTTTACCGTTCTTCCGCTTCACGCGCGGATTACGAAGAGAATACGTACCTCGACCATTTCATTTTCCAGTCGGGCAAAAAACTGAACAAAAAAGTCGTCGGGCTGGAAAAATTTGCCGTTTCGCAGAAGCTGGCCAACCTGGCGCAGGAAGACGACCCGGACAGCGACAACGAAGAGAAAAAGGAAGAACGCGAACGCAAGCGGCTTATCCTGAAAGAAATCCGCAAGGACATGTCGTACAGCGAAGCGATAGAAGACGCTTACCGCCGCGGTGATCTCGATATGCTCGATACGCTGGAAAAACTGAACGGGTCGCCGGAGCATTTTTTCAAGTATATGCTGTACGACCGCAACCAGCTGATGGTGGATTGTATGGATTCGATCATGAAAAAAAGCCGCCTGTTTGCCGGCGTGGGTTCCGCGCATCTGCCGGGATCGCAGGGCATGATCGAAATGCTGCGCAGGAAAGGATACACGCTGCGCCCGGTAAAATTTGCAGACAACAACAGCATCAAAATGAAAGCGAACATCGATGCGATCCGCGTCCCGGTGAAATTCACCACGCAGTTTGCCGGCGATTCCGCTTTCTCCGTCGATCTTCCCTACCAGCTTCATGAAACGGCGACATTCCCGGCCGGCAAAGATTACCTGAGCATGGATATGGGTAACGGCTCGTACTATTATATCCAGCGCCTGAACCATTACGGCGGGCTGAAAGGCAAAAAAGCAGATTATTTCATCAAGCGTATCGACAGCCTGCTTTATGAAAACATTCCCGGGAAAATTATCAGCAAGAAAAACGTCACCAGCAACGCCGGTTATCCCGGGTATGATATCGTCAACAAAACATCCAAAGGCGATATGCAGCGTTACCATATTTTCATCACACCCGAAGAGATTTACGTTTTCAAAATGAGCGGCGTGGAAGAATACGTAACGCAGGGGCCGGAAGCCGATAAATTTTTCAATTCCATCGCGTTCCGTACTACCCGTAACGGGGGCAAGCGCCGCTGCTCGGATGCGGCCACGGGCGTGCAGATCGATTTCCCCGGCCAGTTCAGCGACCTGCGCGCGCAGTTTGTAAAATCGGCGCAGCAGCGGTATGTAACGGGCTTTTCTCCCGACGGGAACAGTTACTGTTTTTTTGCAGCCGCATCGCTGATCGATTTCAGTTACCTGGAAGAAGATACGTTCGAACTGAGCATCATGGCCGATGTTTTCGCCAAGCAAACCGACCTTACCGTGAAGGAGAAAAAAGTGACGACACTGGGCAAATGGCCGGCGCTCGACGTGGTTTTTGAACACGAAGGGCAGAAAATTTACGGCCGGCTCGCGCTCCGCGGCCACCGCTATTACCTGGCCGGCTGCCGCGGCGACGAAAAAACAGCGCAGGAATTTATACAGTCGTTTACGTTTACGGATTTCAAACTGAACGAAAAACTGCAGACGTATACCGACACGTCCATGCATTTCTCCGTGAACACATTTGTGAATACGTCGCAGTACCGCGATGTTTCGGAAAGCGCCAGCCGGGAAGTGAAGAAGAAGAAAAAAGACGAAGAAGAAATATTCCTGCCCAAATCGAGAGCCAAGTATTTCCAGTCGCCCGAATCGGGTGAAATCGTCGCGGTCGCCTTCCGCAAATTCAGCATGTACTACCAGGAAGAAACGATGGAAAAATTCTGGAAAGGCATGGTGGAAGATATGGACGAGAGCAGGCAATTCCACTGGCGGCAGACGGAAATGAAAAAAGACGGGGAATGGAATATCATGTCAGGCATGCTCACCGATACCGGCTGTTCCCGCGGATTCATGATGCGCGTTTACCAGCGCTGCGGCTCGGTGCATATCGTGCGTGCGCTGATCGATACCATCGAAGGACCTTCGCCTTTCGTGAACAATTTCTTCGAAACTTTCCGCCCGAAAGATACCTGCATGGGCATCGACGTGCTTTCGGACAAGCTGAGCGAATATTTCTTCCCGAAAATTTACGACACGGATACGACGATCAGCAAGCCGGCAAAAAAAGCGATACGCTATGTTTCCGCCAACCTGCTCGACAAGCATGTGCCGCAGATGATCACAATGATCAAAAATCCGAAATTCGGTACGCTGGATAAAGAAGACAAACAGCGCCTGATCAAAGCGCTCGGCCGGCGGAAGAGTCCCGATATCCTGCCCTTCCTGGAAAAATTATACATCCAGTACACCGATTCGCAGAAACTCGCTTTCTCGGTTTTGAACGCGGTGGCAAAGCAGATGAACAAAAAAGCGACGCAGACTTTCCTCAACCTGATGCGCACGGAACTTTGCGTTACCTCCGACGAATCCAGTATCCGCGACGCGTTCAGTCCCTTCTTCGATTCGCTCGAAATGGCGCGCCCGCTTTTCCCGGCTATTCTTTCGTATACGCGTTTTCCCGAGTATCGCCCGACGATTTACGAACTCCAGTCGAAAATGATGGAGAAGAATATCCTGAAGAGTAAGGATTACGCGAAGCAGCAAAACGATATTCTCGAAGACGCGAATTACGAACTGAAGATTTATTTGTCGTCGATCGACAACAGCCGGTATTCCAGCAACTACCGCACTTTCCCGCCGAAAAGCGACAATTCGAATTATGCTTACCGGATGCAGCGCCGGAAATTCGATCCGGCGGATGCGCTGAACGACCGGCAGGAAGACATGCTGCGTTACGTGCAGTTGCTCGCACCCTTCCACCACGACAAGCGCGTGAAAAAATTCCTGGACAAAGTGCTGACCAATACGCCCGACGAACTGCGTATCGTGGCGGCCGGGCTGATGCTCAAACTGGGTGCGCCGGTCAACGATTCCACCTGGAACAAATACGCCGTGCAACGTTCCAAAAAAGCGCTCGTTTACGCCACACTCAGCTATTACGGTCACCTGGAAAAAATGAAACCGGAACTGCTGAAGCAGGAAGAACTTTTGCAGGCGCTGCTTTTCAGCGAGGACACCAAAGGCAAAAGCGATACGATCGTACAACTGGAAAAAGTGCCGATGAAAAACAAACTGGGCGAAGGTTACGCCTATGTGTACAAATGGCGCCCGAAAGACAAGAAGATCTGGAAACTCGCCGTGAGCGGCATTCACCCGAACGACCAGAACCAGGTCACGCTTTATCCCGAAGTGCACCGCACGAGCATCGCTTTTGAAAGCGACCAGCAGAAGAAAAAAGAAGTGGACAACGCGCTGCTGCGCCTGCGCATTTACGGCCACCGCCGGGCATCCGTCTCCGATTTCGAAGTGAGTTCGGCGGGCGGGTATGATATGTTTGAGGATTTTTAGGAGAGAAGCGAGAACCTGAACCGGTTACCGGGCGCGGCTAAACAAAATTCGAGTCGTCATTGCGAGCGAAGTCAGCCGAAACGAAAAGTGGCAAAGACCCGGGAGACGCAGCGAAGCAATCGCTTCCGAAGGGCAACGTTACGCTTCGCAAGCGATTGCCGCGCTTCGCTCGCAATGACTACAATCTGTTTTTCGCTGCGGGTTTTTACTTCGTCAGTGCCGTCAGCACCGTATATCCTTCTTTCTTATCGCCTTTCCAGGTTTCCGATTTCACGGCGCCGACTTTGAAGCTGAACCATTCCGTGACCTGGCGGGGTTTGAGGCCGGGCATTTTCATTTCGCCGCCGGTAGGCAGGATCATCATGCTGTTCAGGTCGATCGTGTATGTGATCTTGAAACATTCGAAAGTGCCGGCGCCGGTTGTTATCGTTTCTTTCGCTTCCACTTTCCGGTCTTTGATGTCGACTACCGTGGTGCCGAACGCCGCGCCGTTCTGTGCAGCCATCATTTTCACCTGCCCGTCGGGAAGCGTTTGCCCGACAGCCATCGTGGGCGGATAATTCAGCGCATTTCCTTCGAATTTCAGGTCCATGTTTTTGTAACCCTCCTTCATCTCCGGCGAAACGAAACTCTTCATATCCACACTGTACGTTCCGTTGTCGCAGGTTACCGTCGATTTAATCGTGCCGGTTTCCTTGCCTTTTTCGTCTTTCGTTACCTGTGTGAGATCGGCCGATGCGCCGGTCGCCGTTTTCGACGCGTTATCCACCGTCGTGGTCGTCGTGCCCGTTACCTTATCCTTGCCGTTGTAGCTGGTCATGGTGTACGTAACACCTTTGTTGAATTGCTCGAAGTCGCCGCAGGTTTGCGCGATGGCGGGTACGGAGAAGGCCAGTGCGAGAAGGAGGAAAATCTTTTTCATGTTATTGTCTATTGTCAGTTAATTCGTTTCACAAAAGTATGCTGCTTTGAAATCAACTTTCTATGACAATTGTCGTCTTTGCGCGACTCGTTGATCAAAGCGCCAGTTTCTTGTACCGGAACCGTTTCGGCTCGGTTGTTCCAAGTCGCTTCTTCTTATTCTCTTCATATTCCGAATAGCTGCCTTCGAAGAAATACACGCTGGCGTCGCCTTCGAACGCGAGGATGTGCGTGCACACGCGGTCGAGGAACCAGCGGTCGTGCGAAATAATTACTGCGCAGCCGGCAAAATTTTCCAGCGCTTCTTCGAGCGCGCGCATGGTGTTCACGTCGATATCGTTGGTCGGTTCGTCGAGGAGCAGCACGTTGGCCCCGGCGCGCAGGGTGAGCGCGAGGTGCAGGCGATTCCGTTCACCGCCCGAGAGCACTTTTACTTTTTTGCCCTGGTCGGGACCGCTGAAGTTGAATTTCGAAACGAAGGCGCGCGAGTTGATCGTGCGGCCGCCCACGTCCACCACTTCCGTTCCGCCGGTGATGGCTTCGAATACGGTGCTTTCGGGATCGATGGTGGAATGCGCCTGGTCCACGTAAGCTACTTTCACCGTCGCACCGACTTTGAATTCGCCGGCATCCGGTTTTTCTTCGCCCATGATCAGGCGGAAGAGCGTGGTTTTACCGGCGCCGTTCGGACCGATGATACCGACGATACCGTTCGGCGGCAATTTAAAATTCAGGTTTTCGTAAAGCACTTTATCTCCGAACGCCTTCGAAACACCGATGGCTTCGATTACTTCGGTACCGAGGCGCGGACCGTTGGGGATGAACAGTTCGAGCGTATCTTCTTTTTGTTTCGTGTCTTCGCTCAGCAGTTTTTCATAGTTCTGCAAACGCGCTTTCTGTTTCGCCTGCCGGCCGCGCGCACCCTGGCGCACCCATTCCAGCTCGCGTTCCAGCGTTTTGCGCCGTTTGCTCTCGGTTTTTTCTTCCTGCTCCAGGCGTTTCGATTTCTGGTCGAGCCATGAAGAGTAATTTCCTTTCCACGGAATGCCTTCGCCGCGGTCCAGTTCGAGAATCCAGCCGGCCACGTTATCGAGGAAATAACGATCGTGCGTTACGGCGATGACGGTTCCTTTATATTCCTGCAGAAAATTTTCGAGCCAGTCCACCGACTCCGCGTCGAGGTGGTTGGTCGGTTCGTCCAGGAGCAGGATATCGGGTTGCTGGAGCAACAGGCGGCACAGGGCCACGCGACGACGTTCACCGCCCGAGCATACGTTGATGGGCGTATCGCCTTCGGGACAGTTCAGCGCATCCATCGCGCGTTCGAGTTTGCTGTCGAGGTTCCAGGCGTCGGTTTGTTCGATCTTTTCGGAGAGGCGGGCCTGCTTTTCGATGAGCTTGTTCATTTCGTCATCGCTCATCGGCTCGGAAAATTTATTGTTCACCGCTTCGTATTCCGCAAGCAGGTCCACGATTTCTTTGGCGCCTTCTTTCACGATGTCCATCACGGTTTTCGTCTCATCCAGCGCAGGCTCCTGCTCGAGATAACCGATGGAATAACCGGGAGAAAAATGCAGGTCGCCCTGGTAATTTTTTTCCACGCCGGCGATAATTTTCATCAGCGTGGATTTGCCGGAACCGTTGAGACCGATGATGCCGATTTTGGCTCCGTAATAAAACGAGAGGTAAATATCTTTCAGGATCTGCTTGCCGGTGGTCGTGGTTTTGGTCACGTTCACCATCGAGAAAATGATCTGTCTGCCTTCTGACATGGGAGATGTAGATTAAAAGTTAATTCCAATAAGGGAGGCAAATATCGGAAAAAGGCGGGAATTAAGTCTCGTTTAAACAGACGCAGCTAGTCGTCGACTAAGTCGTCGACTAGCGAAGACGCTATAACACAAACTCATGAAACATTGATGCGCCCTCCGCGGTAAAGAACGGAATACCTTTTTTCCCGTAATTTAGCCTTCCCGATTTTTCACCCGTTAATCCGCTGCAAAGCGCTTTCGTTATGAAGAAATACAAATTCAAGGAACTGAAAACATATAGCTCGGACGAGTGGATGGCCGGTTCGACCAAAAAGTACCGCAAGGTTTTCGACCGGATGGAAACGGGATACGTCCGCGCGGAGTTTTCGTTTTACAATAAACTTTTCGACGAAGAAGCGTGGACGGCGAATATCCTGCTGAAAGCGTTCGAAGTAACCGACAACCAGCGCCGCGAGCTCTGCAGCCTCGACACGAAACGCGATATCCGCACCGACGAGAACATCGTGTACATCCGCGACGGCTGGGGAAATCCCACCGCGGGCGCTTTCTGGAAAAAAGGCGAATACCTCTGGGAAGCATATATCGACAACGAACTGGTGGGCTCGCAGAAATTTTACATCAACGATATCGGTAAAGTAGAAGCGAAAAAAAATCCCTACTTCACCGTCGATTATATCAAGCTGTACGAAGGCGACGGCGAAGGCTGGAAACAGGAGAAACGCAAATACATCAAAACGCTGAACCGCGGCACTACGCGGTACCTCTGGCTCGAGTTCCGGCTTAAGAATATCACCAACCTGGACTGGAACTACGAACTGTTTTTCAATTTCTTCGACGATGCGGGCCAGCTCAAAGGGCAGGTTACGCGCGAAGGCGCCATCGTGAAAGGCAAAAAAGATTTCACTTACACCTTCGACGCCGGCTGGGGAAATGATGCGCCCGGTTCGTGGAAAGACGACAAGTATTCGCTCGAGATCGTTTTTATGGATACGCTGATCGCCACCGTGCAGTTCGAAGCGGCGGAGAAGGAAGAGGAAGGTATTCCCGAACTTATTCTCGGCAGCGACAACCTCGTCAAGGCCGGCGAATCGACTGCGGGAAGCGGAGATGGTGATGCGTCGGCAAGCAGCGATGAAAACCTGACGCTGGAACAGCATCTCGAAAAATTAGAAGGCCTGATCGGGCTCGAAGAAGTAAAACGCAGCATCAAGGATCATATCAGTTACCTCAACTTCCTGAAATTCCGGAAGGAAAAAGGATTCGCCGAGGAAGAAAAAATTTCGCTGCACAGCGTGTTCACCGGGAATCCCGGCACGGGAAAAACCACGGTGGTGTGCATGCTCGGGCAGATTTACAAAAAGATGGGTCTGCTGAGTAAAGGACATGTCCACGAAGTGGATCGCGCCGAGCTGGTGGGCGAATATATCGGGCAGACTGCACCGAAGGTGAAAAAGGCCATCGACACGGCGCGCGGCGGCGTACTCTTTATAGATGAAGCGTATGCGCTGGCCCGGCAGGGTGAAGACAGCAAGGATTTCGGAAAAGAAGTGATCGAAATTTTGCTGAAAGAATTGTCGGACGGCGCAGGCGACATCGCGATCATGGTAGCCGGATATCCGAAGGAGATGGAAATTTTCATGAACTCCAATCCCGGCATGAAATCGCGTTTCAAACATTATTTCCATTTCGACGATTACCTGCCGGACGAACTGAAAAAAATTGCGCTCACCGCTTCCGCCAAACGTGGCGTCAAATTTTCTTATCCCGCGGAAGCGTACCTCGAGGAACAGCTGATCGACGCGTACCGCAACCGCGACCGGACTTTCGGCAACGCGCGTTTCGCACTCGGCGTGCTGGACGAAGCGAAGATGAACATGGGACTTCGCTTAGTAAAAATGGGCTCACTGGAAACGCTGGACAACGAAGCGCTTTCCACGATCGAGCGCGAAGACGTGGAACGTGTTTTCATGGGCCGCGGAAAAAAGATCCTCAACATCACGATCAACGAAAAAATGCTGCGCGAAGCGCTGGACGAACTGAACGCGCTTACCGGCATGAGCAACATCAAAGCGGAAGTGGGCGAACTCGTCAAGCTCACGCGTTTTTACCAGGAAACCGGCAAGAGCGTGATGAATAAATTTTCGCTGCACGCTGTTTTCACCGGCAATCCCGGCACGGGAAAAACTACGCTGGCGCGGATCATCGCAAAAATTTACAAAGCGCTCGGGCTGATAGAAAAAGGACATATCGTGGAAGTGGACCGGCAGGGACTTGTTGCCGGCTACATCGGCCAGACCGCTGTAAAAACACAGGAACGCATTGAAGAAGCGAAAGGCGGCGTACTTTTTATCGATGAAGCATACGCGCTGGCGGAAGGCGGCGGCGGAAACGATTACGGGAAAGAAGCCGTGGAAGTGATCCTGAAGCGCATGGAAGATTTACGCGGTGAATTCGCCGTGATCGTAGCCGGGTATCCCGACAACATGCACACGTTCCTCGAAAGCAACCCGGGACTGCGATCGCGTTTCGACCGGCATTATGTTTTCCACGATTATTCGCCGGAAGAACTTTACGTGATCGCGCAAAGCATGCTCGCGAAAGAAGGACTCGTTGCCGCACCCGAAGCGGAAGCGCATCTGAAAAATTACCTGCAGCAAGTGTACGACAAGCGCGATAAATTTTTCGGCAATGCGCGGACGGTGCGGCAGGTGATCGGCGAGGCGGTGAAAAACCAGCATCTCCGTTTGGCATCCTTACCTCCCGCCGAGCGGACCATCGAAGTCCTGCGGGCACTGACTGCGGAAGATGTGGCGGAATTCGTGCTGCAGGAAGAAAAGTCGCGGCCGACGCTGGGGTTCAGGTATGGTAGTGGAACTTAATTGGACAAATTGAGACAATTGAGCCGATTTGAAAATGGAGAAGATGACTACGCGCGCTGATATGTGCGCATTTTCTCAATTTTCAAATCGATGCATTGGTCAATTGCCGGTCCCTCCACTTCCAAAACTTCTTTTAACTTTGCCGTCCTGTATTAAAAGGAGCATTGCAATGGCATCTATCGACAAGATCAAAGAACTTCTTGGAAGCCAGGCCGATAGCCTGCTTAACCACCAGTGTAAAACCATCTCTAAAGACCAGCTTCACCTGCCCGGTGGCGATTTTGTGGACCGCTGTTTCAGTATGAGCAACCGCAGTCCGCAAGTGCTGCGCAGCCTGCAGGCCATTTACGGCCACGGAAGGCTGGCGAATACCGGCTATGTGAACATCCTGCCGGTTGACCAGGGTATTGAACACTCGGCGGGCGCATCCTTTTCTCCCAACCCGGCCTGTTTCGATTCGGAAGGCATCATCAATCTCGCCATCGAAGGCGGCTGCAACGCGGTAGCATCCACGTACGGCGTGCTGGCTTCGCTTTCGCGGAAATACGCACATAAAATTCCGTTCATCGTCAAGATAAACCACAACGAATTCCTGAGCTATCCGAACAAGTTCGACCAGATCATGTTCGGTACCGTGGAAGAAGCCTGGCGCATGGGCGCTGTGGCCGTGGGCGCCACTATTTATTTCGGTTCGCCCGAATCGGGACGGCAGATCGTGGAAGTGGCCAAAGCATTCGACCGTGCGCACGAGCTGGGCATGACGACTATCCTGTGGTGCTACCTGCGCAATAACGGTTTCAAAAAAGACGGCGTGGATTACCATGCCGCCGCCGACCTTACGGGCCAGGCCAACCACCTCGGTGTAACGATCCAGGCCGACATCATCAAACAGAAACTGCCGACGAACAACGGCGGTTACACGGCGCTGAACTACGGTAAAACGCACGCCAAAGTGTACAGTGAACTTTCCAGCGATCACCCGATCGACCTTTGCCGGTACCAGGTGGCCAATTGCTATATGGGACGTAACGGCCTGATCAATTCCGGCGGTGAATCGAAAGGCGCATCGGATCTTTCGGAAGCGGTGGCCACGGCGGTGATCAACAAACGCGCCGGCGGGCAGGGCCTTATTTCGGGCCGCAAGGCTTTCCAGAAACCGTTGAAAGAAGGCGTCGCACTTTTAAATGCCATCCAGGACGTTTACCTCTGCAAAGAAGTAAGCATTGCCTGATTGGACGAATTACGGATTAAACGGAAAAACAGTTCTTCGTAACTTCGTAACCGGTTCAGTTTTCGGCTTCATTAATTCGCAATTCGCATAATTCGTAATTCGTATATAAAATGAGTTGGTTCAAACGGATTAAAGAAGGCATCACCACATCCACCAAGGAGAAGAAAGAAACTCCCGAAGGGCTTTGGTACAAATGCGTCAAGTGCAAGAAGATCTGCCCTACCAATGAGCATGTACTCAACCTGTACGTTTGCCCGCATTGCAATTACCACGAGCGGATCGGATCGGCGGAATATTTCGAAGTCATTTTTGATAATAACGAATACGTCGAACTCGATCCCAACCTGAGTTCCGGCGACCCGCTCGAATTTACCGACACCAAGAATTACAAAAGCCGCATTGTCGAGTCGCAGAAAAAAAGCGGCCTGAAAGATGCGCTGCGTTCCGCGCACGGCGTGGTCGACGGCCGCGACCTGGTGGTTTGCTGCATGGATTTCGGTTTCATCGGCGGATCGATGGGTTCCGTAGTCGGTGAAAAAATAGCCCGTGCAATCGACTATTGCCTCCAGAAGAAAATTCCGCTGATGATCATTTCCAAATCGGGCGGCGCGCGGATGATGGAAGCGGCCTATTCGCTGATGCAGATGGCCAAAACGTCCGCCAAACTGGCCCTGCTTTCGCAAGCCGGTATTCCGTATATCTCCCTGCTCACCGACCCCACAACCGGCGGTGTAACGGCATCCTACGCCATGCTCGGCGACCTGAACATCGGCGAGCCCGGCGCGCTCATCGGTTTTGCCGGCCCGCGCGTAGTAAAAGAAACCATCGGCAAAGATCTCCCGAAAGGATTCCAGACCAGCGAATTCGTACTCGAACACGGTTTCCTCGACAAAATCGTTTCGCGGAAAGATCTGAAACCCACACTTTCGCGCCTGCTGGAAATGTTCCAGTCGTAGCCGCGTAAAATTTCCCCGACGAACCGGAAACTGCGATGCCAATAAACCGAGCTTCAAAAAGGCAAAAAAGCAAAAGGCAATTGGCAAAAAGCAATGGGCAATTCAACAGCCGTTGTTTTTTGCCTTTTGCTTTTTGCCTTTTGTTTTTTAATCCGAATACAACTGCTATCCCCAGCCGGTTTTTATGAAACGCAGCTTCGGCATCGACATATTACGGACGGTTTCCATCGCGATGGTAATTTTCCGTCATTTCGGTTTCTACAGCGGTTTCAACTGGGGATATTTCGCGGTAGAGTCGCTTTTCATTGTCAGCGGTTACCTCATCGGGCAGATGCTTTTTCACGGTTACTATGCTACGCCCGTAGTGGAGCCTGCCGCGCTGAAAAAGTTCATGTTCCGGCGCTGGCTGCGGGTTTTCCCGCTTTATTATTTCCTGCTCATCGTCAAGTTCATCCTGGCCCCGGCCATCGGGATCAACATCATTTATTATTTCCTTTTCCTGCAGAATCATTTTTACGGGGTCAGCTTTTTTCCCGTCACCTGGACGCTGGGCATCGAAGAATGGTTTTACGTGCTCACGCCGCTGATCGTTTATATTTTCATGCGCCGTGTTTCCGCACAGCCGAAACATATGCTCATGCTCCTGGCCGGGATCATTTTAATAATCAACCTGGCCCGTTTCGGCTGGGTGTATTATTCCGACCGGCCCTGGGGCGGACTCACGGGCAATATCCCGCTCCGCCTCGACAGCCCGCTGATCGGTGTTTTGCTGGCCTTCATCAAAATAAAATATACCGGGGTATTCAATAAAATTCACCGCCTGCCGGTTTTCCTGTGCGGGCTGGCCCTGATGGGCGTGTACATCTGGATTTTACATATTGTACGGACGCCCGTAGACCGGATGAACGATTTTCTCTGGACACGTACGCTTTCCTTTACCATACTGGCCCTGCTGGTGGCGATGATGCTGCCGTATATCGAAAAATCGATCCCCGAGCCGAAACACCGTTTGCTGAAGTTTGTCAGCGCTTTCATGAAATGGGGAGGCAAACTCTCGTTCGCGATGTACCTGACGCATTCGGATGTGCACCTCTACCTCGAAAAATACCTGCACGGCAAAATCCCCGACCTGGCTATCGGCTGGCTGGCTGTCCCCATTACCATCGGACTGAGCCTGCTCCTGCACCATTTTATCGAGAAAAAGGCGCTCGACTGGCGCGACAAAAAGCAGCCAGACAACTGGCAATCAAAGATTTAGCATAGCGAGGAAAAAACGGGGTTTACTTGCCTGTATTAAAAAAACACTTATCTTTGCAGTCCGTTTTAAAGAAAAGACGGGTAAACCGCTAAAGTAAAGTCAACATGTACCTGACTACAGAGATCAAGAAAGACATCTTCAAAACGCACGGAAAATCGGAGAAAGATACCGGCAGTTCCGAGGGCCAGATTGCCCTTTTCACGCACCGCATTTCTTACCTGACCGAGCATCTGAAAAAGAGCCCGAAAGACAAAAGCACCATGCGGTCGCTTGTACTGCTGGTAGGCAAGCGCAAGAGCCTGCTCGACTACCTGAAAAAGACCGATATCGAGCGTTACCGGGCGATCCTGAAGAAACTCGACATCCGCAAGTAACAGCACCATAATGAAAAAAATAATGAAGGCATCCCTATTTTTGTCCGGGATGCTTTCTTCTTTATAGTACCCTACCCAACACACCAAATAATCACGCAGCAAAGCTGAACGCCGCAAAAAAGAAACGTAAAAAAGAAACAAGATGTCACAAATTGGAATTCAAAAAACATTCGATATAGGTGATGGACGCACGATCACTATAGAGACCGGCAAACTGGCCAAGCAGGCCGACGGATCAGTAGTAGTGAAAATGGGCAAAACCATGCTCCTCGCAACGGTTGTATCCGCTCCCGAAGCCAAGCCCGGTGTCGATTTCATGCCCCTCACCGTGGATTACCAGGAAAAATTCGCCTCCACAGGCCGCATCCCCGGAAGCTTTTTCCGCCGCGAAGCCCGCCTGTCGGATTATGAAGTACTTATTTCCCGCCTCGTTGACCGCGCCCTGCGCCCGCTCTTCCCGGAAGATTATCATGCCGATACACAGGTACTTATTTACCTGATCTCCGGCGATACCAACTTCCTCCCGGATTGCCTCGCAGGATTCGCCGCTTCGGCCGCACTCGCTGTTTCCGATGTCCCGTTCAACGGACCGGTTTCGGAAGTACGCGTAAGCCGCATCAACGGCCAGTTCGTCATCAACCCGAACATCGACCAGATGGAACAGTCGGACATCGACATGATCGTCGCTGCCAACGAAAACGACATCCTGATGGTGGAAGGTGAAATGAAAGAAGTGAGCGAAGCCGACATGCTCGGAGCGATCACGTTCGCGCACGAAGCCATCAAGCGCCAGATCACTGCGATCAAAGAACTTGCCGCAATGGCCGGAAAAGGTCAGACCAAACGCGAATACAGCCACGAAACGCACGACGAAGCTCTTCGTGAAGCCATCAAAACGGCTACCTACGATAAAGTATATGCCGTGGCCGCTTCCGGTAACCCGAACAAAAGCGAACGCCGCGACGCTTTCCGCGCCATCTTCAAAGAATACTGGGAAACACTTCCCGAAGAAGAGCGCACAGCCGATAAAGAAAAACTGGCGAAAACATATTTCCACGACGTGGAATACGTTGCCGTCCGCCGCGCAGTGCTCGACGAAGGCAAACGCCTCGACGCAAAACAACCGACATCCGCCCGATCTGGAGTGAAGTGGATTACCTCCCTTCCGCACACGGCTCCGCTGTTTTCACCCGCGGTGAAACGCAGTCGCTGACTACCGTGACCATGGGCACCAAACTGGACGCGCAGATGATCGACGGCGCCATCATCCAGGGCGACGCGAACTTCCTGCTGCATTACAATTTCCCGCCATACTCTACCGGTGAAGCCCGCCCCAACCGCGGTACCGGCCGTCGTGAAGTAGGACACGGAAACCTGGCCCTGCGCGCGCTGAAAAACATGCTGCCGAAAGAATCGCCTTATACCATCCGTATCGTAAGCGATATCCTCGAATCGAACGGCTCGTCTTCGATGGCTACTGTTTGTGCAGGCACGCTTGCCCTGATGGATGCCGGCGTTCAGATCAAAAAACCGGTTTCGGGTATTGCCATGGGCCTGATCACCGACGAGCAGGGCAAATACGCGATCCTGAGCGATATCCTCGGCGACGAAGATCATCTCGGCGACATGGACTTTAAAGTTTGCGGAACTACCGAAGGAATCACTGCGGTGCAGATGGATCTTAAAGTACACGGACTTCCGCACGCCGTAATGGCACAGGCGCTCGAACAGGCCAAGCAGGGACGTCTGCATATCCTGAACGAGATCATGAAAACACTCGACAAGCCGCGCGCAGATTTCAAACCGCATACGCCGCGTATCGTGCAGATCCAGATTCCCCGCGAATTCATCGGAGCCGTTATCGGGCCCGGCGGAAAAGTTATCCAGGAAATGCAGCGTGAAACCGGAACCACGATCGTACTCGAAGAAAAAGGCGAGTTCGGATTTGTGGACGTTGCCGGTCCGGACAAAGAATCGATCGACAAAGCCCTCGCGCGTATCCGCGGCATCGCCACCACACCTGAAGTAGGCGCTGTTTATGAAGGCAAAGTAAAAACCATCACGCAGTTCGGCGCATTCGTTGAATTTATGCCCGCGCGCGACGGCCTGCTGCACATTTCGGAAATCGAATGGCGCCGCCTCGACAGTATGGACGGTGTGCTGAAAGAAGGCGATATCGTGCAGGTGAAACTCGTGGAAATCGACGAGAAAACCGGCAAGTTCCGCCTCTCGCGCAAAGTGCTTCTGCCCAAACCGGAAGGCTACGTAGAAAAACCGCAGGGCGATCGTCGTCCGCCGCGCAAGCAGCCGCAGAATTAATATCCGGAAGTAAAATACAGGAACCGGGTCCCGAGCAATCGGAACCCGGTTTTTTCTTTCCCAGCCTCACGAAAAAATTTTAACCGGTACGAGTTACCTTTTATTATCAGTGGGATTAAACAGGTAATACAGCTTATCCACAATTGTTGAAAAATACCATGAAAAAAGCACGTTTGGAAACGATTTTTTTGTCCGGCCGATGTAACCTTCAGTGCTTCCGTTCGTAAAAAGAAACTGACAGCAAACACAGTCCCATATCGAACTAACCTTACACCCGAAACACGTATGAGGCAACTAAAAATCTCGAAGCAGGTTACAAATCGTGAAACCGCTTCTCTTGACAAGTATTTGCAGGAAATCGGCCGCGTTGACCTGATCACCGCGGAAGAAGAAGTTGAGCTTGCGCGCCGTATACGGCAGGGTGATGGGGCCGCCCTGGCAAAAATGGTTAAAGCAAACCTGCGTTTCGTCGTTTCGGTATCGAAACAATACCAGAACCAGGGCCTTAGCCTTCCCGACCTGATTAATGAAGGCAACTTGGGCCTGATCAAAGCAGCCCAGCGCTTCGACGAAACCCGCGGTTTTAAATTCATCTCGTATGCCGTTTGGTGGATCCGCCAGTCGATCCTGCAGGCTTTGGCCGAACAGAGCCGTATCGTGCGTCTCCCGCTGAACAAGATCGGTTCGATCAATAAGATCAACAAAACATTCGCCCGCCTCGAACAGGAATTCGAGCGCGAGCCCAGCGCCGACGAAATCGCGACTGCACTTGAAATGTCGCCCGAAGAAATCAAGGAAGCGCTTAAAAATACCGGCCGTCATGTTTCCATGGATGCTCCGCTGGCCACCAGCGACGAGAATACCAGCAACATGTACGACGTGATGCAGAGCGACGATATGCCCAGCCCGGAAGGCGGCCTGATCAACGAATCGCTGCGCAGGGAAATCGAACGCGCGCTTTCCACGCTCACAGCCCGCGAAGCCGACGTGGTCCGTCTTTACTTCGGGCTGAACGGCGAACATGCGCTCACGCTCGAGGAAATCGGCGAGCGTTTCGACCTGACCCGCGAACGCGTACGCCAGATCAAGGAAAAAGCGATCCGCCGGCTGAAGCATACTTCGCGCAGCAAACTGCTCAAAACATATCTTGGCTGATATACCATCGGGCGCCGGCCCCACACTGCCGGCTGTTTCCCATAAACAGGAAAAGGAAGCTTTACGGCTTCCTTTTTTGTTGGAGTGAAATTCCGCGAAATGAACTTCGAATGTCGAATACCGAATTACGAATCTCGAAGTAGTTTTCCTACTTTCGCTGAACGATGACACTGATAGCACCCTCCATTCTTTCAGCCGATTTCGGCAACCTGCAGCGCGATGTGGAAATGATCAACAACAGCGCCGCCGACTGGTTTCATGTGGACATTATGGACGGCGTTTTCGTTCCGAATATTTCCTTCGGCTTTCCCGTGATGAAAGCGGTGCAGAAACACGCCAAAAAACCGATGGACGTGCACCTGATGATTGCAGACGCGGACAAGTACGTAAAAACGTTTAAGGAAAACGGCGCACAGGTACTCACGGTGCATTACGAAGCCTGCACACACCTGCACCGCACGCTGCAAAGCATACGCGCCGAAGGCATGAAAGCGGGCGTGGCCGTCAATCCGCATACCAGTATTTCCCTGCTGGAAAATGTGATTCACGATGCCGACCTTTTCCTGGTGATGAGCGTGAACCCCGGTTTCGGCGGACAGAAATTCATTCCGAATACCTACCTGAAAGTCCGGCAGCTCCGCCGGATGCTGGACGAAACCGGCTCGAAAGCGCTGATCGAAGTAGACGGCGGAGTTGACCTGACCAATTTCCGCCAACTGGCCGAAGCCGGCGCCGACGTGCTGGTAGCGGGCAACGCCGTATTCGGTGCAAAAGATCCCGTACAGACGATCGCCGAACTGAAAAGCTGAACCCGGTATTAACGTAAATTTACCGGAACATGAACTATCATGACGAACCAGGGGGATTGCTTTAGAAAAAAACGCGCTTTTAAAATGGACCACGGAGGCACGGAGAACACAGAGAACCACGGAGACTCCGTGATTCTCTGTGTTCTCCGTGCCTCTGTGATTGTTTTTTCCTGAAAAATTCCGGTCTGATAATCTGAAAGAGGTTACGCAGTATGACGAATACGGTTCCTTTCCGTTTCCTGAAACTTTACGCTTTCTGGATGCTTTTCTTCGTTGCGGGAAGGCTGGTTTTCCTTTTGTACAACCTTCCCGATACCGGCGATTCCGGGTTCGGGGAAATCCTCGCTGCTTTTTTTCATGCGCTTTACGTGGATACGGCAACGGCCTGTTATTTTCTCGTCATCCCGTTTTTTCTTTTTTCACTGATGTGTTTCTGGCCTTCGCCGTGGCCGGATAAGATCAACCGCTGGTATAACCTGCTCATCATTATCTGCGTCAGCATGCTCACCATGTCGGAACTGCCGATTTACGACGAGTGGGGACATAAACTCACCTACAAAGCGCTCTGGTTCCTGCAGGATCCCGGTGAAGTATTTCATACCGCTTCGTGGATGCAATTGATTTTCGGGATACTCGGCATTACGTTATTCTCGTGGGGTGGCTGGTGGCTGTTCAGGAAACTCATGGGAAAACCGTTCCAGGTTCAGCAAAGACAGTGGATCATGGGAAGCGGATTTTTCCTGCTTACTCCCGTGCTGCTTTTCACCGGGCTGCGCGGCGGCTGGATGCCGATACCGGTGCAGGTGAGCGACGCCTATTATTCCACGAACAATTTCCTGAACAACGTATCCGTCAACAGCAGTTTTCACCTGTTCAGCAGTCTTGCGCAGCGCAGGCAGGACGAGAACTACAAATTCATTCCGCAGGAAGAAGCACGGAAAATTTTCGCGGAGATGCACCGGGTAGAAAAAGATACGACCGTTTCCATTTTCAGCAATCCGAAACCGAATATCATGCTCGTAGTGCTCGAAGGCTGGTCGGCGGATCTCGTAAAAGGCATGGGCGGATTCGACGGCATCACGCCGCGTTTCGATGAACTGATCAGGCAGGGCGTGGTTTTCGACAGTTGCTATTCCAGCGGCAATTTATCCGACCAGGGCATGGCCGCGGTTTTTTCCGCCTTTCCCGCGCAGCCGCACACGAGCATCATCACGCAGCCCGACAAGTACACGCACCTGCCCTGCATCGGCAAGGAATTTGAGAAATCCGGGTACGGTACTTCGTACCAGTTCGGCGGACAGCTGAGTTACGGGAATATCCGCGCCTACATGTATTACAACGGTTTCGATAAAATACTGGAAGGAAAAGATTTCGACGCGTCCGTCCCGCAGGGCCGTCTCGGTGCGCACGACGAGTATGTTTATAAAAGACAGATCAGCGAACTGAAAAACGCGAAAGAACCCTTCTTCGCCGGCCTGTTCACGCTGAGCACACACGGTCCTTTCGATATCCCGATGAAAAAAGACAAGCTGAAATGGGGCGACGATGAACAGGATTATATCAACTCGGCGTATTATGCGGACAGCTGTATCGGGAAATTCATCGAGGCGGCGAAAAAAGAACCCTGGTACAAAAACACGGTCTTCGTTTTCGTTTCCGATCACAGTCACAATTCCCCGAAAAAATACATTTACTACAATCCCGAATACCGTCGCATTGTAATGATGCTGTACGGGGAACCAATCAGGGCGGAGTTTCGCGGTTATCATCACCGGAAAATCTGCTCGCAGGTCGATCTCGCCTCCACCCTGCTCCACCAGTTGGGCATGGATGCGTCCAAATACCGGTACAGCAAAAACCTGTTCAACCCGTACACGCCGGAACTCGCTTTTTACAGCCACGAATACGGCATCGGTTTTATCAGCCCCAAAGGCAGCGTGGTGTATAATATCGGCGAAAACAAATGGCTGACGGAACGCGCGCGAAAGCCGGAAGATTTACCTGAACTGAAAAAACAAAGCCAGGCGTATCTGCAGGCGATGTTTGAGGAGTATCTGAAGTTTTAAAAACTTCCTCCAAAGGAGTCCTTCGGACAAAAACCAATTTCCAAAACTATTCCAATAACTAAAACATAACGAGTCACCCTGAGCGCAGTCGAAGGGCGTGTACTACAATCCCGTGTACATAAGTCCCGGTACACGCCCTTCGACTGCGCTCGGGGTGACGTTCTTTATAATATTGGCTTGTGGAAGTTGGAAGTTGTTCTTTGAGAATTGCTACTTCACTTCGCTTTCTCATACGCGTAATCCGCCAGGTATTCGAAGCGCGGCATAAGCGTTCCGTTTTTGCAGATGCTTGCGCGGTCGATAAATCCTTCGGGATCGTCGCCGTTGAGTGCGGGAATCACTTTCTCGAGTAATTCTTTTCCGAAACTTTCCGAGGCGTTGCGCGGCAATTCGCAGGGCAGGTTATCCACGGCCATCACGGTAATATTTTCGTTGCTGAACGGATCTCCTTCCCGCTCGGTAATTGGATTGTAGCCGTAATACGGTTCTTCGATGGAAGACGCGCGCTGTGTGGAGGGAATACTGCCGTTGATATCGCAGGTCACATCGGCGATTACGCTGATGCGGAAATCGGGGCCGCGCATATCCACTTTTTCGAACAGGCGCGGCGCACGCGGATCCCAGAACGAGCAATGGACCAGCATATCGCAGTGCGGCCAGAACTTGCCGAAGGTGCTGCGGAATTCCTGCGGCTGGCTGTAAAAACGCGGCGTATCCCACTGCGCCCCGTCGATCGGTTCGTTGTAATTGTGCGAGTGCAGCTGACTGTAAACGGCTTCCCGGAAAGAGAAGTGCGTCAGTTCATACGGCGTTACCCGGCGGATACCGAGAATACCCAGCAGTTCGATCGCGCCGTTAGCCACGCGGCCGTTCCCGGTTACGATCATTTTAATATTCGGCAGGCGGATTTTTTTCATCTCCGACTTCAGCTCTTCGAAGTCGTGACACTGGTTCGCCGGTTTCAGATCGAAAAGCCGGAAACGTAAACCGTAGCCGCGAAGCCCGTTGTACGTGCCGACGATTCCCGCATAGTGTCCGAAACCGATGATCCGGTTGAAGTCAGGATCGGTGAGGCATTCGTAATCGATCATCTGAATTTTCTTTTCCAGCAGGGCTTTGATCAGTTTCTGGTTATGCGGCTGTTTTTTGATCGTATGCGAAAAGAAAAGGTATTTTTTCCCGGGAATAAGATCGGCCACGGGAACTTCTTTGATGCCCATCAGGATATCACAATCCGAAATATCTTCCTGCAAAACCACCCCGGCATTTTTATATTCTTCGTCGGTAAACGAACGCCAGGGACTGGGCTGCACGACAACCTGCGCTTTGAACAGTTTTTCCAGTTCGGCACATTGCGCCGGCGTAAACGGAACACGCTTATCCCGCGGCATTTTACCTTCTCTCAGTATTCCGATTTTCATGACTAAACTATTTTAAATTCCATTACAGGGCAGCAAAGATACAATTTTGAGCCGCCTGCCCTTTTGAAAAAGACAGCGAAAATAATGTCGCCATAAATACGGGTCATGTACTTATATCAATTATTTATGAAAGTATACCGGAAACAAGTATTTTTGGCTCCCTTCTGAGTAAAAACAAATACTATGCGCAGGTGGTTCACGGTACTGCCGTACATTTTGCTCTTATCGTTTCTCCGGGCAAACGGCCAGCAGCTTGACGCAGGCTATCCTGCACCCGTGCCTGCCGTTCCGGGAAAATGGAATGCTGTTGCCGAAGATACCGCCGGGAATTTCGCGTATATGATCAAGCACGGACCTTTCGCCGCGCATACGCAGTGGGAAGTTTACAAAGTCGATCTCACCAGCAATACCGGCAGTTCCGTTTA
>VBWE01000055.1 GCA_006218065.1 Bacteroidota bacterium
TTTGCACCACTCGGGCCGGTCGGACCTGCTGCACCATTTGCACCAGTAGCTCCTGTTGCGCCAGTAGCACCATTTGCGCCGTTTGCACCAGTAGTTCCTGTTGCACCAGTAGCACCGTTTGTTCCGTTCGCACCAGTCGGACCAGTAGCGCCGTTCGCACCATTAGCGCCTGTCGCACCCGTAGCACCATTTGCGCCGTTTGCACCAGTAGTTCCTGTTGTACCAGTAGCACCGTTTGTTCCATTAGCACCAGTCGCTCCCGTAGCACCATTTGCGCCATTTGCACCAGTAGCTCCTGTTGCGCCAGTTGCACCGTTTAATCCGGCGGGCCCGGTCGGACCAGCGACACCATTAGCTCCAGTCGGACCGGTTGCGCCGTTCGTTCCATTAATTCCTGCAGGACCAGTCGGGCCGACTGCTCCGTTCGCCCCCGTAGGGCCGGTAGCACCGTTTGTTCCGGCAGGGCCGGTCGGACCAATGGGTCCCGGTGAACCAGTGCCCTGGCAGTCGAGTGTATTCCAGCTGCCGTCGCTGTTGATATCTTCGGCAGGATCGTTTATACCATCGCCGTTTAAATCCCAGCAATGAATGCCGTTACCGTTTCCTGAAATATTGGAATACAAAGCATACGGAACGGAAATCAATTCGGAAGCTCCGGCAGCAGTATAGCTTGTTCCGCCGGTGGGATCCATTTCCACTTCCAGGAAATGCGAACTGGTTCCCCAACTGATCGCAGGGAATGTTCCGCTCACCGGTGTGCCACGCCCGAGCTGTACCGTGTACAATCCGAACTGGTTGGTGGTGGCGGAAAAAGTTTCCTGGTAAACGATTGGTCCGCCGGACGATCCGCTGTGGATCGTCATGCGCAGACCGAGCGCCTGGCTCAACAAGGGATTCCCGCTGAGATCGCGGGCTACGCCCTGGTAGTTAACGGCCTGCGGGGCTTGTGCAAAGCCGGTTAAAGCAGCAAGCAGGAAAAATAATGTAAGTAGTTTCTTCATGGCGGAAAAAATAGACGTGGAAGCAGTGTTGCTGCATTAAATATAGAAAAGAAACGGTTTGCAAAAGTCCGGGGCCGGGATAATATCAACCTGATGCCTGGATTTCGGATTGCAGGACAGGTAATTCGGGCTTACCGGGTACAATAAAACCCCGCCAAAAACTCCTACCTTTGCCCTCCCTAAATAAAGTCATGCAACACATCCGCAATTTCTGCATCATCGCGCATATCGACCACGGCAAGTCAACCCTGGCCGACCGCCTGCTGCAGGCCACCAAAACCATTTCCGACCGGGATATGGAAGACCAGGTACTCGATGATATGGACCTGGAAAAGGAGCGGGGCATCACCATCAAGAGCCACGCCATCCAGATGAATTATGAGCATAACGGCAAGAAATACGTTTTCAACCTCATCGATACGCCCGGGCACGTTGATTTTTCATACGAAGTATCACGGTCCATCGCATCCTGCGAAGGTGCGCTGCTGATCGTGGACGCTGCGCAGGGTATCCAGGCGCAAACCATTTCCAATCTCTACCTCGCGCTGGGAAATGATCTCGAGATTATTCCCGTGCTCAATAAAATAGACCTGCCCAGTGCGGAACCCGAAGTGGTGAAAGACCAGATCGTGGACCTGCTCGGCTGCAAACGCGAAGAAATTATTTCGGCCAGCGGCAAAACCGGCCTCGGCGTGGAAAGTATCCTCGAAGCGATCTGCGAACGCATCCCCCCGCCCAAAGGCGATCCCGCAGCGCCCCTGCAGGCCCTCATTTTCGATTCGGTTTTTAATTCGTTCCGCGGAATCATCGCGTATTATAAAGTCATCAACGGCGAAATTCACAAAGGCGAAAAAGTAAAGTTCTTCAACACGGGCCACGAATACAATGCCGACGAAGTAGGTATTCTCCGCCTCAGCCTCGAGCCGCGCGATGTCGTATCCACCGGCGATGTAGGGTATATTATTTCCGGCATCAAAGACGCACGCGAAGTGAAAGTGGGTGATACGATCACCAGTTCGGCACGACCCTGCGAAAAAGGAATCCAGGGTTTTGAAGATGTGAAGCCGATGGTTTTCGCCGGCATTTACCCGGTAGATACCGACGATTTCGAAGAGCTTCGTTATTCCATGGAAAAGCTGCAGCTCAACGACGCATCACTCACCTGGGAGCCGGAAGCTTCGGCCGCGCTCGGTTTCGGATTCCGCTGCGGATTCCTCGGTATGCTGCACATGGAAATCGTGCAGGAACGCCTCGAACGCGAATTCAACATGACGGTGATTACTACCGTGCCCAACGTATCTTATATCGCGCATACCACCAAGGGTGAAGTCATTCACATGAACAACCCTTCGGATATGCCGATCGCCACGATGCTCGACTTCATCGAAGAACCGTATATCAAAGCGAATATTATCACCAAAACGGAATTCGTCGGCGCAGTCATCAAACTGTGCATGGATAAACGCGGAACGATTGTGAACCAGTCGTACCTGACTACCGATCGCGTGGAACTGGTTTTCGAACTTCCGCTGGGCGAAATCGTTTTTGATTTTTACGATAAGCTGAAGTCGATCTCGAAAGGATATGCTTCTTTCGATTATACGCCGATCGATTACCGCCAGTCGGACCTTGTAAAACTCGACATCCTGATCAACAGCGAGCAGGTAGATGCGCTCAGCGCGCTCATCCACCGCTCGCGTGCGCACGAATTCGGAAAGAAGATCTGCGAGAAACTGAAAGAACTGATCCCGCGCCAGCAATTTCAGATCGCTATCCAGGCCGCTATCGGTGCGAAAATCGTAGCCCGCGAAAACATCTCGGCAATCCGCAAGGACGTAACCGCAAAATGTTACGGCGGCGATATCTCGCGTAAGCGCAAGCTCCTCGAAAAACAAAAAGAAGGAAAAAAACGCATGCGCCAGATCGGCAGCGTGGAAGTTCCCCAAAGCGCGTTTATGGCGGTGCTTAAACTCGACTAACGTAATTGATACTTCGTACGGGCGATTCACCGAATCGCCCAAGTGTAACGATTACATTTCCCCACTATTCACCAACGATCTCTTCGCCTGCTATCAAACGTTCGTCTTTTCCGTTTCCGCTTTTTTGTCGAGATACTTATCCAGGATATCCGGAAGTTTCTCGAAAGCAGCAGCCAGTCCTTTGGAACTGCGCGTCGGGATAAACTGGATCTGGCCGTCGCGTGTAGCCAGGAAACCGATCGGTCCCATGCCCACGCCGGCGCCTCCGCCAACCCCGGCTCCGGAACCTTTGCTGGCCTGCGTGCCTTCGCCACCGCCCGCACCGAAACCCATCCCGATGCCGATGACAGGAATACATCTGAATTCCCCGAGCTGGAATTCTTTACCGATGATCGTTTCGGTTTTCACTTCGTTTTTCAGAAACTCGGTCAGCTTGCCGAGTAATTCATTCAGGTCGTAGTTCATGTTTTTTGTTTTTTTTAAGTTTCCCATTTTGATTTGATCATTGCCCAGGCTATCCGCCCGAGTGAGTTTTGCAACCGGAGGACGATTGTTTCTTCCCCCCGGAAGTTGATCATGATGTTTTGCCCGGTTCTGCGACTCAGCAGGAAAAACCAGGGATATAAAATTCCGTTCAGCGGCATGTTCCCCGTGTCGATAGAAATGTAACACTGCTTAACCCGGAAGCTTCGGATCACAGCAATTACCATCCGCATGATTTTCCGGAACGGCACGGGCTTTCTGCGTTTCCGTTTTTTGGTTTTCACGGGAGCCGGCAAACGTTTTTTCCTTTCCCCGGGATTCAGCAGGTCGGATTCTTTTTTCCACCAGGCGATCCGCATGTACAGCATCATCTCATTTTCGTTGAGCACCAGCCTGAAATCGGCCAGGCGGTGAAAACGGAATTGAAACAAACCGGTGTTCGTGTCGATTATAATAAAGAACGGTGCAAGCAGCAGGTAAAAAATAACAGACAGGATAAGAACCAGTAAAATCAGCAGGAACCACCACATCCTTTTTTCTGTGAAAGTACATCCGCAATAGTGTGCGATGCCATGACCGTAATCACTTCACATCGTATTGTTAATCACCGAAACGGCGAAGAATAAAAAAAGGCTGTTCCGGGAGGAACAGCCTTTTCATTAGCCCCTAATACTGGTTCAGTGTGCGATCAGGAGGCGTTTGGTAACTACCTGTCCATTGATGTGCAAGCGTACCAGGTAAAGATCTTCACTGAATTTATCGGTGTTGATCATGATTTTGGAACTGTTCGGCTCTGCGCGGTAAACCATTTGCCCGAGCAGGCTGATCACTTCTACTTTTCCGATGATCATGGTTCCGGCATCGATAGTTACGATGTCGCGGGCCGGGTTCGGATAAAGGTTCAGTGCGTTGTCAACCGACGATGTTGCGATGCCGATGTTGAACGATACAGTGAACGTTCCGGAAGTTACACAACCGTTGGCGTCAGTGATCGAAACAGTGTACACACCGGGTGCAACACCACTCAGGTCTTCTGTCGTTGCGTTGTTGCTCCACAGGAATGTGTACGGACCGCTTCCGCCGGTGATGGTAATATCCACGCTGCCGTCCGTAGCTGTCTGCCCGGTTGCGTTGGTGATCGTACCGTTCACGATAAGCGGGTTGGCAGGCTGGTTCACAGTAAAGGTCTGTGTCATGGCGCAACCGTTTCCGTCCGTTACAACTACCGTGTAAGAACCGGCAGTGAGGTTGAAGATGTCTTCAGACCCGGCATCGTTCGACCAGGCGAAAGAATACGGGTGAGTACCTCCTGCAACAGTCAGGTCGATCACACCGTTGTTTCCGCCGGCGCAGGTAACGTCAGAGACCGTATATGAAACTGCCATAGCGATCGGTTCAGCGATTACCGCCGGGAAAATTTCGATGCACCCGTTGGCATCCTTCACGAAAACTGCGTAAGTAGCTGCGGTCAGACCTGTGAATGTACCGTTGCCCTGGTAAGTAACGTTGTTCAGGCTGTACTGCAAAGCGCCTGTTCCGCCGGTGCCGGTTACATAAATCGCACCTGCTGCATCACCATGGCAGAGCACGTTGAGTGTGCCGATAGAAGCGGTAATTTCAGTCGGCTCAGTGATTACAAATGTGGCCGTTCCTGTGCAGCCTGCGGCATCACGCACAACCACAACATAATTGCCCACACTGAGTGTGTTGAAAATGTTGCTCGACTGGTAGTTAATGCCGTTGTCCAGGCTGTAGGCGAGCTGTCCGCTTCCGCCTGCTGCGTTGATCGTTACGCTTCCGCTCAGATCACCGTGGCAGGAAACATTCACTGTAGAAGTGAGGATCGCAAAACCATTGGGTTCTGTCAATGTGATCAGCGTGTCGCCGATACATCCGTTGGCATCTTTCACAAGTACATTGTAGGCACCTGCGTCAAGTCCGCTAAACATATTCGATGTCTGCCAGGTCGAACCGTTCACGCTGTACTGCAGTGTGCCGCTTCCGCCTGTAACGGTGTTGATGGTAATGCTTCCGTCAAGACCATTGTTGCAGGCCACGTTGGTATGGCTGATGCTGGTGATGGTCGGGCCGTTGGCATCGTTGATGGATGTGCGGACGATAGACTGGCATCCGTTTCCGTCAGTGATTACGATATAGTATGTGCCGGCCGGTAAACCGCTGAACGAGTTGGTCGTCGAGAAGTTGATACCGTCGATGCTGTACTGGTATCCCGATCCTGATCCGCCTGCTGCAACAGCGAGCAGCGTACCGTTCGCGTTTCCGCAGGTTGAACTGCCGGTAGTGATGGTTGCTGTAATCTCGGTGGGTTGTGTGATGCTTACGGTAGTCGTTTGCATGCAGCCGTTCTCGTCGCGTACAGTAACAGTATAAGTACCTGCACCGAGTTCGCTGAATACATTCGATTCCTGGTAATACTCACCGTCGATGCTGTACGTGTATCCGCCGGTTCCGCCATTGGCAGTTGCGGTGATCGAACCGGTGAACGATTCGTAGCAATCCGAGTTGGTTGATGATGCGCTCAGGATCAGCGCGCCGGGCTGACCGATCGATACCGTGTCGGTAGAAATACAGTTGGCGATATCTTTTACGTAAACAACATACGAACCTGCCACGAGACCGCTGAAAGCAGCGCCCGACTGGTAGTTGATGTTATTCAGGCTGTATGAATACGTACCTGTTCCGCCGATGGGTGAAGAAACAGTGATTGTTCCGTCATTGCCATTGAAGCAGGAAACATTGGTCGAACTGCTCATGAACTGGATTGCAGGAGGCTGGCTGAGGTAATATTTTTCACCGTCAGAGCATCCGGAAGCATCCTGTACCATGATGAAATACATACCTGCGGTCAGGTTGTTGAATGTACCGCTGGTCTGCCAGTTGGCTCCGCCGTTGACGCTGTACTGCAAAGTGCCTGAACCTCCGGAGGCGAGGAGCATGATGCTGCCGTCGTTGCCGCCGTTGCAGGAAATGTTGGTATGCGAAAGCACCTGGAGTACCGGTGCGCCCTGGTCGTTAACGGTAGTGTAATTCGTAACGGTGCATCCGTTCGCATCCTGTACGGTAACCGTATAAAAATCAGAAGACAGGTTGTTGAACTGACCGCTGCTCTGGTAAGGTCCGCCGTTGATGCTGTACTGGAGTGCGCCTGTTCCGCCGCTGGCTGCAACAAGCAGCGCACCGTTGCTCGAACCGCAGCTCGAATTGGTGCTGAGCAATGTTGTGAAGTTGATCGCACCCGGTTCTGTAACAGTTACCGAAGTTGTCGTTTCGCAGCCAAGATCATCCTGAACATATACCGTATATGTTCCTGCGGTAAGACCGATAAATGTATTGCCCGACTGGTAAGACATATTATCCAGGCGGTACTCATAAGGAGATGCGCCGCCGGTGGCATTTACCGTGATGGCGCCATTGTTTCCGCCATTGCAGGTTACCGGTGTGCTCATGGTTGCAGTTGCAGCAAGCCCGACAGACACAACAGCTGTTGTAGATTCTGAACAATCGTTGCCCCATCCGTCGATAGTGCAGGTAAGTGTTACGGTGTAAACACCGGCTGTTGTATATGTGTGCGTGGGGCTTACTGTATTTACTACCGGTGAACCGTCGCCGAAATCCCAGGAGTAAAACTCGCTGCTTCCGCTGTAACCCGAAAGACCGATGGTATTGAACATGCTGTCAAGTGTCATCGATGACATGTTGGTGAAACTGACGTTGTCGTTCGTTGCAACGCAGGTCGAGTTCACATCGAATGCCGGTGTGATGTAATGCGTCATACGCGGAACGAGGTAAAAGTCACCGTCCTTGCTGAAGTTCGTCATCGCGCTCGACCAGTTCGAACCGGTTGATGTGCCGGCCAGCGAAGCGAGATCCGCTCCGTCCCCTTCACCATCGCCGGTGTACTGAAGCTGGAAACTGCCGCCCCAGGGTGGAGCGTTGCGGATTTCAACCGTGATGGCGAAATTATCATTTACATAAACTCCACCTCCGCCGAAATTAACCGTAATGTAACCCGCGAAATTGTCGAACCACCACCAGGTATCGTTTGTAGCCTGGATCTGTGAGGTCGGGCGACCGTTTGCATCGACGTTATAAACACCGACACGCAGCGGAACACCTGCTGTAATCCCGGGATAGTTCCCGTAAACACGGACACTGTTCACTCTTCCGGGACCGGAATAGTAATATGTTTGAGCGGCTTTTTCTTCGAAGCCGTTCAGTAATGTGTAAGCACCTGTTCCTGCGGAGTTCTTTGAATCGACATACGCATTCAGATCTGTACAACCCGATTGCGCATCCGTTCGCGTAAACCCAAGAAACAAGGCCAAAGCAAAAAGAGAAAGTTTTTTCATGGCATTGTCTTTTTAAAGTGGTTAGTTTGGTTTTTTGTGAAAGCCACATGAAAAAAGATTCCTGTGGTCTCGAAGCAAAAGTATATTCCGGTCTTGCGGCGGAAGACCACAGTGGTCACCCGGACCGGTGATTGTCGTCAAAACCGGGCGTGATTATTATTACCGGGAATAGTGACAAAAAAACGGTCTGCTTTAGCAGACCGTTTATACATAGACTTTTATGAGCGATTCCCGCAACTCCAACTTTGTCGGGCGATTCCCGCAACTCCAACTTCGTACGGGCGATTCACCGAATCGCCCAGTAGTAACGATTACACGAGTAACAATTATTTTATCACCACCCGCCCGATCGCGCTTCTTCCCGAATCATCGCTGACACGGACCATATAAAGCCCTTTTGCTTTTCCGCCGAGATCAAGCCGGAGATTATGCTCCGCGCTGCGTGTTTCATACACAGTTTCGCCAAGCAGGTTCACGATCGAGATCGTGCACATGGTATTCCCGTCCAGGTGCAGGTTGAAGAAACCATCCGAGGGATTCGGAGAAATACTGAAACCACTTCCCGGGGCAGCGGAAGAAATTCCCGTACCGAGCAGCACCACGATCGTATCGCTGAACGAAATGCCGCAACTGGGAGCCTGGATAATCACGGTAACGATATAAGTTCCCGGGATAGTATAGGTATAAGTAGGATTCTGGTTGGTATCGACCGGCGATCCATCGCCGAAGTCCCAGCTGTATTGTGTTCCCGGCGGACCGTTGGAGGAAACGCTGAAGGATGTTCCCATGGCGGTGTAAGCGGTATCCGGAATCGTGGCAGTTCCCTGCAGGGAGAAATTTTCATCCAGGTAAAGCGCTGTTGTTCCGTTAGCCGGGTTCACCGTGTTCGCACCGGAACACCAGAGGCCGTTATTGTCGTTGAACGATGTAACGATAGCGCCTGTAACGTAATCGCGATATTCAACGGTTTGAACACCGTTGGCATTCACATTCGGCATGATGGTTCCCCAGCGCTGCGGAAAAGTATCCACCAGGTCGCGGTAGAATGTTTCAATGGAAGTAAGTACATTTTGGTTTATTCCTTCCATCTCCACGATAGCGCTGGAAAGCGGGCGGCCGGTTCCCGAATTATTATCGTACAGGAAAACGGCCATTTTCGGCTGAACGAGGAAAGTGGAAGCGCTGTCGTAAATAGCCGAACATTCGTTTGCGCTCGCTGTTGTTCCGAAAGCAAGGATGGTAACCATATAACTGGCCAGTTTTACGCGCGTGGCTACCGAAGTGCCGCCCGATCCGTTGTTCAGCTGTATCTGCGGATGCAGTTGCATTCCCGGAACGAAACGTCCGTTGCCCGTCGGCTCCACCGCGAACAGCCCGGCATAATTGCCTGTGTTGCCCGCTACCAGCGAATCGTATTGTGCGACGTTACTCAGGCTTTGCCCGGTAGCGCGCCGGAATGTGCCGCTCGTGGCATTAACCAGGTAAGCATTGCCTGCGCCGTTTGAAGTCGGTGAAGAATTTAAACTGTCCATCGACGTGTAATAGCGATACGTAGCGCCCGGCGTAAGCCCGGAAAGCTCGGCCCAGAAATACATCGGGATGCGGTCGTTATTTGTCGGGGTCTGGCCCTGCATATATTGCGGGACGATAGCGTTCGTTACCGTGACCTGCGCCTGTGCAGAAAAAAATGCAGCGAGAACGAAACCTGCGGCGTAGAGTTTTTTCATGAGGAATTGTTTTGTGTGCGTATAACCGCAAAGATAGAGCGATTCATGCAAAATACCGGGTTAAGAAAACGATAATCATGGTACGAATGACCGGACTGACTATACCATTGCGATTATGGTATGAATAAACTAAATTCGTTGTATGAAAAACCCCGCCTGCCTGCTGTTGCTGTTCCTGCTTTTTGCGGGAATCTCCGCTTCGGCACAAACCAAACGAATCGCGCATAAAAGTCACAGCGGTTCCGATATCACATTTACAAACGCCGGCCCCGACGAATTCGGCGACCCCGGACCGATGACGCGGCTCGACTCCGTTTTCCGGATCAACGACAGTACGGTCGTTACTGTTTCAGCCATGATCTGGCCTCCCGGACCTAACCAAAGAGACACGATGGTGCGGCACCCGTATTTCAACGATCCCAAAATCGGCGTGGACAGTCTTCGCAAAATTTACCCCAAAGTGGTTTTCGTGGGTTTTGACAATAAACAGAACCCCGGGGACAAACCGAAAAAAGTAAAACGAAACAGTGCATCCCCGGTTTTCCCGGGAGCCGCAGAACCCGGCAGCGGAAATACTTTGCTGATCCTGCTGGTTTCTTCGCTTGCGGTGGCCATCGTATTCTTTACCTGGAAGAAACAAATCCAAAACCTGGTCCCGGTTAAAAACAAAATCAACCGGAAAAAATAAGCACATGAAAAAATATTTTTTCCCCGGCCTGTTTTTATTCCTGCTGCTGTCGCAGGTCCTGGTTGCGCAAACCAAACGAATCGCGCATAAAAGTCACAGCGGCAGCGATGCCGCTTTCTCCAATGCCGGGCATGATGATTTCGGAAATCCGCCTCCAAGAGCCGATACGCTGATCTGGATAAACGATTCCACCGTTGTCCAGGTCGATCGCTGGTACAGGAGCAGGGACACGATCGTGAATCATCACTATTTCCAGGATCCAAAAGTCAGCCTCGACAGCCTGAAGAAAATTTATCCCCGTACAGTCTTCGTCGGCTTTGAGAATAAAAAAGCTCCGGGGAAAAAAGAGAAAAACGTAAAGCGGAACAGCGCATGTATTAACCGCGGCGTTTCGGATGAACCCGGGAATACGACGGGTTTGCTCGTACTGATCCTCGTCGCCGGAACTGCCGTCGCCGCATGGACCTGGAAATCCGAGCGCTCGAAACTGAAATCACAGCGCAGCTGATTATGCTGCCGGTAAGGGATATCTTTTGAAAACGCTGCGAAATACATTTTTCCGTTTTTCGGTTTTCTTCTTCCCGCTTTTTATGCTGACGGTTCCCTTTCCGTATCATGTGCTTCCGCATGCGGGAAATTTCCTCGGGCCGTTTTTCGAACCGCTGAACCGCTGGACAGGCGATCATGTTTTCGGTATTTCACATCCGTACACGGCCGCCATCATGTCCGATTCCACGGGCATGTACATACATGTATTCGTGCTGGCGGTGTTTTCGTTGCTTGCTGCTGGCGTATGGAAACTGCTCGGAAAAAAAGAAAGGAATTACGAACGCCTGCAATACTGGTTTCATGTGCTGCTTTCGTATTACCTCTCGCTGCAGCTTTTCAAATACGGGTTCAGCAAAATTTTCAAGAACCAGTTTTACCTGCCTGAACCGAATACATTATTCACACCGTTCGGCGACCTTTCGGATGATATATTATACTGGAGCACGATGGGCTCTTCATATTCCTATTCCGTTTTCACGGGAATCCTGGAAGTGATTCCCGCCATACTCCTGCTTTTCCGGAAAACGCGCAGCGCAGGCGCCGTACTGGCCTCGGCCGTGATGCTGCATGTGGTGATGATCAATTTCTGTTTCGATATTTCCGTGAAAGTGTTTTCCGTTTTTCTTTTTCTTATCAGCCTGGTTATCGCTTTCCCTGGAATCAGAAAGTTATTCCGGATCCTGATCAAAAAAGAAACCGGCGATCAGCCTCGCTGGATTCCCCGGATTCAAAACAAAAAACAAGCCTTGCTTTATTCGCTCGCGAAAGCGCTCGTGATTGCGCTGATTTTATACGAAACCTTGCTGCTCTACTTTCTTGCCGGGAATTTCAACGACGATAAAAGTCCGCGCCCGCCTTTCCACGGTGCATACGATGTGAAAGTTTTCGTGATTGATAATGACACGCTTCCCCCGCTGCTCACGGACAGTATGCGCTTCCGTCGCGTGTTCATCCACCGCCAGGGCTATTTCATCGTGCAGAAAATGAACGATGCAATGACGGATTTCAAAATGGATTATGTTCCCGGTGATAATATGATCTCGCTGACAGAAGGAAATAAAATCAAAGCGCAGTTCGAAATCACCGAAACGGAAAACGGCCGGTACCTGTACTTCGAGGGAAAATATGAAGGAACAGAAATGAAAATCCGGGCAAAGAAAATCGATCTTTCAAAACTCCCGGCCCTGCAAAAAGGTTTTCACTGGACGATTGATGATTATAAGTGAATATTCCGGTGAGCAGATTTTCAAGAGAAACACCAAACCGAAAACAGTAAACGGTAAACAGTTAACTGCCTTTCTCCACCCAGTCCCCATGCTCACGGATAAGCTCCACCAAAGCTTCCACGGCGTTTTTCTCTTCCACGTTACGCTTCACCACTTCCTTGCCTTTGTACAGCGTAATTTTTCCAACGCCGGTTCCTACGTACCCGTAGTCCGCGTCAGCCATTTCTCCCGGGCCGTTTACGATGCAGCCCATGATGCCGATTTTCACGCCTTTCAGGTGCTCGGTCCGTTTCCGGATTTTGTTCGTGGTTTCCTGCAGATCGAAAAGCGTACGCCCGCAGGACGGGCAGGAAATGTATTCCGTTTTTGAAATGCGCGTGCGCGTAGCCTGCAAAATCCCGAACGATGTGCTGTTGATCACCGCGGGCGAAACCGGGCTGTCCTTCGCCGTAATCCAGCAGCCGTCGCCAAACCCGTCGAGCAGCAGCGCGCCCAGGTCGGTTGCAGCATACAAACGGAAAGTATCTTCGTCCACCCCGGTGAATTTCCGTTTCACGATCACCGGCGCATCACATCCTTTTTCAGCGAGCAGCATAAAAGCGCGCCGGATCTCGGGCATGGCCGCTTCGTTCGACGTATGAAAAACAAGTACGATAGTCGGATCGTTTTTCACTTTGCCGATAAACTCATCCGTCAGTGTACGGATATCCGCCGCGACGAAATTCAGCTCCGGCGATTTTTTCTCTGCTGCAAAAACTTCCATCCCGCAGAACACGGGATAACGGCGCTCGCGGTTGGCGGTTTTCATCCAGGCCTGGTGATTGAGGATCACACCGAGCGTTCCCGGGATTTCAAAATCGAGATCCTTTTCACCGGTGTAAATAAAATCGCAGGCCTGGTCGCTGAGATTCCACTTGTCGAGCGGAACGGAATAATTATAACCGACCGCAAACAGCGAAGCCGGCGTGATCTCATCACGTGTGCTGTAATCGGCGATTACGCGCGGAACATTTTTCTCCCCGGTATTCAATACCGCTTTCGTATGCCGGCGCTCGTATACATAAGGCGAGTAGGGCAGTTCCGCATGTTCCGGTAAAAGCGGGATCGCCGCATGATTTTTCCGTGAAGCATAACGATCGAGCAGCGCGCGCGCAACGGGAATTTCAAATTCCGGGTCCTCCGTCAGTGAAACACGGATCGTATCGCCGAGCCCGTCTTCCAGCAAAGTGCCAATTCCCGCCGCCGATTTGATCCGCCCGTCTTCACCGTCGCCGGCTTCCGTTACGCCGAGATGCAGCGGGTAATCCATCTGTCCGGCCTGCATTTTCTGTACCAGCATGCGGTACGCTTCCACCATGACCTGCGGATTGCTTGCTTTCATGCTGGGCAGATGCGTAAAAATTCCAGCGCCGATTCCACCATGCCCAATGGCGTATCGCCGTAGCGGCTCAGGATGCGGTCGCTCAGCGAACCGTGGTTCGTGCCGATGCGCATCGCCGTGCCGTATTCTTTACACACCCTGACCAGTGGAAGAAAACGCTGGCGGATGCGTTCGAGTTCGGCAGTATATGTGCTTTCGGTGTATTCGATATGTTCGAACTTTTTCTTGTCCGCGTAATTACCCGGGTTCACGCGCACTTTTTCCACGATACGTGCGGCGAGTTCCGCGGCGTTCGGTGTAAAATGAATATCGGCAACGAGCGGCGCCGTGTAACCGCGCGTGCGCAATTCTTTTTTTATGTTCTCCAGGTTCTGCGCTTCTTTCAGGCTGGGCGCCGTGATGCGCACATATTCGCAGCCTGCTTCAATCATCCGGATCGATTGCTCGACGGTCGCTTTCGTATCCAGCGTATCCGTCGTAGTCATCGATTGCACGCGGATAGGATGATCACCGCCCAGCGGCACATGGCCGATATTCACCACGCACGTCCGGAAGCGCGAATATTGTGTAAGGCTGTTGCAGTAAAGCGGATTAGTCATGGGAAAGTTGGTGGTACAAAGGTACGTATTCCGGGACTCACCCCCCGGCCCCCTCTCTCCGCCTTCGACGTGTTCGTAAAAGCATGGAGATCGTTTTGCGTCGAAGACGCAAAGAGGGGGAGCCACAACTTATAGTAATAGGAACT
>VBWE01000006.1:0-17017 GCA_006218065.1 Bacteroidota bacterium
CTCCATGCATAGGATGCAAAAATACCGGCATCCAGCGTCACCGAACCGCCGCACTGTGTTATATCGGCGCCGAGCGCTACAACCGGCAAGCTGTTGATTGTAACCATTACGGTATCGCTGTTCGTACAACCGTTGCTGTCCGTAACCAGTACGTTGTACGAACCAGTTGTGCTTACTGTGCTCGTTTGCGTGCTGTCGTTATTGCTCCATGCGTAGGATGCAAAAACACCGGCATTCAGCGTTACCGAACCGCCGCACTGTATTACATCGGCGCCGAGCGCTGGTGCCGGAAGTGCATTAACAACAACTGCAATCGTATCCGAATTTGAACAGCCCTGTACGTTGAGTACGTCCACATAATACATTCCTGAAGTTGTTGCGGTGATCTGTGCTGTTGTTGCATTCGTATTCCACAGGTAAGTATCAGAACCGGTTCCTGCAATCAGCGTAGCCGAACCGCAGTAGGTGGAATCAGTGCCGAGCGCAACAACCGGCAATGGGTTTACAGCAATTACAATTGTATCGCGGAGCGTACCGCAGGGCGTCGTTACGTTTGCAATATATGTTCCCGAAATGGCTGCGCTGATCGTTTGGGTAGTATCGCCATTCGACCAGGCGTAGGTACATCCCGGCCAATAGCCGGCATCCAGCATAACCGGTGCAACGCAGGTGGATGTATCAGCGCCAAGCGCAATTACCGTTGACGGGGAAACAACAGCGAGGTACATGCTGTCGGTGATGGTGCAGGTCATGTTGGCAGTAATTGCTACGCTGTACCAGCCGCTTGAATCCACGGAAATAGCTTGCGTCGTTTCCCCGGTGCTCCAGAGATAAGTCGCTGCGGGGTTTCCGTGGTAAGCATCCAGGTTAACGGTTGCAGGACTGCAGATCGTCTGGTCCGCACCGAGATCAGTTCCATTGAAAATACGCACATCATCAAATGCAACACCGTCGTCAACAACCGAACCGTCTGTTCCGAAATTAACCCGGATTTTTACGTTCGGCATGTTGGCCGCCGCCGGTAACCGGTGACGGGCCGTAACCCATCCGCCGGAACCATTGCTGGTTGACGCACGGCCTGACCAGCCTTCCTGGAAACCGCCGGGAACACCTACAATGGTATTGTCTGTGTACCAGTTTAAGGGATCGCCAAAAGCACCGGCAAGCGACCAGGTCTGCCCGCCGTCTGTAGAAATCGTAACGTTCATACCGTCCCACGAAAATTCAGCATTCCACCATACACGCATGGAAATAACCGGGTCGCATATATTCGTGAAGTCGAAGCAGGGACCTTCCACGTAGGAATTATCCAGGTCCAGGTAAGTACCTGTGCCAAGTCCGCCGGTAACAAAAGCGTTCACACCCGAAGACGCACCGATAATGGTTGTTTTGGCAGGCGTTCCGAATGCCCATGTTCCGGTTGTGCCGTTATTGATGATCCAGCCGTTTTCACCGCTTTCGAAATTTTCATAATACGGGTAAGCCGCAATAATCGGGATACCGATGGCTGTATTGGTCACACTGTCATTCCCGGCGGCAGGATCGGACGACCATGCTGACCATGCGTCGATGGTAATTGCAAGCGGACCGGAAAGATCCGCAAAGCCGGTAGTGAATGTATACGTGAACGTATCGTTGCTCAGGATCGGTGTGCTGGTAATCATGGTTTCGTTTACCACGTTGCTGTTGATCTCAAAAGCAAGCGGAAGCGATGTTCCTGCCGGGATGGTGTTTGTTCCCGCATTGATCAGGGTCAGTTCCACCGGTGTGGTTACGCTGTTGCCGCAATTGCCGCCGGCAACTACCGTGTAAGCTTTCAGGTCTGCGGGGAGCGGTTCGTACACTTCGATATCGTCTACAGCCATATCCGATGTAAAGCTCGTGCCGGTTTGTGCACGGATACGGATACGTACACTCGGGCGCCCGCCGAGACCGGTCAGTGCTACATCGCGCATCTGCCATAGGTTCAGGTTGTCTGTCCAGGAAGGCACAGCATCCAGCACCCAGTTGCCCAGGCCGGTGGTATCCACATCGATATGCATGGTGCCCATCGTGGCTCCGTACATGTGGTACCAGAACTTGATTTTCGGAGCGGTTACGGCGGAAAAATCATAGACCGCACTCACGAGGTGAGCCGATATGTTATTACAGCCGGAAGTCTCGGTGTACATGTACTTACCTAACCCGGTGCCAAGTGTGTGGTCGATATCCGGTCCTGTAGATGTGGAAGGCGTGGAGCCGTCTTCTGCCAGCCAATCGGTACCGGCCTGAGGAAAACCATACTGATCGGCATTTTTCCAGTCGCCTGCCGGGTTGCAGGATCCGGTGCACGAAGTACCGCAAAGGGCCTCCGTTTCAAAATTGGTGGTATGCGGAAACGTGCTGATCTGGGCGGAAAGTCCCATGCCCGTTATGATCCCGCAAAGTGACAGGAAATAATTTCGTTTCATGCTTTACGTAATTATTGGTTTGTAATTGTTTGAAAAAGGACTGCAAGATAAGGCTTATCCATAAGTGTGTACATAACGACTGCCTGCTCCTGCAGGTAAACGGGAAGTGTGGGATCCGTCCGGAATGTATATAATCGATTCCCGGAACACTTCCCGGTTTGCATCTATTCAATAATTATGTTGAATAGTTGAAAATGACTATCTTTGTATCCTAAAACCAGTTCCATATGTCGTCGTCTTCACTTAAAGAACAAGTTTACCGGGAACTTTCGCGGGTTACGCATGCCATTTCCAATCCCAAGCGGATGGAACTCATTGATGTGCTGTCGCAAAAAAGTTTTTCCGTCGAAGAGCTGTCCAGGGAAATTTTGATGTCCGTTGCCAGTACTTCGCAGCATCTGCAGGTGCTGAAAGCGGCCCGGTTGGTGGAAGCGGAGCGTAGCGGCAATTTTATCATGTACAGTATTTCGGACGACAGCGTGCTTCACCTGGTTTTTGCCGTTAAGGAACTGGGATTCCGCAAGATTGCCGAAATCGAACGGCTCATCAGCGATTACAAAGCCGGTAAACAAATCCTGGAATCGATCACGCTGGATGAATTGCTGGTAAAAGCAAAACAGGAAAAGGTGCTGCTGATCGACGTGCGCCCCGAAGAAGAATACAGGGCCGGGCATATTCCCGATGCCGTTTCCATCCCGCTGGCCCAGCTGAAAAAACGTATGGCCGGCTTGCCCAAAGGAAAAACGATTGTTGCTTATTGCCGTGGTCCGCTGTGCGTGATGGCTGCCGACGCGGTGAAAATACTGAACGAAAAAAAGTTCAAGGTGCTGCGCATGGAAGACGGGTATGTGGAATGGAAACTGAAACAGCAGTATCCCCGGAACAGCAAACGGAAACGCGGCGCAGCATAACGATGCAATAAAAGCACGGTAATGAAAGACATAAAACTCGGTTTAAAGGAAAACCTCGGCCAGTTTATCCTGCTGGTATTAGTCAACGCTTTTGTCGGCGGCATGATCGGGCTGGAGCGCTCCATTTTACCGAAAATTGCCGAAGCGGAATTCCTCATCGCTGCAAAAACAGCCCTCCTGTCGTTCATCATCGTTTTCGGAATCGTAAAAGCCGTTACGAATTATTTCACCGGCGCGCTGGCGAATACATTCGGCCGGAAGAACCTGCTGACCATCGGCTGGCTGTTCGGTATTCCCGTGCCTTTTATCCTGATGACGGCGGACAGCTGGAACTGGATCGTGGCGGCGAACGTTTTACTCGGCATCAACCAGGGCCTCGCCTGGTCGAGTACCGTGGTAATGAAAATCGATCTTGTTGGCGAAAAGAATCGCGGCTTTGCCATGGGCCTGAACGAATTCGCCGGGTACATTGCACTGGCCGCGGTGGCATTTCTTACCGGCTGGATCGCGGGTGAATACGGATTGCGGCCGTACCCGTTCTACCTCGGCATCGGGCTGGCTTTTGCGGGATTACTCGTCTCTTTTTTCTTTATCCGCGATACCCGGCAGCACGTTGCGAAAGAATCGGCGGAAAGTCCCGTTCCGAAATTGAAAAACGTTTTCTGGGACACTACGCTGTTCGACCGGAATCTCGGTTCGGTAACGCAGGCCGGCCTGGTCAATAACCTGAACGACGGCATGGTTTGGGGATTGTTCCCGATCCTGCTCGCGCAAAAAGAATTCAGCATTGCCGAAATCGGTATTGTGACTGCTGTTTACCCGGCGGTTTGGGGAATCGGCCAGCTATTCACCGGGAAAATGTCCGATCACTTCTGCAAAAAAAGCATGTTGTCCTGGGGCATGTTCCTCCAGGGAATTGCTTTGTTGCTTTTGGTTTTCGCCACTGCATTCAGTCATTACATTATGCTTTCGGTACTGCTCGGCTGGGGAACAGCGATGGTTTATCCTACGTTTCTCGCCACCGTTGCGGAAAATACGCATCCGCAGGACCGGGCGAAAAGCCTGGGTGTGTTCCGCCTGTGGCGCGACCTGGGATATGCTGTCGGCGCGATACTCACCGGCATTATCGCCGATGCTTTCGGAATCAACGCTTCGATCGTCGTTATCGGTGTGCTGACGATCGCTTCGTCGCTGGTGATTGAAAAACGGATGAAATGCAGAACGGATTCACCCAAACTGACCGACTGGATGTTCAAAAAAACAAACCAATGCAAACATGAACCGGAAAACCGCTATAAGTATCGCCGAACTGAATCAACTGCTTGAAGGAAACAAAGGCGTTACGATTATCGATGTGCGGAGTGAAGCAGAATACCTGGAAAAACATATTCCGGCTGCGGTCAACCTGCCCGTCGAGCAGATCGAATCAGGAAAAATAAACCTGGATTTACGAAACATTCTTGTGACGGTTTGCGGCAAGGGCGGCGGCCGTTCGGAGCGTGCGGCGACGTTTATCCGGGAGCATTATATTTCCGAAGTGTACTTTCTCGAAGGAGGAACGTTCGGCTGGTTCGAAAAACAATCCTGAAAAAATGCGACATGAAAATACTTATCACCATCAACGACGCTCCTTACGGTTCTGAAAAGGCGTACAATGCTTTACGGATGGTCAACCAGCTTAACAAAGAGCATGAGTCAGCCGAAGTCCGCATTTTTCTCCTTGCCGATGCGGTGAACTGTGCCATCCCGGACCAGGGAACGCCGAACGGATTTTATAATATAGAAAGGATGATGAAGCTGGCCATCAGTAAAGGAAGCAAAGTAAAACTCTGTGGAACCTGCGCCGATGCAAGAGGCTTAAAGAATCTGCCTTTGATTCCGGGCGCAGAAATCAGCACCATGAGCGAACTGACCAACTGGGTTATTGACAGCGACAAAGTGCTCGTGTTCTGATCTGGACAAATGCGGCAATCGTTTTATTTTCCCCATTTGTGTGTGATGAAACCCGTAAGCAACCCGACTATTGTTCCCGGTACCAGTATCTCCACGTAGGCCCCGGAAGGAATCGCCGCCAGCACGGAAAGAATAATACCGGCCAGTCCGCTCCACAAAACAGTCATCATGACCGAAGCGGATTTTTTCGCGATAAGCCCCGCCGCTAACCCGCCGATAAGTCCTTTTACTGTGCTGCCGATCAGTATTTCGGTCATCATCCCGGCAGCTTCGGGAATAAGAAAAGCGGAAAGCCCGTCCAGCAAGCCGAGCAGTGTTCCTGCCAATAGTCCCAGGTAAATTTTTTTCATGCTTGTTTTATGATCGGTTTTACAAAAGCCGCCTGTTGCAACCGGTTCCAGGCCTCGAGAGGAATAAGAATCCCCGTATCGCGGGCCAGTTGTGCCAGTCCTTTTTTTATCCCGGCGGAGTTGGCGGCGATATCTTCCCGTTTGGCAGACTTTTTAATCCAGGCAAAAGGTTCGCCGAAAAGTTTTAAAAACGCTTCCCGGTCTTCCGCTTTCGCAACGGGGACATTGTTTTTATGATCGGAGATAAACAGCAGGCATACGCGCATAAAATCAGTGCATGCTTCATGCGCATTAATCGCTTCGTTTTTCCAGTCTTTGATTTTATTTTCCCGAACTTCTTTTGTCCAGTCAAGCAGTTTCGGAACCCAATAATCGAAGGTCAGGCTGGTTTTCGGATAAAGCGAAGGCATTTCGTCTTTATAAGTGTAGTATCCTTTTTTCGCAGCAGGTTGCACCGGTACATCATCAAAATCATGCGGGAGTTCATCCGGCTCGAAATTCACTTTATGACTTGCATTAAATATCCTGCATATACCGGCCATCTGCAGCATGACTTTTTTCGTGCTTTCCGCTTTCGTTTTCGGCATGGCTTTTACCGTTCGGATAGTAATGTTTGCGCAGGACTTATCGCGATCGCGGGCTTCCAGGTAAACGTGGTGCAGTTCGCGGATAAAATCTTCCGACCATAAACTGTCTTTGTGATTGATCATGTTTTTGAAAAAAGCGTCAAAAGCACGGTTTGCAATCGTCCAGTCGGGCGCTGCTTTAATGATCGCTTCCGTTTCCCGGCGGTTGTTTTTCAATGCGGCGATAAGTGCATTCGGCATACAGGTATGGATTGATGAACCTGCACAAAGGAAATGATCGCGGCGGCGGTAAAATTGTAAAAAAGAGACAGGATCAGAGATCCGAAAAGACAACGTTGTTCCGCGCGAAAAAATCTTTGGGTGTAAAACCGGAAAACGCTTTGAATTCCTTGATGAAATGCGCCTGGTCGTAAAAGCCGCAATCATAGGCAAGCTGCGTTAACGATTTGTGATTGTTTTCTTTCAGGTTATGGCAGATGTACAGGAATCGCGAGATGCGGGAAAATATTTTCGGAGTAGTGCCGACGCTGGTCATGAACTTCCGTTCGAGCTGCTTCCTGGAAAAACCGGTTTTTGCGCAAATGTCTTCTATGCTGACCAGTCCTTTTTCATGCCGGATCAGTTTCATGACTTCGTCGACGGCGGAATTGTTTTTTTTATGTTCGCCCAGGCGCGCCGATAAAAACTGCTGAACAGCCTGCACTTTTTGCGCAGTGCCCGGCGCAGTACGTACCGCCTGCATGATTTCCCCGTAATGCGCTTTCCAGAGCTGTTCCGTACTGATTGTCCGGTCGAGAAAATGCTGAACAGGCTCGCTGAAAAAATGATACGCTCCCCAGGGATAAAACCGCACCGATACAAATCCCGTTTTGCCCGACGATTCGATTTCCACGCATTTTTGCATCATGGATATGGCAAAACTTTCCGGCTGCAGGAATTTTTCACCGTCCTGGTAAGTATAAAACGGATCGGCATAATGAAAAATAATTTCCACGATACCATCCGGCATGATCTGTTCGCGGGGGAAAACTTCGTCGCCTGTTTCCGATTCCAGGGTCCAGATCAGCTGGATGTAATCAGCCAGTTCGGGTAAAGGCGGGAACTCTTCGTATTTCATAGTGCATGTTTAGCAACCGGTCAAAACGGAAATCTAAAAATACAATAAGTACCGGCCGGGAGAAAGAATATTGAAAAGCACAGTTTAGTTCTTTGCCGCCCCTGATAGCTGCCGGATGCAATAGTTTCTTAATTTCGTACATGAAAAAATTCCTGCTTACCCCCGTTTTTCTTTTGGTTTTCCTGTGTTCGCTGCATGCCCAGGCTCCCGATCCGCACAGTTTTGTTACGGAAGTCATGCGTTTCGAAAAAGATTCGGTCAAACCTTTTCTCCTGCGCGATTCCGCCGTGTCTCATTTTTATCCTGACTGGGAATCCGATTCCACCATGCTGGCCGGGCTGAAGAACGAACTTGGCGCCGATGCCGATTACATGCTGAAGCAGCGGATGGAATTCAAACCGCAGGTGTGGGACGCTTCTAAAATCAAAGGCGCGACTTCACTCGGTGAAGCATATTACAAGAAAACGTTCTCAGGAAAAAAGCAGGTGAAGAACTGGGAAAAATACTATGCTGTGCACAAAGCCGGGTATTATGAAATTTCCACACCCGTATTTTCACGCGACGGGAAAACGGCTATCCTGTATATGGCTTACCACTGCGGCACAACCTGCGGCCACGGGGGCGCTTCCCTGTACCGTTTCGAAAACGGGAAATGGAAAGAAGTGCGCAGCCTGTTTGCCTGGATAAAGAATTAAAAAAAACAATTTTCTCCAAAGGAGTCCTTTCCGTAGGAATCCTTCGGATCGGACAAACAACTAAAAGTTACGACGTCACCCTGAGCGGGAGTCGAAGGGTGTGTAATACGTCCGTTGTACAGAAGTACCCGGTACACACCCTTCGACTCCCGCTCAGGGTGACGTTCTTTATTTGGAATTTGGTGTTTGAGTTTGGGTTTTTGTCCGAAGGGCTCCTATGGAGAAAATTGGTTTTGTCGTTTTATCACTGTGCCCGCATTCCTGCGTTGGTCTGTCCCTGCCCGTGTTCCACACGCCGGCAAAGTGCGTCGGCAAAAATGATCATGTTTTTGAAACGGTTCCGGATCTTGTCGTTGGAAATGACGACCGATTCCGTGTATTCGAACCGCCCGTTTTTCAGGTAAAGTCCCGAAGAGGAGAAAAAACCATGCGCCTGCAGCGCCAGTATGCACGTGTTGTAATCAAAAACCGATCGCGCAAAAATATCGCTGTGCGATTTGAGTACAAATTTGTCGTCAAATTCGATATTCCCGGTTTTGATGTCCTGCATACCCAGCGCAATCCCGATTTTCGACATCATGCCTTCTTTCCAGATCGATAAACTGTTGGCCGGATGGGTTTGACAGTAAATATGAAGCGTGGTTACCCGGTGCCGGTGCTTGCCGCTTCCGACCACGTGCGTGAAAATGTCGACGCGGCGTTTGTTGCAGTATCCCTGCAGCACAGGGAAATCACCCATGCCGTGTTTTTCATTCCTGCGGGCGAGGATCATCCCGGTTTCATCGGCTAGAATGCCGGTATGCATCCAGGTACTTTGTAACTGCCGGCGGACAAACCAGACGAGAAAATAGATCAGTCCCGCAAAAGGCAGCAGGATAACAAGTATGGCTAAAAAACCTTCCATCGTATGCGTTGTGATTTGTTTTTTTTCGGGGCGGAGAACGCCTTTCCAAAAATAAACTTTTCACGCGATACGGATGCGGCTGCCGATGCCGGTTTTATTCCTGCACCGTTTTCTGCAGGGCTTTCAGCAGTTCTTCACCGGCGCCGCTTAGGTTTACCGGTGAATTGCAGAGAATAACAACACCTGTCCTGGCAATTTCGTTGAATCCCATATATGCGCTGAAGCCTGCCGTTTTCCCTTCCTGCCAGGTGATGCGGTATTTTCCTGCGTCCATCATTTTGATTCTCCATCCCAGGCCGATTTCTTCCACCGTTTTTTTCTGCTGCACTACCTGGGTACGCGGCGCATGCGTATATTCTATGGCGGGCATGACGGTTTTCCCTGTTTCGCCGAGATTGGCTTTCATGAAAAGAAGCATGTCGCTCATCGTGGTATGCAGTCCGACGGCAGGTGCCATCGCTTCGCTTTTCCAGGAAGGCACAAATTCGCCTTTGCTGTTGTACCCGTCCAGGTGCTTGGCCCATTCGCTTTTCAGCGGTTCTGTTTTTGTGCCGTGCATATGCAGTTTGTCCAGCAGGCGGCGCTGCAGCAGTTCATCGTAGCTGCGCCCGCTTTTCTGCACAAGCGCCTGGCCGAGCAAAGCCATGCCGGCATCCGAAAAATGATAATCCGGGTACTGCTCCGCGATAAGCGGCGCTTCGTTCAGCCAGTGATACAATTGTCCGAGTTCATAACCGGCGTATATATTGGCAGATCCCTTTTCCAGGTTCTCCGGTTTTTCCGGGAGCCCGGAATTGTGCGTGGCCAGGTCGCAGAGCAGGATGTCGAGCGGGCGGGAAGCCGGGTCGGGGAAGCAGGTGTACGGTGTAATGTGTATTTCACGGCGGTCGGGATTATCGCGGTTGATATCCGCGACCGGTTTGCATACGATATTCTGCCGCACCGGAACTTTTATCCCGGCGGGGAGATACATCTGCAGCGGATCGTCGGATTTGACGAGCGTGTCGATCACCATACCGGAATAAAGCGTGGTGGTAAAAACCTGCGTCAGCGAACCGATTTCGTAAACGTGACTCGTATCGGGACGTATGCCGTTTCCTTTAGCCGTTTCACCGTACGAAAAAACCTGCGTGTTTCCGTCAGATACGATTCCGATCAGCAAACCCGGAACATTTTTTTGCTTCAGTATGACGCGAGCAAGACTGTCGGCTTTGGCGGAAATATTTTGAGCGCTTCCCTGGATGCTGAGAAATCCTGCAAGGAAGAACAGGCTGATTTTACAGACGTGATTCATGGCTTTAATTTTTGTAAAAATCAGCCGTTCGCCCGCGCCGGGAAATGATCTTCTTCAGCAGGTCTTGTGACAAAGGTCATAGCCCGCATATACCGGCCGGGCTACTTTTACCAACCATCATGTCATAAAATAATGAAACAGGATATCCGCATTGCCCGCGTTTTCGGTATTGAAATTTCACTGCACTGGACATTCTTCCTGTTGCCGGCCTGGCTGATCTTCAGCAATGTGAGCAGCAAATCGGCGACGGAGATTCTCAGCCTGCTTGCCCTGGTCTTCCTGCTTTTTACCTGCGTCATCCTGCATGAACTCGGGCATGCGCTCACGGCGCGGCGTTTCGGGATCAAAACGAAGAGCATCCGGTTGTACCCGATCGGTGGCGTGGCCAGTCTCGAGAAAATTCCCGAAAAACCTGTGCAGGAACTGCTCGTGTCGCTTGCCGGCCCGGCAGTAAACCTGGTCATTGCCGGGATACTTTTTCCTGTCTTTTATTTTTCGGGCGGATCGGTCGAAGACATTTCCGTAGCCCTTGCCGGCCCGGTCAACCTGCTGCCCGCATTGCTGATCATGAATTTATCCCTGGCCATTTTTAACCTGGTACCCGCATTCCCGATGGACGGCGGCCGTGTATTCCGCGCGCTGCTGAGCATGATGATGAGCCGCGACAAAGCGACGCGCGTGGCCATGCGCGTGGGGCAGGTGATCGCCGTCCTGTTTATTTTCATCGGCTTCTCGTATAATATGATGCTGGTGGTGATCGGCGCTTTCATTTTCATAGCCGGGCAGAGTGAAGCGGTTTTTGTTCACGCCAAAGCCGTACTGGGCGGTTTTCATGCTTCGGACGCGGTGATGAAAAATTTTCATTCCATCGAAGCATCCATGCTCGTGGACGATGCGGTGCGCATGCTGCTCAACGGGCAGGGTTCGGATATACTGGTTACCGAGAACGGCCGTTTTACCGGGAGCCTTTCGCGCGACAGTATTATACGGGCTTTGTCGGACCGGGGAGCCGCTGTACCGGTAAGCAGCGTTATGGAACGTGAACTGAAAACAATCCAGCACGATACTGCGCTTGACCGGGTTTATGAAGAACTCATGCTGCACAAGCAGGCCGTTTATCCCGTGCTGAAAAACGGGGAACTCCTGGGCGTGATCGACGCAGAAAATATTCTTGAATTCATGATGGTGCAGGATGCGCTTGCCCATCGCTTACCCAAACACAATTATCAGCATTAAAACAGGTACCTTATGAAAAACAACGGCACAGGAGCAGAACTGCAAAACCTGCTTCGCGAAAACGGAAACCTCTGTGTTTCGATCATCTTCCCGGCTAACCCGGTAGCCAGTCAGCGGATTAAAGACAAGATCACGCTGGATAAAAAACTCGAAGAGGCAAACAGTCTTATAGACGCGTATGCAAAAAAACAGAAACTGGAAGGTGTCGATAAGCTGAAAAAGAAGCTCCGCAGTTTGTACGAAAAGATCGATTTTTCACAAGCCAAAGAAGGAGCCGGCATTTACGTGTCGGGTAAAATCGGTTTGCTCAAATACTTCGATTTTCCCGTGAAAGAAAAAGTGATTGTCGGCGCTTCGTTCCAGGTGCGCGACCTGCTTTTCCAGTCCGGGCTTTCGAAGGAATATTATACGCTTATGCTGAGCATGAACGGGATACACCTGTTCCGGTGCAGTGTCGAGCGATTTGAAGAGATCAAAGACGGAAATTTTCCGAAAAAATTTGCCGACACGTTTGAATATGAAAAACCTTCACGCGGAAACAAAAAGAACAATGCAGTCAGGAATCCCGAAGGCGACAAATCGGTTAAAGTGCAAAAGCGTATGGAAACTTTTTTCCGGTCGGCCGATCACAAGTTAAGTGCATACTTAAGCGCAGGCAGTCCGCTGTTTGTTGCCGGTGTGAAAAAAGATATCGCCATATTCATGCAGGTCAGCAGCCACGGCAAATCGGTAGCAGGAAAAATCGAAGGCAATTTTGAACACGGCAGCCTGAGGAAACTCGAGCAGACCGCGTGGAAAAAAATGCAGGCGCTCATCCAAAGCAATCGCAAGAAAGAGTTAAAAAAACTCGAAGAAGCTCCCGATTCCAGGTTTGCGATGGGTATCCGGGATGCCTGGGAAGAAACTTACGAAGGAAAAGGCCTGGAACTGTTCGTGGAAAAAGATTATTCCAAAACCGCTTTTGCAGGCGAGACTCCCGGCAAAATTTCTTTACGGACCTCGCCGAGCAAAAAGAACCGGATTATCCGGGATGCCGTGGACGACCTTGTGGAAATGGTGCTTTCCAAAAACGGCCGCGTCCAGTTGTTTGAAAACGGCGACCTGGAAAAATACGACAGGGTGGCTTTGCTGAAGCGATACTGAGGGATTAAAATTCCTCCGGAGAGCCGTTTTACAGGAAAACTGTTGCTATACGTCGGAATAGATTTAGCGGCAGTCGGCGGAATAGATTTAGCGGCAGTCGGCAGGGGCAGTCGGCAGTTTTGAGCAAACAGTCTTCGTAAATCAGACGCAGCTAGTCGAAGTCTGAGACTTCGACTAACGAAAACCCCGTTCCACTGCCGACTGCTGCTGCCACTGGAGTAAGAATTATTCCGAAGGAATTTTATAGTTACTTCCCCGTTTCCAGTTTCACGGTGAATCCCAGTTGGTCTTTCACTACTTTCTGCTTTTTGTTTTTCCTGTTCAGGCCCCAGGCCAGCCCGTTGATTTCGAATTTACCGTCGAGCGATTGGGGAACGCCGCCCGCATCGAAGCGGACTTTCGCGGGAAAAGCGAGCTGACCGGTCGTGTCCTTGATCGTCAATTCGGCTTTTACTTCGTATTGATCTTCCCCTTCCGTTTTGCTGATGGAAACGATACGGATGGACGAAGTAGGGTAATTCGCAACGTCGAGGTAATCGGGACTGGAAAATTCGAGTTGCTGTTCGTCGTTCACTTTTACGCCCTGCAGTTTCGTCATGTCCAGCCGGAAAACGCCGCCGTCGAATTTTTTGTCGGTTGTGTACCATACGCCGTTTTTAACGGGAATGTCGCCGTTCAGGGTAAAGCTGGCTTCGTCCAGTTTCATGTCGATGGTGGCTTTCCCGAACTTGATCTTCTGCACGACGTCTTTCACTTTCCGTTCGCGTTTCCAGCTCACGCTGCTTTGTGCTGCGTTCATGGTTATGCTGTCGCGGAGCGGGAGCGGCGGCGAGGAAACCGTTTTTTTGTTTGCCAGGCTGTCGTTGCCGTTTGTGCTTTCGCTGCTGCAGGCGAATAAGAAGAGCAGGGGGATAAAAATGCGTTTCATGTTTTACGTTTAAAGTTTCATGTTCAAGGTTTCATGTTCAGGGTTTAGAGTTTTTGTCCGGGCAACATGAAACTTTAAACCTTGAACTTTAAATTTTTAAGCGTGCGCGCGCGGCCACTGGAATTCCGGGCTTTGTTCAATGGCGTGCATGATATTAACGAGCATGTCGTCGGATTCCTGTTCGAAATCGATCGTGATGGGCGCTTTAAAACGGATGGAAAGTTTCACGCCTTTTTTCTTCAGCTTCAGTCCTTTTTTATCGAAAGCTCTCCGGAAACCGTCGATGACGACCGGCACGACAACCGGCTGGTATTTTTTTACGATATGCGTTACACCGCGGCGGCCTTCGGCGTACACTTTGGTGGTCCCCTGCGGAAACGTAATCACCCAGCCGTCGCCCAAGGCTTTCCCGATATTGGAAATATCATCCATCCGCACGCGGCGGTTCACATCCTTGCCCGCGTCGCGCCAGGTGCGCTGGATGGAAACGGATCCGACATAAGCGAAAAGCCGCGGCAGGAAACCGGTTTTCATCGTCTCTTCGGCGGCGACAAAATAGGTGTTCACTTTCGGACGGAAAAGATAACGCGGGCTGCGGAGCGAATTTTCAAAATTGTTTTTCACGCTGCAAAATACGTGCAGCATGGCGATCACATCCGCAAAATACGTCTGGTGGTTGGATATGAAAAGTACGTTGGTTTCGGGAAGATCACGCAGGTGTTCCGTGCCGCTGACCTCGGTTTTATTCAGTTTGTTGTAGCGCCACCAGGTGAGCCAGCCGATAAGACTGATCAGTATGCGTTTTATAAAAATCAGGTGTCCGAAAGGATCGCGCTTCATAGTATTTTATTTACCCGTTCCGGCGGCCAGCAATGCGGACAGGTTTTTGACGAATTTGGACCGCTTGGAAGGCAGCGCGCTGAAAAAATCCTCGTCTGTTTTTTCCACGAGCACATCGGCTTTCTGAAGAATCTTTTTCCCGGCATCTGAAAGCTGCACGTTCATCGAACGGGAATCGCCAGCCTGGATTTTACGCGAGATGAATTTTTTCTTTTCCAGCGTACGAAGCACTTTCGAAGTCATCATCACGTCAGCCCCGGCTGCCGCTGCCAGCGCTGATTGTGTCTGCGTTTTGCCGGTTTGTGCAAGGGCGTTCAGCAGCAGGTACTGCACATGCGTGAGCCCGATGCTGTCGAGCGCGGCTTTCATGTTCCGCTGCCATTTGTTCGAGGCCTGCCAGAGGAGAAAGCCGATGTTTCCCGCTTTATTTTTTTTCTCTTTACTCATGATGGGTATGATTATCGGGCCTGCTTTCAAAATTAAAGTGAGGTTCCCGGCGCTTTCCAAACAAATATAGCGTAATGCGGGTGGATAAGGAACTGTTTAAAATTCCTCAGCGTATATTTTTCAGTGTAGTTGTTGTTTCTTCGGAATAGATTCGGATAGCAGTGGCAGTGGAACGGGATCTTCGTTAGTCGAAGTCTCAGACTTCGACTAGCTGCGTCTGATTTACGCAGACTGTATGCTCAAAACTGCCACTGCTACTGCCTCCTGCCGCTTAGTAAAAACTATTCCGACATCCCAGGTTCTTTTTTGTAAGAGGTTCCAGGAGGAATTTTAAACAATCCTTTCACGCATCCCGCGCAGCATCCCGGGATCGATCACGTGTTTTCCTTCGAAGCGCAGGTGCGAGAAAGGAACCTGCTTTTCGCGAAACATACGCAGTTGTTCTTCTTCCTGTTCGGCGGAAATAAATTCATCCTGCGAAGCGGTAACGATGAAATTTTTGGAATGCATGAACCGTGCAAGGTCTTTTTCCCAGTTCATGTCCGGCGGAAAAAATCCGCACCAGAGCGTCAGCGTATCAAAACGTTTGCTGCCAGCGGCCAGCCAGCGGCTCACAGTTGCCGAACCCTGTGAAAATCCGAGCACGTGGATGCGGGTGTCCGCCGGTAACCCGCGCATGACTTCATCATACAGTATATCGAGTGCGCCGGTATAGTCGGAAATGTCGGAAAGGCGATCTTCTTTGGTCATCCACGACGCGCCGATACGTCCGCTCACGCCGTTCACGTAAAACCGGTGCAGGCCTTCGGGAGCAACCAGCAGGCTCGTTCCGTCGTTGAGCGGTTCGAAATTCCGGAGAAAATAATTCGCCAGCTGGCCGTACCCGTGACAAAGAAACCAAACGTTCTTCGTTGCCGGTCCGGCTTCGCCGAGTGTAAAATAACGGGCCGTTTTCGGCACGGTGACCTGGTGCTGTTTCATGGATCGCTGACTTTGACTGTTTCGGATTCATCTTCCGTATCCCAGTTCACGCCGGCGCTGCCGAGAATTTCGAGCACGGGGCGGACCTGGTAAATGCCGCGGTTGAATTTGTTGCACAAAATAATGATGGTGGTCTTATCCTGCAGGCCGCGGTAAAACACACTCGTGTACCCGTGCCACCAGCCGTTGTGAAAAACCGATTTGCCGCCGGGGAATTCATGGATGCGCCAGCCGTAACCGTAACCAGATCCTTTTTTTTCCGGGCTGGCGCCGGTGAATGCTTCTTCGAGCGTTTTCTGCGACAGGATTTTCCCGGAATACAAAGCCTGGTCCCATTTGAATAAATCTTCCACCGAAGCGTAAATGCCTTTGTCGCCGGTTACCCCGTCGAGGTAATTCACGCTCCATTCTTTCCAGGGACCGTAATAGGCTTTCGTCGTTCTCTCGTGCCTGGCAGTATCGCCGGTAACCCAGGAATCGTGCATCTGCAGCGGACGGAAAAACTTGTCGCGCATGAATTGCCAGAAAGGCTGACCGGAAATTTTTTCCGTAATGGCGGCGAGCAAAGCATAACCGGTATTGTTGTAATCGAACTTCACCCCGGGTTTGTGGTACGCCGCCGGCTGGTGTTGGATCATGAAAGCAACGACATCGGCATTACTCAGCTGTTTCGGAAAAGTATCCTGCTCCCGGTAATAGTCGTCGATGAAATAAATATAATTCGCCAGCCCGGAACGGTGCGTGAGCAGGTGTTTGATTGTAATACCGTGATACGGAAAGTCCGGAAAATATTTTTGAATACTGTCGCTGTAATTCAGTTTCCCCTGCTGGTGCAGTAGCATGATGGCCGCCGCGGTAAATTGTTTGGAAACCGAAGCGAGCTGGAACGACGAATGCATAGTCAGCGAATCTTTCCTGCGTTTGTCCGCGATCCCGAAAGCTTCCCGGTAAATCACCTGTCCCTGCTGCGCGATCAGCACCGCGCCGTTCAGCCCGTTTTCCCGGTGCATGCGGCCGAAAAAAGTATCGAGCCGGAATTTCTTTTTTTCGCAATCCAGCTGCCGGCATAAAATTTCCGTGCTGTCGGTGGCCGTATCGGAACCGGTAAGCGGGGCGGGATTGCCGCAGGAGAAAAGTGTGGCGGCAAACAAAGCGGCAAGAAACACACGGGCGATCATCTG
>VBWE01000006.1:17042-91446 GCA_006218065.1 Bacteroidota bacterium
ACACGGGCGATCATCTGCGACAAAAATAATGCACAGGAAACCGGGCAAATAAAAAACCCGCAATCGTTATGAACAATTGCGGGTTGCTTTTCAGTTGAAAAATTAGTCGACTACAATCACAAGGTACTTCGATGCGCTCCAGAAATCTTCCGCATTCGTAATGACCAGTTTCTCTACTTTGTTTTCCGGCCCTTCCCATTTGTAGCTGCCGGCGGGATGCGTGGTAACCAGGTGCGGTTTCTTCGCGCCGCCAAGCGAAATTTCATTGTCTTTGCTGATATCCACTTTCGTGAAATAGTTTTTATTGAAATCCGCTTTCAGTTTCTCCGCTTTGCCGATGCCGATGAAACCGCCTTCTTTGGTCAGCACGCCTTGCTTGATGAGTTCCTTCGATGTGCCGAAAGCATACCAGGCCGAATTCAGTTTTTCCGTTTTCTGGTCCGACTGGTCTTCCAGGTTCTGGTAATTCATTGCGATGGTGCTGAGTTCCACGTTCAGTTTTTCAAGCTGATCTTTCAGCGCGGTGATCTCCACGTCTTTTTCGTTGAGTTGTGTTTCGAGGCGCTGGATCATGCGTTTCAACTCTTCGATTTCCTTGTTGGCGCCTTTCAGCTTTTTGCTCATTGACGCGAGCTTCTGCTTGTTCTGCGCCATCAGGTCGTAAATCGCCTGGATATCGGCTTTGATCTGGTCCTGCTGGCTCGACACATCGCCGCTGGCTGCAGCAGCGTTCACCATTTTTTCTTTCTGCTTGATTTCGTCCAGGTTGTCCTGGATATCATTGAACGCTTTCAGGTACGCTTCGATCGTGGAATCCTGTTCGCCCACTTTCGAATTAAGCCCGGAATTCACTTTGTTCAGGCTGTCGACCACAGGGTCGCTTTTAGGCTCGTTGCTGCAGGCAAAGAAAAACGGGGCAAACAGCAGGAGCAGGAGATATTTTTTCATGTTGCGTTTTTGAAATTTGAACCAAAGATAGCCATTTCAGGGCCTTTTGGAATCTAAAAAGTTGTTAATCGATTTTGGATTTGCGGATTTCCGATTTGCGATTTTAGTTGGACGCAGTATGTTTAAAGTAAATTGGTTATCCGAAGCTGGCCACTTCGGATAACGATGATCTCAGGTATGTGCACAAATCGCCAATCGCCAATCGTATTTGGGCTGTTTGGATTTGGAAAACGGCTGTTTAATACTAATTTCGTATCACCCGAAACCAAACAAACCGATTTCTTGAAGACCTTTCTCCCGGCGCGTGTCCTGCATGCGGCATGTATTGTCTTCCTTTTTTGTTTCTCCTTCCGCACGTATGCGGGCGGCGACAGTCTTGCATTGCCGGGCTTCGATGATAAACGGATCCGCGCCATTGAAGAAACCATCAGCGAGATGAGCGAACCGGAACTGATTCTCCTGATCGATTCCCTGTTCAACGAGGAGAACATTCCCAAACCGCTGATCGAAAAAATACAGGTCCAGGCGGAATTTATCCGCAGCCTGCAGCCCAAAAATAAATTCGACGAAGGATTTTCGCTCTACCCGGCCAATCGTTTTTACGGCGTATGGGATACGCGGCATATTTTCCCGTACAGCGACTCGCTTTACAAAGCGGATACGACGGTTGTGCTCGACCTGTCTGAAATGGTCAGCGGCGCTTTTGTTTTTCCTTTCGAAGGTCCGGTTACGTCGAAATTCGGCTGGCGCGATTCGGCCATGCACCGCGGCATTGATATCGACTTAGCCCGCGGCGATACGGTGAAATCGGCATTCGACGGGATGGTGCGTTTTGCAGGCAAGCAGGGCGGGTATGGCAACGTGATCATCGTGCGGCATTACAACGGGCTGGAAACGGTTTATGCGCACCTGTGGAAGATCAAAGTGAGGCCCGGTGATATCGTGCTTGGCGGACAAACACTGGGACTGGGAGGAACCACGGGACATTCCACCGGCACGCACCTGCATTTCGAAATGCGTTTCCGCGGAGTAGCGATCAACCCGATGTATTTTATCGACGCAAAAACAAACCGTCTGCTTGCCGGGCATTTCGAACTGAAACGGACCCGGAACGGTTATGCCGCTTACCCGTACGAAGAAGAGTATTATACCGTAGTCAAGGGCGATCGCATCGAAGAGATCGCCCGCAGGTACGGTATTACAGTTCGCCGCTTATGGGCTTTAAATGAAATGCAGGGGCGTTACCGGCTCAAGTCCGGGGAGCGTTTGCGCGTTCGCGAGTTGCCTGCGCAGGTGGCTAAATTCTAGCGGACAGTTGTCCGAGGCATTTTTCAAAAGCCTCTTTCATGCCAGCGTACTGGGCTTCCCGTCCGTAGTTCTGTAATTCCCGCGACTCGTTGATGGCAGTGTTGGCGTGGTGGATTTGATTATTTAGCCAGGCCAGAAGCTGTTGTAACTGTTCTGAACTCATGGTGTGTTCCTCCTTAACCGTATTTTACGCAGATGCGGCGTTTCTTGTTTCGCTGGAACCCGCATAAAACGGGGTTTTCGCCCTGTACGGGTTTTTCCGCGACCAATTCAGCGATTCAGCACTTAACTTTGCTTTTGTGATCGACAGCCTTTCTTTCGATGAGTTCGTTTTGCGGATGAAAACCCGCCTGCAGCAGCCGCTTCCCGGCGAAGAGGCGCACCGGCGTATGACTTCACGGCCCATGCGGCAGCGCACGTCGGAATACCTCAGCCTGCGGCCCGATTACAAAAAAAGCAGCGTGCTCCTGCTCCTGTTTCCCGGCGAAGAAGGTCCCAAAACCGCGTTGATCGTGCGGCCGGAATACGATGGTGTGCACAGCGGACAACTGGCTTTGCCCGGTGGACGTTTCGAAGAAGATAAAGATCAGTCGCTGCTGTTCACCGCCTTGCGTGAAACGGAAGAGGAAATCGGCGTGCGTATTGATGAAAGCGCTGTACTGGGAAGTCTTTCGCCGCTCTATATACCCGTGAGTAATTTTCTTGTCCAGCCTTTTGTAGCTGCCATCGGGCAGGAGCCACAGTTTAAACCCGATCAAACGGAAGTGCAGGATGTACTCACTGTTTCACTGGCGCATTTCCTCGACCCGTCAATTAAAATGGAGCGCAGTATCCCGATAAGCAGCGGCGTAAATATACTCGCACCCTGCTATATGATCGGGCAACGTATTCTCTGGGGAGCAACCGCCATGATGATGAGCGAAGTGGAAGTCCTGCTTTCGGAAGGGCAAGGAGGAAAATAAAAAGCCCTGTCGCGAAAAACCGAACAGGGCTTTAAAAAGTCTTTTCAGAAAATTATCTGCGCTTGACGTTTACAATCAGGTTGTCGTAGCAGAGGTAGTAAAGTCCTTTGTCAAAAGGAGAAAGATCAGCCTGCGTTCCGAAGCCTTTCAGCACGATATTGCCGTAAGCATCATATACTTCGTACATGGTTACTGCGGAGAAAAGCATGATGTTCTTTTTCTTCTCGTCTTCGGCGTAAGTGATCGGGCTGATTTGCGAAATGAAAGTGCGCTCGGGTGAAAGCTTGGCTTCCTTGCTGTAACCTACCTGTTTTACACGGAATTTATTTTCACCGGAATGAGGCGTGGTTTGGAATGAATAGCTGTGTTCACCGGGAGTTCCTTCGCCCTGCACTTCGCCTACAAATACCCATTTGTTCCAGCGGTATTGTTCGACAATGAAAGGAAGGGAACCGGATTCGTTGCTCGTTTTCCAGTTCAGCATTCCGCCGCTGGTGATGGAAATGTCTTCTGTTTTGAAAGTAGGACGGGGCTTGAGGGCGTCCGGGTTGAGTACTTTCGGGCTGCAGCCGTCTTTGTGGTTGATTTTGATCTCTACTTTGTCACCCGGTTTGAAAGCAAAATTCGACAGGTCGATTTCAAAAGCGCTCGAGGCGATTTCGTCAGTGGTCAGTTGGTCATTCACACGAACTTCATAGGCGCAGAAACCTACACCGTTGTCGTTCATGGCATTTTGTACGTAAATATTCTTGCTCTGGTATTTGCCTTCGATAAGCAGGGTTGCTCCTTTAGCTGTGCCGAAGGTACTTAAGACGCAAGCGATGAAAATGGGTACGCGTTTCATGGCTTAATGGGTTGTAATTTTACTTCTCTCTAAGTTTCGTCTGCAAAAATATACAATTTGTCGCTTACATTCCAAGCTTAAACAGCATTTTTTGCACTTGTTAATATACTTTCAACGCCAAAGATAGGGCCGAAAGTATGCCTGTCAAGATGAAAATGGAGCCAATCTTGGGTGTCAAATGGGGGAAATACGGGGCATCTGTATATTCAAAATGTTGATTGTCAGATATTTGAACCGAACCGAATCATCATCGAAAGTGTAACAATAGAGGCCAGTACGATCAGCAGAATTTTCCAGGCGCCTTTATAATGCTTGTCGTTCGAACTTTTGTCCCGCAGAAAAGCCCAGGTCATGGCAGCGATAAAAACCACCACGAAAAAAAGGAGAAAAACGACCTGTCCTGTGCTGAAATGCATGGGGCAAAGTTACCGGAAAACCGGTGAAGAAACTATTCCGGGGAAAGTATTCAGGATCACCGGTAGTAAATTACAAAGCGGCAGGAGGCAGTCGGTAGCGGCAGTCTCCGTTTTACAGTAACGTCGGCAATATTTACTTACTCCGGGTTTGAACAGTTCCGACTGCCGCTGCCGACTGCCGCTTGACCCCCCCCAACGATTCCGACGTAGATGCAGCTTATTTTGTAACAAGTACGTGGAGGCCCCCGATTGTTATCGGGATTAAACCGACTATTTTTGTTCATGCGTAAATCTTCCGCGATCCTGTTTTTCATCCTGTGCTTTTCCCCGGTATTCGTTTTCGGCGGGAAACTGGAGAAAGGATACGAAGCTTTGCGCATATTCGATTACTTCAGGGCGCGCGCGGTTTTCGAATCCGTTTACGACAGGCATCCGCTGGGCGCAGCATACGGGCTGAGCCTGCTGCATTCCCGCAACGACAATCCTTTTTTCTCGCTGACCCGTGCGCATAACCAGGTGCTGCAGGCTGTTTCTTTCCTGCAGAAAACAGGAAAAAAAGAAAAAGACCGGCTGCACAAACTTGGCGTCAGCGATTCGGCTGTTTACGCGCTCAAGAAACGGATTGAAACCGAAGCGTACGAACTTGCGCTTGGCGCGGATGAATTCGAGGACTGGAATCTTTTTATTGCCGAGTACGGTGATGCGCCGCAGCGGAATGCCGCTGTTGAACGCCGCAACGAAATCGCTTTCCGTAAAACAGGAGAAACGAATACCTGGCAAGCGTACAAAGCGTACTGTGAAGCATACCCGGAATCGAAGCGGGTGGAAGAGTCGCGGGCGCTTTATGAACAGCTGCTTTATAAAAGCCTGACCGCAGCGAATACGATTCCCGCGTTCGAAAATTTTATTGCGAAGTATTCGCAGAGTCCGTATTACAGTGCGGCGGAAGACGGGTTGTTCCGCTTAGCCACCGAAGGCCGCAGTGTGGCTGCTTTCCATGCCTTCGTGAAAAAATATCCCGGCAACCGGAACGTGCCGGTGGCATGGAATTCCATCTACACGCTTTATACGAGCGATTACACGCCGGATAAAATCGCGCAGTTCCATCTCGATTTTCCCGATTTCCCGGATAAAGAAACCATAGGCCTCGACATGCGCCTTTCGGTGACGTCTTTTTACCCGGTGCGTGAAAACGGTAAGTCGGGATTCATCGACAGCAGCGGAACGGTGATGATTCCCTGCGTGTACGAATGGGTGGATGATTTCTCGGAAGGCCTGGCAGCAGCGGGTAAAAACGACAAGGCCGGCTTTATAAGCAAGTCCGGAAAAATCGTGGTGCCGTTCGAATACGATGAAGTGGAACCGTTCCGGAAAGGATTCGCCATGGTGAAACGCGGTGATTTTTACGGGCTGATCGACAAAACCGGTACGCTGATTCTGCCGGTGATGTACGATGAAATTTATGAGTTCTTCGAATCGCGCGCCGTAGTGGTCAAGAAAGGCAAATACGGTTTCGTGGATCGCAGTGGCGAGGAAGTGATTCCCCCGCAGTTTGAGAAAGCGGGTGATTTCGCGGGCGGACTGGCCTACGTGGTGAAGGACGGGAAGTACGGCTTCATCAGCCGCGAAGGAAAAATGATTGTCGAACCGAAGTACGACTGGGTGGAAAATTTCCAGTCCGGCGTTTGCCGCGTGAAGCAGGATGCGCTCTTCGGATTGCTCGGCCGTGACAGTTTGCTGCTTCCCTGCGCGTATGAATATATCGGCGGATTTTCGGAAGGCCTGGCGCTGGCTGCGCGCGGAGGCGCCTGCGGATTTATAAACCGGAAAGGACAAACGGTCATTCCGTTCGATTACGAATTCCGGACGCAGCTTACGCAGGACGGCGGATTCCGGAATTCGCGCGCGCGGATGTACCGCAAATCGAAATGCGGGTTTATCGATACTGCGGGAAAAATCCTGCTGCCTTTCGATTACGATGATGCGCAATATCCTTCGGCAAACCTCACTGCGGTGAAACGAAAGGACAAATGGGGCTTTGCCGATGAAAAACTGAAAATGAAAATCGACTACCAGTTCGAGCAGGTTTTTCCTTTTGCCGGCGGACGCGCACGGGTGAAGAAAGACGGCCTGTACGGATTTATTTCCACTTCCGGTAAATTCACCGTTCCCGCAGAATACGAAGAATCGACCGATGCCGATAAAGGAAGAATCACGGTGAAGAAAAACGGGAAAGCAGGATTGATTGATCCGGATAATAATGTGATCCTGCCCTGTGTTTACGAAAAGATCGAATTTATTTCCGCGACCACCGTGTACCTCGAACGCCAGTCGAAATGGGCGTATTTCCATCTCGGGCGATGCGAATTTGTGTGGAAAGAAGAAGGATTTGAAAGCGGGTTTTAATACTCCAAAGGCTCGCGACTGGTGTGTCTTACCCGGATAATAAGAATCAACTTGCCGGCTATCTGGTAACTTATGCGATAATGGTAAACAGTAAAAAAACGGACGCTTCCATCGTTTAAATCGCACAGCTGGTCATGCTCGTACATGAATGGGTGCATGGGCAACTGCTTAACACGATCCATAATGGCGTCTCGTACTATCCTCATTCCCTGGGGAGAGCTTTTTTTAAATAAGCCAGTATTTCTTTGAATTGATGTTCAGCGTCCTTTACTCAAACAACTTTAAGCGCCTTCTTTTTTACCATTTTGACAGCTCTTTTTCAAGATCGCTGTGCGAACGATATTTTCCTTCTTTGCCTTGTTCGATCGCCTTTTTTAATTCTTTATTGTACTGCTTTCGGCTGATTCTTTTTCCTACCGGAGCATGATCGCCGCGGAGAATGCTATAAACAAGCTCAAGCACCACCTGGTTTTCGGTTGCCTGTAAAGCAAGTTCAATTTCGGATTTCAATGCAGCTTTTGTCATGAGTACCTTTTTGTATACATAAAGTTACAATAAAGGATAATGCTATGCTTTGCTGAGGATGAAATTAATCAATTCGTCAATTTGAAGATTTGAAAATGCCCGATGCGTTCGCCGGTGTACATTTTCTCAATTTTCAAATTGACGAATTGATTAATTGGAATGACGAGCAGGATTTGCAGAAAACTACTTCACCCGCAACTTGCGACCGATCTGGAGTACGGTGGTCGATTTAATGCCGTTGAGCTGGCAGATTTTGGTAACGGTAGTATGGTATTTCACCGCCAGGGCCGAAAGCGTATCTCCCTTTTTGATGCTGTGGTAAACGGCTGCACCGGCGGGTTGTTTCTGCGGAGTTTTGGGCGTGGTTTTAGCCGCAGTATTGGCGCTTTTTACTTCTTTATCCGTCGGGGTGTTCGTTTCTTTTTTCGGGCTGTCGACGGGTGATTTCCCGGTTACGATTTCCGGTTTACTTACGCCGGCCATAGCGGCTTTGGCTTCGGGCGTGGCCATTTTGGCGCCGCCGGGCGTGTAATAATACGTGCGGCGTTTCCCTTTTTTCGAACGCGTGGTAACTTTAAACGTCTCGGTCAGGTATTTGAAATCCGCCTTGGACAGTTCATAATCCGTATGGCGAAGCTGGTGATGCTCAAAGTCGATAAAGGTATTCGGGTTGATCGGCTGGCCTTTGTAACGGACTTCGAAATGCAGGTGACTTCCGCGCGACCGGCCCGTATTTCCGCCGAGGCCGAGTACTTCACCAGCCTTGATTTCCTGCCCGGGTTTTACCAGGATTTTGGAAAGGTGGGCATAGTAGGTTTCCAGCCCGTTATTATGGCGCACGACCACAACGTAGCCGTAGCTTTTGCTCTTATTGGTAATCCGGACTTTGCCGTCGAAAACAGAGCTTACGGAATCGCCCGTTTCCAGGTCGATATCCACGCCGAAATGGTACCGGTAACGGCGGAAACCGAAATCGGAAGTCTTATGTCCTTCAATCGGGTGACTGTAGCCGCAGGTATATGATCCGATCAGTTTCAGGTTCACCGTATCGTTAAAGCTGAGTACGTCGAACTTGTCGGTGTGGATCATCGTGGTATCCCAGTCTTCGGAGAATACTTCGTCGTTCGTAAGTGCCGCATCCTCAATAGCTTCCAGCGGAGAAACGGGCTTTTTCACCTCGTTCGTATCTACGGCATCATCCGGTCCCAGGCGGGGAACTTCGGTGGTATCGGCAGCAGGTTTGATTAACTGGGCAGCGGGGTCGGTCGTATCGGCCGCAACAGTGTCACCACGCAATACAAGCGGGGAGTGGCCGCGCGTGGCAAAGAGATTAATGCCCGCGAACAGCGCGAACAAAAGAAGCAGGATGTGTTTTGCTGGCTTCAAATCGTATATGACTACTGTCCATAATTTAGTTTGACTGGGCGCTAAAATAGGCATTTGACTTTATGAACAAAACTTTTTTTAGTCAACATTACCTTATGCAAAACTTTAGCCGACGGCCATTTGGGGCCTGTTTTTCTGTAAAACCCTTTACTGTAAAGGCTTATAGCCTGTCGATGGCGGCTGTGGCACGTCCCTGCAATGACTGCTAAAAAATCATAATTCTACCGGGAAAAGGACTTTTTTAGGTTTTGAAGGCCCGGGGAGGACCCGGAATGCACTTTTCAGAGGCTGTTAGGAATTTGTTTTTCGAGGTTTTTAGGATGGGTTTTTTGCTCAATCGACCTGTCTGCGCGTAGCCGCTACGGCGGAGGCAGGGGCGCTTTTTGAGTAAGTAGTTGGATACTATAGGAAAGCCCGGTTTCGCAGACGAAGCCGGTTTTCTTGTTAGGGGCCAGGGCGGCAACCCAGAAACGGCCGTTATCGGGCCAGTTTAAGCCGACCGTTAAACCGGCCGTATTGATACTGGGACTGAAGCCACGAGCTGTAATGCCGATGGAGTATTTATCGAACATGTAGTCCAGGTTGGCGGTGAGGAAGATTTTACTGTCACCGTTACGATACTGTCTGAAATAATAATGGGCAGCGCTTGGATCGGTTACCTTGTTTTGAAGATAGAGGAAAAGGATCTGCTGATATTTTGCATTATGACCCATCAGGTTGATTCGTAATAAACCTGCAGATGCTATCGGAAAAGTATGCTTAATGTGACCGTAAAGCTGAATGTTATTGGGACTTGAGGAAAAGTATAAGGAACTCATATCTCCCTGGTTGCTACGGATGTGCTGAATCCCAGGTGTAATTTTGCAGGCAAAACTTATACTGGAAGACCTGTTTTGCCAGAGAATTCCGGAATGCAGGCAAAATGTTCCGCGCCGGATGTCGGGCACGGCATCGTGCATATATAAAGTATCCTGCATAGCATCAAGAAATTTGTTGCTGTCGAAATGATGCCAGCTCAATCCGAATCGCAGCCCCAGGCGGATTTCCGATTCTTTAATCCTGCAAACCCGGGGTGAGCAAGAGAGATTTAAACGCTGTACTGATTGAAAAAGTCCTTTGTCGGCTTCATACAATAATCCACCTGCAAGCCAACCTTTCTTCCCTTTCCAGTTCGTCGAAAAAATTCCCGCCTGCCCGTTGAACAGTTCAGTGCCCGACTGGTTCCTGAAAACCGCCGCCATTTCCCCGCGTTTGGAAAACGGAACAGCCGCCGGGTTGTAATACGCCATCGGCACATTTGCGGAAATATAATTCGGATCATCCTGCGCGTGCAGCCGGGTAATCAGCAACAGGAAAAGCAGGAACAAAAGAAGCAGGGCGCGCATCGCTTTGGGGTTTCCTCTATAATGGCTGTGTGAAAAAAAGATACAATGCGCAAGCCGACCCGGCGGATACTTTTACCAAAAAAGAAAATTTCTTACATCTGAATGAGTCGCGCCGAAATCGGGTTTCACCGGCTATCCTGTTGAAATAGATTTGCTTTAAATCAGTTTCAACATGAAAGACAAAGAGCCGACCGTACAAAACATCCAGGCTGTTGCACTCTGGACGACTGTAATCCTCCTTCTACTGTTTCTTCTCGTGGTTGCAGGCGCTGACATGACATAAACTGATTTATCATTACGGGAAAAGGGAAGACTGCCGGGTAAAGTTGGTGTGTGCGCAGTCTTCCCTTTATTTTTCAGGTAAGTATCCCTTCTGAACAAGGAACGCACAATATCAAACGCTCAACGCTCTCCCGATGGCTATCGGGATAACAAGGAATTTGTCCGATGTTCCTTGTTTATTGTGCGTTTGGCATTGAGCGTTTTGTTCTGATGGAACAAAGGTTATTTTTTATAGCTCATCCATAAAAAAACCGGGACTGGATTTCTCCGGCCCCGGCCAAACAGATAACAACAATTCAAACGGTTACTCTACTATTAATTTTTCTGTGAGCAGTACATGCTCACTTTCCACGCGTACGAAATACGTTCCTTTAGCCAGCCCGGATGATTCGAGCGTGATGCTGTTCGATCCGCTGCTGACGTTTGCTTTTTGCCGGATCACGGCGCGGCCGGTAACATCAAATACGTTGATCGTGATAGCGTCGGCGCTTTGTGTTTTGTAATAGATCGTGCTGTTGCCGTTCGCGGGATTCGGCCAGAGCGCCATTTCCGCGCCGGCGGGATTGAACTCGCTCATGCCGATGCTGCCGCAGGGGAAACTCGGGTTGCTGATGTACGTCATGTTCGAGAAGTCGATATAACAAGCGTACTGCATACTGTCGATAAACGGGTTGCGGTTGCTCTGCAGCGAATCCACGAAATCGTTTTTGGCGATTTCCAGCGCGTCCGGCGGATCCATGTAGTGCCATGCTTTCAATACGTTCTGGTCCTGTCCGTAAAGAATGCTGGAACTGATCGGGTTGGGGAATGCCCAGCTCTGACTTACGGTATTGTAGCAGGTGGCCATGTAGAACAAGGCCCGTGCAGCGTCGCCCTTCTGTTCTTCGCGCGGTTCGAAAACCGTCTGGCCGGAAGCATTGAGACCTAATTTGCAACCCATGTACGTATATGATGCGGATACCACTTCACCGAGCGGGTAATTGCTGCGGATTACGTTTGCATCATTGAGGTTGGTGGGGAACAGGTTGTAGTAATCGCTGTACTCGGGCAGGTTAGTGCTCGGGTTGCTGGGCATCCAACTGTGTGCGTACGTATGCTCGCGGCTGAAAGTAACCCATGCGAAAGGTTCACTGTAAACGAGATTTTCTCCCGAATATACGCAGGTGAGCACACGCTGATCGCCCGTTGTATCGCGCGCCCAGAAAAGCGACACCATGCGCGGACCATAATTGCTGTAAAAATTATCGGTGTGCGGGTTGGTGAGCGTGGTGAGCGAGGGGATGAACGTAGACGCGTTCTGGCTGTTTACCGAATTGTAATAGTTACCGGGCTGCATCGAACCGGTCGTGCTGACATTTCCTGTGAGCGGTGAAGCGCTTAAATAATTCCGGTACTGACCGGGACCGTTGTAGCTGAATACGGCAAAGTGATATGACGACCCGGCCTTGATATAGATCGGTGCGAACGAAGTCATCGATCCGCTGAAAACCACTTTGCTGTTTCCGATCACATCACCGCGCGAATAGTTTGTTCCGTCGACCGGTACATCCGTTACCGCCGCTCCGTCGCGGCGAAGTACCACGTATCCTTCGGGCTGCGGGCTGGCAGCGGTAAACGAACCGGTAAAACGATACGATTTGATTCCGCTGAACTGGAAATTCGTCGCTTGTGCGGTGGGTTCGGTAGCCAGTGTTCCGCCGATTCCGTAAACATTCACCACGTAGGCCGGTTCGTCCGCATCATCGCTGTTGATCGTAATTACTGCGCTGCGTGTTCCCGCGAGGGCCGGCGTGAAGTTGATCGTGAGCGTTCCGGAACTTAAAGCGGCAACGGTAGTCGGTGCAGAAGCCACGCTGAAATCGGCAGCATCCGGGCCGGTGATATTTACCGAAGAAATGTTGAGTGTGTTCGTTGTCCCCTGGTTCTGGATATCGAGGTTGAAGGGCGTGTTTACACTTACCGGCGACTGCACGTATATGGTGCTTCCGCTCACGATCGTATTACTGCTCTGCAGCATGTTGATTTCCTGCTGCGGGCCGGCCGGCGGGGCGGCGATGTTCACATCGTCAAGGCCGACGTTGCCGCTTACTTTCTGCGTGTAGAAAAAGCGCACATAACGGCTGGCGCTGTTCGGATTGTCGGTAAACATGGAGTATGTTGCGCTGGGAAGCGAGGTATCGTCCCAGTGATGCAGCAAAGTCCAGGTGGTTCCGTTCACGGATTCTTCCACGTCAAAACTTCCGCCGGCAAAACTGTTCCCGGTAATATAATAGGTGAGTGCGCCGGGAGCTCCTGAAAAGTAAATTTCCATCCAGTCGCCGGTGTTGTCCAGTTTCAGCGCGGGAGGCGTGTTTCCCGACCCGGTGTAATATGCCGTGCCGCCGGAAGTCCAGCCGTTCGGGAAACTGGTCGTCGTAAAACTCCACGAGGTGGGCAGTGAAGTCTGTGCCCAGAGGCCGGCTGCGATACAGACCGTGATGAGGGTGAATAGTGTTTTTTTCATTCCGCTTCTTGTTTATGGTGTTTGTGTTGTGTCTTTTTAAAAACTGAAACGCAGCCCTGCCGTAAACCGGCGACCTTGTCCCATATATACCAGCGCGGTGGCCGCATCGAATTTTCCGCCGGTCTGTGCATCACTCACGTATTCCGTTCCGAGTAAGTTAAAGATAGTGCCGTTTACCGACAGTTTGAATTTCCGGTCGCCCGCTTCAAAGGGTTTAAACTCATAACCGGTGAAAAAATCGATCAGCATATACGAGGGCAATCTCCAGGACTCGCGGTCGCGGTTGTCGTAAAGTACGTTGCCCTGCGCATCGTAATCCACGGCCAGCGAAATCGGGTCGATATCCGAATAGTACCGCGCGAAATACGTCAGCTGCGATTTCAGATAAAGCCGTTTGTTGGGTTCGTAACGCAGGCCGAGGCTGACCTGTGTTTGCGCCGCATCGCCGACGTGCACGCCAACCGCACTGAATTCCACGGAATCGACGAGAATTTCATTCTGATCGTAGATGAACACTTCTTTGGCCGACTGGAAGGTCCAGTTGCCGAGCGACATGGCGCCTTCGATGCTGAAGCGATTTACCGGTCGCCAGTTGAAGTCAAACTCTGCGCCGTAATGCTGCGAAGTCATTCCGTTCACATTATACGTGAACGGATCTCCTGCAATGATGATGGTAGGTGCGAAAGCCGGCGGTTTGTTGTACCAGTAAGTATAGTAGCCGTTGATGTTGGCCGCGATTTTTTTGTAACGGAATCCGTATCCGAATTCCACGGCGTACACTTTCTGGTTTTTGATATCGAGGAGTTCTTTGTTGTTATTATCAAATACATTATTGAATCGCGGGGCCATGTTCATATAGCCTGCGTTGATGAATACGTTCATGTGTTCATCGATATTGAAATTGAAACCGCCTTTAACAGTAAAGCCCGGGAGTTTTTTCTGATCGGTGCTTGCCGTGCGTGCGTATTCCGAATCCCATGCGTATGCTTTTGCTCCTACCATCGTATAATCCGTCCCGACCGGGTTGTTGATGAACGTGGTGTCGCCGCTGGTGGTAACCGTTGCGCCGTTTTGCGCGACCCCGCTTTGGCTGCCGGTGGTATAATAAATTTCGTTGTAGCCGACGATCATCGGGATCACTTCGCCGTCTTCGAGCACGATATCGCGCTTGCGGAAATAATCCCTGCGCTGGTAACTGGTTTGCGAACCGGTGAAGGTGAGGAAGGTGCTCCAGCGGTCGGCCTGGTATTCGGCCTGCGTAAATGCGCCGCCCCAGGTAACATATGCATCATTGTAGTACGTGATTTTATCCCCGCGGCGTTTCATGGCGTAGGAAAGATTGCCGACACCGTTGGGCTGATTTTTGTCGGAGAAATCAGTGACATAATCGCCGCCGAGCAGATCGTACACGATGCGGTAATGGATGCCTTTATAATAACGTGCATCGAGACCGAGCAGGAAATTCAACCGTTTCACCGGCGACCAGTTTGCCGTTACCAGTCCGCCATACCAGCGGTGATCATTCATGGATGAACGGATGTAACGCGTCGATTTATGTTCGGTAGTACTATAAAGCAAATCGAAGTTGGCGATGTTCGAGTTGTATGCCGTGGTAAACAGGAGCTGCCCGGTTGTTGTATCGCGGCCGAGTGATGTATTTGAACCGGTTCCGCCGCCGTATCCGAAAGAAGCATACAGTACGGTGGAGATGTACAGTTTTTCATTTGCGCTCCAGAAGTGTGAAAAGTTGATTTGCGGCTTGTGGTAAAAATTGACGCGTTCGTTCAGCTTACCGGTTCCGTTCGGCGTGGTGAGTTCGCCCCAGCCCGGGTTGTACTGCGGGCCACGGTCGCCCTGGGTGACGGTGGTATATGCGCCGCTGACCATACTGGCATTGGTTACGCTGTCAATGTAGGATTGTGTGGCTTCGCCGGTGAGGTTGTAAGTACCCGTACCAATTTCTCCATCCAGGTCTTTGGCGATAAGTTCGCGCACAAATCCGCGGTTATAAACTGCGATCGGCATTCTTTCGGTCCGTTGGCCGTGGTATTGCGGAGCGCCGTTTGCGCCAAGGGTAAGTGTATGTTTGTCAAAACGTTTCTGCACCTTGATAAAATACGACCAGGCGTCGGTCCACGTTTCGTCTGCCCAGCCGTTGCCTGTTTTGCGCGATCCGGCCATGGTAAGTCCCCAGCCTTTGCCTACTTTACCGGAGTTGAACCCGAAGCTGGTTTTGTCGTAGCCGTTGCTGCCCATTTCTTTTTTGATTACGAACCCCTGTTTCTGATCGAGACCTTTGGTGATGATGTTGATTGTTCCGCCGACCGAAGGCAGGGCCAGTTTCGAAGCGCCGAGTCCGCGCTGCACCTGCATGTTGCGTGTTACATCGCCGAGCCCGTCCCAGTTGCTCCAATATACCCAGCCGTTTTCCATATCGTTCACAGGAACGCCGTCAACCATCACGGCGATATTCCGCTGATCGAACCCGCGCAGGTTGATACGCGAGTCGCCGCTGCCGCCGCCTTGTTCCGTGGCATACGCGCCGGGCGTGGAATTGATGACCATGGATAAATCGCGCGGACCGAGTTCCTGCTGGAGTTTGATTTCGCCGATATTGGAAAAAGCGACCGGCGTTTTACGGTCGATCGCGATGTCGGCGCTGATCTCCACTTCATCCAGCGTGATGTTTTCGAGCAGGAAATCGAGCTTTACCGGTTTGCCTGCGATTTTGATTTTTGCAGAAACAGCCCGGTATCCCACGTAGGAAACGGATATGGTGTAATCGCCGTCGGGTAAGGTGAGCGTATAAACGCCTTCGATACTCGTGGAGGCTAAATATTTATTGTCGGCAGTCCGCACGTTGGCACCGATCACCGGTTCGTTAGTCGCTTTGTTACGAACCAGGCCGCTCACCGGCTGCTGCGCAAGGAGCGGGCAGGCGGCGAACAGGAAAAAACAAAGCAGTGTGATAATTCGGGACATCGGAAAACAGGTATCTGCAATAAAAAACTGTAACAGTCATTGCTTACACAATCTCCCGTCAGTTCGAGCGCAGTCGAGAACAGGGGACTAAGTACGCTTATTCAGACTGTGCAGATCAGTTAATATTGATCTTGTTCGTCAGCGTTTGTCCGTTCTCGAATTTTACATTCAGCAGGTAAAGCCCGGCAGGCTGCGTGTTCAGCGAAACCTGTTTGTGCTTACGCATGTCGTTCTTTTCGATCTTCTCGTTGTACACGACTTGTCCGAGCAGGTTGACCAGTTCTACCGATGCGATATTTTCAGTAGCATCCAGTTTGAATACACCGCTGGAAGGATTGGGATAGATGCTCATTTTAAGCGACTGGTTTGTGTTAGCCTGCACGCCCATCGATGCACAGTCGCAGGTATGCGATCCGAGCCCGGTCCAGGTGTTGTTCGGCAGCGAATCCCATTCGGCTACTACATTGAACGCAGTCGGGTTCGACATTACGCCGGCAGTAACGGTTGCTTTGCGCTGCAGGGTGTGATTATAGGTAAGCCATGTTCCCTGTCCGCTGGTGTAAGGGAAAACATCTGTCCACGAGGTGCCGGGATCTTCGCCGATCTTGCCGAAAATATCGACCAGCATATACGGTGAAATCTTGATCAGTGCAAAAGCATCGTTACCGTTCCAGTACAGCGGATCAGGGTATGCGCCGCCGAGCTGGTCAGCCATAGCCTGGAGTGCGGGGCTGCAGGCGGGAGAATTCGGGGCGGTAGTGGTTTGCCCGTTAACAATTACCCATACATCGTTTGCACCGATAGTGCCGGTCAACTGGAGGCTGTCGGTACCGGCAGTTGAACCGTTCGAATAACGGACAACGCGGTAGTTGGACAGGTTGATGGGATTAGCGGTCGGATTGTAGATTTCCGCGCCCTTGTCGTTGCCTGTTCCTTCGACATATTCTGAGATAAAAAGCTCGCTGCAGGCGGAAGTCTGCGCCTGGGCAAATGCAAAGCTGCCGATCGACAGGATCGTGAGTAAAGATGTTTTCATTTTTTAGTGCTGGATGAAACTTTATTGACTCTGAATCGCAACTGGTTTCGGAGTGTTCCGCGGGAGATGCGGGGCGGAGTCCTGTAGGTGATCAGCAGCGATTTATGCCGCAAAAGTAAACCAAAAAAAGGCTCGGGTCAAGGGATTTTATGAACGGGTGTGGATAACTAACGATTTATTAATGGGGCGTTTACAGGGATGCGGCCAGGCGCTTCGGGCGAATGGGGAATGATGTGGTTAAATGATTGATAAATAATCCTTGTGGCCTGCTTCAGACGACTGCGATAAAACTGAAAAATACGACCGATAAAAGGATGGTGAGCCAGAATGTTACGACATGGATAAACCGGTAGTCATCCGTACGGAAAAACCGTTGTAGCTTTTGTTTCATTCCCGTATCATGTTGATCTCACGTTCCAACCGGCATCCATACGGGGGTAAGGATACGGGTTGTATAGCCAGCATGCCGGGAAGAGAGAGGCGGCGATACAAAACTATAGAATAACCAGAATAACCAGGTAGTGTTTGCCTTGAAAATGACATTACTGCCAAATCCAGGGCTAATTTACGTTGACCGGGCACTAAAGGATTCAATGTTTTCGACGTTTATATTTTAAACGTATCTAATTCGATAATTTTCAATGCTTTATTTATTGAACACCTGTTTTTTTTACCGATGAATCCAATTTTCCGGAGCCCGGCTGTGCATGTAAAAAGCATTACTTTTGTCCCCCGATATTGATTTAAACACCATTTAATAAAGAACATGAACCGCGGACCTATTTCTCAGTTTATTGAAAAGCATTACCTGCACTTCAATGCCGCTGCGCTTGTTGACGCAGCCAAAGGATACGAACAGCACCTGCTCGAAGGCGGGAAAATGATGATCACGCTTGCCGGCGCCATGAGTACGGCCGAGCTGGGTATTTCACTCGCCGAAATCATCCGCCAGGGCAAAGTGGATATCATCTCCTGCACCGGGGCCAACCTCGAAGAGGATATCATGAACCTGGTGGCGCATAACCATTATAAACGTGTGCCGAATTACCGCGACCTCAGTCCGAAAGAAGAATGGGCCCTGCTCGAAGACGGTTTCAACCGCGTAACCGATACCTGCATTCCCGAAGAAGAAGCATTCCGCCGTATCCAGCAACATATTTTCAAGCAGTGGAAAAATGCGGAAGATGGCGGCGAACGTTTTTTCCCGCATGAGTATATGTACAAAATGCTGCTCTCGCGCGAAATGGAACAGTACTACGAAATCGATCCGAAAAATTCGTGGATGCTGGCCGCCGCTGAAAAAAATATCCCGATCATCGTTCCCGGCTGGGAAGACAGTACGATGGGAAATATTTTCGCTTCCTATTGCATCAAAGGCGAGCTGAAACCGTCCACGATGAAAAGCGGTATCGAATACATGGTCTGGCTCAGCGACTGGTACCGGAAAAATTCGTCGGGCAAAGGCGTAGGCTTTTTCCAGGTCGGCGGCGGTATTGCCGGCGATTTCCCGATCTGCGTTGTTCCCATGATGTACCAGGATCTCGAATGGCATGATGTTCCGTTCTGGAGCTATTTCTGCCAGATTTCGGATTCCACCACCAGTTACGGTTCGTATTCCGGCGCTGTTCCCAACGAAAAAATCACCTGGGGAAAACTCGATATCCATACGCCGAAATTCATCATCGAAAGTGATGCGAGTATTGTAGCGCCGCTGGTTTTTGCGTGGCTGCTGAAATGGTGAGCTAAAGAGTAAAAGGTTCTCGGGGCGATGCGGTGCATCGCCCGTACTTTTTGGAAGCGTCTTTATTCAGCAGCAGCATCCCTGCGGGTTTATTTTGCCGGCGGCGTATTTTCATCGGTGTGTTTTTTAGAGCAAGCCCGGTTTTAATGGTAATTTTAGCGATCGCAAAAATTTGCGCTGCGCCATGAATGATTCTCTGTCTGCTTTGCCGCAGGGTAAATCTTCCCCGGTTTTTTTTCTTCGCCTGGCGGGACATGTTTTTTTCCTGCTGCTTTTTCTTCTGGCCATGGTGTATGCCGTCGAACGTGTTTCCCATGTGGATGCTGCGTGGCAGTTTTGGGAAAGAGTCAACGGCGGAACTTTTGTTTACCCCGAAAGCCGTTACGGTGTAATCCTGTCCGAACTGCCGCTCTGGCTGGCTGTAAAAGCGGGGCTCCCGTTTAATGCGCTCGTGTATATCAACTCCGGCAGCTACATCGTACTGTATTATGGTATTTGGCTGCTCTGCGTGTACCGGTTGAAAAACATGGCGGCGGGGACGGCGGTGCTGTTTGCACTTTGCCTCGGCATCAAACTCACATTTTTACACACGGTCACCGAATCGCACCAGGCGATTATTTTTTCCGTACTGCTTTTCGCGGTGCTGAATTCGGAGGTGATCAAAAAACGCAGCCTGCATATCCTGTTCAGTCTTGCCGCCACGATACTGGTTTTACTTACACATCCGTTCGCCCTGTTCACCGCCGGTTTTGCGGCGGCCTGGCAGATGGTGGTTTCGCGCAAATTCCGTTCACCTGCTCCCTGGCTGGTTTTTGCGCTGGTCGCCGGTTTCAGCCTGTTCCGTTTTCTCACCGCCGGCGAACATTCGTACGACGCTACGCATTACGATCACCTGAAATCGGTTCCTGCGCTGGAATTATTATCGCAAGGCAGCTACTTCATAAAAATCTTCGGCGGATATTTTGCGCAGTTGTACTGGCTGCCCAGCCTCGTTTTTATAATCACCGTCATCCTGATGGTCCGCCGCCGCGACTGGCTGAAACTTTCCGTTTTTTCAGGTGCCCTGTTTTTTTACATCATCGTCGCCGCAATTACATTTTATAATGGCGATTCGCTGCAAATGATGGAGCGCGCCTGGCTGCCTCCGTTCTTCATGCTCAGCCTGGCTTTTGCCGGTCAGCTGGCGGTGCCGGAAATAAAACCGGCGTATGTAATGAAAATTATGCCCGTACTTTTTCTTTTCGGCGGACTCCTGCTGATCAACCAGGGATGTATCGTTTTCAGGAAAAGAGCGGAGTACTATTATGCCATGATGGAACAGGGCATGAAGCTTGGCGCGGACCAGGTTATTATTCCGGATAAAAAAATGAATACCGGCCGCATCCAGGCGGCATGGGCCATGGGCACGGAATCGCTGGTGCTTTCCACGTTCCGTTTCGGCAAAAGCATGACGATTATTCCGCAGTCGCAACTGAAAACACATACGCCCGGATTTTATATGATCAATGATGTGGACAGCATGCATGTGAATATGCTCAATCCGAAATATTTTCAATTGTCAGGCAACGGCTATGTTTTGCTCACTGAGCCGGTGAAGGAATAATTCCTGGCAGCACTTTGCACCGCGGCGCGGTGATTTTTCATGTTTCCCTTTTTTCATATCTTTCATGTGGCAAACCAAAACAAAAATCACATGAAAAAAATTCTACGATTACTCGTACCGGTTCTTTTTTGCTGCTTCGCACAGTATGCGCAGGCGCAAACGAACTGTAGCCCGTCGCAAGCGGCCGGCCTGTTGGTGACAACCATCGACGACCTGGCCTTCAGCGATCCTTTCGTCGTTAAAACCTGTAACGGCGCTGTTTGTTACGATACGGTCAACGCTTCGCGGACGCATTACCTGGAACCAGGCGCAACGCTTTACCTGTTTACGTATTCCACTACGCTGGTGTATATGAAAACCGGCTCGACCATCACGCTGATCGGTCCGAATGTGAATGCGTACATCTACACGGAAGCGAACACGACGATCAACGGCACGCCGATGGCGCCTCCTTCGCCCTGTGTGAGCATTACGTTCCCGGGACCTTCGTGCACTACCGGCATGACGGATGTGAACAACGGTATTCCGTTTTCACTTTTCCCGCAGCCTGCGGCGGATGTTCTGAATATTCAGCGCGACGAAAATTCACCTGCGGATTACGTGGTGATCGACATCACCGGCAGAATTGTACTTACCGGGACACTAAATGAAAACCTGGAAAGTATCGGGCTCGCCGGCCTTGCGCCGGGACTGTTTACCATCCAACTCACCAGCAAAGATGGCCGGCGCAGCAGCATGCGGTTCATGCACAGTCGCTGAGTAATTTTTACGAACGTATAAAAGCGATGTCCGGGAACGGATGTCGCTTTTTGTTTTGTGCGGTATTATCCTGATTTCCTAACTTGTCCGCATGTTTGGAAAGCTTTTCGGAAAAAAGAAAAACACGGTACTTACAACGTTCACTAATGCTGAAACCGGTGAAGTAATCGGTCGCGCGGAAATGCCGCCGGAAAATCTTCCTGCCGACTTCGGCCGGGAAACCACCTTTTCGATCCAGGGTGGCGAATGGACTGTGGAAAGCGCCGATCCCCTGACCGCGGAAGAATATATCCGCAAGGGTAAACTCACCGTGAAACTCCGCCGCATCCAGTATGTCAACCCGAACGATATCCTGATGACACTGCCCACCATCTCGAACGAACTGCCACCCGTTTCAGAAAATCCGCCGTTCAAAAACTTCAGTAGTAATATGCATGAGGATGATTGGAGACAGGAAGAATTCCTCGCCCGCAGTTTACTGGTGGAAGTGGAGGAGGAACTGGATGCTGTGCGCGATATTTTTGAAAACCACAGCCGGCCGATTGGCGAAAGTTCAATGAACGCATATACAAAACTACATGTCCGCAACCGCGTGCCCGAACCGCTCAGGGGGATAAACATCAGCCTGGATGAATTGCGCAGCCTGCTCGGCGATCCTGAAACGGGTTCGCTTACTTTCAGTACGTCAAACGGCAAACCTTACGGATTCGTGTCGGGCGGATTTGTGTTGAAAATGCCGGAAGACTGTATTGTCTATGGTCTCGTGCGGGATAATCATGTTTCCGTTATCGGGCTCCATGGCGATGATCCGCTGTCCGAAAGCGTGCGCATGGTACTCTGCGAAAAATTCAGGCTTCTGCATATTGACTGGGTGAGGGCGGAAATGCGCTGATTCTCCGGCAATGATTATTTTTGATCGCGACACGAAACAGCAATGGCCAAAGACAAATCCAAAGGAAAACCGAAAGCATCTTCCGGTTCTTCTTTTTTCTCCAGCAACAAATTAGTTTACGGCCTGGTCTTCGGCCTCGCTTTCCTGCTTTATGCAAATACATTCGGTCACCAGTATGCGCTGGATGATCGCGCGGTTACGTTCGGGAATAAATTCGTGATGGACGGTTTCGGCGGTTACGATGATATTCTCACTACATTTTACTGGCAGGGTTTCTGGGATGCTAACGCCGGGCTGTACCGCCCGATGTCGCTGCTCGTTTTTGCCACGGAATGGCAGTTGGCCGGCGACAGTCCCGGATTTTTCCATTTCGTCAACGTCGCTCTTTATGCGCTCACCTGCCTGCTGCTTTTCCGCCTGCTGCGCAAACTGCTCGGCGAACAAAACCTGCTCACCAGTTTCGTGGCCACGCTTTTGTTCATCGTCCATCCCACGCATACCGAAGTTGTAGCAAACATCAAAAGCCTCGATGAAATTCTCAGCCTGCTCTTCTTCGTGCTTTCGATGAGCCAGCTGCTGAAATATTCCGAAACAGCGAAACCGGTTAACCTCGCGGGATCGGCCCTGCTGTTTTTTTGTGCGCTGCTTTCGAAAGAAGGAGCCATACTTTTCTTCCCCGTGATGGGCTTGAGCCTCTGGTATTTTACCAAAACACCCGTAAAGAAAATCGCCCTCGCGCTCGCCCCGCTGGCCCTTGTGGCCGTGTGCTGGTTCCTGCTTCACCAGTGGGTGATCGATAAAGCATCCGATCCCGCACCGTACACGTACCAGAATAATTCCATGCTCGCGTCTTCCGACTTTATGGAACATAAAGCAACGGCCATCGGTATGTTCGGGCGGTATATTTTAAAAGCGCTGGTTCCGTACCCGCTGTCGTACGATTATTCGTTCAGCGAAATTCCGAATACCGGTTTCGGCGATATCATCGTACTCGCATCCCTGGCCGCGATTGCAGCACTTTTGTATTTCGCGATTCGCCAGACCAAAGAAAAAACGATCGTCTCTTTCGGCATCTGGTGGTTCTTCATCACGTTTGCGCTCACCTGCAATATTTTTTACATCATCGGCGCCACGATGGCCGACCGTTTCCTTTTTGTGCCTTCGCTGGGACTTTGTCTTGCCGCCGCATGGCTGCTCGCACGCTATACCGGCGGATTGCAGGCCGGGGGAAAAACGCTGCACCGGAATACGATCAATGTTTCGCTGATCCTGCTGATCCCTTTCGTACTGATCACGCTGAACAGGAACGGCGACTGGTACGATGACGCCACGCTTTTCACCGCCGATGTAAATCATACTCCCGGGAGTGCGCGCGTACATTACAATTACGGCACGCTGCTGATGGACAACGGCAACAAAGAGACCGACCCGATGAAAAGACAGCAGTTCTTCGCCGAATCGGAAAAAGCGTTGCGTGAAGCCGTGCGCATTGATACATCGTTCGGAACTTACAATGCCTGGGCGAATCTCGGCGTAGTGTATTACCGTCAGCAGCGGTACCTCGAATCGGCGGAAGCCACGCGGCAGGCCATCAAGCGCAACCCGTACGATAAAACGTATTCGGATAATCTGCCCGACGCGTACGGCATGGCCGGGCAGTACGACAGCCTGATCGCGTATGCCAAACGCTGCATCCGCGACAGCACGATGACACGGAAAACGCGGCTTTATCTCGGCGTGGGTTACCTGAATAAAAAAGATACCGCCGCCGCAGTCGCCACCTTCCGCGAAGCCACGGAAAAAGATCCGACGTACGCCGACGCCTGGGAAAAACTCGGCAACGTTTTGGGCATGAGTAAAAAATACGAAGAGTCCATCAAAGCGATGGAAACCGCGTATAAACTGGATGATAAGAAAATCGACGCCCTGCGGATTATCGCTGTTTCATACGAGATGATGGGCGATAAGCAGAAGATGCAGGAATACCTCAACCGTTTTGTGAAAGCCGGCGGGCAGTTGCCGCGCTGAACTACGTACTGTTACAGTTCATGTCTCGGCTGTCGTGCTGAACTACGTACTGTGAAACGAAGACTTCGTTCCAGATATGAGATGTGAGATTTGAGACCTGAGATATCTGTATTTCCCTAAAGTGTTCTCATACATTTCGCGGTTATTCCCAAAGAAAAAATGTGAGCACTTTAGTGGAATACCTGTCTCAAATCTCACATCTCATATCTGGTAAACAGACGAAGGTTTGGACCAGTAACCGCTACAATCCGTTTTTCTTCAAATACGCATTCGTACGGTCAACGGCATTTTTCCGGATGTCCATGTAAAACAGGTTGACGTCGCTCACGTGGTAATTGGTACCGGTGTGCCAGTACTTCACGGCGTCGAGCGGGCGGGAGAATTTTACCCAGAGCAGGTTATCGTGGACTTTGGTTTCGCATAAAGCGGTATCAACGTTTTCAAATTCGAATTTTACACCGCCCTGGTGCTTCGCAGAAGGCACTGTTGCCGTAGCCTGCTTCCACGAAACCGGGTTCACGCAGGCGCAGCCTTTGTAACGCGTGTAGGCGTAAATGGTTTGTTGTCCCCAGTACACCGTATTCCACGAAACGAAACAGCCGGTTTGTGTAGCGCTGTCGCCGACGGGAATGTTTTTGAAATCGTTTACCGGGATAGAAAAACCGATCGGGTAGGCGGCCACGAGTTGTTTCTGCAAAGGTTTGCCGTCGAAAAATTCTTTGAGCAGGCGCTGCGTATGTTTCGCGCCCTGGCTGTGGCCGGCGATGATCACGGGGCGGCCTTTGTTCCAGTGTTCGAGGTAATATTCGAATGCTTTTTTGATGTCGCTGTAGGCGAGGTCGAGGGCGGCTTCGCCTTCGGGACCGCCGCGCGTAAAAGCTTTGAGGTGCGCCTGCCGGTAGCGCGGGGCGTACACTTTGCCGCAGGCGTTGAACGGTGTGGCCTGGTTTTTTACGCACATCTCGCTTTTCCCGTTCACTTTTTCATCGTCGAGACTCGCGTTCCAGGGACCGCCCACGAGGTACACGGTGGGGTGAATGTAAAACACATCCACTTTGGCGTTCGCCTGGTTTTCGGGAATGCTGCAGCCGGGCGGAATGGTGTCGCCGATGTCGTGGCGGTCGGGCAGGGCGATCCAGAATTTTTGCTGGGTGTAGTCGGGGATGGGGCCGTTGGTTTCTTCTGTTCCTCTTTGGGTGAAAGATTCGAGCAGGAGAAAACAGAGTAAATAGAAAATGGGTTTCATTGTTATAAATGTAAAGCAAAAATTCTGCCAGCCATCTCGCCGCGCGGCGTTTAGTCTGCTTTATGCAAAGCGATTCTTGATCACTTGCTCGCGATGACTATACTTCCCTTTTCCCGCTGCAAGCCTTGTATTTACTGATCTCCTCCATTTTTTCCCTCCCCCTTGTAACAAATCCATATTTCCCCCCGTCTTACACCCAGAAACGAACCAAAACCAACAAAAACATGAAATCCGCATTATACTTAATCGCTGCAAGTACCCTGTTTTTCAGTACCGCCGAAGCCGGCAATTACTGCGACAGCACCAAAACCAAAAAGATCCACATCGGCAACGACGAAGGATTTAAACACTGGCAGGGCCTCGACATCGGCTTCTCCGGCTGGCTCACACGGGATAACAGCATCGACCTGCCCGAAGCCTGGCGGGATATGGAAATCGATAACGCCCGTTCCTTTGCTTTCGCCTGGAACATGCACCAGCACAATTTCCATCTCTACAAGAATTACATCAATGTCGGTACCGGTCTCGGCCTCGAATGGAACAGCTACGCATTCCGTGAAAACATCACGCTGGGTATAAATACCCCGAGGCTCACCGCTACGCTCGATTCCATCAACTACGCCAAAAACAAACTGCGCACCTGTTTCGTAAACGTGCCCGTGATGCTCGATTTCAATACTTCGGAAGATGAAGACCGCGCCTTTCACCTGAGCGCCGGTGTGAAATTCGGCTACAACGTGTTCCGCAACCGCCAGGTACAGAAGTTCTACGAAAACGACGGCGACGACAAAGAGAAACGCGTCATAAAAGACGACTACTACGTGAATCCTTTCCGCTACAGCCTGATGGCCCGCGTGGGATACGGCGATTACACCCTGTTTGCCGATTACGCCCTGTCGGAAATGTTCCGCAGCGCGAAAGGCCCGCAGGTTACGCCTTTCACAGTCGGACTGCATATCGCACTTTAGTTTGATTCTTGCTTCAATGAAGAGGGTCGCTCGCAGGAGCGGCCCTTTTTTCGTCACTTTTCAACAGGCCGGATTTGCCCGCGCGAAACACGTAAATTTGTGTTCTTATTGATTAAGACTGTGAAAGACAATTACCTCGAAGAACTGAATGACGTGCAGCGTGCGGCCGTGGAATGCACCGAAGGCCCGGTGATGATCGTTGCCGGCGCCGGTTCGGGCAAAACGCGCGTGCTTACGTATCGTGTGGCGCACCTGATCCGCAAGGGCGTCGATCCGTTCAATATTCTCTCGCTTACCTTTACCAACAAAGCGGCGCGCCAGATGAAAAACCGCATCGCGGACATCATCGGCACCAGCGAAGCGCGCAACCTGTGGATGGGTACTTTTCACTCCGTGTTTGCACGCATCCTGCGCACGGAAGCCCTGCGGCTGGGCTACCCGGTTAATTTTACGATTTACGATACCGACGACAGCAAGAGCCTGATCAAAACTATCCTGAAAGAACAGGGGCTCGATGAAAAAATATACAAACCGGGACTCGTGCTTTCACGTATCTCTGCGGCGAAGAACAACCTGCTTTCCGCACAGGCATACCTGCAGAACAGCCAGGTGATGGAAGAAGACCGCATGAGCGGGAAACCGAAAATCGGCGTGGTGTATGAACAGTACCAGAAACGCTGTTTCAAAGCCGGCGCGATGGATTTCGACGACCTGCTTTTTAATACGAATATTCTGCTCCGCGATTATCCCGACCTGCTGAACAAATACCAGGACAAGTTTCGCTACATCCTCGTGGATGAGTACCAGGATACGAACTTTTCGCAGTACGTGATCGTGAAGCAGCTGGCGGCGCGCTTCCAGAATATCTGCGTGGTGGGTGACGATGCGCAGAGTATTTACGCGTTCCGCGGCGCGAATATCCAGAACATCCTGAATTTCGAACGCGACTATCCCGACCTGCAGACGTTCAAGCTCGAGCAGAATTACCGCAGCACGAAAAACATCGTGGCGGCCGCCAACGCGATCATCGCGAACAACCGCGACCAGATCAAGAAAAACGTATGGACGGATAACGATCACGGCCAGCTGCTGCAGCTCATGAAAGCGATGAGCGACAATGAAGAAGGGCAGATCGTGGCGCGCAGCATTTTTGAAACGAAGATGAACGAGCAGGTGCGCAACAAGGATTTTGCTATCCTGTACCGCACCAATGCGCAAAGCCGTTCCATGGAAGAAGCCCTGCGCAAGCTCAATATCCCGTATCGCATTTACGGCGGACTTTCATTTTACCAGCGCAAGGAAGTGAAGGACATGCTGGCCTATTTCCGGCTCTCGCTCAACCCGCACGACGAAGAAGCGCTCAAACGCGCGATCAATTATCCTGCGCGCGGCATCGGCGATACCACGCTGGATAAAGTGATCATCGCTGCGCGGGATAATGATGTGAGCATCTGGACCATCCTCGAAGAAATTCAAACCGGCAACGCCGATTTCGGAATCAACAGCGGAACCCGCCAGCGCATCGGCGATTTCGTAACCATGATCAAAAGCTTCCAGGTCATGATCCCGACGGATGACGCCTACACGGTCGCCCAGCACATCGCACAACAGTCGGGCCTGACGCGCGAACTGTATTCCGACAAAACGCCCGAAGGCGTGAGCCGCTACGAAAACGTGCAGGAACTGATGAACGGCCTGAAAGAATTTGCCGACGGCGACGGCGCTCCGGCAATCGAACTGGTGGAAAGCGACCCGGAACTGCAGCGCATCGAAGCGCAGGTCAAAGCGGGACAGCAGGAAGAAACGCAGGCCGAGACGCAACCGCTCAAAACGCTCAACCAGTTTATGCAGGATATCGCCCTGCTTACCGATGCCGACAGTAAGGAATCGGACAAGGACCTGGATAAAGTTTCGCTGATGACGATTCACAGTTCGAAGGGACTTGAGTTTCCGTACGTACATATCGTGGGACTGGAAGAGAATCTTTTTCCTTCGCCGCTTTCACTCAACTCGCGTTCGGACCTGGAAGAGGAGCGCCGTCTTTTTTACGTCGCGCTCACCCGCGCCGAAAAACGCGCCACGCTCAGCTACGCTTCCACGCGTTACCGCTGGGGCAACCTGACCAGCTGCGAACCGAGCCGTTTCCTCGAAGAGATCGATACCAGGTATATTGAATACGCCAACCGCGCGGCGAAAGCATCGGTACACCCGTCGGACGACGAGCCCGTTTTCCAGCGGCGCGAAATCGTAAAAACAGCCACCGTTCCGCCGAAAAAGAACCTGGTCAAAGTAAACGCCGCCGCCGGCTCCGGTTACGACAACAGTCACCTGAAAGAACTCGCCGTAGGCATGCAGGTGCAACACGAACGTTTCGGAAACGGTAAAGTGGTAGCCATGGAAGGCGCTTTTCCCAACAGCAAGGCTACGGTCGCTTTCGAAGGCGTCGGACAAAAACAGTTGCTGCTGAAGTTTGCGAAGTTGAAGATTGTGTAGGCCCGTATAGCCTGTATAAGTCAGCAGTGACTTTTCCAGATATGAGACTTGAGATTTGAGACACGTTTTTCCACTAAAGTGATCTCGGTTTTTTCAATTGTTCTTTTGCGCATTTCAAATCGAATAAAAGGACCTGGATCACTTTAGCTGAAAACCGTTATCTCACGTCTCAAATCTCAAGTCTCATATCTGAAACGAAGTCTTCGTTACACAGCAGATACTTACTTCAAAAATTCCACTTCCATATCATCGATATACAGCAGCGAATTATCCTGCTTCATGATATAGACACTGAAAATATCACCGGGAGTCTGCGGAACGAAAAGGGGCGCGTCGAGCGAAAGCGGAACCCATGTTTTTTCTTTATCGGTTATGTGAACCAGGAACGAAGTTGTCCAGCCGTATGTATTCCCGTTGGGCGTGAACTGCTGGATGATGATTTGCGCATCGTTGTCGTTTTCGTCCATCCAGGCTTTCAGTTTAACACGCACGCAGGTTCCCGGGATCAGCGAATCGGGCAGAAGCCTGCGCAGCGTATCGGAAAGCGCCGGCGAGTTGTGGAATTTCTTGTCGAGCCGAACGGCGTGTTTTCCCGACGCGGACTGCTGCCCGGCGACTACGGATTGTGAAAAAATCCATTTGTCCTTGGTCTCGAAATCGTTCGCGTACTCTTTCACAACCGTATTCACAGGCGATTTGAACCATACATGCCCGTCGGGCGGATAGATAAATTCGAACTGCTTGCCTGTTTCGAGGAAAACGTGCCAGTATTTTTCCTTCGTGATTTTATCGTAAGGCAGAATCGCTTTGTACGACTGCCAGGTTTGAACGAGGTTGATATAAATAAGCGGAAGCAGGATAAACACTGTGAGCATGGAAAAATAAACCCGTTTGTGATCGCGCAGTTTCTGCAAAAGCAGGCCGAGCAGTATCGCGAAGAGCGGGAAAAATTCGATGAAGGCGCGCATGCCGTAGCTTCCGCCGTAAAACCACATCCACCAGCAGGAAAGCACGTACGTAAGCACGAGAAAAAAAAGCAGGAAACTGGCCGCCCGGAAAGGTTCGCGACGCAGCGTGAACAAACCGCCAAGCATTACGAGCAGCACCGGCGTATAAATAAACAGCCCTTTGCGCCAGCTGAAAAGAATATCAAAGAAATGCGGTTCGGCGAAAACCAGTTTTTCATTCGTATACGAATACACGAACCATTTCCCACACTGGAAATAATACAAAAGAAGCTGGATGAAAAGTACGGCGCAGAAAACAAGCACGGAGAACATGAGCGCGGTTTTATTTTTCCATAACCCCGGAAAAAGGGTTTTCATGTTTTCCCAGGAACCCGCCAGGAAAGGCAGCGCCAGGATGATCAGCCCGTTCACCGGGCGGATCAGGATGATCATGGCGAACAGGAAACTGAAAAGAAGCATGCGTTTGGCTGTGCATGTTTCAATCATCCGGTGCGCAGTGAGCAGGAATGCGCAGATAAATCCGAAGGAAAAAACGTGCGACATCGAACTTTCGTTCAGCGTATAATAAAACAGGTTTGTCCCGAAAAAAAGCGTGAGCAGCACGATCGCCTGCGCAGCTTCCCGGATTTCAAAACGTTTCATCAGTCGCCGCAGGCAACAGAGCCCGAGCATCAGGTAAAACAAAGCCCCGACACTGACTGAGCATTGGTACAGCAGCGAATAGCCGTCGTGATCATAGTCCAGCCAGTCGCTCAGCCCATAGGCGGGCAGGTAGAACGGGGCCAGCGCCACGGCAACACCCGCGTAGTATTTGTTCACATAAAAACTGTCGACCCTGTTGCACCAGGCGCGCCCGAGGTTCGTGCCGCAGATTCCGCGGTACTTGCAAAGCATTTCTTCCCCGAATTTATACTGCAGGTCGTGCTGTACAAAAACGGCAGGGAGATAAGCATAGTAACCTTGCCCGTCGCTGTCTACGATACGTTTCCAGTTATTCCCACTCCACGAAACAGTAAAAAGGTAATTGACCGAAACCAAAAGAATAAACCACCAGGCCGCGGACGACCATGGAATACGCTTGATTTCGATACCTTCTGAGGAAAAACGCGGCATACCTTAGTTCGCAGTAAATCTACTCAAAAACTTCGGGAGGTTTTTATCGCTTCCGGTCACCGGTGTACCGGTCCTGGAATAGTATTCCTTGTTCTGCGGTGGTAATGAAATACAATTTTACGAATATGTACAGCCCTTTGTTTACCGTCATTGATCGCCTAAAAGGGATTCTTCATCGGCTTTATCGCTGCCCGGGTTCAGCACGGATATACAATTCAAAGTATAATTCGCCGCGGGTAATTGTTTTTATAAAGCGTTGCAGTAATCGACATTTGATGACACACGCAAACAACGGAATAGTATGAAAAATTATTTTTGCCGGCGGGCGATCCCGGTCGGACTGGGTTTCGTTTTGCTTTCAGGGAGCTGCAGTAACGGGGCGACAGTCAGCCAGATCGGCGCCTCGAAACCGGAATACCACAGTAAAAAAATAAAGAAACAAGCAAGGCAGATTAAACTGGTTTCGGCCCGGCAAAAGAAAAAAGCATTTCCCGGTTGGTGAAAAGTGAAGAAGAAAGAACCGGATATCGGTCGGGATATCGTTTTGGCCTGGCGCTGAAGGGTCTGTCGCAGGTCGAAGACGAATCCCGGCCATACTCCGTTTTAGTACGTATCAGGCCTGGTCGCCGTTGATGGACGTGGCGCGGATATACGCATCGTCGATGTCCCCGAAAATCAGTTCCCAGTTTGCGGCGCAGGTTTTTTCATGAACATTCGGACGATCGATAACGAGATTCTTCCACCGCGCAAACTGTTTCGGGTTCTGAAGCATGTCGAGAAAATCGCTGTAACGTTCATAGCTGTTGAAAAAATCACCGGCCAGCAGGTAGTGGAACATGGCGAAAGCCGTTTCGTAACCGCCGTAGCCCGACTCGGAAGTGGAGCTGAGTGAAGAGAGGTTGAATGATTTCGGATCGTAGAAAATCTGGATGAATTTTTCGACCAGGTTATATGCTCCGTCGATTTGTGTTTTCTTTTCCGCCATGACTTTCATACCGGCTTCTTCGCCTTCTTTAAAAAGTACGTCGAGCGCTTCGGCGAATATCTTCGAACTGTTCATCCCGAGGTAAACCCCGGAAGCGAAAATCGGGTCGAGGAATTTCCCGGAATCGCCGAGCATGGCGAAATTTTTCCCGTAAGTTTTTTCCGCATAGTAGGAAAAATCGGAAACGATGATCAGCGGCTGGGCCTGCTCGGCATGTTCGAGAATGTCGCGTGTCAGCGCGCAGGCCTGTATTTCCTGCATATAAAGCGCTTTCTGCCATTCGGCAATCCCGGCTTTGGTCAGTTTCGCTTTTTCCTGTTTCAGGTATTTGCGGTCGATGATCAGGCCTACACTGATGCGATCTTTACCGACCGGCTGAATGCCGAACCAGCCGCTTTTCTGTTCTTCGAGATAGCAGATCTGCAGCAGCCCGACGTCGATTCCCTGGCTGTATTTCGCGCCTTTCCAGTGCGTGAGAAAAGCGATCCGGTCAAGGTCTTTGTAGGCGGTTTTATCGCCCAGCCGCCTGGCAAGAAAAGTATCCTGCCCGCTGGCATCGATCAGGAAACGCGCGGTGAATTGTTTTTCGCCGGAAGCTTTTACTTCCACGATGCCGTCGGGACGGTCGAGGTTCACTGCCGTTACATTCGTTTCTTCAAGCACATCCGCACCTTCGCTCTGCGCTTTATCCAGCAGCATTTTATCGAAATCGGCACGGACAACGTGAAAGGAGAGATAACTGTCATCGAAAATGACGTTCCGGAAACACCAGGTAGCGCTGCTTGTCCCGTCGTGGTTCGTAAAACGCGCACCCGGTTTGCGGACAAAACGTCTTTTCATTTCATCCAGCACGCCCAGTTCCTCGAACAGCGGGTAGCAGAACGGGAGTAAAGATTCGCCGACATGCTGCCGTGGAAATTTTTCGCGCTCGAGAACCAGGACGGAATATCCTTTCCGCCGGAGGTAAATGGCCGAAGAGGATCCCGTAGGACCGCCGCCGATAATGATAAAATCGTAGTCGTCGTTCTGATTCATAAGCAGGCTAAAATTATGAAATAGAAAAACAGGTTTTATTTTTTCATTTACAGCAAGCCGGCAACTAAACTGCGGAGCACATCGTTCGTTCCCGAATATGTTGCAGAAGCCATCGCATCCCGCAGGGCCTGTTCGATGCCCGTGCTTTTCATGTAACCGTTTCCGCCGTGAATCAGCATGGCATCCTGCGCCGTGGCGATGAGCGCTTCGCTGGAATAAATTTTTGCTTTCGCGGCTGCTGCAGCAGGCGCACCTCCGGAATCGATTTTCTGCGCGGCGGAAAACACAAGCATCCGGGCGGCTTCAGTCCGCGTAAACATATCCGCGAGGCGAAAACCCACAGCCTGGAATGTGCCGATCTTATTTTCTCCGATCAGCCGGGCATTCGCATAAGCTGCCGAGATGCTGCACAGGCGCTGCATGGTTCCCACGTGCATGGCCGAAAGTCCCATGCGTTCCCAGTTCATGGAATGATTGAAAATAGCTGCACCTGCGCCGGGTTTTCCAAGTACCTGCGCATCTTCCACGAAAAGATCATCGAAATACACGTCGGCCATCGGGGAAGAAAGCAGGCCCATTTTTTCATGCGGCTCACCGACTTTATACTGATGCCTGTTTTTCTCGAGCAGGAAAGCAGTGATGCCGCCGAAAAATCCTTTTTGCGGATCAGTGGCTGCGTAAACGATCAGCAGGTCGGCCAGCGGCGCGTTCGTACAGAAAACTTTCGACCCGTTGAGCCGGTAACCGCCGTCCGTTTTTACCGCCGTGGTTTTCATACCGAAAGCGTCGGAACCCGAAACGGCTTCCGTCATCGCGTTGGCCAGTATGATTTTCCCCGCAGCGATTCCCGGGATATATTTTTGCCGCTGCTCTTCCGTTGCTGCATGAACAAGCGGAACGAGTCCCGCAAAAAGATGCGCACCCAAAGAAAAATTAAAACCGCCGTCCGGCGATCCTTCTCCCAGCGCTTCCATCACTACGGCCGTTTCGCCTGCGCCCAATCCCGCGCCGCCGTGTCCTGTTCCGGCCATCAATGCGGTCAGTCCCTGCATCGCGCACATGTCCCACACGGCCCTGCTGAAAATACCTTCCCGCAAGCCGGCGCATTTTTCTTTTGCAAAAGCGAGGCTGCTCCTGTAAAGTGTTTCTTCCGCTGACGATCGTGAAAAATTCATGCGCGTTTGGATGTATGAAGGGCGTTGTGTATTTTTTTATCCACGAGCGGAATTACTTTTTCTGCAAAAAGACGCATGGACGATTTTACTTTTTCGTGCGGAAGCAAACCGAAATTCATGAGCAGGAGCACATGTTCAACGCCCATGTCGTGAAGCCGGTTGATTTTTTCCGCCACCGTTTCGGGCGAACCGAAAAGTCCCAGCCCGCTTTCCTGCACGTCGCCAAAAGTCTGCTGCCGCGCATACAGCCGGGTGCGTACGTATAAATCAAAAGGCGATTCGGCGTCCCGCCGAGCCTGTTCATCCGTTTCAGCGACGTATGTATGAAAAGCGTAAAGCGCATCGCCGTCCGTATGCCCGCCTTCGCGAAGTCCCTTTTTATAATCGCTCACCAATTGCCCGATCTCCGAAAAATCAGCAAGCGAAGCATACGGAACGCTGATGAGCTTGTCGCCTTTCCTGCCCACATGGTAAGCGGCTTCACTGCGCAGGATAGCGAGGTAGAGCGGCGAATTTTGCTGAACCGGCTGCACGTTGAGCAGCACATCTTTGCAGGAGGTGAATTTTCCGTCGAAAGAAAACCGTTCACCCGACCAGGCTTTTTTCAGGATGGCGAGATGTTCATCGAAACGTGCGCGTTTTTCTTCAGCATCCAGCTGGTAGCCTTCAAACTCATGTTTGAGATAACCCGAACCCACGCCCATGACCAGCCGGCCTTTCGAAAGAATATCCAGCATGGCATAATTTTCGGCCACGGTGAGCGGATGATGAAAAGTAAGAATGGAAATGGCCGGTCCGAGCCGTATGTTTTTGGTTCGCTGCGCCAGGGCCGCCAGGAAAACGGCCGGATCAGGTACTGCGCCGTATTCGTGGAAGTGATGCTCCGCAACAAAAAAACTGTCGTACCCGAGCGCGTCGGCGAGCACGCCCTGTTCCAGCACTTCTTCGTAAAGTTCCGGAACTGTGCGGCTGTACTGCGGGTGATGGTCCTGTACGGAAAATATGGAATAGCGCATCCAGCCTCTATTTTACGTCATTTGTTTGATTGCGCAAAGCCTGGTAATCGATTTTGCCGGAAGATGTTTTCGGAAGTTCGTGCAGCATCACCAGCCTGTCCGGGAGCATATAACCCGGGAGCGTGCGACTGCAATGTTCGCGCAGGGAAGTAATCTCCACGTTTTTCGATGCGGAAACGTACACGATCAGCAAAGCATAACCGTCCGCATCTTCGCCCGCAGTCACAGCGCATTCCAGCACATCCGGGTGACGCATCAGCGCTGCTTCCACTTCGCCGGGCTCGATCCGGTAACCGCGTTTTTTGATCATGCGGTCGATGCGGCCTTTGAAAACGATACAGTCTTCCGAAATCCGCCCGCCGCGGTCGCCCGTCCGGTACCAGCGCAGCCCGTTCTGTTCGACAAAGACTTCCGTATTTTTTTCGGGACGGTTCCAGTAACCGGGAAAAACCTGCGGACCGGAAACGAGGATCTCACCTTCGCCGGAACTGTACAGAAAATTTCCCTGCTCATCAGCGAGTACGATGCGGAGCGGAAGACAGGCATCACCCAGCGGAAATGCGGCGGGTTCCTGTTCTGCGCCTGCGTGGTCGTTCACCGCATAATAAAGACAAACGTTCGTTTCGGTCGGTCCGTACAGGTTGTAGTACCAGCGCGGCGCGGCTGCAACTTCGGCGATGCTTTCGTATTTTTTCCGGTCGAATTTTTCTGCGAGCGCAAGCAAATGTTTCGGCGCAAAAACTTCACCGGCGAAAAGAAAATGATGCAGGGCTGAAAAATCGAATTTCTCCGGTTTGCCGAAATCGCTGATCGCCCGCCAGGTGCTCGGTGTGGCATAAGCAACATTGATTTTTTTCTCAGCGATGATTTGTGTGAGCATGCGTGCATTCTTCACCGATTCGTCGTCGATAAGCAATATTGTTCCGCCGGAAGCAAGCGCCACGTACAGATCAAAAACAGAAAGATCGAAATGAAAAGGCGCGATGGAACTGAAACGCGTCCCGGCCCCGGGTTTGAAAATGCCGAGACTCCATTTTATAAAGGAAACCGCATTTTCATGCGTGATGCAAACGCCTTTCGGCTGGCCGGTAGAACCTGACGTATAAAGAATGTATGCAAGATCGCCGGGGTGATTTTCGCCGGGAAAAAATGTAATGCTTAGTTTTTCGATCGGCCATTGCGCCTGCATGTTTTGCTGCTGGCAGGGAATGTCGGACGGAAAAAGAGCGGGATCACAAACCAGCGCGTGCGGATCGAGATCGCGGAGCAGGAAACGGACGCGCTCGGCGGGTGCGGCGGGATCAATCGGAATGTACGTCGCGCCCGATGCGGAAGCGCCGAGCATCACGGCAACAAGGTCGGTGGATTTCGGCGCGAGCAGGGCTACGCGTGTGCCGGGGCCGATGCCGGATCGTTTGAAGAAAGCGGAAATTTCACGAACTTTTTCAGCCAGCCCGGCATACGAAATGGCTTCGCCGGAAATAGTTTCCAATGCAGGATGAGCAGGAAATTTTTCCGCAGCGTAAAAAAATAAATCGTGCAGGCGTTCCCCCGGCGTCATTTCAGTTTCGTTTGCACGAAACCGGCCATGATGCTGATGCTGTCCAGGTTATCCTGGTCCACTTCGTGCGCTTCGAATTCAATACCGAACGATGTTTCGAGATGGGTAACCAGTTTCAGCGCGACGATAGAATCCATGATCCGGCTGCTGACTAATTTGCTGTCGTCGTTAATATCGGCTGGAATGTTCCCGCCGAAAATATTTTCAGCAAGAAACTGGCGGATGTTCGCCCTGATTTCGTCTTGTGTTGCCATGTTTCAAATGTAACGAAACAGCAGCGGTTTCTCAAAATGGCGGTTTGTTGTTTTGGGAAACACGCTGCAGCGCCACAATCCGCCCCACCTGCCAGGCAAATTCATTATAAAGCGCATCGCCGATCAATTGATGCCCGGTTGCATTCGGGTGATTGTCGTTCGGCTGAACCTGCAGTTCGTCTTCGGTATATTTCCCGTAAACGCCGCGGAGTGAAAGCGGTATAAAGCCTGCGGCAGTCGCTCTTTTCTCCAGCTTTTCGAATTCGCCGTCCGGGCCCGGGCTGTTCAGCGACGGCAGGTAAATCCAGAATTTAAACGACGGGAACGATCGTGCAATATGTCCGAGCGACCACCCGTGAATGGAATCGGTCACGGGCTGCAGCCTGTTGCGGATCTCGGTGCGGCTCATTTTCTGGTTCACGCCGGTTTTCTCTTTCACCGATTCCAGGTAGCTGAAATACAAGTCGGCGCCGTTTTTCACCATGCCGGCCATTACGGCGTTCAGGCGGCGGAGTTCATCGGAATGTGCAAAGCAGAGCAGGATATCGGGATGGAATTTTTTTGCCATGTTGTCGCAAATCCACGCATACTGCGGCATGTGATATCCCCCGGCAGAAAAATTCAGTATCTCCACCCGCAAACTGTCGCCCGCACGGATGAGCGAATCGTTCAGTTTTTTCTCGAGTATGCGCACAAACACTTCTTCGTCGCTCACCCCGCTGCCCATTTCATACGAAGAGCCGAGCACGGCGATGCGAAAAACATTTTTCGGTTTTGCCGTATCGCATTCCGGGCTGCGCATGCCCCAGCGGTTGGTGGTAAATGTGGAAGCGCCGTTCACAATTTTTACCGACGGGCGCAGTGTGCGTTTACGTATATCGTTTGCCGGGAGCTCGGCTTTCGAGAACCATTGTCCGCGCCCGTGCACGTTCACATGCTGCTCCCAGGGCGATTCTCCGCGACCATCCACGAGCATTTCATAATATCCCTGCTCGGTATTTTCACGATCCTGCTGGTTCAGTTTCTGTTTCGAAACATCGGCGAATACGGCTGCTGCTGCCGGGGGCAGTGCAACGGCTGCCGTTTTCCAGAAAGGCAAAAGCAGCAGGATCGCTGATGCGGCAGTGAGTATCAACGTTCCCTGCGCCGAAAGCTGCGGCATTTTCTGCCGGTTCACGACCAGGTAACGCAGCAGCGCGCCGGCCAGCACAATTCCGGCGAGTATGCTGATGGTGGGCAGTGCGCCTGCGGGTTCGTGTGCAATTTTGCCGAGCAGGAAAAACCATTCGCTCACCGTAGCGCTGTTCCAGAGCGTCCAGAGAAAACTCATGGCGAAATACATGGCCAGCACACGGAGCATAAAAACAACTGATGCTGCGTACGATTTCGATTCCTGTTTTTTCGCCCCGGCTTTTTCTTCCCGTGCAAGCGCAAGGGAGATGAACGTACCGAGCAGCAGCCAGTACAGCATATCGGTGAGCCGGAAACTGAAATCGCCGCGCAGCCAGAACCATTGCCAGTCGTGCAGAAGCCACGTGATCACGAATGCGATCAGTGTGCTTGCGAATACCGCGTTTTTGATCCGCTTGCGCAGCTTGAAATAGATTTCATAATAAAAAACCTTCGTGATAAAATCGCGCCAGTAGATATTGATCTTCCGCCAGATTTCGTGGAAACCGGTTATGAAAAAAGCATTTTCGAAAACGGGCGGCAGGTTGTAACCGAAATAACCGAGCAGGCCGATCGCAATCCAGAAAATGCCGAGCATGCGGAAGATAAGCGCGTATCCGCCGAAGATGAAAATGAGCAGTTCGTTCGCCGTTTGCAGGTTCGACGGATTGGGCAGGTGCAGGTAAATCCACCGGTAAGCCAGCAGCTGGAAAATACCGAGCAGGATGCGGCGCGTGGCCCGGGCGTATATTTTTTCGGCGGAGTCATTATAAATGCTGCGCAGCCAGGTTTTGTAATCCAGGATGGGAAAAAGCGGGAAAACCAGGTTCACCGGGTTGAAAAAATAGGAGAGTCTTTCCGTCCACGAAGCTTTTTGTTTTTCATGTTTCAGTTCATACATATAAAGTATGAACCGGAACATGAGCATCGAACCCAAAACCGGGACGGCTACCAGGATATGCGGCATGTACACGAGCTGCATGCGTACTGCGATCAATGCGCCCGTTATGGCCAGCGCAATCGCTGCGCGAAACCAGGCACGCAGCGGAAGGTGCGCGCAGGTAAAAAAACACAAGGCGATGGCAATGGTCAGTCCGCCGCTGATCCAGCCCAGCGCATAAAACAGGCAGGTCCAGCCTGCGATGGTGAACCAGGCCGGGCGGAAATGCGCGGGCAGCCAATAATGAACGAGTATGGCGCCGCAGAAAAACGGCAGCAGGATATTCATCCCGTTCGCCGCTTCAATGCCGTATGCAAAAAGCAAGGCGCCGGTAAGGGCCAGCTGGAGAACCAGCAAAAGAAAAACACGCAGGCTTCGGCCTCCCGTTTCCTGCCCGCTTCGTACCGGCAACCAGTTTTGTTTCATCGGCGACGACATCAGCGTTTCGGTTTGCTCTGCGGGTAAAACAGGTTGAGCGCTTTTACAACGAAACGGTTTCGCCGGCGGTAACGCGACAAACGTTTTTGAAAATCTTCGCCGGCATCTGCGATTGTTTTTTCCGCCCGCGCGCTCATTTTATCGAAAAGTATTTGATCGAACGTATTGCACCGGCGGATGGCGGCGAGTTCCTCTTCATCCAGGTCGGATTTGAATTTACGCGACGGCGTAACATGCAGTTTGCGGTAATAAGGAAACTTCCACCCGTAACGGTCGCTAAGTTGCAGGACAAATTCATCGAAACGGTGCTGCACACCAACGAGTGGGAAAAAACGGTCGATATTTTGTAAAGCCGTCTCCAGGTGCGATGCGTTGATCTGTCCGAAAGGAATCAGCAGGCTCCCAGAAATCATCCGCACCTGGCAATTGTCCAGCGCAAGCCATTTGCCGTTTTCAGCAAGTTCGCGGAAACTGTTCCTGTTTTCTTTCAGTTCCTTGTGCAGGAAATGATCTTCGTGTGTAAGAATGTCATTGTAAGCCGAAAGCACGCGTTCCACGGGCTCGCGGAGCATGGTGAAATATTCGAAAGGACCTTCGCCCATTTTCTGGTGAATACCAAAAGGCATGTGCCCGCACAGCATATTGATCCGCCGGCGTTCCGTTTCGGTGAGTTCCTGGAAATCCGGGTTGCCCTGCCACATGAAACGTGTTGCACCCAGCTCGTTCTTCCGGTAATTGGCTTTGATGATACTGGTCATGGAAATGCCGGCCGTTTTCGGAATGTGCATGAAAATGAGGCGGGCTTTGTTCGGCATGAGGCAAAAATACTCGGTTTAAAATTATGTATTCGTAAACGTGGCTTCCGGCAGTGCGAAGATCACTCCTCCGGCTTTTTGAAGAACGGAATCGCATTCATCGTTTTGGCGAAAATGGAATTGATACGCCGGTAACGTTTCACTCTTTTTGCAAAAGGCTCGCCCAACCCGGTTAACTGTGCTTCGAAGCGGGTGGAAACATGCGCGATCAGTTTTTCGTCCAGTTGGTTGCAGCTGCGGATCGCTTCGATGGTCGCGGCGTCCAGTTCATTTTTCTTAACGCGGTTTCCCGACACTTTAAGCCGGCGGTAGTAGGGAAGTTTCCACCCGTAGCGGTCGCTGAGCAGGAGCACGAATTCATCGAAGCGGTTTTGCAGGCCGGCAAGCGGAAAATACATTTCGAGATTTTTGATCGCCAGTTCCAGGTGCGTTTCGTTCAGCTCCCCGAAAGGCACCTGCATTTGTCCCGAAAGCATGCGCACCTGGCAATTGTCGAAAGGAAGCGAAACTTTCTGATCGATCAGTTCTTTGAGCGTGTATTTTTTCTCCGCCATCTCTTTGGCAAAATGATGGTCAGGGAAACGGAGAATATGATAATACAGCGAAATGATCCGGTCCACCGGCTCGCGGAGCAAAGTGAAATATTCAAACGACCGGTTACCGATATGCTTATGCAAACCGAACCCCTGGTGCCCCATCAGCAGGCGGATAGATTTTCGTTTTTCTTCGCTGAGCGCATGAAAATTCGGGTTGCCTTTCCACATTTCACGCGCAAGGAAAATATTCTTCTTCCGGTAATTGAGTTCCAGGATGCCGCGCATGGACGATCCCGCTGTTTTCGGAATATGCAGGAAAATCAGGCAGTCGGGATGCATGGGACTAAATTAGGAAAAACGATTTTTACTGATTTGTATTCCGATTACTCAATTTGAAAATTTGAAAATGCCTGCCGCGCTTGCCTGCCCCGGAAAACGCTGATTGGGCAGTATGTGCGAGAGGAATTTTCAAATCGGTCAATTTTCAAATTGTTTAATTGGAATACGTATTTACACATACCCGAGTTTTTTCAACAGGTTCCCATACGTACGCATGATGAGTGCGTGATCTTCGTCGTTGAAATACTGCCGCCAGTTCCCGGATTTTCCTTCGCGGAAAAATTGTTTTTCACTTTTGTCCATGAATGCGCTGCCGTGTTTTTTCTCCTGGTCCTGCAGCGCGCTGAAATCACAACGCGTTATAATTTCCGCAGCGGGTATTGATAAGGTTATTCCGCAGAAAGCAGCGACCTCGCGGATAATTTCTTCCGGCTTTTCCAGTAAATCTTCGTAGCGCAGGAAAAGCAATCGTTCCGGGTTTTTTTCAGCGAAGTCAAGTGCATGTTCCACGTGTTCTTTCCAGGAACCGAAATCGTGCAGCGTATCCGCTTTCGCGATAAAACCCGGGAAACTGCCGGTCCAGGCCTTCAGCGCAACCTGGTAATGGTAATAGGAAACGAGTACGTCCCGGTAATCGCGCACGATGTAAATCGTTTTCGGATAATCGTTGTACCAGGCATGATGCGCTTTGACGAACCGCGGGCGGGCCAGCGCATTCACCGCATCACGCGCCGAATACACATCGGGAACGATGCTGTCGATATTCCGGAAATTCCATTTTCCCTCCGGGCGCAGCATATTCGCCAGCAAAAAACGCATCCAGGTATTTCCCGATTTCGGGAACGAAACGATGAACGTATCATCCGGGTAAACGCGGTCGATCACCAGCCGGAATGCGGCTTCGTCAAACAAGCCGAGCTTGACCAGCAGGGCGCGGAAATATTGTTTCGGTGTTCGCGGCATTTAGGAAACAAAAATGCAAAAGGCAATTTGCAAAGAGCAAAATAGGAAAAAACGGGGCTCAGTTTCCAAAATGACTATTTGCATTTGCCCTTTGCGAATTGCCTTTTGATCAAACCGCCTTGCGGAAAATAACGTACTTTGCATTTCCGAAAATGCTCCGCATTGCCCACATCATTAGTCCCGTAAACGCTGCCGCCGGCACTGAACTTGCGCGCGTGCAGCCCGTTACCTTCGAAACGATGCGCCGGGCGAAAGCGGCTGCAGTGGATGTCGCCGAAGTCGGTTTGTTCACTGCGCAGCTCCCGGAAGACCGCCCGGCTGTTCCGGAAGGATTCGTTCCCACGCCCGATCTTGCGCGCGCGCTTCCGGATGTGCTTCCCGCATCCAAACGCCGCCTGCCTTTGCTGGCCGATGTTTTACAGCGCCTGTACGAAGCCACGGATGCGGACATTCTGATATACACCAATGCGGATATCGCGCTGATGCCGGGTTTTTACCGCATGGTGGCGCAGTATGCCGCGAAAGGATACGATGCGTTCGCGATCAACCGCCGGCGGATTTCGTCACGTTTTAATTCGGTTGCCCAACTCGACGGGATGTATGCCGAAGCCGGTGAAATGCATCCCGGTTATGATACGCTCGTGTTTCACCGCGCACTCTTCGAAAAATTCCAGCTCGGGAATGTCGCAGTCGGTTTGCCCTGCGTGGACATGGCATTCCTGCACAACCTCATCGCCTTCTCCAAAAATTTTCGCCTCTTCACCGGCAAGCACCTTACGTTTCACATCGGCATGGAACTGGTGAAAACCTGGGGAAACAGCGCCGAGTCGGATTTCAACAAAACCGAAGCGCTCGCCGTAGTGAAAAAATTATACCCGCATTATAATATCGCCAATTTCCCCGGCGCGAACCTCCCGTTTTTCAGCCGGCATTATAAGTGGCTGATGAACCCGAATTTCCATTACCCCACCATGCTTCGTCTCGACCGCGCACAAAGCAGCGTTCCCCGCCGCCCGCGAACCAAACAGCCGAAAGAAGAAAACAAAGAGCCGCGTTTTGAAAAACTGGTGAAGAAAATTGATTTCGGGGATGAGTACTGACCACACCTTTGGCCTCACCTCTTTCCTCTCCCAAGGAGAGGATGGTTTTACACCTTAAGCTGACGTTTCTTTTTTGTTTCTCAAAAAGTAACGTCAGCTGGCGAAGCGCAACACCATCCTCTCCTTGGGAGAGGAAAGAGGTGAGGCCGGACCACCTACCGCTGCCTCGGCTGCAGCAATCCCATTTCAAACCCGAGTTTGCAGATCCGCCGGATAATTCCGCGGACTTTTCCCGGTAGTTTGGATACGAAAGCGTGGCGCATTTCAATCTGCTGCAGGCGAAGAAGGGAATGTACGTTCATGCAGATTTCGCGGCGGCGTTTTTCGAAATGCGGGTGAATAACGTCGGCGATAATAATATAACGCGGCTTATCCGTATTGTTCCAGGCGCTGTGGTAATGCGCGTCGCAGAAAAGCAGCCACTTGCCTTCTTCCCAGCCGCGTTTTTCGCCGTTCACTTCCAGCCCGCAGGCCGGGAAAGGCTCGGGAATACTGATGCCGAGATGGCAGCGGAACATGGCGTTCGAGTCGCCGTAATGCGGGGCGATATTCGTTTGCGGGTCGAGCCAGCTGACCGATGCGGAAAGCAGTCCCGGGATTTTTTTCAGGTAAGCTTCCACTTCCGGGGCGGCATCGCAGGATTCGTTCACCCGTTTTCCCCAGAAATAAAACGTCGTGATTTTCCACCCGCCCGGTTTCGACGGAAGCGTGCGGAGAAAATACGGCTGCAGGTTGTCGCCGAGCTGGTTCAGGTATTTTTCGAGTGCGATTTTGAAAGGACCGAATTCCGCTTCTGACTGCTTCACCCAATCGTAGTCGGCGGGATTAAAGTACGCGGGATATTTGCCCTTGTAAACGCCGCCCATGTAGCTGTACCAGGGTTTTTCGTCGAGATAATCTTTTTCGCTGCTCATACTTCAGAGGACTTGAATGTTAGTACTAAGTTCTTTTTCTGCGCGGTGGAAAGATTGTCGTATATATTAATAATGTTCCGGTTCCAGGGCAGGTCCGGATCATCAATATTACAAATAAATTGCGGGTCTGTTTTCCGCAAAAGCGTTTCCCGCAGCTTCGCGGTTTTGGCTTCGTAATGATCCTGCGTCAGCACATAAAGCTGGTTGTAGTTTTCGTCGTGCTCATCCACGATCCGGTAACCGAGCTGCCGGTTGAAAGCGATGGCTTTGGTATTGTCGCGGAGCACGCGGATGAATGTTTTTTCAAGCCCGAGGATGAACGAAATATCGGTGAGCAGGAACGAGGCCGACAGCGGGATGGTGGTATTCCAGTATTCCTGTTCCCAGATGAAAATGCCGCCGTTCCGGGTTTCTTTTTTCTCCCAGTGGATATCCGCGCCGCTGATCAGCCCGATTTTAACGCCTTCGTGCACGATGATGAAATAATTGTTGCGGACGGTATTGATACCGGCAAACCATTTTTCCTGCATCTCCGGGCTGATCTCTTCGCGGTATTCCATATGCCGGCGCACATGCTCGGAATTGCGTTTCAGCCTGACCAGTTCGATATCCTCGTGCCGGAGGCGGATCAGCTCGATGCCGTAACCGCGAATAATCATGCAGCCAAGTTAACGAATCGCGTGCATCTTTTTCGATCTTTGTTACATGGGCGTTTTCTTCCTGCAGCTCCGGCTGAAAATAAAATCGATCCTGCTCAGGCTTCTCTATTTTAAGAACGAGCAGGTGCTTTTGCGCGGAGAACTGAAGAATACGCCGGATAAAATCCCGGTCATTTTTTTTACGGTACACAAGGCGGGTTCTTCACTGCTTTCCGACCGGCTCACGAAACTGTTCAGCCGCAGCGGCTACGTCACCGCCGATCTCAGCAGCTTTTTCGCCAAGACGAATCCTGCGCAGCGGAAAAAGTTCTTCGCCGACCTGAGGTGGAAAGAGAAAGTCTTCTCACAGCGCGGCGTATACTACTGCGTTTTCCGGTATCCGTTCGACGTTCCTTTTTTCGATAAGCATAAAATCATCCTCGTGCTTCGCGACCCGCGTGATATTCTTGTGTCACATTATTTTTCCACACGCTTCAGCCATCCTACGCAGAACATGGATTTCTTCAGCCTGAAAGAAAAAGCGAACAGTATGACCATTGATGAGTACGTGCTTTTTATCGCTGACGATTTCCGGCAGCGTTACGAAAAATACCTCGGGATGATCGGCAAAGAGAACGTGCTTTTCCTGCGTTACGAAGACATGATCACCGCGCCGGTTGATTTTGAAGAACGCATCCGCACATTCCTCGGCATGCCCGTCGAAAAAGGCGAACTGGTCAGGGAAGAAGATTTCCAGCTGGAACAGGAAAATCCACAGGCGCATAAACGCTACGTACAATCCGGCGACCATATCCGCAAACTGAAACCGGAAACGATCGAAAAACTGAACGGAATCTTTGGAAAAGTGCTGGTTCCGCTGGGGTACTGACTACACCTCTTTCCTCTCCGAAGGAGAGGATGCCGGTTCAAAACGAAGCTGACGTTTCTTTTTGAGAAACAAAAAGAAACGTCAGCTTAAAGTGTAAAACCATCCTCTCCTTCGGAGAGGAAAGAGGTGAGGCCGGACCACCAACTCAAATCTTCTTCTTGATCGAATACGAAGGCCGCTGGTTCTGGAGCTGGAAAAGCTTGTACATATATTGCCCCACAATGCCCATGCAAAGCATCAGGATGCTGGCCGAGAAAAGCGTAGCCACGATCTGCGCGGTAAACCCGTCAACGGTGATCTGGTGCGCAAACTTCCGGTAAATGAAAATGATGCCGAGTGAAAAAGTAAAGATCGATCCCAGGAGCCCGAGCAGGATCATGAGGCGCAGCGGGACAACGGAATGGTTGACAATAATATTGACGTACATCGCAGCGAGTTTCCGGAAACTGTAGCCCGATTTTCCTTCTTTGCGCGGATGATGCTCCACATCCACCGAAGCGAAGTAGCCGGTGTACCAGTGAATAATTTCATCCACAAAAACCCAGTTCTGATGACGGTGCTTTTCCATCTGCTCGATGATGGATTTACGGATCAGCCGGAAAGAACTGCCCTCGCCGCGGTTATCCTGTGCGAGTTTCGACGTGTTCCGCAGGAAATAACTTCCCGCAACCCGCAAAGCGCCGTGCCTGCGGTGTTTGGGAATTCCGTACACCACGTCGGCATCGGTCTCTTCGAACTTCGCGATCAGTTTCGGAATCTCCGAAGGCGGATGCTGCATATCGTCGTCCATCGTTATAACGAGATCGCCTTTCGCAAAACTGAATCCGCAGAGCAGCGCATTGTGCTGTCCGAAATTCTGGCTTAGCCTGACACCGCTGATCCTGGCAGGATGCTTTGCTTTCAGTTTTTCGATCTCCGCCCAGCTGCCGTCGCGGCTTCCGTCATCCACAAAAATAACTTCGTACTCCGCCTTTCCTTCCAGTTCATGCATAATGCCGGAAAAAAGAGGATCCAGCATCGGTGCGCTGTTGTAAACGGGTATGACGATAGAAAGTTTGTGCATTGCTTGTGCGAATATAGTAAGCCGTTTGCGTCTTCGCCGTAAAGTTTTTTACAATTGCTCTGCGAATGCTCTGTGTCTCCGCTTCCCTGCGGCAAAGATTCCGGGCTATCCTTCCAGCAAAAATCCTCCGTCCAGTGTCAGGTTCACACCCGTAATCCAGCGCGAAGCATCCGAAAGAAAGAAAATCGCCGCGTTGGCCACATCCTCCGGAAGGCCCGGCCCGAGCGGGTAACGGCTCACGTGCTTATCCATTTCTTCTTTCGACATGTCCTTTTCGGCCTGTTCGTACATCGGCGTTTGCACCATGCCCGGCGAAAGGCAGTTGCAGCGTATGCCCTGCGGGTAAAGTTCCAGCGCCACCACTTTTACGAAAGTTTCGAGCGCCGCTTTGCTGCTGCCGTACATGGCTCCGCCTTTGTGCGGATGCTGCCCGGAAATGGAAGACAGAAAAACCAGCGAAGCGTTTTTGCTGATCTTTTTGTTTTTTACCAGCGCACCCGTCATCAGCACCGGCGCCTCGAAATTGATGTTCAGCGTTTCGTCTATTTTTTTCTGATCGAGAAAACGGATCGGGTAGGGGTGAACCACTCCCGCGCAATGTACCAGCCCGTCGATGGCCGGGGCCTGTGCAACCAGTGCGTTGCGTCCTTCTTCGGTTAGCAGGTTGGAACTGATAAGCTGGTGATTGTCGCCTTCGAGCATGCCCAGCGTTTCCTGCAGCTTTTCCTGGTTTCGTCCGTGCAGCACCAGCCGCGCTCCCATTTTCGAAGCGCTGATGGCCACCTGCCGCCCGATTCCCGACGAAGCGCCGGTAACGAGAATGATCCGTTTATCGAGGTGAAAAGGTGTTTGCATAATCTGCATGACAGGTTCAGAAGGTGAAAATTAGAAAATCCCGGCTTCCGTTTCACACGTCCCTGTTTTTTTACGAGAAACCTAGTTTGTTTCCTTCAGTTCTTTTGCCTTTTTAAGTACCCATGCTTTTACAATCATCTCGCCTTTCGATTCAACGTCTTCTATCCATTGTGCAAGATCAATTCTTGCCGTACCCGATTTGATTTTGGCCAGGAGTATGCTGCTGTCGACGAATGAACGCCATATTTTTTTCTGAAAAACGGATAGTTTGGAATTGTTGCGCAGAAATTTATTGAAACTGTTGCAGGTATTCATCACCTGGTTCAGGTCGCCCTTCTCGTAATATATTTTAATGAGCATCGCTTTGATATTCATGTTAATCAGCAGGGGCGGATTGCTCACCTGGTTGAGATAGGTAAGCGCTTCTTTGTGCTTTTTTTCAACTTCCGCAATGGAACCTTTGCAGTAATTAATAATATTTTCCCTGTTTTCTTTCCGCAGGAATGACTCGTTCGCGGAAATGTATTTTTTAGCCCATTCGATTTCACTGTTTTTCAGGGCAACGATAATCATATTGATAAAATGGGCGTCTTCCATAAATCCATTCTCCAGGTGCAAGCCCAGTTCCTGGTACTTTTGAAGTATGCTGAACGTGTCCTTCACATAATTCCTGGAACCTTTCGCGTTATTTGAATAGCAATACACCAGCAGCAGGTCAAAGCCGGTCAGTATTTCATGCCGGGCCAGTATCCGGGTTGTTTGATTCAGCAGCATATCCTTTAAATCCCCGTAAGCCGCATCATCATTCCGGGTAGCCACCCGCTGAAATAATTTTAAATAGGAAAACACCCCGGGGGGATTTTCCATGCTTTCGAAAAACTGCAACAATTTATCGGTATTGGCCAAACCGGAATCGGGATATTCCATGGTATATTGAAGTATGGTCATGCGGGTTAATATCCGCATGGCTTCGTACGCATAGAACTCTGTAAGCTGGTTCAGTGTATTTTCAAACAAATTAGCCCCGACCAGTTTTTCTTTCTTGCTGTCGTTCAGCTTCCACAATTCATCGCTGTTTTCGGCCGAAACAAGAAACCGGTTGAGAAAAAACCATTTGTCCTGGACTGGATCTTGCCCGGGCGCCAGCATTTTTTTACTGCGTATTTCAAAAAGTACATCCAGGTTACGCGTGTTCAGTTCATGCAATAAAAAAGGATCGGAAGAAAATCCCTGCTTCTTCATATTTTCAAACGCGAGAAACTGTTCTGCCAGTTCGAGTGTATCCGAAAGAAGCCCGCGGATCTTGACGTCATCGAATTTGTTCTTTCCGAAAAGCGACTGAAACAGTTTTTTCTTCCCGAGATTTTTTGAATTGAACGAAGGATGATCCTTAGCCATGATCGAAAAAAAGGAAATGATCGTTTTGTTTTTATTGTGATAGGGTGAGCTTACAAAATCAGCAAGCAGCCGCATCTCCTTTGTGCTGAATGTGCGCAATACATCGGCCAGTTTCGAATTGTGCATAAGCTCTTCTTACGGTCAAAAATAGTCTTTAGCTGCAAGCTTACCGAATGAACTGGCTTGTTTTTACCCCACAAATTCAAAAAACAACACTGGTATAATTTATTCTGTTTCAGTCAATTATATAGTTTTTATACAAAAAAAGACACAAAACAGGTACACAAATGCAGAATCTATTCCGGCAAACTACGGAACATAATGCTTCACCTTTGCGTCTAAGGCAATGGCAATCAAAACAAACCTAAAACACATGACCATGAAACAGTACTTCAGAATTTCCATTGTCGTTATGATGACCATGAACAGCTTCGGCATGCATGCACAGCAATGGTTCCAGGCTCCTTACCTGCAGACCAGGCAGGAAGGTGACAGTTATAATTTTTACGAAATCCGCGCGGCATTCCATAAATATGAAGCGGAGCAGATAGAGAAGAACAAGTTGATGATGACCGATGAAGCGATTGGCAAAGGAGAAGATGCCGGTAAGGTTCCGGGCAGCAACCAGTTTCACCGCTGGGAATGGTTCAATGAACAGCGGGTTTTTCCTTCCGGCCAATTTCCTTCCGCCGGGCAGATACTGAGTGAATATGAAAAATTTGCTCCGTTCCGGGATGCTTCACGCGGCAGATCAAACAGCCCCAATTCCATAAGTACGATTACCGCGAACTGGATAAACCTCGGTGCCGCACAGGTTCCAGGCGGGAGTTCGGCAGGTACCGGGCGGGTGAACTGTATGGCTTTTATGCCCGGGAATTCAGCTACCATTTTTATCGGTACAGCCTGCGGCGGAGTCTGGAAAAGCACAAACAGCGGAGCATCCTGGTCGGTACTGAATACCGACCTGCTGCCATCCTTAAGCATCGCCAGCATTGCTATTGATCCCATCAATACAAATAATATTTACATCGCTACCGGGGATAATTTTGCCGGCCTTCCCAACTATTTCAAAACCCTGCAGGGCCATTTCAGCGCCGGGGTGTACAAATCAACCGACGGCGGCCTCAGCTGGAATGTTACCGGGATGAGTTATACGCAGGCGCAGCTGATGTACATCCAGCAAATCATTATTGACCCGGTAACTCCATCCAAACTGCTGCTTATTTCAAATACCGGCATCTTCAGATCAACGGATAGTGCGGCAACATGGACAAACGTCAAGCCCGGTAATTTTTACAGTATTGAATTCAACCCGCTCAACCAGAATGTGGTTTATGCAACCAACGGCCTTGGCTTATGGCGCTCCAATAACAACGGCCTTACCTGGGTATATAAGGGAGGTGGTTATCCTAACACAACAGCAGCACGGGTTACACTTGGCGTTACGCCGGCAGATACCAATTACATTTATTTATGGGGACCTTCTGCCGGCTTCAAAAAATCGGTAAACGGCGGAAATTCATTCACCACGATGTCCAGCCCGGATGCGTTGACCAACCCTTACGGTTATTACGACAGGGCGGTAGCAGTTTCCAATACGAATGCCCTAGGGGTTCATACCGGCGGTTCCGGATCTGCCAAAACAGGCAATGGCGGATTGAGCTGGGCGCTTGGTTCCGATTATTCGAACTACCTGAATGCAAACTATATCCACCAGGATGTGAAGCGAATGAAATATGCGCCGGGTAGTGGCAGCACGCTGTATGCATTGACTGACGGCGGTATTTTTGTGACACAGGATGACGGCACAAACTGGACGAATATCAGTCACGGGTTACAAATAGCTGAAATCTATCGTGTAGCCAATAATCCTTTTAATGCCGACACCATTTATTATGGTACGCAGGATTGTGCAAGTATGCGTTGGGATGGTTCCTCCTCTACCGTTGCCCAGGTTTTCGGAAGCGACGGCATGCAACCCCTGGTGGATTATACCAATCCCCAGAATGTTTTTGTCTGCGCTCCCTACGGCAATCTTCAGAAATCAACCGACGGCGGAAATACGTTTGCGCTTGCATCACCCGGGCAATGTATGTGGATTGCACCGTATGCCATGAATCCGCTCAATCCCCAAACCATGTATATCGGGGCCAAACTGGCGGTCAAAAAATCACTCACCGGTGGCGTATTCTTAAGTTGGAACAACATTTCTACCGGCTGGATTGACAGTGTTGTAGCCCTGGCTGTCACGAAGGCGGACACGAATTATATTTACGCAGCCAAACTCCGCGCAATAGTAAGATCTTCCGATGCTGGCCTTACCTGGGATACCATTACGGGTACTTTACCTGTAAACATCAATATGCTTACCTCCACCGGTATTACGTATATCGCTGTCAGTTCCACCGATCCTCAGCGCGTTTATGTAACCATGTCCGGTTATGCTTCGGGAAATAAAGTATTCATGTCAACCAATGGAGGCAATACCTGGATCAACTACTCCGGTTCTTTGCCGAATGCCCCGGTGAATTGTATTACGTATGTTGACGGAAGTAATGATGGTGTTTACATCGGAACGGATTTCGGTGTGTTCTACCGCGATGGCGCTTCTTCCGACTGGACATCCTACAATACGGGTTTGCCCAATGTGATCGTGAACCATCTCGATATTTATTACGCAACTATGAAACTGCGGGCAGGAACTTACGGCAGGGGGCTCTGGGAATCGGATCTGCCCATGCCCGTCAGTTCATTTACGGCGAGCGCGACCTCGGTTTGTGAAGGAAGTACGATCGCGTTTACCGACCAGTCTTCGGTAGATCCCTCCACATGGAACTGGTCTTTCCCTGGCGGAAGTCCGGCATCATCAGCGCAGCAAAACCCGTCTGTGATTTTCAGTACTCCCGGAACATACACGATTACTTTAACCGTGTCCAATGTAAACGGTACACATACTTCGTCGGCAGTCATTACGGTAAATGCCCTGCCCGCCGTACCAACTATTTCGGCAAACATGAATATCCTGGCTTCGGGTTCCGCCACGGGAAATCAATGGTATCTCAACTCGGTCATCATCCCCGGCGAAACAAATCAGAATTATACAGTAACACAGAATGGACTTTACACCGTCGTAGTTACTGATTCAAATGGCTGTTCATCCACGTCGGCAGCGTATAATTTTCTCTCGACGGGTATTGAAAACATCCCGGGTGAAGAAGGTTTTGCCCTTGCCCCGAATCCGACCGATGGAAAGTTCAGCATCATCACATCGGGTACTCCTGCCGGAACGGTTAAGATTTTTAATGCCTTCGGACAGCTTGTTTATCAATCCGGCGATCTGAAGAAAGAAATTAATCTTACATCCTTCGCGAAAGGTCTTTACTCTGTCGAAGTCAGTTCGGAAGACCGGATATGGAAAAAGAAAATCGTTCTCCGTTGATTTGTTCGATGAAACAGTTGTGATGCCGGGTGCCGGTTTTCGAAATTATTTGAAAATCGGCATTCGGCGTTCACAATTCGAAACTCACTTATAAATAATCTCGGTACAAACTAAGTTTTCCGTCTCCACGCTCGCTGTTCCCCACGAAAGACCCACGCCGAAACCGGACAAAAGCCAGCGTTTCTTCCCGCTTACCTGTTCGGGCTTGAGTGTATTGATGGTCAGCGGAATAGAAGCGGAACTGGTATTCCCGAACTGCCCGAGGGAATACGGAACTTTCTCGGCAGGAATTTTCAGCTTTTTCCGGATCGTTTCGTTCATCAGCAAGTTGGCCTGGTGAAAAACGAAATAGTCGAACGACCCGGTATCTGCCTGGCAATATTGTATGAGCGCGGAAATATTCGGCGGCGCTTCGCGGACGGAAAAATTAAAAACGTCGAGCCCGTTCAGCCAGAGATTTCCGCGGCTGCGGATAATGCCTTTATCGACTTCCGATTCGACATAGGTGTTTTCATCCGGGCGCTGGCGTACTCCGCCGTCCGGCAGGATGATGGCCTGGTAACCCGATCCGTCGCTCTGCAGGTTGAAATACATCGCCGGTGCGGATGGATCGTATTCCAGCGCAGTCACGGTCCCTGCATCCCCGAAAAGCGGGTAGGTGCTTTTGTCTTTATAATTGAGCGAAAGAGTCGAAATATCACCGGCCATCAGCAAAGCTTTCCGGAAACCGCCGGTCGCGATCATGGACGATATGGCCGAAAGCCCGTACACATAGCCGCTGCAGCCCAGCCCGATATCGAATGCTGCGCAGGTTTTCGGAAGACCCAGCCGGTCTTGTAGTATAATAGCCGTGGAAGGCAGGATATAATCCCGCGACTGTGAAACAAAAACAAGCAGGTCGATCTCGTCTTTTTTCCAGCCGAGTTTTTTTAACAGCAGTTCCGCAGCATCCAGGCAAAGGTCGGAAGTCGCTACACCTTTATCCGCTACATGCCTGCCGTCGATCCCGGTAGTCTTGATCAGCATGCGGCGTTCATCCTCGCTGATCCAGTCATAATCGCGGTTATATTCCTTGCGGGAAGGCACACAGGATGAGATTCCCGCCATCCGCACATGATGAACCGCGAAGACTGCCATTTTATATGCGACTTTTTACCACTGAGTATAGGTCATTCACCGTATTGCAGCTGCGCAGGTCTTCGCCGGTAAGCGTTACATTATAGTCGGTTTCGCAAAGTGCAATGATGATCAGCGCGTGCATCGAACTCCATTCGGGAAGCTGCCGGTAGCTGGTATCGGGCTTCAGAACTCCTTTCGGCAGTTCTTCGATCTCGTTTTCGATCTTTTGGATAAACTCGTCGATTGACATACGTGTATTGTGCTTGCTACTGTAAAAGTAAGAAATTTCGCCCGCCGTCAGGTTTGCATGATGCAGGACGCCCACGAAAGCCCGGTGCCGAACCCGGCTAGCAGCACGCGCATCCCCGGTTTCAGGCGGCCCTGGAGCTTCGCCTCGTACAGCGCGATCGGGATACTGGAAGCAACCGTATTCCCGAAACGATCCATGCAATGCACGAATTTTTCTTCGGGAATGTTCATTTTTTTCCGGATCGTTTCATTCAGGTAAACATTCGCCTGGTGGAAAACGAAAAGATCGATATCGGCTGGTTCCAGTCCCGCTTTGGCAATAACGTCGTTCACCATGGCCGGTACGGTTTTCAGGGTGAAAAGCAGGACGCCGGTTCCGTCCATGTGAAAATTGGCGCGGCTGGTCGTGTTGCCGTATTCATCCGTGATATCGTCGTAAGAATGTTCGCTGATCGGGTTGCGGGCATGGCCGTCGCGGACGATGATCTTTTCGTGGCCTTTTCCGTCGGTGCCGTAGCTGAACGGACCGATATCGCGCCCGCCGGTACCGGCTGTAACCAGCGTGGCCGCAGCCCCATCGCCGAAAATGAACCAGGAACTGCGGTCGCGTTCATGGAAGGTATGGCTGAGCACCGAGGTCGTGATAAACAGTACGTTTTTCGCGCCCATGCTTTCAATCATGCCTTTGGAAATGCCGAGCCCGTAAACGTAGCCGCTGCAGCCGAGGTTATAATCGAAGGCGCCGCAATGGCGGTTCAGCTTCAACCGTTCCTGCAGCACACAGGCGGTTGTTGGCGTATAATAATCAGGTTCGTTGATGCAAAGCACCAGGAAATCGATACTTGCGCGGTCGATGCCGTGTTCGCTGAAAAGTTTTTCGGCGGCGGCAAAAGCAAGGTCGGAGGCGGTTTCATCCTTGCGGGCGATATGCCTTTCGCGCACGCCCACCTTTTCGAGCGCGGTGCCCCGGGCCTCCGGGAAACGGGCGTAATATTCCTCGTTTCCGAGCAGGCGTTCGGGCAGGTAATAGCTGATGGCGGAAATAACTGCTGGCATGATCTGCCTGTAAAAATACGCTTTTCGGCAGCTTCACGAACACAGAACTACGATGGTTGCGGTGAACATGCTGAAACCGGAATCACTTAGTAAAAAATAGCCGACAGTTATACCGGCAGTGCTGCACGGGTTATTGTGCTTCCGCATATTCGCATGAATTCCGATTCCCATGAAGCGATTGATTTTCCTGCTGCTTTTTTCTTCCGCAGCGCACGCACAAAACACGGATACGTTATTTCGTAAAAACGAGGAATGTGGAAAGCTTTACGTGCTGGACAAGCCGGAAAACTGGCGTCCGCATGTGCTGATCGACACCGTGAAATGGGATCCGCACACCAACCTGTATGTGATTGATTCGCTCAAAAAATCGCGCGTGTATTTCTGCCGTATGGTTGATGAAGCGACCTGCGTGCTGGTACTGTTTAACGGAAAGGAATGGTTACTGCGCGAAGTGGGCCAGGGCATGGGTTTGTATTCGGATATAAGTCTCGATACAGCCGAGATCGACGGCAGGCCCGGGGCGGAAATCGTGCTTCGCTGGACTTACAGGTGGTCGCATACCTGCGCGATGTATGCCAACGAGGATCAGAAAAAGTACCTCACGATTCTCGACCCGAAATCGTGCGATGTTTTACTCCACATCGCAATCGCATCCGATACCCGTTACTCCGACAGCGAAACGCCCAATGATCCGAGCTGGTGCAGCAGGAGATATACAGTCCGCATGGGGCCGGGATGGATTTCCTGCTATCGCCGTCCCGATCGCGGCAGCGTGGACAGATACACCTTTGCTGCACCCGATTGCGGCTGTACTTTGCCCGAAGGAACCTTCACCTGGCGTGGAAATACCTGGGTCAGGCTCAAAAACAGGCAGGACTGATAAATCCCTTCGGCAGAATCACCGGAACAGGTTGATGACGGGTGTTTTTGGGCTCTTTTTTGGTTAAAACCCACCCCTCTTTTCATACCCGCTCAAGGTCTTTTTTTTGCTCCTCCCGGCTTCCCCTCCAAACCCTTGTAAAATCAAGAAAAAAATATTTTAACGACCTGTTGTTTATATTAAATAATTTGTACCTTTGCCGTCCCCAAAAACCGTGGTTTTGGGTAATACCTATTTGATAACAAACTGAGAATCAACTAAAAATAACAAAATGCCGACGATTCAGCAGCTCATTCGCAAAGGCCGTTATTCCGCTACCAACCGAAGCAAATCGGCTGCGCTTGACGCATGTCCGCAAAAACGTGGAATCTGCACGCGTGTTTACACCACTACCCCGAAGAAGCCGAATTCCGCTCTTCGTAAAGTGGCCAAAGTGCGCCTCACGAACAAGCTTGAAGTAATTGCCTACATCCCGGGCGAAGGACACAACCTGCAGGAACACTCGATCGTCCTGGTTCGCGGTGGTCGTGTAAAAGATCTTCCCGGTGTTCGTTACCACATCGTTCGTGGTGCACTCGACACGGCCGGTGTTGAAGGACGTAACCAGCGTCGTTCGAAATACGGAACCAAGAAACCGAAAGCCGGCGCTGCTGCTAAAGCCGCCAAAAAATAACGGATATAAAACATTACGATTACGTAAATAAGTCATGAGAAAGACCAGAGCCAAGAAACGCCCCCTGCTGCCCGATCCGAAATTCGGCGACACCATGGTGACACGTTTTGTAAACAGCCTGATGTATTCCGGCGGCAAACAGAAAGCATACAAGCTGTTCTACGATGCCATCGAAATCGTTCAGAAACGTACTGAACAGGACGGCCTCGAAACCTGGAGAAAAGCCCTTACCAATGTGATGCCGAACGTCGAAGTTCGCAGCCGTCGTGTCGGTGGAGCTACCTTCCAGATTCCGCAGGAAATCCGTGCAGAACGCAAAGTAGCCCTGGGGATCAAATGGCTGGTGGGTTATTCCCGCGACCGCAACGAGAAATCAATGGCCGCTAAACTGGCTGCTGAAATCGTTGCCGCTGCAAAAGAAGAAGGTTCAGCTTTCAAAAAGAAAGAAGATACGCACCGTATGGCTGAAGCAAACAAAGCGTATTCACATTTCCGTTTCTAAGCTGCTATATAATAAAGACAACGAAGAGCTATGAGCGACCTTAAGTATACACGCAATATTGGTATCGCCGCCCACATCGACGCCGGTAAGACTACGACTACCGAGCGTATCCTGTATTATGCAGGTGTGAACCACAAAATCGGTGAGGTTCATGATGGAGCAGCTACTATGGACTGGATGGTGCAGGAGCAGGAGCGTGGTATCACGATCACTTCAGCCGCAACGACTTGTTTCTGGAACTACCGCGGGAACAAATACAAAATGAACATCATCGATACCCCCGGACACGTGGACTTTACCGTCGAGGTAAACCGTTCGCTGCGTGTACTGGACGGTCTCGTATTCCTTTTCTCTTCGGTTGACGGTGTTGAACCGCAGTCGGAAACCAACTGGCGCCTGGCTAACAACTATAACGTTACCCGCCTCGGTTTTGTAAATAAAATGGACCGCGCCGGCGCCGACTTCCTCAACGTAGTGAAGCAGGTGCGCGAAGTTCTGGGCGGCAACCCGCTGCCCCTCCAGCTCCCCATCGGCGCTGAAGAAAACTTCAAAGGCGTAGTCGACCTGGTAAATAACCGGGGTATCGTTTGGAACGACGCCGACCAGGGCATGACATTCGAAGAAGTTCCCATCCCGGCCGACATGGTCGAGGATGTGAAAGAGTGGCGCGAAAAGCTGCTCGAATCCATCGCCGAGTTTGATGACAAACTGATGGAAAAATATTTTGAAGACCCGAATTCCATCACCGAAACCGAAATCCTTACTGCGCTCCGCAAAGCCTGCGTAGCCAATAAAGTGGTTCCGATGTTCTGCGGTTCGGCCTTCAAAAACAAAGGCGTTCAGACCATGCTCGATTACGTGATGGAACTGATGCCTTCGCCGATGGACAAAGAAAGCATTACCGGCACGAACCCGGATACGGAAGAAGAAGTTACCCGTAAACCCGATGTAAACGAACCCTTCACAGCACTTGCATTCAAAATCGCTACAGATCCCTTCGTTGGTCGCCTCGCATATTTCCGCGCATATTCCGGCCGCCTCGATTCGGGATCTTATGTTTTAAATACGCGTTCGGGCAACAAAGAACGTATCTCCCGTATCTTCCAGATGCATGCCAACAAACAGAACCAGATCCCGTTCATCGAAGCGGGTGATATCGGCGCTGCCGTAGGCTTTAAAGACATCAAGACCGGTGATACCCTTTGCGATGAAAATCACCCGATCGTACTTGAAGCGATGAACTTCCCCGAGCCGGTTATCGGTCTCGCCGTGGAGCCCAAAACACAGGCCGACCTCGATAAGCTCGGCAGTGCGCTGGCCAAGCTCCAGGAAGAAGATCCCACTTTCCACGTGAAGTCGGATGAAGAAACTGCGCAGACCATCATCAGCGGTATGGGTGAACTTCACCTCGAAATCATCGTTGACCGCCTGCGTCGTGAATTCAAAGTAGAAATCAACCAGGGCGCTCCCCAGGTAAACTATAAAGAAGCCATCAACGGCAAAACCGAACACCGCGAAGTATATAAGAAGCAGACCGGTGGACGCGGTAAGTTCGCGGATATCAAAGTGATCATCTCGCAGGTTGACGCTGATTTTGAAATTACCGACAAGAACCAGGGGCTACAGTTCGAGAACGAGATCACCGGCGGTAACATCCCGCGTGAATTCATCCCCGCAGTGGAAAAAGGTTTCAAAGCGGCTATGGTAAACGGCGTACTTGCCGGCTACCCGCTGCAGACTTTGAAAGTGGAACTCATCGACGGTTCTTTCCACGCGGTCGACTCCGATTCACTTTCGTTTGAAATCTGCGCCAAGACTGCATACCGCGAAGCGCTTCCGAAATGTTCGCCCGTGATTCTCGAGCCGATCATGAAAGTGGAAGTGGTTACGCCCGAGCAGAACATGGGCGACGTGGTAGGCGATCTTAACCGCCGCCGCGGAATCGTGGAAGGCATGGACGGCCGCGCAGGTTCGCAGGTCATCAAGGCAAAAGTTCCGCTGTCTGAAATGTTCGGTTACGTAACCCAGTTGCGTACCATTACTTCGGGCCGCGCTTCCTCTACTATGGAATTCTCTCATTATGCCGAAGTGCCGCGCAACATGGCTGACGAAGTCATCGCAAAAGCCAAAGGCAAAAAAGCTGAAAAAGTATAACTACGAATCAATCGCGATAAAACAAGAATATGAGCCAGAAAATCAGGATCAAACTGAAATCGTACGACTACAACCTCGTTGACAAGTCGGCCGAGAAGATCGTGAAAACCGTTAAGGCCACGGGCGCCGTTGTCAGCGGACCTATTCCGCTGCCCACGCACAAGCGCATTTTTACTGTGCTGCGTTCGCCTCACGTAAACAAAAAAGCACGTGAGCAGTTTCAGCTCAGCAGCTACAAGCGCCTGCTGGACATCTACAGCTCGACTTCGAAAACGGTTGATGCGTTGATGAAACTCGAACTGCCCAGCGGTGTTGAAGTTGAAATCAAAGTTCCTTAATCGCGCGGCTCAATTTAACTCAGTAATCTAAAAACACCGTACATAAAATGTCAGGCTTAATTGGTAAAAAAATCGGAATGACCAGCTTTTTTGGTGCCAATGGTAAGTACGTACCATGCACAGTTATCGAAGCAGGTCCTTGCGTTGTTACGCAAGTAAAAACCAAAGAGAAGGACGGCTACGACGCTCTTCAGCTGGCTTTTGACGAAAAGAAGGAAAAGCATACATCAAGCGCCATGAAAGGCCATTTCAAGAAAGCGAACACCACGCCGAAAAGAAAGATCGCCGAATTCAAGGGCTTCGCAGAACAGAAAAACCAGGGTGATGTCATCACCGCGGAACTGTTTGCCGAAGGAGAGTTTGTAGATGTAAGCGGAACTTCCAAAGGCAAAGGTTTCCAGGGCGTAATGAAACGTCACAACTTCGGCGGGGTAGGTGGTTCAACGCACGGTCAGCACGATCGTCTGCGCGCTCCCGGCTCGCTCGGTAACTCGTCCACCGCAGCCCGCGTAATGCCCGGCATGCGCATGGCAGGCCGTACAGGCGGCGACAAAATCAAATCGCAGAACCTGGAAATTCTCAAAATCATGGCCGACAAGAACCTGATCATCGTGAAGGGTTCGATTGCCGGAGCCAAAGGATCATACGTGTTTATCGAGAAGTAATCATGGAACTCGCAGTATATAACATCAGTGGCCAGGCCACTTCGAAAAAAGTGAAACTCAATGCCGATGTATTCGGTATCGAGCCGAACGATCACGCCATCTATCTTGACGTGAAACAATTCCTCGCTGCGCAGCGCCAGGGAACACACAAATCGAAAGAGCGTGCCGAAATTCACCGCACCACCAAGAAGCTTAAACGCCAGAAGGGTACAGGCGGAGCGCGTGCAGGCAGCATGAAATCGCCTTTGTTCCGCGGCGGCGGACGTGTATTCGGTCCCAAACCCCACGATTACGATCAGAAGCTGAACAAAAAAGTGAAAAAGCTCGCACGCAAGTCGGCCCTCACTTACAAAGCGAAAGATAACGCGATCATGGTACTCGAGAACTTCAATTTCGAGACCCCGAAAACCAGCAGCTACGCGGAACTTCTGAAGAATCTCCAGATGGACAGCAAAAAAACGCTGCTTGTCTTGGCCGACTCCAACAAAAATGTATATTTGTCGTCCCGAAATTTAAGCAAAGCAAAGGTTGTAACTGTTTCAGAATTAAATACTTACGACATTCTGAACGCCAATAATCTCCTGCTCGTTGAAGGCTCGGTACCGACACTTGAACAGCTTCTGCAGAACTAATTCATAAAAGAACCAGAGCGATGAGCACGATTCTCGTTAAGCCGATCATCACCGAAAAGGTAACTGCGAACCAGGAAAAACTGGGGCGTTACGGCTTTGTGGTGGCGAAAGATGCCAACAAGCTGCAGATCAAGCAGGCCGTAGAAAAAATGTACAATGTAACCGTTGAGTCGGTGAACACGATGAACTACGGTGGTAAACTGAAAACACGCATGACCCGCGCAGGAATCCTGTCGGGTGTAGCTAACCGTCATAAGAAAGCAATCGTTACCCTGAAAAAAGGTGAAGCGATCGATTTCTATAGCAGTATTTAATTATTAAGCACAGCAACTAAAATGGCTATCAAGAAATTCCGTCCGCTTACGCCAGGCCAGCGCTTCAAAGAAGTCGTTTCGAGTGAAGACATCACGTCGTCGACTCCCGAGAAGAGCCTGCTTGTTCCGATCAAACGGACCGGCGGCCGCAACAGTGCCGGTAAAATGACCATGCGCTATATCGGCGGCGGTCATAAGAGAATGTTCCGCATGATTGATTTCAAGCGCGACAAAGAAGGCATTGCAGCAACCGTAAAAACGATTGAATACGATCCGAACCGCACAGCCCGTATCGCACTGCTGGCTTATGCCGACGGAGAAAAGCGTTACATCATCGCCCCGGCAGGACTGAAAGTCGGCCAGAAGCTGATGAGCGGCAAAAATGCGGCTCCCGAAGTGGGCAACGCGCTTCCGCTTGCTGAAATTCCGCTGGGTACGATCGTACACAATATTGAAATGCGTCCGGGACAGGGCGCCAAGCTTGCCCGCAGCGCAGGTTCTTATGCACAGCTTACCGCACGCGACGGACGTTTTGCCGTACTGCGCATGCCTTCGGGCGAGCTCCGCATGATCCTGACAGCCTGCCTGGCAACCATTGGTTCCGTATCGAATCCCGACCACAACCTGCAGGTTCACGGTAAAGCAGGCCGCACACGCTGGCTCGGCCGTCGTCCCCGCAACCGCGGTGTAGCGATGAACCCGGTCGATCACCCGATGGGTGGCGGCGAAGGACGCGCTTCAGGCGGACACCCGCGCTCACGCAAAGGCATCAAGTCAAAAGGTCTCAAGACTCGTTATCCGAAGAAAGCTTCGAACAAGTACATCCTTGAGCGTAAAAAGAAATAATCTAAAGGCAGCATAAAAAAGAATGGCACGTTCGCTGAAAAAAGGCCCCTTCGTTGAGGCCCATCTTGATAAGAAAGTCCAGACCATGAATGCGTCGGGAAAGAAGACTGCAATCAAAACCTGGTCGCGTCGCTCGATGATTTCACCTGATTTTGTGGGTCATACTTTCGCCGTACACAACGGGAATAAATTCATCCCGGTGTATGTTACCGAAAACATGGTCGGCCATCGCCTCGGTGAATTTGCACCGACCCGCACATTCCGCGGTCACTCGGGAAATAACAAAGCGGATAAATCTGCCGGTAAGTAATTAAACGATAAAATGCTCTGTTCATAATGGAACGCAGAAAGAAAAGGGTAGCGGATGCACGTAAAGAGGCGATGAAAAACACGTTCATAGCCCGGATGCGCAATGTGCCGACATCACCGCGCAAAATGCGCCTCTGTGCCGACCTGATCCGCGGCCAGGAAGTATATAAAGCGCTGAACATCCTGCGCTTTACCAACAAAGAAGCTGCAGGCCGCCTGGAGAAACTGCTGCTTTCGGCTATCGCCAACTATGAGAAAAAATCGGGGAACCGTCCCGACGAAAACGCACTCTTCGTGAAGGCGATCATGGTGGATGAAGCTACCGGGCTCAAGCGTATCCTTCCTGCACCGCAGGGCCGCGCTTACCGCATGAAGAAACGTTCAAATCACGTAACCATATTTCTCGGCGAGAAAATCGCTGAATAACACAATCTGAAAAAGAAAAAACCAAATGGGACAAAAATGTAATCCTATCGGTAACCGCCTCGGCATCGTAAAAGGCTGGGATTCGAACTGGTTCGGTGGCAAAAACTTCGGCGATAAGATCGTTGAGGACGAAAAGATCCGTACCTACCTGAAAGCCCGTCTTTCCAAAGGCAGCATCTCGAAGATTGTGATTGAGCGTACCATGAAGCTTGTTACAGTTACCATCCATACTGCACGCCCGGGTATCATCATCGGCAAAGGCGGCAAGGAAGTGGACAAGCTGAAAGAGGAAGTTAAAAAGCTTACCAAGAAGGAAATCCAGCTGAACATCTTTGAAATAAAGCGTCCGGAACTTGACGCGCGCCTCGTGGCCGACAGCATTGCCCGCCAGATCGAAGGCCGTATCTCTTTCCGCCGCGCCATCAAAATGTCGATCGCTTCTACCATGCGTATGGGCGCCGAAGGCATCCGCGTAAAATGCTCGGGCCGCCTGGCAGGCGCTGAAATCGCCCGCGTGGAAGGTTACATGGAAGGCCGTGTTCCGCTGCATACCCTGCGTGCCGATATCGACTACGCACTTTCGGAAGCACATACTTCTTACGGCCGTATCGGCGTGAAAGTATGGATATGCAAAGGCGAACTTTATGGCAAACAGGATCTTTCCCCGAACGCACAAAGCGCTGTCCGCGAAAAACGCACCCCGAACAACCAGGGTGGTGGCGGTGGCCGCGGAAACCGTCCCCGCAACAAAAGCGGCGCCGGCAAAAAAGGCGGAGACAAACAGTAATAATTAACGAAGTCAGTAATTCACAATTATAGAGCAGTTCTGAACAATGTTACAGCCGAAACGCACCAAATTCCGGAAGCAGCATAAAATGAAAATGAAGGGGAACGCCAAGCGTGGCGATCAACTCGCTTTCGGATCATTCGCGATTAAAGCAACGGAAGGTTGCTGGGTTACTGCCAAGCAGATCGAAGCAGCCCGTGTAGCCGTTACCCGTTTCATGAAACGTGAAGGCCAGATTTGGATCAGGGTATTCCCCGACAAGCCGATCACCCGCAAGCCTGCTGAAGTGCGTATGGGTAAAGGTAAAGGTGCGCCCGAGTACTGGGTGGCCGTTGTAAAGCCGGGCCGGATCATTTTCGAAGCCGATGGCGTATCGCTTGCTACAGCAAAAGAAGCGCTCCGCCTGGCCGCACAGAAACTCCCGGTAGTAACCAAGTTTATCGTGCGCCACGACTATACAGAAGAAACTATTTAATTCACTTCGATAAAGAAGACGAAGCGATGAAGAACAAAGATATCCAGGCACTGTCGGTTACAGAACTCCAGGGCCGCATCAGGGAAGAAAAGGAAACACTCGAAAAACTTTCGCTGGGCCACGCTGTGTCGCCTATTGAAAGCCCGGCCAAACTGCGCACCACGCGCCGCACGATCGCCCGACTGGTTACTGAACTCCGGAAAAAAGAAAACGCAGCCAAGAACTGATTCGAAAGAAAAACGATTGTCTGTAAGGCAAAAAGAAAATGGAAAATACCAGAAAAGACCGCAAAGAAAAAGTTGGCGTAGTTACCAGCAACAAGATGACCAAATCGATCGTCGTTGCGGTTGAACGTAAAGTGAAACACGCCAAATACGGCAAATTCGTTAAGAAAACATCGACGTTCATGGCGCACGATGAAAAGAACGAATGCAATATCGGCGACACCGTTCGTATTACGGAAACCCGTCCGCTCAGCAAAAGCAAGTGCTGGCGCCTGGTTGAAATTGTAGAACGCGCGAAGTAATTTCAGAACGAATAAAGATTTCGAAAAATGATACAGCAGGAATCGAGGCTTTCAGTAGCCGACAACAGCGGAGCAAGAGAAGTGCTTGTGATCCGTGTACTGGGGGGAACCAAAAAACGCTATGCCGGCATCGGCGACAAAATCGTCGTAACCGTTAAGCACGCTATCCCTTCGGGCAACGTGAAAAAAGGCACCGTGTCGAAAGCCGTTATCGTTCGTACCCGTAAAGAAGTTCGCCGCCAGGACGGTTCGTATATCCGTTTCGACGATAACGCCTGCGTGCTGCTCAACGCCCAGGACGAACTTCGCGGAACACGTATTTTCGGACCTGTTGCCCGTGAATTGCGCGAATCGACATATACCAAGATTATTTCACTTGCACCCGAGGTGCTTTAATTGCTCAGGCAGAAAATGGCTAAGCTCAAAATAAAAAAGGAAGATCTCGTTGAAGTGATCTCCGGAGAACATAAAGGTGAACGCGGAAAAGTGATTTCCGTGGACATTACGAAGAACCGTGCTATCGTGGAAGGCGTCAACAAAGTGAGCCGTCATACGAAAGCCAGTGCAAAGCACCCGAACGGCGGTATCGTGGAAAAAGAAGCCCCGGTTCATATTTCGAACCTCAAGCTGGTATTCAACGGGAAAGCCGTACGCGTTGGTCGCATGAAGAACGAAGAGGGAACCATCGTCCGTGTTGCCAAAGTAGCCGGCGACGAAAAGGGCAAGAACAAACTTGAAGTGATCAAATAGTCATGAAAACTGCAGCATATATTCCGAGGCTCAAGAAGCACTATACTGAACAGGTAGTGCCCAACCTCCAGAAAAAATTCAACTACTCCAGCCCGATGCAAGTTCCGCGCCTGGAGAAGATCTGCATCAACCAGGGTGTTGGTGAAGCGGTCGGCGATAAAAAGCTGATTGAAGGCGCTGTGAAAGAGATGGCCACGATCACCGGTCAGAAAGCCGTTTCCACGCTTTCACGCAAAGACATTTCGAACTTCAAACTCCGTAAAGGCGTTGCCATCGGGGTGAAAAGCACGCTCCGCGGCGAGAAAATGTACGAATTCCTCGATCGCCTGATCGCAGCGGCCCTGCCGCGTATCCGCGACTTCCGCGGGATCAGCGACAAAGGATTCGACGGACGCGGAAACTATACGCTCGGTATTACCGAACAGATCATCTTCCCGGAGATCGACATCGACAAGGTGACCAAGATCATGGGAATGGATATCACGTTCGTAACGAGCTCGGACAATGACGAAGAAGCGCATGCCCTGCTTTCCGAATTCGGCTTGCCCTTCCGCAGTAAAGAACAAAAAAAACAGTAATAATCAATACTATAAACCAAGAAAAGGCAAATGGCTAAGGAATCAATGAAAGCACGCGAAGTGAAGCGTGCGAAGCTAGTAGCCCGGTATGCTGAAAAGCGTGCACAGCTGAAGAAAGAAGGCGATTTCATCGCGCTTGCGAAGCTTCCGCGCAATTCATCAAAAGTGCGTTTGCGCAACCGCTGCAAGCTCACCGGTCGTCCGCGCGGCTACATGCGTCTGTTCGGTCTTTCGCGCAACCAGTTCCGCGAAATGGCCCTGAACGGAAAAATTCCAGGCGTAACAAAGGCCAGCTGGTAATCGAACACCGCCAGTTATAAATAAAGCGTGTTTGTATAATTATCCTGCGTGCAGGATAACATATAAACGCAATAAGAATGACAGACACAATCTCTGATTACCTCACCCGCGTGAGGAATGCCATCAAGGCAAATCACCGTGTAGTGGAAGTACCTGCTTCCAACCTGAAGAAAGAGATCACCAAGATCCTTTTCGAAAAAGGTTACATCCTGAACTATAAGTTCGATGATGCCGGTAACCAGCAAGGTGTGATTAAAATCGCACTGAAGTATCACCCAGTAACCAAACAACCCGCCATCCGCGGCCTGCAGCGTATCAGCAAGCCCGGTCTGCGCAAATATTCGGGAGTGGACCTGATGCCGCGCGTTCTGAACGGACTCGGTATCGCGATTCTTTCCACTTCGAAAGGCGTTATGACCGACAAGGAAGCCCGCAAGGAAAACGTGGGCGGTGAAGTATTGTGTTACGTTTACTAAGCGAGAGGAGAAAAAAAACATGTCACGTATTGGTAAACTTCCGATCAGCCTCCCGAAAGGCGTTGATGTTAAAGTCAGCGACAAGAACGTTGTTTCCGTAAAAGGACCCAAAGGAGAGCTTACACGCACCGTCGATCCGGCAATCACCGTTAAAAGCGAAAACGGCGAACTTGTCCTCGTACGTCATACCGAACAGAAGCGCCACCGCGCCCTGCACGGACTCTACCGCTCGCTGATCGCCAACATGGTGAAAGGCGTTGCCGAAGGCTATAAAACCGAACAGGAACTTGTAGGTGTGGGTTACCGTGCAACGGCTAAAGGCCAGCAGCTCGAACTCAGCCTGGGTTACTCGCACAACATCATTTTCGAATTGCCCAAGGAAATCAAGCTGACTACAACGGCTGAAAAAGGGCAGAACCCGAAAATCATCATGGAGTGCATCGACAACGAACTGCTCGGGCTGGTTGCCGCCAAAATCCGGTCGCTGCGCAAGCCTGAACCGTACAAAGGCAAGGGTATCAAATTTGCCGGGGAACAGCTCCGCCGCAAAGCAGGTAAATCGGCAGGCAAATAATAAAAAGACAAACAGACCAATTCACGGCAAAAACCGTGATCAAATAGGAGAAACAAAAAATGTCAGTAACAAAAGAATTTCGCAGAAACCGTATCCGGATGCGTATTCGCCGTATCGTAAGTGGTACAGCGCAGCGTCCGCGCCTTTCGGTTTACCGCAGCAACAAGGACATTTATGTCCAGCTTGTGGACGACCTGAGCGGCAAAACACTTGCTTCCGCTTCGTCGCGTGACAAGGACTTTGCTGCCAAAGGCCAGAAAATAAACAAAACCGAGCAGGCCAAACAGGTTGGCACAGCTATCGCAAAGAAAGCCGTAGCAGCGAATATCACTGCGGTGACTTTTGACCGCGGCGGCTATCTCTATCACGGACGTGTCAAAGCGCTTGCAGATGCTGCACGCGAAGCAGGTCTCCAGTTTTAATTCATTCACCAGAAAAGACGACAAACGATACAAATGGCTAACGTTAACGTAAGACGCGTCAAATCGAGCGACATCGAACTGAAAGACAGGCTTGTTGCCATTCAGCGCGTAACCAAAGTAACCAAGGGCGGACGCACCTTCAGCTTCTCGGCTATCGTAGTGGTAGGCAACGAGAAAGGCGTGGTAGGTTACGGCCTCGGTAAAGCAAAAGAAGTAACCGATGCCATCACCAAGGCGATCGACGACGGCAAGAAGAACCTGGTGAAAGTGTGTATCGTGAACGGCACCGTTCCGCACGCGATCGTTGGGAAATTCGGCGGCTCGAAAGTATTCCTCAAGCCCGCTTCACACGGTACCGGTGTTATCGCCGGCGGTGCGATGCGCGCAGTGCTGGAAAGCGTCGGTGTTACGGACGTGCTTGCCAAAAGCAAGGGTTCTTCGAACCCGCACAACGTGGTGAAAGCTACCATGGACGCGCTGATGAATATGCGCGACGCCCTGACAGTAGCTCAGCAGCGCGGTGTAACAATGGAAAAAGTGTTCAACGGTTAAAACATCTGTGATGGCTAAGATCCGTATCATACAAATCAAAAGCGGTATTCACCATACCGTGCGCCAGAAGCGCACACTGACCGCGCTCGGGCTGAAGAAACTCCACCATACCGTGGAAAAAGAATCTACTCCCCAGATCCTGGGTATGGTAGACTCGATCAAACATCTTGTCCGGGTGGAAAATATTTAACGCATACAGAAGACTAAGGCAATGAAATTACATACGTTGAAACCGGCCAAAGGGTCGACCAAAAATGAAGGCAAACGCCTCGGACGCGGACAGGGATCGGGTAAAGGCGGAACATCCGCACGTGGCCACAAAGGTGCGCAGTCGCGTTCCGGGTACTCGCGCAAGCGCGGACACGAAGGCGGCCAGATGCCCCTGCAGCGCCGTATTCCGAAGTTCGGTTTCAAGAACATCAACCGCGTTGAGTACAAAGGAATCAACCTGGATGCGCTCCAGGCTCTCGTAGAGAAAAGAAAGCTTTCCGAGATCGATCATAAAACACTCGTTGAAAACGGGCTGGCATCGAAAAGCGACCTGGTGAAAATCCTCGGCCGCGGTGAACTGAAAGCGAAACTTGATGTGAAAGCTCACGCTTTCTCGGCAAGCGCCAAAGCAGCAATCGAATCGAAGGGCGGCACAGCCACAACACTCTGATATGAAGAAGTTCATAGAGACTATTTCGAATATTTGGAAAATTGAAGAGCTGCGGCAACGCATTCTCTTCACCCTGGGCTTTTTGCTCATTTTCCGCCTGGGAACCTACGTGGTTATCCCGGGTGTGGATGCGCTTGCTCTTGAACAGGCCAACAAGGAAAGCCAGCAAGGTGGTCTGCTCGCCCTGATCGACATTTTCGCCGGCGGTGCGTTTTCCCGCGCGTCGATTTTCGGACTTGGTATCATGCCGTATATCTCGGCTTCCATCATCCTGCAGCTCCTGACCATGGCGCTCCCGTATTTCCAGCGCCTCCAGCGCGACGGGGAAAGCGGCCGCAAAAAGATCAACCAGTACACGCGTTACCTCACAGTCGCTATTACCGCGATGCAGGCAACCGGGTATCTCGCCACACAGGTCGTTATTAAAGACGGTGTCGTTCCCGATATCAGCAGCTGGTGGTGGATACAGTCAGTACTGGTGCTTGTCGCCGGAACGATCTTCGTGATGTGGCTCGGTGAAAAAATCACGGACAAAGGTATCGGCAACGGTATTTCGCTCATCATCATGATCGGTATCATCGCACGCCTGCCCTTTGCCCTGTTCTCGGAACTGGATTCACGTTACAACCAGGACAACGGCGGACTGATCATGTTCCTCGTGGAGATGGCCGTGCTGATGGTCGTAGTGATCTTCTGTATCCTCATGGTACAGGGAACGCGACGCATCCCGGTGCATTTCGCCAAGCGTATCGTCGGAAACAAACAGTACGGCGGAAACCGCAACTTCATCCCGCTGAAAGTAAATGCAGCCGGTGTAATGCCGATCATCTTCGCGCAGGCCATCATGCTCATCCCGATCACGCTGGTTGGTTTTGCCGCAGATCAGTCATCCGCTTTCGTACGTACGTTCAGCAACCATTACGGTTTCTGGTACAACTTCGTGGAAGCCCTCCTGATCGTTGTGTTCACATACTTCTACACGGCCATCACCATCAACCCGACGACGATGGCGGACGAACTGAAGCGTAACGAAGGATTTATTCCCGGTGTGAAACCCGGAAAGAAAACGGCGGAGCACATTGACCAGATCATGTCGCGTATCACACTTCCCGGTTCACTGATGCTTGCAGGTATTGCGGCGCTTCCGGCAGTAGTGATTCACTTCGGCGTTTCAAACGAATTCGCACAGTTTTTTGGCGGCACGTCGATCCTCATCCTCGTGGGTGTGGTGCTCGATACGCTGCAGCAAATAGAAAGTTACCTGTTGATGCGTCATTATGATGGCCTGATGAAGTCGGGCAGGATCAAAGGCCGTACTTCGACAGGAATGCAGGCTGCTTATTGATGAATCGGCATGATTTACTATAAGACGCAGGAAGAAATAGAGTTCATTCGACACAGTTCTTTACTTGTTGGAAAAGCCCTGGCAGAAGTAGCCAAGGAGTTGAAGCCCGGAGTAACGACGGCGCATATCGATAAGATAGCCGAAGACTACATCCGTTCGCAGAACGCCAAACCGGCTTTCAAAGGTTACCGCGGATTTCCCGCCACGCTTTGTGTGAGTGTAAATGCACAGGTGGTACACGGAATCCCCGGTAAATATGAAATCCGCGACGGCGATGTCGTTTCAGTAGACTGCGGTGTGGTGTTCAATGGTTTTTATGGCGACTCCGCTTATACTTTCCCGGTGGGAAATGTGGGCGAAGAAGCGATGAAACTGCTCAGGGTAACAAAAGCGTGTCTCTACAAAGGGATCGAGCAGGCGGTTGTCGGGAACAGGATCGGCGACATCAGCGAAGCGGTCCAGGCACATGCCGAAAATAACGGTTACGGTGTGGTGCGCGAACTTGTAGGTCACGGAGTAGGCAAATACCTGCATGAAAGTCCCGAAGTCCCGAACTACGGGAAAAAAGGCGCAGGGCCGAAAATGCTGGAAGGCCTGGTGATCGCGATCGAGCCCATGATCAATATGGGAAAACGGAACGTGAAACAGGAACGCGACGGATGGACGATTACCACATCCGACGGAAAACCTTCCGCGCATTTTGAACACACCATTGCAGTAAAACCGGGCAGGGCGGATATTTTATCATCCTTCGCCCCGATTGAAGAAGTTTTGAAATTACAACAGATCGAAATATAAAATATGGCGAAGACACCGGCGATCGAGCAGGACGGAACAATTATCGAAGCGCTTTCGAACGCAATGTTCAGGGTAGAGTTGGAAAATGGTCACGTGATCACAGCCCATATTTCGGGCAAGATGCGGATGAACTATATCAAAATCCTGCCCGGGGATCGTGTAAAAGTCGAGATTTCACCATATGACCTTACCAAAGGCCGTATTTCATACCGCTACAAATAAAGCGGAACAAAATAAGTAAACCATCGCCGCAGGGCGAACCAAAACAACGGACAAATGAAAGTCAGAACGTCCATCAAGAAACGCAGTCCCGAGTGCATCGTTGTGCGCCGCAAGGGCCGTTTGTATGTGATCAACAAAAAGAACCCGAAATTCAAACAGCGCCAGAAAAACTAAGCGCCGAAAGAGAACAGGGTAGTAGTAACGCAAATAACAACAACAAATAAATGGCACGTATTTCCGGTATTGATTTGCCGAAAAACAAAAGGGGTGAGATCGGCCTGACCTATATCTTCGGTATTGGTCGCCGCACCGCCCAGAAAATCCTGACTGAAGCCGGAGTTAGCTTCGACAAGAAAGTACAGGAATGGGATGACGATGACCTGAACAAGATCCGCAGCATCATCAACGAAAAGGTCAAGGTTGAGGGCGCTTTGCGTTCGGAGGTTCAGCTCAGTGTTAAGCGCCTGATTGACATAGGCTCTTATCGTGGTGTTCGTCACCGTAATGGTCTGCCCACCCGTGGGCAGCGTTCGAAGACGAATGCGCGTACGCGTAAAGGCAAGCGTAAAACAATTGCCAACAAGAAGAAAGCAACGAAGTAAGCTTAAACCGGCTGACGGCGCCTTGATCCGTACGGCAGCCTAAAAAAACAACAATGGCAAAACAACAGCAAGCTGCGAAAGGTGCTGCAGGTGCCCCATCGGCTAAAGCCGCCGCCAAAAAGCGCGTGGTAAAAGTCGATGCGGTGGGTGAAGCACACATCAACGCTACATTCAACAACATCATCATTTCGCTGACCAACAACGCCGGCCAGGTAATCGCCTGGGCCAGCGCAGGCAAAATGGGATTCAAAGGTTCGAAGAAGAACACACCGTATGCAGCGCAGATGGCTGCCTCCGAGTGTTCGAAAACCGCTTTTGAAGCCGGCCTCCGTAAAGTAAAAGTTTACGTGAAAGGACCCGGTGCAGGCCGCGAATCGGCTATCCGCACCATCAACGCTACGGGAATCGAAGTAACCGAAATCGTGGACATCACACCGATGCCGCATAACGGTTGCCGTCCGCCCAAACGCCGCAGGGTATAAACGTAAAGGTCAGTTAAACGCACTAAAGAAAAATAGCGATGGCTAGATATACAGGTCCAAAAACCAAGATCGCGCGTAAGTTCAAGGAGCCAATCTTTGGCCCCGACAAAGCGCTGGAAAAGAAAAATTATCCCCCGGGACAACACGGGCAGGCTGCAAAACGCGCCAAGAAATCAGAATACGCCGTTCAGCTCCAGGAAAAACAGAAAGTGAAATACACGTACGGTATCCTCGAGCGCCAGTTCGCCCTTGTTTTCGATCGCGCATCACGCGCCAAAGGAATTACCGGTGAAGTACTGCTTCAGCTCATCGAAGCACGCCTCGACAACGTGGTTTACCGCATGGGTCTTGCACCCTCGCGCGCAGCCGCCCGCCAGCTGGTTTCACATCGCCATATCAATGTGAACGGAAAAACAGTCAACATTCCGTCCTATACGTTGAAGCCGGGCGACCAGGTATCCGTTCGTGAACGCTCGAAGAACCTCGAATCGATTGCAGGTTCCATCAGTTCGCACAGCAGCTATTCCTGGATCGAGTTCAACGCGGGAACGCTCAGCGGAAAGTTCATCAGCTACCCGGAGCGCACGCAGATTCCTGAGAACATCAAGGAACAGCTTATCGTCGAATTGTATTCGAAGTAATCTTCGGACTGACGAGCACCGGAACATAAACCAACGAAACGAAAACAACAAAACTCAGATAACTACTATGGCCATCCTCGATTTCCAGAAACCTGACAAGGTCATTATGATACAGTCGAGCGAAACAGACGGACTTTTCGAATTCCGCCCGCTCGAACCCGGTTACGGCATTACCATCGGTAACGCCCTCCGCCGTATTCTTCTCTCGTCTCTCGAAGGCTATGCAATCACCACACTCCGTATCGAAGGCGTGGAGCATGAGTTTTCTACCGTTAAAGGGGTGATGGAAGATGTAACGGAGATCGTACTCAACCTGAAGCAGGTTCGTTTCAAGCGCCAGATCGAAACAACCGACACGGAAAAAGTGGTTGTCAACATCACCGGTAAAACGCAACTCACAGCAGGCGATATCGGCAAGTTCACCTCCGGATTCCAGGTGCTGAACCCCGATTTCGTGATCTGCAACATGGAGTCGAGCGTAAAACTGAAGATGGAACTGACCATCGACAAAGGTCGCGGATACGTTCCTTCGGAAGAAAACAAGCCTGTTAACGCGCCTATCGGCCTGATCCCGATCGACTCGATCTTCACCCCGATCCGGAACGTGAAGTACGTAGTTGAAAACTACCGCGTTGAACAGAAAACCGACTACGAAAAACTGATCGTCGAAATTGTTACCGACGGTTCGGTTCACCCGAAAAATGCGCTGAAAGAAGCTGCAAAGATCCTCATCCACCATTTCATGCTGTTCAGCGACGAGAAAATCACGCTGGAGAATACCGAGAAATCGAGCGTGGAAGAATTCGACGAAGATACCATGCGCGTTCGCCAGCTGCTCAAAACCAAACTGGTTGACATGGACCTCAGCGTACGCGCGCTCAACTGCCTCAAAGCAGCTGACGTGGAAACACTGGGCGACCTGGTTTCGTTCAACAAAAACGACCTGCTGAAGTTCCGCAACTTCGGTAAGAAATCACTCACCGAGCTTGAAGAACTGGTTCAGAACAAGGGCCTGCACTTCGGCATGAATATCAGCAAGTACAAACTGGACAAAGACTAATCAGTCGGTCGTCCGTATTCCTGGAAAGAAGAAATGAGACACGGTAATAAAGACAATCACCTGAGCCGCACCGCGAGCCACCGCCGATCACTTTTGGCGAACCTCGCGTCCTCGCTCATCATCCACAAGCGCATCAACACGACGATCGCCAAGGCAAAAGCCCTGCGCGGATACGTGGAGCCGCTGATCACTAAATCGAAAGACGACTCGACCCATTCGCGCCGTACCGTTTTCGGATACCTCCAGAACAAGGACGCCCTGAAGGCCCTGTTCGGTGAAGTAGCTACGAAAGTGGCCGAACGCCCGGGTGGATATACCCGCATCATTCGTCTCGGAACCCGCCCCGGCGACAACGCTGAAATGGCCATGATCGAACTGGTCGACTTCAACGAACTGCTGCTCGGAAAAGGCAAAGAGGCCAAGAAAGCCAAAACGACCCGCCGCGGACGTGGTGGCAAGAAAAAGGCCGAAGGCGAGACCGCTGCAGAAACCAAGGAAACCGGGGGAGACGCAGCAGGTGAATAACTTGTCAACAAGTTGATTTCAACACAAAAAAAGGATAAAGTAATTTTGCTTTATCCTTTTTTTTTGAGGCCTTCCCTGTCGATGAATCTCAGCGTTAGGCTTCCGCATGAAAATGCTCATTTACAAAGGTAAACTGCGCTTTTCATGC
>VBWE01000006.1:91451-107470 GCA_006218065.1 Bacteroidota bacterium
TCTTCATCGACAAAGAAGGTCTCAGTAAGGGAATGATGCTTATAGAAAAATGCACCAGACGTGGAAAGCACTAAAGACAAATCAACAAGCAAACTGAAGTACCAGCCGCTGCCGCCCGCGATCCTGTTGCTGGAAGACGGGACTGTTTTTCACGGTAAAGCGGCCGGGGCCATCGGCACGACGACCGGTGAAATATGCTTCAACACGGGCATGACCGGGTACCAGGAAATTTTTACCGATCCTTCCTATTACGGGCAGATCCTGACGGCGACCAACGTGCATATCGGGAATTACGGAATTAAGAACGAGGAAGTGGAATCGGCATCGATCAAAATTGCCGGGCTGGTTTGTAAAAAATTCAGTGATGTGTATTCCCGGCTCCAGGCGGACAAGTCGATCAAGGAGTATTTCATCGAACAGCATATCGTAGGTATTTGTGAAGTGGATACGCGCGCGATCGTCCGGCATATCCGGAGCAAAGGCGCGATGAACGCGATCATTTCCAGCGATAACCTGGATATCGAAAGCCTGAAAAAACAACTGGCCAAAGTTCCTTCGATGGAAGGGCTGGAACTTTCCTCCAAAGTCAGTACGAAAGAAGCATACACCTCGGGCGATGCATCCGCATCCTGCAAAGTGGCCCTGCTGGATTTCGGCGTCAAAACAAATATCGTCCGCTGCCTGGTCAATCGCGGCTGTTTCGTCAAAGTTTTCCCGATGAACACCAGCCCGGCGGAAATTCTCGCCTGGAACCCGGACGGCATTATGCTGAGCAACGGACCCGGCGACCCGTCGGTGATGAAAAACGAAATCGAAACGGTGAAAGCGCTGGTGGAAAGCAATACGCCGGTTTTCGGAATCTGCCTCGGCCACCAGCTTCTTGCGCTTGCCTTCGGATTAAAAACATACAAAATGCACAACGGTCACCGTGGCATCAATCACCCGGTGAAAAATTTAATTACCGGGAAGTGTGAAGTGACGTCGCAGAACCACGGCTTCGGCGTAAAAGCGGATGACGTGCAGAAAAACAAAGAACTGGAAGTCACGCACATCAACCTGAACGACCAGACCATCGAGGGGCTGCGCCACGTAACGAAAAACGTATTCAGCGTGCAGTATCACCCGGAAGCCTCGCCGGGACCGGAAGACAGCCGTTACCTCTTCGACAATTTCGTGGAAATGATGATGCGTACCAGGAAGGAAAAAAAAGTACCCGCATAATGGATTGCCGATTTGGGATTGGCGATTTTCGATTTCCCGCAAAAGCCTTCCCGCCCGGAGGCATCATCGAAAAACAATCGCAAATCCAAAAACGCCAATCGAAAATCGGTAATCCAAAATCGGCAATCGTAAATCGCCAATCCAAAATCGAAATATGAGTTTCATCGCACAAATCACCGCCCGTCAGATCCTTGACTCGCGCGGCAACCCGACTATTGAGGTCGACGTAATCACCAATACAGGCACCATCGGGCGCGCAGCGGTTCCTTCGGGCGCATCCACCGGCACGCACGAAGCCGTGGAACTGCGCGACGGCGACGCCAAAGTATATCTCGGCAAAGGCGTGCTCGGCGCGGTGAATAACGTAAACACCACGCTGCGCGACGAACTGAACGGCATGTATATTTTCGACCAGGCGTCGATCGATAAAAAAATGCTGGCGCTCGACGGTACCGACAACAAAGCGAACCTCGGCGCAAATGCCATTCTCGGCGTTTCGCTGGCCGTGGCCAAAGCCGCCGCGGAAGAATCGGGCCTGTCACTTTATCGTTACGTGGGCGGCGTGAACGCCAACCTGCTCCCGATCCCGATGATGAATATCCTGAACGGCGGCGCGCATGCGGACAACGGGATCGATTTCCAGGAATTCATGATCATGCCGGTGAACGCGGCTTCTTTCGGCGAAGGCCTGCGCATGGGAACGGAAGTTTTCCATCACCTGAAAAAAGTGCTGAAGGACAAAGGATACGCGACCAACGTGGGCGATGAAGGCGGTTTTGCGCCGAATATCAAAAACAACGTGGAAGCCATCGAGTATGTGCTGAAAGCCATTGAAGCTGCAGGCTACCGCCCGGGTGAAGATATTTTTATCGCGATGGACGCCGCCGCTACGGAGTTTTACGATGCGGCCAGCGGGCAGTATATTTTCAAAAAATCGACCGGTGAAAAACTGACTTCGCCGCAGATGGTGGGCTACTGGAAGGAATGGGTTTCGAAGTACCCGATCATTTCCATCGAAGACGGTCTTGCGGAAGACGACTGGGACGGCTGGGCCGGTGTTACCAACGAGCTGGGCCAGTCCGTCCAGCTGGTGGGCGACGACCTGTTCGTTACCAACGTGAACCGCCTGGCCGACGGGATCAACAAAGGCGTCGCCAATTCGATCCTCGTCAAAGTGAACCAGATCGGTTCGCTGACGGAAACCATCGACGCCGTCCAGCTGGCGCAGAGCAACAGTTATACCGCCGTGATGAGCCACCGTTCCGGCGAAACGGAAGACACGACCATTGCCGACCTGGCGGTGGCGCTGAGCACCGGGCAGATCAAAACCGGTTCGGCTTCGCGCTCGGACAGGATCGCCAAGTACAACCAGCTCCTGCGCATCGAGGAACAGTTGGGCGACGCGGCGCGGTATTTGGGACCGTCTTTCAAATTCGTGCCGTAACCTTCACCGCAGAGGCGCAGGGACGCAGAGCCGGCTGAACAGGCCTCTGCCGCAGAGAAATGCTGTCCTGTCCTGCTTTTGAAAAAACTTCCGAAAACTCCATAAAAAATTAGACCTGCAATATAAAAGCGGGCCAAACTTTCTCTATTTTTAGGCAAGAACAGAACCTATCAGCATATCGCTTGTTATAAGCACGAAACACCCGATAATATGGATTCGCTTAAAGAAAAATTCCTCTCCAAAGCCACCCCGATGGCTGCCGAAGTCAAAGCCCTGATCAAAGAACACGGCGATAAAAAATTCGGAGAGTATACTGTTGCCCAGGTTTACCAGGGCATGAAAGGCATTACCGGCCTGGTAACTGAAACATCGAAATTAGATGCGGAAGAAGGCATTCGTTTCCGCGGGTATTCCATCCCGGAACTTCGCGAGAGACTTCCGAAAGCGCCGAACGGCACCGAGCCGCTTCCCGAAGGTATTTTTTACCTGATGCTTGTCGGCGAACTGCCCACGAAAGATGATGCGTACGCGATCGGCAACGACTGGGCGCGCCGCGCGATCGTGCCCAAGCATGTATTCGATACAATCGATAAACTTCCGTCGAGCACGCACCCGATGACCATGTTCAGCATCGCGGTGATGGCCATGCAAACGGAATCGCTTTTTGCAAAAGCATACCGCGAAGGCATCAGCAAAAAACAATACTGGGATTACGTTTACGAAGACTCGATGAACCTGATCGCGCGCCTGCCGCGTGTGGCTGCGTACATCTACCGCAAAAAATACAAGAACAACGAACATATCGAACCCGATCCGAGACTCGACTGGGCCGCAAACCTCGCGCACATGATGGGTTACGACGAGTTCGACGTAAAACGCCTGATGCGTTTGTACATGACCATTCACGCCGACCACGAAGGCGGAAACGTGAGTGCGCATACCACGCACCTCGTGGGTTCGGCGCTGAGCGATCCGTACCTCGCTTTTGCAGCCGGCATGAACGGGCTTGCAGGTCCGCTGCACGGACTGGCGAACCAGGAAGTGATCATGTGGATCCTGAAAATGCGCGAAGAACTGAAAACGGATCTTCCGAGTGAAGCGCAGATTGAAACATACATCAAAGAAACGCTGGAAGCCGGCCGTGTTGTTCCGGGCTACGGGCACGCGGTGTTGCGTAAAACCGATCCGCGTTTCGCCGCGCAGCAGGATTTTTACAACCGGTATATCAAATCGGTAAAAGGCGTTGATCCGCTCTGCGAAATCGTACAGATGATTTACAAAGTGGCTCCGCCTATTCTCGAGAACACCGGCAAGATCAAAAATCCCTGGCCGAACGTGGACGCTCACTCGGGCGCGCTGCTGATGCACTTCGGCATTACCGAATTCGATTTTTATACCGTACTGTTCGGCGTATCGCGTTCACTGGGCGTGCTGGCCTCGCTCATCTGGGACCGCGCGCTGGGCCACCCGATCGAACGGCCGGGATCGGTGACTACCGAAGGTGTAAAGAAGAAAATCGGGATTGTAGCGGCGAAGTAAAGGCCGATTTAAAAAATATGAAAAGCACTGCCAGGGATTTTTTTGGTGGTGCTTTTTTTGTTGAGGTAGTGTTCTGGTAACGGTTTCGGGTTTTGCGTTGGTGGGCTCCGCCCACTAACGCAAGCCCCTTGTTATTTGCTGTTCTTCTGCCCCTCCGAAATCGTGCGTTTCAAAATTATTCATGTAGTCTTAAAGGTGTTAAAACATTTGTTACAAACTGTTGTATTGAATCGTTGTTCTCAGGATATTGAAAAGGTTCTTTGTCAAACTCATTCCAAACATCTTGCATTGCGATTAAATATTCATTGGTAATTTCTGGAGTTCCGAAGTCAACACCTTTGGGATTAAGAAATAATCTTTCGCCTTGTTGTTGATGCTCCGATGTTGTCAGGGTAATGAGAAAATTCAAAGTAAGTAGTCAGAATAGAATCAAGTTATGTTCGTCTGAATTTTACTGAAATTTTTGAGTTGTCTGCTTGACAAATATAGCTAAACGCACAAAGTATATTTATTGAAATAATGTTTATTGTCCCACTTTTCCCGCCATAACGCAAAGCTGCTGATATAGGTCGGTCGGCTTTGTTTTCTGTAAAGTAAGTGCACAAATAACTCATTTTGGATGGGTACTCATAGTCCGTTGATTGGGTACTTAAATACCTCCATCTTTACAAGCGTGAAAAAGAACAAAATCCTCGTTCAAATAGGTGAAAACATTAGAGTTGCTAGATTAAAGCAAAACTTAAGTCAGGAGCAGTTGTCGTTTAAAGCGGGGCTTGATAGAAGTTATGTTGGTGGCGTTGAAAGAGGCGAAAGAAACATTGCTGCGGTTAATTTGATAAAAATCGCTGAAGCATTAAATATTAAGCCAGCCTTATTGTTGAATGACGTGTCATCTCATAAAGAAAAATAGCAATGGCACGAAAACTAAAGGAAAAATATTTTATTGACGATAAAATTTTAGGTTCTGCTCAACTGAAAATTGAGAACGTAAAACAAGCGGCAAATTATGTTCATGAGATTTTAGATAAAATAGATTCGAAGTTATTGAGTGAAGGAGCAGATAGAATTTCAGAAATGATTGAACTAGCTAATTTGTCCTCGATGCTTGGAAATTTATTTGGTGCTGGTATTGCTAATTATTCAAAGGGGGTTTTTAAAAGAAACGGAAGTCATAAATATCCTGATATTTTAGCAATAAGTAAAACAGCAAGTGATATAGAAATCAAATTTGCATTGGAAGACAATAAACCAAAGGGACACTTAGCAAAGGCTGGATTTTATTTGACATGTCGTTATATGCTTGGGGATGAGAAAGGGAATATTGATTTAAGTAAGCGAGGCAATGTTGTTTGGATTTGGGAAATTAGATTTGGGTATTTAAAATTGAAACATTTTAATATTAGTAATACTGCGGGTGATTCAGGCAAAACAGCAGTGGTTAATAAAGAAGGATTTGCTGAATTGAAGGTGCTGTATTGTGATTTAGAAAAATGCCCTCACTCAAAGACCGGAAAGACTTATAATAGTTATTTGAATTTATATCAATAGCCTTGCTCTAAAATGGAATCAGCCACTATTTTTCCTAACAATGGTGGTACAGCATTACCAATTTGTTTTACAATCTGAGATTTATTTCCAAAAAACTTATACGCGTCTTCAAAACTTTGAAGGCGAGCCCCCTCCCTTGGAGTTAGCGCTCTGTGTTGAAATGGATGTATGCACTTATTAGAAGAAGGGTGTACAAAATTTACAGTGATTGTTGCCGAAGGTCTATCTGCTTCTAAACGACTGTAACTTGTGCTAAATCCGCTGGTAACTAAATGAGCAACACTGCTAATATTGCTGCCGCTATGCTTAATTATTTCCAACATTTCTTTCGAATGCTGTGTAGATTCATGCATTGTAAGAACTTTTTCAATACCTCTCATTTTAATTTCATAATCTGTCAGCAAAATATTTTTAGGATAGACTGATGACAATTCCCCGCTTTTCAACTCAGGTAAGTCATGAATGGCATCCATAATTGTTAGTGCTTGAGGCTTATCTTTGTCAAATAACTCATAATTATTTCTTGAAGCATTACTCTTAAAGTTATAATAGTGGGTCGGCTCTGGAAAAGAAAATTTAATTTTTTTATTGTTCCCAACAATAAATAGTCTTTCTCTGCTTTGAGGTAGACCATATAAAGCGCCATTTAAAACCTTGTAACTGACTTTGTATCCGATTGACTCAAAAGATTCTACAATTAGTTTAATTGTTTTGCCTTTGTTGTGAGATAAAAGCCCAACTACATTTTCTAGAACAAACCAGTCAGGAGTTAACTTTGAAACATAGTAAGCAAATTGTTCGAACAAAGTATTTCTTTTGTCGTTTACATTTAAAGATCGAAACGGTCTGATCGAAGAAAATCCTTGACATGGAGCCCCGCCCACAATTATTTTAGGTTTTGGAATATTTTTTAAAAGTAATTCAGGTTTTAATTCGTAGATGTCATAGCAGTAAGTATTAGCATAATCATGATTTAACGAGAAGGTCTCAACTCTATCTTGCAACAAGTCCACACCAGCGACTATTTGAAATTTACTTGAGAGCTCAAATCCATGAGAGAAGCCACCAACGCCACAGAAAATATCTAAAATTGGAATTTTGTTTTCAGTTGGCTCTTTTCGCCTTGGAATGATTTGATTGGTTGTAGATAGTGAAGTAACATACCCTTCTCCTGTATTTTGATTTTTTAAAAGATCTTCATGGGCAAGAAGAATTTGGGTATAGTCTAAGGAAAAATGTTTTGCAATACTCTTAAGTAATCTATTGCTCGGAAGGTCAAAACCTCGTTCTAGTTTTTTTAAATAACTTTCATTTATACCAAACTTAGAGGCAAAATCTTTTAGAGCCAAACCGTTTGTTTGTCTGATGCTTCGAATATCAAAGGAAGCTATTTTAAGTGTCGGCGTATTCATCTAATTGGTAATCCGTTTTGAAGGACAAATCTACAAAACAAAAAGATACTTATAGTCATCTTTAAAATTTAATTGTGAACAACCTTTTGGGCCATTTTTTTGGATCGGTTTTTTGTCGAAAAATCTATCTATTATTTTGAAAGAAATTGGTTTAGGGCTAACTATAAATTTCCTTGAGTAGCCAACTAGCCTTACCTATAACTTACGCATAAGCGCTACTCCTTCAAATTTAAGATAAGTCTCTGCCTTTTCCAATCGGCAGTTAAATCGTTGATCACCAGCCAGAATAACCCGCAGTAAACGTTTGTAAGTACTTGTTGTCGGATGATCAAATAAGTAAAATGTCATACGTCACACTGAGCGGAGCCGAAGTGTGTATAATACACTTCGACTCCGCTCTACTGTACGTTACCCTTCAAACAGCCACCGCTTTGGGCAATAGGCCCGGTAGTATTCGCGCAACAACTGCAGTATGCCCGGTGATAATGGTGCAACACGGTCTTTCTGCCCGGGAAATGGCCATTTTACCGGGAAAATGAGCGTTTTCTTTTTTTTCGTCACAACATTTGTCTTTTCTGTCGCAACTTGTCTCTTCGGTCACAACATTTGCCTTTTCTGCGGCAACTTCTTCCTCTTCGGTCACAACATTTGTCTTTTCTGCGGCAACTTCTTCCTTTTTGGTCACAACATTTGTCTTTTTTGCCCCAACATTTGTCTCTTCGGTCACAACATTTGTCTTTTCTGCCGCAACTTCTTCCTTTTCAGTCACGCTTCCCGCGGATTTGGTCATGTTTCCCGGAGATTCTGTGAGAGTTCCCGAAGATTCTGTTGCGTTTCCCGCGGGCTTGGTCATGCTTCCCGAAGATTTGGCGACAGTTCCCCCGGGCTTGGTCATACTTCCCGAAGATTTGGTGACCGTTCCTCCGGGTTTGGCCATTCATCCCGCGGATTTGGTGACAGTTCCCCCGGGTTCGGCCATTCATCCCGCGGATTTGGTGGCAGCTCCCGCGGGTTTGGCCATTCATCCCGCGGATTTGGTGACAGTTCCCGCCGGTTCAGTCATGCTTCCCACGAATTCGGTCATGCTTCCCGAAGATTTTGTCTCCGTTCCCGTCTTTTCTGCAAAACATAGCTCAGCTTTCTGTAATGTAATGGTCGGGTAAATTCTTCCCCTTTTTTCTGCGATCGCTTGCATCCGGGGTTTGCGCCGCTTCCAGGTGTAATGTTTTGCGGTTTGGCGAAGGTGGCGATTTTACCACTGAACTTCAATACGAAGCACAACACTTCAAATTTACGAAAACTGTCATACGAAGCACTGAACCGCACTTTTGCCAAGCCGCTGTTAGCGGTTCGTTGTTTTTCTATGTTCTACTTTTCGTCCGAAGTCGCAAAATTATGTACTCTAATGGAACCGTTTAGAAATTCACGACTAATAAGAATGTTTTCTCTTGAGTTGTCTGTGCCTGCATTTTCACGATTGTTTTTTACTGTTTCCAATGCCGTCCACCAATCCTTTTCTGTGGCCCAAGTTTGTATGGACATTGTTTTTTCTTCGTTGATTTTTACAAGTTCCATTTCAATAAATCCTGCCTGTCTTGCCAGCAAGTTAGGGAAGCTTGTTTCTTCTTTTGAACGCTTTAGTTCTTCATCAGCAGAACCTTTTGTTAGGTTAAACACTAACACCACTTTGTAAAGATTTGTTTTGTCCATTGTTTGATTGTCCATTTGATTTTAGTTTTAATTATTTATTTAGTCGGCTAACTATTTTGTGAAATTTTTTTAAGTTAAATTTTTTAACACCTGTTCTAATAATACTTGCAATGAATTCTCTTGTGTTTCAGTCAATCCTTTTGTTACAGTAGCTTCCATTGTTTTCCAAATTTTTGATATATGCTTTAAAGCATCCGTTCCGTTTTTTGTCAGATACACTCTTGAAGTTCGTTTGTCTGTTGCATCTTTTTCTTTCTTTATCATTCCGTTTGCTTCCATACGGTCAAGCATTGTTGAAATAGTGGCGTGCTGGATACACATTTTTTCTACTAATGCCGAAACGGTTTGCCCGTCTTCAATACTCAGGTAATACAAAAGAATGTCTTGTCCACCGTGAATGTTGGCTTCTGCTAACAAAACATTGCTCCTGTTTCTGCGATGTTTGCAAATCTGAACAAGCAAATGACTGATTGAACTTTGTTGGTCTTTTGATTTCACGGTGCAAATATAAGCAATTTGGTTAGCCGCCTAACTAAATTAAAAATTATTTATCTTACCTTAATTTTCGTCTGTCGGGGTGATGGTTATCGTGTCGCCTTACAATGACCGCTAACGTTTTGCGGCTTGGCGAAGTGGCGGAATTAGAAGTACAAATGTTCAATTCAGCACAAATGTTTATTAGAATCCCGAATGTTCAATTTAGTACTGAACCCGCCATTTTGCCAAACCGCTGTTAGGCGTTCGTTGTTTTTGTTCGGTTAAATTTGTCCTTTATAATTTTGGTCAAAGTCAACCATCCATTCAATTCCATATTTGTCTCTAAACATTCCAAAGTATGAACCCCAAGGGCTGTCTGCAATTGGCATTTCAATTTGTCCTCCTGCTGAAAGACCGTTAAATAATTTGTCGGCTTCTTCTTTACTTTCTGCACTTATTGCAATTTTACTTCTGTTTTCATTTTCGTTTGTACGCCCCATAATTTCGGGAACATCATTAGCCATTAAAATGTTTTTGCCAATAGGTAAAGCGATGTGCATTATTTTATTCGCTTCATTTTCTGCGACTGGAAATTCAGGACTTGCAAGGTCTTTGAAACGCATAATTTTTGCGAACTCTCCGCCAAATACTGATTTGTAAAATGTAAATGCTTCTTCGGCATTTCCATTGAAGTTGATGTGTGGATTGATAAGTGCCATAATATCTGTTTTTTATTGTTTATTAGTCTTTTTAATTTTCAAGCTCTGTTCTATAGCGAATTGCTTCTTTCAGAATTTCCAAATTAATATCCTTTATTGACTTAAATGCGATACCATAACTGCCAACTTTTGCTTTGCCAATAGTTTTGCCGTATCTGTCTATTAAGAATTTTTTGTCATCTATACCCATTATATGAACTGCAAGCCCAGTTGGGTTGGCTAATAAGCCAATTCTAAAAAATTCCCTAGTGCTACCGTCTTTATAAGTTATGTTGTAATTTCCATAGCCAATAGTAGGGTGAGCTACTTGTTTACCCTCTTCATTTTTCCCATCAAAATACCATTGTTTACTTTTCGGCATCAATTCAAGAATGAGGTTGTGCAACTCTTGCATTTCACTCTGCTTTGGCTCGGCTTGACTTTTAATTAACTCTTTAATCTGTTCTTGTATGTTCATTTTTTTTAAATTTTGAAATTCTTTGTCGTGTTGCTCTACAATGACGCCTAACTTATGTATAAGCGCAATTCCTTCAAATTTAAGATAAGTCGTTGCCTTATCCAATCGGCAGTTAAATCGTTGATCACCAGCCAGGATAACCCGCAGTAAACGTTTGTAAGTACTTGTTGCCGGATGATCAAATGAGTAAATGCAATACGTCACACTGAGCGCAGTCGAAGTGTGTGTAACGCAGTCTCTTTTACACGCACTTCGACTGCGCTCAGTGTGACGTTTGTGAACATTATCTACTAATGATTGTGTTCATGCTCATGCTCCTCCACCTCCGGCAATTCCCTCGCCGCTTTCGGCAATAAAGCCGTAGGTATTTTCGGATATGCATGATGAAAATGATGGTAGGCAAACGATGAAATAACCGGCGTCCAGAACCGGGACAATTTTACGCCGGCCAGCCGCGCAGGATTTCTCGGCGCTATTTTGTGCGGGATATACGAAGCCCAGAGCGGCATCAGGCAGCTCAGGATAAATGCCGCGCCCCAGTAAACCAAACCGGTCAGTGAGCCGGTGAAGTAATACAGCGCAACAAAACCGACCAGGAGCAGAAAAGTAACGGCCGTTTCGAATAGTTGAATGCCCCGGGTATTCGGCGACATTTTAAGCTGCGCGAACCGCATCGTAAAAACATGGTAAGGTCCGTTGAGGAATACTTCTTTCAGCGTCCATTTGGCGGGCGCGCCTTCCGGGTCATGGTCACCCAGGCATTGACCGTGATGCCGCAGGTGAGTTACTTTGGAGCCGTGCCCGCTTTTCAGGATAAGCAGGGAACTCAGGCTCAGGAAAACGGCGTTCGCTTTTTTGGAAAGTCCGAGCGAACTGTGAATCGCATCGTGCGTCTGGATAAATCCGGCAAAACAAACGGCAACGGCCATGGGAATCGCCAGCCACCAGTATTCGAAATACGCGAGGACAATATACACACCCAGTAAAAACCAGGGCCTGCACAATTCAACCGCTTGCTGAAAAGCGGACAGTTTGTACTTGCTGGTATCGGGTTTGGAACCTGTTTTCATTTGCGGGTAGCGGTGCCTGTATTGTAAACAAATATAGGAGTCGCTTGTTTAGTCCGGCTGTTTTCCGGGAAAACAAAACAACCACGGAGGCACGGAGGACACGGAGGACACGGAGGAACACAGAGTCTCCGTGGTTCTCTGTGTTCTCTGTGCCTCTGTGGTAAAATTTGAACGCCTTTTTCACAAAAAAACAGCAACCGGAAAAGGTTGCTGTTTGTATGCAGGAGAAGGATTCATTTTTACTGACCCTTTTCGTCTTTCTTATGATCGGTGCAATCTTTGCCCGAATTGGTTTTGCAGCATTCCGGCAACTTATCGAACGATTTGCGGTTGGCTTTCACGTCGTCGGCATCGTAGCCGATTTTGGCAATGGCTTTGCGGATTTCGTCGGCGCTGGTTTTCTTTGAAACGTAGGTAACTGTCAAAATACGTGTGGCGACATCCAGGTTGGCTTTTTTTACACCGCTTACGAAAGCCATTTCTTTTTCGATGGCTTTTTTGCAGAAATCGCACTCGGCCGATGTTTTGATCTGGATCGTTTCTTTGCGCGCGGTTTTTGTATCGCCCTGCGCCTGCAGGCTGATGGAAGCGCTGAAAAGCAGGACGGCGATTGCGGCGATGGATTTATTCAGGATCGTTTTCATTTGGTGCTTGTTTGTGTTTAGTAAAGTTAGAAAATTCCGGTCATTTAAACGAGGCCCGCAGGCCGATATAGATCACACGACCCTCCACAGGCGCATATATTACGGATGCATCAAAATCCGGGCCGAAAGGATTGGCAGGATCGATAATCGGGTTGGGCTGCATGAAATTCGCGATATTTTCGCTGCCGAGGTAGATATCGAACCGGCGGAATTTTTTGGTGACCTGCGCGCTGAACAGGAAATACGGGTCGCTGCTCACCGGGGAAGGAGCGTTGATCGCATCCGCCGAAACCTGTGGCAAGCGCGCCGGGCCGAACCACTTGGCCGTGGCATCGAATTTCCAGCGATCGAACGGAAGCGCATACGCAAGGTTCAGTAACGCGCGGTGCTGCGCCTGGAGCGGACGCTGTTTCAGTTCGCCGGAGTACGTAGTCCGCACATCGTACCATTTATATGCCAGGCGGATATCGAAACGTTCAACCGGCGAACAACTGAAATCGGCCTGCGCGCTGTTGGCGAACGAAAGCCCGTTGAGGTTGTAAAAACGGATGCGCGTGCGGTCTTCGATATCGATCACCACCTGGTTTTTGAAATCCGTGCGGAAGTAATCGACGTTTATAATTGCATCGTTTTTGAACAGCTTGAATTCGTGCGTAAAACTTCCGCCGTAATTCCAGGCGATTTCCGGCTGCAGGGCGGCGGGAATTTCCAGTATCCGCGAACTGGCGAAAATGCCGATGTTCTCCACGAAAATATTCGCCGTGCGGAACCCGCGTCCGCCCGATGCGCGGAAAATGGTTTTCTCCGTGAGGTTGTATTTCAGGTGCAGACGCGGGGTAACGAAAGCGCCGAATTTGTTGTGCAAATCGCCGCGAAGTCCGGCCACCATGGAGAAACGTTCCTGGAAATTCCCGGTGTACTCGGTAAAAATCCCGGGAACGGATTCGATTCTTCCGAAAGCGGAATCGCGGAACATTTCCGAATAATCATCCAGCACGTAACTGCTGCCGGCTTTGAACGTGTGGTTCGTATTGTTGATGTACGTCTGGAAAATCACGTTGGCATAAATACTTTTCTGCTCGCCGTCATATTCGCGCAGGCCGAAAAACATGCCCTGCTTATGGTAACGTGCCGAGAACATGGTGCCGATGCTGGTTCCCGGTTTTTGGAAAACGTATCCCGTCTTGTTGTAAAACTCAGCCTGCTGCGTGCGGATCCCGATTCCGTAAGCGTTCGTAGTGCCGTAATCGCGGTCGCGTACAAAATCAGTTTGCCCGCCCTGGCGATCTTCATCCAGCACGCGGATACCGAACTGGCCCTCGAATCCTTTTTTCGAATTCCAGTTCCAGCGGTTCATCACGTTGTACTGGCGGTACAAAGGCATGTTCAGGAAACCGTCGTTGTTCATGTCGTTGCGCACCTGCAGTTGACTGTAATGCGCAAAGAGCATGGTGCCGATCTTCTCCGAAAAATTATGCGCGGCGTGCAGGTTGCCTTCGAGGCGGCCCTGGTGATTTCCATAAACGTTCACGAAATAACGTTCTTCCACCTGTTGCGGTTTCAGCAGGTCGAGGTTGATCTGCCCGCTGATGGATTCGTAACCGTTCACAACGGACCCGGTTCCTTTCGTGATCAGGATCGATTTGATCCAGGTGCCGGGAACCTGCCCGATGCCGTATGCTGCGGAAAGTCCGCGGATGAGCGGGAGATTCTCGTTCAGGATCTGCGTGTACACGCCGTCGAGACCGAGCATCTGGATTTTGCGTGCGCCGGAAACGGCATCCGTGAGCGCCGCATCCACGGAAGGATTCCGTTCGAAGCTCTCGGAAAGGTTGCAGCAGGCCGCCGACTGTAATCCGCGGTTGGTGATGATCTCGGTATTGATGGGCCGGTAGCCGGGAATGGAAAAATCGTTTTGCTTCCCGCGCACGGTAACGGTATCGCTTCCCTGGGCTTTGGAAACACGAAGGGCGATCACGATCGTATTCCTGCTGCTGTCGGAAAACAACATCGTGTCCGTTTCATAACCGATCATGCGTGTGATCAGCTTCGCGGGAAAAGAATCAGGCCAGGCCAGGCGGAATTTTCCGTCGGCTTCGCTGAGTGCACTTGTTGTGGTTCCTTTCCAGAAAACAAGCGCGGCTGTGAGCGGGGATGATTTATTCGGGGAGGTTTGCTCCATGACTTTTCCCTGCAGGCCCTGGGAAAAAGAGGCGAGCGGAAAAGAAAGGATCAGTCCCAATAAAAAGAATCTCATGATCGTATGGACAGGATTTGAACGTGGTTGTTTTATAAACGAACGCATCCGGTGGCTTATTTGCATAAGACCGGGGCAACATCATGCGTTGCCTGGATAAAATCCTGGAATCAGATGAGCAGGTGCGGAGTATGTTTCAGGAATTCGCGGCCCCCGGGTGGCGGAAATGGTTCGTCAGGAACCGGGAGGTCTTTATTGAAAGCGGAATTCTGCAGGCAGTAACCGTTCAGAAAAGCAAACGAAATTTCGGAAACGAGTGGCTGAGTTTCGACGATGTACTTACCGGCGTAGAATTCGTCGGTACGAAAATCGACGTTGATAATGTCGCAGCAGGAGCATGCGATGGACGTTTCGTGCTCGCTTTCCTGGTCGCAGCAATCTTCAATTTCCTTGTAGTCGAAAGCGGTTCCGCAATCGTTGCAGGACATTTTACTGAATGTAAAACCCGTACCGCTGATCAAAATGATCAGCGACAGGAGACTTGCCAGCATAATGCGCAATACCTGCTTCATATGGAACAAAAATAGGGCAGGAATGCCTGGAAAACAAGGTCTTTAACAAGCGGTTAACATATTTTCGGGTTCAGTTCGGAGCCGGGAGTGCGCTTCGCTTGAGTTCGGAGTCTTCATGAAAACTCCGAACTCAAAGCGAAGCCGGAGGCGAAGCGCACTCCCGGCTCCGAACTGGTTCACCATTCATTCCGAAGGATCCCGATAGCTATCGGGATTAAACCAGGTCCTTATTTGCACAAGAGTAAAATAGAAAGCACATTTGCTATGAACTAAACAATCTCCACCATGGGAATCACAAGAAAAGCATCGGCCCGCTGGACGGGAACCGGGAAAGAAGGTAACGGGACAATGAGTACGCACAGCGGTGTGCTGAACAATACGCAGTACTCTTACAATACGCGTTTTGCCGACGGAATCGGCACAAACCCGGAAGAGCTGATCGGCGCAGCGCATGCCGGCTGTTTTTCAATGAAGCTGGCTTTCGTACTCGTCGGCGCGGGAATTACGCCCGAAAGCATCGATACTTCGGCAGAAGTAATTCTCGACAGCGGCGCGATTACGACGATCAATTTGTCCACAAAAGTAAAAGCGAGCGGACTGACTGCTGAAAAATTTGCGGAACTGGCCGCAGATGCGAAAGCGAACTGCCCGGTTTCCAAACTGTTTAACGCGACGATCAATTTAGAGGCAGCGCTCGTATGAAGATAGCCGTCATCGGGACCGGCAATATCGGCGGAATCCTGGCGCAGCGTCTTGCTGAAAAAGGCCACCGCATCCGGCTCGGTGTCCGTGATCCGCATCAGTTCAAAGGAAGAGCACTGCTGCGGGCCGCGACTTCCATTTCCGCCCATCCTGTAAAAGAAGCGGTGGCCGTTTCCGAAGTGATCATCATCGCCGTTCCGGCTGCCGCTGCTGCGGATGTCGCGGCCGGGCTCGGCGATGTGGGCGGAAAAGTCATTATCGATACGATGAATGCCGTGAACATAAAACCCGGCGGGTTTTCCAATAC
>VBWE01000006.1:107507-111163 GCA_006218065.1 Bacteroidota bacterium
TACGGCCGAAGCGATCCTGCACAGCTGCAACTGCACCGATGTGGTGAAATGTTTTAACAGTACCGGTTTCGAAAATTTAAAAGATCCCGTTTACAACGGCACCGCCATCGACATGTTTGTGGCCGGCAGCAGCGTCCGCGGCAAACAGGTGGCTACAGCGCTTGCCAGGGAACTCGGTTTCGGTGAAGTGCATGATTTCGGCGGCAACGACCGTTTCGCTTTGCTGGAACAGCTGGCTTTGTGCTGGATCAACCTGGCGATTTTCCAGAAACAGGGGAGAAGCATCGCGTTTAAGTTGCTGAAACGCTGAATCGGCGTTCCGGTATTTGCCGAATGTAAAATGACAAATACCAAATACTAAATTTCAAAGGGCAACCACTTTTACATTTGACATGTATCGTTTGCCATTTTACGTTTCAAAGACCACGCGACTTTCTTGATAATTATTTTTTATCGGGCTATCTTTGATCATCCCCCGGTAATACCCCGCTGGTATGCTGTTTCTTAAATCCTGACGCATGCGAATTTTTTTCTCTCTCTTCCTGTTTTCCTGCTTCGGGCACATGCTGTTTGCGCAGACGGTGCCGTTCGCGAAATATTTTTCCAATACGCTTGCGAATTCCAGTTTCGACATCGTAAAAGAACTGAATAATCAAAGCGGCTATATCATGCTCGGGACACGTTATACGACGCAACCGAATATTTACTTCATCAAAACGGATACGGCGCTGAACCGGGTCTGGTCAAAACGCTTCACTTTATTGCCGCCGTACAGCAATGCTTCTTTTCGTGATATCGGCGAATTTCCTACCGGCGAATATTACATGCTCGGGATGACCAGTTCCGGTTACATCATCTTCGTACTCGATACGAACGGGGTGGTGCTTCACGAAACCATCATCAACGAAACGACGCATACAGCCAGTGCCGGTTGGTTTGGACGTTCGAAGATATGCCCCGACAGCAGCCTGCTGATTTCCACGGCGGAATACGAATGGGCGGGATTCTATCGTTTCGACAACCAGCTCAACCTGCTTTCCGCAGGTTTTTCGCAGGCGTCGCCGAACCAGAATACTTCCGGCAATGCCTGCATCATGCTGTCCAGCCAGGATCTCCTGTACTCGGCGGTGTCCACTACCGGTGCGGGCATTGTAAAATCCACGAAACAGGGTGTGATGCTCTGGTCGAAATTTTATTTCAATATCGGGAATGTTTTTTCGCTTCATGAAGGATCCGGCGGATCGGTTTACATGGGTGGAGGTAATGCGAATCCGAATCTCACCAAGGTGGACTCGGCCGGTAACCTGCTCTGGACACGAAGCTACACGACGCCTTTGAACAACCTCGGCACGGCGGTGATCCGGAATATTTTCCCGATGACCAACGGCAACCTGCTCCTGTTTACGGACAGTCTTTTTTTCGAAGCGGATACTTCCGGAAACCCGGTCAGTGTTTCCTACGTTCTTCCCCAGCATTACAGCCTGGGCGAGATGCGTGCAGCGGGCCCCGATTTCCTGTTTTGTTCGGTGCTGTATCATGGCGGTCCTCCCGGCGATTACCCGACTGTCATGCGTTTTCATACTCCCGCCGGTTCCATCTGTTTGTGGCCGAGACAGATCATCATGTCGAACGGGAGCAGTATGGTAAACAGCGGCGCGGGTGTTACAGCCATGTCGCCGCAGTTTATACAGCAAAGCGTTCCGCACATCGATACGCTTTCGAGCTTCGATTACGATCCTTTGCCGGGCTGCCCGAATCACCCGCTCAGCCTGGAAGAGAAACCGGTGAGCAGTTCAGTATTACTTGCCTTTCCCAACCCGGCAAATGATGAAATCCGTTTTGAACTTGCTGCACCGTACAAGGGTACGCTTACAACAACCGTATCCGATTTCAGCGGGCGTGTTGTTTTTTCAGGCGAGCTGAAGAGAGAGGATATCCGTCTTTCCGTTTCCGGTTTTCCCGGTGGAATTTATTTCGCACGCGTGTATGACGATAACGGTTACGTTGCAGTTACGCGGTTCTGTGTAATACATTAGGAGAAACCGCCGGGAGAAATTATTTGACAGGCGGATAATCGATCGTGTAATGCAGTCCGCGGCTTTCTTTTCTCGCCGTAGCATGTTTGATGATGATGTACGCGCAGTTGATGACATTGCGCAATTCGCAGACCTGCTGCGATACCGTGATTTTTTTATAGAGCGCTTCGTTCTCGATCCATAAAATTTCGAGCCGGTTCATGGCGCGTTCCAGGCGCAGGTCGGAGCGGACGATGCCCACGTAATTGCTCATGATGGCCTGTACTTCTTTCAGGCTCTGCGTGATCAAAACCATTTCTTCGGGCGCTTCGGTTCCTTCGGCATTCCAGCCGGGAATATTTTCCTGGAAATGTATTCCGCGGAAAACGGCAAGTGAATCCTGCGCAGCGCTGTGCGCATATACCACGGCTTCGAGCAGCGAATTGGACGCGAGCCGGTTTGCGCCGTGCAGGCCCGTGCACGAACATTCGCCCACCGCGTACAGGTTGCCGATACTGCTTCGTCCCTGTTTGTTCACGCTGATTCCGCCGCAGAGGTAATGTGCGGCAGGCACAACGGGAATAAAATCTTTCGTGATATCGATACCGATGCCGAGGCATTTTTTGTAGATGTTCGGGAAATGCGCTTTCAGGTCGTCGGCGGCGATATGCGTCGCGTCGAGGTAAACAAAATCATCGCCGCTCATTTTCATTTCATTGTCGATCGCGCGGGCCACGATATCGCGCGGGGCGAGTGATTTGCGCGAATCGTATTTGTGCATGAACTCTTTTCCTTCCCGGTTGCGCAGGATGGCCCCGTGCCCGCGCATGGCTTCCGTAACGAGAAAAGACGGATGCTCGCCGGGATTGTAAAGCGAGGTCGGGTGAAACTGCATGAACTCCATATTCTCCACTTTCCCTTTCGCACGGTACACCATGGCAATGCCGTCGCCGGTGGCGATGGTCGGGTTGGTCGTCGTGGCATACACGTGTCCCGCACCGCCGGTGGCCATCAGCGTAATGCGCGAAAGCACGGTTTCCACTTTCCCGGTCTGCGTATCGAGTACGTATGCGCCGAAGCAGTTGATGCCGGGCGTGCGGCTGTTCACTTCGATGCCGAGATGGTGCTGCGTGATGATATCGATGGCGTAATGATGATCGAGGATTTCGATATCCGGATGATTGTGCACCTGCGTCAAAAGCGCGCGCTCGATTTCGTAACCGGTAATGTCTTTATGATGCAGGATACGGTGTTCGGAATGCCCGCCCTCGCGCGCCAGGTCGAAATCCCCGCTGGGCGTCCGGTCGAATTGCGCGCCCCAGGCCGCGAGTTCCTTCACGCGCTCGGTCGATTCGCTGATCACCATCTTCACTACTTCGGGATCGCAGAGACCGTCGCCGCAGGTCAGCGTATCTTCAATATGCTTCGAATACGAATCGGGTTCATACATCACCGCCGCGATTCCGCCCTGCGCGTATTTCGTATTCGATTCGTCCTCGCTGGCTTTGGTGATCATCAGCACACGACCCTGCGCGGCTACTTTCAGTGCGAAAGTAAGGCCCGCAATACCGGAGCCGATGATCAGGAAATCGGTTTGGCGCGACATGATGGGGTAAAGGTACGTATTCCGGGACTCACCCC
>VBWE01000056.1 GCA_006218065.1 Bacteroidota bacterium
TAAAGCTTATTTGCGATTGCCGATTTTGGATTTGCGATTAACACACCTGTTCTTCACATGATGAAACAGTTAGCGCCTTCGCGTCTTAGCGGTAAAGCCCGTATTCCGATTTTTTCACCGCAAAGACGCTAACGTTTACTTTCAATCGCAAATCCAAAACCGGCAATCGCAAATAAATCTCCGGCTTGCGCAGCGCAGTACATACTTCAGAACCGTACCCCGATCACCAGCACATCATCCACCTGTTCGAGTTTGTCTTTCCAATCGTTGAAGGATTGACGGAGTTCTTCTTTTTGTTCAGCGGGCGCTGATTTACTGATGGCCGCGAGTTTTTCCTGCAGTCGTTTCTTCTTGAATTTTTTCCCTTTCGGACCGCCGAACTGGTCGGCATAGCCGTCGGTGAAAATATAAACCGCGTCGCCTTTTTCCAGTTCCACCAGCTGCGACCGGTATTCCAACTGTTCGAACTGGTTCCCGACCGGGTGTTTGTCGGCTTTGTATTCGGTTGTTTCGCCGTTTCGCACGCGGTACAGGTTATTGTATGCGCCGGCATAATGCAATTGCCCGTTCGCTTTATCGTAACAGCAAAGCGCGATATCCATGCCGTCGTTCACCTGTTCGCCGCTGCGCGAAAAGGTTTCGCAAACGAGCCGGGAAAGCCGCGAAAGAATATCGCCGGGATCAGTCAGCCCGAATTCGTGCACGCAGCGGTGCAGGCTGTTGGCTCCCACGATGGAAACAAATGCGCCGGGAACGCCGTGGCCGGTACAATCCACTGCGGCGAACAGAATTTTATCGCCTGCGGTTTCCATCCAGTAAAAATCGCCGCTCACGATATCGCGCGGCAGGTAGAGCACGAAGGCCCCGGGAAGCAATTCCGAAAAACGTTCCTGCGAAGGCATAATGGCCTGCTGCAGGCGCCGCGCGTAGGTGATGGAATCGAGTATCTCGCGGTTTTTCGTTTCAATTTCGTCGTAGGCTTTTCTCAGCTCTACATTTTTCAGGCGATGGATTTCGGCTTCGCGTTCGGAGCGTTCGGTGGCGAACTTTTTTTCGAGGCCGGCGAGTTTGTTGCGTGATTCTTCGCCGGTAACTTCGCTTTTGAATTCCATGTACTTTTCGAAATGCGCGAGCGCTTCAACCGGGTCGCCGGCCTCGCGGTACGCTTCGGCCAGCAGGCGGTGCGCCTGGAAAAGTTTGCCTTTGCTCCTGGTTTCCGCTGCGAGTTCCGCCGCTTCATGCAGCAGGGGAGTGGCTTTGTCCGGCGACCCGGCTTTCATGTGCATCGTTCCGAGTTCGATCAGGCTGGTGATGATCCCCGGGACATACTTGTGACTGCGCCGCAGTTCGAGGGCTTTGCCTAAGTATTCGGCGGCTTCCTGCGCATTGCCGAGCATACGTTTCACGATGCCCAGGTCGTTCAGCGCGCGGGAAAGCCCGAGGATATGGCCGCTTTTTTCGTACAAGCCGACCGAGCGAAAAATATTTTCCGCCGCTTCTTCGGTCCTGCCCGAAGCCAGCAGCGCAGAACCTACGCCGGAATACATCCGCGCGCAGGCATACTCGCTGTCGAAACCTTCCAGGGCTTCGCCCATTTTCCGGAAATAGAGCAGCGAATTTTCGTAGTCTTTCAGGTCGAAGTAAATCACGCCGATACCGTGCAGTATCCAGGCCATATTGTACGGATCGGTTTCGCCTTCTTCCGCCATCCGCAGGGCGCGGAACGCCAGTTCGAAGGCTTTGTCGAGCTGCGCCGTGGCCAGCATAGAAAAAGCCTGGAAGAGATAACACAGGGCCACCATCTGGTCGTCGGTGTGCGACTCGAAATACACGGTACAGCTTTTCAGCATCCGCTGGGCTTCCTGGTGTTTCCCGGTTGCGGAGAATGTAAAACTGCGGATCATATCGGCTACCGCCGCGCCCTTTTCTTCGTCGGGGCGTCCTTTCATCAGCCGGTTGATTTCGTCGGCCAGTTCCAGCACCAGCGCGGGACTCATGTCTCCGAAATTCAGTGCAAAGCGCGTTATTTCGCGCACTTTCACCACCGTGTCGCTGTCGGACGACATCAACCGGCTAAGCTTCTGGTAGGCCACAGACGGCTCGATCATTTCCATAGTTTCGAAATATACGAAAGCCGGGCAGTACCCGGATGACAGGAAAGCGGGCGGTTTTTGATTAATTTTGCAGGCGGTTTCCGGGCTCTGCTTTGGTTGAGCGCCTTTTGCCGGAGATTGATTTTGTTGCCGTTATTTATTTACTGGTCCCGTAGTTCAATGGATAGAATAGAAGTTTCCTAAACTTTTGATGCAGGTTCGATTCCTGTCGGGACTACCAAAACACACACCTCTGGCTGAAAAATCCAGAGGCGTTTTAGTTATTAAGCCCCCGGAGAATTAAACAACCGGATTCCTGTCGCAACAGAAACTGCACCTGCCCGTTTGTTGCTCAATTCCTTCACAAAACCTATTTTCGTTCAGCTTTACACTGGCAAAACCAGGATTCTGTATTGATGCCGGCAGCGCATTGAACCAGGAATTACACAGAAACGATATGAGCAATGTAAATACGGCAAGCCGGTTTTCCGTGGTTATGTTTTCTGTTTTTGCGGCGCTGATTTTATTTTCTTCCTGTTCACAAAACAATACCCCCGATAATAAACCGGAAGCCGGAACCGATTCCATCCTGATGCCGCGCATCATCCTGCTGGCCGGTTTGCCCGACAGCAGCGCCCCCAGGGTTATTCTTACCGACACTATGCCGGAGCCGGTGAATATACCGATCGGGAAAAACAGCAGTTATACGGTCAGCACCACGTCGGGACAAAAAAAAATAGACATCACCCCACCGCAGGTGCATTCGCTGATGGATTCCGTTCTGCATCTGCCCCTGGCGCCCGAAGTGCACGGCTCCGCTTTTCTCACCAACTATAATTCCGACAACGGTCTCGCGCTCGATGCTCTGCCTTCGGCCCTGCTCGACCAGTCGGGAAACCTTTGGTTCGGAACTTACGGCGGGGGCGTATCGCGTTATGACGGAAAATCGTTTACCACGTTTACCACTTCGAACGGCCTTGTCAATAATACGGTCGTCAGCATTGCGCAGGAACGATCGGGAATAATCTGGTTCGGAACCAGCGGCGGCCTGTCCCGTTACGACGGAAAATCATTCACCAGCTTTACAAAAAAACAGGGCCTCGCGGACAATATGGTCCTGAGCATGCTGCAGGACAAGTCGGGCAATATGTGGTTTGCTACGGGCAAGGGCGTTTCGCGTTACGACGGAAAATCATTCACCAATTATACCACCGAACAGGGGCTGGCTTACGCTGTTGCGTACTGCATTAAAGAGGACAAGGCCGGCAATATCTGGATCGGCACGTATGGAGGCGGAGTTTCCCGCTTCGATGGCAAACATTTCAAAAACTACACTTCGAACGACGGTCTTGCGAACAATATTATTTTTTCCATTCACCAGGACAGGAGCGGGAAGATCTGGTTCGGCAGTTACGGAAACGGCGTTTCTCTTTTCGACGGAAAGTCCTTCACTAATTTTACTACCCGCGACGGGCTTGCCGGCAACGAGGTTTACCAGATGATCGAAGACAAGGAGGGAAATCTTTGGCTGGCTACCAACGGCGGGGTGTCGCGACGTAATAAAGACGCAGGCACCTTCACCAATTTTACCGGCAAGCAGGGACTTCCCATGAATCATGTTCTGACGGTAACCGAAGACCGCTCGGGTAATCTTTGGTTCGGCACCTACGGCTCGGGAATTTCCTGTTATAATGGCCGTTCGTTTACGACGATTTCTTCCAACAACGGGCTTGTCAATAACCAGGTGCTGAGCATCAACGAAGACGAATCGGGAAATATCTGGTTCGGTACGTTTCATGGCCTTTCCAGGTATGACGGAAAATCGTTCACCAATTTCACCGTCGGCCAGGGCCTGGCCAATAACAGTGTACTCTGCGTCCACGAGGATAAAAAAGGCAAGTTCTGGATAGGAACATACGGCGGCGGCGTTTCCTGCTATGACGGAAATTCGTTCACCAATATTTCCGTGCCGCAGGGGCTTCCTTTTACGGTCGTTTACAGCATACTCGAAGATAAATCGGGCAATTTCTGGTTTGGGACGGGAGGTTACGGAGTAGCGCGTTACGACGGGAAAACGTTTACGCATTTTACGACGAGGCAGGGACTCCCGAACAATACGGTGCGCTGCATGAGGGAAGACAAACAGGGCAATATCTGGTTCGGCACTGAAGGCGGAGTTTGCCGCTACGACGGAAAATCTTTCCTGACGCTCTCCACCGACCAGGGCCTGGTGAATAATACCGTTTATAATATTATCGAAGACTCCGGCGGCAACTTCTGGATCGGTACTTCGGGCGGATTGAGCGAGCTGACAAAAAAACAACTCGACGAAATCAACGCGATAAAAACGGAAGCGGCCGGAACGAAAAACGCCGTCCGTACCGAACCGTTTTTCGAAAATTTCACTACCAAAGACGGGCTTCCCGACAATAATGTAACCCAGATTTTACCGGTGGGTGAAAACAAACTGTACCTCGGAACGAATCTTGGTGTTTGTGAACTGCTTTACGACAGCAAGGCAAATGCCGGGGAAAAAAACTGGATGGCCGGTAGAATTTTCAATTCGGTCAACGGCTACCCGGTGAAGGATGTCAATTTCGGTCTCAACGGTCTTTTCAGAGACCGCCACGGGATCATCTGGATTGCCACGGGTTCGGATAAAACGGCGCTCGTTCGCTTCGATCCGGCTGCGCTGAACGAATCTCCCAAACCGGTACTGGTAATTAATAAGATCAAAATCAATAACGAGGATGTCTGCTGGAACGACCTGCTTCCCGCACCGGCTGGTATGGACAGTACCCGGACAGCCGAAACCACCGCAGAACTGGTCGGCACTTTCGGGAAACAACTGAGTGCGGCCGAGCGCGAAGCGATGAAGAAAAAATTCAAGGGGATCGGCATGGACGGAGTAGCGCCGTGGTATCCTGTTCCGCAAAACCTGGTTTTACCATATAAGAACAACAATATCAGCTTTGATTTTAACGCTGTTGAAACCGGGCGAAACTTTGCCGTGATGTACCAGTATATGCTGGAAGGTTATGATCGCGACTGGAGTCCGCCTTCCGCCAGGGCGACGGCCAGCTTCGGTAATATTTATGAAGGCGCGTACACTTTTAAACTGCGGGCAAAAAATCCGGACGGCGTATGGGGCGAACCCCTCAACTATTCGTTCACCGTGCTTCCTCCCTGGTGGCGCACCTGGTGGATGTATACGCTCGATCTTTTACTCGTCATTTCTCTTATCGGCGGCTACATCAAATGGAGAGAGCGAAAACTGAAAAAGGAGAAAATGGCGCTGCAGGAAAAAGTAAATATCGCGACGAAGGAGATCCGGGAGGAAAAAGAAAAGAGCGATAACCTGCTGCTGAACATTCTTCCCTCCGAAGTGGCTGAAGAATTGAAAGAAAAGGGCTCGGCCGAAGCCCGGCTGATCAACGAAGTAACGGTTCTTTTCACGGATTTTAAAGGGTTCACGCAGTTGTCCGAAAAACTTTCGCCGAAAGAACTGGTAGCCGAAATTCACGAGTGCTTTTCCGCTTTCGATGTCATCATGAAAAAACACGGTATCGAAAAGATCAAGACCATCGGCGACGCATACATGGCGGCCGGCGGTTTGCCTGTGCCGAACAAAACCCATGCGGCAGATGTAATCAGCGCGGCTCTCGAAATCCAGGCCTACATGGAAAAGCACCGGGCCGAAAAAGAAGCGGCCGGCCAATTATTTTTCGAAATCCGTATCGGCATCCATTCGGGGCCGGTGGTGGCCGGCATCGTGGGAGTTAAAAAATTCGCCTACGATATCTGGGGCGATACGGTTAATATCGCGTCGCGCATGGAATCGTCGGGCGAACCCGGGAAGATCAACATCAGCGGCAGCACCTGCGAACTGGTGAAGGGCGCTTTCCATCTGACCTACCGGGGAAAGATCGAAGCGAAGAATAAGGGCAGGATCGATATGTATTTTGTGGACGGTAAGATAAAGAACTGACCGGGCGGCTCGAACGGGAGATTCGAAAATCAGCCGGCCGTGATGATCCGTCAGCTTATTATCGGGAAACCAGCGAGCTGGATCCTGCTATCAGAAAATAATTGGTCTCCTGTGATACCGGCCCGAGCAGCATACCGCCTCTTGGCTCGAGCCAATTCCCATCACTCCCTCCAAAAGGCCCAAATCCTGCCTGAATTGGTTCGATCCAAGCTCCCTTAAGACTACAAGTAATAAACCTGTAACATGAAAATGTTACCGGTTTTTTGTTTTTAACCGACAACGATGCTTTTGTTTACAGCGCTGAGCTGGGCCAGACAAGGATAAACTTTAATCACGGTGTCACAAAGATAAGGAACCGGCATCCTTATGGCCGATGTTTTTACCAGCTATTTTTTTCTCCTGACCTATTCTGTTTGATATAACAATCAGCAGAAGGATGAATGTGTATAACCCACCCGTCACCTACACTGAACGTATTAATCATGTATGTTTACTATTCACCAACGCCCGCTCCGGTTATCTATGCTTCTTGCGTTCCTGCAGTTCATCACAACCACAGGGACGACGGTGTTTGCGTTTTTTGCAGTGCAGGGTAATCGTAACATCTTCGTCTTTAAAATCGCGGAGGTTGATGCTGGTTACATACTTTTTGCAACAGCGTTTTCTTTTGCCATTTACCTTAAAGTACACCTTGTTGTTTAACAGGATATCGTTAAGAATGGTCACCTTACAGTCTAAATATACAGTAGTGTCTGCACCCGTAGCGCCGCTTTTCATTTTGGTATAATACGGGAGAAAAAGCCGTTGCGGCATTTTCGAATTTTTGTCCAGCGATCCGATACCCGAAGCGCCTTTCGCCCCAACCAGATCCTTTTTATCTGTCCATGGAAAATCGGTGCATTCTACTTTAAAAGGTATGATATCCTGGTTCCTGCCCTTGAACGAGTCATCGAACTTTACGTTAAAATACTTGATGTACATGGGCTCGAGCACATTATAATTCAGATAAACCAATTGAGCCGGTTTTTCGCCCTTCAGCACAAATTCATCAGGCGTAACAAGGCCGATATCATACAAGGTTTTGGGATTATCTATTTTACCTCCGAGCACCGGCGGCGAAGCGATGTAATATTTCGAGACGTAATACTTCTTTATTTTTCCATTTACGGTATCGGTTTGCCAGCCGAAAGGGATACCCGGCAAAACCTGGTTAGGCGTATTCCACGTATAACCATTCGTTCCTCCCACACTTATGATTTTGTTGCAGCCGAATAACGTAACCGCCTGACGAGTGGTAGAATCAAAACTGTTACTGTCAACGTTGAAATTGATAAACGCCGTTACGGTTATATTTGCTGTGTTTTGCGCATTGGTGTTGGACGTGATAACCAGCAATGTTGCAGCCAGGAACAAAGCTCTGAAAGGTTTACCGGAACATGCCAATAAATGCTGCTTGGTTTTTAATGGGAAGAAACAGTTCATAACTCAAATATATCAAAATAGTATCGCGGTATTAAAACGTCTTTTTTGAGGCCGTTAAACGACGTGTCTCTTCTGAAAATAAATAGGGGCGCTGAACGCATTCAAACAAAAGAACGGGGTGTTTCAGAAAAATCAGATGAACGATCAATCAGCATCATATCGGGACCAGTCCGGAAAAGAATTGTAAGGCGTTTGTTTTATTTTAATCAGATAACTTTCCAATCGTTTTTGTATTGAACAAATACTCATCTATAAAACAGACCAAAGAATCGTTCCGCATACAATACCCTGCAGTTGTAAATCCCAGGTACTTCAAATCCTCCCTCAAATTGTTCGATATAAGTTACCTTAAGGTATTGATCGTTAAGTTATAATGACACTCCCGTTCTCTTTTTGACTACCCGCAGAAAGCACGATAAGGTTTATCGCAAACGTCACCAAACCCTCAGAAAACAAAATCAAATTCATACAAAGCATCGTCGCTCCCGCGGAAAAAGTCACCGTTCCCGCCGGAAAGAAGATCGCTCCCGGAGAAACAGTCACGAAATCTGCAGGAAGCATGGTCGCTCCCGCAGGAACGGTTTCTGAATTTGTATAAAGCATGATCAGGCCCGCGGGAAAGGTCTCCACATACGCAGGAACGGTCACGCAATCCCCGGGACTTGTTATTTAACCCGCAGGAAGCGTCACGAACCCCGCGGGAAAAGGGAGTATGTATGACCCCGCGGGAACCGAAAAGAGAGAAGTTGCGACCGAAGGGCTGGAAGCTGCGGCAAAAAAGACAAACGTTGTGACCGAAGAGGAAGATGTTGCCGCAAAAAAGACAAAAGTTGTGACCGAAGAGGAAGATGTTGCCGCAAAAAAGACGAAAGTTGCGACCGAAGAGGAAAAAGCTGCGGTAAAAAAGACAAATGTTGTGACCGAATAGGAAGAAGTTATCGCAGAAAAGACAAATGTTGTGACCGAATAGGAAGAAGTTATCGCAGAAAAGACAAATGTTGTGCCCGAAGAGGAAGAAGTTGCGACAGAAAAGACAAAAGTTGTGACCGAAGAGGAAGAAGTTGCGGCAGAAAAGACAAATGTTGTGCCCGAAGAGGAAGAAGTTGCGGCAGAAAAGACAAAAGTTGTGACCGAAGAGACAAATGTTGCGGCAAAAAAGACAAATGTTATGCCCGAAGAGGAAGAAGTTGTGGCAGAAAAGACAAAAGTTGTGACCGAATAGGAAGAAGTTGCCGCAGAAAAGACAAATGTTGCGACAACAAAGACAGAAGTTGTGACAAAAAAGACAAAAGTTGTGACCGAATAGGAAAAAGTTGCGACAGAAAAGACAAATGTTGTGACGAAAAAAAAGAAAACGCTCATTTTCCCGGAAACGGCCATTTTACTTGCTCAAAAAGCGCCACAGCCCGGCCGTAGCGGCTATACGCAGGCAGGTCAATTGACTAAAAATACACTCCCGGAATCCCGAAAAACAAATTCCTGGCAGCCTCTCAGGAAATCACCCACGCTTTCACAGTCAGGATAACATCCGATATGCCCGGTTTCTCACAGGCGAATTTCCAGTTGCCGCTTTCCTGCTTTGTAATTTTTATCCCTTCAAAAGGCAGGTACCGCCCATCGTTCGCATCTTCCTGGAAAATGCCCATATCATCGATGCCTTTGGATATTGTGATTTGCTGCCCGGTGACCGTATGCTTCAGCGTTGCATCGAATGTTTCATAAGGCCCGATAACGGCGGGAATAGAAACTGCGATCGATTTTATTTTCAGCGTTTGATCCTTGCCGCAAAGGCCCTGGAGTGAAAACGTGCAGTCTTTCCAGTTCACCTGCGTTCCCGGTTTTTCCAGCAGCAGCTTCAGCGAAACGATTTTCTCCACTTCCTGCTTTCGCCTGTTGTTGTTCATGTAGGCATCCTGCATATTCGCCAGGGCCAGTTTCAGCGTTTCACCGGCGAGCAATCCTTTTCGGAGGCTGTTCCATGCACCCGAGGGAATGAAATTCGCTTTGTCGTCGTCGAGCTCGTACTGGTAGGCGCACTGTAATTTATGCAAGGATCCGAGCGCGAGCTGGTAAGCGGTAAAATACAGCGAAGCCATCTGCCCGCTCATCCAGCTGTACAATTCCGCATTCGTGAATTTGGTGTTGAAATAATTCAGCACTTCATTTGCCTGGCTGACCTGCAGCTGGTATTGCCGCATATTTTCCTGCGCAATGTTCACGCGCATCGCAGCAGCTTCTATATTCCGGAGCAACCCTTCTTTGTTCTGTTCCGCCTGTCCGGCCTGGAAATCCCATTCTTCGGCCCTGCGGATGTGTTCGGCCTGTGCGGCGAGGACCTGGGAAAGTGTCTGCATCGACATGCCCTGCTCCGACAGCGCGCTGGCCGCCGATTCTATCGAGCTGCCCGGCTGGAATGCGCCGTCGGCAAAACCGAAAACGGTGGGGACCAGGTGTGCGGCAAAGGCTCCTGCCCTTACGCCAAACGCAGTTTCCTGGAAGCCCTTGGCTGCCTGGTTGGCGGCAAGGCTGCCCGCTTCTTCCGGCAGTAGTCCTTCATACAGCAGGTTCGTATAATACACCGCTTGCTGCTCCACTGCGGCGAGGTTCACCCGCAGCGCTTCCACTTCTTTGTTCGCTTCGTCCAGCTGGTACTGGTACATGCGGCTCACAAGGTGGAGCATATTCACCTGGTGCGTGGCCTGCAGCACCTGTAATTGCTCGCTGTCTTTCTGCTGCAAAGCGTTGTACAGCTGTCCTCCGAATTCCACCACGAGGCTGATCAGCGATTCGGTGTGCGGCGCGAGTTCGCGGAAACGGTAAACAGAAAGGGTGGCGCTCAGCTGGCTGTCGTCGTACGGGTTGATGCCGCCGTTCTGCGCAGCCAGTTCGAGGCGCGCCGGATCGATGGGCGAACCGTACATCGAAGGCATTTGTTTTTCGCCGTTGATGTTGAGCCCGTTGCGCAATTTGTATAACCGGTCTTTTACGCGGTCCCAAAGGGCCTTCAGTTGTATGTTGGTGGGTGTACCGAAGTAGGTTGCCGTATTTTTTAAATTCGGATAGGTCCGGTTACTCGAATTGGTTTCATATGCGGTTACTTCATCCTTTACTACCGGTTCCTGGCCGAGTAAATCTTCCGCTTCGAAATAGAGTTGTGCCGCCAGGCTCAGGCTTTCCCAGGTTTCCTGGCGGAATTCGTTGTCGGCAAAATCGAGCATGAGGTTGATGTGCTGGAGGACAGACCAACGCTTGTATACAGCAATATCATTTTCGGCGACAATGTCGGGATCATAGCTGGAAGTAGAATTGCGGGGCACCCGGTAAGGATAGTATTCAAAAGATGTATTCAAAAGATACGAAGGATAGCCCGCGGAAAATAATACTTCTGAACTGTCATGTGTCCAGTTTTGCCCTCCGTCTTGTGAAGAAATACACTGATACGATGTCCGTTTGTAATATATCTCAATCCAATTACCGTTAGCCTGAAAACCGTAATCTCCCTGGTTGGCAATCTCATTAGGCACAGGAATTTCATTCGACCATGTTATCAAGTCATTGGAGCTGATAAGGAATAATTTACCACCCTGTTTATGCTGAGCGAGGATATATGTTTTTTGGCCTGCGCCTCTAAAGCTTATCAATGGTCTTCCCCAGCTTTTTTTCCCTATTGAATGAGGCGACGGGCTCCCATAGATTTGGAGTAAGATATCGTATTCATCATTCACCGGTAGATTGGAAGAATCCAGGGAAACTTTGGCAGAAATGACCTGGAACGGGAGATAATGCCAGTAGGGTTCTGTAATAGGAGATGAGAATATTGTTGCCCTGTTGTTCAACAGTAGGTTCAACCACCGGATGGCGTCATTGTATTTCAGGTTGCCGCTCAGCAAACTGCTTATGGCTATGGGTAGGTGAAAATAAAACTCCCGTGCATATATCCCAAAAGCGCCCCAGTAATCCAGCTGGTTATCGCTGTCGGGGCTAGACAATTCTGCAGTGCAGCCCAGCTCTGAGAATTTCGTTTTGGGTGAACCGATGTCATCCTCCTGTTTGATCGTTGCAAGCGATTGCAACCCGTTTTCATGTGCTTTTACACGCAGCGCATTAATGGCCGGGGAAAAAATGCGTTCTGTTCTGTAGGTGCTGGCCCAATAAGATTCTGTTTTGAACACGCTTTGGCATACCTGTACAGTGCCAATCTTTTTTGAGGTCAGGCTTATTGCATCGAGGGATGCCACTTTAATAAACAGGGAAAAAATATAGGCGGCATTGTCTAATTCCAGGTAAAAAGCTCCCACCCGGTTCCGTACGGCAAATAATTTTCGGACCGGTTTCGTGATGTCGTTTGTGAATTGCTTATGCCTGTCGGTGAATACCTCAACCGTATCCCCGCAGGTTCCCCTGTAATTTTCAGCGAGGATATATGAATAATCGGCATTCTGAACGTTATGCGCATTCCCTTTTTTGTAAAAAACCGGGCGGAGGTTTTCATACTTGCTTTCCAGTGCTCCGAATACGTATGCTTCCGAGCTGTCTTCCGAAACAACGGTATCCAGGGAATGATTCAATAAAACCGGCGATATTCCAAATACCGTAAAGGCTTTTCCTCCATCAAGGGTAAGTTTAGAGGCTATCGCGTATTGACTATAGATGAACCCCTGTATCTCTTTTAGCTTATCATCAACCGGCATTGTGTTGAATATCATGCAAAAGAGAGGCACCGGGTTAGCCCCGTTTGAAGAATCCCAGGAAGGGCCGCAAAACAGTTGAATAAAAGCGCTGCCGTTGCTGTGTTTTACAGGTTGTACACCAACTTTTTTCCAATAAGCATGATGCGGCGCAAAATATTGCTCGAATGGCAGATAATAAGAACCTGTTAAACCGCCAAGAATCAGGTTGCTTTTGGAATCCGTCAATTCGAGGAAAAACGGGAAACTCCGTACCGTTTTCGGATCGCTCCAGCTGCCGTCGATGTTCTGGTAAACGCATTTAATGGTCAGCGTATAAATTATACACTTACCGTTCGTTGATTCGGTGTATGTTGTATTGTCTTTTTCCTCTTTTTTGCTCGATTTTGTTGTTTTTGATTTTCCGGAACCGGGATCTGTATCACTCGCCGTACTTTGTTCACTCCAGAAAATATGCAGGCGATTGAACGCATAAATGGAGCTCACCGTACCTGCTTTTATGACAACGGGTATTTCTTTCCATTGCGACCAGCGTGAACGATAAACAGGAGAGGTCCCATTTGCTGCCTCGGTCTCATGAAAAGTCTCTTTATAATTATAATAAAACGTGTTTTCCTTTACCCTTGATTTCGAGACCAGGAACAGGGTCTCCACTTCTTTGCCGAAATATTCCGAATACGTTTTGTATGTGCTGGCATCCACGATCTCGCCGCTTACCAGGTCCATCCACCCGTCGAGATAATTCAGCATCGCCGTTTCCGCCTTTTCTTCCGTGAGATCATTGCCCTGCAATTCATCCATCATCGATTTGAACAGGTCGCTTTCCGTACTGCGCACCGTGGGCTGCAGGTAATTTTCGGGATAGGTACGCAGCATCTGCTCCGCCTGCCAGATGCGGAAATCAGGAATCCATTCCCACTCTTTGTCTGTAATCGTCTTCAGGCTAGTAGCGTCCACATGCTCCAGCCCGGCTTTGCAGCGCAGGAGAAACGTTTGCACGGCATCCGTCGCTTCACGCACCGGGGCGATGTCCATCATGCCGCCCATGTCCACATCGCATAAAAAGTAATCCGATAAATGATCGGGGCTGTTGATGTCGTTATGCACATTGTAAAGCGACCACAGCGCCACGGGTACCAGCCGGTCGCGATCCTGTTCGAGCCGGTCGCCGAGCGCGGCGCGGTATGCGGGATATTCTTTGCTGTCTTTTGCCGGGATGCCGGTCGCAGGCGAGAGCGCTGTGAAAGTTGCTCCGCCCAGGTTTTGTACATGGCTGAGCAGATCATGTGCGTCGATACCGGTGGCCTGCGCATAAGCGAAACAATCGCTCAGCCGGGAAAGCGACACCAGGTGTTCCGTATCCGTCCCGTCCGGCTTTACTTTATCGTACACGGTTTTTATATTATCCGGCCAGCCCATGATACCGGAAAATACATCGATGCTGAACGGGTTTGCTTTCAGTGCGCTGATAAACGCCGGCTTGTTTTTTTCATCTGGGATTTGGGAATAGACATAGGTATATTGAACAATTGTTTCCGCTCTTTGAGCAAAGGTTTTGGCTGATGCGTCATCACAGGTGTGGGAAACCGTATCGACAATATGGCTGAGGAATTCCACAGAAGGCGCATCGAGGCGCAGCATCCTGTAAAGCAGCGCATACAGCAGCAGGTTGCCGAAGAAAATATGATCCGACGAGGTTCTGAAAAAATCATTGGCGGTTTTGAAAATTTTGTCCGCCTTTACGCCCATGCTGAAATACACCATGAACAAATCGCGCACCTGCATCTCATCAGCGCCGGTAAATACGCAAAACCCGTGCAGCCATTGCTCGAACAGGAGCCGTTCAAGATCATTATCGGTTGAACTGTTTTCGTTCTTCCCCGGCTGAAGCCTGCTCTGCGTGTCTTCCATCTGCTTCACCGCTTTTGCATGCCATGCGTTGAACAATTTTGCATCCAGCAACGGCGTTTTGGCCAGCAGAAGTATAGCGAGGTATTCGGCGGGTTTCACCTGTACTTTTTCCAGTACGCCCGCTCCATGCTGCAGTTTGGCCAGTTCGTTCAGCAGTTCCGGCAATGTTGTATGCCCGGCAAGGAACCGGAACAAGGTATTTACCGGTACAGCAAGTTTGGAAGCCACTGCCGACAGGCTTTTCAGCGCGGTGCGGGGAATTTTGTTTGCATCGGCGGTAAGATTTACCAGCGTTTTAATATCCCGCAGCAAGACCTCCGGCGCCTGCGACCATTCCCGCGCGAGGTAAGCCAGCCGTGCGAGTTGATTAAGATTTTCTGCAGTGACAGGTGAAGCGACGTCCAGTTCCAGCAATACGGTGTTGAGCGTAACATAATCCCACCGCAGCTTTACGGCCAGGGTGTGGAGAATTTGAAGACGTTTTAAACGAGCCGCGGTCAGGCTGGTTGCAGCAAATGCATTGCCGGTATAGGAAAGGGCGGTGGTTGCTGCATCTGCTTTATTGATAAATGTATTTTTCAGGTCAGCGCTGCGTTTCGTTACAGGGATATCATTGTAGATGAGTTTGTACAAACGATCGTCGTCAAGGCCTGCAACGATCTTCAGCTTTTCGGGCGTGTTTATTTTAGCAATAGTCCAGTCCGCGGCAAGTTCCTTCTTCAATACGTCCAGGTCGGTTTGTGCCATGTTCAGTTGCGCCAGCATCCATTCATCACTGCCGAAACCTTTTTTGCTGAAGCAGGCCGCGATATCTTTTAGCGAAACGTTATATGGCTGCAGTGCGGTTTGTATCTCCGCGGGGTTCGGGTTGTGGGGAATAAAACTTTGGGTTCCGTCGGCGATTTGGCCCCGATCAATCTTCGTGGTGAGCTTACCCAGGTAATCAAGCAGCAGCTTGTTTACCTTCTCCAGGCAGGGGTGTTCTTTATCGGTATTTTCCTGCGTGATCGCCAGGGTCCACAGATCGGAACGACGTTTTGACAGTTTCAGATCGTCGGCTGTTCCGGCCGGGTACGCTACTTTTTTGTCATCTGTGGCGATGTTCATCAGCGCCACGAAAAACGCTCCCGCGCCGTACACGCTGTAGGCTTCGGTGATGTTGTTGAATTTTGTATCGGGAAATAAGCTCATGTAGCTTATTTCGGGGTTGAAGGCAGGTGTGGGCATGGTGGGTGTATTTGGAGATACCGTTTGGATTTAATTAAAAAGATGTTTTATTCCTGCATTGTCATATTGCTTCTCATCATAACCGACAGGATCACTGTTTCTTTATATATATATATGTCTTGTTTTTGTCTGGTGTTTCATCCATCACTTGTGGGAACCCCTGGAAATCCTTGGTGATTACTTTTTTAAACGCGTCCACATCTTCATCTTTCACCTCGTTAGCAGTTTTGACTTTTTTTACAACTTTAATCAATTCATCATCTACAGAATAACTTTCATCCCCTGTATTCATTTCAATGATATCATCTCTTTGGTCGTTCAATGCTTTTGAAACCTCAAAAGTTATCCTGTTTGCTTTCTTATGGCTTTGAGTCAATTTTTGAGTCTTCTCTTTGTTGCCTTTTGCTCTCTTGTATCTTGCTGTCTTCATGGCCACCGAAACCATGTTTTTCCCGTTTTTTCTGAAAAGCTCTAAATGTTCAAGCGCGATGACATTGGGATTATCGATTTTGGAAAATATATGTTCCTCATCATCAGCATAGGCTCCGAGATGGTTCACTATGGTTTCTTTCAGTTGATCTGCTTTTTTATTTGCAAAGTATTTAATACCGGCCTTCTCTGTATAGTCCTTATCCGACATCAGTTTGACATAAGTCTTGTTCCCTAATTCAGTCAGAACATTTTTATTAAAAGCCTTTGTTTTGAGCCTGTTTTCTATCTCCTTATCAAGCTGTTTCTGCTCCTTCTTTTTGTTTGCCCTTTTAGTTGTTTGATTTTCGAGAGCGTTGAGAAGTTTTTTTATGTCTGGGTTGCCTTTAGTGGCTTCTTTGAACGCTTCCTTTACGATTTTTGAATTGCCCAGCTTTGCTGCTTTGAATGCAGCCATACTGTATTCCTTTTTTCCAATAAATTCCTTAATCGCTTTTTCTTTTTCTTCTTTCTTCCCCAGCCCCATCACATCCACCCTCCCCACCGGCTCATTCCCCACAAACGCGTATAAATTAAATCCATCCACCGTCCCCGCCGGATCGGGCCGTGTCCAGCGGCAAAGCCAGGGCGTGTAATAACGGTAGCCGTAATAATACAAGCCCGTGCTCGCATCTTTCTCCTGCGCACTGTACCGGTATTCTTTCGTGCTGTCGAGGTTCATCGGGGCGTAGCTGTAAACCGTTTCCCCGAAAGGACTGTATTCCTCGTAGCTGATGATTTCGCCGTCCAGGTTCGTTTCCATCCCCACGGAATCGAGATGGTTGCCGTGCTGGAAGCGGTACATGATGTCGCCGGGTGCGTCGCTGCTGTATTGTACCACGCAGTCGTGTTTCTGCACACCGCCAGCCGTGATGCTGTGTAACTGTTTTCCGGACGGCCGCACCGTGCGTTTATAATCGCCGAGATACCGCTTGTCTTCCACCGTTATCGTTCCGTTTTCCAGCCGCTCCGTCACTTTCCGCACGCGGATACCGGAACTATAGACGTAATATTCCGCATCGTGCCGGCCGTCTTCGCGCGCAATCATCACCACGTTCGAAATATTCCCCTGGCTGTTCCATCGCAGCGCGCAGCTTCCTTCACCGTTTACGTGCTGCTGGTAGCCGGCTGCATTGTATTTCATCGCGTATGTTTCATCGCCCTGCGTATAGCTGTTCACCCGGTTGCTTTTCGTATCGACGGAAAATTTCCGGGCGAACCCGTTGCTGCACGTACGCATCAGCTGCAGCAGGTTGTTGCTCTTGTCGTACGCATACGTTTCGGTGAAATTTTCCACGGCCTGCAGGTCGCCGCTCCTGTATATTTTCCCCGGCGTGCTGCCGGCATCCGTTCTCCCGTTTTGAGGCGCGTTGTTTTTCGCCGCGAGCATCCGGCCGCCTGCGCTCAGGAGCCGGTACAGCGCATCATACGTGTAGCTGCCTGCCGGGCTGACCTGCCGGTTATTGAAAAACTGCGTGGCCGCAACGTCGTTCTGCATCGTGGTGATTAAACCCGTCGGATCATGCCAGTAGCTGAGTTGCTGCAGCGGGGCGAGCGTGTCGTTTTTTTGCAGCTTCACCTGCCTGGTCAGCTGCGTGAGCGGATCGTAATCGAAACGGGAACAGGTATGGTTCCCCAGCGAAACACCGGCGAGCTGTCCGAATTCATTCAGCATGCTATCGTTCACAATGGACTGCGTGGTTTTTCCCGCAACGGTAATTCCGGACCGCACACAGTTGCCCATCGCGCCGTATTGCCAGGTCAGTACGGTTTTATCGGGAAGCGTTTGCGAAATCGGCCGTTGCGCCGCGTCGAATGCCGTCTGCGTGGTGAACGTTTCCGCTTCGAGCAGTTCATCACGGCTCCAGTCGGCTTCTGTTTTATAATCCGTGCGGAAATTAACCAGCTGTTTCTCCGCCAGTCCTTCAAACGTATACGCAGGTACAGTCGCCCGGCCCGCCGGATCGAAATGCGCACAGGCACGCCCGAGCATATTTTTTTCAGCTGCGCCCGGAACGGTTTCGCCATACATAGTTTTCGTGATCACCTGGTCGAGCGCCGGCGAAAAACCTGCGGGCGTTTTTACCGATTGCGCCACGGGCCGCTGCAGGTTATCATACGCAATCTCCTGCTTTACCCCCAGCGCGTCCCAGCCGGTGAGCTGGTTCCCAAGTACGTCGGAAACGCTGCAATACGTCCCGGCATCAGCGCTCGTCACCGCCTGCAGGCCCGCAGCGACCGCGTAGCTGTACCTGAAATTGTATTTCTTCTCTGCCGGCGGAAGTTTTTGATTCTCTTCATGGAACCGTGCATCCGCCTGCAGCAGCACGCGACCCTGTATGTCGAACTGCTGCCAGCTCACCAGCAGGCGCTCATCCGACGGGTTGATGTCTTCGGATGCGAGGGCAGTTCGTTCCCAGCCGATCGCCGCTGTGATTCCCTTCCCGTTATCGGAAACGGCGATGATCTGCCGGCCCAGCGCATCGGTAACGGCAGCGGACGGCGTATTGTAAAACAAGGTTGCTTTTTCAATCGCTTCTTTTTCTTCCGGGATGGTTTTCCATTTTCCTGATTTGTAATACGGCGATTCCAGGACGGTATCGTTCTCGTCGAAGTGCTGTATTTCCCAGGCGTTGAGGAGGAGCGTTCGTGAAAAAAATCCTTTGGGCGTGTTCACCTGCACCTGCCGGCCGGGCGCGTCGTATGCAAAAGTTGTAGGCGGCGGAAGCTGCTCATTTGCCATCCTTGTTTTCCATTCGGCTTCCGTTTCATGCCGGTACGTACCGGAAAAAGAACCGGCATACGATGCTGCAGCTTGGCCTTTGGCATTGTACGTTACTCTTCCCGAAACCAGCCATTGATCGTCTTTTCCGTCTGACCGGCCCGCCCACTGCCGCGATTCAATCACCCGGCCGAAACCGTCGTTATAAGTGATGCTGCGCTGCACCGCAGCGTTTGCATCCGGCTTATAAACCGTTCGCGCAAGTGAAAGACTGTATGCCGGGAGCCATTCGTTGTTCTCGAAACGCGCAAACTCATAATGGAAAAAACTCCCTGCGCCCTGGATGTATTTCAGCGGATCGTCGAGCAGGGCTGTTTTCAAATCCACCGTTTCCTGCCGGTTGTATTTGTGCAGCGGGGTATCGCCGTTCTTCGTTCCGTCTTTTTCATATACGGCCGATGCGATCACCACGCCCAGTTCGTCGGTCAGCACTTCCGCGCGATTGCCGTTAGGATCGGTGACGCGCCAGGGCGAAAGCCTGGCATAATCCATTTCTGCACTGGTGGTGAGATAGGTTTCATCGTTCAGTCGTGCCGAAGACCGGATGGGAAACAAAGCGTAAGCGTCGTAGCTGGTAATGCTCTCGGTATAGAGATAACCCGATTTCTCCGCCCAATCGAAACAAACAGCCTGCGGGAGAAAAAATTCAGCCGCCGTACCGTAACGGGTAACGGCTGACCGCGCCCACCAGTAACCGTCTTCGAAAACATAACCGGCTTTCGTGAAACTGATTTCGCTTTTCCGGTCCCCGAGAATTTCTTCCACGTTCGTTTCATCGAAAACGATACTTTTCACATGATGCGGAAGTAAAACGGGCGGAGCCGCGGTGTGCGGATCCCAGGCGCTCTCCTGCTTCCCGTTGTTCCAGTAAAATTGTTTCTGCCAGGAAAGCAGGCGCACCTGGGTCGCTCCCTGCTTTACTTCATTCGAGTAGTCAATACGATTGACAAATGCATTGTCCCGCAGCAGCGTTTTTTTTATTTCATCGAATGTATAATAAGCGCCGGCCGGTTTCGGCAAACCCTGCACCTGGAAGGATTTGCTCTCCAGCCCGATACCGATCCATCTCGGCAAACCGCCGGTATCCTGGTTTACCAGGGTGATTCCGGCAGCGGTGCAATACAAAATCCCTTGCTCTTCGATCAGCGGTTTTTTGCGCGGGTAGGCGATCGCGCAGGATTTCAGGGCCTGGTTATAACGATCCGTTTCCAGCGTAAAACTGTGACTGACCTGCGGGTCTTCCGCCCGTTTTTCATAATTAAACGAAATATTTTCACGCAGGAACACCCGGTATACGCCGCGTTTTTTTGAAGCGGGCGGCTGCACCCGCGCAACTTCATAGGATGAGCTTGCGGCGGCATACGGACAGGTTAAATCACCGGCGTCATACACTTCGCTGTGCAGTTCGCTGCCGGCCAGCGCAAGCAAGGCCTCCGGATCGTTTGCATATGCTGCAGGAATAAAGCTGAACGGAACGGGCAGCGCCGTGCTCTTGTCCTGGAAAAATTCTTTCCGGGTTTCAGCTTCATCCGTACCCATGCCGGTATGAAACCATTGCTTCGTGAGCGTTGGCGGAGGCGTCAGAGCATCGCTGAAACTCTCCGGCAAATCGGTATGTGAAACACAGCCGAAACCGAGGAAGCTGTGCTCATCCGGATCATAAAAACCGTTGCGATAGGTGTACTCGCTGGTGTAAGACGTATTGCTGATATGGTCTGTAACGACGCTTCTCTCCAGCACGATCGCAGGAAAAGGCAGTTTTGTAGTCCAGGGATTTCCTTCCTTTTGCGCCTCGCGGTAATCCTTCAGCGAGCTTTTGTAAAAGAAGCTCGTTTCAAGACCCATGTTGTTGGTGATCTTTTCCAGGAGAAAAGGTTTGCCCCCCTGCCCGGCGCCGGCGTTAAACTCATAATAGTAATGTGCCGTATCCGAATACTTTTCTTCAAACCAATGCGGTGTGTTTTTGGAAAACACAAGACAGGTGTTCCCGTTACCCGCTATATCGGCAAACCGGATATGATCCGGTTCCGACCAGCGCAACCCGTTGCCGAACATAAAATCAACCGGGCCGGAGAACGATGCGCCGGACTGGTTGAAAAACACCTGTATTTTTTCCGGGTACACCAGGACCAGGTCGGTGGTTCCCGATCCGCTTACATCAGCCAGCACGAGACGTGTGTGCAAATCGACCACGGATTCCAGGATTGAAAACCCGGCAATGGGAATACTAATTGCCGTACCGAATTTTCCATAACCGAGATTCGGCCAGGCGGTCATTTTTTCGTCTTCGATCTTTACACGGTGCTCCAGCCCGTCGCCATACACGTCGGCGAATCCGTAAAAAACAAAAGGATTCAGTCCATCCCGGTTTTCGGCTTCTACATGCGTATCGTTCGGTATTTCATTTCGTACGCTTTCCATTCCCCCGAGGCCGAGTGATGCACGGTAATACAGTTTGGAAGGCGTAATAATCAGCTCGTCACTGCGGTTGCTTCCCGACAGATCGACGTATTCGGTGCGGTAAGGAATATCGTTGAGCGACTCGTTCGGGAAAGGGACGAAATCCTGCCACTGGTCATTTCCATTCAACGGGTAATAACCGCTGTTTTGCCCCGCGCTCCATTCCGCCTGGATTTCGCCATTTCCTTCGAGGCTCACCAGGTTGAGCGGCATGCGGAAATCGGCAAAGCGGCTGGGCGCGGTAAATAGTTTCCTTTGATTTCCGATATTTTCCTTCGCCGAGCGCATGATAGAAATACAGGGTTTCGGCATTGCGGTAAAGAATTCCCGGCTCCCCTTCCCGCAGGTAATCGACAAGATTCAGCGGCTGGTTTACGGGGTTGCCGCTATCGTCGGCAACCTGTTTAAAATGCACTGTTTTTTCTTCACACGAAAAACCAGAAAAAGAAAGGTTCAGCGCCGGGAGGTTCCTGGTTTTATACGTATTGGTTCCCGTTTTGGCAAACCCGTATTCCTTTACCTCGCGCAAGGCGCTCAGGGAATTCGCACCGGCAGGATCGGTATAGCTGAATTGCACCCGGTGCACGATGCAATCCCTGCCCGTTGAGGGATCGTCCACAAAATTGTGAACCACGAAAATATTTTTGACGAGGTATTCCGTCCGGACCAGGAACCCTGCACGGTAATTCGAAAGTATATCCGGTCTCCGGGAAACAGGAGCGTTTTTCACACCCGCCGCCGTAAACGTTTTTTCTCCTGCGGTGAATTCTATCTGCCCGTAGTCGATCCATATCCTGAAGGCGAAAAGTTCTTCCTTATTCAGTATGTAATTCCCGTATTCGACTGCGCACAGGTATGTATTCGCACCGCTTCCGAATTTTTTATAGCTGTATTTTATTTTATTGCCTTCCGGATCGGATTGCCCGCTGATCAGCCATTTGAATACCTGCGTTCTGTCGGCCGGGTTGTAAATTCTCGTTTCATCCGTGTTTCCATAAATAGAAACTGAATTATCGTTGTGCGTTATTTTCCAATACGTGTTTTCCTTATCTCCCATCTTTTCGATCAGCGCAAAAGAGGCCTGGCGCCGTTCGAGGTAAATATTTTCCGATGCGTTTTGCAGAACCAGTTCGGCGCCGTTCAGCATGAAAATATCCGTGCCGTCGTAGCGCGGTAAGGCCCTGTTTGTTTTTATGGAGATGGCATCCTCGGACAAATCACATCCGATGCCCAGGAGCCCGTTGCCGCTGCCCGAGCTGTAGCTGATACCCAGTCCCGGTGTCAGCGACCGCGACTGCGGAAGGGGAATAGGAATGCTGACCGCTGCTGTGCCTGTAAATGCATCGACGTGAAAATTTTCGTCAGCTCCCCGAACGGTACCGCCTCCTTTCGGAATGGAAATCTTCGGTGTGCTTATCGTGTTCGGCGATTTACTGTTCATATGCCAGGCTGTAGTCTGTTTTCCACGGGCCGGGTTGCGGGACTGGTGCATTACCCGGTTACGTGAAAAATGTTTTTTCTGTACCGGAAATGTATCCAGATAAAAAATAAGTGAACAAACAATGTCGTGAATGACGGAGTTTTGTCCGTGAGCGCAGCGATTTATTTATCTTGGTTGACTTAGAGCTTGTTAGGAATTTGTTTTTCGAGGTTTCAGGAGTGTATTTTTTGTCCGGTCAAGGCGCTTTTTGAGTAAGTAGTTGGATACTACAGGCGAAAAAAGCAACGAAGAGCGGGCACTTAGAGGCTGTTTAAAAAGCCGGTTGAGCTATGGCATTTCATTTTCACAGGCTGTTCATTTTGCTGTTGCTGTCCGCGGTGACCCTGCGGGGAATTGCGCAGGAACCTGCAAAGCGCCGGGCCAGGACCGATTCGCTGTTCCGTATCGCAACCGATACGTCGAACCCGCTCGATCAACGGATGAAGGCGTTTTCCCGCATCACGTACGAAGTATATAATGACTTCCGTTTCGGAAAACAGATCAGTCTCGCTTATCTCCGGGCGGCACAGTCGGGCAACCGGCCGAAAGATGAAATGAACGCACTGAACTTTCTCGGCGTTGCCTGCATGGCTGCCGGCGACCTGGATTCGGCCGGTTTTTGTTTTGAACGGGAATTCGACTTGTCGGTCGCCAACAATGATCCCCGGAGAAAAAACGAAGCGCTGGGCAATCTCGGCAACCTTGCCGAAGCAAAAGGCGACCTCGGCCAATCGCTGAATTATCATTTTCAAAGTCTTGCCATCGATACTGTGTACGGTTTAAAAAAAGAACGCGCCCGTGCGTGGATCAACATCGGGCATATATACGAGCTGCAGGGTCGTTATAAGGAAAGCATAGTGTTTCTGCAGAAAGCCCGGGAGTTCATCGCGCAATACAAGTTATACGGCTATAGCGCGTCCTTATATATTCATCTCGGAGAAGTGAACAGGGATATCGGTGAAGATACCGTAGCCGAAAACTATTTCCGGAAAGCGTTGCGCAGCGCCATACTGAACCATAACGAAGGAAAACGGACCCAGGCGCTCGAGCAGCTGGCCGGGCTGTTCGAGCAGCGGGGATGGAATGATTCGGCCATTTCTTATTACACCGTTGCGTATAAGGTCGCCGAAAAAGAACAGCTGAAATCATACATGGCCACCACCCAATGCGGAATGGGACGAATCCATTTTGCAAAAGGCGATTATGCCGAAGCAAAAGCACGCGCCACGGCTTCCATCGCCATCTTTTGTGACAACGCCATCGCTTCACGGCTTGAGGAAGCGCAGCTGCTTGCGGGGAAAGCAGCTTTCCGGCTGGGGAAATATGAGGAGAGCAGGGTATTTCTCGAAAAAGCGCATGAGCTGGCTGAAAAAAACAAACGGATCAGCTCGCTGCAGTTAACTTGTTATGCGCTGTACGAGTTGTACAAAAAAAATGGCGACGACCGGAAATCACTGGCTTACCTTGAAAAATACCAACTGCTTTTCGCTGCCCAGAAAAATGAAGATGCGCTGAAGTCCGTGATGAAACAGGAAATAAAAAACAATTTCCGGCGAAAGCAGGTTACCGACAGTCTTCACAGGGCGCAGGAAGCCGCCGCGATGGAGCAGAAGCACAGGGAAACGGAACGCGTCCAGGAGCGGAACATGTATATCGCCTTCGGCGTCATCGTTGTCCTGGTGCTCACCGTTTTGCTCGGGTATTACCTGTACAGGCAGAAAAGAAAAAGCCACCTGCTGCTGGCTGAAAAAAATGTGCAGATCGAACAGGCGCTTAAGGACAAGGAAATATTGCTGCGGGAGGTGCACCACCGCGTAAAAAACAATATGCAGGTGGTTTCCTCGCTCCTGCTGCTGAAATCCAGGAACACTGCCGACGCCACAGCCCGGGAAGCGCTGCTCGACAGCCAGTCGAGGATCGCTTCCATGCAGCTGGCCCACCAGAAAATGTACGAGGAAGGCAATTACGAATCCATCGACTTAACGCTTTATGTACGTGAAATTGCACAACTGATGATTCCCGGCGGAGAGCCGGACGCTATCGCCTGCAGGCTGGACGGCGAAAAAGCCCTGATTCACGTAGAGCAGGCGCAGTCCGTCGGCTTCATCCTGCACGAGCTGATCACGAACAGCATCAGGCACGCCTGGGAACCGGCCGCCACAGGTAAAAAGATCAATATCCGGATTGTGGGAAAAGAAAAAAATGTACAAATCGATTACGCCGATAACGGGAAGGGACTGGTGCAGGGTTTCGATCTCTGCAACGCCCGGAGTTTTGGATTGCGGCTCATTAATTCGCTGGTCGAACGGCAACTCATGGGAATCCTTCGCCCGGGCGAAGGAAGCGGCTTCAACGTTATTATCGAGTTTAAAAACAGGTAACCTGCAGAAATGAAAGTTTTTATCGCCGAAGACGATGTGTTTATTTCCGAGCAGCTCCGCGAGGTACTGATCGAACTGGGATATACTGTTACCGGGATCGGTTTTAATTTCGAATCGTCGGTTCGCCTGCTGGAACAATCGCCGCCGGATATGGCTATACTCGACATCAAGATGCACGGATCGGACCAGGGGTTCGAAATCGCCCGCTACATTAATGAAAACGTCCGTATCCCGTATATTTTCCTGACTTCGTTTTCGGATAAGAACACGGTGCTTTCGGCAGTCGGTTTTAAACCCGCCGCCTATCTCGTGAAACCGTTCAGCAGCCAGGATATTTTTTCCACGCTGGAGGTGGTGAAAAATAATTTCATACGGAAACAAAACAAAGTTACGATCCGCGACGGCCATAAGACGATCGTGCTGGATGTGACCGACGTGCTCTGGATAAAATCGGATGACAAATACGTCGAGATCCAGACGTCCACGAAAAAATACGTGCAGCGCGGAACAATCCGTGATGCGCTGAAGCAACTGGCCGGCACGATGTTCGAACGGGTGCACCGCTCTTATGCGATCAACATCGAAAAGGTGAGCATGATCAGGAGCAATTGCATCGTGGTGGGGGAAACGGAAATTCCCGTTTCACGCGTACATATCGAACGGATCCGGAAATTGCTGGGTTGAATACCGGCAGGAACGTTTTTTTTCTCCTTGATTTACCCGGCTCCCGCAGCTGCATTCGGGATATGCGCGTTAAACGGGTTTTACGTAAGGTGAGGCGGATATCGTACAGGCCCCGTTTACCAGGAAATAATTACTTCCCTGTGAACCTGGTCCAAGATACATGGATCCTCTTTGCAGCATGCCCTTCAGGTTTCCGCTGAATATGGAGGTGGGAGAAGGGGCAAAATAGCCATCGCTCGGGCTTTTTCCGCACTTATTCGCACTTGGTGGTTTTATCGTCGCTTTTTCTTACCTGCCTAAACGAAAAAACGACCCGTGTTAAATGATCCGTTTTTTGTACCCAGGGATTTTGTGAGTTCGAACCGTTTTGGGGAGGATTGGAAGCGGATATTAACGTTACTCAGGTCAAACAATTTCTCAATGGTTATAGTCTACTGCTATGAATAACAAGATATAAGACCATCGAATTCACATTTATTATTTGGCAGATTGGATTTTATCCAACAGTTCATTAATTCGTTCGACTTCGGAAGGAAAAATATGTTCCCATTTTTTTTGTAAAAGTTGCATCATAGGAATAAGCTCTGGTTTCGCCCAGTCTTCGAAAAGATCCACGAGGGTTTCTGCAAGCACTTTCGTCTTCACATCTTCAGTTGAAATACCTATTATATCAATAGCTTCTTTCGATAAATTAACGGGAAGAAACTGAAGTGCGCCAGCCCGATCAGCCTCCGTCAAATCGTTTTTTTTCAGTATCGGGAACATGATTTTCCAGATATCCAGCCCACAGATAATAAAAAAATCGACAACGGAGTATACAAAAACATTCCGGTTAAGGTCCGAAGGAATTGCCCAATGCTGTCCTTCGGATGAAAAGAGCGCAAACAGATAGGCTGCTGCTGCGTTCTCATCAATTTTGTCAGCCAGTACATTTCGCCGGTTTTCATATTCACTTGCCCCATACGGGCCATCCAGACTAAAAAGATCAAGGATATCATTATGTAACTCTTGTGTAGTCGTCATGGCAATAGATATGATTTGTAAAGATAATCCTGGTTGGTTACCAGCCTTCGTCTTCAATGGTTAATTCGTACACCCAGCCGGTAAATTCTGATCCCGCGATATAGCCTACGCCCGAAGCTATAAGCACAACAAGTCCGTGTAAAACCCAGGCGACAGGTCCTGCGGTATCTGCGGGAGCAAAAAGTGCAGCAGCAGCGCTGCCGGCAAGATAAGCACCGGTCCATCCGCCGGCGATTCTAGTAATTTCTTTCAGTTTATCTTCTGCTTTGTAAAAACTATAGATGTCTTGAGCAATTGCTACGACCAATAGAATTCTTCCTCCGACACGAAACACCGCCCGCACCTTGGCTACCTTTTGCCGCCTGAAAATTTCCTTTGATTCGGGCGAGCTTGTTTTTGCCCCCGCTTCTACCAATTGATCTACAAACGCGGCATCACCACCCACGATTGAAACATTTGCAGGATCTTTAACAACCACATACTCTGATGGCTCGGCTGCATAAGGGCTTATGCCATTTTCAGCCATTTGTACACGACCGACACCAGGAGTACTTTGAAAAACCCATTCCCCTACTTTGGTCCACATCCTGCCCCTTATAGACGCATGATGACCTTTAGGGGCCAGTAATCGTTTTAAAGTACTGTTTGAGATATTAAGGTCGCTTGCTTTAAGTTTTGCTGTAAAATCTTTTACATCGTACTTCCCATTCTTGTTTATGCCGATGACATAATCATAATATGCATCTTTAAACTTAGCCGTGAGCACATCATTACCTTTAATCTTAGCTCCTTCTTTTTCAAAATCATCAATTGCAATATCTACCTCGAAATTAAACAAATCATGGTCGTTGAGAATAACAGTATTTTCAGGTATTTTAACACTTACTTCAACGGTAATTGTCTGATCCGCTTTTAAACCCGCCCATGCATTTCCTTTCGAATTGAAAAACATCGACCCTCCGTTCTTTGGGGTAAACTGAGGATCAAAACCCGGAGATCCGCTGATTATGCGATTAGCCATTGACGTTGCACCCTGCATATTCACCTTAGCAGTGATTTTCGGTGCGTTGGGATCTCTGTAAAACGAGGGCAATCTGTACTCTATGTTGTAATTCAGCCGGTTGGCAGAGGCTGCCTGGTCTGTCAATTCACACAAATCCCGCCTCTCAACAGAAAATATCACCCCGCTCACTAAATCAACGCTTCCCCTTCATCAATTCCCTTTAATCCCGCAAGGCCCGTTGAATCTGATCATAAAAAAATTGTAGAACGGGAACAGCAGCGTAATGCAGGAAATTGATCTCCCGTCCGGTTCCCATACGCCGACGGCTGCTATGCCGCTGCCGTATTCCGGGTAACCCTTTTCACAAAAATGGGTAAGCTGTTTCTGGTCCGTGCCATCCGTATTCATGATCATAAACTCCGTTTTGATCCCGATGATGCGGTACGAATTGGGATCGCTCCGGTAAGGCCAGGAACTCATCCAGACGATTTTCGAACCGTCGGCGGAAAAGAGGCCGTGCTCGTCCCATACGTTTGGTGTGTTGGTGAGATTTTTCATTTCCCCGGTTTTGATATTCAGGATGTACTGGTCCTGCCCCCGGGCATCGCTCATTCCCTGGTCGGCGGTGAGCAGCAGGGATACACCGTCGGGCGCAAAGTTTCCCGGTTCCACCCAGTTTGTGCCGGGCGGCGTGATATCTTTGATCGCGGTGATAGCAGGAATTCCATCCGTGATTTTGAACTCAGCAATTTTCAGTCGCCAGATGCCGAACCTGTCCTTGCGCAGATCGCCGGTATCTCGTGCTTCGGCCCAGGCGCACATATTCCCCACCGGCGTAAAGGCCGGACCTGTAAATCCTCTTTCGGTTTTTACGAGCTGGTGCCAGCTTTTTCCATCCGGCGTCACCGCGTAAATATCCATCCAGATGCCGCATTGCAGGATGCCGAGACGCGTTTTGTACGGCGCGTAATGCAGCTCCGGGTAATTATCCCATTCCACGGCGCAAATGATGAACTTTCCTGAAGCGTGCCACTGCACCTGCATTTTATTCCGCTTTGCCCAGCTGCGGTGTTTGCCTTTCGGCCCGGCCAGCGAAATGCACTGCATGGCGGAATCGTTCCGCTTTCCAACATAAATTTGATAAACCCCTTTTTTATCCAGCTTGTTGACCAGGTACAAGGAACTGTCGGGCGAATAAACCGCGGGCATGCCTCCGAGTTTTACAACCGTCACCGAGTCGCACGGACCGGTGCCGGCGGAAGCTTGTTTTACTGGTAAGGCGATCAATACCGCCACAAACAAGACGATGCGTTGAAAAACAGGTTTCATGACGGATGATACGATTTTGCTTGTGGAGAAAATATTCTTTCCTGTATTGTGATCCGAACAAAGCAGCATAATTAAAAGTAGAAAAAATTCAGCGAAGAAATGGAAGCCCCCGTATTGCGCATATACATGGAAAGGATAAGAAAACTGCTTGACGGAAAAAACGGAACGGCATTCCCTGTTTTTTAACTATCCCGGGAATGATATTATTTCCAAACGCATATGCAATATTACCTTGCAACAAAAAGAATATGTAAATAATAACTATCTTCCATGTACCATTTAAACCGCAACATATGACTGATTCGATCAAAACAATT
>VBWE01000057.1:0-1436 GCA_006218065.1 Bacteroidota bacterium
GGTTTGTTCGGCGAGAAAAAATACGAAGAAGCAAAAGCATCTTTCCAGGAAGCGCTGAATATAAAATCCGGCGACCAGCCCGCTACCGCCGGTATCGCGAAATGCGACGCTGAACTCCTGAAAATCGCCAACGCGGCCGAAGCGCAGAAAAAATACGACGCGGCCATGACACGCGGCAACGCAGCTATGGGCGAGAAAAAATACGATGACGCGATTGCGGCCTTCAACGAAGCGCTGACAGCTAAACCGAAAGATGAAACAGCGACGGCCAAACTGAAAGAAGCCGGTGATGCACGCAACGCCCTGATGTCGGCCGCCGCTAAAGAAAAAGCCTATAACGAAGCGATGGAAAAAGCGAAAACTGCTTTTGCCGCGCAGGATTACGCAGGCGCCAAAGTATCCTACCAGGCCGCGCTCAGTATAAAATCCGGTGATCAGCCCGCCACCGACGGCATTGCGAAATGCGACGAAGCGCTGAAGAACAAAGCCTACGCCGATGCCATGACCAAAGCAGGTGCGGCTTTCGGGGCGAAAGATTACAAAGGCGCGAAAACTTCTTACCAGGCCGCGCTCGGCATAAAATCCGGCGACCAGCCCGCCACCGACGGTATCAAAAAATGCGACGACGCGCTCGGCGCACTGGCCGATGCTGCCGCCAAAGAAAAAGCCTACAACGATGCGATGACCAAAGCCAAAGCCGCTTTCGGTCTGAAAAAATACGAGGACGCAAAAACGAATTACCAGGCTGCTACCGATGGTATCGCGAAATGCGATGAAGAACTCGCGAAAATCGCGGATGCCAAAGGCAAAGAAGCTGCTTACCAGGCTGCGATGACCAAAGCAAACGGTTTGTTCGGCGAGAAGAAATTTGAACCGGCTAAAGCAGCGTACCAGGAAGCCTTGAACATAAAATCCGGCGATCAGCCCGCTACATCGGGTATCGCGAAATGCGACGCCGAGTTGCTGAAGATCGCCAACGCCGCCGAAGCGCAGAAAAAATACGACGCGGCCATGACACGCGGCAACGCAGCCCTGGGCGAGAAAAAATACGATGATGCGATTGCCGCCTTCAATGAAGCGCTGACTGCTAAACCGAAAGACGAAACGGCGACGGCCAAACTGAAAGAAGCTACCGATGCACGCAACGCGCTGATGTCGGCTGCGGCCAAAGAAAAAGCGTATACCGAAGCGATGGAAAAAGCCAAAAGCGCTTTTGACAGGAAAGAATACGCTTCCGCCAAAACGTCGTATCAAGTCGCGCTCGGGCTGAAATCCGGCGACAAACCTGCTACCGACGGCATTGCGAAATGCGACGATGAACTGGCGAAGATCGCTGCTGCTGCGGCTAAGGAAAAAGCATACACCGATGCGATGACGAAAGCCAAAGCCGCTTTCGGTCTGAAAAAATACGAGGACGCAAAAACGAATTACCAGGC
>VBWE01000057.1:1468-13800 GCA_006218065.1 Bacteroidota bacterium
GGTTTGTTCGGCGAGAAAAAATACGAAGAAGCAAAAGCATCTTTCCAGGAAGCGCTGAACATAAAATCCAGCGATCAGCCCGCTACATCGGGTATCGCGAAATGCGACGCCGAACTGCTGAAGATCGCCAACGCCGCCGAAGCGCAGAAAAAATACGATGCGGCCATGACACGCGGCAACACGGCTATGGGCGAAAAGAAGTACGATGATGCAATTGCTGCGTTTAACGAAGCGCTGGGTGTGAAAGCAAAAGATCCGGCCGCGACAGCGAAACTGAAAGAAGCCACCGACGCCCGCAATGTGCTGATGTCGGCTGCGGCAAAAGAAAAGGCATACAACGAAGCGATGGAAAAAGCGAAGACCGCTTTTGCCGCGCAGGATTACGCAGGCGCCAAAGTATCGTACCAGGCAGCACTTGGACTGAAATCCGGCGACCAGCCCGCTACGGACGGTATCGCCAAATGCGACGCTGCGCTGAAAAACAAAACGTATGCGGATGCCATGGCCAAAGCCGACGGATTATTCGGTGAGAAGAAATATACGGAAGCGAAAACCCAGTACGAAGCTGCTTTGGTTGTAAAGCCTTCCGACGATCTCGCGACTGCCGGTGTGAAAAAGTGCAACGACGAACTGGACCGCATCCGCAAATCGGGCGAGCTGGAAAAACAGTACACCGATGCGATGAACCAGGGGAAAACACTTTTCACGCAAAAGAAATACGCCGAAGCCAGGACAGCATATACCACGGCATCCGGGTTAAAATCCGGGGAGCAGGAACCGAAAGACCGGATCAAGGAGATCGACGATATCCTCGGCAAACTGGCCGGCGACGCCGAGCGTGAGAAAAATTACAAGCAGCACATGGACAAGGCGAGCGGCCTGTTCACGGAAAAGAAATATACCGACGCCAAATCCGAATACCAGGAAGCGTTGAATATCAAATCCGGCGACAAACCGGCGACTGACGGCATCACCAAATGCGATAACGCGATTGCGCAGATGGGTGTGGAAGAGAAGTACAAAGCGTTCATTGCCGAAGCCGACCAGTTTATGACTGTGAAAAATTTTGCATCGGCCAAAGCCAAATACACCGACGCGCTCGGCGTAAAAGCGAATGATGCGTATGCAAAACAGAAAATTGCCGAATGCGACAAGGAACTCGGTTTTGCAATTAAAGACAAGGAATACATCAGTGCATTGGCTACGGCGGACAGCCTGATGAAACTCGCATCGGATGAAACTTCGTACGGATCGGCGAAAACGGCGTATAAAACCGCTTCGGCGCTGAAGCCGATGGAAAACTATCCGAAGGATAAGATCACCGAGATCGACCGCAAACTGGCCGATATGAAAACGGAAAAGGCACGCCGCGCGAAATACGATGGCCTGATCACCAAGGGCGATGGTCTGTTCAACAAGAAGGATTACAAAGGCGCTAAACCCGTTTATGAAGATGCGCTCAAGCTTTACCCGATGGAACTGTATCCGAAACAGCGCCTTGCCGAAATCGATAAACTGCTGAACCCGACCAAAGTCGTAACCGATCCCGTGGTGGTGAAAACCCGCGAGGAGATCATGAACGAACTCGTGAAAAAATACCCGCAGGGTGTTACCGAAATCCTGGAAAACGATCCGAGCGGGAACGCCAAAGTCACCAAGCGTATCGTGGTGAAAGGCAACGAGGCCTGGGTATACGTGCGTAAAGTGCACAGCTGGGGCGGCGTATATTATTTCAAGGACGGCGTGCAGATCAGTGAGAATACCTTCAACCAGGAAACGAAATAAGTTTTCCCGTTTCCTGTTTACCCGTTTTCCGTTTACTGTTTTAGCGCACCTATTCCATTATATCCGGATGGAAATGGTGTGCATGAAACTGAAAACGAGTAAACCGGAAACGATAAACGATAAACGAGAAAACGGGTAACCAGGAAACGAGTAAACGGAAAACAGTAAACGGAAAACGGGTAAACGGGTAAACGGAAAACAGTAAACATGCGCAGCAGCATCCCGGTACTTTTATTAATCGTTTTATTGTCCTGCGGTTCCACCGGGCAGCACGAAAACGCTTTGCAGTACCAGGGGCCGCGCCCGGATTCCGCGATCACATCCGCTGAATTTTTCGACACCACGCTCGCGTACGCCTGGATGAAATCGCCCGATACGGTGAATACGCTGTGCCGGCGGATTCCCGTTCCCGAAGGTTTTACACGCATCCCGGCGGAAAACGGATCGTACGCTTCCTGGCTTCGTCATCTCCCTTTGCTCAAATCCGGCTCGCCCGTGATGCTTTACAACGGCGAAGAGAAAAACAACCAGCGCGCGCATCATGCCGTGCTGAATATCGATGTCGGCACACGCGACCTGCAGCAATGCGCCGACGCCGTGATGCGTTTGCGTGCGGAATACCTGTTTTCGAAAAAGGACTGGGAACAGCTGCACTTCAATTATACCAGCGGCGATAAAATCGATTTTAAACGCTGGAGCGAAGGCAAACGGCCGGTGGTCAGCGGGAATAAAGTGTCCTGGAACGGCAGCGGAAAAAGCGGGAAGGAGCACGCCAATTTCCGCGATTATATGAATAACGTTTTCCAGTACGCCGGTTCCAAATCGCTGAGCGGGGAACTGAAACCCGTGAAAAACGAAGACATGAAACCCGGCGACGTATTTATCCTCGGCGGATTTCCCGGCCACGCCGTAACGGTACTGGATATGGCCGTGAATCCAAAAACCGGGAAAAAAATATTCCTGCTCTGCCAGAGTTATATGCCCGCACAGCAAATCCACGTGCTGAAAAATCCGAACAGTCCCGCCATAAGTCCCTGGTACAGCCTCGATTTCACCGGCGATCTCGAAACACCGGAATGGACATTCGCTCCGAATAGCCTGAAGCGGTTTTAGTTACAAAACGTCACTATTCAATTCCGGTTACTATACGGTCCGCTGTCGATTTTTTCGCTGAAGGGAACGGGTGCTACATGTGTTATGTTTTCCGGGAATTTCTCCGAGAGGTAGTAGGTGATCGTATCCCGGCTGCAGTAAACGTGCACGGTTATTCTTTCCGGCAGTTTGCGGAACGGCTTGATCCCGATGGCCAGTAAGGTGTCGCGGCCGGCGGTAATGAATTCCGTATTCGTGGGCGTGGTAAGCGGGTTGATGTAGAATTCTTCGGTGTAATATTTCGGACTGTAGAAAACATGCCGCCACGGAATACAGATCTGCATCCGCTCGATCAGGATATCCTGCCGCCACATAGGTCCTTTCGCTTTGTAGCAGGCGATGATCGACCCGCGGCAGATGGCTTCCGCCGTGTACGTAGAAAAACTCCCCGTTTTCCCGAAACTGCAATGCTGCCAGGCCTGCAGGTTCACCGAAGTCCAGTACATGGACAGTCCCGTGGCCGATGAAAGAATCAGCCGGAGCAAAATGATCCCCGTAAATTTCATATAAAGGTTTATTCGCTCCGCAAGGATGGAGCCGTTTCGCTGACTGATAACGGTGAAAGGAAGCGCTGTAGTATGCGGTAAATAAACCGGCGTCCGGATAAAAGAAAGATGAACGCCCTTCCTGGATGGTTGAAATAAAGAACGCCCAACACCAAATGTTCAATGATCAACTCTCATCGGAGCAATTCCTTGATAATTGAACATTGGGCGTTTGACATTGGGCGTTCAATACCTCAAAAGAAATACCCGAATAAAGTCTATCGTATGTTCTTCAGGTTGGGTCTGAGTTCGGCTGCCAGGTGAAAAGCTCCGAAGAGCAGCCCGGTATAAAGCAGGTTGCTGAACAGCGTAGCACGGAAAAACGGCAGCGCGGATTCGTAGCCGGCGATCAGCCCGGCGAAACTCTGCGGGTAGTTCAGTTCCGGCGTAGGCATAGCCCATACCGCAAAATTGGAAACGAGGAAAAACAAAATGGCCGAAGCGACCGAAGTGCCGCTCACACTTACAATATTCAGTTTGTTGCGGATGGCGTACCCGAGAAAACTGGAAACGGCCGTTGCAGCATACGTACCCCACATGGTATTGTGAAAGCCGAGGAAAATATCGCTGAGGAACATCGCCGCCAGCGGAATAAGTAAAGCCATGCTGAACGAGCTGAGCATGGCTCCCGCGAAAAGACCCATAGCCAGCACCGGCGTAAAATTGAACGGGTGCGGCAGCAGGCGGCTTGCACCGATGAGCAGGATAGCGCAGCATACAAAAATGAATCGCGGTGTGGTCATTTGCTTGATCATAGTCTTGGCATTACTTGTTTTGCAAATTTACCTGTAATTTTTATTCGGGGCAAACCTTTGTTCTATCCCGAAATACGCATTAGCGATAAAACTAAACTTTTTATGGTCTGATGCTACCGGGATTCTCAAATCTAAGCGTTAGAAACCTGTTGCCTGGAAGGAATATCGTACCAAATAATTTTCTAACGCTTGATTTGGGTTTATCTTCGGTACAAAGAAAAGATCATGAAAACCAATCGTTACGCCTGGACGGCAAGCCTGCTGTTGCTTTTGCCTGTTCCTGTTTTTTTCCTGCAGGGCAAACCCGCCGCTGCCGCCGGATCGCCGGAGGCGGGAGAAAAAAACGATTCGCTTTACGCTATTGTATATACCACCGGCGAAAACTGGGATACGGCGAAGTCCGCCTGGGAACAAAAAGCATTCGACGCGCATTCGAGGCATTTGTCGCGGCTGCGCAAGAGCGGAACGATAAAAATAGGCGCACGTTTTTCGGACAAGGGACTCATCATCCTGCACGCAAAAAATACGCAGGAAGCAAAAGCGATTTTAAGCAGGGATACTTCGGTGATGCAGAAAACGTTTAAAGCGGAGATTTTTCCCTTCAACGTATTTTATGCCGGCTGCGTGGACAAGGAACAGTAGAGTAATGAGTTCTCCCGGGCGCTAAAAATAAGAAATGTCAAATGAAAAATGCCAAATGTAAAAGTCGTATCGCTTTTACATTTGGCATTTGAAATTTTGCATTTGAAATTCAATCGGAAGAAACGCCACGACTATTTACCGCCGGTATTCAGGTTCTTTTTGTTTTTCTTCAGCTGCTTTTTGAAATCGCGTTGGGCTTTTTTCGCCGCTTTTTTATGTCCCTTTTGAATTTCCTCGCTGGGTTTATGTTTCGCGTTTTTGTACTTGTTCACGCCGGCTTCACTTCCCTTGCAGGAAGCAAGTGCAAGCAGGGCGGAGCAGGAAAGGGCGAAAAATAAACGCATCATACTTTAAAACGGGTTCGGCGTCGCTTAATTGTGTCCCTGTTTGTCTGCGCCCGTTTTCTTTTCTTCGGGCTTGAGCGGGAGTTTTTCTTTTTTGCGGATGACGTTGCCCATCTGGATGGGATCGAGGCGTTTGGCGATGATCTTTTTGTTTTCGTCGAGCAGGAAAAGCACGGGCGTGCTGTAAATATCATAGTAGTACTTGTACGTGGCGCGTTCCTGTGCGTCTTTCGCGATGCCGTTGATCCAGTTGAGTTTATTCTCCCGGATAAATTTTCTCCAGGCGGCAGGATCGTCTTCGGTATTCATCGCGAATATTTCCAGCCCGTATTTTTTCAGCTCGTCGTATTCTTTTTTCAGGATCGGCATTTCTTTCTTGCAATGACTGCACGACGGTTCCCAGAAAGCGATGATCGTGTATTTCGCTTTTATTTGCTGAAGCGACACGGTTTTGCCCAAAGTATCCTGCAAAATCATATTCGCCGGGTTGTTGTCGCAGAGTGAATACCGGAGCTGGTCGGCGCGCTTGATTATTTTTTCCGTCTGCTTTTCGTCGAGCCAGAACGCCTGCCCGGTTTTGTAATACTTATCAACCAGGTGCACGAAAATCCGGTCGAAGCACATCACCTTGATGGTTTCGTATTTGTACGTGAGATGGTGCGTGGTGTATTTGAACTGTTCCTTGCATCCTTTGGCTTTGCCGATCAGGTAATCGCAGGCGAGGATAATGGAATCCGGGTGCTGCGGCGTCAGCTTGTCCATGTACTGCACCAGGTTGTTGTGAAATACCGGTGTGCGCACCAGGCCTTCTTCCGTCCAGTCCATGCCGTCGAAAAAATGCGCTTTATAATACAGGTAGCTGAAAACCTTCTTCAGCGAATCGTTCGCGTTGTACGGTGCGGGAATTTCTTTGGGAATTTCGGGCTCCCGCATGGCGCGGAAAACTTTGGCCATGAAATTCTCCGGGTTGTTTTTGATGAAAGCGAGTTTGTAGGCTTTTACTTCGAGATCAAGGTCGTCGATTTTTTTCTGGACGGCGGCAACGGAATCTTTGTTTTTCTGTTCCTCGAACTTTTTCTTTTTATCGGTCAGGGGCGAAAGGCGTTTCTGCGCGAGGGAGATATACTGCAGGTAATCGTAAAAAATTTTGTTTTCGGGAGAGCCGGTCACTTTCATATTCTGCACCGCGTTGGCCGAAGTATCCGTTTCCATCGAGAAATTCTGGTTCTCCGTCAGGATCACTTCGAAGAACTTGTTCTTCTTGCTCGGGATAACCACCAGGTAAATGCCGCGTTCCATCGGCTTGTCGCTTTTGAAAAGCACGTTACCGGCAGCATCAGCTTTTACGGTATCCTGGATGAATTGCTTGTCGCCGTAATAATTAGCCAGCAGGACGATGGAATCTTTCGCAAGTCCCCTGATCCGGACTTTCAGGTTCATCGGTTTGGCCGCAGTTTGCGCCTGCGACAAAGTGGAACACAGCAATGCCGGCACCAGGAGAAATCGGGTAAAGCTTCGAAGCATAAATCGGATCGTGTTTGCCCGGTAAAGTTAAGAAATGACCGGTGCATTTGCTGTTAATTACTGCAAAAATCGAGCCGTATTCAGTGAACTTTGGCCGGTTTTTCGGCTTTCAGCGGCAGCCCTTCCAGTTTCCTGATCTCGTTGCACATGCCGGTGGGCGTCAGGTTTTTGGCGATGATCGTTTTCTGTTCATCGAGCAGGTAATACAGCGGCGTGGTGTACACCTGGTACCAATCGACAAAAGCGGCCTGGGTTTTTTCATCCGCGCCCATCCCGTTCATCCAGCCCAGCTGGTGTTCGGTGATGAATTTTTTCCAGGGAGCGGTTTCGCGCATCGGGACTACGGCGAAAACCTCGAACCCGTATTTTTTCAGTTCGTCGTATTCGGTTTTCAGTTCCGGCATTTCTTCCTGGCAATGCGAACAGTCCGGGTCCCAGAAGACGAGCAGCGTGTACTTTGCTTTTACGCCGAGCAGCTCGTGCGGCTTGCCGGTGGTGTCTTTTACAAATACGTTTTCCGCTTTCGTCCCGCAGCCGTGTTTGCGCATTTTTTCACAGCGCTGGACCAGGAAATCATTGATGTTCTGCCCGAGCCAGTCAACCTGCCCGGTTTTGAAATACGTATCCACCATGTGAAACAGCACGCCGTCGCGGCAGGTGGGTTTCTGCACGTCGTATTTGAACGCCAGGTACTGCACGGTCAGTTTGAACAACTCGCGGTTGCTGCGCGCTTTTTCCACGATAAAATCGCAGGCGGCAGATAAGGAATCGGCGTTTTGCGGAATGTACGTATCCAGGTAAGCGCCTATTTTTTTATGATACCAGGGATTGTGCGCGAGGCCGCTTTCGGTCCAGTCGGTGCCGTCGAAATAATGCGCGCGGTTGTAACGCTGCACCTGTTCGATGGTCGCGGTTTCTTTCGGCGCTTCGTTTTTCTGCTGCAGGTCGAGCAGTTTGGCCAGCAATGTGGCCTGGTGTTTCAGGATATAACGCTCTTCGTAACGGGTTTGCGCGGTTTCCAGCGCTTCCAGTTTGTGCGCGATATCGATCAGCGCGGCGTTGTCGTTTTTCTTTTCCAGTTCCGCCTGTTTGATTTTCAATTGCCCCGCTTTTTTATTGTTGGCCGCAAGAAAACGCAGGTAATCGTAATAGCTTTTGTTTTCCTCGCAGCCTTTTACGCTTGTGCTTGCGATAAAATCGGCCGTATCCGTTTCCATCTCGAAAACCTGGTCGTCGGAAAGCAGGAAATCGAAATACTTGTTTTTGGCGCCGGCCAGCTGGATAAAATACATGCCGCGCAGCATTTTTTCCTTCGCTGAAAAAACGAAATTGCCCGAAGCATCCGCTTTTGCGGTGTACAAATCCGGTTTGCTTTCACCGTAATACCAGCAAAGTATGGCTGTCGAATCTTTCGGAATGCCTTTGACTTTGACCTTGATATGGAAATCGCCGGGCGCAGTCGTTTTATTTTGCGCAAAAGAAACAGTTCCCGTGAAAAAAACGGAAAGCAGCAGGAGTGAAAAACAAGTGACTCTGAACATATGCTGGTTTTGGCAAAATTAAAGATAACGATTACCTGGGCTCCTGCTTCAGCAATTCCCCGAAAGCCTTATCGATCGAATCGATGCGCTGTTTGAACAGGAACATTTTTGCTGTCGCCACGGAATCGGGCACCTGGCTGGCAAGAAGCGTACGCTGGTACCGGATGAGTTTATTTTGTTCTTCCACCCGCAAACGGTACAGGCGGAAACGTTTGTCGTAATGCGGCGTCAGTTTAAATGCAAGCATAGAATCGGTAAGCCGCATGATGCTGTCGAAGGCAGCAGCGGCGCGGTCGAGCAGGGCGGTATCTTCCGGCCTGGCCGAATCGCGGGTGTCGAAATCGTTCAGCCATATATTTGTACGTTCTTCGATTTTTCCAACCTGCTGGTGCAGGCGGTTGATTTCCGCATCCGGATCTTTTCCCGGGGGCGTGAACATAAAAAGCACAAAACAGAAAATACCGGTCAGTATTACGGGCAAAATCACGCCGGATGCTTTTGCGCCCGGGCGATGCGCGAAACGTAAAGCAAAGTACGAACCGTAAGCCGAAAGCACCCCGCCGATAAATCCGCCGATGTGCGCCGCATTGTCGATCATGCCCGACTGGAACCCGATCGCGAGATTGATCACGAGAAAGAAGCCGAGATTTTTCAGGATACTCATCCTGTATTCCTTGCGCACCAGGTTGGTGGTGGCCAGCGCACCCAGCGCGCCGAAAAGCCCGAATATCGCGCCCGAAGCGCCGACCCCGATGGCGAATTCGAAGAACCAGTTGCTCGCAAAAGCGCCCGCGAATCCCGCAAGCAGGTAGAAAAATACCAAACGCCAGCGGCCGAAATTCAGTTCCAGCACTGCACCCACCTGGAAAAGCGCGTACATGTTTATCGCGAGGTGAAGAATGCCGAAATGCTGGAACATGTGCGCGACCAGGCGCCACCATTCACCCCGGTTATAAACGAAGTACCGGTTATTGGCTCCCCAGCGGAGAACCGCTTCCGCGTCGGGCAGCATCGGGTTGGTTTTCTCGAACAGCACGAGCAGGAGCAGCATAAGTACGTTTATGCCGATGAGTGTAAACGTGACGTACGGACGATCGCGCGGAACCGGGGGCGCTGCGTGCGGATTGTTATCGTACTGCTGGTTCATGATTTGGGCTGCTGCGGCGCTTTACCCTGGTGCGATCCGCCTTTTCCTTTTCGGCCGTTGAATCTTCTTTTACCGCCGCCACCGCCGCCGCCTTTGTTGCCACCGCCTTTATTACCGCCTTTGCCGTGCCCGAAACTCCTGAAGTGTTTTGCAGCGGGATTGTATGCCGGGCCTTCGCCCAGGTCGCCCGGGAGCGGCAGTTTCGGAATTTCGTAGCCGATCAGTTTTTCAATACTCGCGAACCGGCTCATGTCGAATTCGTTGATCAGCGTAATCGCCATGCCGGTAGATTCGGCGCGGGCGGTGCGGCCTACGCGGTGCACATAATCTTCGGCATCGCCAGGGACATCGAAGTTGATCACCAGGCTGATGTTCTCGATATCGATGCCGCGCGAAAGCACGTCGGTAGCGACCAGCATGCGCAGGTTTCGGTTGCGGAAACTGCGAAGCACTTCTTCACGCTCATTCTGTTCGAGATCGGAATGGATGGCGGCTGCGCTGTATTTCAAACGTTTCAGTTCGCGCTCGATTTCTTTCACCTTGATTTTGGTGGACGAAAAGATGATGATGCTCACGTGCTGATCATTCGCAAGCAGGTTCACCAGCAGCGGAATTTTCTGCGTATCGTAGGTGCAGTAGGCCTGCTGTACGATGCCTTCGGCCGGTTTGGAAATGGCGATATTCACCTGGGCCGGGTTCTTCAGGATTTTGGAAGCGAGCTGGCGGATGCGCGGGGGCATGGTGGCCGAAAACATGAGCGTTTGCCTGTTCTCAGGCAGACCTTTCACGATGCGCATGATGTCGTCGAAGAATCCCATATCGAGCATACGGTCGGCTTCATCGAGAATCAGGTGCTGCAGGTTGGAAAAGTTGACGTAGCCGAGGTTGAGGTGCGCGAGCAGTCGTCCCGGCGTAGCTATAATAATATCGGCGCCTTTGGTGAGCGCTTTTTTCTCGTTCTCGAACGAAACCGCATCGCCGCCGCCGTAAACCGCGCGTGTGCCGAGGCCGGAGAAATAACAGAAACCGGTAGCGGCCTGGTCGATCTGCAGGGCGAGCTCGCGGGTGGGCGAGAGGATCAGGGCGCCCACGCCCGTACGGTTCGGGTTTTCCAGCAGGTGATGCATGATCGGAAGCAGGTAGGCTGCCGTTTTCCCGGTACCCGTTTGCGCACAGCCGATCACATCGCGGCCGGACATGGTAAGCGGAATGGTTTGCTCCTGGATGGGCGTCGGTTTGTCGAAATTCATCGCTTCAATACCGTCCAGCACACCGTCATTAAACCCAAAATCGTAAAAACTGCTCATAAGCTTCCTGGAAAAATAAGTCGCGCAAAGGTAGGCTTAATTTAGGCGCTTTATAAAAATCTTCGTAACCGTTGCAAAACAGGGAAGGAAATTTTAGTTCCGGTTTCTGAATGTCGCGGGGATATGGCTTGCCCGTTTGTGAATAATCCAGTTAAATAACAACGTGTAAATTTATGATTATGAAATAGTTTTAAAATAAAAAATCCCGGCGATTGCCGGGATCCGTTGTTGAAAACTAGTATGGCCTATCAGCCGAGATCTTCAAAGTTAACATTGCTGTGAACGGCAGTGCCGTTCATGCTTACCTCGCTCTTGGGCTGGTGGTTGGTCGCTGTATTGCTTTCGCTCGCATGCGCTTTAATGTATGCGATGGCTTCCTGGAGCCCTTCCGAAAATTTATCGAAGTCTTCTTTATAAAGGAAAAGCTTGTGCTTTTCGTAGAAGAATTTTCCGTCATCACCAATCCGCTTCTTGCTTTCCGTGATGGTCAGGTAATAATCGTTTCCACGAGTGGATTTCACATCAAAGAAATACGTGCGCTTACCTGCTTTTACCGGCTTGGAGAAAAGTTCACCGCCTGAATCCCTGTTATTGTCGTAATGCTCTGCCATCGCTTTCCGTGTTTATTAAGGAAGAGGAATAGGAACAAATGTATTAAATAATTTTCGTAAGAAAACAAAAAATGTTAATAAAAAAGCGATTAGTCGGGAGAAACTGGCTTTTTATCCGGTTAAAAACAGGTTTCGTGTTTTTGCTGTTGAAAACCCGTGTTGCGACTGTTAATTATCCGTTAAATGCTGGATAATATAAGCAGTTGAATTACAGTATTTTAAATATAAAACAGGAAGAGGGACAAGATTATGGATTGTTTAAAATTCCTTGGAGTCGCTTTTACAAAACAAGGTCGGCTACATCGGAATAGTCTTTACGAAGCGGCAATAGGCAGGAGGCAGTCAACGTAATGCGCTTCGCATGTTGCCTGCCTCCTGCCGCTTAGCATATATTATTCCGCAGGAATTTTAAACCGACAATAGTCAGTTCTTTCTCTTCTCCAGCGCCTGCTTGCGGAAAAGTTCAGCATAAACGCCTCCCTTTTCAAGCAAATCAGTATGTGTTCCCTGTTCGATGACCTGTCCCTGGTCGAAAACGAGAATCTGGTCGGCATGCTGCACCGATGAAACACGGTGGCTGATGATCAGCGTAGTTCTGTCCTTCATGATCCGTTTCAGGTTCCCGAGAATCTCGTCCTCGGTTTCCGTATCCACGGCGGAAAGACAGTCGTCGAAAATGAGGATATGCGGATGCTTGATGATGGCCCGCGCAATGGAGATACGCTGCTTTTGTCCGCCCGAAAGCGTAACGCCGCGTTCCCCGACAATCGTTTCGAATTTTTCCGGGAATTCCATGATGCTGCTGTAAATGGCTGCGTCCTTTGCGGCCTGTTCGATAGCGTCGCGGCTTTTTTCGATTTCGCGGAGGTCGGTGGCGCTGAAGGCGATATTGCCGGCGATAGTATCGCTGAAAAGGAAAACTTCCTGCGGAACATAACCCGTTCCGGCGCGCAGTTCTTCCAGGTTTACCGTGCGGATA
>VBWE01000007.1 GCA_006218065.1 Bacteroidota bacterium
CGATAGCTATCGGGACCAGTACGTCGCACACAAATCCGCTTCGGCGGATTTTTTGTTTTCCTCCTGCCGGACGTACGTTTGAGGCTATAAAAGCCCGGCCATATTTCTCTTTCCGCTTATCCGTCTCTTTATTCCAGTCGTCGAACGAGTTTATCTGTTAATCTAATTTCCGTGACGACCAAAGCGCGCAAGAAGTAGTTTTGCCCCGTCAAAAGAAAAATCATGAGAAGTATTGCGTTTCCGTTATTCGCTTTTTTGCTGGGCATTGCGGCTATTTTTTACACGGCATGCAACGGCTCGAAGACGGAACCCAACCCGAACGATTCGTTGACAAAACAGGTCCAGCAGGAATTCGGACAGTTAGAAAACCTGCATAAAGAAATCCAAAGCTCGCACCTGGCATGGGTGAACGAACATGCCACCGTAATGGGCAAAAGCGATGATTCGACTCATCTGCGCATCGAGCAGCAGCACCTGAAATTGATCGAAGAGGACGGCCAGCTTGTGGACAAGCACAAAATGATGATTCAAAGTATACCGGCAGAAAGCACGGAAACCCGGAAGATGCTCGAAGAACTGCATAATTCGATCGCCCGGCTGGAATCGGATCTGAAGAAAATTCAGGACGATCATGTCGAAATGAACAAGTCGCATCATTAAAAATCAAGGTTGGTTAGTTGGATTGTGGGTAGTACTGCGGAGTAAGGGTGTGTAACGTGTAAATGATTCCCGCAGCAAAAAATCCTCCCCCCGCGGGAGGATTTTTTTATGACCGGGGTCAATTTCTTCCCTTTCATTAATCCGTAACTTTGCGGTATGCCTTCTTCACCCAAGCCCAGACCATTGCTGCTTTTTTATGTGCTGGTGACTTATGTTTTCCTGCAATTCGGGTGGTGGACGTATATGCTCATCCAACTGAACAACGAGGTATATGCACAAAAGAGCCTGGTAATCAGGATGCAATCCACGCAGCTTCCCGTTATTCCCGGCACGGAACAACTGGCGCTGCAGGAGGCCGAACTGAGCGACCGGCTGCACAAGCGCTGGCTGATGATACTGGGAGAAGGCGCAGTTTTTTCCGTGCTGCTGGTACTCGGGATTATGCGGACACGGAGCAGTTTTAAGAAAGAAGCGGCGCTTGCGGAACAGCAAAAGAATTTTTTGCTTTCCGTTACGCACGAATTAAAGTCACCGCTGGCTTCGGCGCGGCTGCAGCACGAGACTTTGCTGCACCGGGAACTGCCTCGCGAAAAACAGAAAGAAATACTGGAGAGCGCCATCGAAGATATCGACCGGCTGCATACGCTGGTGGAGAATATCCTGCTGGCTGCGCGGATAGATAATCATACCAACAGCCTGCATCCCGAGACCTGTGATTTTTCGAAGCTGGTTGAAGAACTTGCGGAGAAAAACGCACCCTCCATCCGCCGCACACATCCTTTTGAAATTACGCTGGAGCCGGGAATAGACGTCCGTGTGGATAAATTATCCTTCCCTTCCATCCTGCTCAACCTGCTGGAAAATGCAGTAAAGTATTCACCGGCGGGAAGTGCAATCAGGATTTCGCTTGCAGTAAAGAACAACAAAATCATGCTTGCCGTGGCCGATCGCGGTACAGGAATACCCGGTGAGGATAAACTGAAAGTGTTCGACAAATTCTATCGCGCGGGGAGTGAAGAAACACGCAATACCAAAGGAACCGGCCTGGGACTTTATATCGTAAAATCGCTTATCGACGCCCAGGGCTGGCAGATCGCAATCAAAGACAATCCCGGCGGGGGAACTGTTTTTGAAATTGAAATACCGAAAGCAGTATGAATAAAAAAGCAATGCTGATTATCCTCGACGGATGGGGAATCGGAGATAAAACAAAATCGGACGCTATTGCGCACGCACGTACGCCTTTCATGGATTACCTGCTGGCGAATTTCCCGCATGCCCGGCTGCGCACTTCCGGCGAAGACGTCGGTCTTCCCGAAGGGCAAATGGGCAACTCGGAAGTCGGACACCTGAATATCGGTGCGGGGCGCGTGGTTTACCAGGACCTGGTGAAGATCAACAAAGCCTGCCGCGAAAAAACGATCGACACGAATCCTGAACTCGTAGCTGCGCTGACGTATGCGCGGCAAAACGGCAAAGCAGTCCACCTGCTGGGGCTGGTATCGGACGGCGGTGTGCATTCGTCGCAGGAACACCTGCATCACCTGTGCTCGCTTGCAAAACAATACGGGCTGACGAAAATTTTTGTACATGCTTTCACGGACGGCCGCGATACTGATCCGCAAAGCGGGCTGGGCTACATCACGAAACTGGAGGAACATCTTTCAAAAACCACGGGAAAAATCGCGACGATCTGCGGACGTTATTACGCGATGGATCGTGACAAACGCTGGGAGCGCGTGAAACTCGCGTACGACCTGCTGACCAAAGGCGCCGGTGAAAAATCGACCGATGCGCGGACGGCCATGCGGCAATCATACTCCGCCGGAGTAACAGACGAGTTCATCAAACCCGTGCTGCTTGCTGAAGAAGGAATAATCCGGGAGAATGACGTGGTGATCTGTTTCAATTTCCGCACGGACCGCTGCCGTGAAATCACACAGGCGCTCACGCAGCAGGATATGCCGGAACAAGGCATGCAGACTTTGCCGCTTTATTATGTTACAATGACGAATTACGATGACACGTTCAGGCATGTTCACGTGATTTTCGACAAAGACAATTTAAGCGAGACGCTGGGTGAAATCGTTTCCCACGCGGGAAAGAAGCAGATCCGGATCGCGGAAACTGAAAAATACCCGCATGTTACTTTTTTCTTTTCCGGCGGGCGGGAAGAAAAGTTCGAAGGCGAAAAACGCATCCTTATTCCTTCGCCGAAAGTGGCTACGTATGATCTGCAGCCTGAAATGAGCGCGATCGAACTTACGGATGCCCTTGTTCCCGAACTTGAAAAAGGAGAAACGGATTTCGTTTGCCTGAACTTCGCCAACGCGGATATGGTGGGGCATACCGGCGTGTATGAAGCCGTGATCAAAGCGCTGGAAACCGTGGACTCCTGCCTGAAACGCGTGGTGGAAGCGGGACAGAAAAGCGGGTACTCTTTCATCATCATCGCCGACCATGGGAACGCGGATTATATGATCAATCCCGACGGAAGTCCGAATACGGCGCACACCACCAACCCGGTTCCGTGCATCCTGGTCGATACGCAGCATAAAAAAATTTCCGATGGCCGCCTGGCGGATGTCGCACCTACTTTGCTGAAGCTGCTCGGTCTTGCACAACCGGAAGTGATGACCGGGAAATGCCTGGTATAAAAAAAACCTGCACGCGGAGGACACATGCAGGCCTGAACAGGAGGGGCTGCGGTCAGCGCCCTTTCCTGTCGTTTACTGCGAGCACTTTCAATTCGGTGCGGCGGTTGAGCTGGTGAAGCGCTTCCTGTTTCATTTTATCTTTTTCGGAAATGGTCATCCGGTCGGAAACGAGGAGCTGGTATTCCCCGTAGCCTTTGTAAAGCAAGCGCGGCGCATAAATCCCGGAGGCCAGCAGGATATCGTAAATCTGTTTTGCACGTGCCGCAGACAATTTTTCGTTGTATTTATCTGAACCACGTACATCGGTGTGGCAACCGATTTCCAGCACAAGTTCCGGGTGCGCTTTGATGAATTTTTCCACCGGAGCCAGTGAATCGCGCAAACGAACTTCCCGGCGGTCATCGAAAGAATAAACGATTACCGGTATGCGAATAAATTCTCCCGGCAGGAAAACGGAATCGGACATTGATTTTTCCACCCGCAGGATTTTCAGCTCTACGCGCCGGCCGGAGGTTTGTTCGTATGGAACGCCCTTGCTGTTTTTCTTTACCGGGAGAAGTTCTGTTTCCCCGTAGCCTTTCCAGGTAAGCCTGCTGTACCCGACTCCCATACCAATAAGTGTATCGTAAATCGTTTTTGCGCGTCGTTCCGAAAGGCGCAGGTTAAACGTGTCTGATCCGCGGACATCGGTATGGCAACCGATCTCGAAAACCAGTCCCGGTTTTGATTTGATGAATTCCGCGACCGGGCGAAGCGAATCCATGCCGGGGATGAGTGTTTCTTTACCGATTACAAAATCTATTTTTTCCAGCCTGATTTTTTTCCCGGTAAAAAACCCGGTATCGCTGCCGGTTGGGATAGCTTTTGCTTCAAGGGCCGGGCAGGCCGCACATATTCCAAAAAGAAGTACAATCAGTTTTCTCATAGGGTTATCCTGTTGCCCGCTTCACAAGAGAAGAACCCGCAGGTGGGAACAGCGGAGGCTGCACTGCGGATTCTTTCCTGGAAACAGGGATCATCACCGCCCGGTGCAATTCCAGTTTTTTTGCCAGTTATAAGTATAACTGCAAAACGGTAAAAAGATACAGGTTGAGGGTAGTTGCCGTACTAAAAATCTCTCGCAATGGCGCAATGACGCAAAGCTGGCTTTCTCGCAATGACGCAAGGACGCAAAGCTGGCTTTCTTACGAGGACTCAAAACAAATTTCTCGCAAGGGCGGAAGGACGCAAAGCTGGCTTTCTCGGAAGGGCCAAAGTCTTGGACGAAATTACAGGATCAGAATTTCATGCTGACCTGGAGGGTAAAGTTCCGGGGGGGCTGAACATCGGCAGGACGGGAAGAATATTCGTGGTTGGTAATGTTATTCGTAACCAGCGCCACGCGCACTGTTTTATTGACCTGGTAAGAAAAGCGCATATCGAAAATCCAGTCAGAGCTGTTGAAGCGTTCCCGGTACTCTTTTATTCCGCCAAGCAGGAAAGACGCATCATAAAAAAACCTGTCGATATTTTCCATGAACGTATTGAAGCGCATGCTGGTTCCGAACATGAATTTACGCCAGGAAATTTCCACATCCGCTTTGGCAATATGGCGATAACGGTATTTGAGAATATTTTCTTTCGACGTGTTCACCAGCGAATCTTTTGCGATGTTAAAAATCAGCGATTGCGGATCCATGTAGGTATATCCGAGCAGCATATTGGTACCGATCTTTCCTATTTTCCCCTGGCCGATCAGGGAAACGTCGATGCCTCTTGTCCGTGTGGAACCGACGTTGATCGATCTGAATCCGAGTCCGAAGAACGGATCGACGAGCGGATTACCCCACTGGTTGAAACTGAATTCCATCATGTTGTGGTATTCCATCCAGAAAGCGGAAAGATCCAGATAGGCCATCCATTTACCGCATTTGATTCCCTGCTTGATTCCGAACTCGGCGCTTTGCCCGGTTTCTGGCTGCAGGGAATCGTTCGGATAGATTTCGAGTCCGCTCGCACTTGTACGGATATATTTTTCAGCGATCGAAGGGAAACGGTATCCCTGGCCGTACGAAGCCCTGAGCCAGGTTGCTTTTGCTGCCTCGAAGCTTACGCCTATGCGCGCCACCGGGCGGAAAGGCAGCGTGATCGTATCGTTTTCTCCGCGAACGATATTGAATTCGGTTGATGCAGTATCCAGTTTATAATATTCACCCCGGATGCCGAAGGACACGTTGAGTTTATCGAAGAATTTTTTATCGAACTGCCCGTATGCCGACATGTTGGCCGCATAATGATCGAGGTATAAAGCGGATGTTACCACTGTATAATTCAATACATATCCGCTCGTGATCGTGAGTTTGCTTTCAAATTGTTTCTGGTACTGGTATTCACCGTACCAGAAATCGGCTTCGGAGCTTTGTTCCGTATCGTTGCGGTTATCGGTGCGGTAATAGCGCGTACGCAGGCTGTGTTTATGTCCTTTGGCTCCGAAGTAAGTAACGAAGGGATCGACTGTAAAGCGGAAATTTTTATAGTTCTGCACTTCTCCGCCGGAAGGCCTGTAGGCGCCGGTATCGCCATCGAGCCAGACAATGAACAGACCACCCTGCGTGTACATGCTGTTGAGGTTAACACCTGCGCTTAATCCGGGTACTTTTTTGAACCGGTAGCGTGTATTCATGTTGAATCGTGCGCGTTGTTCGGTTTCGAGTTCACGGTAGCCGTCGTCGGTAAACACATGTCCGCCCATCACGAGATCGAGGTTTCCGCATTTGCGCGCGTGGAGGAAATTTGCGCCGCTGAAAGCGGGATTACGGTTTTTCCACCAGATCAGTTCGGCGCGTTTCGGATTGTCGTAAAACCCGGAGTAGATAGAAAATTTCGTTTCGGGTGTGTCGCGCGGGTACCTGGTCCGGAAATGAATCACGCCATTGAGTGCGGAGGATCCGTAAAGTGCAGACGACGCTCCTTTAATCACTTCTACCTGCTCCACGTTTTCACACGGGAGAAAATTCCATTTCACATCGCCGGCATCGCCCGAAAGCTGCGGCAAATCATCCACCAGCAAAAGCACACGGCTGCCTGCGCCATAGCTGTACCCGCTTCCACCGCGGATATTGGCCTGGCCATCGGTTACGTTTACCCCGGGAACCTGGTCGAGGATCGTTTCCATGTTGGTTGTATTTTTATTTTCGACCAGCTCGGGTTTGATTACTTCCACGGAAACGGTTACATCGCCGATTTTCTGTTCGTATTTCCCGGCGGAAACAACGACGATATCAAAGGATTGGGCTTCCGATTCCATGTTTACGTCGAGCGTGATTTTTTCACCTTCTTTCGCTTCAACCTGCTGTTTGATATCCTTAAAACCGATCATGTGAAAAAGCAGCTGGTGCGTGCCCGGTTCGACATTCAGCGTAAATATGCCGTTGATATCGGCGGCGGTGCCCGGTTTGCCATCGATGGTTACTGTTGCCCCGGGAAGGGGATCTGTAGTAACTATATCTTTAATAGTACCTGTTATAACAGTTTGGGCAAAGAGGGAGAATGTTAGAAAAAAATAGGAAAAAAGTGTGAGCGGGAGTTTGAGATCCATGGGCGTGGCGTAAATTTGTGGTGAGGGTAATGGCCTCTAATGACAATGTTAATAAAAAGATTAAACCTCATCAATGCTTTTCGACGAACCCCTTTCCCGAATCGCCCTGAGCCTTGTACCGAACATCGGGCCGGTACTTGCACGTAAACTGGTTTCACACTGTGGCAGTGCATCGGCTGTTTTTCATGAAAAAAAACGCCTTCTTGAACGGATACAGGGTATCGGCGTTGCTACTGCATCGGCAGTAAATGACCATCGCGTTTTCTGGCGGGCAGAAGAAGAACTCGGTTTCATTGAAAAAAATAAAATCCAGACCTGGTTTTTCCTGGACAACGAATACCCGCGCAGGCTAAAACATTGTTACGATGCCCCGGTCATTCTGTATCATATCGGCAATACGAATTTCAATAATACGCGCGTAGTCGGTATTGTCGGAACGCGGCGCGTTACACCATACGGTGCTGATCTTTGCGAAAAACTGATCCGCGAACTCGAGCCGTACAATGTACTTGTAGTAAGCGGGCTGGCTTACGGCGTTGACAGCATAGCACACAAAACCGCCGTGGAATGCGGCCTTCAAACTGTGGGCGTGCTTGCGCATGGCCTGGATAACCTTTATCCGAATGAAAACCGCGGGCTGGCCAAAAAGATGATCAAAAACGGCGGACTGCTTACGGAGTACACCAGCAATACCAACCCCGACCGCGAGAATTTTCCGAGCCGGAACCGCATCGTAGCCGGGTTGCTGGATGCACTGATCGTTGTTGAAAGCGGGGTTGAAGGAGGCTCCCTTATTACCGTCGAGTATGCCATAAATTACAACCGCGATGTTTTCGCATTTCCCGGCGCTGTCGGCGAAGAACGCTCAGCCGGCTGCAACAAAATTATCCGCACCCACAAAGCCGGCCTGATCGAATCGGGTGCCGATCTTGCCCGCATCATGAGCTGGGAACTGAACGATATCCGGAAACCTTCGCCGCAGCCCGCCCTGCCGATCGCTCTCGATCCCGAAGAAGAAAAAATCGTGAACAGCATGCGCGGGCAAGGCAATCTTTACCTGGATGAAATCAGTTCGGTTTCCGGAATTTCCATGAGCAGGGCAGCCTCTATCCTGCTCCACCTCGAATTTACCGGTATTGTAAAATCGCTTCCCGGGAAATTATACCGGCTCAACTGAGCATGATGAAAAAAAATTTGCTGTTTTTCCTGCTGGCAATAAACGTTCCTGCTTTTGCAGACATGGCACCGGAATTCGATTTGTCCAGGCTGGCCTGGAACGCCACGCATATCCTCGTTGCAAAAGGAACCGATCACCAGAAAAAATTCGAAATAATCGAATCGTGGAAAGGTGAACTGAAAACAGGCGCAATTATTTCCGTTCCGTATCTCGATGATTTCGAATTTTCCACGAACGATAAATCCGCCTGGAATGAAGAGAACGATCTGCGAATTGAACGGAATAAACAATTTAACCGCGTGATTCTTTTTCTTCGCCGGAACGAGCAGGGACAATGGCAAAGTGCCTATTTCAGCAGCGAAGAATGGAAAGAATATTCCGGCAAAGCTTACGGCATGACCACGAACGCGGATAAAGAATACATGAAAATTTCCATGGCCTGGAGCGAGGACACGGCGACTTTCGCTTTTTTCCAGATGATGAACCCGGGACCGAGAATGCTCAGTTCCTGTGACAAATCTGAAAAAGAATTCAAACGTTATGTGCTGAACATTGCAGCGCGGAAAAACCGCTTCGAGCAAAACCGGCTTATCAGTACGCTTTCCGTGCGCGCCGATTCGCTGAAACCTTACCTGCTCGATAACCTGGTTTATGACATGCGTTCGGATATCGCGCCTGTTCTGCGAAGCTGCGGGACGGAAGGTGCGCGGGCTATGGAAGAAGTGCTGCATACCGATTCCATGCTTTACATGCACACCGGTATTCTCCAGCTTTTTTCATTCAATTTCGGAGAGGAGATCTGCCCGCATCTCATCCGGCTTCTGAATGATGACCGGAAATACTGGGAAAGCCAGGCCGGTAAAAAGAAGATGACCCTGGCGGAAAACAACTTCGGTTACGGCTCGGCGCCGCCCGAATTCCGCCGGCGTGCCGACTGGAACGGCCGAACGTATTACATTACTGCCTATCTCTCCGATCGTAAATGCACGGAGGGCCGGAAAGCGCTCCAGGCATTTTATGATTTCTGGTTTTCCCATCCCGAGTTCGATCCCACCGGCAAAGACCAGGTAAGCAGCACACTGAAAGAATTCAAAGCGGCGAAGCAGTAGATCGCAAAAATATTATTCCCGTATCTTTCGGCCGCGATGAGTGATATTTACAGCAGCGGCGAATACCTGAGCAATAACCCGGACTGGCACGAAGAAGGTGCGCCGGAAAAGGCAGCCAATATCCTGAAACTGATCCTGCGCAACGGAACAAACGTACGATCGGTGGCGGAAGTGGGCTGCGGAAGCGGACAGATCCTGGCCGAACTGCAGAAACAGTTACCCGCAAGTTCCGTTTTCCACGGCTACGATATTTCCCCGGATGCGTATTCCATCTGCAGTAAAAAAACAAATGAACGCCTGCATTTTTTCCTGGAAGATCTCACCGGAAAAAAAGACGCTGCATTCGACCTGCTGCTGGTGATCGACGTGATCGAACATATCGAAAATTATTTCGAATTTTTACGGAAGCTCAAACACCAGGCGCCGTATTTTATTTTTCATATTCCGCTCGATCTCTGTACCTGGACTTTATTCCGCGAGGAAATGCTGATCGAATCCAAAAAACGCGTGGGACATATTCACAACTTCAGTCCGAAGTTCATCCGCAGCATCCTGGATGATCTCGGTTATGAAACAGTCGACTGGTTTTACACACCGCCACAATTTGAAAACATGACCGGCAAACAGCGCTTTGTAAACGGCTTCCGGAAACTGTTTTTCGCGATCAGCAAAAATTTTGCAGTAAAAACTTTCGGAGGTTATTCCATTATGCTCCTGGCGAAAACGAAATCGTGATCAGTGCACTTTGATTTTTGCCGCCGCCGCTTTTGCTTTCTCCACCAGTTTTTTCACGTCCGATCCGGGAACATCATACGACAACGCAACCGCCATGCGACGATACGGACGCGTAGTCGGTTTTCCAAAAACACGGACATCGGATTTTTCTTCTGCGAGCGCAGCATCCACCCCGCTGATTTCGGGAGTACCTTCCTGCGAAGCGAGCACCACGGCGCTTGCACCCGCACGTTCCAGCGTGATGACCGGAATCGGCAAACCGAGTACGGCGCGCAGGTGTAATTCGAATTCGTTCAGGTTCAGTGTTCCCGCAAGCGTTACCATACCCGTATCGTGCGGCCGCGGCGAGAGCTCGGAAAAATAAACGCCTTCGTCGGCGAGAAAAAATTCAACGCCCCAGATGCCCGCACCGGTGAGTGCGCCGGTCACTTTCCCGGCCATGTCCTGCGCTTCTTTGATATGTGCGTCGCTCATCGGGTGCGGTTGCCAGCTTTCCTGGTAATCGCCGCGCTCCTGGCGGTGGCCGATGGGCGGACAAAATAAAGTCGGGCCGTTTTTTTGTGTTATGGTGAGCAAGGTGATTTCCGAATTGAATTTTACGAATTGCTCCACGATCACTTCCATCAGGTCGCCGCGCGATCCGGCCATGGCATAGTTCCACGATTTTTCAATATCGGCTTCGGTTTTGATCACGCTCTGCCCTTTTCCGCTGCTCGACATCAACGGTTTCACCACGCAGGGAATACCGATTTCAGAAACGGCTTTTTTGAATTCTTCGGGCGTTGTGGCATATGCATATTTCGCCGTGCGCAGGCCGAGTTCTTTTGCGGCAAGGTCGCGGATGGCTTTCCGGTTCATGGTGAAATTGGCTGCGCGGGCGCTGGGAACAACCTGCACACCTTGTTTTTCATACACGTAAAAACGTTCAGTACGGATAGCCTCGATTTCGGGAACGACGAGATCCGGGCAATGTTTCGCAACGATGGCATCGAGTGCAGAACCGTCGAGCATATTGATCACTTCACGCTCATCGGCCACCTGCTGCGCGGGGGCATCGTTATAAGAATCGACGGCGATGACGTGTTGCCCGAGCCGCTGTGCAGCGATGACGAATTCTTTACCGAGCTCGCCGGAACCGAGCAGCATGATTTTCTTTTTCATAAACCTGGATTTGAGGCCGCAAGATAAGAAGTCGCTGTTTATTCAGCTTCCAAATCCTATCTTCGTGTGTAGAGGAAAAGAACAAACGCTATCCTTCCAGGCGTTATGAATGAAGACGAGATTAAAAAATATCCGGCCGGTTCCAGGGAGCGCATTGTTGCAGTTACGGAATACGTATTTGAAAACCGCCGGAAGATCCCTGCAGAAGGACTGAAGCTCATCCAGGAACTGGAGCACGACGCACACCGGCTCGGGGATAAAAAGGTGATCGCGGAACTGCTCAAAGCAAAAGCCTGGTGTTATTATTATTGTTCGGACGACGAACAGGCCGTGGAAGTGGCCATGCAGGGCGCACATGCCGGCGAAGAAGCCGGGTCGGTGGAAAGTATGTTCCGGAATCTCATCATCGTTTCGTATTGTTTTGCACGGCTCGGCGACATGAAACAGGCGCTCGATGTGGCGAACCGCTGTTCGGAATTGCTAGACGCTTCCACCGAAAAAAATGTCCAGCTCGAAGGGATCATGCACTCGGTTTATGCCAGCCTTTATTTCCAGCTGGAAGATTCACTGCTGGCCAAAGAGCATAATGAAATAGCCATTGCCTGTTTCCGGAATCCCGGTTTCGAGAATAACCTGGCGGGGCAGATCAACAACCTGGGCAACGTGGAAAAAATGCTCGGCAACCTCGACCGGGCCATGGCCTGTTACGAAGAGGCGATCGACTATTACCGCGAACACGGGGAGCATATTCTCTGGGGAAATGCACTGATCAATATCGGGACGGTATTTGCGGACCGCGGAGACCGGGAAAAACAAACCGAAAATTTTAAGCTCGCGCTGGATCTCTACGAAAAAATAAATTACCAGTTCGGCATCATGTACGCGCACCTCATGCTGGGAAAAACATACGTAACCACCGGGAATTTCGACATTGCCGAGAAGCATCTCGACGAAGCGGAACGGCTGGCCATCAGCATGAAGTCGGAAAAAAACAGCGCACTTATTCTTGAAGTGCTTGCCGACCTGGAAAAATCGCGCGGCGATTACAAAAAAGCATTTGAATACTTCACCGAATTTCATACGCTGCAGAACAAACTGCTTCATTCCAAATCGATCACGCAGGCGCGAAACCAGCAAATCATTTCGAGGCTGACCAACGCGGAAAAAGAACGCGAACTTTTCCGGCTGAAGAATATCGATCTCGTCAAGCTGAATAACGAGATCAACCAGAAGAACAAGGACATTCTCGACAGCATCAGCTATTCGAGAAGAATTCAGCACGCTATGCTGCCCCATGCGGAAGTGATGCGCGCACTGCTGCCGGATTCGTTCGTTTTATACCAGCCGCGCGACGTGGTGAGCGGTGATTTTTACTGGGCGGGCAACGCCGGGAATACCGGCGAAGTTATCGTTGCCGTTGCCGACTGCACCGGTCACGGCGTACCGGGCGCGCTGCTCAGCATGCTCGGCATTTCACTACTCAACGAAATCATTATCGGGCAGCATATTCATTCGCCGGCGGAAATCCTGGACGCGCTTCGTACAAAAATTCTTTCTTCGCTTGCCGGTTCGCAGGCATCGGGAACGATACAGGACGGCATGGACATCATGTGCTGCCGGATCGACCCGGTGGCGCGCAAAATTTTTTATTCGGGCGCCAACCAGCGCATGTACCTGCTTCGCGGAAAATCGGTTATGGAATTCCGCGGCGACAAGCAACCCATCGGCGCAGGCGAATGGAAACCGCATCCTTTTTCGGAAGGCGTGATCGAGCTGTTGCCGGGCGATGTTATTTACCTGATGACCGACGGGCTGGCCGACCAGTTCGGCGGACCCGATAGTAAAAAACTGAAGTACAAAGGCGTTGAAGCGCTGCTGGCCTCGCTTTCCGGCATCCCGGTCCAGGAACAGCCCGACACGGTAACGGCATTTTTGTCCGGGTGGAAACACGAACTTGTGCAGACCGACGACATCTGCCTGGCCGGGCTCAGTTTTTAAGAGGCTTTCCGAATTCACGAATCACTTACCTTTGGATTCGATTTCAACCAACAGAAAAACATTTTTATGTACGGTTCATATAAAGATTTTCTCCGGGCGGAGCTGAATACGATCGACGAGGCCGGCCTCTTCAAACGTGAACGTGTGATCACCACGCCGCAGGGCGCTTCGGTGAAAGTGAGTTCCGGGCAGGACGTGCTTATTTTCTGCGCGAACAACTACCTCGGACTTTCTTCGCATCCCCGCGTGATCGAAGCGGCGCACAAAACGCTGGATACGCACGGCTACGGCATGTCGTCGGTGCGTTTTATCTGCGGCACGCAGGATATTCATAAAACACTCGAAGAAAAAATCGCGAAATTCCACGGCACCGAAGACACGATTTTGTACGCCGCCTGCTTTGATGCGAACGGTGGCGTGTTCGAACCGCTGTTCGGCGAACAGGATGCGATTATTTCGGACGAACTGAACCACGCTTCGATCATCGACGGCGTAAGGCTTTGCAAAGCGCAGCGTTTCCGTTACAAAAACTGCGACATGAACGATCTCGAGGCGCAGCTTAAAGCCGCTTCGAACTGCCGCTACAAGATCATCGTTACCGACGGCGTATTTTCCATGGACGGTTTCGTAGCGCCGATAGATAAAATATGCGACCTGGCGGATACATACGGCGCGCTGGTGATGGTGGATGAAAGTCACGCCACCGGCTTCATCGGCAAAACCGGGCGCGGCAGCGTGGAGGCCGGCGGCGCGACGGGGCGCGTGGATATCGTTACCGGGACGCTCGGCAAAGCGCTGGGCGGCGCGATGGGCGGATTCACCACGGGTAAAAAAGAAATTATTGAAATGCTTCGCCAGCGTTCGCGTCCTTATCTTTTCTCCAACTCGCTGGCCCCGGCTATCGTGGGCGCATCCATCGCCGTATTCGATATGCTGAGCGAAACCACCGCGCTCCGCGACAAGCTGGAATGGAACGTGAATTATTTCAAAGAAGGCATGCGCAGGATCGGACTGGAATTCAAACAAGGCGACTCGGCGATTGTCCCCGTGATGCTTTACGATGCGAAACTGTCGCAGGAATTCGCGAATGCGCTGCTCGAAGAAGGCATATATGTGATCGGGTTCTTTTATCCCGTGGTCCCGAAAGGCCAGGCCCGCATCCGCGTGCAGCTTTCCGCCGCCCACGAAAAAGAACATCTCGACAAAGCGATTGCCGCTTTTGAAAAAGTCGGGAAGAAACTCGGCGTGATTAAATAAGTTCCAGGCCCTTCCGGGTTCTTCATTGCCGAATCGATATGGTATTGCTTACATTTACTTCCATGCGGTCGCGGCTTCACGTATTTATGTTTGTTTTTCTTTTGCTTCCCGGTTTTATAAAAGCCGCGGGACTGGAAGACACGATCAGTGACTACGCCAAAACACTTCCGCGCGACACGAATTCCGTTAACAAATTAATCGCCCTTGCTGAAAAAGCGGCGCTGACGAATAACGATACGGCCCTGCGTTACGCCGAAGAAGCGCTGGTGATCGCGCTCGAGCTGAAAAACGTCCAGGCCGAAATTACGGCGCGCTTCAATGTCGGCATCCGGAATATTTATATCGCCGATTACGTGGAAGCTTCCGAAAACCTTTTCCGCGCACTCGAGCTTGCCAAAAAAACCGGCGACAAAGGCAGGGAGATCGCCGCGCTGAACAGCATCGGCAATATTTACGCGCACCAGGATATTCATGCCGAAGCGGTCAAGTATTACGAAATGGCGCTTGCCATTGCCAGGGAAACGGGGAACAAAAAACGCGAAGCAATTATCCTGGGCAACATCGGGAATATTTTTTACCAGCTGCAGTTTAAAGACAGCGCAAACCTCGGGAAAGCCGTGAACTACCTCCGCCGCGCACTCGACGTGCACCGCTCGAACAACGATACCGACCGGATGATTACCGGCATGAACAGTTTATCGCTTTCGCTGATCGATCTGAAAAATTACCCGGAAGCAGAAGCATTACTCGATTCATCCATGCGCATGATGCGGCTGATCGGCGATTCATCCAACATCACGTATGCGTATTCGTATATCGCCCGGATCGACCGCGACAAAGGTTTGTATGCGGAAGCGCTGAAGTATTATTTCATCTCGCTCGATCGTGCGCAGTCGGTAGGCAACCTGGACATGATCATGGATTGCTACCTGAATCTTTCCGAAACATACGAATCGCTCGAACGGTTCGAAGACGCTTACCGTTATCATGTCCGTTATGCGCAGATGAGTGACTCGCTGGTGAATACCGATAATACGCGCATCATCACCGACCTGAAAAACAGGATCAGGGCCGAGCGGGATGAAGGCGAGATCAACCAGCTCCGGCAGGAAAAAGAGATTTCGGACCTGCAGACCGAGCGGACCGCATTCTGGGTTACCGTACTTGTGCTCGGCATTATCCTGCTGGTGGTTACCCTTTTCTTTTTCTACAACCGCGCACGCAGCAAAGAAAAAGCCAACCGCCGCCTCTCCGAAAAAAATGCGGTGATCGAAGAGAAGAACAAAAACATTACCGATTCCATCACCTATGCGCGGCGCATCCAGCGCGCCGTACTCGTTTCGGGCAAGCTGGCGGGAAAAAATTTCCCGGATCATTTCCTGTTTTACAAACCCAAGGACATCGTATCCGGCGATTTTTACTGGTCGTACACCAGCGGCGCCAAAACGTTTTTCATCATCGCCGATTGTACCGGGCACGGCGTTCCCGGCGCGTTCATGAGCCTGCTCTCCATTTCATTCCTGAACGAAGCCGTCGCCGAAAAAGGCATCCAGCGTCCCGATCTCATCCTGGCACACGTACGCGAGCAGCTCATCTCCTCGCTCAATCGCGAAAGCGCCGGGGACGAACCGGGCGAGGGTATATCACCGGAAACCGGCGTGCAAGACGGGATGGATGCGGTACTTTGCGTTTACGATTCGGAAAAAAATCACCTGCAGTTCGCCTGTGCGAACAACCCGCTGTGGCTGCTGCGCGGCGGAGCGTTTATCGAATACAAGCCGGATAAAATGCCGGTGGGGAAACATCCCGAAGGCAACAAGCCATTTACGCTGCAGAGCATCGACCTGCAAAAAGACGATATTATTTACCTGTTCACCGATGGTTATGCCGACCAGTTCGGCGGAGAGCAGGGAAAAAAATTCAAATACAAACAGCTTCAGCAAAAACTGCTCGGGCTGCACCGGTTACCCATGGAAGAGCAAAAAACAAGACTCGAAAATCTTTTTGAATCGTGGAAAGGAAACCTGGAGCAGGTGGATGATGTGCTGCTCACGGGCATTAAAATTTAGATCGCCTTCCTTGCAGGATTTAGTACATTTGATACGCTCTTCCGACAATTTATGCGCAGGTTCCTGCTTTCTTTTTTACTCCCTGCTTTGCTGGTTATTTCCGGCGGAACCACTCTCCCTGCACAGAACAAAGCGCTCATGGACAGTATTCTCCGTGTGCTTCCTTCGGTAAAAGAAGATACTTCCAAAGCAAAGATGCTCATCGACCTGGGCTGGGAAGTAAGCTACGGCGATCTTGAAAAAGGAATGGTTTACTGCAAGGAAGGTCTCGCACTTGCACAAAAACTGAAATACGAAAGGGGCGAATCCGCAGGATGGAATGCGCTCGGAACGATTTATCATGATCTCGGCGATTACAGCAAGGCCATCAGCGCGCATCAAACGGCGATCCGCCTGCGCCGCAACCAGCATGACCCGACCAAACTCGGGAAATCGTACCTCAATCTTGCCATTGTTTATTACAGCATGGGAGATCCCCGGCGCTGCATCGAATTCCTGGAACAGGCCGTTGAACAGTTCAAGATGGGAAAACTGGAATCGGGACTTTGTGTTACGTACAACGATATGGGCACGGCGTATTATGACCTGGACAGTATTTCCAAAGCGATGAACTATTTTTTGCTCGCGGAAGAAATCGCACAGCGTCTCGGGCATGCTTCTTACCTGTCGGGCAGCCTGGGCGGAATCGCTTTGTGCCGGGCAAAGACCGGTGATTTTGCAGGCGCCGACATCGCAATAAACGAAGCGATCCGGATGCTTCGCGAAAACCAGATGGAGTATGATCTCATCACCCGGCTCGAAGCACTGGCCATCATCCGCAAAAGCGAAAAAAAATACGACGCTGCAATCGCGGCCATACAGGAAGCCATGACCCTTACTGCCAAAATCGGTAAAACGGATTCACGGAAAAACCAGTTGTTCCAGCTTTCGGAAATTTACGAGCTGTCGGGCAAACACGATAAAGCGCTCGAAGTTTACAAGCAATACACCGCACTTAAGGACAGCCTGTTCGGCGAAAAAAACCAGCGCCATATCCGCGAGATGGATGCCGAGTTCGATAAAGAAAAACGGGAACGGGAAATCGAATCGCTAAAGCACGACAAAGAGCAGCAGGAACTTATTGCGCAGCGGCAGAACCTGGTGATTACCATTGCCATAACAGCGCTCGTCTTCCTGATCGCAGTCGCCATTTTACTTTTTACGCGCAGCAAATCGCGCAAGCGTGCGAACATCCTGCTCACGGATCAGAAAGCCATCATCGAAGAAAAAAATAAAAGCATCACCGATTCGATCAACTACGCGCAGAAAATACAGCAGGCCCTGCTGCCTACTCCATCCGAGTTCAACCGCTCGGGCATGCGTGAAGGTTTTGTTTTTTATCGCCCGAAGGATATCGTGAGCGGCGATTTTTACTGGATGGCGGTTCGCGGCGACAGTATTTTTCTCGCCATCGCGGATTGCACGGGCCATGGCGTTCCGGGCGGATTCATGAGCATGCTCGGCGCCGCCCTGCTGAACGAGATCATCAACGATAAAAACCTCGCCGAACCGGCCGCCATCCTCGACCTGATGCGCGAAAAAGTAATCGTTGCGCTGCGCCAGTCGGGCACCGCCGGTGAAAGTAAAGACGGCATGGACATGGTGCTCTGGCGTTTCGACAAGAACGAAAAACAGCTCGTTTACGCAGCGGCCAACAACAGCTTTTACATTATCCGCGACGGAAAATTACTGGAACAACTGCCCGACAAACAGCCGGTAGGTTATCATGCCGAACAACGCCCGTTCAAACAGCATACCGTTAAACTGGAAGCTGGCGACAGCCTGTACGGTTTTACCGACGGGTATGCCGACCAGTTCGGCGGACCGCAGGGAAAAAAATTAAAATACAAACGGTTCCAGGAAACCCTGCTGAAAAACTGGGCGCTGACGATGGACGAGCAGGATAAACTGCTCAGCCGCGCTTTTGACACATGGCAGGGCAACCTCGAACAGGTAGATGATGTACTCGTAATCGGCATAAAAATCTGACATGAACGCCGACAACATCAGCCAGATCGATCTTGACAATGCCGGCGCCTGGGCCCTGCGTTCCGACGAGCCGAAAACGGCGATCGCCACCGCCATAAACACACGGGAAGCTTCACGCAAAATAAATTACCGGGAAGGTGAGGCATTCGCGCTGCGCACGATCATTTCCGGGTACGTGGAACTCGCCGATTTTACCGAAGCCATCCGCTACATTCCCGAAGCGCTCCGCCTGCACGAAACAATCGGCGATCCTGTTTCGCTCGGCCTGGTCCAGAATCTTGCCGGCGTGCTCAATTACCGCTACGGCCGGTATGAAGATGCGCTGCAGTATTTATTCAAAGGACTTGAAAACCGCCGCACGAGTAATGACCTGCCGGGTGTGGTTTCTTCCAAAACCAATATCGGCCTTGTTTATCACGCTTTGCAGCAATGGGACGATGCGCTGAAAGAATTTTTCTCCGCGATCGAAATCAATACGCCGCTGCAGGATTTTAATGCGGAAGCACGGCTGCTGAACAATATCGGTATCACGTATTACCGGGTCGGGAATCATGCGGAATCGCTGCATTATTTCGAACGCTCGCTCGGGGTCAAGGAAAAAGCCGGCGAACGGTCGAACCTGTACAGCGCATATTTCAACATCGCCGAATTGTGCATGAATACGGGCGATGCACGGAAGGCGGACCAGTATTACAGGAAGTCACTCGAGCTGAGTACGGAATACGGAACAATTCTCGGCGAAGCGGTCAGCATCTTCGGTCTTGCGCGCGTAGCCCGTGCCAACCACCGATCTGAAGAAGCGGAAAAACTGGCCCTGCAGGCGCAGGATCTTTTTCTTTCACAGGATTCTAAAGAATACCTCGCCGGTTCGTACTCTTTGCTCTGCGAGATCTGCGAAGAGCGGAAAGATTTCGAAAAAGCGCTCGACTGGCATCGCCGTTATTTCGATGTGCAGCAGGAACTGTTCAAACTGGAAAGCAGCAAGAAACTGGAAAGCTTCAAGCTGCAGCATGAACTGGAGAATGCGCAGAAAACCGCCGAGATCGAAAAACTGAAAAACGCCGAGCTGAAAAAAGCATATGGGCTCATCGAAGAAAAGAACCGGGAGATCACGGACAGTATCAACTATGCGCGGCGTATCCAGGAGGCCATGCTTCCGCTGGAATCGGATGTGCAAACGCTCCTGCCCGCTTCGTTTATCTGTTTCCGTCCGCGTGATATCGTGAGCGGCGATTTTTATTTCGTGGAACCGGTTCGCCTGAATGACGGTACTTCACTCATCGCTTTTGCAGCAGCCGACTGTACAGGCCACGGCGTTCCCGGCGCGTTCATGAGCATCATCGGGTACAATATCCTGCGCCAGTCACTTACACAGGGCGATGTAAATACTCCGGGCCAGGCGCTGGACTACCTGAACCATCACCTGAGCATTGCGCTCAAGCAGGAAAACAAATCGCAGCAGATGATCCGCGACGGGATGGATGTCGCTTTCTGCGTGCTGAATCCGTCAACGAACATGCTTTATTATTCCGGCGCAAATAATCCGTGCTGGATCATCCGGAACGACGGCGGTTTTGAAGAACTGAAAGCGGACAAACAGCCGGTCGGTTTTTTCGAAATGCAGAAACCGTTCGTTACGCAGGAGTCGAAACTGGCCGAAGGCGATATGGTTTACCTTTTTACCGACGGGTATGCCGACCAGTTCGGCGGAGAGCAGGGGAAAAAATTCAAATACAAACAACTGCGGGAATTGCTGCTTCGCATGCACCGGCTTCCGCTGGCGGAACAGCAGGATATTCTCAACCGCACATTCGTGGAGTGGCAGGGAGCGCTGGAACAGGTAGATGATGTGCTGGTGATCGGGGTGCGGGTTTGATGGTGGTTCGGCCTCACCCCAACCCCTCTCCGGCAGAGAGGGGAATTGGTTCGGTCGGCACAGGAAACTATCGTTTTCCGCGTATTTTTTTATGCGAAGCCTGGCGGCTTCACACGCAACTTTTCTCCGGCAGAGAGGGGAATTGGTTCGGCTGTTAGCTGACGTTAAAAAGCAAAGAGCAAAAGCAGTTTTACAAAGTCTTTGTAACAAAGTCGCTATTGGTCGACGTCTGAGACGTCGACTAGCGAAGTTTTGTTTAAGAAATCTTGTTTAAACGATCTTTTTATCACTGCACCATAATCCGCTGCACAAACTGCTTGTCGCCGGTTTGGATAACGCAGACGTAAATACCGGTGGAAAGATCATTCATACCATACTGATATTCCTGCCCGCCGTCGAGGTGCGGGATCAGCGTTTTGGCAATCACCCGGCCGCGCACATCGCTCACGAATAAAAAAGCATTGGTCATATCCACCGAAGGTGTGATCGAAAGTACGTTCGTCAGCGGGTTGGGATAAAAACGGACCGTTTCAGCAACAGTTCCTGCCGTGAGATCGATATTACCCTGGTCGCCATTATTCGCATCCTGGCCGAATGCCTGTTCCCGGTTCATAACCAGTAAAAGGAAGAATATCATCAGGTAACGCATAAACGTGTGTGTTGATTCTACCTGTTAGACGATAATAATCGTGCCATTGTTTATGATCCTTTGTAACTGGCCGGGAAAAACCTCCAGGTGGTTAAAAACCGCAAAACCCAACTTTTTGAAGTATTTGCTCGTACTTATTATAAGTATCTCCCTTCAACCGCAGGAGCCGGCAAACCTCTTCGGTTGGACAGGTTAATTTTTATCAGTATATTTTCCAGGTAAATCAATAAGTCTGTGGCAAATACATCTTGCTGAACAGGTATGATTTACCGGGGAATTAATTTAGTCCTGCGGTTTTTTCAACGTACATTTCGTCAAATCCCGGCCCATGAAACGAACCTGCTTAACCCTTTTACTCAGCGCCGCAACAATCATCCCATGTTATTCACAGGCCCTGATGAAACCCGGCATGACCGCAGTTACTTCCTACGCCATCAGTGGCGATCTCGGCATAGCTATAGATGACTACGTACTGACTGTTTACGATATCCGCCCGTTCCAGTCTTCTTCCATAGGAAATAATTTTCCCGCCGCCATGCTGCGCCCCACCCCGCCCGCAGACAATCAATGGAAGCGGAGCCGGATGGGATCCGTGTTCGGAGTTACCAGCGATACCGTCGGCAATATTTACGTAGCTGCAGGAAATCCCTATGATATGCAAGCTGTCGGCACTGCAGGCATGGGCGGTATTTACAAAGTGAAGTGGGACGACTGGACTGTGAGCGACCTGGTAACAACCATCAATGCACCGAGCGGTGTTTCGGCCACGCAGATTCCGAATACCGGTTGCGGGCTTGGCAACATCGGTTATGACAAGTGGCACGACCGGCTTTTTGTTACCAATTTCGAAGACGGTAAAGTTTACAATATTACGCCCACGGGTGCGGTCATTGGCAGTTTCGATCCTTTTACCCCGGACAACCAGGCTACCAGTTCGGCAGATTACGGCGAGATCGTATGGGGAGTTGATGCTTACGGACACAACACGACCGATGTGCGCGTGTATTTTGCGCGCTGGCTGAATAACGGGAGCGGATTAAATTCGACTGAAATCTGGTCGGTGGCGCTCGATGCTGCGGGTAATTTCACCGGCACGGAACAGCTCGAATTCCAGGTTATGGAAGTGTCGCCGGGAAACGGTTCGATGCCGGTTTCGGATATTTCTTTTTCCGACGACGGCCGTATGCTGCTCACAGAAAGAACCATGATCGCTCCCAATTCCCCCAGCGCCCACCTGTCCCGCCTGCTCGAATATCAATATGTCAACAACGCCTGGGTGCTTCGTGAATATTATTATACGGGCAACTATGGCGGTCATAAAAATACAGCCGGCGGAGGCGATTACGGGTACAGTTTATACGATGCAACTGCCGATACCGTGGACGGTTGCCAGGAAATGGTTTGGGCTACCGGCGATGCTTTGAAATTCGGCGGTTACAATTACGATAACTCATACGATTACATTTATGGCATGACCGGGATATCCATCCAGGGTAATTCCAACAGTGCTAGCGACCCTGATTTTGTTTGTACTACAAGCTATTTTGTTGACCTGAACAACGACATCACGGATATTCCGAAAATGTATATCGGCGCACTGGATATATTAAACGACTGCCGGGCGACCGCTCCGCCGCCACCGCCGCCCACGCCCACACCGGTCACCCCGCCCTGCGAAATCGCTTTGCCGAATATTGTAACGGCAAACGGCGACGGTATAAACGACTTTTTCATTATTCCCTGCCCGGGTGAATGGAAACTGGAGATTTATAATCGCTGGGGAAATAAGATTTATACCTCCAATTTTTACCAGAATGATTTCAACGGGAGAGACCTGAGCGACGGTGTGTATTACTATATCCTCGAATCGCCGGCCGACGGTAAAAAAGAAGGCGGATTTTTCCACCTGATCAGGGGTAATTAAATTATACTATCCCCCTGATTCAATTATCTTTACAGCCGTAAAGGGCCGGTTTCCCGCTTCCCTCCCGGCCTCCGCCTTGTTTTGAACAACATATTTGTTCATAAAACTTTGGCAATCAAAATATCCTTATTATCTTCGCAGCCCCTTTCGATGGAGAGTGGGTGCATAAATCGAACATAATAAGCTGTAAATCAAGTGAATACGCGAAGCTATAACACCGAATCGATCAGTGTCGAAGAAGCCAAAGCCAAGAAAGAATGGCTGCTTGTAGATGCTGAGAACGAAACACTCGGACGCCTGGCCTCCAAAGTGGCCTACCTGGTGCGCGGAAAGCATAAAACCAGTTTCACCCCGCATATTGATTGCGGAGACAACGTGGTGATCATCAATGCTGAGAAAGTACGCCTGACCGGTAAAAAAATGGATCAGAAAGTTTACACACGTTACACGGGATATCCCGGTGGACAGCGTTTCGCAACGCCGCGTGAACTTCTGAACAAGAAACCCGAGCAGATCATCACGCTTGCGGTTGGTCGTATGCTTCCCAAGAATAAGCTGGGCGACAAGCTGCGCACAAACGTATTCGTTTATGCCGGCGGAACGCACAAGCACGAAGCTCAGAATCCGAAGAAAGTCGATCTCAAAACTATTAAAGAGCGCGCATAATGGAAGTAATAAACACACTTGGCCGTCGTAAAACGGCAGTTGCACGGGTTTATGTGCAGAGAGGCAACGGCGAGATCATCGTCAACAAACGCGATTATAAAGAATACTTCCCTACGGGCATCCTGCAGAGCAAAGTCATGCAGCCGCTCAACCTCACCAACAATGCCGGCCAGTTCGACATCAAAGTGAACGTTGACGGTGGCGGAATGACCGGTCAGGCCGAAGCTGTTCGCCTGGCTATCGCCCGCGCGCTGGTGGAAATGGATCCCGAAGTGAAATCCAAACTGCGTGCAGAAGGTTTCATCACCCGCGATCCCCGCATGGTGGAACGCAAGAAGTTCGGCCGTCGCAAGGCACGTCGTCGCTTCCAGTTCAGCAAACGTTAATCCGAATCAACAACACATACATCATTCATCAGAATGTCAAGAACATCGTTTAACGAACTCCTTGAAGCAGGCGCTCACTTCGGGCACCTCAAGCGCAAGTGGAACCCGGCCATGGCGCCGTACATCTTCACAGAGAAGAACGGTATCCATATCATCGACCTGAATAAGACTGTTGCGAAACTCGACGAAGCATGCAATGTGCTCAAAGGTTTTGCCCGCCAGGGAAAGAAAATCCTTTTCGTGGCCACCAAGAAACAGGCCAAGGAGATCGTCGCTGAGAAAATCAAACCGCTCGGACAGCCTTACGTTACTGAACGCTGGCCCGGCGGTATGCTCACCAATTTTGCTACTATCCGCAAGGCTATCCGCAAAATGAGCAACATCGATAAAATGGCCACGGACGGCACTTTCGACAACATGTCGAAAAAGGAAAAGCTGATGCTTTCACGTGAGCGCGCCAAGCTGGAACACCAGTTCGGTTCGATCGCCGACCTTACCCGCCTGCCCACAGCCATCTTCATCGTGGATATTTCCAAAGAACATATCGCTGTTGCAGAAGCCAAACGCCTCGGTATTATTACCATCGCCATCGTGGATACCAATTCCGATCCCGGCCAGGTAGATTATGCCATCCCGGCGAATGACGACGCTTCCACTTCGATCAGCCTGATCATGAGCGTGGTTGCCAAAGCAATCGAAGAAGGTCTTGCCGATCGCAAAATCGACAAAGACAAAGCGGACGAAGAGAAAGAAGAAGAAGGGGAACTGAAACTTTCGCGCAACTACGACGCCGATGAAGAAGAAGCCAGCGGCGAGAAGAAAAAGCCTGCAGCAAGCGGCCCTCCCGGCAAGCGCCCGCGCAAAAAGCCGACAGCGAAACCTTAATTTCCTTTTGAATAATTAACAACAGCATACTTTTTCAATCATGTCAACAATTACCGCAGCCGATGTAAACAAGCTCCGCACGATGACCGGTGCGGGCATGATGGACTGCAAAAAAGCCCTCACTGAAGCAAACGGCGATTTCGAAGCCGCTATCGATATCCTGCGCAAGAAAGGGCAGAAAGTTGCAGCAAACCGCAGCGACCGTGATGCCAAAGAAGGCCGCGTGGTGGCCTTTACCGCCGATAACCGCGCCGTGCTCATCATGGTAAACTGCGAAACCGATTTCGTTGCCAATAATGCCGACTTCAGCAATTTCGTAGATACCATCGCCAAAGTAGCCCTGGAAAAAAATCCCACCGATATCGAAGCCCTCAAAGCGCTTCCGTATGCAGGAAACGGCCAGACCATCGGCGAAAAAATCATCGAGCAGGTGGGCAAAATCGGCGAGAAAATTGAACTCAGCCGTTACGAAGTAATGAATGCCCCCGATGTTACCGCTTACAATCACCCCGGTAACAAGCTGGCGACTATCGTAGGCTTCAGCAAAAAAGCATCCGGCGAAATCGGAAAAGATGTGGCTATGCAGATCGCAGCCATGTCGCCGGTATCGGTTGATAAAGACAGTATTCCCGCCGACCTGATCGCACGCGAACTCGAAATCGCACGCGAACAGATCCGCCAGGAAGGTAAGCCCGAAGACATGGTCGAGAAAATCGCCCAGGGCAAGCTCAACAAATTCTATAAAGAAAGCACGCTCCTGAACCAGGAGTTCATCAAGGACGGCAAGAAAACGGTTCGTCAGTATATTACTGACAGCGACAAGGAATTGTCCGTAACCGGCTTCAAGCGCATCGCCCTTGGCTGATAACATCATTCGAAAATCCTCCGCCAAGCGGGGGATTTTTTTTGACCTTTCGGAAAGCATATGGCAAACAAGTACAAGAGAATCCTGCTCAAACTGAGCGGAGAAGCCCTGATGGGCAAAAAGCAATTCGGGATCGATCACGCTGTGCTTTCACAATATGCGCAGGAGATCAAAGACGTTTACAGCACCGGCGTTGAACTGGCTATTGTAATCGGCGGAGGAAATATTTTCCGCGGCATCGAAGCGAGTGAAGGCGGCTGGGACCGTGTGCAGGGTGATTACATGGGCATGCTGGCCACCGTGATCAACAGCATGGCGCTGCAGTCGGCCCTCGAACGGATGAATATTCCCACGCGCCTGCAGTCGGCCATCGAGATGAAACAGATCTGCGAACCTTTTATCCGCCGCCGCGCCGTCCGTCACCTGGAAAAAAACCGTGTCGTGATTTTCGGCGCGGGAACCGGTAATCCTTATTTCACTACAGATACCGCCGCTACGCTGCGCGCCATCGAAATCGAAGCCGACGTGATCCTCAAAGGAACGCGGGTGGATGGTATTTATACGGCTGATCCCGAGAAAGACAAGAACGCAGTGAAATACGATACCATCACCTTCAACGAGGTATATGAAAAAAGCCTCAACGTGATGGACATGACGGCATTCACGCTCTGCAACGAGAACAAACTGCCGATCATCGTATTCGACATGAACAAGAGCGGGAACCTGAAAAAAATCGTCGTGGGTGAGCGCGTGGGAACGCTGGTGGAGTTCTGATCGTTTTACAGGCCCGGTACGTTTTCCGGATATGAGATTTGAGACTTGTGAAAAACAGACCGCTCAACCTGACAAGTTCCTTTACTTTTAGTCCCGGTTGATTTTCCGGATATGAGATGTGAGACTTGAGATATGAGACTTGTAAAATAGTCAGGTCTCGGCCTGAGCGGCCTGTTTGTCTCAAATCTCAAGTCTCACATCTCATATCTGAAATACCCACTCCTTTTTTTATCTTTACCCATACTCAAAACAACTTGTTTATGAACGAAAATCTCCAGCTTATTCTCGATACGACGCAGGAAGCGATGGAAGCGGCTGTCGGTCACCTGGAAACCGAGCTCGCCAAAATCCGCGGCGGCCGCGCTTCTTCCAGTATGCTCGACGGCATTATGGTGGATTATTACGGTGTAAATACGCCGCTGAACCAGATGGCCAACGTCAATACGCCGGATGCGCGTACGATTTCCGTGCAGCCCTGGGACAAGTCAGTACTCGATCCCATCATGCGCGCGATCCAGGCCGCCAACCTCGGCTTCAACCCGACAAACAACGGTTCGCTGATCATCTGCGCAATTCCGCCGATGACGGAAGAACGCCGCAAGATCCTGGTTAAAAAAGCCAACGAAGAAGGCGAACACGCCAAAGTCGGTATCCGCAACGCCCGCCGCGACGGGAACGAAGAAGTGAAAAAAATGGTGAAAGGCGGTCTTCCGGAAGACGAAGGAAAAGAAGCCGAAGCCAAAGTGCAGCAACTCACCGATACATACAGCGGGAAGGTGGACAAGCATCTCGAAATAAAAGAAAAAGAAATCATGACGGTTTGATCATACCGTAAAAACCAGTCATCCCGGCCTCTGCAAAGGAGCCGGGATTTTTTTTCGTCCTGCCGTAGGGGTAAATGTTTCGTGGAATGTCTTATTCATAAATCAACAGCAACAACCATGACACGTTTATCGTCCGTACCGGCTTTTCGCCCGCTTTTACTGATCATCATCGGCATTCTCCTGCTGGCCTTTGCCGGCTCGTGCCGGAAAGACAATTCCCTGTTCGGCATCCGCGGAAGCGGGAACGCCGTAAACGAAACACGCGCAACGGGTATTTTCAACGGCGTATCCCTTTCTATCGACGCGGATGTCGTGCTGCATACCGATTCGAATTGCCGCGTGGTGATTACCGCTCAGCAGAATATTCTCGATGTGCTGGAAACCGGTCTTCACGGAACGGAACTGGCCATCGGCTTCCGCGAAAACGTACGCTCGCACAGTAATATCACCATACACGTGTATGCCCCGGTTTATGTACTGGCCACAATCAGCGGAAGCGGATCGGTGAGCAATGCCGATTCGATCCATACGACGGATTTCGAAACCAAAATCAGCGGTTCGGGAAACATCACGATCAATTACTTAGACTGCAGTACGGCGAAAGCTTCCATCAGCGGAAGCGGAAATATCACGCTCAGCGGCCAGTGCCAGTCGGCGAAATACACGATCAGCGGGAGCGGCAGCATCCGCGGCTTCGGACTCACCGGCCTGCATGGCGATGTAAATATTTCCGGTTCGGGCGATACGGAAATCAACGTCACCCAAACACTGAATATCCGCATCTCGGGAAGCGGGAACGTGTACTACAAAAACACGCCGGCCATCCAGGTGAGCACCTCGGGATCGGGAAATGTTACGCATGTCAATTAATCCCGAAACACGCATGAGCGATAATTTTTTATGGTCTGATGCTATCGGTCCGAAGGACTCCTTTCCAAAGGAATCTTTCGGATCGGAGGATTCTCAAATCAAGCGTCAGAAAACTATTGATTAGAACGAATCCGTATCGAATAGTTTTCTAACGCTTGATTTGAATTTACCGGAGAAGGTAAGGGTCCGGTTGCGCCGCTCCTGGCTTTATGCCGGGGCGGCGTTTTTTTATGCAGGAAAGAGTACGAGAAATATAGTCACTGTGAAACACCAACAACTAACTAAGTGTTTTCCGTTTCACATCGGGCCTGGGATAATCATCCGCTTCTTTCGAAACCCAGACTTTCGTTCCTTCCGTACAATTCGAACAAATGTCGATGCTGCTGCGCGAACGGAGTACCGAAGCACGGAAACCTGCATACTTGCCATTGAACCAGAGTTCGCGGAAAGATTCCTGCTGCAGGTTCCCGAGTTTGTGCTTCGCATCTTTATCGAAGCAGCAGGGCACTACAAGTCCGTCCCAGGTAATTACCGCCGAATGCCAGAGCCGCCAGCAATGATTCGCGAGACTATTTTTGACGCGGTATGTTCCGTCGGATAGTTTTTCGTAGCGGGAATATTTATCGTTTTCGGGAATAAGCGGGTTGCCGTGTTCGTAATCATACACCTGTGCTGTTTTCAAACGTACTTCATCCACGCCGAGTTCTTCGGCCATGCGGTACACTTCGGAGACCTGGTGTTCATTCGGTTTAACAACAAGGAACTGGAAAATAAGATACGGCGTGCGCGAGCGTAATTTCTTTTTCCATTTCACGATGTTCTTCGTCCCGTTAATCACACGGCCCAGCGAACCGCCCACACGATACATAGCGTATGTTTCCTGCGTCGAGCCGTCGATGGAAATCGTCAGCCGGTCGAGGCCCGATTCCACCGTGCGGCGGGCGGTATCGTCATCCAGGAAATGCGCGTTGGTGGATGTGCTTACATAAATTCCTTTACCGGAAGCATAACCGGCCATCTCCAGGAAATTCCTGTTCAGGTACGGTTCTCCCTGGAAATAAAGCGTGAGGTAAAGCAGGCTCGGACTTAGCTCGTCGATTGTTTTGCGGAAAAATTCCGGGTCGAGCATCCCGGTCGGGCGGGTGAATTCGCGCAGGCCGCTGGGACATTCCGGGCAACGCAGGTTGCAGGAAGTAGTCGGTTCAACCGAAACGCTGACCGGCATTCCCCACTGACGCGATTTGCCGGTCCAGCGGGAAACGTAATATGCACCCAGCACTTTCGCCGCATTGAAATAACGGCGAAAAGTAAATTTGGAAAGCAGGTTCAGCTTATCGCGAAATCGTCCGGCCATTGCTTAAAGTTACACAAACGCTTCCCGAAAAAAAATTTACGGTGGAAACTGTCCCGGCAATCGATTTAAAAAGTGATAGTTCAAAATATACCACAGAGGCACGGAGAACACAGAGAACCACGGAGACTCTGTGTTCCTCCGTGTTCTCCGTGCCTCTGTGGTTATTTTTTTTCTGGAAAATTTTGCAACGATAACCTGATCGTACCTTATTTCTGGTACGGCACAATAATCGTGCGGGAAAATTCAGGATTCGTTACTGACGTGATTTTCAATTCCAGCGCCGATCCTTTGGGAGGCAATTTCAGTAAATTGACATTAGCCAGCCCGCTTTTTCCTGCACCGAGTGAAAAAACAAAATCAGCCTGGACGGGCGGACTGCCGTCGCCTTTTGAACGATACATGATTTTATACTGGTCCGCTTCGGTGCCTTCGTTGTTTATGGTTACCTGCAGCATTTTCGTTTCATCCGACCAGGTTTCCGTTGTTGCGAATGCTGTAAAATAGCACGGGTAAAGCGACGAAGCATAATGTGCGCGGTACTGTTTCGATTCGATCCACTTTTTTTCTTTTTCACTCCAGGCTTCGACTAAAATATCCCAGGCTATTTTTTTATCCTTTGATACTTCCACCACGCGGTTCACGCCGCCCATGTTGATGAGGTAATTCCCATTGGGAAGCAAATCCATACTGCCCATTTTTATGCTCTTGCCGTCGTTCTGCTCGTCCATTTTACAATCGAATTTCCAGGCGACTTTGGGCTGCTCGCCGGGCCGGGCGGGCGGAGCGATAATCATGGCGCTCGAAGTGATTTTCGGATCGGCGACAGAATCGTTATTGAACAGCGCAATATTTCCGTCGGGCAGGATATTCGCGTCGTGCTGGTGCCAGAATAATTTTCCGCCGTAATCACCGGCTACCTGGCCGGTTGCTTTTTCAATTTTCAGTATCCTGTTCAGGTCGCGGAAACCGGCATACACGTACTCGCCTTTTTCATCTACGCTGAAGGCATTCAGGTGCAGGCTGGCCTGGGTTTTTCCCTGCTCGTTCCGGGAATTGAAAATTTCACTGTCGTTGGTGAAATAATCTTTCGAACGCCAGACCCAAACCGGTTTTCCCCAAAACGTGTACTCGATAATGGTTCCGAAATTCACACGCACGGTATCCGTTCCGCCGGGAACTTTTTTTATGATGATCTCGTTCCCCAGCACCATGTAATTGCCATTGGGAAGCCGCTTGAAATCGTGGTGGTAATATTCCCGGTTCGTGCCGGAAACTTTGCCGTCATCAGGACCTGTCCACAGTATTTTCCCTGCCGTGTTCAGCTCGTAAATATGCTGTGTGGACAACATCGTAATAGTTCCCTGCGGCGTAACGCGGATATCGCGGATGAGGTCCGACTCGCTGATTTTACCAGGCACCGGGCGGAGACACCAGACCGGGTTCCCGTTCCTGTCAATGATCGCGTGCATATAATCCAGCGTGAACAGGCCGGTATTGTCTTTCGATTTTTTCAGGACGCGGACGCGGTTCTTCGCCGGGTCGGCGGGAGGAAGCGGCAGGATGGAAAACCGTTTCGCAGGCGACTGCGCGATCGGGTTGCCTTTCGGATCGAATGCGATAAAATACCAGGAATAGGATTTTCCGAATTCCAGGCCGCTGACCAGGGTAGCCGGTGTGCGGTCCACCTGCTCGATCACGATTTTTTTCAGCGTATCCGGTTTTCCCGTTTTTACAACCGGGACAAGTTCTTCGATGACCAGCCGGTAATCCGCGGCGTTTTTCACGCCGGGATATTCGAACATAACCTGCGTATGGTTGAGCACGGCTCCCGGTTCCGGCACAAATGCCGAAGCGGGTCCTGCAGGTGCGCGGCTTGCCACGCTGTTGAAAGTGAGTGGCGGCTGCGCCGGGAGAACGAATGAGAACAGCAGCAGAAATAAAACAAATAGTTTCTTATGCATTGGCAGTAACGGATTCGAAACGTTTTTTCAGTGCGCCGATAAACGCATCCTGCGCTGCGCGTTTCTCCAGGTCGGCGGGATCGGCTTTTTTGCGGGCTTCTTCTTTTCCTTTTTTATTTTCTGCGTGGAAGACGGCGATTTCCGTTTCGGAAAAATTTGTCCGGGTATCTTTTCCTGCATGCAAAGTGTACCCGAGTTTCTGCAAGGTTTCCCCGGCGACCGATTCGAATATGGCGATATCTTCTGCAGACAGTTCGCGAAGGAATTTATTGGTATTGTCTTTCATCACGGGCTTCACCAGGTTTCCCCACATCAGGCCGGAAGCAGCGGTTTCTTTCGATTCGTCGGAGCGATTATAGTCCATTACTTCGGGGCGATACATCACGCCTGTTTTTTCGCAGATGGCGCGGATTGTTTTTTCCGGGTCGAGCGTATATTCCTCGTAACGGATCTGGATCGACCGGGAAGGATCAAGTTTCGCGCAAAGCGCATGCGACAGTTCCTGCTCTTCGCTCCACTGCCGGGCCAGTGCGTACATGTGTTTTTCTCCCACGATGGCTTTGCGGAACGAGAGCGCCACATCGCGGCCGTCGCGGTAAATATGAATGTAAAACGGGTGAATGCCCGCCGCCTCGATTGCATCGATGTAATGAATATTCGCCATGCTTTTGCAGCACCACCACGATGCGCCTTTCTGCAGGGCTTTCATTTCGTAAACCGCTTTGGAAACCTGCGGCAGGTTTTTCCCGGCGCAGCGTGAAGCAATTTCCGCACGGTCGAATTGCAATCCCCAGTTCACCGGGTTCAGTTCCACCAGTGTGCAGACATCATCCACAAGCTGCGCAAATGCACCGGGCGATTCCAGGTTGCCGTACATGGGCAGCAGCGGCATAAACGTTTGTAAAATGTGCGGAGGATGCGGCGCGCTTATTTCGGGAAGCTGGTTGAGCATCACGCGCAGCAGGTTCGAACCCGAGCGCTGTGTACCGATGAACTGGATGGAACGTAATTCTTTTGTCATATCAGGTAAAGCAGCCAGCCGAGCAATCCGGATATCGGGATAAGTAAAGCCGAGTCCAGTTTCTTTACAAAAAGCGCAAGGCCGAGGATGACTGCAAAAATAAGGAATAGCGGCCAGTCCGCAGGCCAGGCGGGCGAAATGGTTTTGATAAAATACACCACCGCGGCCAGGATCATGCCGATGACGGCCGGCCGCATGCCTTTGAATACGGCTTCAACCGCAGCATTCCCGCGAATGCGTTCCGTAAAATGCGAAGCAATGACCATCACGAAAGCCGGCGGAAGAAAAATAGCCACGGTGGAAACGAATGCGCCCCAGAAACCGCTCACTTTCCAGCCGATGAATGCCGCGCTGATCATGATCGGTCCCGGCGTTACCTGCCCCATCGCGATACCGTCGGCAAATTCTTTTGCCGTTACCCAGTGGTTCGCATCGACCACTACGGTGGAAATGGCGGGAACAAAAACATAACCGCCGCCGAACAAAGTGACGCTCATGCCGCCGAAAGTTCCTGTGAGCCGGGCCAGCAACTGCAGTTCGGCACGTACTTCCGGCGAAACAAAATAACCCACGGTAAAAAACACGGCCGTTACCGTCGCCAGGATTCCGACAAACCAACCGACTTCACGGAACAATGCCCGGCTGTTTTTTATTTCGCCCGGAGGTGCATGCTGTTCTTTACGGAAAAGAATAAAACCCGCCAGGCCGGAAACGGCCATTACGCCAAGCGTAGTTAAAAATCCTGCAAAAAAAATCATCGCCGCAGCGGCAAGCGCAACGATCACCGCCTGTTCCCATTGTTTAACGGTTTTCTTTCCCATGTCGATGGCGGTTGCAAGAATCACGGCGACCACGCCCGGGATAATGCCGCGGAAAATCTGCTCCATCGTTTGCTGCTCGCCGAACTGGAAATAAAGCCACGACAAAACACAGAGCAGGATAAAAGCGGGAATGAGCACCGCGCCGAGGCAAACCAGCGCGCCGGCCAGCCCGCGCAGGCGATACCCGATAAACGCGGTCACGTTGGTCGCCAGCGGACCGGGAAGTACGCTGCCCAGCGTGGTGGCATCCATCAGCGTATCTTCGGGAAGCCAGTTGTTTTTTTTCACCACCTGGTCGCGGATGGCTGCCACGAGCACGATATTTCCGCCGAAGGAAGTAGCCCCGATCTTGAGAAAAAGCCAGAAAAGTTTTGCGAATGATGGTGAAGCGGACATGCTGGGCAAAGATAAACCCAAATCAAGCGTTAGAAAGGTATTCGATACTGTTTCTTTATAACCAACAGGTTTCTAACGCTTAGATTTGTGAATCCCGATAGCATTAGACCATTAAGGTTCGTTTTATCGCTAATGCGTACTTCGGGATAATACCATATAAACTACCAAAAATCAATTCTCAAATAGCCGAAAAACCTTTCATGTAACTACCTTGGGCATTGTCCGCTTCCTCGCTATCTTCGCAACAGCGAAAATGATCCCACGTCTTTTTTTCTTTATCTCGCTTTTGTTCACCGGCTTCGTGCACGCGCAGGTCACCATCACCGGCCGTGTGCTTGACGCAGGTACGAAACAGCCGCTGGCTTTCGTCAACGTGTATGCGGAATCGACGCGGCAGGGAACCGGCAGCGATATCGACGGGAATTTTTCGCTCGTTGTTCCGAAACTCCCGGTTACACTGCGTTTTTCGTATGTCGGTTACCAGCCGCAAAGCGTGAGCGTTTCAGGGAGCGCTGAACTTTCGACCGTTTACCTGCGTATCGCACCGATGGAAATCGCCACCGTGGAAATCAAAGCCGGTGAAAATCCCGCGCACCGCATCATCCGAAACGTGAACCGCAACCGCGAAAAAAACGACCCGGAAAAAGCGTTGGAATCTTATACCTGCACATCGTACAACAAACTCTACATCACCGGCGACCTGCATACGCCCGACGATACGCTGAACACACTCGACACCTCGAAACGGTCGCGCATTGAAAAAATCCTGGACAAGCAGCATCTTTTCCTGAACGAAGCGGTGAGTGAACGCAGTTTTATCCGCCCGGGAAGAAAAAGCGAATACGTTACCGCTTCGCGGATCTCGGGTTTGCAGAAACCGGATTTCGTGATCCTCGCTTCGCAGCTGCAGTCGTTCAGTTTCTACGGCGATTTTGTGACACTCGTGGATAAAAATTACCTCAACCCGCTGGCCGACGGCCCGCTGGAACGCTACCTGTTCGTGCTCGAAGACACGACGTATTCCGGGACCGATACCGTTTTCGTGATTTCTTTCCAGCCCCGCAAAGGAAAAAAATTCGAATCGCTGAAGGGCGTTTTGTCCATCAACACCAACGGCTGGGCCGTGCAGAACGTGATCGCCGAACCGAACGAAAACAGCGGGGCGGTGACGATAAAAGTCCAGCAGAAATACGAACTGATCGACGGTAAACAATGGTTCCCGGTGCAGCTGAACACCGACTGGTACAATAACATGATGACCATCGGCGACAGTACCGTGGCCATCAGCAACAAACCGGTGGAAACCGACTCGCGCAAAATGCGGCGCACCAAAGCGGTGTCGCGAAGTTACCTCGCTAACATCCGCCTGGATCCCGATCTGCGTAAACGCGACGTAGGTGTGAACGAACTGGTCATCGCGCCCGACGCCGGGCAGAAAGGCGAAGAGTTCTGGAACAAGTACCGCGCGGATTCGCTCACTAAAAAAGAACAGTACACTTACAACCGCATCGACAGTCTCGGGAAAGTGCAGCATCTCGACCGGCGGATCGAATTTGCAAGCGCAGTCTCCACCGGTAAATGGCCGCTCGGTTATGTTGATTTCGATATCGTGCGCCTGCTCGAGTACAATAATTTTGAAGGATTCCGGCTCGGCGCGGGATTACACACCAGCCGCAAGGTCAGCCGCTGGTTCAGCCTGGGCGGTTACGGCGCTTACGGCTTCCGCGACAAAAATTTCAAATACGGCGGCGATGTGCTTTTCTTTTTCGACCGGCACCAGCAGAACCAGTTGAAGTTTGCGTATTCGCATGATCTCGTGGAATCGGGCGGGATATATTTTCGCCTCGATGAACGCCGGGGACTGGGCAGCGAGCAGTACCGCCGGCTTTTCCGCCACAAGTTCGACTGGAACGACCAGTATGAAGCCAGTTTGCGTTTCCGGGCGCTGAATCATTTCACTTTCGAAATTCACGGCGGGCGGCAGCAGCGCGAGGGCACGGATGCGTACCGTTTCGGGATAAACGGCGCGGATGCTTCGCTGCTGGTGAACCGGTACACGTTTACCGAAACGGGGCTGGCGCTGCGTTTCGCTTTCCGCGAAAAGTTCATCGACATGTTCGGTTTCCGTTTATCCGACGGCACCGATTTCCCGATCGTTTATTTCCAGGTAACCAAAGGTTTCAACGGGCTGGCCGGCGGAGAATTCGATTACCTGAAGTACGATCTGAAAATCGCGCATACGTTTATCACGAAATACATCGGCCGTCCTTCGTTCACGCTGCATGCCGGCTGGGCCGATGGGAACCTGCCTTACACGCTGCTCTACGCGGGCCGCGGAACAGCCGATCGTTTTTCGGTTTCGGTGCAGAATACGTTTGAAACGATGGGCGTGAACGAGTTTTTATCCTCGCAATACGCCGCAATCCATTACGCGCACAGTTTCGATCTGAAATTCGGTAAAAAATTCCGCCCGGTACTTGTTTTGAGAAGCAGCGCGGGATACGGAACGCTGTCCAATAAAACGAGTCACTATTATTACGATTTCCGCACGATGGAAAAAGGTTATTACGAATCGGGATTCGAGCTGAACCGCGTCGTCCGGTCGGGCTTTACCGCGCTGGGCCTGGGCGGATTTTACCGTTACGGATCGTATGCTTCGGCCGATGCCTGGGAAAATACGATGCTGAAGTTTACGGTCAATTTTGCGTTTTAAAAGGAACTCCGAATGCCGAATTTCGAATGCCGAAGTGAATCGCCCTTTTACATTTGACATTCGGCGTTTGAAATTTGAAATTCACTTCCCGGCTGTTTTCGCTAAACTGCTCCTTCGAAATTCGGCATTCGGCATTAACAATTCGCCATTTCCAGCCCAAATTTTCCGTACTTTTAACCACGCAATTCAGGTAGTCTCCCTCCGATAGCTATCGGGAGTGAAGTGCCTGGTGCCGTTTCAAGCATATGTGGGAAAAAATATCGCACCTGATTCTGAGGAACCGTTGGACATTTCTCATTATCATGTTGCTTATTACCGGGTTTATGGGCTGGGTGGCTTACGAGCGGCTGGAGCTTTCTTACCGGTATGCGCGCGTGCTGCCTGCGGATGATCCCGCCCATTATGCCTACGAGGATTTCAAGAAAAAATACGGTGAAGACGGTACCGTCCTGGTCATCGCCCTGCAGGATTCCAGCCTTTTCCAGCTCGGGAAATTCAATGGCCTGTACGACCTGACCGACAGTCTGAAAAACATCAAGACGTACTCCGATTCCTGCAACTGTTACATCAACGCCATCAAGCAGGTTCTTTCGCTCACCCGGCTGTATGATCTGAAGTACACAGATTCGACCGGGAAATACGAATTCCTCCCCGTTGTCCAGCGCCGCCCCGAATCGCAGGAAGAAACGGACAGCCTGAAAAAAGTAATTTACTCCATGCCTTTTTACGAAGGGCTTGCGTTTAAAAAGAAAGACCATATTTCGGTCATCGCCATTACCTTTTACGAAAATGCGCTGAACTCCAAAGACCGCATCCCGATCGTAAACAAAATCACCAGCCTCACCGACGCTTTCGTAGCCAAACACAAGATCGCGGAAGTGCATTATTCGGGCATGCCGTATATCCGTGCCGAGTATATGCGCCGCATTTCGAGCGAAACCACGTTCTTCATGTACCTCGCACTGATCGTTACCGCGATCATCCTCTGGCTTTTCTTCCGGTATTTCAACGCCGTTTTCTTCTCTCTCATCGTCGTGGTGATCGGCGTGATCTGGTCGGTGGGAACCATGGGACTTTTCGATTACAAGATCACCGTACTCACCGGCCTTATTCCGCCGCTGATCATCGTCATCGGTTTACCGAACTGCATTTTCCTGCTCAACAAATACCAGGAAGAATTGCGCAAGCACGGGAACAAAATGAAAGCCCTGGCGCGCATGGTGCAGAAAGTCGGTCTTTCAAATTTTCTCGCGAACGTTACCACGGCCATCGGTTTCGGCGTTTTCAAATTCACGAACAGCGAAATGCTCGAACAGTTCGGCGTCATCGCAGCCATCAACGTGATGACGACGTACATCATCGCGCTGATCCTCATACCGATTTTCTTCAGCTGGCTGCCCGAACCTAAAGCGCGGCATACCAAGCACCTCAGCGGCAAACGCATCAACTGGCTGGTTGAACTCGTGGATCGCCTGGTGCATCATCATCGTCGCGGCATTTATCTTTTCATCGGAATAATTTCCGCCATTTCTTTTGTCGGTATGTATTTCATCAATGTGAACGGGTACGTGGTAGATGATCTTCCGACCAAAGACAGGATTTATACCGACCTGCATTATTTCGAGAAAAATTTCGGCGGCGTGCTTCCGTTCGAAGTCGCGATCAAATCAAAAAATCCGAAAGGCATTTTCGATAAAAATGACGAAGGCGAAGCGCTTTACCTTATCGATTCGATGCAGAACCTCGTGAAAAACGTGATGGTCGATTCCGTGCCGATTTTCTCACGCCCGATTTCCATCGTGGAAGCGGCAAAATTCGCCAACCAGGCGCGGCTCACGGCGGAGAAAGGCAAACGAAGCGCGAAATTTTATTTCCTCCCCGGCGACCGGGCTTCGCTCATGGAACTGGCCGGGAACAACGATTCCATGCTGAGCAAGCAGGAACAGAAACTCAGCACCTTCATCACCAAAGACAAAAAAGAAACGCGCGTCAGTTTCCAGATGGCGGATATCGGCTCACGGAAATCGAAAGTGATTCTCGCCGATCTCAAACCGAGAATCGATTCCATATTTCCTGCGGATAAATATACCGTGGACATGACCGGACACAGCCTCATGTTCCTGAAAAGCAACGATTACCTGCTGCACCATCTTTTCGTGAGCTTAGCCATCGCCATCGGTTTGATCCTGCTCATCGGCATGGCGCTTTTCCGTTCCATCGCCATTATCGTATTATCCAAAGCGCCCTGCCTCATCCCGCTGCTCATCACGGCCGGGGCGATGGGCTTTTTCAATATCCCGATCAAACCGTCAACGATTCTTATTTTCAGTATCGCGTTCGGTATCGCATCCGACGGCACAATTTATATTCTTACGGAATACCGTCACCAGCTCAACAAACTTTCCGCGGGCAACGCGGCGAAAGCGGTTTCCAATACCATCCGCGAAGTGGGACTGAGCATGATTTATACGAACGTTATCCTTTTTGCCGGCTTCATCATCTTCTCCCTGTCAAGTTTCGGCGGAACGGTCGCGCTGGGCGTATTGATTTCCATCACGCTGCTCATGTCGCTGGCCACGAACCTGATCCTGCTTCCCTGCATCCTGCTTTCGCTGGAGAAGCGAAGCGTGATTAAAGCGTTCCGGAAAGAACCGCTCATCAATATTTACGACGAAGAAGAAGACATCGACTCCGACAAGCTGATCATCCAGGCAGCAGGAGAAAATCACGACGACGAATAATTTTTTCAGACAAACAGCATACCTGATCCGAATGAAAGGAATCATTCTCGCCGGCGGTTCCGGCACACGACTTCACCCGCTCACGCTCGCTGTAAGCAAGCAACTGATGCCGGTGTACGACAAGCCGATGATCTATTACCCGCTTTCATCGCTGATGGTTGCGGGCATCCGCGAGATCCTGATCATTTCCACGCCGCACGACCTGCCGAATTTTCGCCGGCTGCTCGGCGACGGATCACAGCTCGGCTGCCGCTTCGAATATGCGGAACAGGTTGTTCCGAACGGACTCGCGCAGGCATTCGTGATCGGTGAAAAGTTCATCGCCGGCGATCGCGCAGCGCTGGTGCTGGGTGACAATATTTTTTACGGGACCGGTCTCGGCACCCAGCTGCAGGGATTGAAAAACCAGGAAGGCGGCGTTGTTTTCGCCTACCACGTTTCCGACCCCGAACGTTACGGCGTGGTCGAATTCGATGAGAAGATGCGCGCGATTTCCATCGAGGAAAAACCGAAAAATCCGAAATCGAATTACGCGGTTCCGGGTTTGTATTTTTATGATCATACCGTTGTCGAAGTCGCTAAAAATCTCAAGCCCAGTCCGCGGGGCGAATACGAAATAACCGACGTAAACAAACATTACCTCGCGCAGGGAAAACTCCAGGTGCGTGTGCTCGAGCGCGGAACCGCCTGGCTGGATACCGGCACATTCGCCTCGCTGATGCAGGCCGGGCAATTCGTACAGGTCATCGAAGAACGGCAGGGATTAAAAATCGGCTGCATCGAAGAAGTCGCTTTCCGGATGAACTTCATCGACCGCGCGCAGTTAAACAAACTTGCCGAACCTTTGCTTAAAAGCGGCTACGGTCAGTACCTGCAGAATCTCCGGTAAAATATGGCTTACCAGAATCACATACTCGTTACCGGCGGCGCCGGTTTTGTAGCCAGCGGAATCGCCGAAAAACTCGCGCAGGATCCGCTGAACCTGGTTGTCGTGGTTGACAACCTGCTCACCGGTTCCATCGAAAAAGTTCCTGTTTCGCCGCACAACAATATCCGTTTCATCAAATGCGATGTGAACCGGTTCGGCGATATTTCGTCGGTTTTTTTCGCTTACCGGTTCGATTATGTTTTTCATTACGCCGCCGTGGTAGGCGTTCAGCGCACGCTCGATAATCCCGTGCTCGTGCTGGGCGACATCAAGGGCATCCGGAACATTCTCGATCTCTGCAAAAACACGGGCGTGCGCCGCGTATTTTATTCTTCCTCCTCGGAAGTGTACGGCGAACCCGTGGAATTTCCGCAGAATGAAGAAACCACCCCGCTCAATTCACGGCTGCCGTATGCGATCGTAAAAAATGTCGGTGAAGCATTTCTCAAATCGTACCAGAAAGAATTCGGATTGAATTACACCATCTTCCGCTTTTTCAACACATATGGTCCGAAACAAAGCCGCGACTTCGTGATCTCGCGTTTTATCTCGCGCGCCCTGCGGAATGACGACATCACCATTTACGGCGACGGCTCACAGACGCGCACTTTCTGTTATATCGACGACAACGTGGAGGCCTGTTCGGCGGCGTTCAACAAAAACCTGTTCATCAACGAAGTGGTGAACATCGGCAGCGACCGCGAACTGCAGATTCTCGATCTTGCAAAAACGATCATCCGGGCCACCGGTTCCAAATCAAAAATTGTACACCTTCCTCCCCTGGCCGAGGGCGACATGACGCGACGCATGCCGGATACATCCAAAATGAACGATTTACTGAACCGGAAACTCATTCCGCTGGAAGAAGGTATCCGCAAAATTCTCGCCGACACCCGGTTTATCCTCTGATCACGTGAAAACGGATTCCATCGTATCGCTCCAGCAACGCATCGAAGAATCGATTGCTTCGTTCAGCGCGATACTTCCTGCGGGCCCGGAAAAATTGTACGAACCCATCCGGTACACGCTGGGCAAAGGCGGCAAACGTATGCGCCCGCTGCTTGTGCTGACTGGCTGTAAAATTTTTCACGACGATATCACGCAGGCTTTGCCGGCTGCCATGGGAATCGAGCTGTTCCACAATTTCACGCTTTTGCACGACGATATCATGGACAATGCGCCGCTGCGGCGCGGGCAAGCTACCGTGCATGCGCAATGGAATCCGAATGTCGCCATCCTGAGCGGCGACGCGATGATGGTGGAGGCCTACAAACAAATGGCGCAAAGTCCGGCCGCTGTGATGCCGCGCGTACTCGAACTTTTCAGTAAAACGGCGCTCGAAGTTTGCGAAGGCCAGCAACTCGATATGGATTTCGAAACGCAGGCCAACGTCAGCATCGATCAGTACCTGCGCATGATCGAATTAAAAACCGCCGTACTGCTCGCCGCTTCACTCAAAACCGGCGCAATCTGCGGCGGAGCGCCCGAACCCGAAGCGCAGAAACTGTACGAATTCGGAAGGCATATCGGTATCGCTTTCCAGTTGCACGACGATATTCTCGACGTTTATTCTGCCGCTGAAAAATTCGGGAAGCAGGCGGGCGGCGATATCATTTCGAACAAAAAAACATTTCTCCTGCTCAAAGCATACGAACTTGCCGACCGTTACCGGAAAGAAGAGTTGCACCAGTGGATGCATGCACCGCAATTTGTGCCCGAAGAAAAAGTGCAGGCCGTAAAAGCGATCTTTGATTTTCTCGGCGTAAAAAAATACGCGGAAGATGAAATGAGCCGGCATTACCAGGCCGCATCATCGGAACTGAACAATGTGACCGGAAATGAAAACTGGAAAAATATCCTGCGCGATTTCTGCGCTGCGCTGATGGTCCGCGAACATTAACGGTTCATTCCGAGTACAGGAATTCCCAGGCACTTTTGTATGCTCCGCAATTTTCAGCGTATTCCAGGAAATCTTTATAAAACGAATTCCGTGAAAGTGTCGCGCTGTCGCCGAAAACAACCAGTTTTCTTTTCGCACGCGTGAGCGCTACGTTCAGGCGCCGGTAATCACTGAGAAAACCAATCTCCCCGGTATCGTTGCTGCGCACCAGGCTGATGCAGATCACATCCCGCTCCTGGCCCTGGAATCCGTCAATCGTTTTTACCGCAATCTTATGCGGCGATTGTTTCAGCAGCTCATCGCTTTCCAGGATTTGTGCGAGCAATTCCACCTGCTGTTTGTACGGTGAAATTATACCGACCTGCAAAGCGGGATGCATCCCGGCGCGCACATCGTATTGCCCGAGCAGCATACGCAGGTATTTAAAAAGCAGCTGTCCTTCTTCCGGGTTGCTCATGCTCAGCGATTCCGGGTTCTGTTCTTCTGTAAAACCGCAGCCGGCAGTATCGATAAAATCGAACGGACGATGGAGCAGCGTTTCTTCTTCATCAAAACTCAGCAGGTTGTCTTTCACCGTATCGTCTGCCGTAAGCTTGCCTTCGTAAAATTTTCCGTTCGAAAAACCCATGATCGTTTCGTGCATGCGGTATTGCACGTTCAGCATCACGGAGGCATTTTTCTGTGCAGCGATGCAACGTTCAAAAAGTGTGAAGCGGAGTCCGCCGTCTCCCGCTTTTTTCGATTTTACCGTCGGCGGAAGCTGCTGGTGGTCGCCCGCGAAAATCACGCGTTTGGCCCGCGTGACGGGTATCCAGCTCATGGGTTCGAGGGCTTGCGCAGCTTCATCGATAAAAACGGTACTGAAAATTTTATCGCGGATTTGCCGCGAAGAAGAAACGACAGGCGTGCAGGCGATCACCTGCGCATGGTCGAATTGCTCGGCAAAAATATAATCTTCGAGCATCGACGCTTCTTTCAGGATGTTCCGCGCTTCGGTGTACAATAAATTACGCTGTTCCCGTTCGGATGCGCCGAAGTTCCGTTTGTATTTTTTGGCGAGAGCAAAATATTCTTCCGCTTTTTTGCGGTAGTCTTTCAGTTCCTGGTACGACTCGTGGCTGGTCACTTTCACATCGAGCGTATTGTTGATCACTTCATCCGAAACCCGCGCGGGATTTCCGAGACGCAGCACGTTGATACCTTCGCGCGCCAGTTTTTCCGTAAGCAGATCCACCGCGGTATTGCTCGGGCTGCAAACCAGCACCTGTTTTTCTTTCATCAGCGTATGGCGGATAGCCTGCACCAGCGTGGTCGTTTTCCCGGTTCCCGGGGGCCCGTGAACGATCGCGACATCCTTTGCCGAGTCGATCAGTTGCAATGCTTCGTTCTGTTTCCTGTTCAGGGAAGTAACGACAATACTTTCGTCACGTTTATCAAATTCACATACGCGGTTCCCGTAAAGCGTTTCACGCAGTTCGGCCAGGCGGTTTCCATCGGCCTGCATCACTTTCTGCAAAGCGATGAGCATTTCCCGGTACGAGTTCTCATCGAACATCAGGTTGAGGCCGAGTTTTCCGCCACCCGACCAGTCGGGAAGTTCATCCGCATTCAGCGCGATACGCACCCGGTTTTTTACTACCTGCCGGATCGTTCCCTGCACGCCGCCTGATCCGCCGTAAGCCGTATTGCTGAACAGTTCCACGATTTTTCCCGAAGAAAACTGGTGCGCCTGTTCGTGATCTGTTGTGCGCTCCACTTCGATGATCAGGTTATCCGCCGGACCGAGTTCTTCCGAAACCACTACAACCGGGTACCAAGTAAGGCCGTTCTTTTTGCGTTCCGTGATACTGCATTTTTCAAATTGTTCGATATACTGGCGCTGATCTTCTTCTTTCTCGATCGCAAGTAATTCGATAAGTTTAAAAATCGCTTCCGTGGTTTTTTTCGACATAACGCATAAAGATAAAGCCGGAACAAATCCGGCTTTACATTCGGGGAAAATATTCTGCTATTTTTTCGGCGGGTACAGGTCCACGTAAACCGGCAAATGATCGCTGTACCAACCCAGGTAACGGCTTCCTGCGAAGGTGCGCAGCGGTGCTGGCCCGTCTCCTTTGTACACTTCGCCCATCATCCAGTCGGCCTGGTAAATGCGGCCGCCGTCAGGGTTCACGTGATCCTGTTTTTCCTTCAGCAGCGATTCCGAAACGAGAAGCTGGTCGAAAATATTTTTTTCTTTCTTGTAATAATGCGAGCCGTTGCCCATCTTTTTTTCCAGCATCATGAGGTTGACCAGTTGCGCACTGTCGAGCACCATTTCGATACTTTCGTCGGAAGGCGTATCGTTGAAATCGCCCATAGCGACAATCGCGGCATCTTTTTCTTTTTTCCTGATCTCCCCGATGGCATGCAGAAGCGCGTTGGCTGCGCATATCCGCAGGCTTTCGCTTTTCTCCCCGCCGCGCCGTGAAGGCCAGTGGTTCACGAGGAAATACACCGGCGTTTTTTTGTTTATCATCGCCTTCACGACAAGGATGCTGCGTGTGGGACGCATCGTATCTGAAGCAAATTTTACCGGTTCGAGATAGCTGCTTACAATTTTTACTTTGTTTTTTTTATACAACAGGGCAACATCGATCCCGCGTTCATCAGGAGAATCCATGTGCACGATTCCGTATTTGCCTGTTTTCAGACCCGTTTTTTGCGTGAGGTCTTCAAGTACTTTTTTGTTTTCCACTTCACAAACCCCAAGTACATCCATTCCTTTTCCGCCGTTCATTTCAAGAATCACTTTCGACAGGTTTTTCAGTTTGGTCGTGTAACGCTGCGTGTTCCATTTGTTTTTGGCTCCTGGCAGAAATTCCTCATCGTTGATTTTCGGATCATCGATAGTATCGAACAGGTTTTCCACATTGTAAAAACCGATACGGACAAGCGGCTGCACATCCTGGGCATTGACCCAAACCGAAACAGCGAGAAAAACGGCAAATAATATTCTTTTCATAGTTGAAGGTGTTGAACAGCAAAAGTACGGGTAAACCAGCTGAACCGGATGTCAACCGAACATGATCTTAAAGCAAAAAAAGCCTTTCTCCTCGCGCGCGTACGCGCACGCGTACGTACACGCGCGTTTCAAGACAGCTGGAACAGAAACGGTTTTATGCCGGTTACCCGTTTGCATTTTTTTTGATTTGTTTGAAACCCTGTATTTACAATAGTTTCAGCGAATACTTCCGGGCGTTTCGAAAAAAAAATACGTTTGCCTCTTGACAAATCGAAACTTATGCATTTATCTTTGCGTAAACGAAATCAAAAAAATAACCGAATCAAATGATACTCGCGCCGACATATAGCAGCCAGTTTATGGCCAAGGGCATTAATCATGGGAGAGAACCCCGGATCAGCCGGATGTGTAGCGCGTAGCGGATTTTTCCGAACGCAAGAATCGACAGATACACGCCCGGCGCCCGAAAACGCCGGGTTTTTTATTTCAAAAAAATGAAAAACAGAAACATGAAACGAATTCAGCCGCTGCGGCCCGGTTACAGCTTCGACCTTACAGGGATAGCTGTGTCCTTTACCGCCGGAACAGGTAAAAAAGAAGACAATCCTCCCGAGACCGGGTTTATACCCTGACGTACGCCGATGCGTATGACAGCAATGAACCCGGCTCAGAAAAAGAGACCGGGTTTTTTGTTGCCCGAAAAATAAAACGAAAATGAAACAGGAAGCATACCTGAAACCGTCCTTGCAAAAACGGCAGAAACGGCGCGACAAAAGACTGGCCGAAGAAGTGATCGAATGCTACAGAACCGGGCGGCGGCTGAAAAGCGTCAAAGGTTCGAAGCGATCCATTTCCGGGAAAAATTTCGGGAACGGTCCGGCGAAAGAAGGCATAAAGCGTATGCACAAGGGCGGTACAAAAAATTTCAATGACACCCTGGGGCCGCTTGTCCGCTATCTGCGCACGCAAACAGGGAAAAACTGGAACAACGTTTTTTCGGAACTGAGCAAAAAACTGGACAGCAATACGGTTTCCGGGCAGCATGTGATCGATCACCTGTGGGGTTTCGTCAACCTGCATGTGAAAGTGAAAAGTAAAAAAGAAATCTATGTCATAAACAGGCGCGGATGGCAGGCAGGCAGATTGTATTCGCAGGGTAAATGGCCGGAGTTTTATGTACATCCGAAAACCGGTATCCTGCTGGAGGCGCCGAAAGGTAAATGGACAATAAACGGTCCGCTGATTTTTTGATACCGTTCTTTCACAAACGACCTCGTAGATCCTTCATCTTCTTTGAAATACTGGAATATGCTTCATTTACCGGCACAACATCCGGCCCATTAGTCAAATGGATAAGACACCGGTCTTTCAATCCGGAGGTGCCGGGTTCAATTCCCGCATGGACTACTCAAAATAAATCACCCTTGCTGTGGAATTAAAATTCCCGGCGCATCTTACGGATGAAGCATATCCGCAAAAGTTCTTTGAAAATACAAACGTCCATTCCAGTCACTCAGAAGCTGTTTGGAAATCATACCGGCAGGAAAATTCCGAAGGTTTGAAACAGCTTCTCAACTGGGGTCGAAGTACAGCCGGCCGTACACCTGTTTTGCACACAGGAGGATGTGGGTTCAAATCCCACCGGCTCCACACCTGTTTACCAGGCGTGTTTGGTTGGACGTACCTGCCGGGTCAATGATGAAGCTCACATTGCCCGGCAGGTTACCGAATCATGTTCCTGTGAGCCATACGACAAAACAGTATTGTGAAGATGCAGGAATAGTTCAGAGGAAGAATGCTGCGCCTCCAACGCAGCGACCCGGGTTCGAGTCCTGGTTCCTGCTCAGTAAATAAAACAATGGAACGTCGTCCAGCGGTTCAGGACCATACTCTTACAAAGTAATGACGGGTGTTCAACTCACTCCGTTCCAACAAAACGAACAAAAATGAAAACAACGAAGACAACAATTCAGCAAACCTGTAACGCGGGAAATAAAGATAAAGCGTGCAGGAAAAACGTAAACGCATAAACTGAATTTCCCGGCAAAAATCTGCCGGGTCGTCTAAAGGCAGGACATCTGATTTTGAATCAGGCAATGCTGGTTCGTCCCGATAGCTATCGGGACCAGCCCGGGCAACAAAACGAAAACAAATGAAACGAATAGACAGACATAACGGGAAACCTGCAAATAACCGATTTGATCGGGTAATACTTGCAACAGATCCGGACCGATGGCCGTGCGCATGATTATGTGCCTACAGAAAAATCAGCCCGGTCTCAAAAAAAGAACCGGGCTTTTTTTATGGTTCGTTAGCTCAAAGGTGGAGTTCCTGACTGTCTATCGGGAGGTTGAGGGTTCGAGTCCCTCACGAACCGCAAAACGATCCGTAGTTCAACGGAAGAACAGTAGTCTCCGGCACTACAGGTGGAGGTTCATCCCGATAGCTATCGGGACCTTCCGGATCGACGAAAAAAATTTAACACGGAGTGTGGCGCAAGGGTAGCGTTCGTGTCTGATATGCACGCGGTTGCAGGTTCAAGTCCTGCCGCTCCGACAAAAAAAGAAAACAATGGAACCTTATCCACCCATATAGCGGGGTGTAGCGCAGTTGGTCAGCGTACGTGCATCGGAAGCACGAGGTCGTCGGTTCGAATCCGGCCACCCCGACACCAATAACGACAGGGAAACCTACCGAATTGTTCTTTGATTTTTCATGCATCGTGAATTGGCTCGTAGCTCAACTGGCTGGCAGCACCGTCCTTTTAAGACGGGGGATATGGGTTCGAATCCCATCGGGCCAACTTTTCATGCTGTGATTTTGTACTGGCCTGTAGCTCAACCGTAGGAGCTGCACTCTTATACAGTGACGGATGCAGGTGCAACTCCTGCCAGGCCAACTTCGGGAATATAGCTCAATGGCAGAGCGGCCGCCTGTTAAGTGGTTGATGAATGTTCGATTCGTTCTGTTCCCGCAAATTACGCGGTCCGTAGCTCAATAGCAGAGCACCACTCTCATAAGGTGGATTGTGGTGGTTCAAGTCCACCCGGGCCGACTGGATGCAAAAATGAGATGAATACTGACCTGTAGCTTAACGGAAGAGCGCGTCGTTACGACCGACAGAGATGAAGGTTCGTCCCGATAGCTATCGGGACCTTTTGGGTCAGCATAAATGCCATACAGCCTGTAGCTCAACAGGAAGAGCAGTCCGCTTCTACCGGATCGGCTGAGGGTTCGAATCCTTCCGGGCTGACGAAGTAAAAAGATTTGAAATGAAATAAAGATTGTTTGAAGTAATGAAAGCTAAAAAGGAAAAGCTGCGATGAAAATTCGCTTCTCTCCCGGGGCATGGTACCTGTACCGGGAAAAGAAACGGAACGGATTCAAAAGCAATTCCGCCAGCAATCGTTGCGGATTCGAATGCCGCCCGGTAGCTCAAACGAAAGAGCATCCCGCTTGTAAGGGAGGTGAAGGTTAAAGCCCTTTCCGGGCGGCATATTAAGGACGAATAGCTCAGTTGGCAGAGCACCCCGTTGAAGGCGGGACAGCACTGGTTCGATCCCGGTTTCGTCCACAGAAAAAATAAATGGTGTAGCTGGTGTAACGGTTAACACGCCGGTTTGTGAATCCGGTAATAAGGGTTCAACTCCCTTGCTTCACCCGAAAACTAAAAACAAATGAAACATGAAGAACATGCTGTTTGGGGTTCCGCTGCGGACAGGTGTTCGCCCGGACCCGGATGTAAATGATGTAAATGGAGTTGTCGCGCCGGTTGTTCGTGAGGACTATGAAGACGACGACGAATGTTGAACAGGAACAGCGCTGCTGTTCCAAAAAATGAAATCATGCAATACGATTTAAACAAGAATGATAAAAATCCTGAACGTCAGATCAGTTGGTTCGACATAGCCATCAACGCGATCGCATTAAGCTGCCTGGCAGGCACGCTGATGCGCTGAGCTGGGTTGTGTGGCCAGCTGGCCAAAACAAGCCATCGAAAAGGGGAAAGACAACGTTCAGGATAAATCAGCGGAAAGTCTTTCCCCTTTCATTTTTTAAAAATCCGGAAGGAGGTTACTATGCGTAAAAATCAAATGACTGACAAAACCTGGATGTATGCCGAAATGCCGGCGCTCATCCTCAAAAACAAATCGTGGCTCATGCGTTTGCTGAAAGCGGGTAACCGGCTGGTGAACAAAATGAAGCCGATGAAATTTTCATGAACAAATAAAATTATCATGGCTAAATTAAAATTACAGGGCAAAGACCTTCGCCGCATCGGCTTCCCGGAAGACGTGTCGCTGGGCCTCGCCATACAGATCATGCACAAACATTTCAAGCACCACACCGTTGACGAGGCGCTTGAGGTGCTCAAAAAAATACTGGCTTCACCGGCAGATTATCTCGACGATCCTTATCTCTGGAAAATCGCGGATAAACTGGCGGATGAACCGGAAGCCGAACCCGATGCGTTTACCCTGCGGGAAGCAGGTTGTGATTTCCGCATCTTCGGATCCGGTTTCATCGACGATTCGGCCATCGCGCAGATGAAGATTGCATTGCGTTTGCCCGTTGCAGTTTCAGGCGCACTCATGCCCGACGCGCATCACGGCTACGGGCTGCCGATCGGCGGTGTGCTGGCTGGGGAAAACGCCGTGATTCCTTTCGGAGTCGGTGTCGATATCGGCTGCCGCATGTGCCTGAGCATTTTCGACGTACCTGCTGACGAATTGAAAAACCGGGAGAAAATGCTGGAAAAAGCGCTGCTCCGCAATACAATCTTCGGATCGGGCGGACAGAACCGGGTTGCGCAGGATCACGAAATAATCGCGCGCCCGGAATTCGATGAGATTCCGCTGATCCGGAATTTCAGAAGCAAAGCAGCGATGCAGCTCGGCACTTCAGGTTCGGGAAATCATTTCGTGGAATTCGGTGAAATAGAAATCACGGAAGGTATCCCGGAGAAGAACCTGGAACCCGGCAGGTACATCGGCCTGCTTTCACATTCCGGCTCGCGCGGGCTGGGCGCCACTATCGCGAATCATTATACGCAGGTGGCGATGGATATGCTGCGTCTCCCGAAAGAAGCGCAGCACATGGCCTGGCTTCCGCTCGACCGCGAAGAAGGACAGGAATACTGGGCCGCGATGAACCTTGCCGGTGATTATGCTTCGGCCTGTCACCATGTGATTCACGAACGCATCAGCCGGGAAATTCAGTTTGCCCGGCTGGCGATGATCGAGAATCATCACAACTTCGCCTGGAAGGAAATGATCAACGGGCGCGAGCTCATCGTTCATCGAAAGGGTGCGACACCGGCCAGCCTCGGCGAACTCGGTATCATTCCCGGTTCGATGACGACCGCCGGTTTTATTGTCCGCGGAAAAGGAGAAGCCGGTTCGATCAATTCCGCTTCGCACGGCGCGGGACGTAAAATGTCGCGCAGCAAAGCCCTGCAGAGCATCACGCGCCATGCGTTGAAAGAAGCAGTGAAATCAAAAGGCGTGACCCTGTTCGGCGGCGGACCTGATGAAGCGCCGCAGGCTTACAAGGATATTCATGCCGTGATGCAGGCCCAGAAACAACTGGTGGATACACTGGGCTGCTTCATGCCGAAGATCGTGCGCATGGATGGTTAATGAAAAATGAACTGTTTTAAAATTGTCATACGATGGATATCTATTATTCAACCGAAGATAAACTGCTCAAAATCGACCGGCTGCTGGATTACGGCAATTACCGGAAAGCGAAACTGCTGCTGACGGAAGTGCTGGAAGATCAGCCGGACAATGCTTTTGCACATTTTTCCATCGGCTGGATTTTTCATACACGTTTGTATGAATATGTGCAGGCTGAAAATCATTACCGGCTTGCGCAGAAATTCAACCCGGCGCTGACCGTAGTTTACTACGATTACATCCGCCTGCTGAACCTGCTTCAGAAAACAACACATGTTCGTGAGCTTGTGGAAAAAGCGCTGCAGGTTCCGGGCGTGAGACCGGATTTTTGCTGGAACGAGCTTGGTCTCGCCTGCGAAAAATCGGGAGACTACGCGGAAGCGGTTTCCTGTTATCACAAAGCGTTCGTCGTTTCTACCGAGAAATATTTGTCGGACGAATACCAGGATAACCTCGAGCGGGTGAAAAGAAAAATCGGGATGCAGGCGGATTACATTTACTGTTTCCGTTGAGCAGCAAGGCCGTTTCTGTATAAACGGAAGCGGCCTTGCTTATTTCTGCAACTGCAGCATCAGGTCGTGCACGTGTTTCCAGTCTTCTTCCGGATCAAAACCGGCTTTGTCTTCAAAAAGCACATTGAAGTACGGTTTATCATTATAACAACCGTAAGCGCCGTTTTCCACTTCCGGGTTTTCGTTTACAAAACGGAAATGTATTTCATGCGTCCGGAAATATTCCAGGTATTCGTCTATTTCATGCGGATGCGAACAGGTATATAAAATCAGGCATACGTCGTCCCGCCTGCTCACCAGTTGCAAAGCTTCGACCGCATACGGGTAAAAGGATTTCGGAATTTCGCCTCCCCTGTAGTTTGGGATGATCATGGTTCCGTGAATGTCAACGGCCCAGTAGGTTTTTTCCCACTGGCGGTCGCGTGCAAAGCGGAAAGCGTTGTGGATGGCTTTCGTGATCATATTTTTTCGCGCAGGTTTTCGGCGATGAGCGTTCCTATCGATTTTATTTTCAGGAAATCATCCTTTTGTGCAACGGCGCTGGGGTGCGTGTCCGTGCAGATCACCGTATGAAACAATCCCGAATCGCGCAGGCGTTTCAAACCGTCGCCGGGAAAAATGCCGTGTGTTGCAATGACTGCAATTTTTTCAGCGCCCGCTTCTTTGTATGCTTTGCCTGCCTGGATCAGTGAGCCGCCGGTACGGATCATGTCGTCGTAAATAATAACGTTCTTCCCTTTTACGTCGGCGCTGATGCCGGTGAGTTTAGTTTCGGTTCCGTCGATTCTTCTTTTGTACACGAATGCCGCATGAACCTGCATGTCATTGGCTAACGATTCCACCCATTTCGCACGGCCTGCATCGGTACTCGCCAGCACGAAATCGTTTCCGAAAATTTCGCGTGCCGCTTCCATGATCACCGGTTTGCAGTAAATATGCTGCGGGCGGATATCGGAATGAAAGTAATACGGCAGTCCTTCGGTATGTAAATCAAAAAGAAGAATACGGTTCCCGAAACTCGTGCGCGGAACGGAAGAAAAAAGAACCGCCCGCGTTTTTGCTTTCACGATTTCGCCGCTTTTCACCGTGCGTTCCATCGTGGAATAGCTGAAATACGGAATTACCATCGTCAAAGCCGCGGCGCCCTGCTGGACCAATCCGCAAGCCATGTCGTACATTTCCATCATCGCGGCATCGTTGAATGATCCGCCGATCAGTACTACCGATTTGCCTTCGACCGGGGTAAGAATACGATGATAACTTTCCCCGTCGGGAAAACGTTTCAGTTCCGCTTCGCCCTTTTCGAAACCCGGATGTTTCAGTACGGCTTCCGCGAGGTAAACATAATCGGAAGTACTGAAGATCGTGTGCTGGTTCGTGGTCATTTATTTTCCGTTTTGTGTTTTTTAATCAGGTCTTCTCTAACCTGTGTAAGTACTTCACCGAGCCAGTTTGTACCACGCCATTTGCTCCGGTCAAAGCGATCCGGATTTTCTTCCGTCATGCCGATTCCCCAAATGATATCTGTCGGACGGGCTTCCGCCAAAGAAGTTCCGGTAGTATCGAGCAAATGCTTTTTCAGGTTTTCATTCTGAGCGAATTTAGCATAATTGCCTTTATACACGATACGTTTGGCTTTCACTCGGTAAACTTCCGCATCAAAATTTCTCACTTTCCGACCCAGAGCTTTCTGGTCGCGCGGATTTGTTTTCTGCATGATTTTATCCGCCATTTCCCGGTCGCCGAACAACAATGCCTTCTGATGCATCATGAATTGTTCCGTGCAATTATATTTCACGTCGTTCACACGGAAGATACAGGGATACCATTGTGAGGACGGGCTCTTGGAGCGATAGAAAAAAGTAAACTTTTCCATTTGCTTTTATATTGCGGCATTCGCCTTGATTTCTCCGAAACTGTATTGTTTTATTATACTTCCATTCTCAAAAACCGTTTGAAGCAGGTCTGTACTTCCGGCAGCCGCAGGTAACGTCTGGTGATTGCCCTGACTATCTTTAACCAGTTTTAATCTTCCGCGTTTCGAACGTTTTCCGCTATCGGTAACAGGATCTTTAAACACTTCTCGTTCTTCACCGTTTACAACAGCCGAACTGCATTTGAATGCAAACTTCTGCGTATCACGATCCAGCTTCTGAAGCAGCGCACCGCCCATTCCAAAGGCAATATTATCTGCAGACCAGCCGTGCGTTTTTAATGTATCCAGGATCTCCCCGATAGAATCGAAATCCACACCATCGCCCTGGATCACGCGGACATTGGGATGAAGCACTTTGTATCCTTTGGAGTTCGTGGTAAAACCAAAACGGTCGCCAAGTATGCTTATCACACGAAGAACCACATCTTTAGGAATACCGCTGTCGGGGCGAACCACCAATGTTCCTTTACGGTTAAGCACAGCTTTTTTAAGTTCGCCTCCCCAGATATTTTCGCAGGCATTATAAACATCATATGAATCGCTTACTACCGCGACCAATCCTTCCTCATATTGTGTCAGCATATTAAGGTATGCTTTTGCTTCGTTTTCCCTTCCCCAGGAAGTAATCGTACTGTGCTCGGCGGCGGGAATGGAAAAACCGAAAACTTCATCCGTATTATAAAACTCCCGGATACAAGCAAGAGCAGCAACCGTATCCGTACCCATGAAATTGACGAGGTGCGCCGCACCGCCGATGGATGCGGATTCAACCGATGAAACTCCGCGGAAACCGAAATCATGCAGTTTGAAATTGACCAGGGAAGGATCGCCCGTTTCGTCAAGGTATTGCAGTATTCGTTTTTTTATTTCGCGCGACTGTGTAGCTACCGTGGAGCCATACCAAACCTGCACGAGTAATGTCTCCAGGAAATTCGTCAGCCAGAAGCAGACAGGGTCTGTGTTTTCGATTGTCATCATCGCATTCTGATAATGAACGGGAGTTCCTTCAGCCACTGCTTTGATGCGTACAGGCAATTTACCACCGTGGGTTTTCAGGATATATTCCCAGCCTTCGCGGTAGAATACGGCAGCATTCCCGAAATGTTTTTCATAGAGTTTTGCCGCGGAATCAATTTTTTCCTGCGTAACCACAACGCCTTCCAGGTAGTTTTTCAGGTAATACTGAAGGCCAAAAAAAACCACATCGTTAAAACGGCCGCCGCGCGATTCAAAATAAGAATACACGTTTGTGGTTCCGGTAGGATATTGCTTATAATGACTCAGCTTATAACTGTCGGTCATTAAGAGGAGGTTATTCTGTATCAAAACAATTTTTGATTTTGCACTGTTAGATTATTTTATGAAGATCGAAGTTGAACATTGTTTTTGATGGTTTTAGTTCGAAAATACTGGCATGCGGAAAGTTGATATTTGCAATCTCAACTATACGAACTTTTACCTTATCTGACATCCTAGCACCTAAGACTATTTCTTTGAGTACGTTAGGGGCAAACGTCAACGTTTTTCTTGAAAATCCCCATTTAGTTATGCGATACTCTTGTTCATATCCCCAATCTGTAGGCTTTGTAAAAAGTAAAGTAGTGATTTTCTCAAGCGGTTTTCCGAACAAATCAAACAAGGGAAGCTCGTCTTGGTATTGTATAGGACCCATACAACCTTGCACTTCTTGAAAAAGCAAATGTTTGTCAAATCCAACACAGTATCCCTTTTGCGAGTTCGAATAATGCCCCCACATCAATTGACTGTTATTCTTCGATGACAAACTAAGAATGCCTATTTCATCATTAATTGTCTTGGAAATAAATTTATTGGTCTCTTCAATATGATTTTCATCAAACAATAGCTTTTGTTGTTGAATATTAAAACTGAATTCGTGGATCTTTTCTTTATCCCAGTCAGGATGATTTTTCTCGCACATCTCGAGTTGTTTCAGAAAAATGTTGTCCGCGGTCAGTTGGTCTGTTTTGTAGCGAAAAGGGATCATGCCTTCGAAGTAATCATTCAACATATCTGCCGAAGGAAAAAATAATTCTCGATGAGTGAGCAGTCGTTGATGATGGTGCTTATCCCAATCTCTATACTTATAAAGTACATTCGGTATATTACCTAGATATTCCATCTCTTTCATATTAGTTTATTTTTTTCTTCAGGAGATCATATAGCACTACATGTTCCGGAACAAAAAGTTCTTCATCCAGATCTGCAGACAAAACCCATTTCAGTTCGGCAATATCATCGCGGGCCTCGGCTTTTCCGAAAAGTGCTTCAGCAATAAAAAGGTGCGTAATAATCTTGTCCTGCTCGCTGCGATAGCGCCAGTCATCGATCCTCGCGCTGCCCACGTATGTAATGTTCCCGATCTCCAGTCCCGTTTCTTCCATCGCTTCCCGGCGCGCAGCATCTTCATACGAATCATCCGTAGGGTCTGCAAAGCCGCCTATGAAACGATACTTCGACTGGTTCGCTTTCCGGCCCAGCAAAAATTTTCCGTCACGCGTGATCGCCACATCCACGGTAGGGTAAACTTTGGGATACTGGTTGTAGGCAGCGAAAATTACACCCGCACGAAAATCAGGCGACGACTTTACTTCCTTGCTCAATTCAATACGCACTTCCGTTCCCGATGTATTGTGATGATCGGGCAGTTCCGTTGTTTCAAAATGTCCGTGGTACGAAGAAATGAAACTGCTCCGGCTGCCGTACAACATCACCGAGCCCACAGGACAGGCCTCACGGATACGACTGTCGAGCATAATGCTCCAGTCCTTATCCGAAGGCGAATCCGGGATGGAAAGTACAGAAACTGCAGGAAAACGTTTGAGCAACATTTCTTTCCGTGCCACAAAATCCAGCGGGTTATTTCGTGTAACCAGCGCAGGAGTGGTACCGAGAAAAATCACCACCCGCTTGTGTTTTGCATTTACCGTTTCAATCAGGTCAATATGACCGGGATGAAGCTCGTTCACCTGGAAGCGGCCTACAATGATTCCGATATCTTTCAATGACTTGTCCATACCATTGTTTTATAATTCGAAGTGAAACCCTTTATTCGTGAGTTCTTTGTATTTCACGGCGTCAAAACGGTAAAGTTTCGCAGCCTTATGTGCTACATTCACCTGCTTTTCGCCCAGCTCACGAAGCAAACCCATCCCCAGGATTTTTTTCCTGAAGTTTCGTTTATCCAGTGCGGTTTCAAGGATGGCCTCGTAGAGTTGCTGAAGTTCTGTAAGTGAAAATTTGACGGGAAGAAGTTCAAAACCGACGGGCTGGTAACGGACTTTGCCTTTAAGCCGGTTCATCGCAGTTTGTACAATATTTTTATGGTCGAAGGCCAGTGAAGGCAACTCCTTCACATCAAACCAGCGGGCTTCCTCCGCGCCTTTTCCGGCCACAGGCTGATGTCCTGCGGATTTAACAAGCGCATAATGCGCTACCGAAATGACCCAACCGCGGGGGTCGCGATTCGTTGAGGTGAAAGTATAAAGCTGCTCGAAGAAAACACGTTTAACGCCTGCTTTGTCAAAAAGAACACGTGAGACTGTATGATCACTGGCTTCATCTTCATGAATAAAACCACCGGGCAAAGCCCACTTCCCTTTGTAAGGATCGGCGGCGCGCCTGATCAGTAGTAGTTTCAGCAAACCATCACCGTAACCAAATACCGCACAGTCGATACTTACCGAAGGTCGAGCATGAGTATAACGATGCGTTTTCATCTTAGTGTTATTTAAACACTAAGATAGTATGTTTTGTTTTTTCGCAAGGAACTTCTTAGTGTATTTTTTACACTTTATGTGTATGGCCCTGATTTACAGGAGGATAATTTACTAATCTGAAAAGTAAAGGAATCGGTTTCTGTAGTTTTATCGCGGAATCAAATGCACTTCCTTCACCAGTCCCGAAGTATCGATGTCTCTTCCCCAAAGTTCATCGTTTTCCAGCTTCATGATGATCCAGCTGGTTGTACTGGCCGATGGCGATACCCTGCTGAAAACAACATTCTTTTTCGGATCGTCGAAAGTCCAGTTGCCCATTTCCAGGTAATCGGATGAATTCAGAAATTTATAGGAGACACTGTAATTGCCGTCCTTCCCGATGATGAGGTTATAATTGACGAAAATATTTTTGAAATCGTCCGTCTTGTTGACAAAGTTTTCCGAATAATATTGAACCTGCCAACTGTTGGCCAGTCGTGATTTTTTGGAACGAAAGCTGAGTGAAGGACCATCGGGGTATTTATTGCAGGAAGGCAGGGAAGTGGTCAGCAACAAAACCAGGGCAATGGATTTTTTCATCTGCGTGTATTTTCACGCTAATATAATCAATACCCTAAGTTCGGCCCCAGCCAGCGTTCGGTTTCTTCGAAAGTCATTTCTTTACGACGGGCATAATCTTCCACCTGGTCTTTCGAAATTTTACCGAGCGCGAAATACTGCGATTGCGGATGCGCGAAATACAATCCGCTGACAGCCGCTGTGGGCAGCATCGCAAAACTTTCGGTGAGCGTGATGCCAGCATTTTTTTCCGTTTCGAAAAGATCGAACTGCAGCCGTTTTTCCGTATGATCGGGACAAGCCGGGTAGCCCTGCGCCGGGCGAATGCCCACGTACTCTTCGCGGATGCGCTGTTCGTTCGTTAGTTTTTCGTCCTTAACGTATCCCCAGAATTCGCGGCGCACACGTTCGTGCAACAGTTCGGCAAATGCTTCCGCCAGGCGGTCGGCCAGCGCTTTGAGCATAATCGCACTGTAATCGTCGTGGTTCTTTTCAAATTCACGGACTTTATCATCGATACCGATGCCGGCCGTAACGGCAAAGCCGCCGATATAATCCGCAACGCCGCTGTCTTTCGGTGCGATGAAATCGGAAAGCGCCATGTTGTAATGCCCTGCAGGCTTTTTCGTTTGCTGGCGCAGCGTGTGCAAAACGGTTTTTACGGTTTTGCGCGAATCGTCCGTATAAATTTCGATATCGTCGCCGATGCTGTTGGCCGGGTAAAAACCGACTACCGCTTTCGCCGTCAGCCATTTTTCCGCGATGATCTGTCTGAGCATCTGCTGCGCTTCGTCGAATAATTTTTTCGCTTCGACTCCGCGTTTCGGATCGTCGAGGATTTTCGGATAACTTCCTTTCATCTCCCAGCTGTGGAAGAACGGTGTCCAGTCGATATAGGTCGCGATTTCCTGCAGCGGGTAATCGTCGAATGCTTTGTTCCCGGTGAATGACGGCCTGGCGATCACACCTGCATTCCAGTCAATGGACAGTTTATTGGCGCGCGCGACGGCCAGCGGGATAAATTTATTCTGACTGTGCGCATGTTTATTCAGCTCGCGCAGTTTTTCATATTCTTCGTTCACCTGCGCCACGAGCCCGGCCCGCAGTTCGGTTGAAACAAGGCTGCTGACTACCGGAACGCTGCGCGAAGCATCGTTCACATGCACCACCGGCGAATCGTAGTTCGGCGCGATTTTCACGGCGGTGTGTACTTTCGAGGTCGTGGCCCCGCCGATGAGCAGCGGGATCGTAAATCCCTGGCGCTGCATCTCCTTGGCCACGTGAACCATTTCATCCAGCGAAGGTGTGATCAAACCGCTGAGACCGATCACGTCCGCATTTTCTCTTTTCGCCGCTTCCAGTATTTTGTCGGCAGGAACCATCACGCCGAGATCAACGATTTCGAAATTGTTGCAGGCCATTACAACGCCCACGATATTTTTCCCGATATCGTGCACATCGCCTTTTACTGTAGCCAGCACCACTTTGCCGGCCGAACGGGAACTGCCGACTTTTTCCGCTTCGAGAAACGGCGTGAGATAGGCCACGGCTTTTTTCATCACGCGCGCGCTTTTCACCACCTGCGGCAAAAACATTTTTCCCGATCCGAAAAGATCGCCGACCACGTTCATGCCGTTCATCAGCGGACCTTCGATCACGTGCAGCGCTTTTTCAACGCCCTGTCTCGCCTCTTCGGTATCCGCTTCGATGTAATCGACGATGCCGCGCACCAGCGCATGCGTGAGCCGGTCCTGCACGGAACCTTTACGCCATTCTTCGTCTTTCTGTTCTTTCTTCGTCGAGCCGCCTTTCAGCGTTTCGGCGTATGTAACAAGTCTTTCAGTCGCATCATCGCGGCGATCGAGCAGTACGTCTTCCACCCGCTCGAGCAGTTCTTTGGGAACCTGGTCATATACCTGCAATTGGCCGGGATTCACGATGCCCATGTCCATGCCGTGACGAATGCCGTGATAAAGGAACGCAGCATGAATCGCTTCGCGCACGACATCGTTTCCGCGGAAAGAGAAAGACACATTACTCACGCCGCCGCTTACTTTGGCATACGGGAGGTTTTCCTTGATCCATTTCGTAGCCCTGAAAAAATCGAGTGCATTGAGGCGATGTTCTTCCATGCCCGTGGCTACCGGGAAAATATTCGGATCGAAAATAATATCCTGCGGAGGAAAACCGACTTCATTTACAAGAATGCCGTATGCGCGTTTGCAGATTTCGATGCGGCGTTCGTATGTATCGGCTTGTCCCTGCTCGTCGAAGGCCATCACGATCACCGCGGCGCCGTATTTTTTAACGAGCGATGCCTGGCGTTTGAATTCCGCTTCGCCTTCTTTCATCGAAATGGAATTCACGATCGACTTACCCTGCGCACATTTCAGCCCGGCTTCGATCACGTGCCATTTGGACGAGTCGATCATCACCGGCAGCCGCGCGATATCCGGTTCAGCGGCGAGCAGGTTGAGAAATTTCACCATCGCCGCTTCGGAATCGAGCATGCCTTCGTCCATATTCACGTCGATGGCCTGTGCGCCGCCTTCCACCTGGTCGCGGGCAATGGCGAGCGCTTCTTCGTATTTTCCTTCGGTGATCAGCCGCGCGAATTTGCGCGAACCGGTAACGTTGGTCCGTTCACCGATGTTCATGAAATTACTTTCGGGGCGCAGCGTAACCGGTTCCAGTCCGCTGAGATGAAGCAGGTGATCGGCTTCCTTTTTTTTCCTCGGGCTGACGCTCGCCGCTTTTTTCGCGATCTCCGCGATATGTTCCGGCGTAGTGCCGCAACAACCACCTACGATGTTCAGGAACCCGCTCTTCAGGAAATCTTCTACCTGGTGACCCATTTCGTGCGGATGCTGATCGTATTCGCCGAACTGGTTGGGCAGACCTGCGTTCGGATAACAGCTGATGTAAAACGGCGCTTTCTCCGAAAGTTCTTCGATATACGGGCGCATCTGTTCCGCACCCAGCGCGCAATTCAACCCCACGCTGAGCAGGTCGGCATGACTTACTGAATTCAGGAACGCTTCCGTGGTTTGTCCCGACAAAGTCCGGCCGCTGGCATCGGTGATCGTTCCGGAGATCATGAGCGGCAGGCGTATTCCTTTTTCCGTGAAAACCGTTTCCGATGCGAAAAGCGCCGCTTTGGAATTCAGCGTATCAAAAATAGTTTCGATCAGGATGAGGTCTACCCCGCCGTCGATCAGCCCGCGAAGCTGTTCACAGTACGCTTCCGCAACCTGGTCGAAGGTCACTGCGCGGTAACCGGGGTCGTTCACATCGGGCGAAAGCGAAGTTGTGCGGTTGGTGGGTCCCAGGGCTCCCGCCACGTAGCGCGGCTTGCCCGGGTTCTTCGCGGTGTATTCGTCAGCTGCTTTGCGTGCAATTTTCGCGGCGGCCAGGTTCAGCTCATACGCGAGCCCTTCCATATGATAATCGGCCAGCGAAATGCGTTGCGCGTTGAATGTATTCGTTTCGATAATATCCGCACCTGCCTCGAGGTATTCTTTATGAATGTCTTCGATGATCTGCGGCTGCGTGATGCAAAGCAGGTCATTATTCCCCTTCAGGTCGTGCGCAAAATCCTTAAAACGTTCGCCACGGTAGCCCGCTTCATCCAGCTTGTAACGCTGAATCATCGTTCCCATGGCGCCGTCGATAACCAGCACACGCTTTTCCAGTTCTGCACGGATGTCTTTCATAACTTCTCTTCCTCTTTATAATGCGCCGTAAAAAACGGTCGTATCGTATTGAAACCGGACTGTTCCGTTTTCCTGGTAGCGCAGGAAAATTTTCTTCAGTACATCGGTCATGAACTTACTGTCGGGATGATCTTCGGCAGGAACGTAGGAAGAAGAAAACAGCCTTCCTTTCAGTCCTTCGAAATTAAAATCCTGGTGATTCGGCACGCTGAACGATTTCCAGTTTCCTTTTCCCCAGAGCGCATCGAAAACTTCATCCGCGACATTTTTATGATTTACATCTTTGTAATCCGTGCCGCACATTTTCAGCAGGTCTTCATACGCTTTCAGGAAATCGGTGCTGTCCGTTTGCCGGTCGTTCCAGATCAGCGCAATATTTCCGCCGGGCCGGAGGATGCGCCGGCATTCCGTTTTGAATTTTTCCCGGTCAAACCAGTGGAAAGCCTGCCCGGCTGCTACCAGGTCGATGGAATGTGCATCGAGCCCGGTGGCTTCGGCGGTCGCATCCGCACTGCTGAATCGCGGGTTTCCGGAAAGTAATTTGTCTCCCGCTTCGCGCATTTCCTTATTCGGTTCAACACCGATTACGCGGCACCCGGCATCCAGGAAAAGTTCCGCAGAAAACCCGGTTCCCGATCCGATATCGGCAACGGTCATGCCTTCGGATAATACGCCTGCTTTCCGCAGTTCACCGGCTACCGTTTCCGGGTAGCGCGGACGAAAGCGAACGTAATTCTCAACACGGTTGCTGAATCGCTGCAGTTTATCCATAAAAAAACCCCTTCTGCGTATATCAGAAGAGGCCTCGTTAGTTTTTTTTGTCAGTCATAAACCAATAAGCTCTGTCTTATCTTTTCGCCCCGGTAAACCGGTACGAACAGGAATTGGCACCTTCTTTCATTATTCAAAGTTTAAGGTTTCATGTTTAATGTTCAATATTTGATGTTGCCAGGTTTTACCGCAGTCAACTCGAAACTTTGAACATTAAACTTTAAACTTTGAATAAATCCAGGGTTGCCAAGGTTTCATCGGGCGCAGTCCCTCCACCTTTCTGGATAAGCATTTTAAAGAACAGGTACAAAAGTAATGATTTGGAAAACAACCGGCAAAAACGGGCCCGGCCGGGTTTATCGCCACATCCCGCGTATTTCGCGGAAAAGTCCGATGATTCTTTTGCGGAAAAAGAGGAAAAGCAGCAGGTACGGAACCGCCATCAGGTAGAGAATGCCGTCGTTGATGCCGCTGATGATGCTTCCGCCGTTTGAGCCGTCGCTTTCCACCACGGCTTTGCACATGGCGCATTGCGCACCGGCATCGGCTGTGATCAGCAAAGCGAACAGCAGGAATAATATGGTTTTGGTTGTTTTCAGAACGGGACAAATATACGGAAAATGCGGGGAAAGCCTCACCTTCTTCCTCTCCGAAGGAGAGGATATCGGTATCGGGGGAGCGGACGTTTCTTGCCGGTTTTCAGCGATACCTGCGGTATCGGCTTTTGGACTTTCGACACCTTCGGTATCGACTCTTTTCAGCGGACTTTCAGCGGCTGGCTGTTTTCCGTAGCCTGTAATCCCCGATAACTGACAGGAAAATTGCTAAAGCAATTGCGGCTGCCTGCAAAACCAAGGGCATCCTGTTTGCACCGTGAGCTGGCAGATATCGAAACGATGCGCTCCAAAGGGCTGAAAGAAACCAGGAATATGCCGCAACGCAGGAAATGATTAGCATCCCGTTTATTAAAAACCTGTGGGATTTGTTTTGCCTGGCGAGCCAGTAGTTTACAATTGCGAGGAAAACGGGTAAGAGCAGCACCGTTAAAACAAGAAACAACTTCTTGCCTTGCCTATCGGCATCATCATGACTGTCAAAAATCGGGATGGCGATCCAATAAAGGACAAAGCCGGGAAATACAGTGAGCAGGATTGCTTTAAACCAGTACGCCATTTTTTGCATGCTGCTGCGTATTGAACCGACGCAGTTTACTTCGCCAGCAATTTAAAACCGCGTCCGTGGATGTTGATGATTTCCACCGTGGAATCTTCTTTGAGGTACTTGCGCAGTTTGGCGATATAAACATCCATGCTCCGCGAATTGAAATAGCTGTCGTCGTGCCAGATGCTGTTCAGGGCGAACGAACGGTCGAGCACATCGTTGCGGTGCAGGCAGAGCAGGCGGAGCAGTTCGGCTTCCTTGGAGGTGAGTTTCTGCGATTTGCCGTCAAAAACCAGCTGCTGCCGGTTGTAATCGAACGTGTATGCACCGACGGAAAATTCCGTTTGCTCGGAATTGACATTCGGCTTGCTGCGGCGCAGGATGGCTTTCAGGCGGAGCAGGAGTTCTTCCATGCTGAACGGCTTGGTGATATAATCGTCGGCGCCGGCGTTGAATCCTTCGATGGTATCTTCCTTCATCGATTTGGCGGTGAGGAAAACGACCGGGATATTTTTATTGATGTTGCGGATCTCACGCGCGAGCGTGTACCCGTCTTTTACCGGCATCATCACGTCGAGCAGGCAGATATCGTACGCCTGCTTTTTGAACTGGTCGAAGCCTTCCTTCCCGTTTACGGCCAGGTTTACTTCATAGCCTTTTGCTTCCAGGTATTCTTTCAGCAGGTTGCCCAGGTTCGGATCATCTTCGGCGAGCAGTACTTTAACCTTTTCCTCTTGCATGGTTATGCGGATATTTGGTTCGTATTATTAGGTAAATAAACGAAAAAGCGGCTTCCCTTTCCCGGTTCGCTGTCAACGCCTACCGTTCCGCCGTGTTTTTCAGCGATGGCTTTGACATAACTCAGGCCGAGGCCGAAACCTTTAACATCATGTACATTCCCGGTGGGAACACGGAACAATTTATCGAAAATCTTTTTCTGGTTGTCCTTGCTGATGCCGATACCGTTGTCCGAAACGCTGATCTCGATCCCCTGGCCGGTGTTCCGGGTTTCCACGCGGATTTCCGGTTTCCCGGGCGTGTATTTGATGGCATTGTCGAGCAGGTTGTAGATCACGTTCAGCACGTGTGTTTTATCACATTCGATCACCGGGTTTTCCGCATGAAGCTGCACGGAAATGGTTCCTTCTTTTTTCTCCACCAGCAGGCGGATGTTGCCGATTGCGTGCGTGATCAGTTCGTGGATGTCCGTGGTTACCGGCTTGAGATTGAACTTGCCCTTTTCAAGAATAGCGGTCTGCAGCACACTTTCCACGAGCACGCTCAGCCGTTTATTCTCGTCGCGGATCATCCTCACGTATTTATTCAGCCGTTCGGGTGTTTTATCGATACTGTTGTCGCCCAGGACTTCACAGGCAAGTGAAATTGTAGAAATGGGTGTTTTCAGTTCGTGCGTCATGTTGCTCACGAAATCGTTTTTGATCTCGGAAAGTTTTTTCTGCCGCAGGATCGTTACGATGGTAAAATAGAATGCGAAGATGATGAAGAGCACGAACAATCCCGAGAGCAGCAGCATCACCCACATGGTTTGGAGAATGTAGCCGCGCTCGTTCGGAAAATACACGCTGAGCATCTGCTGCTGGATAAAAATATTTTCGGGCGTGAGGTTGATGTGGTAATTGCTGGTGAGCAGGCTGTCCCAAACGGATTCGCGGAAATTTTTCGGCGTAACCGGTTTGGCCGGATCGTAAATCGCGTGTATGTATTTGGCGTTGATACCCTGGTTGTGCAGTTCCGCTTTCAGCAGCGAATCCACCAACTGCGTATCGAGCTGCGTGCGGTAATCGTTGTAGATGGTAATGCTGACCAGTTCATCGAAAATATCGTTCACCACATCCGTGCGGCGGTTCACCCAATCGAGATTCTGCTGCTGCGAAACAACCGGCTGCTGCTGTTGCGGCATCATCTGGTTCACCACGCTCTGCATATCGACAAGCTGCGCGATATTGATACCGGAAGTATCCTGGATGCTGGCTGTATTGGTAACGGCATTGAGCGTTACATTGTTCGAATCGAGCCGCATCTGCTGCTGAAACTGGACATTGGTCGTGTTGTCCATCTGCGCCGGCATGCCGGTCGTGGCCGTGTCGGCTGCGTTGCGGCTGAGAATGCCCTGCTTGCGGTATTCGAGCCGCCGTTTGATACGCTGCGCGGCAAGCTGCTTGTCCAGTTTTTCCACCACGTCGTTCAATGCCGTGCGGACTTCCTGGCGGAAACGATCCTCGCGCAACTTCACCGCGTTACCGATCCAGTAATATTGAATGATTACCAGCCCGACCAGGGCAAGGCCCGCAAGAATACTGATACGCCGGACGGAAACAAGATTCATGTCTCACAAAATTAACTTTCCTCCCCGGCCCGGCTTCGCCGGCTTAACAAATATTAACAGCGGTTTCCATGAAACGCAGGCTGGCAGAAAGAAAGAGAAATATGATCTTTTTCATGTTTCCTTCCGTGAGAATAGCGTTAAATTTGGGAAAACAAAGCCCGATCCAGATGAAAAAACCCTTACTCATTTTCCTGCTGGCAGCCGCTTCGGTTCCGGCAATCGCACAAATCACCATTCCCAATGGGAATTTCGAAAACTGGAATATGTTCCAGTTGCAGCAGCCCCAGTACTTCTGGCGCACATCCAACAGCGACCTTATTGAAAACGGTATCTATTCTAATTTCAATACGACACAAACAACCGATGCGCAGCTGAACACATTCGCCGTTCGTCTCGAAACCATTACGATCAACAACGGGCAGGATACGATATTCGGGTACGTTACCCACGGCGATCCCGGTAACGGCCAGGGAGGTATTCCGTATGCCGAAAGACCGACTGCGCTTACCGGTTACTGGAAAGGCAGCGTGCCTGCAGGCGACACGGCGCTCGTACTTGTTTCATTCAAACTCGGCGGATCAGTGATCAGCATGGATGCCATCCAGCTTTACGGAACTGTTTCATCGTACACCATGTTCACTATCCCGGTCAACCTGCCCCCGGTGGTTACACCTGATTCCGTGATTATCGCAGCGGCATCGAGCAACGCATTCGTTTCGCAGGGAATTCCCGGAAGTTTTATCCAGCTGGATAATTTCGTTTTTACCGGCGCACCGACTCAGCCTGCGATGCTTAACGGCGATTTTGAATTATGGAACACGACGAATTACTACAGGCCGCAGGCGTGGACTGCGTATGGTGATTCCCTGTTCAGAACGACGGATAACTATGCCGGGAATTACGCCATACAAATGGAAACCTACACATACGATCCGCAGAGTTTGAGTGTTTCGAGCTCTTATCTTTCCAACGGGACACTCGGTCAGAACGGTTTCAACGGAGGACAACCGTACACACTTACTACGGATACGATTTGCGGCTGGTATAAATATACTGCGGTTTCAACCGACAGCGCCGTTGTTTTTGCGCAGTTCACCAATAACGGGAACATTGTAGGCGGGCTCGGTATTGCACTTCCGCCCGCAGCTACGTACACATACTTTGAAATGCCTTTCCTGCTGCCGGGCACACCGGATACTGCACTCATCGTGGTGGCCAGTTCGGGCGGAACAGCTATGCCTGCCGATGTCGGGAACACGCTGATCCTGGATGAACTGCAATTCAAATCGCAGGCGCTGACTACCGGGTTGAATACCATCAACTGGAAAAATGCGATGAACATGCAGGTATGGCCGAACCCGTCCGACGGCATTTTCAACCTGTCCTTCGACAATGCGTCCGGGGAATCCGCACGCCTGCTCATTACCGACGCGCTGGGCCGCGTGCTGCGCGACGAGCAGGTGAACGGTAAAGGATTGTTCACCGAACAGTTCGATTTCAGCGGGGAAGAAAAAGGCATTTACCTCGTACGCATTTTGCAGGGAAGTAAAACGTATTCGCGGAAGATCATCATACGCTGATTCAGCAGTAAAACAAAGAGCCATCCTAGTATTACCAGGATGGCTCTTTGTTTTGGTATAAACTTACAATCCCACTTTCGTTTTCGGTCCGTCGATAATATACACCCGGAAAACGGGAAGTGTTTTTTCCTCGCCGGTGGGCATTTCGCATTTGATGTCGCGGAAGATGAGCATACCGCCTTTTCCTTTCTCGAGACCATCGATCGCGATTTTCATATCCTGGGTAAGCTGGTTGCCGATCGCGGAAAGCGTATCGAGTTTCTGCCCGGGAATAACGAGGTTGAACGATTTGATAATGTATTTGTCGCCGGTGTATTTACTTCGCGCATGCAGCCTGCCGGATGCGATCAGTGTAAACCGGTCGATCACGGAATCGCATTTCACACCGTCGAGGTAAACATTCGGCACGGGCCGCGAAAAAATTTTGTACTTCTTATTCAAGGCGAGCCGCATCGTTCCGTTCTGCATTTTCTCATATACCGAAAGCACGGCTTCCGTTCCGCCGGTTACTTTGAGAACATAGGTGCTGTCCGTTTTTTTGTCCACTGTTCCGCCCAGGAGCTGCACTTTGCCCACGCTGTATTTACCGGTGTAACGTACGATGATCTTATTGTCTTCGTTCGTGTACAGGATATCGCGCGAGGGCAGCACGGTAACAACCAGTTTGGATTTCACATGAAAAGTATCCTGCTGCGCTTTCACCTGCCCGCAAACCAGGAGCAGGAAAAAAGAGACAACCGCGTACAGTGTTTTAACTGTACGCGGTTTCGGGAGAAAACCGTTGACGGGTTGCAGCCTCATATACTTCAGATATTCAGGAAAGCTTTGGCTTCGCCGGTGCTTTCGAATTTTTTATCCGTTACTTTCAGTTTCAGCACCACTTCTTTTTTTGTCGTGTCGATGCGATCGAATTCGTCGGGCTGCAGCACAGCGATCTTGTTGTCGCCGGTAATACACCAAAGCAGGTTCTCCGCATCGGGATTGTATTTGAAGTTGGCCAGGGAATAATCGTAGTATGTAAAGATAGCATTCCTGCTTTTTTCCACAAGGTAAATGTGTTTGGCCACCAGCGGGTTGTTGTTCGCTGCGTTCTGCAGTCTGACAGCCAGTTCAACGCCCTGCGGCAAAGAACTCGGGCAGTCCGAATTCCAGATTCCGAATTTGTCGATAATGAATACGCGGAAAACGACATCTTCACTCGTGGTATTAAAGTTCCTGCGGTTGGCCATCGCCTGCTGAAGCGCCTGCAGGTTCCGGGCAATCCGGTCGCTGTCCATTTTCACCAGCTGCTTCTCCAGTTTGGCCTGCTTATCCGACTCCAGGGCCTTGCGCATCTTCAGGGTTTCCTTGTACGCTTTGTACCGGTCGTCGTACTGCTTCATGGCTGTTGCAAAATCTTTGCCATTCACTACCGCGTACGTTACAAAGACTTCGGTTTGATTCCCTTTCGTGAACCTGACTTCGTATGTATTGGTATTCATCAGGCGGCTGATCTGCGCATCTTCCCAGGTGATTTTCGAAAGCGCGGGATCGTACGGTGTTTTGTCCACATCCACTTCAAAAAGGATTCCTTCGTACAAAGCCAGTTCCGGGAATTCTGCAGGATTTACTGCGATGTTGAAGCTGGGCCGTTTCGGGTTGGCTTTCTGTGGTTTCATCGGCTCGGTTGCCAGTGCAGCCAGTGCGAGCGAATCGGTTTTGCTCAACCCGCTGTCCTGCTCAACAGCCAGCAGTTCGGCTTTGTCTTTCCGGATATATTCCCAGTTCTTTTTCGCCGTGTCGAGGTAATACACGTTGAACTTGGGTTCATCGGTATGCGAAACCATCCGGACTTTGATCGGCCGCGAAGGGCTGATCTTAAGCGGTTCGCCGTCTTTCATCGCTACGATTTCAAACATACCGGCCGATTCAAAGTGGCGGCGTTCGCCTGCGGAGTCGTAGGTCATCGGTATTCCGGCGATGACGATATCGCCCGGGTCGTGGTATTCGCGGTAGCGTATTTCGACCTTACCGGTTACCGGCTGCCCGTTTTTATCCAGGAATGCGCCTTCGGGAATTTCGATCTGCGAACCGTTGAAGTAGTCCAGTTTCGCCCCGCTTGCCGCATCTACGGTGTAATTTGTATCGTTCACGGAGAGTCCCGGTATCATCGGATCGATGAAGGGTGTTGTTGTTTTTGTGAGCTCGCCGCCGCCGTCGTTCAGCATGAGCATGGTGCCGATGGCGATGAGTCCGCCGGTAACCGCTACGCTGAGATAGAACTTCGTGGTTTTATAGAAAGGAGTTTGTCTTGCTGCATAATCGGACAGGACACGCTCGAAATTCTTCCCTTTCTCCACCTCTTCCGGCGTCAGCTCTCCTTTATTCCGATTGATTTTTAAGTCGCCCATGGCTACTGAAGTTTTGTGATCATGTTTTTCATGCGTTCAAGCAGTCTGTAAAGTCGCGCTTTCACTGCCGGCTCCTGGATATCGAGAATATCTGCGATTTCCTTAAAAGCTCTTTTTTCGAAGAAGCGCATTTCCACCAACTGAATTTCTTCGGGTTCCAGTTGTTTGAGTACCAGCATCAGCCGCGAATCGGTTTCCGCCGTGTTCTCGTGCCCGATTTCCAGCAGGATGTCGGATACCTGTTCATCGTCGACGTTTACCGCCTGCCTGACTTTGTTCTTCCGGAACATTTTATTGAGCTCATTCGAAGCGATCCGGAAAAGCCAGGCCGAAAACGGCACGCCCTGGTGTTTGTACTTTTTCAGGTTTTCAAGTGCACTGATGAAAACCTGCGACGTGATGTCGTACGCATCGTCTCTCGAATCGGTACGCTGGTAAACGAACCGTAAAATGCGTTCGTAATACCGGTTGTACAACGGCTCGAAAAGGGCCGGTTCGCGCTGTGCCGCCACGATCTCGTCGTGCTCGCTCAGAATCTGTTCCTTGCTGGCGTGATACTTTGACTCTGCATTCATAAATAGTGCATTAGCGTAGAACATCCTGCATCGTTTTCCTGCTGTTTGACAGCATAAACCATGCGATACCGAAAAGTAACGTTTTGCCGGGGAAGTATATGCGGAAACCTGTAGAATACAGGAAGGGACGTAGTCCGGGGACTCACCCCCCTGACCCCCTCTCTCCGGGCAGGTTTTGTTCGTCTTCCAAAATACTGTTTTTACATCACCTGCCCGCAAAGAGGGGGAATCGTAATATGTAATACATAATCCTAACGTCTTTCGACGTTAGGATTAATTTGAAATATATAGTGTAGTATTCCCCCTCTTTGCATCTTCGATGCAAAACGCACTTCCCGCTCCATCAACTCATCGAAGATGGAGAGAGGGGGTCAGGGGGTGAGTCCCGGAAAACGATAGTACGGCGATATCATCAGGTAAATCACCGGACCGGTAATGCATACGTAAAGCCATACCGGGTAAGTAAACCGCACAAGCTTACGGTGTTTTTTAATATCGTTTTTCAGTCCGTACCAGAACGACATGAGAATCATCGGGAGCACGATGCCGGCAAGTATAATATGGCTGACGAGTATCGTCATATATACCGGGCGAAGGGAATTGTCCTTGGGGAAAATCGTTTCTTCCACCAGCCAGTGGTAAGTAATGTAGCAGACGAGAAAAAGCGCGGAAAGAAAAAAGGCAACAAGGTTGATGCGTTTGTGCATCACGATGTTTTTCTTGCGGATAAAGTACAGGGACAACAGCAGCAGCACCGCGCAGGTACCGTTGATCAGGGCGTTGACTTTCGGCAGCTGGTACACGAACTGCGGAAATTCGGCCGGCACGGGAAGCACGCGGCGGTTGAGTATGATCACCGCCCCGAGTACAACGACCGAGAGGAGCAGGACGATACGGAATATGGTTTTTTCGGACATGACGGATGTGATTTTATTTTTTTGAAAACTCTTCCAGCAGCAGGTTCATATCCCCGATCATCAGGTCGACGCTTACGGAATCGGTTCCGTCGTAGTACCCGCGGATACGCATTTTCGGATCGAGCAGGACCAGTTGTTCACTGTGAATAAAATCGCCTGGACCGCCGTCGCCCGGGGCAACCGCAAGCCTGTAGCCGGTGCGGGCCACGTCGTAGATCGTTTTTTTTCCGCCCGTAAGCAGCAGCCACCTGTTTTTATCCGTGCCGTATTGCTGCGCATAGGTTGCAAGCACCGGCACACTGTCGTTTTCCGGGTCGATCGAATAGGAAATGATGCGGACTTCGTTATTGTCCAGGAAATAACGCTGCACGCGGCTCAGCTGCGAACTCATCATCGGGCAGATGTTTTTACAGCGCGAAAAGAAAAAATCGGCTACGACCACTTTTCCTTTTACCTGGTCGATGGCGAAGGAGTCGCCGGTATGTGTGATGAGCTTATGCGGGGGAATAACGAGATATACGGAATCACCTTTCGGGTCGACGGAATCGTACGAATAAAAAATGGGGAGTTTTTTCGGCGTGCGGGCTGTTGTGTCTTTATCGTTTTGCTCCCTGCCGGAACAGGCACAGATCAGCAGGATTAAAAAAAAGAAACTGGTTTTCATTTTTGTTTCTGTTCGATCTTCGTCTGCCGTGTAGTTTCTTCGGCCTCATCATGCTGCAGGATATGCCGGATATCTTCTTTCAGTTCTTTCACTTTCCCGGGATAACGGCCGTTGTAATACCCGCGGATCTTTCCTTCTTTATCCACCAGTACCAGGTCGTACATTTTTTGCGTGAACGGTTCTTTCTGCCGTGCCGGGTCGCTGATGAAATAGGTAGCGCTCCGCAGCGAATCGTATTGCTGTTTCGGCAGGCAGATGATGAGGGCCGAGTCTTTGGAAATTTTCAGTTGTGCGGCCAGGTCGGGCGCCGGGGCAGCCGACGACGAATCCGAAGGCCAGAAAAACAGGAAGCTGATCCGCCGGTATTCGCCTTTTTTAATTTTGTACTCGGTAAGCAGCGGGCCCATATTATACCCGTTCTTCGACGAGTCGGGATGGAGGAATGCGGTAACGTACATCCGGCCCTGGTAGGCCGATAAAGAGAAATTCCCGCCTTCGCAGCGTTTAGCTTCAAAAGCGGGAATCTTAAAATAACTGGTATCTGTTTTTTTCTTTCCGTCCGTGCCGGTGATTTCTATCGCCTGGCGTGGTCCGAAAACCGGTGTGCGACGGTAACGCTCAACACCGTAAGACAGGAAAATGTAGAACGCAGTGGGGAAAACCAGAATGACAAAAAGTATAATGAACTTTTTCATCCTTTAGTGATGCTCGCCACCGCCTCCTTTGTGTTGTTCCGTTGCAGGGGGCAAATCATGGCGCGCTTCTTTCGAGAAATTTCCTTCACCGATGGTCATCATAAAGATGAGGTAAAGGATAAATCCGCTGTAAGGTGCGATGATTACCCATTTCAGCCATTTTACTTCGTCTCCAAGGTGCATGAAAGAATAGATAATGTAATAGGCCTTGAGGATAGTAAAGCTGATGAAGAACACCTTGAGGAAGAGTTTGCTCGCTCCCCAATCGGCAGCCATCATACCAACAAAAATTTCAACGATGGTTACAACGAGCAGCAGGGTGAATACCAACCAGATTTTTTTCCTGGTCTTTTTCCCCGATGCCTCATCGTGGTTGGCCATGGTTTCGTACGAAGGATAATCGTCGTGAAATTCTGACATAGTCGTTTTTCTTTATCAGGTTGAACTTCTTTTTTCGTTCGGATCAGAGCAGGTAGAAGAAGGTGAATACAAATACCCACACCAGATCCACAAAGTGCCAGTAGAGTCCTACTTTTTCCACCATTTCATAATGACCGCGACGCTGCATCATGCCACGCGCAACCATGATGAAAATAACCAGGTTGATCATGACTCCGCTGAATACGTGGAAGCCGTGAAAGCCGGTGATGAAGAAGAAAAAGTCGCCGAAAAGTGTATGACCGTATTCGTTCTGACGAAGACTTGCTCCGTAAACGCGTTTGCCTGATGCCTTCAGCTTGCCGCTTTCTTCTACGGAAAGCGCTTCGTGTCCGCCGGGAGGAACCAGGCGCGTGGTATCGATCACATGGGTTTTGTGGTCAGAATAGAACTGGAATGTTTTTACGTCACCGTGATGCATGGCACGAACGGCTCCCTGCTCATTACCGGAAATAAAGTTGTACCACTCCCAGGCCTGTGAACCGACGAATCCGAAACCGCCGATGATGGTAAGACCGAGCCAGAAAAGAACGGCCTGCTTTTTCATCCGGTGGCCGGCTTCCACGGCAAGTACCATAGTAACCGAACTCATGATGAGGATGAAGGTCATGAAACCTACATACAGCAGCGGAAGGTGTTTGCCGTGCAGGAAGGGGAAGTGATGGAATACCGCTGCAGGATCGGGCCATTCACCAGCGAACTTGTGGCGCATGAATCCATACGCGCAAAGGAATCCGGAGAATGTGAGCGCATCGGAAATGAGAAAGAACCACATGAATACTTTACCGTAGCTGGCGCCCAGGGGCGAAACTCCTCCACCCCATCCGGAATATTTATGCATTTCAGCTGAATGACCTGCCATACGTCGTGTTGAATTTGATGGTTGGTTTTTATTTCGGTTGCAAGTTTACTTAAAAAATGTTAAAAACAGGAACAGGTATATCCATAAACCGTCGAGAAAATGCCAGTAGATGGAACAAAGCTGTACACCCAGGAAATTATCGGGACTGTAACGGCCCATTCTTGCTTTGGTAAATGTAACGCCAAGCGCCCCCAGGCCGAAAACCAGGTGAACCAGGTGCACGAACGAAACCACGTAAACCATGCCGATGGATGCGCTGAACGTAGGCCCGGCGAAGAACAACCCGTTATCGATCATGGTCATCCAGCCGCTGTACTGGAAAGCTGCGAAGCTTATGCCCAGCACAAGCGTCGCTAAAATCCACCAGGAAGCGACCCGGTTATTTCCTTTTTTCACGGCCGACTGGCCGAAGTTCATGGTCAGGCTGCTTACCAGGATGATCGCTGAACTGATCCAGAAAGCCTGCGGCAGTTCGATGGAGATCCAGCCTCTTTTGCCCATGCTTACTACGTAATAGCTGGTAAAGCCTCCGAAAACCATGATGATGCTGAAAATTCCCAGCCAAAGCAGGTTTTTCCTGCTCTTCTCATGGATCGCTTTGCGTTCCTGCTGTGAATATCCGGTGCTCAATGCTTGCATAATTTTTATATCAGTATCCGATCAGGAGCGCCAGCTGGACTACCGGCAGGTAGATGAATGAGCCGAACATCAGGCGTTGTGCCGAACGGATTTCAAGGTCTTTGTAAAGTTTCAGGGCCTGGACCAGGAAAACAGTTCCACAGGCCAGTGTAATTCCCGCCGTAACTAATCCCGACATGTTGAACATGAGCGGAAGCAGGCTGGTAGGAATCAGGAAAATGGAATAAACCACTACCTGGAATGCGCTTGATTTATCGCGGTGCCGGGTGGGCAACAGGCGGAAACCCGCTTTTTTGTAATCATCGTCAGCTACCCAGGCAATGGCCCAGAAATGCGGGAACTGCCACATGAACTGGACTGCAAAAAGGATAACGGCAGGCAAACCGATTGTTCCGAAACCGTCGGAGGCGGCCACCCAGCCCAGCATGGGAGGAATAGCGCCGGGCAAAGCGCCCACGAAAACGGCAAAAGGAGTAATTTGTTTCAGGGGCGTATAGGCCGCAACATAGAGTACCAGGGCCAGTGCGCCGAGAATACCACTGAGCGGATTCATAAAATATGCGAGGATAAAAACACCGGCTGCACCCATCACCGAAGCCACGATCATGGCTTCACTCACACTCATCCGCCCCTGCGGCAAAGGCCGGTTGCCCGTACGGGTCATCAGTTTATCCAGGTTCCGCTCAATCACCTGGTTGAACCCGTTGCTTGCACCGGTAACGAGAAAACCGCCCAAAACGAGCCAGCCCATGCCTGCCCAGTCCATGCTGATGCCGAATGAACGGCAGCCCATGGCATAACCAATAGCCGCCGACAATACTACAATAGCAGAAAGTCTGAGTTTAGTGAATTGAGCATAGTCGGAGAATTTGGACATCACCCCGGCCGGTTTTGAGATACTATGTGCTTTGGAAGCGAGCAAAATACACGTTAAAATTGCGCGCAAGTTTACTCATTCTTATCCGCTCGGCAATGATTAAAAAAAGAATTTAGATCACTTCTAAATAATTGCGGATGAAGGCTGTCCCGGAACTGTCGAATAGCCTGCTTAAAATTCCTCCCGGTAAACGGTATCTCAAAGTGATTTTTAAGTCGGAATAGCTTGTCTTCAAGCGGCAGTTGGAGTAGATCGTTGTCCGAAGCTGGGAGCTTCGGACAGCAAGTATGATACTGCCGCTGCCTACTGGATTTGAAAACTATTCCGACGTTGATGATCCCGGTTTGTAATGGATACTTTGAAGAATTTTAACCCGACCCTCAAAAATCACGATAATCATTGAAAAGGCCGGTGCGGATGCCGAGCCAGAACCAGGCGTTTTTGTCGCTCCACTGCACGTTTTCCTCCGTTCGCATAACCAGCGCTGCTTCTATTTTCAGGTTGACCGGCGGATACAGGAGCCAGGCTGCACGAAGCTCCGCCTGCACCAGGTCTGTTTGAAGACCCTGGAATAATGTATTCCCGTATTCGTTCGGACGCTGGAGATAGGAAACAAAAATGTTGTGCCCGTAGTCCAAACCGGCTGTGTCCAGTCCGTACCGGCATGCAAGTAGTTTTCCTTCCACCAACAGGCGGTTTTTCCGGTAACGGAGAAAGCCCACCGCTTCGGCAAAATTGGCGCCCTGCGGATGCGCGAGCGAAACATTGGCATGACCGTAATTCTGCTGCACGCTGCCGTGCGCATAAGTATAAGGTCGCACCACGTTCACTTCGCCCTGGATATCGAGGTTTTTTACTTTGAACAGGTTGAATCCCTTGAAACCGACTTGTCCGCCCTGCTTGTTGGCCCACCAGCCGTTGCGCGCCTTGATCTCCTTCAGGTAAAATTCGTCGAGAATGAGCTGCCCGTAAAACTGCAGTGATTTCGCGGCTTTGAGTTTAAAGGCAAAGCCCAGCATCGCGTTATCCGACGAGCCCAGCGAATATTCCACCGGGCGGAAAAAGATCAGCGGGTTGAGGTAATTCGGATCGAATCCCCGGTAGCGGTTTTCATCTTCGCCCTGCCAGACCACGGCTTCAAAAACCCCGATATTCAGGCGTTTGGTGGCATTCCAGCTGATGTAATGAAAGGTTCCGAATTTGCTGCGGAAATTATTTTTTACGCCCAGCGGATCGGTCATGTCGGTGTGCATGGCGTAAAGACTGGTGTATTGCAGCTTCCAGATGGACGCGTTGATTTTCAGGAAAGGATATGCTCCGCCGGCATCCGACAGGAAGAGCGAACGATAACCGTCGCCCCAGAAATGTTTATCGCGGCCCGCCTGGAAGCTGAATACTTTATTCGGAACCCAGGAAACATAGCCGGAAGCATGCTGCCAGGCATAACGTCCCGTATCGGACATATATGCACGGTCGCCCCAGCCGGGCGCAACACGCATGTACTTTGCCATGGAATCCTGGTAGCCGGAAAGCGCCGAAGTTCCCGCGGCAAATCGCAGGTCCCAGGCCAGTTTGTTCGTGTAATTTCCATCTATGCGCAGGCCGCCGGCAAATTCCATCAAAGGCGATTTTCCCGCAGCATCAAATCCTCCGCGCAGGTCGAGTATCCCGTTAATCCCGATATCCGATTTGGATGGTTTGGAAGCAACGGAATCGTTTTTCTTTCGTGAATCGGCCGTCGGACGGATCCCGGGAATTTTATACCCGGTAATGGAATCGCGGAGCGGCTCCAGTTGCTGATCACGGTAAGGTTTGATGGCGGTATGCTGGTTTACAAAACGGCTGTTGAGCGCCCTTTCATACGCGTTGGTATGATCGCGGTCGAGCGGCAGGTAGTATTGTGCGAGCAGGCCGGGCGGACATAAAAAAACGATGCCGGCAAGCAGGAAAAAAAATCGGGCGGAAATTTTCGTGTGTTTCGTGCAGCGCATTCCGGGCAGTAAAACAGTGCTGTTCAAATATACTGTTTTATGCCGCATCCGTATTGAGGCTGCGTTCTGCGGGATCGCCTTTTTTACGCAGGTGCTGTTTTTTGAGCAGGTATGGAATCTGCGAAAGGATGGTTGCGGAAATTCCGACGATAATAAAGGACCAGGTGCCGGAGAGCCCGTCGAGTATCCAGGCCAGGCCGATGATAAACAGGTTGGCGACATAAATCGCGATCACCGTCCAGCGATGGCTGAAACCACTGTCGATGAGCTGGTGGTGCATGTGGTTGCGATCTGCCGAGAAAGGCGAAAGTCCGCGGGAAGTCCGGTAAATAAATATCCGGAGCGTATCCACCAGCGGGTAAAAAAGTACGGCCATCACAAAAACCGGCGAATAGAACGGAAGGTATGCCGCATCGACCGCGAGACGATCGAATTCCACGAATTTGATGGCCATCACGCAAACCAGCAAGCCGATACTCAGTGAACCGGAATCGCCCATGAATATTTTCGCGGGTGAAAAATTGAAAATCAGGAAAGCCATCAAAGCCCCGACCAGCGAAAAACACAAGGTGGCCATAACGAGGTCGCCGCCCAGGAAAAATCCGACTCCGAAAGTAGCCGAACAAATTACGCCGACTCCGCCCGCAAGCCCGTCCACGCCGTCAATCAGGTTGAAAGCATTAACCACTACTATATACGTAAAGAGCGAAAGGAAAACACTGGCCCAGTGCGGCAGGTTTTCGTGGATACCGAAAAGGCCGTGCATGCTTTTGATGCGGATATCAGCCATCAGGACAAGCACCAGTCCGACAATGACGTGCGCCGCCAGTTTTTTGATGGGGGCTGTGCCGATGATATCGTCTTTTACTCCGACAAAAAACAAGATGAGCAGGGTGGCGACGATGAACTTGAAATCTTTGATGGAACCCATCACTTTACCGTATTCGGTAAGCATATCCGAAGGAAACCATAAAGCATAAGCGAAAAGGGCGCCGGCGAAAATGATGATTCCGCCGATTGTGGGAACCATGCGTTTATGCAGTTTCCGTTCACCGGGCTCATCGAACAGGCGTTTCAGGAAAGCGACTTTGATCAATGCCGGAGTGGCCAACAGCACGACCATAAAGGCCGTAATAAAGGGCAAAACAAGCGTGAGGAATAGATTTTCCACTGTCAGCTAACTGTTAATAAGATGTTGAAAAGCCGGCCACAAAGGTAGATAAAATCGTTTGTCGGCCAAACTGGTGCATTGCCCACCTGATACGCTGGCTTCGTCGGAAGGGTTACGGCACTCGTCCCAAACTATTGTAAATACCTGGTAAATAGACTGTTATTTATCTAAAAATATTTCCCGGGGGACTAAATTTTAGCTAAATCAAAAATCCCAATACAAATTGTTCAGCGCTGTCCGCAGTCCGAAATAGATCAGCGGCGTTTGCATTTCGGGCGATCCTGCTGCGGTGAAAATGCGGTTACTGTACCCGGCAAAAAGATTCAGGTTCGTGGCGTAAGATAAAACATAACCGATCCGGACTTCCTGGTGCACGATGTTCGTGGAAACGCCTTGCCCGATTTCGTTGACCGTGGAATTCACACCGTAAAATGCATCGTGGTCGCTGGCAAAAATATTACTGCCGAAACTGCGGCCGGACGAATCGGCGCCGACTTCGGCCACACTGTAGCGCAGTTCGATATAAAAGTCGCGGATTTTATAATTGAGAAAACCGATGTACTCTTTAAAGTTCGCGCCGAGGGGATGCGCGAGGGCCTGGTTATAATGACTCCAGTTTTGCAGGCTGTCGCGGGTGGCGTAAGCGTACGGACGTACCTGGTTATACTCGAGCTGCAGGTGCAGATGCGGAATACGCAGTACGTTAAAATATTTTACACCGGCCTGGAAGCCGCGTTTGTTGTGAATGGATCCGGGCTTTTTCTTTTCTCCTTTTTCATCCAGCATACATTGCCCGTACCATTCGATGCTGCGCATGAAACGCCATTTCCAGGTCAGGCCGAGCATGGCGTTCTTGCTGCTGTTCAATCCGTAATGCGGCAGGCTGGTGAACATCACCGGGTTGAAATAATGGAAATTCAGGTGCTGCCGGTTGTTCGTGTCGGCCGCTTCCCAGATCAATCCCTGGAATACGCCGAGCTGCAAACGTTTCTTTTTAAAGATGCGCACATTGAGGTGATGAAAAGACGCCGCTTTTTTCTGGAAAAGGCGCTCGGTTCCCGGCGGGATATTATTTCCTCCCGGGATAAGGTTCATCAGCGATGCATAAATATTCGTGTACTGCAGCCAGCTCCGGAAATTAGTCGTGAAACGCGCGTACGGGTAATTGAAACTGTTGTCCGACAAAAGCAATGAACGATACCCGTCGCCGACCAGGTGTTTTCCATGCCCGAGCTGCACGTTGAAATTTTTGCAGGGCGAGTACGACATATAGCCCGAAGCCATCGCGTAATCGTACCCGCGCGTTTTGAATTTTTTCCAGCGGCCCTGGCCGGGAACAACAAGGTATTTGTCGTTGAATGCTTTGATGTAATCGGGAAACGTGGACTGGTTTTCCCAGAACGATGTTTCAAACGAAAACTTATTCCCGATATCGCCCCGCGCCATCACCCCGCGCGTATTCATAAACGAAGTGGCAGAAACGGCTGTATCCGAAAAATCTTTTTTACCGTACTGCAGGTTGAACAGCGGATCGATGCGCAGGTTGAGCCAACCGTCCTCGCCGCTGTGACGTACGTTTATAAAACTCTCGCCGTGATGTTTCCGGCAGCACCAGGCCGATACTTTTTTTCCGAAACCTGTGGCCGTGTCCTGGTTGCAGGAAAAATCACCGTAACCGATATTGGCCGACACGTAATCCGTGTACTTCATCCGCGACGTTTCGCGCACAGGCCGCATGGACGAATGAACGTGCAGCGCAGTATCTTTTATAAACTGCGCGTCCGCTTCGAGGCTCCACTGCCTGTTGAGCGGCAACTGCAATTGCTGCGCCGGGAGCACTTGCGCGAACAATGCACAAAAAACAAATGCGATACTTTTTATCTTCTTCATCAACGGTCCCGGTTTTCGCCGGCCATTTGTTTTTCAAACAATGCTTTTGCCTCTTCGTAGGTTGCGCGGATGCCTTCTTCCAGCGCGATCCGGTGCTTCCAGCCGAGACGGCGCAATTTACTCACATCCGTCAACTTGCGCGGTGTGCCGTCGGGTTTTGACGGATCGAATTTCAGTTCGCCTTCGTAACCGGTGATTTTTTTGATGAGCAGGGCCAGGTCTTTGATGCTGATATCGGTTCCTGTGCCGATGTTCACAAAACCCGGTTCGTCGGCATGCAGCATCATGTACACGCAGGCATCGGCCATATCGTCCACGTGCAGGAATTCGCGCAGCGGCGAGCCTGTTCCCCAGATTTCAACGGCGGCGGCGGCGGTTGTTTTCGCCACGTGAAATTTCCGCAGCAGGGCGGGAAGCACGTGCGAATTGTTCAGATCGTAATTATCGTTCGGCCCGTACAGGTTGGTCGGCATCACGGAAATAAAATTGCATCCGTACTGGTGACGGTACGCATCGCACATTTTGATACCGGCGATTTTGGCGATCGCATACGGCTCGTTGGTGGGTTCGAGTTCACCGGTGAGCAGGTACTCTTCTTTCAGCGGTTGCGGCGCCAGCTTCGGGTAGATGCAGGTGGAGCCGAGGAACAACAGTTTTTTCGCATCGTTCAGGTGCGCCGCATGAATCACGTTGTTCTGGATCATAAGGTTATCGTACAGGAACTCGGCGCGGTACGTGTTGTTGGCGTGAATTCCGCCGACTTTCGCGGCAGCGAGGAATACGAATTCCGGTTTCTCTTTTTCAAAAAAATCAGCGACTGCCTTTTGGTTGCGGAGATCGAGTTCGGATGAGCTGCGGGAAATGATATTCGTGTAGCCGGCTTTTTGCAGATTGCGCACAATGGCGGAACCAACCATGCCTTTGTGTCCTGCGACGTATATTTTGGAGGATGCGTTCATTTACAGTATCCGTATTCTTACCTCGCAGCGGTAATCGGTTTAGTTTGTCATTTCGAGCGCAGCGCGGCAATCGCTTGATTTGGCAACGTTACACTTCGTAAGCGATTGCTTCGCTGCGCTCGCAATAACTTACATTATGTTTGCTTGATGCGCTCAAGAACGTTCAATCATAAAACCCTTTTACATCCAGCCCCTGCTCTTTCAATGCTTTTTCTCTTTCGAAATGGGCGAGATCGGACTTTACCATTTCCGCGCACAATTCTTCCACGGTATATTTCGGTTCCCAGCCGAGTTTGTTTTTCGCTTTCGAATAATCTCCCACAAGCAGATCGACTTCGGTGGGGCGGAAATAATTCGCATCGATTTCCACGATCACTTTACCGGTAGCAGTATCGATTCCTTTTTCATCTGCCCCGTTTCCTTTCCATGCTACGGTTATGCCTGCTTCGGCAAAAGCGAGTTCGGCAAAACGGCGCACCGAAATTTTCCGGCCGGTAGCCAGCACAAAGTCTTCCGCAGTATCCTGCTGCAGCATGCGCCACATGCCTTCCACGAAATCTTTGGCGTGTCCCCAGTCGCGCTCGGCGTGCAGGTTTCCTACGTAAAGTTTTTCCTGCAAACCCAGTTTGATCCGGGCAACGGCGCGTGAAATTTTCCGTGTTACAAATGTTTCGCCGCGGATCGGGCTTTCGTGGTTGAACAGGATTCCGTTACAGGCAAACAGGTTGTATGCTTCCCGGTAATTTTTCGTAATCCAGAATGCATACAGTTTGGCTACGCCGTAAGGACTCCGCGGATAAAAAGGCGTGTCTTCGTTTTGCGGGACAGCCTGCACTTTCCCGTACATTTCGGAAGTGGATGCCTGGTAAAATTTTGTTTTTTTCTCGAGCCCGAGTATACGGATTGCTTCGAGCAGGCGCAGGGTACCTATCGCATCGGAGTTCGCGGTATATTCCGGCGTCTCGAAAGAAACCTTTACGTGTGATTGCGCCGCGAGATTGTAAATTTCATCCGGCTGTGTTTCCTGCACGATCCGGATCAGGTTGGTTGCATCCGTCAGGTCGCCGTAGTGCAGGAAAAGACGCACGTTTTTCTCGTGCTGATCTTTATACAGGTGATCGATGCGCTGTGTATTGAAAAGCGAACTGCGGCGTTTTATGCCGTGGACAGTGTATCCTTTTGCGAGCAGCAGTTCGGCCAGGTAAGCGCCGTCTTGCCCGGTAATGCCGGTAATCAGTGCGGTTTTTGACATTCCAGAATAATCAGGTGATGCAGTCAAAGTTAATACTTAGCCGCAGATTCATGCATGCCTCAGCGATAGAGTGACACGAAACCTTTTCGCAGCGCTTCTTCCCCGTTCACCATCGTTACTTTCAGCACATAATAATAAACGCCGTCGCTGAGCAGGTTGCCCTGGGTGGAATGCCCGTCCCATTTTTTTGCAGGATCGGTGGTTTCGAAAACGATTTGTCCCCAGCGGTTGAAAATTTTCCAGTCCACGGTTTCCACGCAGGCTCCGTCGATCAGCTCAAAATCATCGTTGATGCCGTCGCCGTTCGGCGTGAACACGAGCGGAACAACGGCGGTACACTCTACAGTTGGCGTGGGTGGCGGAGGAGGAGGCGGGCCGTTCTGAACATAACATCCGCCGTTGAGGCGGGCAACAAAACCATCTTTACGCCCGATAACCGGCAAATTATCACTTCCGAAATCAGCGGAAGGAGCGTCGATAAAACCGGCGACGTAAATCCGGCAACCCGCGGTATCGATCGCGATTCCGTTCCCGCGGTCTTCATCCGGGCCGCCTGCCTGCACCGCCCATTTCCAGTCGCCGCTGGTATCGATACAGGCCGCAAAAATCTGGAGCGTATCCGCCGCCGCGCAAAATACCGTCGTATCGTTTCCGAAATGCACATTGCCACGCATCTGGCCGGTTACAAAAAGTAATCCTTTATGATCCGTCGTGATGGCATTGCCGCGATCCCCTCCGCTGGTGGCGCCCGCACGCTGAGCCCAGACCCAGTTTCCCTGTGTAGTCAGCTTGGCGACAAAAATATCCCGTCCGCCCGGTCCGCCGTAATTGTTTATCGTATCGGCGGTACCGAATCCTACCCTGTCGCGGAATTCGCCGGTGATGTAAATGTTTTGTGCCTTGTCGATGCAGATGCCGTTGGCGCGATCGTCGAGCGAATCACCTGCCGTAACCACCCACTGGAAATTCCCGGTACTGTCCCACTTGGCTACAAAAATGTCGCGGCTGTTTACCGTACTGGTCAGCGTTTGCGGACCGAACGTACGTGTACGGTAAAATCCGCCAGCCACATAAACATTGCCCAGCGAATCCAGCGCAATATCATTATCCCGTTCCACGTCGTTGCCTCCGAATGTTTTCACCCAGAGCCAGGTTCCTGCGGCAGAAAGTTTCCCGACATACGCGATCGAATCGTATATCTGGAAGGCAGGCAGGTTGCCGAATGCAACACCCGAAGGAACCGGTCCGTAATGCGTCGAAAGAAAACCGGTTACGTAATGATCGCCGCGCGCATCGGAAACCACGTCAAAACAATGGTCATCGCCCGAACTGCCGCCGTGCTGCGCCCACAGGAGACCTCCGTTCGAATCGTATTTTGCAATAAACGATTCGTCAGCGCTGCCGCCGGTGTTCGTGGCCTGGAAAGTTCCGTTGTACCAGTAAGTCCCCGTGAAAAGTACATTGTCGAAAGGATCGACATGCACACCGAGCCCGCGGTCGTCGAGCCCGCTGTGGCAGCTCCGCACCCAGATGTAATTGCCGAGCGAATCGAGTTTGGCCACGTAGGCTTCCTTACTCGATGCATAGAAAGGCATGTTGATCGGGCCGAATGTTCCCTGGTTATTGTAAAAACCGCTGACATATACATCGCCCTGCGAGTCTACGTCAACGTCAAGCGATTTGTCCGAATCGGATGAGCCGTTTCCCACAGCCCAGTTCCAGCTTTGCGCATTAACGAGTATGGTGAATGTTCCTGTTCATGTCGGGTCAGGTAAATGCAGGAGAATTTACTAAGATAACAATTTGTAAACCTCCGCAAAACTTTGTTTTAACCCCGGAAAACAGATCAAAGACCCGGGGCAGAAGCCAGGAACCAGGGATTGCGCAGTTCTTCGCGGTTGTAACGAAGCGGCGCATTGCCGGGATGGACAAACACCTTGCCCCCGGCCGCTTCGAGAATGGCCTGCCCGGCGGCGGTGTCCCATTCCATCGTCGGGGCGAAGCGTGGATAATAATGCGCTTTGCCTTCGGCGAGCAAACAGAATTTCAGCGAGCTTCCGGAAGCGGCAAAATTCACTTCACCGTGCTGCTTTTGCATGTCTTTGATGTACGCTTCCGTTTCCGGCGAAGCGTGCGAACGGCTGCCGACGATGGTGCAGACTTCCGGCAAAGCCTGTGCAGGAAGCATGAGTTCAGTTCGTTTTTCCCAATCGCCGATGAGTTTTTCGCGATCATCCACTTGCGGAATTTTAAAAGCCCCGATACCTTCGGCGCCGTAATATAAAGTCCGCATTACGGGAACGTAGATCACGCCGAGTACCGGTTTGCCGTTGCGCACCAGGGCGATGTTCACAGTAAATTCGCCGTTGCGTTTTACAAACTCTTTCGTTCCGTCGAGCGGATCGACGACGAAAAGTTCGGACCAGTTTTTCCGCTCTTCGAACGGAATCGATTTTCCTTCTTCGCTGAGCACAGGAATGCCGGGCGGCGAAAGAATGGCGGTGATAACGCGATGTGCATTTTCATCCGCACGGGTGAGCGGCGATTCATCCGTTTTATATTCGACGGAAAAATCCGAATCATATACCTGCATGATTTCTTCCCCGGCTGCGAGAGCCGCTTCAACGGCTGTGCGGAGAATGGACTGCATATCTTTTGACATCGTGCGTATGAATGGGCGAAAATCCCGGGTTAATATTTCGCTCCCGATGTCCCGATATTTTCAACCGGGTGCCAGGTGGTTTTTATTTCCTGCGTGTCGAGAATATAATACGGGTTTTGTTCGGCAGGATCGTTCCAGTTTTTATCGTACACGAAAACGCGCTTGACATTATTCGCCGCCGTTTCGCGCGCCAGTTTTATTTCGTCCTTATTTTTTCCGCAGTACACCAGCGCGTTTACGTCCATGTGCGAGGCCATGTGCGTGAGCAGTTCTTTCGTGTTCCCGGTGAGTATATTCACCACGCCGCCGGGAAGGTCGCTGGTGGCAAGCACTTCAGCAAAGCTGATCGCGGATAAGGGTTTCTTTTCCGAAGCCAGCGCCACGCAGCAGTTTCCTCCCGCAATCACCGGCGCGATGGCGGAGATCAAACCGGCGAATCCGCTTTCCTGCGGCGCAACAATAGCCACGACACCGGAAGGTTCCGGCAGCGAAAAATTGAAATGCGAAGACTGCACCGGGTTCACCGAACTGAAAACCTGCATGTATTTGTCGCACCAGCCGGCATAATAAACCAGGCGATCGATCGCGAGGCTGATTTCTTTTTTTGCAGCGAAAATAGTTTCGCCCTGCAGGATCAGTTCCGCTTCGAACTGCGAACGGCGTCCTTCGAGCATTTCGGCGATGCGGTACAGGACCTGGCTGCGGTTATAGGCGTTGCGTCCCGACCAACCCGCAAAAGCGCCCCGCGCAGCCACCACGGCGTTGCGGAAATCCTTGCGCGAGCCCTGGCATATGTTCGCGAGCACTTTTCCTTTTTTATCCGTCAGCGTATAATACCGCCCCGACTCCGTCCGCGGAAACTGCCCGCCGATGTAGAGTTTGTAGGTTTTCTGTATTTCGATTCGTTCCATTATGTTTTTCTTTTTACCACAGAGCGCGCAGAGAAGGCACAGAGCGCACGGAGGTGATCAGTTTGCAATTCTCTTTATTCCGTTGGTCATGACTTTTACATTAAAGTTCATCAAAAGTCCGATTTTGCATCCGGATAATTTCAGGTATGTAAGCACCTGGGCGAGGTGAACATCATTTAATGCATCAACGGCTTTTATTTCAACTATCACCTTATCCTCCACGATCAAATCGGCACGGTAACCTATTTCCATTTTTACTGTTTCGTAAATCAACGGCATGGCTATTTGTCTTTTCATGTTCATACCGAAGTTTACTATTTCATAAGCAAGACATTCCTCATAGGCTGACTCCAGCAACCCGGGACCAAGAGCTTTGTGAACCTTGATCGCACAGCCGATTATTTTTGCTGTTATTTCGTTTTCAATCATTTTCTCTGTGTGCTCTGTGCCTTCTCTGTGTGCTCTGTGGTTAGTTTCAGTAATTTATACACAAAGGAAAACGTCCCTGTTTACTTCAGATTCACATACCCCATTAAACCGTGCAATCCGCCTTCCCGGCCGTAGCCGCTTTCTTTGTATCCGCCGAAAGGCGAAGTGGGATCGAACTTGTTGAACGTATTCGCCCAGACAACACCGGCGCGCATCTTGCTCATCATGTTGAAAATTTTCGAGCCTTTATCCGTCCACACGCCGGCCGATAAACCATACGGTGTGTTATTCGCTTTTTCGATCACTTCTTCCACCGTACGGAAAGTTTGTACCGTGAGCACCGGTCCGAAAATTTCTTCCTGCACCACGCGGTGCGATTGTGAAGCGTTGAGGAACAAAGTCGGGCGGCAGAAATATCCTTTGGAAGGAATACTGCAGGAGCTCTCGTAGAACTCGGCGCCTTCATTTTTCCCGATACCGATGTATTCCCGGATTTTTTCCAGCTGCATTTTCGAATTGATCGCGCCGATGTCCGTGTTTTTATCCAGCGGGTCACCCACGATGAGCGATTCCATCCGGGCTTTCAGTTTACGGATCACTTTAGCCGCCACGCTTTCCTGGATGAAAAGCCGTGAACCTGCGCAGCACACATGTCCCTGGTTGAAAAATATACCGTTGATGATTCCTTCCACCGCCTGGTCCAGCGGCGCGTCTTCGAAAATAATATTGGCCGCTTTTCCGCCGAGTTCCAGCGTAACTTTTTTGTCCGTTCCCGCCACCGCGCGCTGGATCAGCTTGCCCACATCCGTGGAACCGGTGAAGGCGATTTTATTGATGTCCTTGTGATTGACGATCGACGCGCCGGTTTTTCCCGCACCGGTGATGATGTTGACCACGCCCGGCGGAAGACCTGCATCGCGGATAATTTCTGCGAGCTTGAGCGCGGTGAGCGGCGTGGTTTCTGCGGGTTTCAGCACCACGGTATTCCCGGCAGCGAGCGCGGGAGCGATTTTCCACGCGGCCATCAGCAACGGGAAATTCCAGGGAATGATCTGGCCCGCAACGCCGAGTGGTGAAACTTTCCGGTTAGGGAAAGCATAATCGAGTTTGTCGGCCCAGCCGGCATAATAAAAGAAATGCGCCGCAGCCAGCGGAACATCCACATCGCGCGATTCGCGGATCGGTTTTCCGCCGTCCATACTTTCGATCACTGCCAGTTCGCGCGAACGTTCCTGGATCATGCGCGCAATGCGGTACAGGTATTTACCCCGCTCCGCAGCCGGCATTTTACTCCATACTTTATTGTACGCAGTGCGTGCAGCTTTCACGGCGTCGTTCACGTCTTTTTCTTCGGCCAGCGCCACCTGCGCGAGATGCTCTTCGTTTGCCGGGTTGATGGTTCCGAAATATTTTCCCGACGAGGGTTTTACAAATTCACCGTTGATGAACAGGCCGTATTTTTTCTCCAGGCGGATATGATCTTTGCTTTCCGGCGAAGGATCGTAATTCCATCCCGAACTGAAATCGAGCGCCGCTTTTTTTGAGCCGGCCGATCCGTTCTTTGAAGTTTTCAGTTTGTTTTCCATCGTATGTATTGTATTCAGATGTGAGATATGAGATATGAGACTGTTTCGCATGCTAGCCAGGTCTCGTCCCGATAGCTATCGGGAGCCTCCCGACCTGACAAGTAAATGGTAAAGTAGGTCGGCAGGTAAACGAGTAGGTCTAAAATCTCATATCTCAAATCTGTTTAAATCAATCTTTCGAAAAATAATCTCCGCCCTGGTACGCGCCGGTTGTTTCTTTGGCGAGCTGCATCAGGATATCGTTTGCGAGACTGCTCGCGCCGAAACGGAACCAGTGATTATTGAGCCAGGCATTGCCGAGCGTTTCTTTAACCATGACTAAATTCTGCAAAGCGCCTTTGGCCGTCGAAATGCCGCCCGCCGGTTTCATACCGATCATGATTCCCGTTTCAAAATAATAGTCGCGGATCGCTTCGAGCATCACCAGCGTTACCTGCGGCGTGGCGGCGGGCTGTACTTTGCCGGTGGATGTTTTGATGAAATCCGCCCCGGCGCGCATGGCAATTTCACTTGCACGGCGCACATTGTCGAGCGTGGAAAGTTCGCCGGTTTCGAGAATCACTTTCAGGCGCGCATTTCCGCAGGCTTCTTTGATCGCTGCGATTTCATCAAACACATAATTATAATTCCCGGTGAGGAATGCGCCGCGCGAAATAACCATATCCACTTCATCCGCGCCTTCGGAAACGGCGAATTTCGTATCGGCGATTTTAATTTCCGCCGTGGATTGTCCCGAAGGGAAAGCCGTAGCCACCGAAGCCACTTTGATGGCGGAATCACCGAGCGCTTTTCTCGCCGTGCGCACCATCGTGGGATAAACGCATACTGCGGCAACACCGGGCAGCCCGGGCAGGTGATCGTGCAGGTGCATGGCTTTGTAGCACATCTGCTTCACCTTTCCCTCGGTATCTTTTCCTTCGAGCGTGGTGAGATCAATCATGTTCAGCGCCAGCTTCAGCCCGGCCACCTTGGATGATTTTTTGATGCTGCGCGAATTCAGGCGCGATACCCGTTCATCGATACCGACCTGGTCGACTACCGGTGAGTGACTAAAATCGTATGCAGGTGATTTTTGTTGCATGTTCCGTAAAGGCAGAATATGCAGTAAAGATAGCCGATTCCGTTCAATCAAACCGGATGTTGATCTGGTTGCTTTGCAGCATATCCACCATCGCGATCCATCCGAGCACAAGCAAACCGGCTGCAACATACGTGATCAATCCGAAAACAAGGCTCGTCTTTATCTTTTGCCTGGACGGCATTTTTTCTTCCGGGAAAACGACCAGGAACCAGCTCAATCCGAAACCGAGCAGTACCGAACAAATCACCATGCCCGCACTGGTCAGTCGCCCCGGGAAAAAATCGACGAAATACAGGAAGGATTGAAAAAAAGTAAAAAGCAGGGCATAACTTCCTCCGCGCCGCAGTCCTTTCAGTATTTCCCGGTCGCCTTCACCGATGCGGATAGCGACAAAAACCAGCGTCTGCATAAAAAGTGCGCGCAGCACAAACATCGGTTCGCTTGAAAAAACGCCCACACTCCAGGTTACCAGGAACGAAACCAGGCATCCTGCCAGCGGCCATTTCAGGAAGGAAAACAGTTCCCGCACGGGGCAAAGATAAGTTTATGTAAGCATTCCTTCTGAGCAAGGAACGCACAATGCCAAACGTTCAATTATCAATGAACATTGAACAAATTCATTGGTAATTGAGCGTTGTGCGTTTGGCGTTGTGCGTTTTTATTTCACTGCTCTGATGGTATAAATACCTAAGTTTATGCTGTCCGATTTGTTTCTTCCCCGGGAATTGCTTTACCTTTGCCCCGCAATGATCATCCATCGTTTCCGTCAAGTAATGAAAGCCTGCTGCTGCATGATGTGCTGCTGCATGAAGCCTTTCGCCTGAACGGAGAGACGAAATCCTATATTTCAAAAAGGGTCTTTCCGTAACCGGTAAGACCCTTTTTTGTTTTGTAAACGATACGTATGAGCGACGATAAAAACATTCACCCGGTATTCAACCGGCTCCTGCAGCGCAGCGACAAGGAAAAGCTGCTGAAGCAGCGCGCGCGCGTGATCTGGCTCACCGGGCTTTCCGGTTCGGGCAAAACCACGCTGGCCATCGCGCTCGAGCGGGAACTGCACAACCGGGGTTTTCTCACGCAGGTGCTCGATGGGGATAATATCCGCGCGGGAATCAACAACAATCTCGGTTTCAGCGAAGAAGACCGTACCGAAAACATCCGCCGGATTGCCGAAGTATCCAAACTTTTCCTGGATGCGGGCATCATTACCATCAATTGTTTTGTAAGCCCGGCGCGTGCGATGCGCGAGTTAGCGCGTAACATCATCGGCGCCGGCGATTTCATCGAAATTTACATCAACGCTTCGCTCGAAACCTGCGAACAGCGCGATGTGAAAGGCCTTTATGCCAAAGCGCGAAAAGGAGAAATTAAAGATTTTACTGGGATCCACACACCTTTCGAAGCGCCGGAAAATCCTGCCGCAGAAATTCTGACCGACCGGCAAAGCATTGAAGAAAGCGCACAAATCCTGATTCAAACCATCGAACCGCTGATCCGACCATGAATACACACAGCCTGAAACACCTGCAGGAACTTGAAGCCGAATCCATTTTCGTTTTGCGCGAGCTGGCCGCACAATTTGAACGCCCGGCTTTGCTTTTTTCCGGCGGAAAGGATTCGATCGTGGTGAGTCACCTCGCCCGCAAAGCTTTCCATCCCGCGAAAATTCCGTTCCCGCTGCTGCATATCGATACCGGGCATAATTTCCCGGAAACACTCGGGTACCGCGACTGGTGGGTGAACGAAGTGCTCGGCGCAAAACTGCTGGTCCGTTCGGTGCAGGATACCATCGACCAGGGCCGCGTTACGGAAGAAAAAGGGATCAACTCGAGCCGTAACGTTTTACAAACCACCACGCTGCTCGATGCGATCGAAGAACTGAAACTCGACTGCGCAATAGGCGGTGCGCGGCGCGACGAAGAAAAAGCAAGAGCGAAAGAACGGTTCTTCTCGCACCGCGACGATTTCGGCCAGTGGGATCCGAAAAACCAGCGCCCGGAACTGTGGAATATTTTCAACGGCCGGAAAAATATGGGAGAACATTTCCGCGTATTCCCGATCAGCAACTGGACCGAGATGGATGTATGGCAATACATCCTGCATGAAAATATACCGCTTCCGAAAATTTATTTCTCACATAAACGCCTGGTGATCGAGCGCGACGGCGTACTCCTGTACAAGTCGGAATTCCTGGTCACCAAACCGAATGAAATCGCGGAAGAACGCATCATCCGTTTCCGCACCATCGGCGACATGACCTGTACCGGTGCGGTGGAATCCACGGCATCCACGCTGGAAGAAATCATCCGCGAAGTAGCCGCCTCCCGCACCACCGAACGCGGCACCCGCGCCGACGACAAACGCTCGGACGCAGCCATGGAAGACCGGAAAAAAGCGGGGTATTTTTAGCATATACGTAAGGGCGATGCTCCTATAAAATCAACTGTACGGGCGATGCAATGCATCGCCCCAGTGAACCTGATACTATGGAAAACGCAACCTACCTGGACATGGAACTGCTCCGCTTCACCACAGCCGGAAGCGTGGACGACGGGAAAAGCACGCTGATCGGGCGGCTGCTGTACGATACGAAATCCATTTTCGAGGACCAGTACGAAGCCATCAAAGCAACCAGCGACAAACGCGGCGAGGAATACGTAAATCTCGCACTGCTTACCGACGGATTGCGCGCAGAACGCGAGCAGGGCATCACGATCGACGTGGCTTACCGGTATTTCGCTACGCCGAAACGGAAATTCATCATCGCCGATACGCCGGGACATATCCAGTACACGCGCAACATGGTCACCGGGGCGTCAACAGCCAATCTCGCCATTATCCTGATCGACGCGCGCAAAGGCGTGATCGAACAAACCATGCGACACGCATACATCGCTTCGCTGCTGCGTATTCCGCACCTCGCGGTCTGCATCAACAAAATGGACCTGGTGGATTATAACCGGGAAACCTTCGAATCGATCCGCAAAACGTTCAGCGATTTCGCCACCAAACTCGATATCGTGGACGTGCATTTCATCCCAATCAGCGCGCTCAAAGGCGACAACGTGGTTGACCGCAGCGCAAATACATCCTGGTACGACGGGCCTACCCTGCTCCACCTGCTCGAAAATATCCACATCGCCAGCGACAACAATATGGTGGACGCGCGGTTCCCGGTACAATACGTCATCCGCCCGATGAGCACGGAACACCATGACTATCGCGGCTTTGCCGGGCGTATGGCCGGAGGCATTTTCAAAAAAGGAGATCAAGTGACCGTACTGCCTTCCGGATTTTCTTCTTCCATTAAATCCATCGACGTGTATGAAGGTGAACTGGAAGAAACATTCACGCCGCAATCCGTTACGATCACGCTGAACGACGAGATCGACATCAGCCGCGGCGATATGATCGTGAAAGAAGATAACCAGCCGCAGGTTTCACAGGATATCGACGTGATGCTCTGCTGGATGAACGAAAAAAAATTAATCCCCGGCGGAAAATATGCGCTCAAACATACCAGCAAAGATGTCCGCTGCATCGTGAAAGACGTGCTGCATAAAGTGAACATCAATACGCTGGAAGATATTACGGACGATAAAACCATCGGGCTGAACGATATTTTCAGGGCGCGCCTGCGGACTACGGCTCCCCTGTTTTTCGATTCATATAAAAGCAACCGCGTAACCGGCTCGCTCATCCTGGTTGATGAAGGAACGAATGAAACCGTAGCCGCCGGCATGATCGTATGACGGTAATCGTAGAAACCGAACGATTGCTGCTCCGCGAGATCGTCGCGGAAGATGCGCCGCTGTTATACGAACTGAACAGCGACCCGGAAGTGGTCCGCTACACGGGCGATCCGCCTTTCGAATCGCCGGAAGCCGCCGCTGAATTCACACGGAACTACATCGCGAAAAACAGCGGGACCGGTTACGGGCGCTGGGCCGTTATCCAAAAAGAAAGCGGCGAATTCCTCGGCTGGTGCGGCTTGAAAATCCTCGAAGAAACGGGCGAGGTCGACCTGGGCTATCGTTTTTACCGGAAGCACTGGGGAAAAGGCTATGCAACGGAATCGGCGCTGGCCGTGCTGAAATACGGTTTCGGAAAATTAAAACTGGAAAAGATCATCGGGCGTTCGCGCGTGGAAAATCTTCCGTCCATTCACGTGCTGGAAAAATGCGGGATGACATTCGAAAAATATTTCACCGACCACGACGGGGAATGCTTGACGATGGCCATTTATGCCGGGCGGTAAATCATCTCCACGTGCGGAATATCGTCTTCTAAGTACTCTTCTTTTTCCGTTCTCGTGAAACCGAATTTCTCATAGTATTTCTGCAGGTAACTCTGCGCCGAAACTCGCACAGGGACATCACCGAAAAAATCAATGATGTACTGCATCGTTTTTCCCATCAGCGCCAGCCCCGCGCCTGTTCCGCGGGCTTCGGATGAAGTGGCGACACGGCCTACCGAAACTTCATCGTAAGAAACGCCCGCGGGCAGGATGCGTGCGCAGGCCACGAGCACATCGCCTCTCCAGCCCATCACGTGCAGGCCGTATTCGTCTTTACTGTCCGTATCGAGATAAACGCAGTGCTGTTCCACTACGAAAACCGCCGAACGCAACTGGAGCAGGCGGTAAAGCTCCGCAGCGCGAAGTTCATGAAACGGTTTGCATTGCCAGGTAATCCGCGACAGTTCAGCCATGGTTCGAATTTAAGTGAAGAAATCTGATTTTTGCCACCAGGAAATTGAACAGCAGGAATGCCGACACCGCACCGAAACTATTCGCGATAAAGTCGTAAATATCGGCGCTGCGTTCCACGAATATCGCTCCCTGCAGCAGTTCCAGGATTCCGCCGTAAACAACACAACAGGAAAGCGCAATTAGTTTTCCATGCTTCCGGGCAAAAGCGAATTTGTTTTGAATTATCAATCCGCGCGCCAGTAAAATCACCAGGACAAAAAAAACGCCGGCATGCACCCACTTATCGAAAGCCAGCATTTCCAAAAAAGAAATATGCGGAATATCCCTTCCGGGAATTCCGCATAGTATGGCGATTAACAGGGCCCAGAAGAATGCCCAGCGGGTATGCTTCCAGAACATGTTTGTTTTTATTGACCGATCATGGCTTTGTAATCCGCTGCACTCATCAGCCCTGCCAGCTCGGAAGGATTGGCAATGGCAACCTTGATCATCCAGCCTTCGCCGTAAGGATCTTTGTTCACCGATTCGGGATTGGCATCGATGGCCGGATTTTTCTCAAGCACCACGCCGGTAACCGGCATGAAGAGATCCGACACTGTTTTTACTGCTTCCACCGTTCCGAAAACATCGTGCTGCCCGAGTTCTTCACCCACCGTTTCGATTTCCACGTAAACGATATCGCCCAATTCGCCCTGGGCAAATTCAGTGATGCCGATTGTGGCGGTTTCTCCATTTACCAATACCCATTCGTGGTCCTTGGTGTACTTCAGGTTGTCAGGGAAATTCATACGCTTTGCTTTGTTGAATTGAAGCGCAAAGTTAGTCTTTTACGAATAAGTTCAAAGTTTCACGTCTCCTGTTTCATGTTCAAAGTTTTCACTCAGAAAACTTCAAACATGAAACTTTAAACTTGAGACGTTAAACATGAAACGTTGCATTATTGTGAGAGCGTAAAGCGCAGGCTGATCCCGGCGTTCGTATTCGCTGTCTTGAACGATGACGACACCAGCGGGTTAGTTACGATCCTGTCGCAGAAGAGGCGGATGTTCAGCTTATCGTTGAGTACATAATCCGCCGACGTTTTAATCGCCAGGATATTCTGACCCGAAGTGAGCTGGTTGTAATTCTCCACCGCTTTGCGGATCACCGTCTGGTTGTTCCGGTACGAAATATCGGCGCGTACGTTCAGGTCGCTCTTCGGCGGCTTGTTCCGGAAAATTTTCTTCAGGAACGCAAGCTCCACTTTCTTGAAACGGTAGCCGAGACCTACAACATACTCGCGGCCACTGATTTCCGTGAGCTGCGTATTGGCTAAGCTCAGGTTCATCGTACGGTCTTTCTTGAATTCTATTTTCGTGCTCAGGCTGTTCTGCCAGGTCATGTCGATATTCACCAGCGGGCTGAACTGTTCCGAAATCGCTACGGAGTTCAACTGGTATTTGTTCTCGAAATCGCCGGCGGAATTGCGCACGTTGTCCGAAAAGCCGTCGCCGTCCGCATCCACGTAATTCAGGTTCGTAAGGAAAGAACCGATGCTGTACGTGCTGCGGTACCCGTGGCTCAGCGTTACCGATTTGAACGTCTTTTTCAGTTTCTCGATTTTCGAAAGGCCGTCATATGTAACGCGCCAGTTCGGAAGCGGGATCGCGGGCATGATGCCGAGTGAAGTTCCCGCAGCATTCTTTCCGCGATACGCTGCGAGGAAAGCGGGAACAACCACATCCTGCGAAGTAGCGCTGTACCCGTCGCGGAACACGCCGTTGGAAGCGTAACCGTTCGAGTTCACATTCTGTTCACCGATGCGCTGCGAAATCGTGGCGCGGTTGTTCAGGAATTGTTCGAACACTTCGGAAATATGCTCCTTGTTGTCTTTCTTGAACGCCGTTCTCCAGGCGATGAAAGACATGCTGAAGTTTCCGTTCTCTGTCGGTGTTTCACGCACGTAGTCGTTAATGGAATAATTCCACCGGAAGAATTCGCTCTTGTTGATCGCATACGTGCGCGAAGCGTTCAGTTCAACTTTCAGATCGGGGAACGGCTCCAGGTTGGCGCGCGCGGTGAAGTTCTGCGTGCTGGTGCGCGTAAACGGCGTGTACAGCGATTGCGTTTGCACCAGCCAGCCCTGTTCCGCGGCATACAGCGGGAATTCCACGTTGTCCGGTCCGAACCCGGTCTGCTGACCAAAAAGGAATCCGGGCGAAGGTCCTTCGAAATTCGGATCCATGCCCATCATGTGCGTCTTCTGCTTGTAGCCCGGAAGGCCCATGCCCGAGTTAGTCGAGAAGTTCACGTTCACTGTGCGCAGGCTCATCACTAAGCGCGCGAGGTAATCCAGGATTTCGTACTGGTTGTCTTTTTTCGTCGTGTCCTTTTTGGGATCGGTTCCGCCTTTGCCGACAGGCGTGGTTCCGCCTTTACCGGTGGCTTTCGGCGGTGTATTGCCTTTACCTTTCTGGTTGACTTTCTTGAAGTACGGAATCTTGTTGTACAGCGTAGTCAGGTTGCCCTGCGCGGTGAGCTGCCACTGCTGCGTATTCGCGATCGAGTTACCTACCGTGTCGGCGGCAAAAGGCGCGCGGATCCAGCTGTACGTAGTCGTGTAGCGGGCGCTCGAAGTCACCCAGTCCATCATCGGCAGTTTGTTGATCGGCAGGTTCCAGTTCACGCTGGTATTGTGGCGGTAATTCATATTCTCGCCCAGGTGCTTCAGGTTTTCGCGGATCGTATCGCGTTCTTCTTTCGTATCGATACGGCCTTCCGGCTCGAGTACGCGCGAATCGTTATCGGCGGAGAATTCCAGCTTCAGGTTCTTCGTCAGGTCCCAGCGCAGGTCGTAATTCCTGTTCCACACGAAATTCTTGTTGAAGAACGGCTGGATGATCACGTCGTTCTCGCCAGTGATGTTGCGGTTCTTCTGCTCGCCGTATGTCCTGTTCAGATCCGTATTAAAACCGATCATCGCGGGCAGCGGCGTGAAGTTGATGTCGCGGATAATCGCCAGGCTTTTCTTGTTCAGCGCTTTTACTTTCTCGAACGGCTTGATGTTCTTCGGCTGCATATTGCAGATGTAGGTCAGTCCGCCACGGTAGTTCACGTTATCGCTCACTTCCAGGTTCACATTATGCCGCGTCATTTCGGTAAATGCAAAACTTGCCGAGAAATTTTCAACGTCCCACGGTTTCACCTTCTTCGATCCTTTTCCGCGTTCCTTCCGCACATTCGTCAGGTTGAAACTTCGCCTGCGCATAATGTCCACGGTAACATCCGCGATCGAGTCACGCAAATGCTGGTCGAGGTTTTCATCATCCAGTACCGGTTTCAGCAAAATGTCCGGATCGAGCGGGTTGAACTGCGGCGTGATGCGCGTTTCACCGTAACCCCAGAACAGCGGGATACGCAGGTTCCATTTTTCCGGGAAGAATTTGCCCATTTCAAGCTGCGTCGAAATATCGTAGCTCAGCTGGTTTTCACGCAGGCGTTCACTTACTTTTTTCTCGATGCTTCCGAATCCGGGCGTAGCCATGTTGCCGCTCAGGTTCAGCGTACCGAAATCGGCCAGCTTGGCTGTGATGCGCGCTGTTGCCGCCCATCCGCCCTGGTCGTCGAAATCCGTCAGGCGAAGTTCGTTCACCCACACTTCCGCACATTTCGACAATCCGTCGTCGCTCGATCCCGGTAATTTTTTCGGGTTGCGGATGCCGACCATCATCACACGGATATTGCTCAGGTTCGGATTTCCTTTTACACGAACCGTACGTTCACTGTTGTCCGGATCGTACGTTACATATTCCGTGGTAAGCGCGATGGAGCCGTTCGCCACTTCGATATTCCGGTTTTGTTTCGCTTTCTGCAGCGTGGTGAAAGCCAGTTCCATGTTGTTGGCTTCCGGCCATACTTTTTTCCGCTCGGCATCGTCGTTCGCACCGTAATTGCCCGGTGGAGTCACCTTCATCGGGATTTCATATTCGTAGTAGTTGTCGGTAAGGTCGGTACCGAGGCGGACGAAAACCGTGATGTCGTTATCGTTCAATACTTCCGTGCTTCCGGGAGCTGCTTCCGCGTGTACGTACATGCGCAGTTTTTTGTACGAGCGCACGTCGAGGTTCGAGTTTTTGTATGCTGCGCGGGCGTCGCCGTCTTCGAGTCCGCAAACACGCATCGAAAGCGACTGTTCGTTCAGGCGGACAAGGTTCGCGCTCTGTACGTTCTGCTCGCGGTCGATGCCGGGAGGCAGCACATAGTTTACAGGAACACGGTTTCCGTTCTCTTCGATATTCACCGCCGATACGTTGAACTCCGTTCCGCTCTGGTCGTTGCCGAGGTATTCGCCCGGGTTGATGAGCGAGAACAAATATTTCCGCCAGTCGCTGCGTACCAGTTCGAGGCGTGCGAAACGGCAGGTTACCTGCCTGTCCACATCGTTGAAGAACATGCGAATGAAACGGATCGAGTTGAAGTTGTCGATGTTGCCGACCTTCTGGTTGAAGCTGCGCACCGGCACTTTAAACTGGTACCAGGTGATCGGGCGTGTGCGTCCGTCGGCTGTAACAACCGTAGTCTGCAGCACGTCGCTGATAAAGTTGTTCCCTACGTTCGCGGGATTGATATCGTTCGGCGTCAGCTTCAGGCGGTACTGGAAATAACTTTCCGTTTCGCTCAGCGTATTGTCGCGGTTCACGTCTTCCTGGTTCGGCAGCGTGGTGCTCTGCGGCGTATGGTCGCCTTTCCCGTCGGTCTGCTGCACCGAATTGGAATTGCCGTCCATGCCGTTGAATTTCCTGTAACGCTCGATGATCGAATCCAGGTTCGCATCGTGAGTCGAACTGCGGTAGTAGCTGTAACCGTCTCCCGACGGGTCGCCGCTCGCATTCTGGTAAGCCGCTGAACCGGTTCCGTAAGCCGCAGCAACGGCGTTGAGATACGTGGCGAAGAATGTGGTTTCATCCGCGTTGCTCAAACCGTCCAGGCCCACATCCTGCATGGCGCGTTTTGTTTCGTCGTTGTCGAAAGCATTTACAACGGACTGCAGGATCGGCACACGGCCCCAGGCCGTAGTATCGATGAGTGTCGGCGGTGTAACTGTCGGCAAACCGTTTTCGAACGAGTTACGTCCGTCTTTCAGCACATCTTCCGAAATATTACCGAGGTTGATGATCAGTTCGCCGGAAGTATTCGGATTCGGATTGTCTTCGTTGAACGGATCCATCAGCCAGAACTGGATGAATTCGATATTCGCCGCTTCAAAATCGTTCGTCTCGATCTTGCGCATCACACCGCCCCAGCGGGATGACGGGTTGTTCAGCGTACCGTTGGCATTCAAACCGGCGGAATAAATTCCCGGGCTCACGTCGAAGTTATACGGTCCGCGCAAACTCGGGTAATACGTCAGGTCGAACGACGGGATGTTCAGCGGCTGGCCCTGCGGAGGCTGCTTGTTCGGGAACACTTCCGTTTCCAGGATTTCGCGCACGTTGTGGTCAGACTGCTGGCCCGGATCGATATGATCGGGTTTCAGGTTGTTGGCGTTGCCGCCGTAGCGGGTGAACAACGGATCGATCGTGTACCAGGAAAGCAGGGCCCGATTGTAGCCAATGGCAAGGTCATCATGCAATTGCGCTTCCGGGAAAAGCCCCGGCTGTCCCTGCGGGATCGAAGCCAGCGACCAGCCCTGCGGCGAACGGATATCGATAAGCGACTGCGTGCCTTCAAAATCATCGATATACGAAGTTCCTGTTTTGCCGATGGCTTTATTCACGCCGGGAAGCAGGTACGCCACTTCACCAAGTGCGCTGATTGTTGACATTTCCTTCGTACTCAGCAGCGGAAGTTTGTCGATCAGGCGCGTGAGGAACGGCGCTTCGGTGCGGTAATTCACATCCATACCGAAGATCCAGTTACTCATCGGCTCTTCGCCGATATTCACTTTCTGCGTCAGCGGACGTTCCGTGAGGTTCATCATCGTGGCGCCCACGTTGAAATCCTTACTCACGCGGTAATCGAAATGCGTTCCGAAAAGCGTTTTCGACTGGATGCTGAAGAGCGAATTACTTTCCAGCGAAATTTTGATCCGCCGGCTGTAACCGTAACCGAGCCCTGCGGAATGTTTACGGCGTTCAGCGCGATTTCACTGCTCGACGAGGATTTGTACTGTCCTTTCAGCTTGAACCGGTTCTTCGACTGGATCTGCTGTGCGGCTGTTTTCGTGGAATCGTAAAGTTCCTGGTACGTGTAGCCGATGTATTGCCCGTCGCCGACAAATCCGTTGGGCGAGTTGAAGTAATTATTTCCGAACGGTTCTTTCTGCGGGAAGATCACGCGGCCGTTGGCGGCCATGATGGTAACACCTTCGAGGAAGTCGAACACACCGTCGGGTGTAGCCTGGGCCTGGTAGTTCAGCTTATCGAGATTCATCACCTGGAGCAGGAGCTTGCCTTTATTCGGACCAACGGGAACGTAGTTCACATCCGTGCCGGTCGACTGGTTATTGTACCAGACATCGAGGCGGAAATCCTGCGGGTTCACCTGGTACGCGCCGATGGAATAAATATTTTTCATCATCAGATCCCACAGCTTATAGTTCGTGTAGGTATTTGTGTTCGGATCGGTGACTTTCGGAACGAGGTTGGTTCCTTTCAGCAGTTTCAGGAAAATCGCATCCTGACCGGAAATACCGCCGTCGGAAAATTCACCGACCTGGTACACGGTATTTCCTACCGTGTACTGGTAAGCAACGGCAAGCACCTCGTCGTAATTCAGCGACTGGTTGAGCGAGATGAAACCTAAACGCGGGTTGTAGGTGTATTCCGTCTGCGCCAGTTTACGTGCGTTCGAAATTTTCTCGTAGCTCGTACCCAGGTTGAAATTATCCGAAGCGGCGAGCGGCGCAAGTACCGACTGCACGTTGTTGATGTCGCGGATGCCGACGTACGTCGTAGTCAGGTCAGGATACAGCGAGTTGGTTTCATTGTCCGGCGTCGCCCCGGCTACCGGTACGGTGATGAAACCGGAACCGATATTTTCCAGCGAGCTTTCACCGAGGTCGGTAAAGGCGACGATGTTCCTCGTATTGTCTACCGAGCCGCTGCGGTTTGTTACCCAGACTTCCATCCGGGTGATGTTGGTCGCAGAATTTACTACGGGGAAATTAGCGAGTGAAGCGTCGTAGTTTTCGTAAAAATACTGCGAGAGGAAAAAATGTTTGTTCCCTTCGTAGTTCGCGCCTTCCACTTCGAACGTATTGGTTTGTGCGCCGCCCTGCACGTTCACTTCCGATTTTTTCCCTTTCTCCTGCGAGATGACGGAAGTAACGGTGAGTTTTCCGAACTGCAGCTGCGTTTTTAAACCGAAGAGGCTCTGGCTGCCGGTGATCAGCGATCCGTTCAGCGGAAGGTTTACGTTACCGGCTTCGATCTTTTTGATGATCTCGTCTTCATAACCGGTGTACTCCAGTTTCATCTGGTTCTCGAAATCGAAAGTCGCTTCAGTATTGTAGTTCGTGGTCAGTTTCAGTTTATCACCGATTTTACCAACTACGTTGAGCTGGATTTTTTCATCGAAATCAAACGTGGAAATACGGCGCTGGCGTTCGGGAAGCGCGGGGTTTTCCGTGCGGTTGATATTGACGCCGAAGATAAGTTCCGCCGATCCCTGTGGGCGGATATCGATCGTGCCGCCGCCAAAAATCCGGTCGAATGCCTGGCTGTTGATTTTAATCGGCGGAATCAGTCCGCGGCTGCCGGCCTGGTTCTGGCTCTCGGCATGCGAGCGCGATTTCCAGTAGTCGCGCACCGATTTGTTCATGTCGTACTGGATGTATTCGTCCAGCGTTACGTATGTCGGCGGCCGGTACTGCAATCCGCCCACGTTCTGCTCGATGAGGTAAATATTCGAATCCGGGTTGTACGTAATGCTGGTTTTGATGTTCGAAGGGTCGTTCAGTGTCAGGTTCCCGTTGTTGTCGAAAAACAACGGATCAAGTCCTGACTGATCGTCGAAAGGGTAAGGCAGCGTATCATCGCCGCTCCCGGTATCGGCTGCCGGCGGATCGTCCTGGAAGCCGTAGCCTCCGGGTGTCCAGCCGCGGGCTTCACTGCGCAGGAATATCGAGAGGAAACAAATCGCCGCGAACCCTGCAAATGTGTATTTAAAAAATTGCTTCACTGTTAATGTTGAAGGGGTTAAGTTAAAGATTTTTGAGCGTTAACTTGATCAGGTGTTCGACCGATACTACGTTTCCTTCCGCTTTCAGCACTTTGTCCACTGCTTTTTCCGAAACAGCCCGCGCAAAGCCGAGTGTTACCAGCGCCGTTAACGCCTCCTCGCGCACTTTATTGTCGCCGGGGAAGAAATTGGCGGGCAGGTCCTGTGTTTTACCGATTTTGCCTTTCAGGTCGACAATGATCCGTTGCGCCGATTTTTCCCCGATCCCTTTGATGGCCTTCAGCGCCGATACATCTCCGCCCAGGATAGCCTGCCGGATTTCTGCGGGCGACATGGAGGAAAGAATCATGCGTGCTGTTCCGGGTCCTACGCCGGAAACAGATATCAATTCAAGGAACAGGACACGTTCGTCTTTATCGGCAAAACCATACAGGACATGGGCATCTTCACGGATGGCCAGGTGCGTGTACAACCTGCAGGCGGCGTTGCCGGATATTTTCGAGAACGTATTCAGGGAAATGTGCACCAGGTAACCCACTCCGCCGCAATCGATCACGGCGTACGTCGGCGTCTTTTCAACCAATTTTCCCTCGATGTGATGAATCATGTGTTCTGTTGTCTGCCGGCACTCGCGAATACAGGCAGGTATTCATTTAGCCAAATTTCTTTACTCATTTCTTGCCCTGGGCGTCCACTACGGCGATAGTGACCATATTGACGATTTCCCTGACCGAACTGCCGAGCTGCAGCACGTGTACCGGTTTCTTCATCCCCAGCAGCACCGGGCCGATTGCTTCGGCCTGGGCCATTTCCTGGATCAGTTTGTAGGCGATGTTGCCTGACGCCAGGTTGGGGAAAATCAGCGTGTTAACCCGCTTGTCCACCAGTTCGCTGAACGGAAACTGTTCCTTCAGCAGCTCGTTATTCAGTGCGAAATTGGCCTGCACCTCCCCGTCCACAATCAGGCCCGGGTAGTTTTTATGAAGCAGGGCGGCAGCTTCGCGCATTTTCCGGGGCAGGTGATCGTCAACCGACCCGAAATTGGAATACGACAGCAGCGCGATCCGCGGAACAATGCCGAACTGTTTTACCGTTTGTGCCGTGAGTACGGTAATGTCCACGATTTCCTGCGCTGTCGGTTCTACATTCATAGTCGTATCAGCAAAGAAATAGTTGCCTTGCTTGACCGACATGATATACATACCAGCTACCCGGTTTACGCCTTCCTGCACCCCGATGCACTGGAGGGCCGGCTTGATGGGTACCGAATATTTCCGGGTAAGTCCCGAGATCATCGCGTCGGCCATACCCGATTCCACCATCATCGCACCAAAATAGTTCCGGTCCTGCATCACTTTGCGGGCTTCGTACTGGGTATAACCCCGGCGGCGGCGGCGGGCGAAGAAGGCATCCCCGAACCGGTTGCGCGTTTCTTCCTGTTCCGCATCGCGGGGATCGATAAGCGGGATATCACCGATATCGAGGTGATGTTCCTCGATCAGCCGCCTGATTTTTTCTTTGTCGCCGAGCAGAATGGGCTTCGCGATGCCTTCATCACGGACCATCTGGGCGGCTTTCAGCATTTTGTAGTGATCGGCTTCAGCAAAAACCACCCGCTTGGGATTCTGCTTGGCTTTGACTGCCAGGCTGCGGATCATTTTATTGTCGTGGCCCAGCCTGTTATTCAGTTCCAGTTTGTATGCTTCCCAGTCGGTGATGATTTTGCGTGCAATACCGCTTTCAATGGCCGCTTTGGCCACTGCCGGCGCTACCGTGGAAATCAGGCGCGAGTCGATCGGTTTGGGAATAATATACGTCGGACCGAAAGCCAGGTCGCGCGTTCCGTAAACCATGTTCACGGAATCGGGTACCGGTTCTTTGGCCAGTTGTGCAATGGCATAAACCGCCGCAAGTTTCATTTCTTCATTGATCTGTGAAGCACGCACATCGAGCGCTCCGCGGAAAATGAAAGGAAAACCGAGTACGTTGTTCACCTGGTTCGGATGGTCGCTGCGACCCGTGGCGATAATAATATCCTCGCGCGCGGCCGCCGCTTCTTCGTAAGGAATTTCCGGGTCGGGATTCGCCAGCGCAAATACGATCGCATTTTTGGCCATCGAACGGACCATATCCGCCGAAACCACGTTCCCTTTGGAAAGACCGACAAATACATCGGCGCCTTTCATGGCCTCCTCCAGGGTTTTTATGCCGTTCGGCTTCTGCGCAAAAAATGTTTTGTTTTCGTCCAGGTCTTTCCGGTCGGTGGTCAGCAATCCTTTGCTGTCCAGCATCAGGATATTTTCTTTTTTCGCCCCTACGGAAATATAGAGTTTCGCGCAGGAAATAGCCGATGCGCCGGCGCCATTGACGACAATTTTGACCTTATCCAGTTTTTTGCCGGCTACTTCACAGGCGTTGAGCAGGGCTGCCGCCGAGATGATGGCCGTTCCGTGCTGGTCGTCGTGCATAACCGGAATGTCCAGCTCCGCCTTCAGGCGTTTTTCGATCTCGAAACATTCCGGGGCCTTGATATCTTCCAGGTTTATGCCGCCGAATGTGGGTGAAATGGCTTTGACCGTGGCGACGAAGCTGTCGATATCCTTACTATCCACTTCAATATCAAAAACATCGATATCGGCATAGATCTTAAACAGCATGCCTTTGCCTTCCATCACCGGCTTGGAGGCCAGCGGACCGATATCGCCGAGGCCGAGTACCGCGGTACCGTTGGAGATGACCGCAACGAGGTTTCCTTTCGCGGTGTATTTGTACACATCTTCCGGGTTCTTTTCTATCTCCAGGCAGGGCACTGCCACACCGGGAGAATAGGCTAATGAAAGATCGCGCTGGGAGCTGTATGGTTTGACCGGAACAACTTCGATTTTACCCGGTCGGCCCTGGGAATGATAATCGAGTGCATCCTGCTTTCTGAACTTCGTCATTGCTGGTGTTTTACCTTAAAACTTGGGAAGGACGAAGGTAATAAGAAAGACCTTACACACGCCGCCTTCCGGGCAAAAGGAATTGTCCCTTTCCTGGGATTGACGGGCTCGTCCGATTGTACTATCTTTCAGCGCTTTATCCTGAGTATGAAAAAGAAAATTGTCGTATTTACCGGGGCCGGAGTAAGTGCCGAAAGCGGCATTAAAACCTTTCGCGACAGCGGCGGCCTCTGGGAAGAATACGATGTCCGTGATGTGGCTACGCCGGAAGCCTGGGCGAAAAACCCGGGACTGGTCCTTCGTTTTTATAATGAGCGCCGCAACCAGGTGATCGATGCAAAACCGAATGCGGCCCATCATGCCATTGCTTCGCTCCAGAAAAAATTCGACGTTCACGTGGTTACGCAAAATATCGATGACCTGCACGAAAGGGCCGGCTCGAAAAATGTGCTTCACCTGCACGGCGAAATCCTGAAAGCCCGGAGCAGCGTGGATCCGGCGCTGATTTACCCGATGAAAAACCGGGAAATCAAGATCGGGGATAAATGTGAAAAAGGATCGCAGCTTCGTCCGCATATCGTCTGGTTCGGCGAAGCTGTTCCGAATTACGAGCTTGGAATCAATATCTGCCACGAAGCGGAATTGCTGATCATCATCGGCACATCGCTCAACGTGTACCCGGCAGCGGGAATCGTACATTATGCAAAACCGGAAGTCCGGAAATTCCTGATCGATCCGCAGGATATTCCGCATGGCAGTATCGAAAACCTCACATCCATCAAAGAAAAAGCAGGAACCGGCATGCAACAGCTGGCCGAACGTATCCTGTCCGGGGAAATTGTTTTGTAAAAAAAGTATGTACTCCTTACCTGGACAAGGAACGCACAATGTCAAACGCACAATGCTCAACTCACAATGAATTTGTCCAATGATCCTTGCTCATTATGCGTTTGGCGTTGAGCGTTTTTTATTTCACTGTTCGGATAGCATAACCACCAATAAAAAAACCGGGACTCCTTATCGGAATCCCGGTTTTGATTTATAGTGTTTTTATCAGCGTGTTACAACCAGCTTGCGCGTGGCAACAGCTTTGCCGTCGACCGTGAGCGAGCAGAAATAAATGCCCTGCTGCATGGTACTTACATCAATACGAAGCGTGCCTTTTTCTTCGGTCATCGTAATTTCTTTCACTTTTTCGCCGAGCATGTTGAAGATTACCAGCTGCGATGAAGCGATTTTGTGTCCTACTTCAAACTGCATGGAAGCCACAGACGAAGCCGGGTTCGGTGCAGGAGCGGAAAGCGTAAGATTTACAGGAGTTACAGGCTGGATACCGGTAACGCCGTTGTAAACGATCACGAAATAAATCGAGTCACTCGGGTTACTCATATCCCATGCAGAATAACGTATCGCAGAAGTTCCCGGCGTTGCGCTTTCGGGCTTGTACTGTGCTTTGAGATCCAGCGTGTCTCCCTGGGGAACTGTTGTAGCGTTCGGTGTAACGTATACGCTGGACAGGTAGCAAAGTTGGTTGGTGCAGAATTGTGTAGTGATTCCGCCGGGCTCGTACAGGTGCGTTTTGCGTACTTTAATGTTCGCGCTGCTGCTCAGGTTATGGATGATATACGTATGAATATCGTAGAATGTACCCGGGTCGGTATGGGTAGCCGTCAGCGTGCTGCCGCTGGCGAGCCCCTGCCCGTTATAAACAAACTGCAGTACCTGCGCCTGGGCGACAAATCCGAAAGCCAGTGCAGCAACAAGGAGTAATTGTTTTTTCATGATTTCTTCCTGTATTGAATTATTGAGGATTACAAACATAATGAAATTTGATTCCCCGGTCAAGTCACCGGCCAACATATACGTCCGTAAATCGGGAATCCGGGTACAAATCCTATTCCCGGGGACATAAATACTAAACCGGTTTAAAAGCTGTAAAAGCGCAGAGCATAGATTTACTATTTAAGCGGGATATAAAATTGGTCGTTGTAAAATCGCGATTCATCTTTGCACCGTTGACTTTTGCAGTTATTCTTTCAAAATCTATGCCGTGGGCCGGGCTCTCTTCTCTAAGTTTATGGGTTCACTTTCACATCGCCCGGCCCCGGCATTAATTCCCCGAATAATTGTACTTTTAAATCCGCACCCGATACATTTGAGTAATTAATTCCGGGAAACGGGCGGTTTGGTGCAGTATTTGCAAATCACCAGCGGCCGGTTTTCCAGGTACCGGATCAAAAAAGAAAACCATGAAAAAAGTATTCTCTGTCGTCGCCCTCCTGCTGGTTGCCAGCGTATTTACCGGTTTCAAAAAAACGGATAACCAGAAACTGCCTTCGGTAACATTAAAAACCGTTGACGGCAAAACCATCAACTCGGCTGATTTTAAAAACGATGGAAAACCGATCGTGATCAGTTTCTGGGCCACCTGGTGCGCTCCCTGCAAAAAGGAACTGAACTCTATTGCCGAAGACTATCCCGACTGGCAGAAAGAAACCGGCGTGAAACTGATCGCCATTTCGATCGATGACGCGCGGAATTCTCCCAACGCTAAAAAATACGCAAACGACAAAGCCTGGGAATACGAAGTATATCTCGACGAGAACCAGGATTTCAAACGCGCGATGAACGTCAATAACGTTCCGCATACCTTCGTGCTCAATGGCAACGGCGAAATCGTATGGCAGGTCAACAGCTTCGTGGAAGGCGGCCATAAAGACATTTACGAGGCCGTGAAAAAGGCCGCGGGTAAATAATACCCGCGTCAGAACTATTATTTCCCGGATTTTTTCATTTTTCCGCAAAGCACCCGTTGCGGAAAAACGATTACTTTTAACGCTACAAATCTGAAACGTGAAGAAGTCCCTCTACCTCTCATTGCTGGGTGTCGCAATGCTGACAACCGCTTTCGCACAGGACCTTTCCAAAGGCCGTATCAGCGGAAATTTTGAAATCGACGCGCAGTATTACAACCCCGATTCCGCAATCGGCGCTCCGGCTGTTCCGGAAAAAGCCCTGATGAACGGCTGGGGAAATATCAACTACGTGAACGGGAAATTTTCCGCCGGCGTCCGGTACGAAAGTTACCTGAACGTGATGCAGGGATACGATCCGCGTAACAAAGGAACAGGACTCCCGTATCGCTTCGCCAGTTACAATAACGAAGATCTCGAAATCACCGTCGGCAGTTTCTACGAACAGTTCGGCACCGGGCTCACGCTTCGCGCGTATGAAGACCGCGGACTGCTTTACGACAATGCACTCGACGGTGTGCGCGCCAGGTTCAAGGTACGCGACGGACTTTACCTGAAAGGCCTCTGGGGAAAACAGCGTACGTTTTTCACCACCAGCCCGGGCATCGTGCGCGGCTTCGACGGCGAGATCAACCTGAATGAATTTTTTGCGAACGCGTTCGATTCCTGCAAAACAACCGTCATCCTCGGAGGCTCGTTCGTGAGCAAGTACCAGGCCGACCAGGATCCTTCGCTCGTATTGCCCGAGAACGTGGGCGTGAGCGCGGGACGCTTCAACATCATCCGAGGCAAAATCAATTTTTCCGGCGAGTATGCTTATAAGATCAATGATCCGTCCACAACCAACGGATTCATTTACAAACCCGGCGAAGCAATTTTCACCTCGCTGGTGTATTCGCAGAAAGGACTCGGCATTGCGCTTTCCGCAAAGCGTATCGACAACATGAGCTATCGCTCCGACCGCTCGGCCACGCTCACTGCCGCCATGATCAATTACCTGCCTGCACTCACACGCCAGCATACTTACCCGCTCGCCGCATTTTACCCGTACGCCACGCAACCCAACGGCGAAGTCGGCTGGCAGGCGGATATCGGGTACAAGTTCAAAAAAGGAACGAAGTTCGGAGGCAAATACGGCACCGATATCGCCGTCAACTATTCCGCAGCATACGGACTCGATACCACGAACCTGAACGACGAGAACGGTCGCCGCTTCGGGTACAGCGCAGCCTATTTTTCCACCGGCGAAGAATTTTTCCAGGACATCAACGTAGAGATTTCGAAAAAGATCAGCAAGAAACTGAAAGGCACCCTGCTGTATTCCAACATCCGGTACAACAAAAACGTGATCGAAGGAAAAAGCGGTTACCCGATCATCGCTTCACATATCGCCGTGGTGGATATCATCTACCGCATCACCGACGATGTTGCCCTGCGCACCGACCTGGAACATCTTTACGCTACTGAAGATCACGGAAGCTGGGCCGTAGCGCTGGTGGAACTTACGATGGCCCCGCACTGGTTCGTCGCCGGTATTGATCAGTACAATTATGGAAACGAGCACGTGGACGAACGGATTCATTATTTCAGTACACAGGTCGGTTATACACGCGGCACCAACCGGATTGCGCTCGGTTACGGCAAACAGCGGGCGGGTATTTTCTGCGTGGGCGGGGTTTGCCGTTTTGTACCGGCATCCAACGGCTTTACGCTGGTCATCACCAGCTCGTTCTGAAAAAAATCACTAACTTTATTAAAAGCACATATACATGAATTTGCTTAAAACAATCGGACTTTTTGCGGGGTTGGCCATGCTGACTACTTCCTGCGATTATGTTTCCGTTCCCCAGCAGGTTGGCGGAACTACCGGCGGCGGGCAGGACAGCGGCGTTACCCGCGTCGTACTCCTCGAAGACTATACCGGTCACTTCTGCCCCAACTGCCCGCGCGGCGCGGAAGCAATAGACAGCATTCATACCTTGTTTGGTGATGATGTGATTGCCATTTCCATTCATGCGGGTGATTTTGCCAAACCCGGCCCGGAATACGGATTGCCCGTCAATTATCCTCCGAATTCTTTTCCGGAAGATTTCAGGACAACTCCCGGTAATGAATGGAATGTCTATTTCGGATTATTTGCATACCCGCTGGGGATGGTTAACCGTGTTCCGAATCCGACCAATACCAACCTGTTAAACCTGAACAGCGAATGGGCCACGATGGTATCGCTCGAACTGGCAAAAGCGCCGACAGCCGACTTACAAATTGCACCTACGTATAACTCCGGCACACGCACATTGAATGTGACCATCAGCGGAGAAATGCTCCAGGATACTTCCGGAACATTCATGATCAAAACCGTGCTGGTAGAAGACAGTATCTATGAGTGGCAAGTTGACAATGAGCTCACTCCCGATTATACCCAATACTATCATAATCACATGCTCCGCGGCGCTGTTGATTTTCCCAACTCGGGATGGGGCGACCAGGTACTGAGCGGAACCATTGCAGCCACACAATCCAGCTTCACGAAAAGTTATACCTACGTCGTGAATAACAATTGGGATGACGATCACCTGTATATCGTTTCTTTCCTGTACGACGATGCCAACAAGCAGATTCTGCAGGCGGCGAAGGTGAAGCTGAAATAAAACCTGAAAATCATTTGTCCAGGGGCGTCCTTCCGGCGCCTCTTTTCATTTTACCCGCTGTTCGCCTATCTTTGCCTGTAATGCGTTTTACGACAGCTATATTGTTTTTCCTGTTTCTGCCCGGCCTGGCCACAGCCCAGCGCACCTTCAAAGCCGGCGTGCTTGCCGGCATCAACGGCAGCCAGATTCACGGGGATGATGCCTGGGGTTATGATAAAGGCGGCTTCGTGGGCGGAATTTTCGTTTCCACCGATCCCGAGAAAAGAGTGTACGGGGAAATGGAAATGCAATACACCATGAAAGGCAGCCGGAAACTCGCTGCTCCCGACAAAGGTGATTTTTTCGCTTTCGAGTACCGGCTCAACTACGTGGAAGTGCCCGTACTGCTCCGCATCAATTACAAGAAACTGTTTTTCGAAATCGGGCCGGGATTCGGCGTGCTGGTAAATGACCGCCAGTTCGACAACCTGGGATATGAAATTCACCGGTTCGATTTTCGCCGGACGGAACTTTCCTATATCGGCGGAGTCGGTTACGCGATCAACGAGCACTGGCTGGTCAATTTCCGCAGTACCAATTCGCTGCTGCCGGTTTACAAAACCACCGCCATCTACTACCCGAACTGGTGGGGACAATTGTTCAACCGCGGCATGTACAATAATGTCATCGGGCTTACGGCGCAATACCGTTTCCAGAAAGCAAAACCCAAAGAGTAATATTTTTCCAGCCTGTATGCAAACGCCTCCGGGAAAAAAAATCGTACTTGCTGTTACCGGGGCCAGCGGTTCCGTTTACGCGCAGGTATTGCTGCGCAAACTCGAATCACTCTCCGCGCAGATCGAATCCGTAGGTATCGTGATGAGCGATAATGCGCGCGAAGTCTGGAAACACGAAATCGGTGATACTTCATATTCCGGTTTCAAATTCCCGGTTTACGATAAAAACGATTTCTCCGCTCCTTTTGCTTCCGGTTCCGCACGGTATGATACGATGATCGTTTGTCCCTGCTCCATGGGTACGCTGGCGCGGATCGCCGGCGGAATTTCAAACGATCTCACCACCCGCGCCGCCGATGTGATGCTAAAAGAAAGAAGACGGCTCATTCTCGTTACCCGCGACACGCCGCTCAATCTCATTCATATCAACAACATGAAAACGGTGACCGAAGCGGGAGCCATCGTTTGCCCGGCCAGCCCTTCCTTCTACAGCAGGCCGGAAAGTATAGAAGATGTCGCCCTGACCGTGATCGACCGGGTAATTGATCTTTGCGGCTTAAACCAGGACACCTTCAGGTGGGGCAACATTTAAAAATAAGTCCCTCTTTTTCAGTCATTTCCCTGTCACACCTTCTTAGCGTTAGGATTTATTAACCTTTTTATCGAACTTTTCCTACAATAGAAACGTTCACTACGTCGTCTTATAGCTATACTTGTTTTATCCATTAAAAAAGGAGGTTTTATGCTCGAGTTCAGTAAGCAAATCCTCGAGAAGGTAAGTTTCGATAAATTTCTTTTCCGGAAGGAGCTTTCCAAAGCTGTTAACTGGGTGAAGAAAGATGAGTTGATCATGTTGCACGCCTGGTGTATCACTACATTCGGCGCAGTTTACGGAGACGTAATTTCCGAGGTTTTCCGCTCGACAGGCAAAGCCTGATTCTATTCAACATAAATAGCTCTCCGTGCACATCTTCCACACGGGGAGCTATTTATTTTAGGACCCCTCTGAAAACTTCGAATTTCTTCGCCGGGCTCCATTTGAAAATGCTCATTTGCACGAGCAAACTGCGCTTTTCAAATGTTCGCCCGTCTCGAACTTCTGTGTTTTCAGAGGGGTCCTTTATGTATGTTTATGACTTAGGAAACGGATATTTCTTTTCAGCCCTTCGAACTTTGTTCTTTTTACCGGCGAACGTTTGAATAATTCACCGAAGACTTCTTCGTTCAGATCTTCCCAGTCATTACGATTCATGGCGAGCAGTTCTTCCGGCGGCTCGAAACGCGGTTCTGCATGTTTTTTTGAAAAACGATTCCACGGACAAACATCCTGGCACACGTCGCAGCCGAAAGCCCAGTTGTCGAATTTTCCGCGCATGCTTTCAGGTAATTGCTGCGACTTCAGTTCGATGGTGAAATAGGAAATACATTTGCTGCCGTCAACCAGGTAAGGATCTGCAATGGCGTCGGTGGGGCAGGCGTCGATGCAGCGTGTGCAGGTTCCGCAATAATCTTTTACAGGTCCGTCGGCTTCGAGTTCGAGATCGATGATCAGTTCCGCGATAAAAAAGAAAGATCCCTGCTCTTTGTTGATCAGGTTCGTGTGCTTGCCCACCCAGCCGAGCCCGCTTTTCTTCGCCCAGGCTTTTTCAAGAACCGGCGCCGAATCCACGAAAACGCGTCCTTCGATCGTTCCGCCGATTTTTTCGCGGATGATTTCGAAAAGGCTGCGCAACTTCTCCTTCACCACGAAATGATAATCTTCGCCGTAGGCGTATTTGGAAACCTTCGGCGCTTCGGGATCGGCCTGTTTTTTACCGGTGTAATAATTATACAAAAGCGAGATCACCGATTTTGCGCCGGGCACCAGCAACCGCGGATCGAGGCGCATATCGAAATGATTGGCCATATAGCTCATTTCACCCTGCATCTGCTGCTTCAGCCACTGCTCCAGCCGCGGGGCTTCTTCTTCCAGGAATTCCGCTTTCGAAATGCCGCAAAAATCAAAACCGAGCCGTTTCGCTTCCGTTTTGATAATCTGTGCGCGGGTAGCCTTGTCCATCATGCTAAAGGTAGGAAGATCGTGCGGAGATCGTTTTAAGCATTCTCCTTATCCGCCTGCTGCCCGCTGATCCTTTCCACTTTTTTCTTTTTCGACAGTTTGTGCAGCCAGAGCAGGCGTACAACTTCGGAAAGCGGTGCCGGGCGTATGCCACGTTTGCGGTTGATGCGTGAAATCCGCGCAAGCTGCTTCCAGTGCCAGGCCACATCGCGCATCGATCGCCAGAAGCCGGTACGCTGATCGAAAATATGACCGGGATCCGAACTCGCGCCGTTAAGCTCGAGCACACGGATAGATTCTCCACGGTAAAGTGCATCGATATTCGCCACTTTCAGATCGAAGCGGCCGTAGTAAAATCCGTCCATCGGTGCTGCGATACGGTTGAAAACCGCATGCAGTTGTTCGTTGATCAGGTGGTTCCCGTTCACAAAACGGGTTCCGCGACTGTGATTCCCGATCGGTTCGAGCAGCCGTGTTTCTCCTGCCGGGATAATTTCGTTGATGCCTTCGCCCAGCTGCGCCTGCATGCTCACGACCTGGAAACGTGCGCGCGCATCGGCCTGCAGCAGTTGGAGGATACTCGAACGGCCGTCGCCTTTCACGGATAAAAATTCCTTGATCACAACCGATGTGACTTTCCCCTTTTCCTCGCCGGGCATGCGGATATAAAAAACACCGAGTTCCAGCGGCTCTTCCGCAAAACCCTGTATGATATAATCCTCACCGATACTTTCGTGGTACACGGCCAGGTGCGCCCACGAAACAATTACTTCCACGCCTTTTCCGCCGCCACCCACATCCGGTTTTGCGATGAAAGGGAAAACGATCTTTTTTTCTTCCGCCTGCCGCTGCGCTTCCGCGAAGGGTGCATCCAGGCGAATGAATACGGTGGGCGGCAAAAACTCTTCCGGGATTTGTTCCAGGATGGCGATTTTACTTTCGCCGTAAAATCCGCCGAGTTCGATATTCGTATTCGATGCGGTGAAAAACGTAAACGAACGCGACCGGATGGCCAGCCAGAACCAGTAAGGCATCAGCGGCAGGAACAACAGCCACATCGGCCAGTATTCGTAATTGAATACTTTTACGAAAAAGCCCGCCGTTTTGCCGCCGCTCATCGCAAAATCAGTTTACCTGTTTGCAGTACAGCCAGGCCGATAAAAAGAAAACCGAATACCTTATTGACGTTCCACTTGCTCAGCCGGCGAAGAAAAAAATCGCGGTACCTGTGCGTGAGCGCGGCGATGGTCGAGAGCAGCACATATTCACCCGCGCCCGTACCCAGCACGAATGCCGTTTTTTCGGCTATGCTTTCGATATGAAAAAAAGCATAACCGTTCAGCATGATCAGGATCGAAAGCCAGAAGGGCAGCATCTGCGGATTGAACAGCGAAATGATGAAGCCTTTGAAAAAATGAATGCCGCTTTTACTTTTCTGCTCTTCGTCGGGGTTCTTCGGTTTCGTTTTTTTCAGCAGGTTCATGATCCCGAGTCCGAGGAGTAAAGGCACAATGCCCCATTCGAGCACGATGACTACCTGCGCGTGCTGTTCGAGCCACGAAGCCGCTATCAGCGCGAGGAAAGCGTAAATGAATTCCGGGATACATCCGCCGAGCGCCACCATACGTCCCGACGCGCTGCCGTGTGTGAGCGTGGCCTGCATCGTCGCCAGGTTCAGTGGTCCCATCTGCAATGATCCCGTAAAACTGATCAGGCTCGTGACGAGAAAAATAACGAGAATATGAACCATGCGGGGTAAACAGAATGTTATTCGGAATCGAACAGGGTTCCTTTATTAACACCGGGAACACGGCCGAGATGTTTATAAGCCATTTCCGTAGCCTGCCTCCCGCGCGGCGTACGGACGAGATATCCTTCCTGGATCAGGAACGGTTCGTACACTTCTTCGATCGTTCCGGCTTCTTCGCCTACGGCGGTGGAAATGGTCGTAATGCCCACCGGGCCGCCTTTGAATTTATCGATCAGCGCGGAAAGAATGCGGATATCCATTTCGTCCAGCCCGTTCTTGTCCACATTCAGTGCGGATAAAGCGAACTGCGCGATTTCCATGCCGATGCTTCCGTCGCCTTTGATCTGTGCAAAATCACGCACACGGCGAAGCAGTGCATTTGCGATGCGCGGTGTTCCCCGGCTTCGCCGTGCGATTTCGTGGGCGGCTTCTTCGGTAATCGCTACATCGAGTATGCCGGATGAACGCTCCACGATTTTTTTCAGCAGGTTTGCATCGTAATATCCCAGCCGCGAATTGATCCCGAAACGCGCACGGAGCGGGGAAGTCAGCAAACCCGAACGGGTGGTCGCACCGACCAGCGTAAACGGGTTCAGTTTGATCTGCACGCTGCGGGCATTCGGTCCGCTGTCGAGCATGATGTCGATTTTGTAATCCTCCATCGCCGAATAGAGGTATTCTTCGACCACGGGACTGAGGCGATGGATTTCATCGATAAAAAGTACGTCGAACTGCTCGAGGTTAGTGAGCAGGCCTGCAAGATCGCCGGGCTTGTCGAGCACGGGGCCCGACGTGATCCGGATATTCACGCCCAGTTCGCCGGCAACGATATTCGCCAGGGTTGTTTTTCCAAGTCCCGGAGGGCCGTGCAGCAAAACATGGTCGAGCGCTTCGCCGCGCTGCTTCGCCGCCTGCACAAAAATTTTCAGGTTTTCGACAACGGCTTCCTGCCCGGTAAAATCACCGAATTCCTGCGGACGGAGTAATTTCTCCATTTCCTTTTCTGCAGGACTCAGGTTCTCTCCTTCGGGATCGATATGCGGGTTTAGTGCCAAGGCTTACAAAAGTACGTATTAGTAGCTACAGTCTTTTCGCCAGTTTTGATCCCGGGAAGACCATTTTATAAAGCTCTCCCCAGTAAATGATGCTGTAAAAAGAATAGATGGGCGAATTGAAATTTTCGGGGATTGCATCGTTGTTCCTGATCATCCAGCGAAACCCGAGATCCGTTCCTGCTCCCAGCCAGCGAAAAATTCGGTACGAAACCGCGATATTGTTTTCATACACGATCACCGTCTTTTTATCTGTGCGGAAACTTTCCCCGGCATAATCATAATCGTACCGGGAACGTCCGAAACCGATCTGCAGCGGGGTAACGCTGAACTTCCAGCGTTTGCTCTGGTAATACACGTATCGCGCGAAATAACTGAAGTAGGCAAAACGCAGTGTAGCTTCCGTAGAGTCGAGCCCGCCGCCGGCTTTCGGAAGAAAAATTTCTTTGGTGAGGTTATTCGTATGCATATTCCAGCCTCCTCCGAACGACAGTTTCCCGCCGAATTCTGCACCGATCTTAACACCCCAGATATTGGCCCGGCGATCGCTGATGAACGAATTCCGGGAGTCGAGGAAACAGATCAGCGAAGCTTTCCGGTTGATGCACACACGAAGCGTATCCATGAACTGGGCTTTTGCCGAAACACAGCTGAATAAAAAGATAACTGCAAGTCTCATCCGGAACATGTTCAGAGAGATTCTTTTGTCCAAAAAAAATGTCCTTACCAAAGTAAGGACATTTTCGATCAGCGTTTTTGTTGTTTCTTTTAATGGCCGCCGCCATCCTCTTCGCCTTCGGCGAGCGGAACGGTTTGCGGGATGAAATCTTTTTCGGCGCCGGGCTTGCTGTAATCATACGGCCAGCGGTGTACTTCCGGGATCGCGCCGGGCCAGTTGCCGTGCGTATGTGCCATCGGCGTAGTCCATTCGAGCGTATTCGCTCCGTAAGGATTCTGCGGCGATTTGGGACCACGGAACATACTGTAGAAGAAGTTGAACAGGAAAATCACCTGGGCAAATGCGCCAAGGATGGCAAACCAGGTAACCACTTCGTTGATGTCCTGCAGGTTATCGAAGATCGGGAATGCCGTGTTGGTGTAATAACGGCGGGGAACTCCGGAAAGTCCGAGGAAGTGCATCGGGAAGAACACACCGTAGGCTGCAATGAATGTCAGCCAGAAGTGAATGTATCCCATGTTTTTGTTCATCTGGCGCAGGAAGAGTTTCGGGAACCAATGATATACACCCGCAATCATACCGAGGATGGCCGAAAGACCCATTACGATGTGGAAGTGCGCAACCACGAAATACGTATCGTGCAGCGGGATATCCAGGGCCGAGTCGGCGAGGATGATACCGGTAACACCACCCGTAACGAACGTGGAAACAAGACCGATCGCGAACATCATGCCCGGGGTAAACTGAATGTTTCCTTTCCAGAGCGTGGTGATGTAGTTAAAGGCTTTAACGGCCGATGGTATCGCAATAAGCAGTGTCGTGAACACGAATACCGATCCGAGGAACGGGTTCATACCCGTAATGTACATGTGGTGTCCCCAAACGATGAACGAAAGGAAACCGATCGCGAGGATCGAAGTAACCATCGCGCGATACCCGAAGATCGGCTTGCGCGCATTCACCGAAATAATTTCCGATGTGAGTCCGAGCGCCGGCAGGATGATAATGTACACTTCCGGGTGACCAAGGAACCAGAACAGGTGCTGGAAGAGGATCGGGCTTCCGCCCATATTGTCGAGCGCGTGCCCGTCGATATAAATCTCGCTCAGGTAGAAACTGGTTCCGAAACTTCGGTCGAAGATCAGGAGCAGTGCAGCGGAGAAAAGTACCGGGAACGAAAGTACACCGAGAATAGCGGTAACGAAGAATGCCCATATGGTCAGCGGCAGGCGTGTCATCTTCATGCCTTTGGTCCGCATGTTCAGTACGGTAATGATATAATTCAGACCGCCGAGCAGGGACGAAACGATGAACAAACTCATGGATACCAGCCAAAGCGTCATACCTAAGCCTGAACCGGGCATCGCCTGCGGGAGTGCGCTGAGCGGGGGATAAACCGTCCATCCGCCGGATGCAGGACCGCCTTCCACGAACATACCCATAACCATGAATAAGCTGGAAGCGAAGAAGAACCAGTACGAGAGCATGTTCAGGAATCCTGAAGCCATGTCGCGCGCACCGATCTGGTAAGGGATAAGCAGGTTGGAGAACGTTCCGCTGAGTCCGCCGGTAAGTACCATGAACACCATGATCGTACCGTGGATGGTCACAAGACCCATGTACATATTCGGGTCGAGGATGCCTTCCGGCGCCCATTTGTCGCCGAGCAGTGCGTTGGCAATGGCGAATTTTTCACCCGGCCAGGCCAGTTGCAGGCGGAACAGGATAGACATCATCATGCCGATCACCGCCATAATCACCGCTGTAATCAGGAATTGGCGGGAGATCGTTTTATGATCCATGCTGAAGACATACTTCGTGATGAAGGATTCTTCGTGATGATGGTGGTCATCATGATGATGATCATCGTGCGCATGCTCCTTTCCAAGGTCCTGGGCATGAAGATCATGATGTTCGTGATGTGCCGTTCCCATGTGCTATTGATTTATTTCGTTTCGTTAAAATTCTATTAATTACTTGATCGTGTCAGTCTTTTCTTTGCCGGAAGCCTCGGCTGTCACCGGCGCTGTTTTTGCTCCTCCGAACGTTTTCTGCCCGGCCAGCCAGATGTCATATTCTTTCCTGCTTACGATCACCACTTTCATTTTCATGTTCCAGTGGCTGGCTCCGCAGATTTTATTGCAAAGCAGCCAGTAATCGAACACGATCGGTTTTTCGCCTTTGGCCTTACGGATGGCATTGACTTCTGCAATATGCCCGACAACATCCGGATCCTTGCGCATATCCGCCGTAGTAATCGTCGGTTTGAATTTGAAATTCGTCTGCATACCCGGAACGGTATTCATCTGCGCCCGGAAATGCGGCAGGAAAGCGCTGTGGATAACATCCTGCGAACGGAATACCAGGTTCACATCTTCGTTCACCGGGAGGTAAAGTTCACCGACCACGATATCATCCTGCGCATGCTGGTCGGTTGAATCCAGACCGAGTTCGTTTGTTGCGGAGATATAACGGAAGCTTGCTTTTCCGAGTTCTTTATCCGCACCGGAATAACGGGCAACCCAGTTGAACTGTTTGGAATATACTTCCACCCGGCGCACGTCTTTGGATATTTCGCTCTGCGTAACATCGTTCCACAGCGTGATACCCCAGAAAATGATTACGGCGAGGACCACGGCAGGAACGCCTGTCCAAAGCATTTCCAGCTTGTTGTTATGTGTAATGTAAGCTGACTTCGATTTATCACGGCCATAATATTTGTACGCCATGAGAAACAGCGCACCATTGGTCAGGAAGAATACGGCGATCACGATGTACCAGTTGAAGTTCATCAGGTCGTCGATGCGCTGGCCTTCTTCGGAAGCGGCCCTGGGCAGGGTGCGCGAACCGTATTCGAAGAGTTGCCAGATGACCCAGATGAACATCACGGAAATAAAAGTGATCATCAGAACACCGTTCATGCGGTTGTCGTTTTCGGTCACCTTGTTCGGGTCGTTACCTTTCAGATCATTCGACAATTCCACCACCCGCATAATCTGCCAGATGGTGGCAGCTGCGAGGATCAGGATAAGGTAGATCAGGAACTCCATAGTCGATGCGTTTGTTTATGTACTGCGTTGTCGCTTGCTTTTGAAAAATTAAATATTGTGCCCGAGGCCTTCCTCCAGGTACGGGTGATTTTTGGCCACCAGCGGCGCTTTGGAAAGCGCGTTCATGATCCAGAAAATAAATCCGCCGAGGAAGAACAGGAACATGCCTATTTCCAGTGAACCGATTCCCCAATGCTCGCCTACCGATCCGGGCATGATGAGCATGAAAGTATCGCACCAGTGGAAAATGAAAATCAGCGTGCCTACAAAAAGCAGGTAATGTTTGTTCCGTTTCGCATCACGCGACATGAGCATGATCATCGGGAAAGCGAAGTTCACGAACATGGTCACCCAGAACAGGCCGTTGAAATACTCCCAGCGCTGCTGGAAATAAACTACTTCTTCCGGGATATCCGAATACCAGATGAGCATGAACTGCGAGAACCAGAGATAGGTCCACAGGAAGCTGATCGCGAACATCCATTTTCCAAGGTCGTGCGTATGGCTGGCGTTTACGAATTCCATCTGGCCGCGGTTCTTCAGGTGAAGCAGGATCATGATGAAGGTGATGATCGCGCCGATCCACATGCCGGCAAATACATACCAGCCGAAGAGCGTGCTGTACCAGTGCGCATCAATGCTCATGATCACGTCCCAGGAAAATACGCTGGAGGTGAACCCGAAGAATACCAGGAATATCGCCGCTTTGGTAATGTTTTTCTTGAAGATGGAATCACCGCCCACGAGATCTTCCTCGAGCGTTCTTTTGCGTGCCCAGCGCTGGTACATGATCCAGCCGCCGATGAAGAGTATGATGCGTGCCCAGAAGAATGCGTCTGCAAAATACGCGTGTTTGTGCGCAAGAATCGAGTCATAGTGTTCCGAACTGATATCGTAAACCGACTGATCCATCCAGTGGTAAATGTGATGCCCGCCGAAACGGCCTACTGCCAGGACAACAAGGATGATGATCAGGCCAACCGGGAGAAAGGTGCTCACCGCGCTGAAGATGCGCTGGAAAACCACGCTCCAGGCGACCTGCGCAGCATACTGCAATGCGTAGAAGAAGGTAGCGGCAAGCGCTATCGCGCCGAAGAAAAATCCGTTTACCAGCAGGTTGGCCCAGACACGCTGACCCAAATGTGCCCTGGGATCGTCACCGCCATGGGCATCCACTGCCGCATGTTCATGTCCCATGTTCATCACCACGCCAAGAATAAGCAGGATAACCCCGAGTCCCATCAGGATAAACAGGTTCCGCTTGCTTTTGGCGGTGAAGTCGTACTTCAGGTTATTCAGTTCGATCGCGCTCATAGTTTGATTGCCGTATTGCGTCGTTCCTCGAATTAGTTATTTATGATTCGGCATAGCTGCATGAGCCGCTACACTGTCTTTTCCTTTGGTTGTGTCGGCAGTTGCTTTTGCCTGGTCTGCCATCCACTGGCTGTGCGCCACACCGCCGCGCTGCAGACGCTGCACGTAACGGATCACTTTCCAGCGCTCCTCGATATTGAGTTGCGACGAATGTGAGCCCATCATGTTTTTGCCGTACATAATCACATGATAAATGTGACCTTCGGGCAGAATTTTTTTGTCGGCTGCAGTAAAGTCTGTAGGCTTGTTCGGGAATTTTCCGTTGCTGAACAGCAGTCCGTCTCCTTTGCCTGCGTCACCGTGACAATGGATGCAGAACTGCTCGTACAATACTTTGCCCTGCTCTTCCACCGCGTCGTTCTGCGGAAGCGGCGATTTCCAGTACACGCCGGCAAGGCTGTCACCCACCGCAGTGTTCGGGTAAGGATAAGGCATCCATCCGCGTGCGATCGATCCTTCGGCAGGCAACCGGTTGGCCATGACAAGCCCGGAATCACCGGGAAACTGGGTAGCCATATTGGTTTCCAGCGCAGGCGTGCGATACATATCCGGGAAGTATTCATACCCCGGACTCTGCGGATCTTTGCTGCACGAACCCAGGAACATTGCAGCAGCAATGACGGGCAGTGTGATGTATTTGGTTCTTTTCTTCATTGTCTTTCGTCAACAATGCGATTATTTCACATTCACTTCCGAAGCGCCTGTTTCGCGCAGCATGGCTACGACACGGGCTTCATCTTCGGGTTTAACTTCAAGTTCCATCAGGAACTTGTTATCGGTTGTGCGCGGGTCCGGATTTTTCGGTGATACACCGGGCAGGATCCAGCTGCGCAGGAAAAAGGTAATCGCCAGGCCATGACCGGCGCAGAAAACAGTCGATTCAAAAGTTACCGGGATGAAAGCCGGCCAGTTCTGGTAGTAAAAGAAGTTCGGTTTGCCACCGATGTCGATCGGACCCCAGTCGGAAACCATCATGTACCAGGTCATCAGGATAGCGAGACCCGCACCCGTCAACCCGTAGATAAAAGCACAGATCGCAATGCGCGTGCGCTTCAGCCCTATCGCATGATCGAGACCGTGTACCGGGAAAGGCGTAAACACTTCCTTGATGCGGAAATGATTGTCGCGCACCCGCTCCACGCCCTCCAGGAGTTGCTCCTCGTCGTCGTAGATACCGTGTATGAGTTTCATCGTGTTCATATGCTGTCGGTGCAATGCTTTATTTTAATAATCGACCTTAACTCCTTTGCTTTCGGCAAACTTGCGTTTGTACTGCGAGCCCGATGATTTCAGGATCGTCTTCATTTCACTGAAGGCGATAACCGGGAATACGCGGGCGAAGAGCAGGAAGAACGTGAAAAACATGCCGATGGTTCCGATAAAAATACCCACCTCGATCCAGGTCGGGTGATACATGGTCCAGCTCGAAGGCAGGTAATCGCGGTGCAGCGAGGTTACGATGATCACGAAACGCTCGAACCACATACCGATATTTACCACGATGGAAAGAATGAATGTAGCAAGCAGGCTGGTACGGATTTTTTTGAACCAGAAAAGCTGCGGTGAAATTACGTTGCAGGTCATCATACCCCAGTAGCTCCACCAGTACGGACCGGTAGCACGGTTCATGAATGCGTATCCTTCATATTCAACGCCCGAATACCAGGAGATGAAAAGTTCGGAGAGATACGCCACGCCCACCATCGAACCGGTCATGATGATGATGATGTTCATGTATTCGATGTGCTTGATGCCGATATAATGTTCGAGCTTGAACACTTTACGCATGATCAGCAGCAGGGTAAGTACCATCGCGAAACCGGAGAAGATAGCGCCGGCAACGAAGTAAGGCGGGAAGATGGTGGTATGCCAGCCCGGAACGATCGAGGTGGCAAAGTCCATAGATACAATCGAGTGAACCGAGAATACGAGCGGCGTGGAAAGGCCGGCAAGTACCAGGGAAACTTCTTCGAAACGTTGCCAGTCTTTGGCGCGGCCGCTCCAGCCGAAGCTGAGGATGCGGTAAATTTTTTCCTGCATCGGTTTGCCTTTGATCTTGAAACGATCGCGGACGCCGGCGAAATCAGGAATAAGACCAGTGTACCAGAAAACAAGCGAGATGGTGAAGTAAGTCGATACCGCGAATACGTCCCACATCAGCGGGGAGTTAAAATTCACCCACAGGGAACCGAACTGGTTGGCATGCGGAAACAGCCAGTAGTCCAGCCAGGGGCGGCCGGTGTGCATGGTTACGAAAACAGCCGCGCAAAGTACCGCGAAGATGGTCATCGCTTCGGCAGAACGGTTGATCGCCATACGCCATTTCTGACGGAAAAGCAGGAGCACCGCGGAGATAAGCGTACCGGCGTGACCGATACCGATCCACCAAACGAAATTGGTAATGTCCCAGGCCCAACCTACTGTTTTGTTTGCACCCCACTGCCCGATACCGGTCCCGATGGTCATGGCTAAACAGCTGAAACCCCAGATGAAGGCAATTACCGCGACGGTAAATACCAGGTACCAGTACTTGTTCGCCTTGCCTTCGATGGGCCTGCAAACTTCGGCAGTGATATCGCTGTACGTTTTGTCGCCGAGAACCAACGGTTCCCTGAGCACTGATTCGTGGCTTGACATATCGTTCTTGTTATTCGATGATATTCGTTACTACGTTTCTTTTATTAGTGGTGTGCGGCTTCTTTCTTTTCTTCGCCGTGTCCGCCTTTTGCTTTTTCCGGCCCGGCTTCTTCTTCACGGTTCCACACCTTGGTCATATAGAATACTGACGGGCGTGCACCTACCTGCTCCATCACCTCGAACTTGCGCCCGTCATGCAGCATCTGCGCGATCAGGCTGGTTTCGTCGTTGATGTCGCCGAATACGATCGCGTTTGTTGGGCAGGACTGCGAGCAGGCCGTCTGGATTGCTCCATCGTCCAGCGCTTTCCCGGCTTTCTTCGCTTCGAGTTTACCGGCCTGGATACGCTGCTGGCACATGGAACATTTTTCCATGACACCACGCGAACGGACAACCACATCCGGGTTAAGTACCATACGTCCGTAATCGTCGGCGATCGGGTTCGGGTTGTGTCCCGGGTTCTGGTTGATGCCTTCCATCGGGCGGTGATAACCGACGTAGTTGAACCAGTTGAAGCGACGTACTTTGTACGGGCAGTTGTTGGCGCAATAACGTGTTCCCACACAACGGTTGTAAGCCATCTGGTTGAGGCCTTCGCTGCTGTGGTTGGTTGCGAGAACCGGGCAAACCGTTTCGCAGGGAGCGTGATTGCAATGCTGGCACATCATGGGCTGGAACATCACTTTCGGGTTATCGAAAGTGGGGCTCTCCATGAGGCGGTAAAGTTCTTTTGTTCCGTATTTATCGCTGTCGGCCGGTGTGGTATCGCTGCTGTAGTAGCGGTCGATACGGATCCAGTGCATTTCACGGCTGCGGCGCACTTCGTCTTTTCCGACTACGTGAACGTTGTTCTCGGCATTGCAGCTCACCACGCAGGCGCCGCATCCGGTGCAGGCGTTCAGGTCGATGGCCATAGCCCACTGGTGACCGGGGCGATCGTGGTCTTCCCAGAGGTTGACTTCTTCCGCCCGTTTTTCGCCGGCGTAAGTATGCAGCATTTCCGATTCGCTTACCTGGCCTTTTTTGCTGACGTATTCGGCGATAGTAACTTCCTGGATGATGTGTTCGTTACGACCCATCATGGTGCCGTGCGTTTGCGTGCAGGCAATCCAGTGTTTTTCTTCTGTCGGTGTGATTTTGGCTTCGATGCCTTCGTACGACATCGTTTTGCCGGAAGTCATGCCGAGCGCCGGGAATGCGTTTGCGCCGACACCTTTGGATGTATTTCCGAAAGAATCGCTGCGGCCGTAACCCATGGCAATACCGATCGTTCCGCGTGCCTGGCCGGGCTGAACCCAAACCGGCAGTTTCATATCGTGACCGTTTGCAGATACCGTAACGATATCCAGCTGATCTTCCATCTGGTCGAAACGTACCGTAATGTCTTCGCCTTCACCTTCGAGCAAACCGAAAAGTTTGTTCGCTTTCACATCCATCGGGTGCATGGTAACCACGTTATCCCAGGTGATCTTGGTAATCGGGTCGGGCATTTCCTGGAGCCAGGGGTTATTCGACTGGCTGCCGTTACCCATCGCTGTGCTCTGGAAAACAACAAGCTCGAGCGTCGCTTCTTTTATTCCTGCAATAGCGGATTTCGCTTCGTCAAGGGTGATGCCGTTACCTGTCGTAACAGGAGCCTCAACCGGCGCTTCGTCTTTTGCGGGTTCCGGTTTCGCGGCGGGTTTATTTACTGCGAGCGAATCTGCGGCCGGAATTTCGGGTGCCGATCCGGTGGGCAGCGAGATTATACCGTCATGCACGCTCTGGTTCCAGAATGAACTGTGATCAGCCACGTTATTAAAGAGCACCTTCCAGGTGTTCTGCATGTAGATGTAATAGCTGTTGTTGTTTCCCGACCATTTGAGGAGCGTGTCCTGCGCCTGGCGCGTGTTGAAGATCGGGCGGATAGCGGGTTGCTGTGTGCTGTATTCTCCTTTGCGCGGGTTGTGATCGTTCCACGATTCGAGGTAATGGCTGTCGGGGCAGATCCAGTCGCAAAGCGATGCGGTTTCATCCGCACGGTCTGCAAAAGAAATCTTCACCGGAACTTTCGAAAGTTTTTCTGCGAAGCCGAGTGATTTCGGAGCCGTGTATGCGGGATTGCAGCCGTAGAAAATCACGGCGCCCATGCCGCTCATTTCTTCCTTCACGAATTTTGCAAATGTTTCGTCATCGCCCTGGTGGGTATTATCCGGGATATCGATGTCGATGATCTTGCTTTCGTAAGCGCCGAGGTTTTTATTGATTTCGCAAACGACGCGCTGGATGGCGGGATCGTTGGAGCCGCAAACCACGAGGGCTTTGCCCTGCGCGCCTTTGAGTGCGTCGATGGCTTTTTTCACACCGGCATCCGAAGATGTTCCGCTCAGCATTTCCAGGGCGATTTTGCCCAGTTTCGAAGGCTTCACGGGGAAACGTTCGTCGGCATTTGCACCGGTAAGTGACATGATGGCTTCGAACTGGAAGTGGCGCGACATTTTCATTTTGTCTTTGCTCACTTTACGGCCCATGGCATACTGGCGCGAATGTTCGATCGGCGAAAGCCAGTTGGCAAGGAAATCGGCGCCGAGGCTGACAATTACGTCCGCTTTATCGAAATGGTATGTAGGAATTACCGAAGCGCCGAATGTTCCGGCATGTGCTTTGGCGATGCCGCTGTACGAAATAGCATCGTACACAATATGTTTTGCTTTGAACTCGCGGATCACCGCCAGTGTCGAAGGGCTGGTAATGGTAGAAGTAACAATGGCAACCGTTTTGCCTCCAAGCGCTTTCCCGATAGCATTATCCGCATCGGTCCAGCTCATCGGATCGCTCCATTTGTCGCCGGTGCGCTTCATGGGACCACATGCGCGGCCCGAATCGTAAAGGGAAAGTACCGAAGCGTGTGCGCGTGCATTTACTCCGCCGCCGGTTACTTTGGACATGGCGTTGCCTTCGAGTTTGATCGGGCGACCTTCGCGTGTTTTTACAAGTACACTGCAGTAGTCGTTACCGTCGAAGAAAGTGGATGCATACCAGTTGGCTTCGCCGGGAATGATTTCGTCGGGACGAACCACGTAAGGAATGGCATTCATCACCGGGGTTTCGCAGGCGGCCAGTGTAACGGCTGCTGCGCTGAAACCGAGAAACTTCAGGAAGTCGCGGCGGCTGGTGCCTGCATCCTGCATCGCACTGTTGTCGCCAAGGAACTGGTCAACCGGAACATGTTCGGCGAATTCGTTCTGATGGGCTTGTGCATAAGCCTGTTCATCGGCGAACTGACCGATTCCTCTCCAGTATTTCTTTTCGTTACCCATTTTGCGTTCTTGTCGTATATGGCTTTGAACGGATTCTGAAATTATTACCTGATTAATAGTGGCAGCGGCCGCATTCCAGCCCGCCGATACTTTCGACGGTGAACTTGGTCTGGTCCTTATATTTATGTTTCAGGTTTTCGTGCATGCGTTCGTAATACTTATTGCTTTCCATGTTTTTGGTGATGTCGGTCGTGCGGTGGCACTCGACACACCATCCCATCGTAAGCGGGCGCTGCTGTTCAACGGCATCCATCTTGGTTACATCACCGTGGCAGCTTGCGCATTCCTGCTTGCCTACGACAACGTGCTGCTGGTGACTGAAGAATACGAAGTCGGCCAGGTTGTGCACTTTCACCCACTGGATGGGCTGCTCTTTGCCGGTGTACTGCATTTTTTCAGGATCCCAGCCTACTGCCGCATAAATTTTCGCGATTTCCTCTTTGCCGGTTTCCGCGCCGCTCTTGATGGCTTTGTGGCAATTCATGCACACATTGGCCGAAGGAATGCTGGCGGTTTTTGATTTTTCAACGGTATTGTGGCAATACTGGCAGGAGATTTTATTGTCGCCTGCGTGGATGCGGTGCGAGAACTTGATCGGCTGGTCGGGATGATAGCCTTTCCAAACGCCGGGTTTTACTTCGTGCGCATATACGCCGATGTCTTTCAGTTCATACCAGCTCCAGCGAACGAAGAGACAAACCAGGAAAATGCCGATCAGGCCGACTTTGGTTTTGTTCTCGTCCATCCAGCGGCGTGCTGCCACGAAGAACGGCTGAGCGGGTTCTTCATCGAGACCGTCGCGCTCGCGTACTGCATTGCGGAGATTGATCCTCGTAAAGCGCAATACGGAAATGAGCAGGATCAGCACAATGAGGAGAATGACGGCGATGTAAATCGCGTCACCGCTTCCGGTGTCTTCCGCTGCAGCTACAGGGCCTGTCGGACCACCGGCAACCGTCGCTTTTTTGCGGGGACCAGTATCGGCCCAGGCGAGTACAGCATCGATCTCCTCGTTGGAGAGCGACTGCGCTGTCATGGCAACGCTGTTGTAATCTTTAAAAATTTTGTTTGCATATGCATCGCCGGAAGCGATCAATGCGGACGAATTTGTGACCCATTTGTATTTCCAGTCGCCTTTTGGAATACGGCTAAGCACACCCATCAGGCCGGGGCCTGTCGATTTTTCATCGGAAGCCATGTGACACGATGCGCACTTCTGATCGAAGATTGCTTCGCCGTTGGCTTGGGCAGATGCTACGTTTGTTCCGAAAAGAGTAAAGGCAGCGAGGAAAAAAAGGATAACAAAGACGCGTCTTTGTGGCAATGAGGTACCGTTGCGCATATCGGTTTCAGGTTGTGCTTCGGTTTGGTTTTCGCGCATAATTTTCAGTGAGTTAACACTTTTTAACGCGGGGCAAATTTAACTGAAAGCTTATTTCGTGGTGCTCGTTTTTGAGAAAAAATAGAGTCGTGAAATAATTTATATCGATTCTAAATAAGATTGCGTTTTTTCAACAGGAAACCGAGCGGAACCGGCTCGATTTCGGGCTGCTGTTTTATCTTTAAAAATCAGCCCAAGGGAGGCATAAAACTTGCAGTAGTCGAAAAAAACTACAGGCCGGGAAATCCTTTTTGACTAATTTTACAGCAGCTTATGAACAGACTTTTTTATTTTTTCTGCTTCTTCATTTTTTCGTCCGGCATTGTTTTCGGACAGTCCGGTACTTCGGCCCCGGTGATCCAGGTCGAATCCGATTCGCGGCTCCAGCTTTTGCTCGAAAAACATACGGAAGTCAACCTCCGCGGAAAAGGAAAAGGATATCGCGTGCAGATTTATTTCGGCAGCGACAAATCAAAAGCCAAAGAGATGAAAGCGCGTTTCCTGAATCTTCACGGAAAAGACGTGCGGGCCTACGAGCCTTATGAACAGCCGAATTTCAAGATCCGCGTGGGCGATTTCCGCACACGGCTCGAAGCCTATCGCTTCATGAAAATGATCAAGGCGGATTTCCCGGCAGCGTTTATTGTCGAAAGCGAAATAGAGTACCTGGATTAAAGAAAGTATCCTTAAACTATTTCGCAGATGCTTCGTACAAGCGAAATAGAGTACCTGGATTAAAGAAAGTCTCCTTAAACTATTTCGCAAGATTTTTCTTCGTGGGGCGATGCAGAGCATCGCCCATACAAGTGCTACTGGCAGAAACGTCCTCGGACTTTGTTGCCTCCGGCTTGTTTTTCCTTCTTCCTGTTTCGTTGTAAAATAAAAAAGCGATCGGCCTGAGGCGGATCGCTTTTTATATGAACTCTTTTCAAGATCAGAGTTTGCGTTTCATCTCGACCATTTCGTAGCCTTCGATGATGTCGCCGACCTGGATATCGTTGAAGTTGTTGATGTTCAGTCCGCACTCGTAGCCGGAAGCTACTTCTTTCACGTCGTCCTTGAAACGCTTGAGCGATCCGAGATCGCCATCGTGCAATACAATACCGGCGCGGATTACGCGTACTTTGGTGTTGCGGGTGATTTTGCCGTCGAGTACATAACAGCCGGCAACAGTACCCACTTTGGTGATGTTGAATACTTCGCGGATTTCGACGTTGCAGGTGATTTTTTCTTCGTATTCCGGCGCAAGCATACCTTCCATTGCGGCGCGGACTTCTTCGATGGCTTTGTAGATGACGGAGTACAGGCGGATGTCGATCTGTTCCTGCTCGGCGAGTTTTTTCGCGTTGCCGGTCGGACGAACCTGGAAGCCGAGGATGATCGCATTGGATGCGGAAGCCAGCATAACGTCGCTTTCCGAAATCGCGCCGACCGATTTGTGGATGATGCGTACCTGGATGCGTTCGTTTCCGAGTTTCTGCAGCGAATCGGCAAGGGCTTCGATGGAACCGTCCACGTCGCCTTTTACGATGATGCTGAGCTCTTTGAAGTCCCCGATCGCGAGGCGGCGGCCGATTTCATCGAGCGTGATATGCTTGGTAGTCCGTATCTGTTGTTCGCGCTGGAGCTGCAGGCGTTTGTTGGCGATTTCACGCGCTTCGCGTTCATCGACCATCACGTTGAACTGGTCGCCAGCCTGCGGGGCGCCGCTGAGACCGAGAATTTCGACCGGGTGCGCCGGACCTGCTTCTTCCACGTCAGCTCCGCGTTCGTTGTGCATCGCTTTTACACGGCCGCTGTAGCTGCCGGCGAGCAAAACATCACCTACGCGCAGCGTTCCGTTTTCCACCAGGATGGTAGCCACGTAACCGCGCCCTTTGTCGAGCTTGGATTCGATGACTACGCCGTTGGCGCGTTTGTTCGGGTTGGCTTTCAACTGGAGCATTTCCGATTCGAGCAGCACTTTTTCCAAAAGTGAATCGATGTTCATTCCTTTTTTAGCCGAAATTTCCTGGCACTGGGATTTACCGCCCCATTCTTCCACCAGGATATTCATTCCTGCGAGAGCCTGCCGGATATTATCGGGATTCGCGCCCGGCTTGTCGATTTTGTTGATGGCGAAAACCATCGGTACGTTGGCGGCCTGCGCGTGGCGGATGGCTTCCACCGTTTGCGGCATCACGCTGTCATCGGCGGCAACCACGATAATGGCTACGTCGGTGATCTGCGCACCGCGGGCACGCATGGCGGTAAAGGCTTCGTGACCGGGAGTATCGAGGAATGTGATTTCCTTTCCGCTCTCGAGTTTCACGTTATATGCACCGATATGCTGGGTGATGCCACCGGCTTCACCGGCGATTACGTTTGCTTTACGGATATAGTCGAGCAGTGATGTTTTACCGTGGTCAACGTGACCCATCACGGTTACGATCGGCGGACGATCCATCAGGTCTTCCGGTTTGTCTTCGTCTTCCTTGATGGCTTCCTGCACTTCGGCGCTGACGAAATCGACATTGTATCCGAATTCTTCGGCCACAATTTTGATCGTTTCGGCGTCGAGGCGCTGGTTGATGGAAACGAAAAGTCCGAGCTGCATGCAGGTTGCGATGATCTGCGTAACCGGGATGTTCATCATGCTGGCCAGCTGGCTGGCTGAAACGAATTCGGTTACCTTCAGGTTGGCCTTATCCGCTTCGATCTGCGCCATTTCTTCCTGCTTTCTTTCGCGGTTGAGGTCGCGTTTTTCGCGGCGGAATTTGGCTGCTTTGGATTTGCCTGCACCGCTGAGGCGGGCGAGCGTTTCTTTAATCTGTGCCTGTACTTCTTCTTCGGTGAGTTCGGCTTTGGGTTCATTGCGGCGGTTTGCGCCGGTTTTCACCCCGCCTTTTCCGCCTTTGTTGCCGCCACCGTGCTGTCCGCCGCCCTGTTGGGGAGGACGGTTGCTGCCTGCTGTGCCGCCGTCTTTGCGGATGCGTTTGCGTTTTTTCTTTTTCTCGGCTTCGAATTGTGCGGATGAAGAAGCGACCGGTTTCTTTTTGTCGTCTTTCACGGGCAGGTCAATTTTGCCCATGATTTTCGGACCTTCGAGCTTGGTTATCGGACGTTTGTAAATTTCTTCTTCCTTTTTCTCCTCGACAATATTTTCCTTTACGGGTTCAACCTTTTCTTCAACTACCGGCTCGGGTTTCTCCTCTGTTTTTTCAACTTCTTTTTTCTCTTCGGCAACCGGTTCTTCTTTCGCTTTTTCTTTTGTCTTGGTTGTTTTCGCCTTGGACTTTTTCGGTTCTTCGATGTCGATTTTGTTCACCACTTTGAGGCTGATGGGACTTTCGACTTTGGCTTTGACAACTTCTTCTTCTACGGGAGGCTGGGGAATAACGACCGGCGGAACAACCTTTTCGGTTTTAGCCGCAGGCGAATTGTTCATATCCTTGATCAGAATTTCATCCTGTTCCGAGTCTTTGGTTTTTCTTCCGTCTTCGGTTTTTACATCCTCCAGCGTGATGGACTCTTTGCGCGTGCGCACGTTCATCCCCACCAGTTTGGATTCCTCTTTCTCTTCCATGTCCTGCGCGAATTCTTTTTTCAGCAGGCGGAACATCTCGTCGGAGATCTTCTGGTTCGGATTGCGGTCGGCGGTAAAGCCCTTTTCTTCGAGGAACTCAAAGATCCGGTCAATGGATACATTGAGTTCGCCCTTTACCTTACTCAGTCGTATGTTTTTTTCTGTTTCGGACATTTAATCTTTTGTTGTCCGCCGTGGCGGACTTTAAATTGCTTGCAAAGTTAATCAACCTTCCCGCATTCCGGCGGTTTATTCAAATTCCGTGCGCAGGATTCGTTTCACTTCACGAACGGTTTCTTCTTCGAGTTCGGTACGTTTTACCAGGTCTTCGTCGTTCAGATCAAGAACGGCTTTGGCGGTATCACAACCGATTTTCTTGAGTTCATCGATGATCCACTGATCGATTTCGTCGCTGAATTCATCAATGCTTACGTCTTCCACGTCTTCATCCGAATCGCGGTAAACGTCGATTTCATAGCCGGTAAGCCTGCCTGCAAGACGGATGTTGTGTCCGCCTTTTCCGATAGCCAATGAAACCTGGTCGGGTTTCAGGTACACTTCGGCGCGTTTGCTTTCGTCGTCGATTTTAACCGTCGTGATTTTAGCCGGGCTGAGTGCGCGCTGGATAAAGAGCTGTGCGTTGGCCGTGTAATTGATCACGTCGATGTTTTCGTTTTTCAGTTCGCGGACGATACCGTGGATACGCGAGCCTTTCATACCTACGCAGGCGCCTACCGGGTCGATGCGGTCATCGTATGATTCAACCGCTACTTTGGCGCGTTCGCCGGGTTCGCGGACGATTTTTTTGATGGTGATGATGCCGTCGAATACTTCGGGCACTTCCTGTTCGAAAAGTTTTTCGAGGAATACCGGGGATGTGCGCGAGAGGATGATGACGGGCGTATTGTTGCGCATGTCCACTTTGGAAACCACGGCGCGAACCGCATCGCCTTTTTTAAAGAAATCGCTCGGGATCTGTTCGTTCTTGGGCAGGATGAGTTCGTTGCCTTCGTCGTCGAGGATAAGCGTTTCTTTTTTCCAGGTCTGGTACACTTCGCCGGTGATAACATCCCCGACACGCTCTTTGTACTTGCGGTAAAGTGCGTCTTTTTCCAGGTCGAGTACACGGGCCTGCAGGTTCTGGCGGATGGCCAGTACGGCGCGGCGGCCGAAGTCGTCGAGCTTAAGCTGGTCGGTTACTTCTTCCCCGATCTCGAAATCGGGTTCTATTTTGCGTGCATCACTCAGGCTGATGTGTTTGCCCGGGTCATAATCGAAGCTGTCTTCGGCGAATTCGTCGTCCACGATGGTCCGGTTCTGCCAGATCTCGAGGTCGCCGCGTTCGGGGTTTACGATGATGTCGAAATTCTCATCGCTGTTGTATTTTTTGCGGATGAGGCTCCTGAACACGTCTTCGATGATGCTCATAAGCGTGGCCCGGTCGATGTTCTTGATGTCTTTGAACTCCGAAAAGGATTCTATGAGATTGATGTTTTCCATTTTGAACTATGGTTAGTTGAACGTTATGACAAGTGTTGTTTCTTTTACCTCTTCGTAAGGAAATTCATTCCGCGTAACGACAAGCTGGCGGCCTTTTTTCCCTTCGATTTTTTGTTTTGACTGTTCTTCAATCGTAATTTTTTTTTCGTCGGCGTCGAGCAGTTTACCCGAGAGCCGGCGTCCGTCGAGCAGCAGTACCGAAACTTCACGCCCGATGCGTTTGCGGTACTGGCGCAGGTTTCGCAGGGGCTGGTCCATTCCCGGCGAAGAGACTTCGAGTTCGAAATCTTCCACGTCGCGGTCAAGGGCCTGCTCCAGGTAACGGCTCATGCTTACGCAATCGCTGATGGAAACTCCGCCTTTGTCCTTATCCACAAAAACGGCGATCCGGTTTCCCGGGCGGACCTGGATATCTACCAGGAAACAATCCGTTCCGGCAAGTTTCTGCTCCACAATTTCCGTTACACGTTCGACGCTGATCATTTTATTTCAATAAAACAGGGGACTCTTGTCCCCTGTTGAATAGTCTGTCTCGAAAAATCAGGATGCAAATGTAAGCAGAAATTAGATAACATCCAAATCATGGGAAGTAAACATTATTCGGGATTTTTCGTATAATTTTGTAGATGAATCGGATTTTTTTGCCGATGAATGTTCTTTTATATCCCGTCATACTATTTGTGAAGAAGGGCATCGAATGAAGTTCCACCTAAAACCAAAAAAATGATGCCAGGAAAAACGATCTACAAAAAGGAAAAACTGGTCCGCAGCAAGGGCCTGGTACTTTCCGCATGCATGCTGTTTTTTGCTCCTTTGCTGGGGCATGCAGCCAATTCAACGACTAATATTACGATGGGCGAAATCGCCTTGTACGTTGGGCTCATTGTTGCTGTTATCGGGGTTGCCTGGGTCTGGGCATTTAAAGGCAAACAGACTGAAAACCAGCCTCCCCAGCAGCATGGGCACGCGCAGGGGCATGGGCACCACCATCATGGCAAACATCACCACGGGCATGGGCACGGGAAGCATCACCGCAGGTAATAATCCGCATCCTGCTGATTTCTGAACGTTGATTCGTGTTGATGTGCATTATGATTCCCTGGAAATACGGGGTGCGGTGCCTTACTTCTTCTTTTTTTCGCCTTTCACGTACTTCTGCTTCATCATCACGCTGCCGTCGGTATTGTAATAAATCCATTTCCCGTGGGCTTTACTGACTTCGCGTTTTTTCTCTATTTTTTTCCCGTCGGTGCGGGTGGCGATTTTTTCCTTGATCGTAAAGATTTTATACCGGGCGATGCTTTTTTTCTTCCCGTTCATATAATACGTCGTGGTTTTGCCGGTAAGCTTGCCCATTTTGTATTTCTGCTGCTGTGAAACAGCCCCTTCCGGATAATAATACACCCATTCCCCGTTCGGTTTGTCGAGGTGGTATTCGCCGCGCCTGTCCATAGTTCCCGAATGATTCATAAAAACCCACAAACCTTCCCGTTTTCCTGAAACGAATTTTCCCATTTCGCTTGGATAACCGTTATCGTACTGGAAACGCCAGCCGCCTTCTTTCTGGCCATTCACGTAAGTCCCGTCGTAATTCAGTTTGCCGTTGAAGTAAAAACCCGTCCAGCGGCCTTCCATAATGCCTTCTTTGAAACTGCCCTGGTCTTTGACCATGCCGTTATCATACCAGGAAACCCATTGGCCGTCTTCTTTATTGTTGACGTACTGACCTTCCTGCAGTTTTTTGCCGTTTTCGAACCAGAAGGTCCAGCCGCCGTTCTTTTTCCCTTCACGGAAAGTTCCTTCTTTCCATTTGGCGCCGTTGTTATACCAGAATGTCCAGAGGCTGTCTTCGAGATCGTTTTTATACCAGCCTTCCATTTCGGGCTGATCCAATTTTTCGTACCAGTATTTCCAGTGGCCGTGGCGGAGATCTTTGCTGAATTCGCCTTGCTGATCCATTTTCCCGTCGGGCTGGAGCCAGGTCCAGGTGCCGGTTTTCAGGTCGTCTTTGTATTGTCCCCTGATGCTTTCTTTTCCGTCTTCATACCAGTGCACGGCGGGACCGTTTTTCTTCCCGGCTGAAAATTCTTCTTTGTAATGCAGTTTGCCGGTATTGGTATAAAATGTCCAGGTACTGTCGCGCAGGCCGTCTTTGTAATTCCCGATTCCGCGCAGCGATCCGTTGTTAAAGACGATTTTCATTTTGCCCCTGCCATTGCTTATAATGACGTTTCCCGACTCGTCATTCAGCGTCCAGAGATAGACATCCTCTCCTTTGAATTCAGTTTCCTGTTTGATCGATCCGTTCTCGTACCATTCTTTCCATCGGCCCGATTTCAATCCTTTATTATACTGGCCTTCTTCTTTTTTCCGGCCGTTGGCATGCCAGCCGGCATAAGGTCCCTGCGCAGTATCGTTTACAAAATTGCCGGCGCTTTCGGGAATTCCTTTTTCGTTCCAGTAGCTGAACTGGCCATGTTTAACGCCCTGCCATTTGAAATTATAAAACTGCGCGATGAAAAATTCTTCCGCTTTTTTCTGCCCGTTTTCGTACCAGGATGTCCAGGTGCTGTCGGGAACGTCTTCGATGTATTTGCAGTCCTGCGCCTTCTGCCCGTTTTTATACCAGTACTGCGCGCGGCCGGTTTTTTTGCCCATGAAGTACATTTCTTCGGCCTTTTTCTTGCCGTCGTCGTAATAATACAGCCAAAGGCCGTGTTCCTTGCCGAGCTTGAAATTGCCGGTGCGCTGTATTTTTCCGTTCTGGAACCAGTAGGTTGATTTTCCGTCCTGCACCTGGCCGCGAAACATTTCATCACTTTTTTTCTGCTTGCGGTCTTCGCCCCAGTACTCCACCTTTTTATATGGCGTGGATTTGGCCGCGTCGGGCTGGGCAAAAAGCGACAGGTTGCTGCAGATGAAAAGCAGCGGGAGAAGAAATTTCATGTATTTAATAACGCTCAAAATCCGGTTTTAATCTTCAAAACTACAGGTATAATGCCGGGAACGGGTTTTTGTGACAGGATTCTGTTAACAGCGGGATGTTATTTACGGGAAAACAGACTCCGATTTGTTTAATCCCGATAGCTATCGGGATCCTCCGCAGAGCCATTTTACAGGAAAACCGTTGCTATATGTCGGAATAGATTCAGCGGCAGGAGGCAACCGGCAGTCTTGGTATTACAGGAATGTCGTCAAGATATACTTGCTCCGGGTTTAAACCTGGCTGCTGCTGCCTCCTGCCGACTACCGACTGTATAAAAACTATTCCGAAGGAATTTTAAACGATCAAAAGGAATTCACGAAGAAGCCCGCATCTGCGCGACTGCAGCGGCAACAAGGGCTACCGTTTTTTTAATTTCTTCCTCGCTCGTGTTTTTGCCCAGGCTGAAACGCAGCGAAGCGTGGATATCTTTTTCGGGCATGCCCATCGCTTTAAGCACGTGCGAAGGTTCCGGCAAGGCCGAAGTACAGGCCGACCCGGCTGAAACGGCCAGTTGCGGCAGGCGCGTGATCAGTTTTTCCGCTTTCAGGCCGGTGAAACAAATGTTCGTGGTATTGGGCAGGCGAAAACGCGTACTTCCGTTGATGAATACCTGTTCCAGGTCGAGCAGGTGCTGTTCCAGGTACGTGCGCAGCCGGGAAAGACGCTCGCCGGTTTCCCAGAGCTGCCCGGAAATCATTTCCGCCGCTGCA
>VBWE01000008.1 GCA_006218065.1 Bacteroidota bacterium
TGCAGCAGCAGATATGAGATGTGAGACTTGAGATATGAGACAGACAGACTTGTCGGGTCTCGGCTACCCAGCCTCCTCCGCCTCTGGCGGATACGGCGGGCAGACGCTCGATCTGACAAATAAGAGATTGTTCAAAAAAATAAATTTTGAACAATCTAAATGTAAAGTCGGTCGGTAAGTAAGTGAAGAGGTCTCATATCTCAAGTCTCATATCTCATATCTGGCATCCCATCCCCCCAATGGGGCAGATTCCAGATTCCCCCCATGGGGTCATGTTCCGTGCCTTTTCCCGGGTGATTTTTGTAACAATCATAGGGAGAAACCGACGACCATGAAAAGTAAAAAAATTACCCTCGCGCTTTTCCTTGCAGGGTTGTGCGTTCCCGTTTTTTCGCAGAAGACCATCAGTAAAAGCAATGCGCTTTTCGGTCCGATGTTCAAAACGATATACACGATCCAGGAAGTAAAAATCGCCCCGCGCATTACGCTCCAGACTTCCGTGAAAACCAGACCCGCATCCAATTTCAAATTTTTCGGACTGGGCGCGGTGAACGTGGAAGGCAAGGACTACCAGCCTTTTGGTGAAACCAAACTCAGCGCGGTCGGCAATGTTACCGAAATGCGCGTGTTCGGAAAAGAGAAAGGTGCGTACCATGGTTTTTATTTCGGGCCGTATCTCACGTACATGCATTACAAATTGCAATCGGCTGCTGTGCGTGCGGAATTTAAAGATGCCGCCGGTACGTCCTATTTCGGCGACATCAGCCAGGTCGTTAAGCTGAACATGTCCGGTGTCGGTTTCCAGATCGGGACACAGGGCATGTATCTCAAAAATCACCTGGCTATCGACTGGACGATATTGGGCGTCGGCCTGGGCCTGCTCGGTTTCGAGGGTGGTATTGAAGCGGAGAATACGTCCGAAAATTTTGATTTCAGGAATTACCCGGACGATATCGACGATGTTAAAATGGGCATCGAGAAAGTATTTAAGTTCAAACGCACGGTTGACCCGACGAGTATGACCATCGGCGCCAAAATTCCCTGGCCGCTGATGCGGATGGGCGTTTTATTCGGTTTCGGTTACGGCGGTATGAAAGTTCCCGGCATGGGTAAGGGTGACAAAAAGGACAGCGGTGCACCCGGCGGCATGCCCGGAAGCGGTTCGCAGAAACTCCCGATGCCCGACGATAAAGTACCGGGTACTGATGCCAGGCCCGGAAATCTTCCGAAAGAAGAACCGGTTAAACCGAAATAATCAAATCCGTTTTAAACGTAAGCAATATGAATAAGATCATGGGATTCTTCAACCCGATCACGCGCTGTACGAGTATGGTCGCGGCCTGGTGAGCAATAGAATTATTCCTGTTTGTTTTTTGTTGATTATTACTTCAGTGCCCGGGAACTTTCCGATTCCTTCGTCGGTTAATCAGACAAAAGTTTCCTGCACTGCAAGATGCGAAGCGCTCCGAGACAGGCGCTTCGCTTTTTTTATTTCTGCACCCGGAGAATTATCAAAAAAGAGCAGGACAAAAACGGCAAATCCGGAGTCCGTTGATATTTTTTTGTCACCCCCGCGGGTTTTCTCCGTATATCGGTCATGGAAGCGCTTCTTTTCATATATTTACTATTATAAATTCCGGTAGAAACCCGATTTATGAATTTACGCTGTAAGATCAGCCTGCTCTTTATAATAGCCTCCTTCACCGGGATGAGCGGCGCTCTTGCGAATTGCCCCAATGTGAATGCCGCATTCACGACATCGGTTATCAATATCTGCGGCCCCGGACCGGTTACCGTAAATTTTACAAATACAAGTACCGGTGCCAATGCCGGCGCAGCAAATTATGCCTGGTACCTGAACAGCGTTTTGTTTGCCAATACCGCCGGGCTGGCCGCTCCTCCCGGCTCGCCGATTTCCGCCGCCGGTACTTATACGTATATGCTGATCGCTGCCGATGCCTCGGTACCCTGCACGGATACGGCATTTGTAACAGTTACTATTCACCCGTTGCCGAATGCTTCATTCACGTTCAGTCCGAATAACCAGTGCGCAGGAACAAGCGTAGCTTTTACGAATACCTCCACCGGAACAACGACCGGGACAACGTATCAATGGAACTTTGGTGATGCAGGCACCTCCGCACTGGCCAATCCTTCACATACGTATGGTGCGGGCGGCACGTACACGGTAACGCTGGTAGTTACCAATTTCCCGGGATGTACGAGTACGTTTACAACCACGGTAACGGCTTTGGCTATTCCCGCCGTCAGTATTTCAGGCAATGATGGCGACGGTGATACGCAGTATTGCCTGCTGCCCGGCGACCCGAATACAAGCGAGGTCGTTGTCTTTTCGAATTTCACTACCGGGGCAACGAGCTATACCTGGGACTTTGGCGACGGAAGCCCGTTATACACTACAGCATCCAATGCGAACATCCCGCATACTTATAATGTGTACGGAACATTTACAGTAACCATGACGGCTACCGGTCCTAACGGATGTACGGCGACAGCTACCTTAACCGTCATCTTCGAACGTTATGTGGGCGCGTCGTTCAGTGTTCCGATCGTGCAGATGTCGGGTTGCCTTCCGCTCACCGTAACACCGGTAAACGCTTCCCAGAATGCAACGACCTATGTCTGGAATTTCGGCGACGGTTCTCCGCCTGTAACGACGACGAGTCCTGTTCCACCGACACATATATATACCGTTGCAGGAACATACACGATAACGCTGGTCGCATCCAACAGCTGCAACTCCTCTACGTCCACGGTAAGCCCGATCGTCGTGGTCGGTGCGCCGATCGTGAATTTCTTTGCAAACCCTTCGCCGGGATGTTCACCGCAGGTGGTAACATTTACAAATGCATCCACCGGGGTTTCGCCGGCAAATAATTACAGCTGGAATTTCGGAAACGGAAATACACTCACCGGGACAGGAAACCCGCCGCCGCAAACGTACCTGCAGGGCAGTTATACCATTACGCTCATCGCGGGAAGCGCCTGCGGAACGGATACGCTGACACGCGTAATCATTGTGGATACTATCCCGGATGTCAACCTCACCGTTAACCCGACCAACGGCTGCACACCGCTCACCGTAACGTCGAATAACACGTCGACCGGCGGCGCGCTTTCGTACCAGTGGTATATCGACAACGTGTATTATTCCAATGCGGTGAATATTCCGCCGCAGGTTTTCACCGCACCCCCGGGAAATGCGATTGCCAACCACAATATTCACCTGTACGTCACCAACCATTGCGGTACGCGCGATTCGCTTGTGAACATACAGGTGCATCCCGCCGTGCAGGCTGTGTTTGCGCCGCTGAATTCCACGATCTGCCAGGGACAAAGCATTACGTTTACACAATCTTCCTTCGGCGACAGTCTCACTTATGCCTGGGATTTCGGAAACGGAAATACGGCAACTACGGCCGGACCACATACGCAAACCTATAATACCGCGGGAACGTTTACCGTGCAGCTTATCGTCGACGGGTACTGCGGGACGGATACGCTTACGGCAACCGTTGTGGTTAACCCGATGCCGAATGCAGTCATCACACCCAATATCGTCACCGGTTGCGAAGATCTGCTGGTCAATTTTACAAACGGTTCAACCGTCGGCGGAACGTACAACTGGAATTTCGGTTTGTCGGCAACTCCTACCGGTTCAACCGCTTTCACACCACCGCCCGTCACATTCACCACGCCGGGAAACCAGATGGTAACACTGACTGTAAACCTGCTCGGTTGCATCAGCTATGATACGGTTTACATCAACGTCCTGCCCGAACCGGTTCCCGGCTTCACCGTTGTTCCTCCTGCCGGGTGCTCGCCGCTTGCCGTAAGTTTCAATAATACGACTACGGCTGATCCGGGAAACAGCTACACCTGGGATTTCGGAAATGGGAATACATCTTCCCAGCAGAATCCGCCCGGGCAAAACTACCTGGCCGCCGCAAACGATTCGGTATACACCGTTGAACTCGTGGTTACCAACAGCAGCGGCTGTTCCGACAGCGTCAGTATTCCCGTTACCGTTCACCCGCTCCCGGTTGCTTCGTTTACCATGAGTGCGGATACGGTTTGCGCATTAGACAATATTATTTTCACCAATACATCGACCGGGATCAATGTGTACAGCTGGAATTTCGGAGACCTCGGAACAAGCACGACAACCAACCCGGTGCATGCCTATGGAAGCGCAGGCAATTACACCGTTCAGCTCATCGCAACAACAGCATACGGTTGTGCAGATACGGCAACGGGTCTTGTCGTCGTGGATTCCATTCCAACTGCATCGTTCACGGCAAGCGTAGAATGTGTCGGCGACTCTACCGTTTTTGTAAACGCCACTACGGGAAATATTTCATCGTGGACCTGGAACTTCGGTGATGCTTCATCCGGCACACTGCAGTCGCCGTCGCACCTGTACGGAACGGCAGGAACGTACACGGTTACGCTTACTGCGACAAATCTGGCCGGGTGCAGTCATTTTATTACGCAGCCCGTGCTCGTCAATATTATTCCTGTTGCGGGCTTTGTCAGCAGCACGGTTTGCGTGGGTCAGTCCACCGCATTCACCGACCAGACCACGGGTACACCGATCAACTGGACCTGGGATTTCGGCGACGGCAGCCCGGCGGGAAGTACGCAGAATCCTTCGCACGTTTATGGTACCGCGGGAACATATACCGTAACGCTGATTTCCGCAGCAGGAAGCGGGTGCGCAGATACCGTTGCGACAACCGTTACGGTGAACCCGGTTCCGGCGGCCGCCTTCTCTTTTGTTTCGGTTTGCGCCAGCGATACTGTTTTTTTTACGGACGCCTCACTTGGAAACCCCACGACATTTTCCTGGGATTTCGGCGACGGGAATACCGACAATACGAATAACCCGAACCCATCGCACGTTTACCCGAACAGCGGATCATATAATGTTACGCTGACGGCAGGATATGCAACAGGCTGCACGAACAGTATTATTATTCCCGTAACGATTTATCCGCGTACCGTGCCGGCATTCACCAGCAATATTCCGTGCCTCGGCGGAGCCACCGCGTTCAGCGATCTCACGACCAACGCACCGGTAAGCTGGCAATGGAATTTCGGCGACGGTAGCCCGGTAAATACTTCGCAGAACCCGTCGCATGTTTACGGAAATGCGGGAACGTATCCTGTTACCCTGGTCACGCAAAACACCTTCGGCTGCATCGATTCCATCACAACAAATGTCCAGGTGTATCCGCTGCCGCTTGCTGACTTTGCTGCGGATACGGTTTGCGAAGGATTTTTCTCCGCCTTCACCGACAGTTCGCTTTCCGCGGCTTCGTGGAGCTGGGATTTCGGTGACGGAAGTCCGCTGGACATTACGCAAAATCCGTCGCACACGTATCTTCTGCAGGGGACTTATAACGTAACGCTGATCGTTACCAACCCGCAGGGATGCCCCGACACGATCACGCAGCCGGTTATCGTAAGGCCCAACCCGGTTTCTGCATTTGCGGGTACGATCGCCTGCCATACGTACAATACGATTTACACGGACAACTCTACTTCCGCTGTCGGCTGGGAATGGAATTTCGGCGACGGCAGCCCGGTGAACAATACACAGTCTCCCGCTTACGTTTTTGCAAACCCGGGAACGTATACCACGTCGCTCGTGGTTTTCAATATTTTCGGCTGCACCGATACATCCACGCAACAGGTAACGGTTCTTCCGCAGCCCCAGGCCGGGTTTGTATCGGCCACCGTTTGCGCAAGCCAGGCGGTTATATTTAATGACACGACTACCGGTTTGCCCACAAACTGGCAATGGGATTTCGGCGACGGCAGCCCGGCTGATCTGAACCAGAGTCCGGCGCATATTTATGCCGTGGGAGGCAATTACCAGGTTACATTAATTGCAGGCAACGGCGCAGGATGTATCGATACGCTGCAGACGACGATCACGGTAAACACTGTTCCCGTTCCGGCGTTCACGGCAACATCCGTTTGTCTCGGTAACATTACATCATTCACCGACCTCTCCGTCGATCCGACTCCGCTCGTCAACTGGTTCTGGGATTTCGGCGACGGGAATAATTCACTCGCTGCGAATCCGAATTACATTTATCAGAACCCCGGAACCTATACCGTAACACTGACGGTAACCAATGCCAGCGGCTGCAACGATTCGATCACAGGCACAGTAACCGTTACGGGAGTTCCTGTTGCGGCGTTCTCTTCCGATACCGTTTGTGTCGGAAGTGCAACAACCTTCACCGACCTTTCCACCAACTCACCGAATTCCTGGAACTGGGATTTCGGCGACGGCAATACCAGTACCACGGGACCCGTTACAACGCATACCTACAGCTCGGCCGGAACGTACCTCGTTTCACTTATTGTTTCCGGCGGCAGCGGCTGTACCGACCAGGTTTTCCAGGTGGTAACCGTGAGTAATTCCGTGCAGGCGGCGATGACGGTGAACAGTTCCGTTTGCGCGAACGCACCGGTGACCTTTACGGACAATTCCGTTTCTGTCGGCGGAAATATCAGCAGCTGGCAATGGGATTTCGGCGACGGCAGCCCGCTTGATTCGAACCAGAACACAATACACGTTTACCCGGTTCCCGGTAATTACGTCATTACACTGACGGTTTCCGCCACCAGCGGCTGCGTGAGTATCACGACACAAAACGTAACTGTAAATGCAGTTCCCATCTCCGCATTTTTATCTTCCATGGCCTGCGCCAACCAGCAAACCAATTTCACGGATGCTTCGCAGGGCAATATCACCGGCTGGCAATGGGATTTCGGCGACGGTAATACATCCACGCAGCAGCACCCGTCGAATCAATACGCCAGTAACGGAAGTTATAATGTTACCCTGATCGTAACCACCGCAGCCGGCTGTTCCGATACGATCATAACCCCGGTCCCGGTTTATTCGCAGCCGGTGGCGGCGTTTTCTGCAGATACCGTTTGTTACGGCGACAGCACGTCGTTCCTCGATCTTTCGACCACGACGGACGGATTTATCACTTCGTGGAACTGGGATTTCAGCGATGGAAATACGTCTGCGCAGCAAAACCCGGTGAATGCCTTTGCGCTGGTGAATGACAGTTTCCTGGTAACGCTGGTGGTGCAAACTACATACGGCTGTACGGATACGATTACGCAACTGGTGGTTACTTACCCGATTCCCGATCTGAATTTCGGACCGGTTGCGGCCAGCGGCTGCGAAGATTTTACCGCGCAGTTTTATGACAGTTCGCTGGTGAACGGCGGGAATGTCATAAACTGGTTGTGGGATTTCGGCGACGGCAATTTTTCGTACGCGCAGAACCCGGTGCATACGTATAATGATCCCGGATCTTTTTATGTGAGTCTTACTGTAACCACTACCTACGGTTGTGTGCTTTCCGATTCGCTGAATTACCCGGTAGTCGTTTACCCAAAACCCGTGGCCCAGTTCGACCCGGTGCCGAATACGGTTTCCATCCTGCAGCCTGAAATCAGCTTCATCGATTTGTCGCAGGGCGCTTCTTACTGGCAATGGGATTTCGATGATGCGGAAGGCAGTATTCTTCAGAATCCTTCGCACGTGTATGGCGATACCGGTCATTTTGATGTGACGCAGGTGGTCATCAATTCCTACGGATGCAGCGATACAGTGACGCACCCGGTAACGGTTGAAGCGGAATTCACCTATTTCATCCCGAACGCATTTACGCCGAACAGCGACGGGGAGAACGATGTTTTCTTCGGCAAAGGAATTGGTATCCGCACATTCGAAATGCTGATTTTCGACAGGTGGGGAAACATGATCTTTAAATCGACCGATCCTGCAAAAGGCTGGGACGGCAAACTGGCGAGCGGAACCAAAGCGGAAATCGATGCTTACGTATATCGTGTTTACATCATCGACGTACTGGATGAAGAGCATCGCTATATGGGTCATGTGAGCCTGATCAGGTAAATTTCTCCGCAATCTCTTTTCTCAAATCTGCATGGCTTTCTTTCCGCCGGATTTCCCGCGACATCAGCACGGCTTTTATTTTCTGGGACCTGCGATGCCTTGTTTTTGTTCGTCGAAGCCCTGTCGATAAAAACCGGGATAGAATTTCGCGGGTTACTCTAAAAAATTATCTTTGATACGCAAAACCCGGATAGTTTATTAAATTATGGAATGAACTATCTGAAAATAATTAATCCACCGGAATCCTGTTTTTCAAACCATCACTCAAAAGCCGAAATCATGAATCAAAAACTTTTACAAAAATCTGTTGCCTGTATTGGCCTCTCCCTGATTACCGCAGGGTATGCTGAGGCGCAACCATTCGTTAACGCGCTCCCGGTTCCTCCCACGATCAGCGGCCCGGTTATTAATATAGAAGTGGACAGCGCAATGCACAATTTTAACCCGGGCATGCCGGGCGATACGTTCAATGTCGCGATCAAAAGCTATTGCTACAACCAGACCGGCCAGTCCACCGTTTCCTACCTCGGGCCCACGCAGATCTGGACAACAGGGCAGACTACGACGATCAACGTAACCAACAACCTGAACACGTCCACCACCACGCACTGGCACGGCGCCAACCTGCCGGCTGATGATGACGGTGGGCCGCACGAAATCATTCCTGGTTCGGGCGGCACGTTCAACCCGAACTTCACGATTATGGAAGGTCCGACAACGCTCTGGTATCATTCCCACCTGATGGATCATACCACCACGCAGGTGGCGATGGGTCTTGCGGGAATAATCATCGTGCAGGACCCGATGAACGATCCGCTTTATCCCCAGCTTCCGCATAACTACGGTGTAAACGACTTTCCTGTCGTGATCCAGGAAAAAGGATTTGTGATCGATACGGCTAATATGATCGCCACAGGGATAGATACGGGAACCGGTATGCCCGCACATCCGACGAACCAGTTTTACACGACAGTAAACGGTATCATGCACGGGTATCTGCATGTACCGCAGCAAGTGGTACGCTTCAGGGTGCTCAACGGCTCCATCCGTAAATCATTCCAGTTCGGTATGAGCCCGACGCTCGTCAATCCTTCATCCGGATCTTTTGCCGATATGACGCTCATCGCCATGGATGGCGGATATACCGATCAGCCTTACACGCTCGACTCCGTTCTTTTTATGCCCGGCGAACGCAGGGAACTCCTGTTGGATTTCAGTGCATTCGCAAACGGCGATACCGTTTACCTGAGCAACCTGGAACGGTCTATTCCTGCAGAAATCATTACGCACAGCGGCAACGGCAATCCCAACCAGCAGCAGCCCACAACCGCTGATGCTTTCTGCGCGTTTGTGGTTGATAATACGATCGTGCCTGCGAACCCGGTATTCTCTGTCCCGACCTGGACAGCGCCGCCGCCGCCCGATACCAGCAATGTGTTCCAGCATCGTACAAAACGGCTGTACGGCGGAGCCGGTACCGGCGGAGCCTGGCTGATCGACAGTATTCCGATGGATATGAATACGATCAACGACGTTATACTCGTGGACAGCAAGGAAATATGGTCGATCATCAACAAAACAAACGTAGCGCACCCGTTCCATATTCATAAAGTGGAATTCCGCGTACTTGATATTACCGACACCGTTACCATGACCAACGTGCCGCTCACGCCCGATATGATGGGACCGAAAGACGTAGTGATGGTTATGCCCAACTGGAAACTCCGCTTTGTCGCTACGTTCGACAGTTTCCCGGCCATGTACGACCCGATGAACGGCTTCATGTACCATTGCCATATCCTTACACACGAAGACTCGAGCATGATGCATCAGTTCGTGGTGGTGGATTCGATGACCTATAATTCCGTTATTACCGGTACGAATCCTTCCGCCGTCACCGATCCGTTCACGCTTTACCCGAATCCTGCAAATGATATTATTTTCATGAAAGGAAATTCTTCCGCTCCCGGAAGACTGCGTTTCATGGATGCCCTGGGGCGCGTGGTCCGCGAAGAAAAACTGGCGGCCTTCAACGATGTGGTCGGTTTCAAAGTCGGCGATTTGCCGAGAGGAGTCCTCTTTGTAGAATGGACTTCCGGAAACGATTTTTGCCGTAAATGTAAGCGACGATTGCTAAAAAACAGGCCCGGTCAGAGCGCTGCTATAATTGCCGCCAGTTCTTCTTTCGTTTTGCCGAGTTTAATTTGAATTCTCCCCAGCATTTCGTCCTTTTTACCTTCTGCAAACAACATATCATTGTCGGTTAAGAGCGCAAATTTTTGTTTCAACTTCCCTTTTGTTTCAATCCAGTTCCCTTCTAATTCCGTCAGGTTTTTCATACGTTGTTTTTTGAGTGTGAATGAATTTTCACTAAGCAAAGGTGAGGAACTAAAGACCGGTATCGATTGCAAAACTTCAGAAAGAACTTACATCATTCACACATTTGAAAAAGCTGCAAGGGTATAACAGGAGCGGCTTTCGTAGTCCGGTGTGGTTTAAGGAATGAATTTCAATGCTAAACAAACTGCGACTCCCATCAGCACGAAGGTGATCAGGAACATGGCAATGTATTTGCTGATTCCGAACTCTCTTACCAGTATCCGTACCGGGTAAGTAATGATTCCGTAAACAAGAGAAGTTATTTTTTTCCATGATTTTTCTCCTTTAACCACATAATCGGTTGCGCCATTGCGGAAAGCATCAATCGCTATCCCGATATTTTCGTTGGAGGAAAACATGATCACTTCTGTTTTTGGGTTGATTTTTTTGATGGACTTTAGCACCTCGTTTCCATTTTCGCCTTCCAGGTAATAATCCAGGATGACAATGTTGGTGTCCTGGTCCACTTTTTCCAGGGCGCTTTCACCGGTATAAAAAATGGAAATATTGAGGTCGAGCCCGAACCTCTTGTCGAGGTAACCCCGTAATGCCGTTACCATAAACTCATTGTCATCAACAATAAATAGGTTAAGCCCTTGCGTCTTCATTCATATGCCGTTTTACATTGCGAATAAATTTTCACAACATAACAAAGGTGGCCGGCTTTACATGCGAAAGCGTTGCACAAGGCCGGGAAAGAGTTATATCATTCACATATTTCCGCGTGTAATTGTATCAAGCCTGAGATGGATCACTTTAAGTAAAATAAATTGTTTGTCTTTTTCGCGTGAAATTTCCTGGAACTTCCGGTTATAGATCCGTCAATATAACACCCGGAAAATAATTCCGGGAAGGAAACTGTTTGTGCATTACAGGGCAGGAAGCGGGGTGGAATGGTTTACATCCGTTCCATATACCAGCGCAGTTCTTTTTCCATTTTTTTATAACGGAAAATGGTCGTGATGATTTTCTGCAGGCGTACAAAAGCGGTTTCACTTTTTACTACATAATCAAAAGCCCGGTGGTGCATGCAGTTTATCGCAACGTCAATTTTATCCTGGGAAGACAGCATCACGACAGGAATATCGGGGTTGACTGCCTTTATCCGGTCTAGTGTTGCTATTCCGTTCATCGCACGTTTATCAATACCATCGAGGTAATAATCCAAAATGATTACATCCGGGAAGTGGGATAAGTTTTCCATGCAAAGTTCGCCCGTTGCAAATGTTTCGATGATAAAATCGGCATGCTGAAGGAACTCAATTTCCAGGGATTTTAAAAACACGGCATCGTCATCTACGAGGAAAAGTTTTACTTTATGATCATTATTCATGTTTTGTGTTTTTAATAGTATTGAATTCTGCTTCCAGTTCCCTGCATGCCTGTGCACAAACGTTTTCCAGTTGCAGAACCATATCCTGTATTCCGTCGTTCTGGTTCTGGGAGTTTGCATATTCCTGGACTTTTTTCGCCATGTTTTCAAAATCCGCGTGGATTCCCATGATCGAAAAGGAGGGAATCATTTTATGCACTGCTGCGCCTAAGGAATGCCAGTCTTTATCCCGGAAACTTTGCTTCATTGTGCTGATTAATGGCGGAGTGTGTTCGAGGTAGAGGGAGATCATTTCCATCATCAGTTTCGGGTCGGACTTTGTGCGAAGGCTTAAATACGCCAGGTCGATGCATTTTAATTTTTCACCCCGGCCGTTTCCGGGCTCAACCGGTTCATTGATTTTTATCACAGGTTTTTTGACCAGGCCGACTATTTTGTTGTACAATAATTTTTCGTCAACAGGTTTTGCGATATAGTCATTCATCCCGACGGCTTTACACTTTGCCAGGTCAACGGTGGTTACATCGGCAGTTAAAGCGATAATCGGTATTTTAGAATGCATGGTATTGCGGATATATTCTGTGGTTTCAAACCCGTTCATTTCAGGCATTTGAAGATCCATCAGGATAATATCGTACGATTTAGTTTGTAATTTTTCTATGGCTATTTTCCCGTTGCCGGCAATATCACGTTCAAATCCAAAATCATCCAAAAGCGTTTTCATCAGCAATTGATTGAGTGCGATGTCTTCCACTACCAGGACTTTTATATTTTTAATTTCCTCGTCCAGTTCCACGAATCCCATATCGGGTTCCGCTTCATCAGTTGTTTTTTGAAAATTCAATACAAAACCGAAAGTAGAACCCACTCCCATCTGGCTTTTTACCTCAATGCTTCCTCCCTGCGCTTCTACTAATTGCTTGACAATGGCAAGTCCCAGCCCTGTTCCCCCGTATAACCTGGAAGTACCGCTCGATGCCTGCTGAAAATTTTCAAAAATCTTTTCTATCTTATTTTCCGGTATACCGATCCCGGTGTCCGTAACTGAAAACTCAATGGTTACTTTTTCGGGGTCTTCCTGCAGCAGACGAACGGAAATCGTTATTTTCCCTTTTGTCGTAAATTTTACTGCGTTGCTCACAAGGTTTAAAATAATCTGGTGCAAACGTACCGGGTCTCCAACCAAAACCCCGGGAATCCTGTTGTCATATTGCTTGACCAGTTCCAGATTTTTCTCCTGGATTTTTGTCTCGAACAAATGAAGCATGGCTGATAAAGACAAGGCCATTTTGAAAGGCGTTTGCTCAAATGTCATTTTTCCGGCATCTACTTTGGCCAGGTCCAGTATGTCATTTATGAGTACGATCAATGCATCCCCGCTCATTTTTATCGCGGTCAGGTATTCTTTTTGTTTTCCCGATAAATTTGTTTTCAGGACCACTTTTGTAAACCCGATAATCGCATTCATCGGGGTGCGGATTTCATGACTCATGTTTGACAGGAACTGCTGTTTTGCTTTCACGGCATCCTCCGCCATGCGTGTGGAACTTTCAGCTTTGCTTTTTGCTTCTTCCGCTAAGCCGGTTGCCAGCTCGGCAAACACCCTGGCTTCGATCAGTTCGTTTTCAATTCGTTTTTGGTCGGTAATATCTCTTGCCACGACGACTACGCCAAGTACGCTTCCCTCATCGTCTTTATAAACCGAACCGTTGAATAATACATCCGTTAATTTATGATCCTTCATGGTCAGGGGATAATCCGCTACGAAACCATTTGCAAAAACCTGCTGGTAAACTTCCCGCGCTTTGTCCGGATCGGTGAAGTAATCGAAAAAATTCGTGCCTGTTAAATGCTCACGCGATACGCCTGTGATGTCCACCGAAGCCTTATTCATGTCGGTAATTTTTCCTTCCGGGCTGATGGTAAACAGCGGATCGAGACTCGCTTCAATAAGACTGCGGGCATAATTGGCAATAACGAACTCTGCCGCCCGTTTTTCTTTCTCCCCGATTTGAAATACAAGTTCTTTGTTGGCAATGAATAACTCTGCTGCCCGTTTTTCCTTTTCTTCGTTTTGAAAAGCAAGTTCTTTGTTGGCGATGCCTAATTCAGCGGCTCTTTTTTCTTTTTCACTGTTTTGAAACAGCAGTTCTTTGTTCGCAATGGTTAATTCCGCCGCCCGTTTTTCTTTCTCCTCGTTTTGAAATACAAGCTCTTTGTTGGCAATGCTTAACTCTTCTGCCCGCTTCCCTTTTTCTTCATCCTGGAAGGCAAGTTCTTTATTGGCAATACCCAGCTCACTGGCCCGTTTACCTTTCTCATCGCCCTGGAAGGCAAGTTCTATATTGGCAATACCCAACTCTGCCGCCCGTTTTTCTTTCTCTTCTTTTTGAAAAGCGATTTCTTTACGAAAAACGTCCAGCTCAGCCAGCAGCTTTTCCTTTTCTTTTTTTTGAACCGAGAGCTCTTCGCGGACAAAAACCAGTTCCTCCTGGTCTGATTTTATTTTCTTAGCCATCTGCTGTTTCGATAAAATTATTTCGCGTTTGCTTTATTTGTTTCATTGGAGCCATTTGTTTCCTGGTAACTATTGGGAACTGCCCCGATTTCCTCGAGCGGATTCCGTTTCTTGTTTTTCAATTGTTTAAAATGAGAAGGGGAAAGCCCGGTGACTTTTTTGAATTGATTGGATAAATGTGCAACGCTGCTGTAATTCATCTTCCACGCAATCTCCGTAATATTCAACTCGTCATAAATAATCAGTTCTTTTATGCGTTCGACTTTGTGCATGATCATGAATTGCGCGATCGTGGTTCCCTGCACTTCTGAAAATAAATTGGCCAGGTAAGTATAATCGTGATTTAATTTTTCGCTTAAAAAGTCAGAGAAATTCGTTTTGATCGCTTCCTCCGTATGATGAACCATTTCGATGATGGTGTTTTTAATCTTCTCGATCAGCACGGCTCTTTTGTCGTCCATCAATTCAAGCCCCGAACGGAGTAAAACAACTTTCAATTGCTCCCGCTGCGCTAAAGAAATATTTTCCATGATTTCCACTTCACCCAGGTCAACAACGATGAAATGCAGGCCCAGTTTTTTCAGTTCTTTTTTCACCGCCATCTTACAGCGGTTGCTAACCATATATTTGATATATATTTTCAAACAAAGTCTCCTTTAAAAACGGGTTCGAACAAAGGTGTTCGCTTCCATGTCAGAAATTGTTGTGTAAGTCTTGAAATAAGTTACATAATTCACACATACCCCGTGTGTGATATGCTTGTTGCAATGGAAATGCCTGAGGAAGGATTTAAACGCGTAACTCCTGAAAATGTACTACTCCGGGTGAGTCCCCTTTTCTGTAAGGTACGGATAAAGCACGATATAGTGTGGATTGAAAGGGAAAGAGGGTCTGGCCGCACTGCGACGCGTGGTCCGCGAAGAAAAACTGGCGACCTTCAACGATGTGGTCGGCTTCAAAGTCGGCGATTTGCCGAGAGGAGTCCTCTTTGTAGAATGGACTTCCGGAAACGACTTTTGAAAAATCGCTTAATCATGCAGGATGTTTTCCTCGCTGATTAACTGTTTTTGCCCGGGAATAAAAGCAAAGACCACCTCCGTTTTCCTCTTATTGTGTATTATTCAGCTGTAAATTTTCGCACTCCCATTACGATTGGCTTTATGCAGGTGTTCAATTTCTTCCTCCCAGAAGCTATAAACTGTGATTTGTTGCACTGGTTTGCCTAAAAGGTATTCCCGGAGTTCCTGAACATCTATAGGTCCTTCGTGGCTGCGTTCAAATTCAATCAGTTTCGTGAGGTAGTGGGATTCCAGTTCTTTAAGTCTTGCACTTAAAGTTTTGAATGCAGGATGTGTTTTATTGATGATGTTTTTCTTTCCATCCCATTCAGTGTTTTGAATAGAATATCCTGTATGAATATCTCTTGTTACAGTGTTGTGATTTATTCGAAAAACAAGAGGAAATGAACCATCTTTCTTTTCTCTTCGCTTGTCTAAAACAAGCTTAATTGTTGCCATAGCTACTCTAGGATAGTAGCTTTCACTGTGCTCAAAATTTGCAGGTAATTTGCAGGTAAACCAGCCTAAAAAGCCTCATTTTCTATAAATCCACTCCACTTGCTCTAAAAACACAAAACCCCGCCAATCGTATGATTAGCAGGGCTTTGTTAGAGCGGAAAGGGAGGGATTCGAACCCCCGGTACCTTGCGGTACATCTGATTTCGAATCAGATACATTCGACCACTCTGACACCTTTCCGGGGCAAAATTACGCAGAGGAAACGAAAGTGCAAAGTAAATCGGGGGTGAAGTATATTTGAGCTGTGTCAGGCAAAACCACATTTTCATTCCTGATCCCCGGCTCCGGCGGCGGGATGATGCCCTGCGATTTCCGCTTGCCGGAAGCGGGGAGCAAAGTTCCCGTGGTCGTTTTTTCGCACGGATTGAAGGGGTTTAAAGACTGGGGACATTTCAACCTGCTGGCCGGTGCATTATGCAGGGCCGGGCTGGCGGTGCTGAAATTCAGTTTTTCGCATAGCGGAACAACGCCGGATCACCCGGAAGATTTCGTGGACCTTGAAGCCTTCGGAATGAATACGTTCAGCAAAGAACTGGACGATCTCGGCATAGTGCTCGACTGGTTACATCGTGATCACGATCAGCGCAGCAGAATTGACCCGGAGAAAATTTACCTCATCGGGCACAGCCGGGGAGGAGGAATATCCATATTGAAAGCGGCCGAAGATCCGCGCGTGAAAAAAATAGTCACCTGGGCCGCAGTCTCCGATTTCGAACCGCGCGTCAATCCGCCCGACCTGGAAAGCTGGCGCGAAGCAGGCGTAAGCTGGACGCTGAATACGCGCACCGGGCAAAACATGCCGATGTACTATTCGCTGCGCGAAGATTTTTATGCCAACAAAAACCGCCTCGATATTCCCGCTGCTGCTGCGCGGATCCGGGTTCCCTTCCTGATCATTCACGGGACAGCGGATACTTCGGTAAATTTCCGGGAAGCCGAAAAACTGAAATCATGCAACCCCGCCGCCGAACTGCTCGCGATCGAAAACGCCGATCATACATTCGGGGGAAAACATCCGTTCACTTCGGATGAGTTGCCGGAACACAGCAAACGGTTGATTATGGAAACTGCGGAGTATTTACTTTAACGTCTCAAGTTTCAAGTTTAATGTTTGATCGCTCAAAAACATTAAACCTGAAACTTGAGACATGAAACGTTTTTAATCTTCAGCGAGCACAATAATTTTATCCTCCGGCGAAAACGTGACTTTCTGATTCTTGTCCGGGTTGACCACAACACCGTAGGCTTTGTCCGGGTCCGATGCGTTGGCCTGGATGCGGTAACCGATCGCGGTTTGTCCCCGGTCGGCAGCGGCTTCCACCAGCGTGTAAAAATTCACCGCGCGCGTGGTGAGTACATAATCTTTGACCGGCTTCAGGTAAATTTCCGAACCTTCGGGACTGAACAGGTCTTTAAATACTTTATCGAGATGTTTGTTTTCCGAAACCTGCGAAAGCATCAGGCTGATAAGTTTGTCGCTCACGATGAAATCGTCGGCCTTGGCTACTTCGGCCAGCGCACGGTTGCGCATATCCAGCATTTCGCTGACGATACTGAAATCACGCCCGGCTTTTTCGGATAAGTTGCGCAGGTGCAGCAGCGTGATCAGCGTTTTCGCATCGGCTTCCTGCATCGGGAGACTGCTGTAGCAGAGTACAATGATGTGGTTGAACGAAGGCGTATCGATCTGCTCGAGCGTGGCGCGGTCCGTCGTATTTCCGGTCACGAATTTCAGCGATTGCCTGTTTAAATTTTTCGCCAGTTCGTCGATTTCCGATTTCGTTCCTTCTTCGGAACAAAGCACCACCACTTCGGAACCTTCGCCCACGTAACCGTCGAGTTCGCGGATGATGTTCCGTCCTTTTTTATTCCAGCCGATGATCAGCGTACGTTCTTTTCCCGGCGGCGGGGAAACGTCGTGACGGATCGCGTCCATGTCGGGTGCGTGACCGTGCCTGCCGGTTTTGATGCTCGTATTATCCTCCGCGATAAAAATCAGCCGGTCGCTTTCTTCGATAATATGTTCCATCGGCGCGTTCAGCAGTACGCGTTCGTCCTTGGTCATCACGCCGATCAGGCAGGAGGTCTGGAACGACGACATGGCGAAACGGAATGCCTGGCCCACGACTTCAGGTTCCTGCTTGAAATAAATTTCCACACCGTCGAAATCGAGCAGCTCGGTGTATACCACGCTCAGGCCCGACTGCCGGCAGGTTTGCGCGGTTACGCGTGCGATGAGGTCGCCGGCAAGCACGAGCACCGCTTCGTCGTTACTTACTAATTCGGCGGCTTCCATATTTTGTTCTTCGCGGATCTCGGCTACGATGTGATACGATTCTTTTCTCCGGTTCGGGTTATTGGTGATCGCGAGTATCGATTTGATGACGTGCGTATCCGGGTTTTCCGATTCGGGCGAAAGAATGATCACCGCTTTGCTTTCGTGCAGGTTCACCACTTCCAGGTCGTCGAGATCGAGCGGGCTGCCGGTGCGGCAGATGACGCGCATGTTTTTCAGGTCGGAAATTTTGGCGCGGATTTCATCTTCCATTTCTACCTTGTCCATGTCGGCCATGATCACGATGCGCGGTTTTCGTTCGCTGGCATTGGCAATGGCGAGTTCGGAAACGATCGAGAAAATTTTCGCCGACCAGCCGAGGATCAGCGTATGGTTGTGTTCAATCACTTTGGACCGGCCTTTGCGCATTTCTTCAATTTTCGATTCCATGCCGGAAGTGATCGTACCGATGAGCGTGCTCACGATAAAAATACCGCCGATGGTCACCGTCAGCATCAACATGCGGATGCCCCAGCCCGGACCGTCGCCGGCCACGTTGCCCGCATCCATCGCACGCATCATGCTCCGCCAGGCGGCTTCTACGAAACCCGTTTCTGTATCGTTGTTGTCCATCGAAACGCCTGCGATGGCCACGATCCCCGCCGCAATTACGATAATCAGCAGCGAAAGCACGGCCAGCCAGCCGATAACGGCAATAGGTCCCGCAGAGAGCGTATTCTCAAAACGATAGCGAAGTTTGTCGCGGAAAGTGATCGGTTGACGTTTCATGGAAAGTGAATTATGTTTCGGGAATCGGGTTATGTAAAGCAAGCCGGTATGCTTTGACCGTTCCCCTGAAAATGCCGGCACGGATCGCCGGATCGGCATCGAGCAGGTTTTGCGCTTCCGCTGAATTACCGGCGCGGATGAGTGCGATGCCGAGACTCGCATCTTCGGTCCGCCCCACGAGGTAAGCGATCTGCTTCGCGGTGAGTTCCTGCATGTAGGCGAAATGCGCTTTTATAATGGCGGACTCGTCTGCCGTTGCAGTTTCGGCGAAATTTTCGCGGGAAGGAAAAAGCTGGATCAGGAACCAGGACATCATGCGCTTAACAACTAATGGTATGACGAATATAGCGGATTTCGGTTTCCTGCATTTTGCCAGTTAAGGCTAAAAAATAACCGCCTGTCAACATGTACAGCATTCCCGGCATTACTGCTTTGGAATCCAGTCGGAATCGGCTTATCCTTGTATTATGATAAAACGCTGCGTTATCAGTCTTTTCCTTGCGGGATCGGCATTTTCCGCGACCGCCCAGGTAAATACGTCCAAACTTTGTCTCGGTGCGGCTTTCGATTATTCCGTGATCAATAACCGCAAGGAAGTCCGCGGGCAGTACAAGCCGGGGATCAACCTGCGCATGATGTACCTGACGCGCAGCTTTTTCGGAATTTCGGCAGAATACACGCATCACGTAAAACATAATACGGTGCCGGCCCTTCGGAATATTACCTCCTGGAATGCCGACCTGAACGGGCATTTTATCTGCAATATCGGCGAAAGCGATTTGAAATTCACCGCGCTTTTTGGTGTGGATTATCTCCGCTGGGAAGGCACGTATGTGGGACCTTCGCTCAACGACAACAACAAATATTACTACGGCATGATCCTGCGCAACCGCTGGATAGGCGCGAACATGGGCTGCGGATTCAGCCATGATATCACCAAAAGGGTCCACGGTTTCGGCGAATTCAAAGTGCGGATGGCCACCGAAGGCAAAGACGATCTTTTCGGCGTGGCCGATGCCAGTTTCAATTTCGGGGTACGTGTGAATATCCTGGAAATCGGCGAGAAGGATGAAAATTCCGAAAAGTCGCACCGCGAACGCCGCCACACCAACCCGAACCGGAAGTACAAATGGCTTCCGAAGTGATTTTCGAATGGCGATTTGCGATTGACGATTGCGGATTTGCGATTGACCCGCAAAGCCATCGCATCTGTTACATCAAAAATGCGGGAAGATTGTGTGCAATCGCAAATCCGCAATCGTCAATCGCAAATCGTTTTACCCCGGCGGTTTATAATATCCCGCAACATCATCCGCTTCATCTTTGCTGTAAAATTCGATCAGCGCTTCGGCGAGTTCGGCGTACACGATAAACTTATTGAGCCTGAGCCAGGCCAGCGCTTTTTTATCCTTGTTCACCGCGTTGGCTGTGGCCGCCCAGAAAACAGCTTTATGCTGCATCAGCCAGCGGAAGGCGGTTTTGTCGCCGCGCGCAGCATTGGCAAAGGCCGCCAGCGACAAATGTTTATTGTCCATCAGCCATTTGAACGAATCCGGTTTCCCGGTTTTGATATACGTAACGGTTTCGATCAGCTCGCGCAGGTTCATCTCCATCATCTGGTTGTACGTGCGTGTGCTGTTCGTCAGTACTAAATTCGTCATGAGGCGGATCGACTCGCCATTATATTGTCTCATAATTAAAGCTGCCCCGAATCGTACAAATAATAAACATAAATTCCTCCGCCGATCACCGCCAGTGTAGTAACAATGGCAAAGAAAATTTTCCAGAAACTGTACGGACGCTCGCCCTGCACTTCGCCGGTACGGCCGTTGATCATGAAGCGGTAAATTTTGGATTTGTATTTATACGCGCTTAACCAGATCGGGAGCAGGATATGTTTGAACGTTACGTTCGAATGATTCGTGTTCAGGGAAAGAATCTGCTGCACGTCGCCGCCGATATCGCGCCGGCAGGATACGCGGATGGCTTCATCCATGCGTCCCTTGGCTTTTTCAAAACCTTCTTTCACATCCAGCTGGTACTGTTCCGAACGGAAGCCGCTCAGGAATTGTTCGTTGAAATTCGCCAGGTTGGAAAGATCCCAGGGCTCCAGCGCATTGACATATTCGTGCGGAAGCGAATGACTCGCGGCAACCAGCACGTCGTCGAAGGCTTCGAAAACAGTGCCGCTTACCGGGGTCCAGCGGGTGCGCTGTTCCTGGCGCGTGCTGGAACGTCCGTTCGAATCGGTGTAACTTACCGTAACGTAATAATGATCGCCGCGCATGCCGCTGTAATGGCTGGTGGTGCTGCTGTCGTATGTCCAGTAGGGAATGTACATGCCGTTCAGCTTGTCGTTCTCGGCGAATTTTTTCAGGTCGTTCGGCGCCCACCAGAGTTTTTTCAGCCAGGTTTTGAACTCGTCGAAAGCTTTTTTCCGGTCGATGGCGAAAGGCAGCAGGTATTTCGGCTTGATGATGCTGCAGGTGGAACCGCTGCGCAGCACGAGCGGCGTACTGCAGAAAGGACAGGAATCCGAAGTTACGTTCGGCTTGAGCGTGGAGGATGCGCCGCAACTGTCGCACTTGACCACGGAGACTTCCATTTTCTCGCTGCTTTCTACCTGCGAGCTGATGAAGACTTCGAAGTCAATTTCTTCGGCGGCGACCGGAACGGCAGCGTCGGCAATTTCATTCATGGACCCGCAATACTGGCAGGACATGCTCATTTTGCCCGGCTCGAAGGTGAGGTTCGCGCCGCAGTCTTTGCACTTTATTTTTTTGTGCTCGACTTCCTGTGTGCTTTCGGAAAAATCTTCCATGCGGATGGATTTGCAGTTTTATACTTGAAATGGAACACCCTCCCGCAGGCCGAAGCAGGGGGAGGGTGCATCAATATTCGTCATTTTTTACGGAACCGGCGGCGGAACCGGTGGCGGCGTGTTCATGAACAAAGCTGCCAGTTCGGGAACCTGTCCTGCCGGGAGCCAGTTGGCCATGCCGTTTTTCCAGACCAATGTTTGGGGAGTCAGCTGACCCGCCTGCGCCATCTGCTGTAAAACAGGCTCGGTGAACGGTCCGCTTTGCGTGCCATTTACCGCTGTGAAATATTGTACGACCGGCGGCGGGGGCGGAGGCGTATTCTGGTTGCCGCCCGTGAGGCCCGTTTGCGGGTTGAACTGGTTCGGCTGGAACATATTGCCCATCTGGTTACCCATGGCCATGCCCATGCCCATGCCCATCCCTGCGCCGGCCATGCCGCCGCCGTTGGGGTTGTTGGCTGCCGCTTCCATGGAATTGGCCGCCTGGAACTGGGAAAATGCGCCGAGGTTCCCGACAATACCCATGCTGCTGCGCTTGTCGAGCATTTCTTCCACGTTCGGAGGAAGCGAAATATTTTCCACGAGCAGTTTGGTCAGCTCGATGCCGTATTCATCAAACTCGCCTTTGATTTTTTCGAGGATGAATTTGGAAAACTCGTCTAAGTTCGACGCCATATCGAGTACCGGGATCTTGCTTCCGGCGATAGCATCAGTAGAACGGGTCACCACGATATTGCGGAGCTGGTCGGTGATCTCTTCCGTAGTGAAATGACCGTCGGTGCCCGCTACTTCTTTCAGGAATTTGCCGGCATCACTCACGCGCATGGCATAGGTTCCGAAAGTGCGGATACGGATCGGGCCGAATTCGGCGTCGCGCAGCATCACGGGATTTTTCGTACCCCATTTCAGGTTGGTGAACTGCTTGGTATTAACAAAATATACTTCCGCCTTGAAAGGACTGTCGAACCCGTATTTCCAGCCTTTCAGCGTGGAAAGAATCGGCAGGTTCTGCGTGGTCAGGTTGTGCATGCCCGGCTTGAACACATCGGCCAGTTTGCCTTCGTTGATGAAGACGGCCTGCTGCGATTCGCGGACGGTGAGTTTTGCGTTATTCTTGATTTCATTGTCGTGACGGGGGAAACGCCAGACCATTGTATCGTTCGAACTATCGGTCCATTCGATGATGTCGATAAATTCACCCCGGATGCTGTCAAATAATCCCATGTTGCGTACGTGTGTTTTTAATGTGAATCGTTAAAACGAATATAGCTGGTGTATTGTTTCAAATATAGAGAGAAAAATGGTACGGATGTCCCCGGAAAACCGGGCTTCCGGCGGTTCGTTTTTTCGCTAACTTTGTCCTTATCCTTATGAAACTGACCAGAGAGGTTAAAACCGGTATCGTGGTGGTGGTTGCCATCGCGCTTTTTATTTACGGGTATAATTTTCTGAAAGGAAGGGACCTGTTCTCCACGAGTACGGATCTGTTCGCCCGGTATGAAAGAGTGGAAGGCATGACTGCCAACAGCGCGGTATGGCTCAACGGCTTTAAAGTGGGCCAGGTTCGCGATATCCGGCTCGATCCGAAAACGAACGACCTGATCGTTCACTTCACCATCAGCAATTCCGACGCCCGCATCCCGCTCAATGCCATCGCACGTATTGCCAGCGACGGGCTGCTCGGGACAAAAGTGGTCCAGCTGGTCATTCCTGAAGGGACGAATACCGCGCTGCTCGATGATAAAAGTTTCGCCGCCGACGGTGATACGCTCGTGGGCGACGTAGCCAAAGGCCTGCAGGATGCCGTAACGGCTGAAGTAAAACCGCTGAAGGATAAAGTGCAGGGCCTGGTGGCTTCTATCGATTCGGTGGTTACCATCATCCAGGTGATCCTGAACAAAGACGCCCGCGAAAACCTGGTCAAGAGTTTCGAAAGCATCAAAAACGCACTCGCCACGTTCGAACATACTGCGCAGCAGCTCGACACGCTTGTGGCCAGCGAACGCACACGCCTCAGCGATATCTTCGTGAAAATCCAGTCGATCGCCACCAACCTGGCCAACAACAACGAGAAGCTTTCCAAAATCATGAGCAATACGGAAGCCATCACCGACAGCCTCGCGAAATCAAACCTCACGCAAACCATCGACCGGGTAAATAAAACGATGGGCGAAGTGGCGGTGATCATGGAAAAGATCAACAAAGGCGAAGGTTCGATGGGCCTGCTGGTGAACGATAAAAAACTCTACAACAACCTCGATTCCGCCAGCGCCGCGCTCAGCAGGCTGATCACCGACCTGAATGAACACCCGAAACGCTACGTACATTTCTCCGTCTTCGGCAAAAGCGACAAGAAGAAAACCGCTACGCCGCCGAAGAAGACGCCAAATTAAAGCGGCCGCGGACCTGTTCTTTTTCGTTTGACCGGTTATGTTTTGCACTCATGCAGTATATCGATAACATCCTCTTCGTCCTTCTTCTTATCGCGGGATCAGCCCTGTTCTGGTACAACGCCCGCAAGATCATCCGCAATATTCGTATCGGCAAAGCCCTCGACCGCACGGACAATAAAGCCATGCGCTGGCGCACGATGATCCGCGTAGCCCTCGGCCAGTCGAAAATGGTGACGCGGCCCGTGGCGGGCATCATGCACATTTTCGTTTACGTGGGTTTTGTGATCATCAACATCGAGCTGATCGAAATCGTGATCGACGGTATTTTCGGTACGCACCGGTCGCTTTCTTTTCTCGGCGGATTTTACACGTTCCTGATCGCATCGTTCGAGATACTCGGCGCTTTGGTCATACTCGGCTGCGCGGTATTCCTGCTGCGCCGCAACGTGGTCCGTGTAAAACGTTTCCTGAACAAGGAACTTGACGGCTGGCCGCGTTCGGATGCGAACCTGATCCTGGTGATCGAAATCACGCTGATGCTCGCGTTCCTGTTTATGAATGCGGCCGATTTCCGCGTGATACAAATTACAGGAAGCACGGAAGTCTCGCAGGCGGCGTTCCCGGTGAGCGCCTGGCTGGCGAAGCTTTACGGCGATGCGGGAGTTCACGGGCTTCACCTGGCGGAAATGTCCTGCTGGTGGTATCATATCGTCGGCATTTTCTTTTTCCTGAATTACCTGCCGTATTCCAAGCACCTGCACATCATACTCGCGTTTCCGAATACCTATTTCTCGAACCTGGAAGCGAAAGGCCGTTTTACGAACGACGCCGTAGTTACCCGCGAAGTGAAACTGATGCTCGATCCCGCCGCGGCCGTGCCGCCCGCAAGCGACCAGCCCACGCGTTTCGGCGCGAAAGACGTAACCGACCTCAGCTGGAAACAGTTGCTCGATGCCTATTCATGCACCGAATGCGGCCGCTGCACCTCGTCCTGTCCCGCGAATATCACCGGCAAACAATTATCGCCGCGCAAGATCATGATGGACACGCGCGACCGCCTGGAAGAAGTCGGAAAGAGTATCGACAAAAAAGGGAAGCTGGAAGATGACGGGAAAAACCTGCTCGGCGATTACATCACGCCGGAAGAACTCTGGGCCTGTACTTCGTGCAACGCCTGCGTGCAGGAATGTCCCGTGAACATCGATCCGCTTGCCATCATCATCGACCTGCGCCGTTACTTAGTGATGGAACAAAGCGCCGCACCGAACGAACTGAACATGACGTTTACGAATATCGAGAACAACGGCGCGCCCTGGCAGTTTTCACCGGCCGACCGGCTGAACTGGAAAAACGAATGAGGGGCATTTCGAATGCCGAACTCCGAATGCCGAATGCCGAATGATGAAGGCCTTCGCAATCCGGCATTCGAAATTCGCAATTAGTAAAAGGATCCTGATTTTGAAATAAAGACAATATGACTATCAACGAACATACTTTACTCGAACTCGAAGAGAACGGAAAAAAGCTCAGCCCGATTCTGCCGGAGCATGTTAAGAATTACCTGATCGATATCGACGGGACCGTTTGCGAAGACATCCCGAACGAAGAAGCCTGGCGCATGGCCGATGCGGAAGTATACCCGGATGCGCTGGTTACGGTGAACAAATGGTTCGAAGAAGGACACCTCATTACGTTTTTCACTTCACGCACCGAAGAGCACCGCGAGGTCACGGAATTGTGGCTGAAGAAAAACGGTTTCAACTGGCACGGTCTGCTGATGGGAAAACCCCGCGGCGGAAATTATCACTGGATCGATAATCACATGGTGCGCGCGACACGTTACACGGGCAGGTTCACCGACCTGGTGGAGAAAACGCATACGATACAAGTGTTTGAGTCCTAGCCGCAGATTTCGCAGATTAACGCAGATTAAATATGTCCTATTCCATAAAAAGTGAACCGTGGATTGTAGCTGAACCTGAGCAGCCTGTTTATGGCAAGCAGGAATATCCGCTTCAAAAAGAAACGTATGAGATAATCGGAATTTGCATGGAGGTCCACAAGGAACTTGGATACGGTTTCCAGGAAGTTGTGTATAAAGATGCATTGGAACAGGAGTTCAAATGGAGGAACATCCCGTTTGAGCGCGAAAAAAAGTATGAAATCAACTACAAGGGAATAATATTACCCCACTATTATTTTGCGGATTTTGTAGTGAGAGATAATATTATTCTTGAAGTAAAAGCACAACAGGGCGTTATCGAAGATCATTATTGTCAAGTGATAAATTATCTTGCTGCTTCGAAATGCCCGGTAGGTTTATTGGTCAATTTCGGAGAACAATCGCTTCGATATAAAAGATTGATTTTATCCAAATAATCTGCGTTTAATCTGCGAAATCTGCGGCAAATGAGCAACGACAACATGAAAATAGAAACCATGGCCGATTATATGGCCCGCGGCGAGTCCCCGGAAATTCTTTTCTGGGTGGGCTGCGCCGGCAGTTTCGATGATCGCGCGAAGAAGATCACGAAAGCCATCGTGCGTATCCTGAATCATGTGGGGATGAAGTTCGCCGTACTCGGTACTGAAGAATCCTGCACCGGCGATCCCGCCAAGCGCGCCGGGAACGAGTTCCTGTTCCAGATGCAGGCGATGAACAACATTACCGTGCTCAACGGCTACGAAGTGAAAAAAATAGTGACCGGCTGCCCGCATTGTTTCAATACGCTGAAGAACGAGTATCCCGAACTCGGCGGACAATACGAAGTGATCCATCATACGCAATTAGTCCAGCAGCTGATCGACAGCGGAAAACTGAAAGTGCCCGGCGGAACGTTCAAAGGGAAAAAGATCACGTACCACGATCCCTGTTACCTCGGCCGCGCCAACGATGTATATGAAGCGCCCCGCGAAGTGTTGCAGAAACTCGACGCCGAACTGGCCGAAATGAAACGCAGCCGCGCCAAAGGATTGTGCTGCGGCGCCGGTGGTTCTCAAATGTTCAAGGAAGCGGAAAAAGGAAACAAGGAAGTGAACGTGGAGCGCAGCGAAGAAGCGCTCGCTCTGCAGCCCGACGTGATCGCGGTCGGTTGTCCTTTCTGTATGACCATGATGACCGACGGCGTAAAACATTTCGAAAAAGAGAACCAGGTCAAAGTGCTGGATGTAGCCGAACTCATCGCGCAGGCGAATGATTTGTGATCCACCCGGGAATAAATATCAAATGCAAAATTTCAAATGAAAAATGTAAAAGTGATCGCCCGAACACTTTTACATTTTTCATTCAGCGTTTGACATTTTTCATTTGAACCTATAATATAACCAACTTCTCATTTTCATTATACCCTGCAATCTTCCTACCTTTGCATTATGTTAACATTTGCAGACATGCCGGGGCATTCCCGGGTTTGGATTTACCAGGGCGACCGCGAACTCACCGAAACGGAAATCGGCGAGATCAAACGCAAGGTTGCGGTATTTCTTATTGACTGGACTTCACACGGCGAATGGATGAAAGCGGCGATTGACGTTTTGTACAACCGTTTCATCGTCGTGCTGGTGGATGAAGATCATACGCATGCCAGCGGTTGCGGTATCGACAAGTCGGTACAGTTTATCCGGCAGGTGGAAGCCGATTACAAAATTTCGCTTTTCGATCGTTTGCTTACGGCATACCGCGACGAAAGCGGCACGATAAAAACAGTCCGTCTTCCCGAATTCGAGGCGCTGGCCGAAAAGAATAAAGTGAACGCGAATACCATCGTGTTCAACAACCTGGTTTCAACCAAAGAAGACATGGAAACCAAATGGGAAGTGCCGATGGCGAAAAGCTGGCACAAGCGGATGCTGGTTACTGTTTGATCGATCCGATCCCGTATTCTTTAACTGCGCTAAAGTCACAAACGTGCTTGCATAGTGTTATGCCTGTGTTTTTCTTAATTTTCAGAAATGTACCGCCCGTGTTTCATATTGATTTTTTCGCTTTCAGCAGCTACGGTTTCTGCGCAGAAAGATGCGTCGCCCGCTGGCTGGAAATACAATGACCCGCAAAACGGGGGCTTTCAAAAAGTCGTAAACAAGCAGGAGACTCCGCCCGGCATGATCGCTGTTCCCGGCGGGGAGTATCATCTTCCCGGCGATACGACAAAGGTGTCGGTCCATTCTTTTTTCATCGGGCAGTACGAAGAAACGAACAAACAGTACCGCGCTTTTCTCAGCTTCCTGCAATGTTACAGCAAGATGCCGTATTTCGACAGCCTGCTGCATACCGCATACCCGGATACGTCCATCTGGCACGACGCCCCGCTGTCGAAAGAAGACCGCGGCTGGCTGGCGAAAAATTATTTATCGGATCCGCGGTACGATGATTATCCCGTACTCGGACTTTCACCCCTGCAGGCCAAAGCATACGCCGCCTGGAAAACAAACCGGCTGAACGAACTGATTATGATCCGCGAAGGCATTTTGGATTACCAGCTTTGCGGCGCGGAATACGGGGAGCCTTTTTCTACGGACAGGTATTTAAACGCAAGTTTCACGAACCCTTCGTTGCCCGAGGGTTTGCCCGTCCTCCATGACACCCGGCGAGTGCGCATGGAAGACGGTATCCTCATGCCGCGGCTTCGTCCGCTCACCAGTTCCGAGAACATCGCCGTAACCGAAGCGCAATGGAACACCCGTACGACAGTCAACCTATGGAAGCCCTATAAACAAAGGAAGTTCGATGAAAAAAACGTCATGCCTTACCTGTTTCCGAAAACGAAAAAGTGGAAACCGGATTCGCTGCAAACGCGTTTACAGAAAACCGGGCTTGTCCCCGTGTACGCCGGCAAACCGGATGTGAATAAAATTTTCCATCTGAGCGATAACGCCGGCGAATGGATGCACGACAGCCTGACTTCCTGCGGAGCCGGCGAAGCCTGGAAAAATAACGGCCTGCGGCTGGCGATGGATATTGTGTGGTAAGTGAAATGGAGCGGTGTACCGGCGATCTTTATGGTTTTCGCCACCAGGACAGGAAGTCACGAAGAAACACAAAAAAAAACGACGGTGGTCGGAAAGAAAAATATCACGATCTCGTCATTTCGAGCGCCTGCCCGCCGTATAACTTTGGGAGGCGGGGCAGTCGAGAAATGGCAGTACCACTAACTACTCCACAAAAATATCCGCCTTCTTCGCCGGCCGTTCTTTCCCGCGCCAGCGGAAATCTTTCAGCAAAGCTTCACGTGGTGATAAATCGATGGGCGGATAAAGCGTCGCATCGGGTTTATTGAAAAACGTAATTTTTTTGATCTCATCTTCGGCTACAAAAATACTGAGCTTGCTGCAGTCCACTTTATTCACACCGATGATTTCATTTTTGTCTTTCACGAAATACAAAGTCTGCCCGTTGCCTTCCACGTCCACGCGGTACAATTCGCTCTTCCGGAAATAGCCGGTCATTTTTCTTCCCTTGATCTGGTTGTAACGCGTACTGTCTTCCTGCGAAGCGATGAAAGCCGTGTTTTCCAGGAGCATCTGTTTGATCTCGTCGTTTGTCATTAAGATCGAAATTTTTTCCGCGGTGAGTTGACTTTGCTCATTCCACAAAACGGGTTTCCCGAACAGGCGCATCGTACTGTCCGACGAAGTGAAGATCATCGAATCGCATTTGCCCTGCATATCGCTTTTGAAAAACTTCACGTTCCGGTAGCCGTACACCGTGCGCAGCGTATCGAAGCGCGGGGCTTCGGGATCGCTGCCTTTTACCGTATCGTAGCGCGTGAACGCCTGCAGCGTATCGGCATGCAGGAAAAGGGAATCTTTATCGTAAATCTGCGTGTACATGGCGCGGCCGGTAACCAGCGAATGTTCCGTTTTTTCGTGGTGTATGCCGAGATCGCCGGTAATGATCATTTTGCGCGCCGTGTCGAGCAGCGTCACATTTCCTTTGGCCATGCCGGTTCGTGTTTTCCGGTCGTAAAAAAGACTGTCGCCCATCAGCGCACGCTTGTTGCTCACCAGCGCCGCTTTTTTGCTGAAGCGCCCGCGGTCGAGGTTCGTATCATAATACCCGTCCTCGCAGTACATGGCATTGTCCGGGTTCCACATCGTGGTCGGTCCCATGAAGTATGCGATTTTGGTCCCCGGCACGTAGCGAAGTGTATCGCAGTTCATCGTGTATTCGGGTGTGAACAATTCGACATCTTTGCGGAAGGTGAGCGTTCTCGATTCGGAAGAATAATAACCCAGCTTGCTTTTCAGCGTATTGCCCTTGCTCGTGATCGTGCCGCCGGTATTGTAACTCGCTACTTTATTTTTCAGATCGTAAACCAGGTAATCCGTCACGAGAATCATGTCGCCGTCCGACATCGAAATGTTTTTGAAAAGTTCCGCTTTCCGTTCGTTGCCGTCGTACTTCAGCGTTTCGCCGTACATATGCAGCGAATCGCCGTGCTGGATATGCACGTGACCGAATGCTTCGAGTGAATTCGTTTCGTTGTAGAGGTATGCGCTGTCGCAGTACATCACCGCACCCTGGTGTTCGAATTCCACGTGACCGATCAGGCGCTGCGTTTTGGCTTCTTTGCTTCCCTTCAGTTTATCGGCGTGGCGGAGATTGATTTTTTTGCCGCCTTGTGCGGATAAAGGTGTGATGCATGTACAGCACAAAAAAACAACCACGGAGACACGGAGCGCACGGAGAACCGCGGAAGCTCCCGTTTTCTTATCGCAACTCAATACCTTCCTGGAGAATGCCTGCATAATGATAATTACGAATACTGCGAATTACGCGAATGCAACCGGCAACAAGAACTATGCCCAGACAGCGCTTCTTAACAAAGTTTGGGTGCGGTCGGGTCCTACGGAAACGATACTCACCGGTACGCCGCACTGCTTCTCGATAAAGCCGATGTACTGCTGAAGCGCAACGGGCATGTTTTCCGCATCGTTCAGGCCGGTAAGATCGCTGCGCCAGCCTTTCAGTTCGGTGTACACCGGTTCGATCACCGCGTCGCAGAGATCGTAGGGCAGGAACTCGGTGAGTTTTCCGTCCACTTTGTAATGTGTGCAGATTTTGATCGTATCGAACGGGCTGAGCACGTCGGCTTTCATCATCATCAGTTCGGTAACGCCGTTCACCATCACGGCAAAACGCAGCGCAGGAATATCGAGCCAGCCGCAGCGGCGCGGTCTCCCGGTTGTCGATCCGAACTCGCGGCCCACCTGGCGCATCTGTTCGCCGGCATCGTCGAGCAGTTCGGTCGGGAAAGGTCCGCTGCCCACGCGCGTGCAGTACGCTTTGAAAATACCGATCACGTTGCCGATGCGGTTCGGTGCAACACCGAGTCCTGTGCAGGCGCCGGCGCAAACGGTATTCGAAGAAGTAACGAAAGGATAAGTCCCGAAATCGATATCGAGCATCGATCCCTGTGCGCCTTCGGCAAGAATTGTTTTTCCCTGCGCGAGCGCCTGGTTGATATATTGTTCGCTGTCGATATGCGTGAGTTTGCGCAGCGTTTCGATGCCTTCGAACCAGGGACCTTCGAGTTCCCCGAGCACAGCATCCGCATCGAAGTCCATGAACTTCAGCAACTGTTTATGTTTGGCGACGAGCGCATCGTATTTTTCGCGGAACTTCGGCGTGCTGATATCGCCCACGCGCAGGCCGTTGCGCCCGGTTTTATCCATGTACGTCGGGCCGATTCCTTTTTGGGTCGATCCGATTTTCCCGCTGCCTTTCGATGCTTCCGACGCTTTGTCGAGCAGTGTATGTGTGGGCAGGATGAGGTGCGCGCGTTTGGAAACGAGGAGTCGCTGCTGCACGTCCACGCCCATGGGCAGGAGTTTGTCGATTTCTTTTTTGAGAATGGCAGGGTCGATCACCACGCCGTTGCCGATCACGTTCACGGTGTTCCCGTGGAATATTCCCGAAGGAATGGTATGCAGCACATGCTTGATCCCGTTGAACTCCAGCGTATGTCCCGCGTTGGGGCCGCCCTGGAAACGCGCGATGATGTCGTACTTCGGCGTCAGCACATCGACGATCTTGCCTTTCCCTTCATCGCCCCATTGGAGCCCCAGGAGAACGTCAGCCTTCCTCATTGTATTGCAGGTATGAAAAATGGATAATTAATTGAGTTTGGAAATGGCGGAATCAACCGAATCGGCGATGATGAAAACGGTGTTCAGCTTGGTGATCAGCAGTAGTTCGTCCACTTTTTTCGAGACGTTGGCGATCACCACGTCACCGCCGGCCTTGCGGGCGCGCGTGAGCAGCGTGATGAGTACGTTGAGCCCGCTGCTGTTGATATACTTCAGGTTGGTCATATCAAGCGCGTACTTCACGTAACCCGCTTCACGAAGTTCTTCGGCTTCAGCCAGCAGATCATTCGCCTGGTTGCGGTCGATAAGTTCCCCGCTGAGCCAGAGCACAACGACCTTGTCTTTTTTCTCGGATTTGTATTCGAAAGTCATGCCTTTTTGGATTTATGATTTCGGAAATGTTCGCATTGTCCGGTTGATGCCAGTTTACGGCAGCGCCCGAAAAAGTTCAGCGAGTGACTGCTGATGTCAAAATTAAGAATATCGGCGGCAGTTTTCTGGATTTGCTGGATCCGGGGATCACAAAATTCCAGTACGCGGTCGCAATCCTGGCAAATCAGGTGGTCGTGCTGCTTGTACGCATACGCCCGTTCGAACTGGGCCTGGTTTTTTCCGAACTGGTGCCGCGTAACCAGCCCGCATTCCAGGAGTATTTCAATGGTATTGTAAAGCGTGGCCCGGCTCACCCGGTACTTTTTATTTTTCATATGCACGTAAAGCGATTCGATATCGAAATGACCGCCGTGCGAATAAATTTCATCGAGTATGGTGAAGCGCTCAGGCGTCTTGCGGTGGCCCTGCTTTTCGAGATGCTCTGAAAAGAGTTTTTTAACCGTTTCGCGGATATCCATATCGGCCATTGGAATGCTTCTGTAAAGGCGGATAAAGGTAGCTATTTTATGGACTTGGGCTTATATTTTGTGTGTGGTGCCGGGCGGGATTAAATGACAAATTTCAAATGTCAAATGCAAAATGTCAAAGGGATTTGCCTTTGGAGTTTATCATTTTAAATTTGGCATTTTAAATTTCTCCGCCGGATCAAAATCCCCGAAACTTTCCAGGAGTTCTTCCATGGTTTCTGCCCCGGTTTCCGGCAGGCCGACGGATATGGCAAATTTCCGGTAAATGTCTTTGGGTTTCGCGCCTTCATTCCGCATCGTTTTCAAAGCGAGCGCGCCTTCCGATTTCGAAAGTTTATTCCCGTCGGAATCGGTGAGCAGCGGGTGATGAATAAAGACATTGTTGCGGAAATCCGTCCAGCCCAGCGCATCGGCCAGTACGATCTGCGCAGCAGTGGAGGGAATAAGATCGCTTCCGCGCACGATAAAATTAATGCCGAAGTCGCGGTCATCCGTCAGCGAAGCGACGTGGTACGCCGGAATTCCGTCGCGGCGGCGGATCACGAAACTCCCGGTGCGCCGGCCGAGCGGTACGGAAATTTTCCCGAGCGCGGAGTCGGTAAAAGTCACGTCGGGCGATTCGGGAATATGAAAACGTTCGGCCGTATCGGGCTGATCGAAAGGCAGGTTTTTCGGAAGGCAGATATCCGGGTAACGGCTGCCGGGACTGAGGTTCGCGAGCTGGCTGCGCGTGCAGGAGCAGGCGAATACCTTACCGGTTTTGTGGAGCGCGTGCAAGGTTTCGTTGTATTTATTCACGCGCAGGCGCTGGCTCCAATGTTGTTCAAAATCATCCGGGTTCAGTGGGCCTTCATCGTACGTAATACCGAGCCAGGAAAGACTTTCGAAAATATCGGCGACGTATTCCGGGCGTTTGCGTTCCGCGTCGAGGTCGTCGATCCGGAGCAGGAGCTTGCCGCGGGAGCGGCGTACCAGGAGCCAGGTCAGCAAAAAAGAAAAGGCATTGCCGAGATGCAGGTAACCGCTGGGCGTGGGAGCGAGACGGGAATGAAAAACCATCGTTCGAAACAGGAATCAAAAACGAATCATACGGATTTTATCGTGCGCTATTTTTTCACGGCAGTTACAACCACGTTTTCCATTTTCATGATTTCCCCGTTCATGTCGAAATCGGGTTCGCTGTTCTCCGCAGCATCCGTAACGGTGAAGCCGTTACCGGACAGTAATTTGATTACGTCTTCTTTGGAGAACTGGTTGAAACCGTATTTGATGAACGGATATTTTTCGGTGTAATGTTTCGGGCGGAACGCGATCATCAGTTTGCCGCCCGGTTTCAGTACGCGTTTTATTTCCTGCAGCACCGCGTTTTCGTTTTCCCAGAAATAAATGGTGTTGATGGTGAATATTTTGTTGAACGTATTATCCTCCAGAGGGAGTGAAGCAACATCGGCAAGCATGAATTTCGCCTGTCCTTTGGAGATCCATCCGGCGTTTATCTTTTCCGATTCCTGCACCATCAGCGCTGAAAAATCGCAGCCGGTATACTGTATCTGCGGCGACTTCGCTAAAATATCCTTCACAAAAAAACCATTCCCCATGCCTATTTCAAGGATATTGTCGCCGGCTTCTGCATGCAAAACGGCAAGCGTGCTGTGATGCATATGCAGGTTGCCCCTGTTCATCATTTCAGCCGTTTTGATTCCATCTTCACCGCTGGGTTTGCGAAGTTGCGCTGCTATTTGCTGCAATACCTGTTCGTCCATTTTTTATTCCCGGTTATTTGTGTTCCATGAAAAACGAAATACGTTTACCCTCCATACTCTTTAAACACCCTGTTCAGCCAACGCAGCATCAGGAAAATCATAACCGCCGCGCCACCCAGCAAAGCAAAATTGACGATGAAGAAAACCGCTTTGTTTTCGTAGCCGTCCCACATGGTGGCGAGGATGCCGGAGAATTTATTGCCGAGCGAAGTAGCCAGGAACCAGCCGCCCATCATGAGCGAAGTGATACGCGCAGGACTCATTTTCGAAACCAGGCTGAGCCCCATCGGGCTGAGGCAAAGTTCGCCGATGGTAATTACACCGTACGAAGCGATGAGCCACATGGTACTTACTTTGATCTCGCCGTTGTTTCCCGCATACACCGCACCGGCCATCACCAGCGTGGAAAGTGCGCTGATCACCAGTCCCCAGGCGATTTTACTCGGCGTGGTCGGCTCCCGGCCGCGTCGTCGCATAAAGGCGAAAAACAAAACCACCAGCGGCGTCAGTGCGACGACCCAGCCCGGGTTTACGGATTGAAAAATACTCGTGTTTACCAGGTTGACATTTGCCCCATCGGCCGGAAGTTTTTCCGGCGGAATGTTTTTAAAATAATCGGGATAACCGACGACTTTATAGTTTTCTTTTTTGTCGTTCTTGAGTTTCCTGAAATGATGATCCGTAGCGAGGACGGAATCTTTTTTATACGTGCTGTGTTCAACGAGGCTGATATTGTCTGCCGCAGGAACGATGGCTGCCGGCAATTCGCGATCGGTATAATATTTAGCCCAGGTAGTGAGCGCTGTACCATTCTGTTTGAACACGGCCCAGAAAATCACGACCACGGCGAACACGGCCAGCATGGCGCCGATCGGTTTTTTCTCGTCCGGTTTTGCGCGGTGCCAGAGCAGGTAATAGAAAATAACAACCGGTATGGCGCCGAATAAAAATGCATCCGTAGAATCGCTGCCGAAAATATTTCCCGGTATAATCCAGCCCACAATACCCATACCGACAGCCGGGAGCAGGGTGAGCGAAAGAATGGACGACAATTTCGCGTCGCCTTCGCGCACCGGTTTAAGCACGTCTGCATGTTTATAGTGTTTCATGCCGATCCAGAAAACACCCACGCCGATAAACATACCTACGCCAGCCATCAGGAAAGCCGCGCCCCAGCCGAACGCATTGAGCATCGCCGCACCGAAAAAATTACAGATGAACGCGCCGATATTGATCCCGCTGTAAAAAATATTGTAGCCGGAATCTTTCAGTGTGCGGTACCGGTCTTCGTTATAAAGGTTACCCAGCAGCGTGGAAATATTCGGTTTGAAAAACCCGTTGCCGAGAATGATCAGGAAAAGCGCGAAATAAAAAATAACCGGTCCCTGGAAATAAAGCAGGCTGTAACCGGTACCCATCAGCAGTCCGCCGATGGTGATCGAAAGCCGGTAGCCCATGATCCGGTCGGCCAGCAGCCCGCCGAGGAAAGGTGTGAGGAATACCAGCGCAATAAACGTTCCGTACACGTCGGCCGATTCGTTCCGGTCCATACCGAAACCGCCTTCCGAAGCCGGGGCTTCCAGGTAAAGCGTAAAAATGCCGATCATCAGGTAGTAACCGAATCGCTCCCACATTTCCGAAAAGAAAAGAAAGGGGAGGCCGGCAGGGTGTTTTAATTTTTGGCTCATGCTCAAATTTAAGTTTTTATTCATGCGCGGCTTGTTTCGGGAGGATTTTCCGCGGCATATTTCAAAGACGCTGTTTTTTGGAGAAGAACCTTGTGACTGCAGGCAGCAGGCGTATCATTTTTCAGATTATTTTTACGCAACCGCCCGATATGAAAAACCTCATCCGGAAAAAGTGGAAGGACTTTCTGAATCCCGTTTACAGCCCGGCTACCTCGCTGCTGTTCTTCGCCATTCTTGTTTTTCATAATTACTATTTTCATCACAGCAGCGCCATTCACAGTTTTCTCCGCCGGGATGAACAGGTACTGTGGCTGGTTTATATATATGCGCCGATTGTCCTGCTGTATAATTTCGTGCGTATTCCCGGGTTCTTTGCCGGTTTCGCTTCGTTCGTCGCTTTTGCCTGCACGGTTTTCGGCATTGTTTTTCTTGAAGTGGCTATGATGAAGTCGGTGAGAAGACCGGATGTATTCGATATTATTTTCCAGTTTTTTTTCCTGCTCCAGGCTTCGGTACTCACCTTCCGGCTGGTGCGTTATATGCGTTCGCTGAATACGATATTCTCCGCGCCGAAAGAAATGGAACTGGAGCCCGTACCGTTATTGTCGCTCGGTATTCTTGCACTGGTCCCGGGATTGACTTTACTCTGTGATAAAGTATTTGAACTTTCCCCGAACCAGGTAACCAACGTGGTGGCTGTTACGGGAACGATCGTCATTTATCTTTTCAAGCTCCTGGCCCGCCCGGCAGCGGCAAACCCGGGTCACAAATAACTTCAGAATAAATACCGATATTGTTCCTGGCAGACCACAGACCGCAAGATGTTCACACGGTTTATTCATAAAATATCCCGCTTATCAGCGAAAGAAATTTTTTCGCTGACTATTATCTTATTGCCGGTCATTATTCTCGTGTATGCGCTGCTCACACAGGTACAGGTTCTGAACAAGCCCAGGGCAAAGAACGGCGTGATGAACCTGCAGGATTGGGATCCCGCGAAACAGGGCAATGTAAACCTGAACGGCGCATGGACGTTTTACTGGAATCAACTGTTGTCCCCGGCCGATTTCCGTGCGTCGGTTCAGCCGCTTCCTTCCGGCTTCATCCAGGTGCCGGGCATCTGGAACGGGTATGCTTTGAAAGACAAGTCCCTGCCTGCCCCGGGTTTCGCGACATATATGCTGGATGTGATGCTTCCGGATTCCGCCGCAACGTACATGTTAAGCATCCGCACGGTAAGCAATGCGTACACGATGTACATCAACGATAAACCCGTTGCTTCAAACGGCGCGGTAGGGCGCGATGAAAAAAGCAGCGTACCCGAATATCGCCCGCAACTGGTTACGATTACGCCCGGTACTTCGCAGGTCAGGATCATCGTACAGGTTTCGAATTTCGCGCATTGCAAAGGAGGATTCTGGCTGCCGGTGGAAATCGGTTTGCCGGTGCAGATCCAGCGCGAGCGCGATTCGCGGGTGCTGCTGGATATGTTCCTGTTCGGATGCCTGTTCATCATGGCGTTTTATCATTTCGGTTTGTATTTCCTGCGCCGCTCCGATCCCACTACGTTATACTTCGGGCTGATGTGCGCGGCCATCGGCTTACGCAGCCTGCTCACCGGTGAAAATCTCATCAACAATATCTGGCCCGGTCTCGACTGGTTCCTCGCGCGAAAAATCGAATACCTGCTCACTTTCGTCAGCGTGCCGGTTTACGTAACATTCGCACGGACGCTTTTCCCGAAAGAGTGGAACAAAACCGTTTACCGGGTTATTCTCGTTTTCGGCGCGGGCCTGTTTCTTTTCGTGCTGTTTACACCGACGCGGATATTTACCGTGACCTCGTATGTGTTCACCGGTTACGCCTGGCTGACGAGCATGTACACGATTTTTGTTTTTGCGCGCGCCGTTTTCCGCAGGCAGGAAGGCGCGGCTATTTTTCTCGCCACCTCTTTGTTTTTCCTGCTCACCATCGTCAACGATACGCTGAACCAGTTGGAAATCGTGCATACGGGTCTCTATCTTTCTTTCGGATTGTTCGTCGTTACCTTTGCGCAATCGTATATTCTTTCTTCCCGTTTTGCCAACGCGTTCCGCACCACGGAAATTTATGCCAGTACCTTCCGGAAATTCGTACCCGCGCAGTTCATGGATAAAATCGCGAAAGACGGAATCGAATCCATCAAAGCCGGGAACGCGGAAAAAGGAGAAGTCACCGTCATGTTCAGCGACATCCGTTCGTTCACCGGACTTTCCGAATCCATGTCGCCGGACGAAGTATTCCGCATGCTGAACGAATACCTTTCTTATGTGGAGCCGCCCATCCGCACGAATAACGGTTTTGTGGACAAGTACATGGGCGACGGCATCATGGCTTTGTTCGAGGACGGGAACCACAGGAGCAGCGGTTATCATGCCGTGATGGCTGCGCTGGCCATGCAGGATGCGATGAAATTATTTAACGCGCGGCGTGAATCGGCATCACTGCCCGTATTACAAACCGGCATCGGCCTGCATACCGGGCAGGTGATCATGGGCACGCTCGGCGGAAACGAACGGATGGATTCCACCGCGATCGGCGATGCGGTGAACCTCGCTTCGCGGATCGAAGGCATGACGAAAATGTACGGCGCCAGTTTGCTCGCAAGCGAAATCACCGTAAAAATGTTCGGCGAAAATCACGGACTGTACATCCGTTTTGTGGATAACGTAATCGCCAAAGGAAAAACGGAACCGGTCGGCATCTGGCAGATCATCGGCCGGAAAACGGATCCCGCTCTTGCCGTGTATGCCGCGCTGGTTCCCGCTTTCGAAGAAGCCCTGCAGGAGTTCAGGAAGAAAAATTTCGATTCCGCAAAACGGAAATTCGAATCGTGCCTGGTGATTTTACCCGGCGATACGGTTTCGCAGATCTATCTCGAACGGTGCGGCAATGAATCGACGGATGATGTTACGCGGTTGATGGGGAAATAAAAATAATTGCGAATGCCGAACTCCGAATTACGAAGTGCATTGTTTCAAGAGATATAAAGTTCGGCGTTCGCAATTCGGAGTTCAATTCCAGCAACTTTCCCGAAGGGACAAACGAAGACAGGAATTACGGAAATTTCACCCCAACACAATCAAAGCAATTCAGCGTCGGAATCGTGGCCCCGAATTTCAGGTTAATCGCCTTGATGAATTCGTTGGCGATGAGTGCGTAGCCTTTCTGGTGCGGATGATAACCGTCGAGCGAATAAAAACCGCCGCTCACGAAAGTCGCGTCGTGTGTAACGCCATCCCAGACCACGCCCGCAGTAACCTGTTCGAAATAGTTGTGCATGTCTGCAAACGCAAGTCCGTACTGTGCGGCTTTCTGTGCGATCACCTGGTTGTAGGCCGCAATCGTCGCATCGATAAAGGCTACTTCGCCGCTGTCGAGTACATAACGATCGGGAATAGTGGAAAAAAGAATACCCATGTAATGGCATTTCATCGAATCGAGCGGAACGGTCAGCGTGATATATTCTCCCGCGTGAAGTTGCCGAACATCATAAGGCGCCGTGGTATCATCGATCACGAAACCGTTGTCGCCGGCTTCAAATACGATATGCGTCAGCCCGCTTACTTCGTAAATATCGTTCAGTGAATCGGCTTTGTTCTGCGTCAGGTCCGCGCCGTCCCAGGGGATGAGCGTATAATACGGGAACGAACGGAAACCCGGCAGGTTGGCGATTACGCCTTTCGCGCCTGCAGCGGTAAGCGGTGCAAGCAGCGAGTCGAGATGGTCGGCAAAAACTGCGGCGGGAACGGGTGGCGGACCGGTTGCCCCGTTACGCGCGTATGCGTATATATTTTCCATGCCGGCCCACGCGGTAAAAAAAGTAGCGTTGCCCGCCCGCACATCGCCCGCAAAGGTTGAAACGCCCGGCTGCGAAGCGATACGATGATAAAACGGCGGCTGGTTGGTGGAAAACGGATTGCTTCCCGCAGCCGGGTTGAACCACTGGTCGGTAGTTAAAAACGGAACGGCGAAATCGCCCAGGCCCGGAACGTTCTGCGGAGCGAGAACCTGCTGCGCATTCGCCAGCGGCAAAAACTGTTTCACTGGTCCCATAGAAACCACGCCCTCGCAATCCGTACGGTCGCCGAGCTGCGAAGCGGTAACGTACCAGCTTTCCCAGGGCTTGCCGTACCAGCCGGCCGAAGCATCCGCCGGAAGCAGTGCCTGGGTAAATTCATTTCCGCCGGCCAGCATAAACTGGCGATTCAGTAAAGCGGGTACGCTGTGCTGCTGACCATCTGCAGAAAATGCGCCGTCCTGGTAACCGGAAAGAAAATTATCGCCCACCGCAATCGTGCGCGAAAAATCGGCCGTTCCCGGTGAAGGACGTATCTCATCGAAATCCGGCTTGCAGGTAACGGCAAACGCGGATATCGCGACAAGCAGCGGTAAAGCAAAACGTTTCATCGCTTTTTAATTAAGAACACTCATTTTTCTCAGTGCGTCACCTGCAGCGGCGACGAATAATAATAATTTTCGCCGTTGATGACGAACATGTACAAACCCGAAGGCAGACCGGCAGTGGAAATATCGTACTGCATCGACGTATTATCGGTGAGTGTGCGGACCAGCCTGCCCGAAGCGTCGAACAAACGAACCTGCTGCGGAGCCGAAGCCAGTCGCGACAGATCCAGGCGCACGCTGGTGGACGCGGGATTCGGGTAAACGCGGACGAGGTCCGAAACGGCCGCATGTTCTTCCATGCCGATCGGGTTATTGTAGGAACAGTTCAGCGGATCGCCGCAGATGTAATGCACGAGAAAGTTCCGCGAAATATTCAGCGTCGTGTCAAAATACAGCGTGTTGCCTACATGCGGAACGTGATCCTGGCCTTCGTGCGTTTCGAAACAGTTTTCGATGCCGAGCTGGTCCAGCTTCGCATTTACGGAATACGATCCGTCCACGTAAAGCAAAGGATACGATCCGAGCAGTACGATGATCGCAGAACCGTACGGAACGGTATTGTCCTGGTCGCCGTGGAGCAGGCAGGCCGGTTCGTCGCCGGGTTTGATCCAGGCCGTGTCGCCAAGCGCGCCGCAGATGTTGATCACCGCGCGCACATTCGAAGGATAACCGGGATTCCCGCTGTTGCCTTCGATGCCGCCGGTGAGTCCCGGGCGGTTGATCGTATCGGCCCAGGAAGGAAATTCCGCGATATCGTCGAGGTACGCCAGGTGCAGCGCCATAAATCCGCCGGCAGAAACGCCCGCGAAGAAAATATTGCTCGTGTCGATGCGGTATGTATTGGTCGTCGCAAAATCCTTGCGGAAAAAACGAACGGCCGCACGCGCATCATGCACGCCGCGCAAAACGGCTTCCGTTGCGTCGGAACTGTCCGGGCCCGGGAACGGGAAGTTCGTCATGCCCACGCGGTAGTCGATGGAGGCGACCACGTAACCCATCTTCGCCCAGCTGTTCGCAAGTCCGAGTACGTCGCCGCCGGTTTTCGAACCGCCGAGAAAGTTTCCGCCGTGTGCGAGCACGATGAGCGGGCGCGCCGAAGCGGTATCGCCCTGCGGCATGTGCACGTCGAGTTTCAGCGTGGTGGTCTGGTTATTCGACGAAACGTTGGAACCGTACGTGATGTTCGACGCAATCGAATCCGTGAAAATGTAGTCGCGGTAACGCAAACCGCTGCATTGCGCATCCAGTTCGGCCTGTGCGAACAGGAAGGAAGCGGCGAGTGTAACGAGGTAAAGGTTCTTTTTCATCGTGTGCATTTTTAAAACATGATGCCGAAGCCGATTCCTGCGGCTAAGGCTTTGGTGGAAAATGTGCCGGAAAAACCGGTTTCAAGATTGGTGTCCGTTCGTTTTTTGCCCTGCGAATAAAGCCCGGTGGCGTGAACGGCGATGCGCGGCGTGATTTTATATGATGCGCCCGCGGTCAGGCCGATGCGGTTCATATCCGGTGTTTCCGGCGTCAGGTAGCCGTCCTGCACAGGCGTCTGGTCATAATATACGCCGCCGCGGAAAAGCATTTTTTCATGCTGCGCATATTCGGCACCGAAGCGGAATGTGAACACATCTTTATACATGCGTGCCGAGTGTACATCGTCGAGCTTCTCCGTATTTTGCGCGAAGTCGATGCGCAGTGAATCGTACGACGACCAGCCGGTGCGGTTTATATCGAGCGCGAATTTCCATTTTTCATTCGCGTAACCTGCGCCGGCGGAAATGGTGGAAGGCAAACCGAGTTTGGTGGAAAATCCGCCGTCGGGAAAATATTCTTCCAGCGAAGAAGGAACGGTGAAATCCGCTTTGCCGCCGGCAACTTCCACATCAACGCCCGAGCGCATGGAAATTCCCGCGGACCAGTTTTCGCCGAATTTCGCCAGCAGTCCCGCGTTCCAGCCGAAGCCCGACGCGTCGCCTTCCAGCACGGCCGAACCGTATTCGCCCTGCATGTCCTGCACGGGCACGCCTTTTTCCAGGCTGAATGAACCGGTGGCGTAAACAAAACCCGCGCCCGCGCTCAGCCAGTCGGTGATTTTTACTGCGGCTGTGGGCTGTATGTAAAATGTTTTCAGGCTGATGCTGCGGATGATGAATTGTCCTTTCCAGCCGGAAGGCCATTCGGCGCGGCTTCCATAAGGCGTATAAACACCGAGTCCGAAACCGAGACGATCCGTTTTTTTCGGATGATAGGTGCAATAGAAATTGAGCGGGGTGCCGGTATTCGGTTCCATGTACACATGATAAATACCCGGCGCCGGTTCTTCGTAAAGCGAGCGCGGCATGATGAGGGAAAAGCCGCCGGTAAACTGCCAGCCCGAATCGAGGAAAACGATTCCGCCCGGGTTAAAAAACAAAGTCGCGCCGTCGGTGATCAATCCTGTACCGGTATGCCCCATGCCGAACTGCCGCATGCCGTGCGTGTTCAATTGGAATCCGCCGGCGCATAAATCGGCCGTGTGCAGGATGAACAGGAAGAAAAATACGTTTCGTAAAGCTCGAATCATCGGGTTCTCCGGGCGATGGACAGCCCACTCCTGAACCAAGATACGGGTTTTGAAGAAAAGATCAAGTTTTTGGTAATGTCTCGGTTTAACAGAGACACTACTCGTGGTTCAACTACTTCTTCCCCTGCTCCTCCGCCATCGCCCGCGCCGTGCGGTTCAGCACCGAGTCAACGGAAATTTTTTCTTCCTGCGCTATCCGCTGAAGCGTCAGGAACCAGCCTTTGTCCTTCATGATCATCACTTTGTTTTTCTTGATCACCGGGTCGGGGAGCTGCGTATTGCGGTTGCAGAAATAGTCGTGCGCTTCATCCAGGAAATTCCAGAACATGCCGCCGTAGTTGGCTTCGGTGGCCATGAGCACGACAACCTGGTTTTTTAATATCTCGTCGCCGGCGGAAATATTTTCTGTGGAGATATGCGGACTTCCGTCGGAATAATACACGATTTCATTATACGACCAGAAATCGATCCGGTCGAAACAGGCGGGACTGATTTTCGTATTGCGCATCATCACGTCGAAATAACTGTCGCCGGCGCCGATCATGCGGAGATGCGTTTTGTTCGCCGGCTGCCGGTATTCCCATTCCGGGTACGCTACGCGCTGTTTGACGAAAGGCGACCACAAATTTGCCGTGGCGTAAATATCATTGTCCGGCAAATGCGGTTCATCGGTCAGCACCATCTTTCGTATGTAGAGCGACGGCATCGCGATGTTTCTTTTTTTACCGACGTAGCGCACCAGGCTGTCGGCGGCAAGCGCTACGCCATAGCAGCTCCAGTGCGTTCCCGAAAGCGTGATGAGCGGATGTTTCGCCGTCGGTTTCATCTGCCGGAACCAGGCGTTGAAATCGAGCAGGTTGACGGAGTTCGCGGTCATTTCGCGAACCATGCTTTTGTAAATCGTTTTTTCTCCTTCGCGCCCGTATTTTTCCGGGAGATATTCCGGGAAATACGAAGCCGGTCCGGGCGCGAGGACCACGACCAGCGTAATGCCCCGCTTTTCCAGCGAATCCTGCAGGTTTTTGATTTTCCCGGTGGCGCTGCGGATGTATTCTTCGCCCATATAATCCTGACCGGTATAGGCGCGGATATAATTTCCGTAAAACAGGTAGCCTTCTTTCCCGACAACCATATCGAAAACCTGTGACGTGTCGTAGAGCGAAAAAAGGAGCTGGTTGTTCAGCCGGACGAACGAATTCCGGAACCCGAAATTTTCGTTGTACCAGGCTTCGTAGTTCTCCTGGAATTCTCCTTTGAACCAGGCTTTTTTGCTGAATGCTGCTTCGGGTTTGTGCTGCTGGTATCCGCCGAGCCATTCTTCTTTTACAAAATTCAAACTGAACTGCAGCGCGGGAAACAGGAGCAGCACGCAGATCGTTCCGAAAATCCGTCTTTTGATTTTATATGGATTGAGGCCTGCCATCAGAAACGGAAATAGATAAACGAGTTAAAACCGGAACCGGAAAGCGCCGCGAGTGAAACCATGAACAGGAGTACACAAACCGGCGCGAGCCAGTAATGCTCCCGCAGTTTCAGTTCGCGGTTAAAAAAATAATCCTGGAATTTTTCCAGCTTGCCCGGGATGCAGAACCAGCTGAATATGAGGGCGGCAATGCCGATGATGATCTGCTGTTTTGAAAGCGGGTAGCCGATCTTACTGTTGTTCACGCCGAACATCGCGCCGATGTATTGTATCGCTTTGTTCACGTTCTCCACGCGGAACATCACCCAGCCGAGCACGACGATAAAAAACGTAAACAGGATCCGCGGCATGCGCCCGATCCGCGCCGTGAGGCGAAGCAGGAATATGCGTTCCAGCACGAGGAACAGGCCGTGCCACAGTCCCCAGAGAATAAAATTCCAGGAAGCGCCGTGCCAGAATCCCGACAAAACAAAAACAAGGCAGAGGTTGAAATACAGGCGCGATTTTTTACTGACGCGGTTTCCGCCGAGCGGGATGTAGAGGTAATTCTTCATCCAGTTGCCCAGCGTGATATGCCAGCGCCGCCAGAAATCGGTGATGCTTTCGGCGATATACGGACTGTTGAAGTTTTCAGGAAAAACGAACCCGAAAATTTTCGCGAGACCGATGGCCATGTTCGAGTATCCCGAAAAATCGAAATAGATCTGGAAGGTGTACGCCATGGCCGCGATCCAGGCCGCCGAAGTCGTTAAATCGAGCGCATACACGGCGCCTTCACCCGTTTCCATATGGCCGTAAATAGCGTTGGAAATGGCGCCCATCGTGTCGGCGATAAGTACTTTTTTGGCGAGGCCGGTACAGAAAATATAAAATCCCGACAGTTTCATATCCACCGTATCGTTCTTGTCGCGGTTGGAAATCTGGTCGGAAATCTCGTGGTACCGGATAATCGGTCCGGCGATCAGTTTCGGGAAACAGATGATGTATAAAAGATAGTCCGTGAATTTCGTCAGCGGTTTGTGCACGCGGCGGTACACGTCAACTACGTACGTGATCGTTTCGAAAGTGTAAAAAGAAATGCCGATCGGGAAAATAAGTTTCGGCCAGTTGATCTGCGTTTCCCCGCCGAAAACTTTGACGAGGTCGTTGAAGTTTTCGACAAAAAATCCGCAGTATTTAAAATAGAACAGCAGGCCGAGATTCACGGAAACAGAAAGCAGGAGCAGCAACCGCCGTTTCTTTTTTCCCTCCGCAGCATCCATGGTGCGGACGAGAAAAAAATCGAGCAGGGTGGTGCCGAGGATGACGAAAATGAATTGCGGCGCGCCCCAGGCGTAAAAAAAACAACTGAAAACCAGCAGCAGGTAATTCCTGTACTTCTTATCGGCCAGCAGGTACAGGACGATAAAAACCGGGAGGATAAGCGTCAGGAAAAAACTGCTCGAAAAAACCATGCGCTTCTATCGGAGGATGCTAAAGACAAGCTGTGAACAATTTTTCTGCACGGATTCAAAAATAGGGAAAATAGGCAGGTAATTCGCCTCAGTGAAAACGCATAGCCTGCTCGACTTCCCGCTCGGTTTTAACGAAAGTAATTGTGCCGGTAAGTGTTGTGTCCTGCGTGACGATCCGATATTTCAATTTCAGTTTTTCGGGAAGTTCGGCTAAGGGAATATCATACCTGCGGAGCGAAACGATTGAAACCTGCCCGGAATCGGGTTTCATTCCCGGTTTCATCGCATCGGGCAAAATGTTTGCAAGACCGGCTCCGCGGAAATAATAACGCCCGGAACCGATCACTTCACTGTAGCGGAAATCCATGCTGTCCTGCCGGAAACCTTCGAAGCTGACATCGACTTCTTTATAATAAGACAGTTTTTCGAAATCGCAATAAAACACGGCATTCGCCGCAGGCTTGTCGTTCAGCATATCGATGAACAAACCGAAATCGGCCAGCGTGTCTTTATCCGCGTGAATCCAGATCGTGCCGTTTTCATTTTTGTCCCCGGGTTCATACGCAGGAACCATCACGGTGCAGGATTGCAGCAGGAAGAGCAGGGAAGCGAAGAAGAATAAACGCATAGCCAAAAAGGTTAATTCCGGTTCCAAGTTAATGCGAAAAACGAAAGGACTCCGGATCGGAATCATTTATGACTCTTGCCACAATGACACCGGGGTACAAAGAAACACAAAGCAAAAAATGAAACGGTTTCATTCTTGTATTCAAAATACAAAGCGCTTCTTTATTGCGTAATTTTGCAGTATTCCAAGAAAGCCAATGACCATGAAGACGATCCTTTTTTCCTTTTCGCTGATTATCGCGCTTGCGCAATACTCCTGCAATTCCGCATCCACCGGCAAATCCGGGCAGGAAGGACAGGCGACGGTAAATACCAGCCTGAAGACCGATGAATTTGAAAAGAAACTGCTGGCGACCGAAGGCGGACAACTGATCGACGTGCGTACGCCGGAAGAGTTTGCCGTGAACCACCTGGCCAATGCAACGAATATGGATTTCAACGGTGATGACTTCGCGGAAAAAATAAAAACGCTCGACAGGAACAAACCGGTATTCGTGTATTGTCTTTCCGGCGGCAGAAGCAGCTCCGCTGCAAGCCAGCTGGCCGAGGCCGGTTTCAAAGAAGTGTACAATATGGCCGGCGGAATGCTGAACTGGCAGAGCGAAGGCAAAGCAGTGGTAACCGGCGAAGCCCCGCAAAAAACATCCGGCATGACTGCGGCGGATTTCAGCAAGCTCACGTCCAGCAAGGAATACGTGCTGGTGGATTTCAACGCCACCTGGTGCGGGCCCTGCAAAGCCATCGCGCCCATGCTCGAGTCTTTTGCCTCGAAAAGAAAAGACAAACTGCTGCTCGCCAAAATCGATGTGGATATGAATTCCGAACTGGCCCAGGCGAAAGGCATCAATTCTATTCCGTACCTCGAACTTTATAAAAACGGCAAACTGGTTTGGAAACGCGTCGGTTCGCTGGATGAGGAAACGCTGCTGCGGGAAACAGGGTTGTAAAAACGACCTGCTTTTGCAGGGCATCTCAAAATCATTCGAAGATATTTTAATATAAAAGTAACCAATTTGGTTACTTTTTGTATATTTGTATGGCCTAACCAATTCTTAACAATGATGAAAGATGAACATTTACAACAAAAGCACTTTGATCCAATTCTGGCTTAAACATGCGATCGCTAAAAAACATCTGGAATTGTGGTACAATGATGTAGCTGCCCAAAAATGGAAAGGGCCGAATGAAGTAAAAAAAGATTACGTAACGGCCAGTATTATTAATAATTCACGTGTTGTTTTTAATATCAAAGGGAATGATTTCCGTCTTGTTGCGGACATTAATTATCAAAGAGGATGGTTGTTCGTCAAGTTTATAGGCACACATGCCGAGTATGATCGCATCAATGTGGCTTCAGTAAACTTATACGAAAAGAAAAAGAAGAAAAAGCCGGCAAAGCCGAAGAAGAAAAAATGACGTACAAAAAAATTAAGACCAAGAAAGACTATCAAAGCGCTCTGGTGCGCTTTGAGCAGGTTTTTCATGCCAAACCCGGTACAAAAGAAGGTGATGAAGCGGAAGTTCTTGCCGTACTGATCAAAGATTACGAGGATCGTACATTCATTATCGAGGCTCCTGATGCACTTGATGCCATTCGTTACCGGATGGAGCAGGAAGGCATGACCAATAAAGACCTGGCCAAAATCCTGGGCTACAAAAGCCGTGTCAGCGATATTTTCAATGGCCGGAGAAAACTGAACCTTGCCATGATCAGGAACCTGCATCTCAAAATGCATATTCCGCTGGAAGCATTGGTTAAATAGAAAGATTTAGTGAATAAAAGTATCTCAATTAAACACGTCGGTTCGCTGGATGAGGAAACGCTGCTGCGGGAAACAGGGTTGTAGATACTCCATGACGAAGACAAAACAACCACAGAGGCACGGAGAGCACAGAGAACCACGGAGACTCTGTGTTCTCTGTGCCTCCGTGGTAAATAGCCGGTACTTGTTTTGCGAAATAGTTCCTGCCTGATTACCCTGCTATTCCGTATCTTTGCGCCCATCTTATACCGACTATGTCTACGCTAACGCATACACTTTCCGAACAGGAAACCATCCGACGCCAGAAACTGGAAGAAATCCGCCGGCTCGGCATCGATCCTTATCCCGCTGAAATGTTCCCGGTGAACGTTACAGCCGCCGATATCCACGAAAATTACGAGCGCGATAAGACGAATTATAAAGACATCAGCATTGCCGGAAGGCTTCGCGAGATCCGCATCATGGGCAACGCCTCGTTCGCCCGCCTGCAGGACGCCAGCGGAAGCATCCAGATTTACCTGCGCCGCGACGACCTCTGCCCGGGCGAAGACAAAACGCTGTACAATACCGTTTTCAAAAAACTGATCGACCTCGGCGATATTATCGGCGTACGCGGCTACGTGTTTACCACGCAGGTCGGTGAAATTTCAATCCACGTCACGGAATTCAAACTGCTCTGCAAATCGCTGCGGCCGCTGCCGGTTGTAAAAACCGACGCTTCCGGCGAAGCCCATGATGCCGTGAGCGATCCCGAATTCCGCTACCGCCAGCGTTACGCCGATCTCGTGATCAACCCGGCGGTGAAAGAAGCGTTCATCAAGCGCACGAAAATGGTGAACACCATCCGCGATCACCTGAACGATCTCGGTTTGCTCGAAGTGGATACGCCCGTACTGCAAAGCATTCCCGGCGGCGCCGCTGCACGCCCTTTCGCCACGCACCACAACGCACTCGACATTCCTTTTTACATGCGCATCGCGAACGAACTTTACCTGAAACGCCTGATCGTAGGCGGTTTCGACGGGGTGTACGAGTTCTCGCGCAACTTCCGCAACGAAGGCATGGACCGGACGCATAACCCGGAATTTACGGTACTCGAATTTTACGTGGCGTACAAGGATTACGAATGGATGATGAACGTTACGGAAGTGATGTTCGAAAAAATCGCGCTGGCGCTTCATGGGACTACGGACGTGCAGGTGGGCGATAAAACGATCAGCTTCGCCGCGCCGTTCAAACGCATCACCATTTACGACGCGATCAAAGAGCATACGGGCGTGGATGTTTCGCAGATGAATGAAGACCAACTGCGCGACGCCTGCAACAGCCTGCATGTGCACGTGGATAAAACGATGGGCCACGGGAAATTGGTGGACGCGCTTTTCGGAGAGAAATGCGAAGGCAACTACATCCAGCCCACATTCATCATCGATTATCCCGTGGAAATGAGTCCGCTCACCAAGAAACACCGCAGTAAAGCGGGCCTGGTAGAGCGCTTCGAGCTGATGGTGAACGGCAAAGAACTGGCGAACGCCTACAGCGAGCTGAACGACCCGATCGACCAGCGCGAGCGTTTTGAAGAGCAGGTGAAACTCAAAGAGCGCGGCGACGACGAAGCGATGTTTATCGATTACGATTTTCTGCGCGCGCTGGAATACGGCATGCCGCCGACCGCCGGCATCGGCATCGGCATCGACCGCCTGGCTATGACCATGCTCAACCAGCCTTCGATCCAAGACGTGCTTTTCTTCCCGCAGATGCGCCCGGAAAAACAGTAGCATACCCGTAATAAAATCCCTTTACACATGCTCCGGCGCAGCCGATACTATTTTCTTTTAGGTACCATCATCGCAGCCGGGGCGTTCATGCGTTTTTACGATCTCGGTTCGGTATCGATGACCGCCGATGAACTGAGCGCGCTCGACCGGCTCGATTTTTCCTCGCTCGGCGAGATGATCGACAAAGGCGTGCGTCCCGACGGGCACCCGGCTTTCGTGCAGGTGCTGCTCTGGTTCTGGATCAAAATTTTCGGTCACTCCGCACTGGCGATCCGTTTCCCTTTTGCACTGGTATCTGTTTTTTCCATCTGGCTCGCTGCTGCGATCGCGCGCCGCTGGTTCGGCGACGCCTGCGCGCTGATGACGGCAGCCATAATCGCTTTCTGCGAATTCCCGATCATGTACGGACAACTTGCGCGGCCGTACGCGTTCGGGTTATTTTTCTCGCTGGCTTTCGCGAGCATGTGGACGCGTGTTTTGTTCGACGAAGCGCGCGGGCGAAAACTGCACGTGCTGGCTTTGCTGGTGCTGGCGGCGGCGGGCGCGATGTATACGCATTATTTCAGTTTTCTTTTCGTGCTCATCGGCGGATGTACCGGTTTGTTTTTCCTCGGGAAAAAAACCTGGCTGCCTTACCTGCTCTCCGGGCTGGCGGCGGGATTGCTGTACATTCCGCATCTCGGTATTTTCCGCAGCCAGCTTTCCACCGGTGGCGTGGGCGGTCCGGGCGGCTGGCTGGCGAAACCCACGCCGGGATTTATTACCGATCATTTCGCTTTTGTTTTTAATAACTCCTGGATCGTGGGCGGAGCGGTGATGGCCGCGGCGGCGTTATCCTTCGGGCTTTGCTTTAAAAATAAAAGCTGGAACAAATTCCAGGTCATCGCTTTCGTTTGGTTCCTGCTTCCGCTCGTTACCGGGTACATTTATTCCGTTCAGCGAAACCCCGTGCTCCAGCATTCGGTACTGCTGTTCACTATGCCTTTCCTGGTGATGCTGCTTTTCTCCGGGCTGCGCGAAGTGCATAATGTGGCCGGGCTTACCGCCATCGTGTTCTGTATCATCCCGGCGACGAGCACCGTCCTTGAAAAAAAATACGAGCTCACCAATCATTTCGGCCGCGTAAAAGATCTCGTGGTGAGCATGCACGGCTGGTCGCAAAAATACGGGAGCGGGAACATTACCTTTACCGGGAATTTCGACGGCGAATCGTTCACGGGATATTATTTCGACCGGGTGAACTGGAAACCGGCGATGGCTTGCACCTTTAACGACGGGGCTGCGCAGCTTTATGATTTCAGGCAGATCGTGCAGAACAGTAAAACGGATTATTTCGCTTATGTGTGGAGTACGCGCGCGCCGTCGATGGAAATCCTCTGGCTGATCCGCGAAAAATATCCGCATCTCGCGGAGCGTAACCTGTATTTTAATTCCGAATCCTGGCTCTTCTCTCGCAAACCTCAGCCCGAATCCAACCCCAACGATACGATTTTCACGACGTTCGAAAATTTCGATCAGCCCGGGAAACGTTTTGCAGGAAATGAGAAAGCGATACTGGATTCCTGCGGACAAAAAAACAGCCGCGGACTGAAATTGTCCAAAAGCAGTTCTGTTTTCGGACCGGTCTTCGCCGGCAAAGTCGGGGAGGAAATCAAATCGCCGGACGATTTTATTTCCATCGAAGCGAACATACTCGCCGATTCCGGTTCCGCCGCGGTTGCCGTGATCGAATTCCGCCGCGGCGACAGCCTCCTGCTCTGGACCGGCCGTAATTATGCCGATATGCACCACAGCTTCGGTACCTGGGAGAAATTTTTCTATGCCGTGCGCATGTTCAAAGAGATCCGCAAAGGCGACGAAGTGCGCGTCTATCTTTTCAACGACCGGGATGCGGCGGCATACGCCGACGATCTGCACATCCGCGTGATCCGCGGCAGCGAAGTGATTTACGGGAAGCAGGAGAAATACTGATCGTTACCTGTTTTTCTGCAGCGCGGTTTCTTTCTCCCGGGTGCGCGCCATTTTTGCATCGAGCCATTCGAAATAATCGAAATGTTCCAGCTGGCGGTACGTTTCTTTATCTGTCGTCATTTCCGTGAGTTCCTTGTGCAAAGCTTCCAGCAGGATCTGCCTGCCTGCTTTGTCGAAACACAGGGCGAGTTTTTTCAGGTACTGCAAAACAAGCTGTTTCGGGCCGGTGAGCATTTCTTTCCGTTCGAGCGCGCGCCTGGTGGACCGGATCAGGGAATCCAGCAGTTCATAATTCTTGAGCTCATAATGCACAAGCAGGAAAAGCATGCGCGCAGCAGCTCTTACTGAAATATATTGTTCGGCATCCACGTGTATGATCTTATTCAGCCAGTGCAGTGCTTCCCGGTATTTTTTCGCGCGGAACAGCATCACGGCGAGCAGGTAAACCGGTATCATGGCGCGTTCCATGGTCAGTTTCGTTTTGAACCGGCGAAGACCGTCTTCAAACTGTGCGGCGATCTGCGTCGCTTTATTCCAGTCTTTTTTATCCTCCAGCCGGAGCAGGCCGTATTCGATGTCGACCATGAAAATCAGAACCTGGAAATGCGTGGAATTGATCACACGCGGCAGGTTCCGCAGCAATCGCCGGTAGCCCATGAAGACCTTTTCACTTTCGTCGCCGTATTCTTCAATAAAATGTTTTGCGAAATTATTATTGAACACGATGCTGTAGTATGCGGTTGCGTGTTCTTCGATCATGTGCGGCTCGGCAAGAAAAAGATTCAGCAGTTCTTTCTGGTAACGGTATGCGATATCATATCGGTTCCGGATCATATAATACCGCATGAGCGTAATGTAGAACGTGAACCGGGCAAGAAACGAAGAGGTGAATGTTACACTGCCGTATTTGCCGGGAGTCAGTATTTCCTGGCAAAGCTCAATATCATGGGCTATTTCATGTTCTGCGGCGCTCCATTTCCGCTGCACGAAGAAAACCCGGTGATGATCGAGCAGGTAATCGTCCGAATTTTTCATCCGCGCTATCGTTGCTTTCTTTTCTAAAAACAAACGGGCCATTTCGGTTTCCTGCTCCGGCGAATTCGGTTGCCGCGCCACCAGCCGGATTTCCCAGGCGAAAATTTCGGTGAGCAGGTAAAATTTTTCATAACGGGTAGCGATTTTTTTTGCTTTGGCGAGCGTTTTCGCACACTGCGCGTAAAGCGCTTTGTCGAATAAAATTTCGACATGCTGCAGCAATTCCATCACCTGGCTGTTGATGTATTTGTCCTCGTAGTAACGGTTGAGACTCCGGAGAATCATCCGGTGCAGGTAATTTTTATACACATGCCAGTGTACGGCAAGATTGCTTTTACCGAATTTTTTGACCAGGCTTTTCTCGTCGTAAACAGGCTGCTTGTCGATGGCGTCAAACATCCTGACATAATTACTTTGCTCGGCCGGGCCGTGGATCGAGCAGTACTTTCGGAAATAGCCTTTCTCCGATTTGGATAACGATTTGATCAGATCAAATAACTCCGCAGATGGTTTCATCCGGAAAAAATTAATAGTACAGACAGCAGAAACACAACCAGCGCGGGACCGAGTAAATCAGTGTAGGGAAGGACGTTTGTCCGCGCGGGTATAATTACGGGTACAAATTTCAGCAAAAAATCGCGACGGCAAACGTTTCTCTGAAAAAACCGGAAACCGCTTTTGCACGGGCTTTCCAGGCCTTCCGGAAGGAGGATCGACTTTTAAAGTTAGCGGATTATTTGTTTTTCTTACCGGGTGCCGCATGGCTATCATTGCGCAAAAAACAGGACAAAAACTATGCGCAATAACCGGTCCGGCGGATTTCTCCGCAGTTGTTTCCTGGTGGCCGCCATGTTCCCGGCAGTTACCCCGGCGTCTGCCATCGCGTACACCTGGCTTGGCGCGACGAGCAGCTGGACCAGTCCCGCGAACTGGTCGCCCGCAGGCGTTCCCGGTCCCGGCGACGTGGTGACCATATCCGCAGCCACGCCGAATGATCCCGCTATTTCGGCCAATACGAACATTTCGGGGCTGACGATGAACAATAACCATACGATCGTCCTGAACGGATTTAACCTCGGTATTACTTCAGTCGCAACGGTCAGCCTCACAAACGCCTCGCTCGGCCTGTTCGCTTCGGGCGGAGGTTCGGTGGATATCACGGCGCCGGCTTTCAGCTTTTCCAACGTGATTTTCGATGCAGCGCTCACCGTTACCAAAAACGGGGCGGCAATCGCCACAAGTTCCGGGTGCTATTATAATGGGATAACCGTTTTTAATAATACGACCAATTCGTTTCTCCGGCTGGGCGCCGGGGCGCTGCCCGATTATTTCAACGATGACCTCACCCTGAACAACAGCAGCACCGGCTGGATCAATGCTTCGTACAATTCGGCGGGCAACAGCTATGCACGCAATGTTTACGTGAACAGTTCCAGCGGCGGCGGCATTACGTTCGGAACGGCCGGCGGCACTTCGACGCTCGCAGCGGGTTTTGTACTGGCCGAAGGCGTAACTGGATTTACAAGAGGTACGCTCGACATCCGGAATTTTGTACAGCTGGGCGGCGCTGCACAAGCGCTGGATCTTTCCTGGCCGGGGCCGTTGTCGGCATCGTCGCTGGTACTGACGCTCGGACCGAATGTGGTATTCAACGGCAGCGCGACATTCGTCGCCTCCAATCTTTTGCTTAACGGCGTAACATTCAACGGGGCTTCGACTGCGCTGACCAAAGTGGTGAACGGCGGAAGCCTGAATACCTGGACCGGCGGAAATACGTTCAACAGCAATTCGACGACCATTACGAATGCTACCGGCACGTCCGAGATGCGTATCGGCGCCGGTACCCCGGATACGTATAACGGCAACGTAACCTTCCACCGGGTGACCGGTGGCGCGATACTGAATCCTGCTTACGACGGGATCAATAATTTTTTCGGAAACGTAACCGTGAGTACCGGCTACATGATCGGTGGCGGCACAGCGGTTACGTTCGGCGCGGGCAGCGGCACAGCGCGTTTTGCAGGAAACAACCCGCAAACCATTTCCAAAACGGTAGCGATCATGTCTGCGCCGGTTTTCCACCGCATGGACGTAGATAAAACATTGAACGATGTTACGCTGAACAGCCCCGTCGCGATCATGCAAACGATGGCATTCACCACGGGGCTGGTTCATTCCGCCGCGGCGAACCGCATCACGCTGCAGCCGGGCGCGATAACGAATATGGGTAATGCGGCGAGTTACAACAACGGGCCGATCAACTGTATTGTTGCGGCTGCGGGAAATTCGTCGCTTATTTTTCCTGTCGGAAAATCCGGCGCCTGGAGACCGGCTGTTTTGAATACAACGCATTCCGATGCCAGTGCTGTGACCTATAACGGGGAAGTCATCGCATCATCGGCGGCAGCGTTATCCTATACGCTGCCGTTTACCATCAGCAACGTTTCATCCGTGCGCTACTGGCAGATCGACCGGCAGGCCGTCGCGAATTTTATTTCGGCGAACGTTACGCTGTATTATGATCTGGACGATGGCGTAACGAATTACCCGAACCTGACCGTCGCAAAAACGATCGGAACCGGAACCGCCTGGTTCGATGTCGGCGGCACGGCCACGGCAAACGGAACCGGCAGCATTAGTTCCGGTGTTTTTGCAAGCTTCAGCAAATTCGTGCTGGCGAATGCGACCGGCGGAAGCAACCCGCTGCCGGTGGAACTGCTTTCGTTCACGGCCGGTCCCGGGACAGGGCAGGTGGACCTGGACTGGGTGACAGCGACGGAAGTAAACAACGACTTTTTTACTGTCGAGCGAAGCAACGGCATGGCTCTGTTCGAAGCAATCGCGACTGTTGACGGAGCGGGGAACAGTTCGGCAAGTATTCATTACGCGATTGCGGATTATGCGCCGCTGGAAGGCGACAGTTATTACCGGCTCAGGCAAACGGATTTCGACGGGCATTTTTCGTATTCGCAGCCGGTGCACGTGCGTTTTGAACCTGCTTCCGCAACGGCATTCCTGTTGTATCCGAATCCTTCCTGCGGCCCGGTTTTGCTGGCTTTTCCCGGTACAGGAAACAGCTGGCATGCTGCGCTGCATATTTCCGACCCGGCCGGAAAAATAATTTTCAAAACACCGGTTCTTCCGCCGGAGCAGCACGACATGATCCTGCCTGCACTTGCACCCGGCATATACGTCGTAACCATCGAAACCGCATCGTCGCGGCAAAGTCAGAAACTTATTATAACGAGATAAACAGTATGAAAGAAACCCGCCAGGAAAATCCGTACAAGGTCCTCCTGTTTATCAGTATTTCGATTCTTTCTGTGACCGCTTCTATGTTTTTTATAAACTCCTGATTTTTTATGCGCATCATCGTTATCGAGCGACAGGCCATTCCCCGGTTTTCGCTCTGCCGCCTGCTTCGGAAACTGGGCTATGATATCGCCTGGGAAGGAAATTCCTGGGACGAAGTCCTGCCTGTTCTTCTTCCCGGGGAACTGGACGCGGATTTGGTTATCTGTGAAATCAGCGGCACACCGGAAAATTTTTTTGCTTCCGCGTTATTCGGACTCGTGCAAAAACAGAAATTACCCGTGATCTGCGCAACGACCTGCCACCCGGAAATATTGAAAGACTATCCTGCGAAACTCGCCTGGTTTGTCTCAAAACCTTACGGAATGCCGGAAATTATGCGTGCGATAAAACAAATCCCCGCGAAAAAAGTACACTGAACCGGGGGAATGCCGAATTGCGATTGCCGGATTTTTCTGTGTAAACTCAACGTCTCTGTTATAACGAAGGCACAATACGCTAAAGGTTAATCCGGCATTCGGCATTCGTAAAAGGAACGTACTGCAACACCAACTCCTGTTTTCCGAAAACATAGTTTAATACAAAGCCGTAAAGCCGTATTTTCGCAAATCATGAGCGGCGAAAAGAAAATCGGTGTGATCGGCGGCGGAAGCTGGGCCACGGCTATCATCAAAATGCTTTGCAGCAATGCCGGCAGCGTGTACTGGTGGATCCGTAAAACCGAAACGATCGAGTATATCCGGAAATACAGGCATAACCCGAGCTATCTCAGTTCCGTGGAACTGCACACGGACAAGCTGCACATCGACAGCGACCTTAAAAAAGTAATCGCTTCCTGCGATGTGCTCATCATGGCTGTTCCCGCCGCATTCCTGGCCGAAACGCTGAAAGAAACAAGCCCGGAAGATTTTCGCGACAAGATCGTTTACTCCGCCATCAAAGGAATTGTTCCCGGTCCGAACCTGATCGTCGGCGAATACTTTCACCAGCATTTCGGCTTGCCTTACGAAAACATCGGCGTGATTGCCGGTCCCTGCCATGCCGAAGAAGTGGCTATGGAAAAACTGTCGTACCTCACCGTCGCTTCACAGGGAGCCGGACATGCGAAAATTGTAGCCGATGCGATCAGCTGCCGCTACATCCGCACCACCGTATCCGATGATATTTACGGCACGGAATATTCCGCCGTGCTGAAAAACGTTTTTGCGCTCGCTTCCGGGATTTGTCACGGCCTGGGCTACGGCGATAATTTCCAGGCGGTGCTCATTTCGAATTCCATCCAGGAAATCGAACGTTTCGTGGGCGCCGTTCACCCGATCGGCCGCGACATCAACAGTTCCGCTTACCTCGGCGACCTGCTGGTTACGGCCTATTCCCAGTTCAGCCGAAACCGCATGTTCGGCGCGATGATCGGCAAAGGCTATTCGGTTAAAATGGCGCAGCTCGAAATGAATATGGTCGCCGAAGGATATTATGCCGTGAAATGTATTTACGAAATCAATACGCGGTATAAAGTGGATATGCCGATCACGGATGCCGTTTACAATATCCTCTACGAAAAAATTTCGCCGGCCATCGAGATCAAATTACTTACGGACAAATTATCCTGACCCCGGCACCGCCTTCTCTGCATGGATAAAATTCGCCGCGACAAAATCGTTTTTTTAACCGGTACGCACCTGTACTTCCTGGTAACGGCGATTATGGCCGTGATTTTTTTCCGCGAACGGATTGCTGCGGATGCCGCGTATTACCTGCTCCAGGTGGTGGACAGCGAAAATTTCCGGATCGAGCACCAGCGTTTTATCCTCGGCGCTTCGCAGGCGCTGCCGCTGCTCGGTGTGAAAATCGGGCTTTCGCTGAAAGCGGTGATGATCCTGAACTCGCTGAACCCGGTGATCTTTTTTTACGGACTGTTTTTGTACGCCGTTTTTTTTCTCCGCGATAAAACGGCAGGTGTTGCATTGATTCTTGTACAAACACTCGGCGTGCTGCACATGTATTTCTGCCCGATGTATGAAATCTGGTACGGCACCGCGCTGCTCGTTCTGATTTACAGTCACCTCCGGCAGAACCGGCACCGGCGCTGGCTCGATATCGTGCTTTTGCTTTTGCTGATGATCACCGCCCTGTTCAGTCACCCGCTTGTTTTTATCCCGCTGCTCTTCCTCATCCTGTTCGATGCTTTTGAAAAATGGTGGGTGATCTGGCGGCAACTGCTGCTTTACGCTTTGCTTTTCTGCGGCTGGTACATCGCGAAAAAAATGCTGCTCACGGATTACGAAACCGGCAAAATGAGCCTGCTGAATATCGGGGAGAACAAGAGTTACGAAAATCTTTTTCATTTCAGCTACCTCTGGATGCTGGCGAAATACCTGATGACGTATTATACCGTTCCGCTGCTGCTGTTTCTCTTCACCGTTTCTTTCTGCATCGTGAGAAAAACCTGGATACGCGCAAGTTTGCTTACGGCGTTCTTCTTCGGGATTATCGTCCTGATCAACGTTACGCACGAAAGCGGCAGTTTCCAGACGCTGTATTTCGAGCGCATGTACATGCCGCTGGTTACTATTGCCCTGCTTCCGTTCATGTACGATATTTTCACGCAACTGACTTTGCGGAACATAACGGGCGGTATCCTGGTTGCGCTGATCGTGTGCTGGCGCCTCTGGCTTTTTGTAGATACCGGGAAAACATACACGGCCGACGCTGCGCTGAAAACGAAATTGATCAACACCGCACAGCAGGAAGGCGGAAGTAAATTCATGATGGCGGATGCCGATTTCGCCGCTTGTTTTAAATATGCGGACTGGTCGCTGCCGATGGAAACGCTTTTATGTTCGGCGCTGGACGGGAAAGACAAATGTGTGACCATCGTAACGCGCGAGGATCTCGATTCGGAAAACAACAGGCAGAAACTGAACGAAACCAATTTCCTTTTCCGCCGCTGGGACCTGCGGATGAACGAAGAAGTGAACCCGGAATATTTCCTGGTGAAGCCGGGGAATTATGTGGAGCTGGGAGCTGTGTGTAAATGATGCGTTTGACATAAGTTTCGATCGAAGAGAAGTGGATTTAAAATCTTAAAAAAACAATCCTTCTTCAGAAATGAACTTCTAAAAACAAAGAAGTTCGAGGCGGTCTTCTGCTGAAAAGCGGAGTTTGCTTGTGTAAATGAACATTTTTAGCAGAAGGCCAACGAAGAAATTCGCCGTTTTTGGAAGTTCATTATTATAAAGCAACCGGCCCCGCAGTATACCAAAGGAGGCTATGGTGCTGCAGGGCCGGAAAGCAAAAGGTATCTCCCGGTACAAAGGTTAGTTACTTCATTGGTCTTCGCTAATGAATCGGGATTTATACTTACTCGTTCAATTCATGGTTTTTTTGTAATACCATGATTTATCAAGGGAATTCAGGCCAAAAACATTACGTATCCAGGTAGAAATCTGCACCCTGTTTTCTGGCATTTTATCAGCTTAAAACCACCTTCTCGATCGAAGTAAGGGCAATGGTGATCGCTTGTCCCGAATTGAAGAACACCGAGGAATTCTGCCCGTAAACATCATCATAGGAAAGCGTATAGGCAGCTCCGCCCGGGGCATTCGCGTGCAGAATCTTCGAATAATATTCGATCGGCTGATTTTCTGTGCTCTTGCCGGCGTCGCCCTGGTAGAAGCCGGATGTTTTCACCCATTCTGTACAGCCGTCGTCGAGATGCGCTACACCCCGGCAGATGGAAACCAGGATGGCCATGGCCGCAGGATCGCTTCCCCAGTCTGCCGCAAGCCCGGTTCCCGCAACGTTGCCCAGCAGCAGGAAGCCCCAGTCGACCTGGTTGTTTTCCGTGCCCGAAGTATTATGAAAATACTGCGGATCATTTTTGAAATCAGGTTTTCCGAAACCATTCATCGGGCGGTTCAGCGTCAGGTAAAGGTTTTTCCGGGCCGAATCCGTATATAACGACATCGTCGTGCCGTCGCTGCTGATCTGTCCGTAATACGTGTTCTTCGGGTTTGGATAAAACTTGTCGTAAAATGAAAACTGCCGGTTGGGCACGAATACTTTGTTGCGGATATAATCGTCGAGATAATGCGTGAACTCCTGGCTGTAGCTGCCCCAGTCGGTCAGCGCAGCTGCTTTGGGCGCAATATACCGGACCACGTTTTTTTTGGAATCCGTGACGAAGAGCTGCTGGTAGATTTCCGTATTCCCCGGGTTTTTCCCGGCGTTCGCAACCGGAATTTTGCTCATTGCCGTAAGGATTTCTGTCCTGGTCGAGCTAAGGCCGACGGAAACGTTATCGCCGGACTGGTTCTGCAGCGACATGGTGTATGAAAGCGCATAGAAATCTACGTTCGTGGAGTTGATATTAAAGTTGCCCGCACTGGACGTGTCGAACTCCACTTTGTCGAACATAACCGTTTGGTTTTTGCTCGAAGAAGGTCCCGACTGCGCGGGGAACGTGGTTGTATCGAAATCGGTTCCGACGGCAAAATAGATTCGTGCACTTTTCATCGCCGGGATGCCGACCGGCATTTTCAGCGACGACAACAACTGGGAGGTGGTGAGCGATTTGTAGCTGGAATAGGCTACCAGCTTACCGGTAGTAAAATCGAGGTAAGAAAAAGTACCTGTTGTGGGGTCTGTTCCCAGGATGGATACAAACACATCACCGGAACCTGCGGGTTGGGTAACGGTGAGATTGGCAGTTGGCTGCAATGACATACGATTGTTTTTAGTTATTCCACAACGTTAAAATAATTACCATCTCCATCCCAGCATTCGTTGATAAAATTACCGGGCGGATAAAAAACAAAAAAGCCCCCGATTTTCATCAGGAGCTTTTTTAAGTATGTTTTTTTTGGATTATCCGTTCAGCGCTTCCGCTCCGCCCACGATCTCCAGGATTTCGTTGGTGATGGCAGCCTGGCGCGCTTTGTTGTAGCTGATGCGCAGGTCGCGGAGCAGGTCTTTCGCGTTGTCGGTGGCTTTGTGCATAGCCGTCATGCGTGCGCCGTGTTCCGAAGCATGTGAATCGAGCAGGGCCTTGTAAAGTTGTGTTTTCAGCGAACGCGGAATGAGGTCGAGCACGATCTGTTCGCGTGAAGGTTCGAATACATAATCCGTTTTCGAAGTTTTTCCTTCCGTTTTTTTCGGATCAACCGGCAGGAACTGTTCGGCATTCACGATCTGAACAGCGGCGTTTTTGAACTGGTTATAAACCAGTATGATTTTATCGTACTCGCCGTCGGCGAACGATTTCATCAGGCGTTCGGCAACCGGGGCGACGTTCTCGAACTTCAGGTTTTCGAACAGCGTATTCAGGTTCCCGAGATCGGGTAAGGCTTCGGTGTATTTGAACTTGCGCAGTGCATCACCGCCTTTTTTGCCGATGAACAAAAGACTGACGGCGGCGTTTTTATATTCTTCACGCGCCAGGATCAGCGAGCGCTTCACGATATTCGAATTGAATCCGCCGCAAAGACCGCGGTTGGAGGTAATCGCAACCAGCAGCACTTTTTTCACTTCACGCTGCTTCGAATAAACACCTTCGCTGCTTTCGAGGCTGGCGCTGAGGTTTTCGAGAATCTCACGCAGTTTGGTTGCGTAAGGGCGCATCTGTGTGATCGCATCCTGCGCCCGGCGCAGCTTGGCCGCGGACACCATTTTCATGGCGCTGGTGATCTGCTGCGTCGAGTTGACTGACGTAATCCGGCTGCGGACTTCTTTTAGGTTCGCCATTTGTTTGTAGTATGTATGGGCGATGCAATGCATCGCCCATACTGGTAACGAGTACTTACACTTTATACTTAGCAGCAATATCGGCTGCTGCAGCTTCAAGTACAGCGGTGATATTGTCGTCGAGTTTTCCTGCTTTGAGTTCTTTCAGCGTATCGGCATGACGGTTCCGCATGTATGCGAGGAAATCGTCCTGGAATTCGCGCACTTTGTTTACAGGCACGGTGCGGAGCAGGTTTTTCGTTCCGCAGTAGATGATCGCGATCTGTTCTTCAACCGTAAGCGGGGAATATTGTCCCTGCTTCAGGATTTCCACGTTGCGCGCACCTTTATCGAGAACCGATTTGGTTGCTGCGTCAAGGTCGGAACCGAATTTCGCGAAGGCTTCCAGTTCGCGGTACTGCGCCTGGTCGAGCTTAAGCGTACCGGCTACTTTTTTCATCGACTTGATCTGCGCGTTACCGCCTACACGGGATACGGAGATACCTACGTTGATCGCAGGACGCACACCGGAGTTGAACAGGTTCGACTCGAGGAAGATCTGCCCGTCGGTGATCGAGATCACGTTTGTCGGAATGTATGCGGATACGTCGCCGGCCTGTGTTTCGATGATCGGGAGTGCCGTGAGCGAACCGCCGCCTTTTACAACAGGCTTCAGCGATTCGGGAAGGTCGTTCATGTTGCGTGCGATGTCATCGTTGTTGATGACTTTCGCTGCGCGCTCGAGCAGGCGGCTGTGCAGGTAAAATACGTCGCCGGGATACGCTTCACGTCCGGGCGGGCGGCGCAGGAGCAGGGATACTTCGCGGTACGCTACGGCCTGCTTGGAAAGATCATCATAAATGATCAGCGCCGGGCGGCCGGTATCGCGGAAGTATTCGCCGATAGCAGCGCCGGCCATCGGGGCGTAGAACTGCATCGGGGCCGAATCGGAAGCCGAGGCAGCCACGATCACCGTGTACGGCATCGCGCCGCGCTCTTCGAGTACACGCACCACGTTTGCAACGGTCGAACCTTTCTGGCCGATGGCCACGTAAATGCAATACACGGTTTCGCCGCGATCGTAAAATTCTTTCTGGTTGATGATGGTATCGAGACACACGGCCGTTTTACCGGTCTGGCGGTCGCCGATCACCAGTTCACGCTGTCCGCGTCCGATCGGGATCATCGCGTCGATCGCTTTGATACCGGTTTGCAGCGGCTCGTTAACCGGCTGACGGAAAATTACGCCGGGAGCTTTGCGTTCGAGCGGCATTTCGTAGAGCTTTCCTTCGATCGGACCTTTGCCGTCGATCGGTGTGCCGAGCGTATCGACTACGCGGCCCACCATGCCTTCGCCTGCGTTGATCGAGGCGATGCGGCCGGTACGCTTAACGGTGTCGCCTTCGCGGATGTCGTTGGACTTACCGAGCAATACGGCGCCCACGTTGTCTTCTTCGAGGTTGAGGGCGATGCCCTGGAGCCCGTTCTGGAACTCGATCAGTTCGCCGTATTGTACGTTCGAGAGGCCGTAGATGCGTGCAATGCCGTCGCCCACCTGGAGCACGGTGCCTACTTCTTCCATCTCTTTGGCTGACTTGAAGCCTGCCAGTTGTTGACGAAGGATGGCGGATACTTCTGCCGGTTTTACTTCTGCCATTTTGTTTTCTGTTATATGTAATCGTTATGCGTGTAATTGAATCGGTAGTCCTAATGGGTATTCGTAATCGTGTATTCGTTGCGCTGGGCGATGCAATGCATCGCCCCTGCTAGTATTCTTTTATGTATGGGTTTTCACTGAAGCTGCGTTCAAGGTTGCGGATCTGGCGGATGATGCTGGCGTCGACCTGCTTGTCGCCTACACGCAGTACGAAACCGCCGATGAGTGATTTATCCACTTTTTCTACGAGTTCCACTTCCGAGTTCAGGCTGCTTTTGATTACGTCGAGCACTTTGCTGCGCAGCGTCGCATCAAGTCCCGAAGCGGTTGTAATAACTGCGGAAAGTACATGCTTGTGTTTCCGGTACAGGCTTTCGAAGGACGAAGCGATCGCTTCAAGCTGTCCTTCCCGGCGCTTGCGGGTGATGATGTCGATGAAGTTATCGGAAATCACGCTGATCTTTCCGCCGAAAATCGCTTTCAGGATATCCTGCTTTTTGTCCGTTTTCACTACGGGACTTTTCAGCAGCAATTCGAAGTCGCGGTTTTCGCGGATGGTGTTGAGCACGAGCAGCATGTCCGCATGTACCTGCTCCAGCGCTCCCTGTTCGAGCGCGAAGTCGATCAGCGACTTGGCATAACGATGTGACGTGCGTGTTTCTCTCATGGCTTAGTTCAGCTTAACGTCCTGGAGCAGGTTGTTGATCAATGCCTTCTGTTTGTCTTCTCCCGAAAGTTCCTGCTTGAGGATATTTTCAGCGATGTCGATCGAAAGCTGGGCGACCTGGTTTTTCAATTCGGTGATCGCAGCCATTTTTTCGTTGCGGATATTGTCGCGGGCGGTAGCCATGATCTTGTCGGCTTCGGCCTGTGCTTTTGTTTTTGCTTCGGCTACGATCGCGTCTTTCATTTCGCGGGCCTCTTTCATCAGGCGGTCGCGCTCGCTGCGGGCTTCGGCGATGATACGCTCGTTGTCCGACTGAAGCGCCGCCATTTCCGCTTTGGCTTTTTCAGCCGAAGCGAGTGCGTCTTCAATAGACTGTTCACGTTCCTTGATCATTTTCAGGATCGGTTTCCAGGCGTACTTCTTCAATAAGAAGAGTATCGTCAGGAAGCAGAGCATCATCCAGAAAACAAGACCGAATGCGGGTGTAACTAATTCCATCGCTTATGCTTTATTTATGGTTGTTGCGTTGATTCGCTTTTCTTTTTTTTGAAACCCCGGTGCAACCAACCGTTGCACCGGGGAATTTCATGATGGTTGCCTGTTACTTCGTGAAGATAACGAGCAGACCAACTACCATCGCGAAGAAAGCGGCGCCTTCGACGAGAGCGGCAGTCAGGATCATGTTGGCGCGGATGTCTCCGGCAACTTCCGGCTGGCGGGCAATGGATTCGAGTGCGCTGCCGCCGATACGGCCGACACCTACACCTGCACCAACTGCTGCAAGACCTGCACCCATAGCGGCGAGACCGTAACCGATTTCCCCGGCAAGAATGATTGTGTTAAGCATGATACTTATTTATTTAGGTTAAACTGATTACAGGTTAATGTGCCGCCGCATGTTTATGATCGTGCTCCTCGTGGTGATGTTCTTCCGTTGCTGAGCCGAAATAAATGGCCGACAGCAGTGTGAACACGTACGCCTGCAGGAATGCTACCAGCAGTTCGAGCGCAGTCATGAATATAACGAACAGCGAAGCGAAAATGCCCACACCGTAGCCAAGGCCCGTACTCATTTCGCTGAAGATGAAAATCATGCAGAAGAACGAAAGCGCGATGATATGTCCCGCGGTGATGTTCGCGAATAAACGAATCATCAGTACGAAAGGCCGCAGGAACACGCCCATGATTTCGATGGGCGTAAGGATGAACAGGATGCCGGCCGGAACACCGGGCATGGCGAATATGTGGCGCCAGTAGTGCGCGTTCCCGTTTACGGTGGTGATGATGAACGTGAGCAGGGCCAGCGACATGGTAACGCCGATGTTGCCCGTCATGTTGGCTCCGCCGGGGAAAACCGGGACGAGGCCGAGCAGGTTGCTGATCAGGATAAAGAAGAAAATCGTGAGCAGGTACGGCATGAACTTCGCGTATTTTTTTTCGCCGATGCTTGCTTTCGCTACGTCATCGCGGATGAAAATAATAAGCGGTTCAACGAACGACTGCAGTCCGCGCGGCGCCTGGCCCGGGTTACGCGTGTATGCTTTGGCTACGCTGATGAAAATCCAGAGCATCAGGCCGCAGACAATGAAAATGGTTACTACGTTTTTCGTGATCGAGAAGTCGTAGATTTTAGCTTCGTGGTTCGCTTCGCCGGTCGCTTCATCGATAGCGATAATGTGATTGTGCTCAATTTTATAAGAGTAATGACTGCCTTTGTGCGTATGTCCGTGTGAGACCTTGCTCGACATGAAGCATTCAAATCCTTTGTCAGTATAAAGAATCACCGGAAGCGGAATGGATGTGTGTCCCCAAAGATGCCATTCGTGCGAATCCGAAATGTGCTCGGTGATGGTAGTTCCGGCGTTGAATTTTTCTTCTCCGTGACCGCCGTTCTCTTTCATGTTCTTCATCACTTCCGCTACAGAAGCGCTGTCGCCCACGCCGTGACGGGTATTGTTGTCAGGGTCGTATGCGAAAACAAAAGCAGGTGAAATCAGGAGGCTGAAAAACAGGGCGAAATACGCGAAAGAATGCTTGCAGGTAGCTGATACTGAGTACATTACTTAGGATTCGTCGGCTTGATCCGGGAAATCCGGTGCAAACTTAGGTATTTTCTTTTCAAGGGGAGAGACAAAACGGCGATTTTTTTAACAAAAAGAGGTCAGTCTTGCCTGCGAAAATATTTATAGAGGACGGCCACTTCGAAGCTGGTAAAAAGCAGGTAAAAGACGAGGAAATGAAAAATGAATATAAAGGCCGAATTCCTGTCGATAAAGCCGTAAATCACGATCAGCAGCGTGAAAATGAAAAGCTTGAGCGAGGTAGTAGCCATGAAAGCCCGGACAAACTGCTGCGGACTGCGGCCGGGTTTGGTGATGACCAGGTGAACCACAACGGTTGCCAGGATAAAAAAAGCGAGGATGAACCAGCCTGAGGGGTGAGTCAGGTGAGCAGGGGCAAACCGCGTCCAGGCGAAAAGACCGGCAGCCATCACGGCAGAAAAAATTCCGAGGCGCGTATAAAAAGACATCGGGCAAAGGTATCACTCAAAACTTTCAAAAAACCAACCTTCAAACACCAATTTCCAAACACCATCTTTCAGAGACAAACATTACCAGAACGTCACCCTGAGCGGGAGTCGAAGGGTGTGTACCGGGTATTTCTGTACAACGGAGGTATTACACACCCTTCGACTCCCGCTCAGGGTGGCGTCGTTATATTTCAAGTTATTGGAATTTTTTGGAGGCCGGTATTTGAAAGTTGGTGTTTGCCCTTGCACTTTATTCAAGAACGCTTGCACTATACCGGCTGCGGGAAGTATTATGCAAGCTGAATGACTTTTTGTGCAAGGGGCAATCGGTAGTCGTGGAATAGTTTTGGATCATAGCACGTAACTAAAAAAGATACGTCATGAAAAAACTACTCACCATTGCCACATTCGCAGCCAGCTTTTCGCTCGGTGCGCAGGGCATCTGGAACCCGGGATTTGAAAACTGGAATACGCCGCAACCGTATATGATCGATACGTTACCGCAACAATGGTCGTCCTTTTCCTGCGGCACGACTTTTCAAACCACCGATGCGATCGAAGGCAATTACGCCGTGCGTATTGCCGGCATGTTTGGTTGCGGTATTTCGCCGGGATTAATCGTTAACGGCAGTATGCCCCCGTGGGGAAACATCATACAGGCCGGAACGCCGTTTACTTCCAAGCCCGCTTCGGTTTCCGGGTTCTACAAGCTGACCGATGCAGCGCCCGGTGATTCCGCCGTGGCCACGATCATCCTGAAGAAATGGAACGCCGCACTGAACCGTGCCGACACCGTTGCGATCGGTGTGCTGACTTTGCCGCCGGTAGCCAGCTACACCATGTTCACGGTAAGTATTAACGATCTGCAGCCCGCTGTGCAGCCCGATTCTATTATAATGGCATTCGAATCCAGTAAGTATTACCTCGTTGATCTCAATACTATGGTCCTTCCCAGTCTTTACATCGACAAAATAAAAATGCCGGATGCCGCAGCTACCGGTATCACCGGCGCTTCGGCCAATGCCGTAAACGTGCAGGTGTTCCCGAACCCGTTCACTTCTTTCCTGCAGGTGGAAATCGATCCGCAGGCTGCCGGTACGGACAACTATACTTTCTCGCTTTACGATTTGAGCGGAAAAGAAGTCTGCCGGCTGGAAAACCAGGACGAAAACAAAATCACGATTTCGCGCGACGACCTTGCTGCGGGAACGTATTTGTACCGTATCCGGAATGCAAACGGAATTTTTGCGGAAGGGAAAGTGATTGCGGAATAAAAAAGGATTTTCGATTTTGGATTGCCGATTTGCGATTTGAAAATGCGACAATTTGAAAATGGAGAAAATGCCCACTTGCTTCTGCGCAGGGGCATTTTCAAATCTTCAAATTGTTACATTGATACATTGATACATTGATACATTGAAGATGCCCCGTGTATGCAAGCCGGTGGGCATTTTCAAATTGTCGCATTTTCAAATCGGAATGCTGACGCTCCTATTTTTTAGAAGTCACTTGTTCCACTCCCAGTGTTTTCAGGTAATCGATCACCGGCTGCGGCGCACCGCTGAGTATGGCGGCATCGAGCGCGTTCGATCCTTTGGGGATTACAGGACAGGGATGATGCGTGAGTTTCTGCTGGTATTCCAGTTTTGAATCCTGTTTTGCGTTGGCTCCTTTTTGTACGAGCAGTTGAATGATGGCGAGACGGTCGGCGGGTTCTTTTTCGGCGACTTGTTTATAAGAAGCGAGCATCACCGAAGACCAGCCGCCCGGACCTTCCACTTTATCCACCGGTGCGCCTTTCTGTAAAAGCATCGTCGTTATTTCCAGGTTCCCGTTTTTGATGGCGTGACCGAGTGGTGTAAATAATTCGTGGCGGCCGCGAAGCTGAAGCGAATCGTTCACCAGTTTTTCAACCAGCTTGCCGTATTCCGTGAGTGCGCCCTGCGCGTCTTTGTATTTGCTGTATCTCATTTCGGCCATCGCCTTGGCCAGCGCGTACGAAGGAAGTTTCGCACCGTTGTCCATCAGTACGGAAATAACGTCCCAGCAATTATAAGTAAGCGCTCCTTTGATCGGTTCGGGTTGTCCTTCGTCCACGTTTACTTTCGCGCCGTTGCGTATCAGGAAACGGACGATCTGCGCGCGGCTGCCCAGCGTCTGGCTGGATGCGGCGGCGTACATCGAGGTGCCGGTATATCCGCCCGGCGAAAAATTGATGGCCGCGCCTTTGGAAAGCAGCCAGGAATAAAATACGGTATCGGAAAGATCCCACATCCTGTTGACGACCGCGGTGAGCGGGGTCTGGAAGTGCTGGATCGTGTTCACGTTCGCTCCTTTTTCTACCAGTTCTTTCGCTTCATCATAGCGGTGCAGTTCGATTTTCGATACCAGCAGCGAGTCGAGACTCTGGGCGGGAAGCATACTGCCCGAAAAAATAAAAAGGAGAAAAAATATTCTCATCGGTGTGTGTTTATAGATCAAATGTAGGCTTCTGATTCTTCCTGTGCAATCGGGGAATGACCGTATGCTGCAACTGTTTTATTTCGCGGGCGGAGATGCCGCAGGAGAGTCGGTTTTTCTTTCGTCCCTGCTGAACCTCCAGCCCAGGAAACCCATAAGCTGCGGACCGCGGTAATAGCTGCCGGGAAGAACGGGCATCAGTCCGTGCTTGCGTTTCCATTTCGGATCGGTGATGTCGTACAAATATTCCCCGCGGCCGCCGAAAGAAAATTTACCGAAACAGAAACGCAGTTCCGCCGCGCCTTTCGCTGCAATATATGGGTTCGCGTAACGGCTTCGCCGGTCGTCATCGGTACGTTTGATATGGAAATTGCCGAGAACAACGCCGGGAGAAATCACCAGGTCGACGTACTCCGTGAACCACAAAAAATCTCTGCCGAAAATGCCGTAACTGAATTGCCATCCGCTGAGCTGGAAACTCAGGCTGTCGTGAACCTGGATTTTTTCGGGCAGCTGGAAATACATGCTGGTGTGACCGTCAAATGCTCTCGAAGAAACCAGCACGGTGCCGCGACCGAGAAATCCTGCGGCGTACTGTGTTTCGGAAAAAAACGGGCGCTGGTAAATTCCCTGGAGATGGTTATCCAGGTCGCTGAAATCCGGCATCATAATTCCTGCCACGATATTGCTGCTCATGTGCCTGGATCCGTCGCGGAAAGTTTGAGCGCGGAGCGAAACCGTAAACAGTAACGGAAAAAAGAAAAGCAGGCGGATGGGCATCGGGGCGTTTTTTGTTTACCCGTTCGCCCGTTTACCGTTTTCCTGTTTTAATTTATTATTTGATGAAACGGGCGAACGGTAAACGGGCGAACAGTAAATTATTTTTTTTTCAATGCGTCGCGGATAAAATACCAAAGCGCTGCGATGAGCGAGAGGATCATCAGCCCGAGTGTGAATCCCGGGAATTTGTTCTGCATTTTTCCGTCGAGCCAGATGCCGAGCCAGGTTCCCAGTCCGATGATGGCGGCCATCTGGAAACCCATGGCGGCGTAACGTAAGCCGTCGCTAGGCGGTTTTTTCTTCGAGCTGCCGGGCTTCGGCTGGTTTTGCGCCATGCTTGTTGATGTCTTTCACCACGCCGCCCATGCTGCAGTTTCCCGAGAAATCGGCGCCCGGCTCGATGGCCAGTTTACCTACCGCGATTTCGCCGGCGAGTTTGGCGGTGGCTTTGAGGGCCAGCAATTCGGTTACGTTCAGTTTGCCGCGTACCTGGCCGGAAATATCGGCGTTCTGGCAGGTGACTTCGCCTTCGATATTGCCGGAAGGACCGACCACCAGTTTGCCGCGTGTAACCAGCGTGCCTTTGAGCGTACCGTCGATGCGGATATCGCTGTTCGAATTTACGTCGCCTTCAATCGACGTACCTGCACCAATGAGGTTCACAGAACTTGTTTCGGGAGAAGCGCCCTTTGACATGGTGTTGTTTTTTGATGAGTTGAACATGGGCTTAACAGTTTGACTATGAATACGTAAAGTTAACGTTTTTCAAACACCAATTCCCAAACACCAGCCTCCAACTTTCAAACACCAATTCCCCCAAATTCCAATAACTTAAAAGTATAACGACGTCACCCTGAGCGGGAGTCGAAGGGTGTGTACCAGGTACTTCTGTACAACGGACGTATTACACACCCTTCGACTCCCGCTCAGGGTGACGTTTTCATAAATGTTGGTATTTGACGTTTGAGTTTTGCCGCTCATCCAAAAAACACGTGCAATTCTGCCGGAAAACACCGTATTTTGTTGCATAACATTTAATATTCTGAAAATGCCTACCACGCGCTACGCACCGATCGATCCGAAACTGTTTACCGGAAACCGCAGCCGCTATGCTGCCAAACTCAAACCGAAGTCGATCGCGGTTTTTAATGCCAACGACGTTATGCCCACCAATGCCGACGGTACCATGCCGTTCAGGCAAAACGCTGACCTGTTCTATCTTTCAGGCGTCGACCAGGAAGAAACGGTCCTCGTGATTTTCCCGGATGCGCCGGACGGTGCGCACAAGGAAGTGCTTTTCCTGCGCGAGACGAACGATCATATCGCGGTATGGGAAGGCGAAAAACTGACCAAGGAAGAAGCGCGTAAAATTTCGGGCATACAGAAAGTGTACTGGACGCATGAATTCGAAAAAGTGTTTTTCGGACTCATTGCCGAAGCGGAAAACGTGTACCTGAACACGAACGAGCACGTGCGCGCCGAAATAAAAGTGGAAACCCGCGACGCACGTTTCGTGAACTGGTGCCGCAAACATTACCCGATGCACAATTACCTGCGCAGCGCACCCATCATGCACGAACTGCGCGCCATCAAAAGCGAAACCGAAGTACAGCTCATGCGCAAAGCCTGCGACCTGACGGAAAAAGGATTCCGCCGCCTGCTCGGTTTTGTAAAACCCGGCGTATGGGAATACGAAATCGAAGCGGAGCTTGCGCATGAATTCGTCCGCGCCGGCGCCGGGTTTGCCGGGTACCAGCCGATCATCGCTTCGGGCGGAAGTTCCTGTGTGCTGCATTACAATACGAATCACCAGCAGTGCAAAGACGGTGACGTACTCCTGCTGGATTTCGCCGCGGGTTACGCCAATTACCAAAGCGATCTCACGCGCACGATGCCGGTGAACGGCAAATTCACGCAACGCCAGAAAGACGTTTACAATGCCGTGCTTCGCGTGATGCGTTTCGCCACCAGCCGCCTCGTCGTGGGCAACAACATCACCGACTATCATAAAGAAGTGGGACTGGCCATGCAGGAAGAACTGCTGAAACTGAAACTCATCACCAAAGAAGAAATCGAAAAACAAAACCCGGACTGGCCCGCCTACAAAAAATATTTCATGCACGGCACTTCGCATTTCCTCGGTCTCGATGTGCACGACGTGGGTAGCCGCTACCGCAAGTTCACCGAAGGCATGGTGTACACCTGCGAACCCGGTATTTATATTCCCGAAGAAAAAATCGGCGTGCGTATCGAAAACGATATCCTCGTTACCGAAAAAGGCCCGGTCGATCTGATGGCGTCCATCCCGATCGAAGCGGATGAAATCGAAGAACTGATGCTGAAAAGCCGCGCCGGGATTCCTGCGTAAATAAAGGTGTTTATCCCTGCGGGATAAGTTTCCGTGCTGATGAACCAATTTGAAAATTTGAAAATGCCCGGCGTGCTGACCTTTGCGCATCTTTATATCTTCTAAGTTTTAAAATTGACGAATCGTAAAAGAAACGTAGGTTTGGATTTATGATTCAAAATTCCTGCGGAACAGCACATGAAATCCGGCATTTAATTTCATGGTTCTGAGCGCAGCGAAGAATATAAAATGAGAAAATCAAGTGCGGGCATTTTCAAATTGATTAATTTTCTCAATTGAATAATCCGTATGACCCGCACGATTATTTCCAAAGGCGCAAAAATCCGCATCAGCGATACCGGCAAAGGCCGCGCAGTTGTGTTGCTGCACGGTTTTCTCGAGTCGATGGAAATATGGGATGATTTTGCCGCGCAACTTTCCAAACGGTACCGCGTGATCTGCATCGACCTGCCCGGGCACGGGCGTTCCGAGTGCGTGGGTTATGTGCACCGTATGGAAAAAATGGCGGAAGTGGTGAAGGATGTGATGGATGAACTCGGCCTGCGGAAGTACGTGATCGTGGGGCATTCCATGGGCGGGTATGTTGCGCTGGCTTTTGCCGAACTGTTCCCGGATCATCTCCGCGGATTATGTCTTTTTCATTCCACCGCCTGGGCCGACAGCGACCAGAAAAAACTTGACCGCGAAAGAGCGATCAGGATGGTGAAACGTAACCCGCTTCCGTACACGCGGCAGTTGGTTACTAATCTTTTTGCCGCAGCGAATGTTATGAAATACAAAAAGGAAATCGACCGGCTGAAAAAAATTGCGGCGCGTACGTCGAAACAGGGTATCGTGGCTGCGCTCGAAGGCATGAAAGTGCGGAGCAACCGCGAAGCGATCCTGCGTTTTGCCGGGTTCCCGGTTCAGATCATGGCGGGCAAACGCGATAATGTACTTCCGTGGGAAACGCTGAAGAGCCAGGCGGCGCTCGCTGCTTCGGGCCGGTTTAAAGCATGGGATAACGTAGGGCACATGGGTTTTGTGGAAGCAAGAAATGAATCACTCCGTTTGCTGAAGCGATTTTGTTTTCATTGTTTCCGGCAAAAAGTCAGGGAAGCGTGATGCGCGTTTTATAAAGCTGATCGCCGTCGATAATACAAAGCAGGTAAATGCCTTTGACCAGTTCTTTTACAGGAACCTGGTGCGTGTCTTTTCCTTCCAGCTTTCCTGATTTCACTTCACTTCCGCCAAGGTCAAAAATACTGTACGACGTTTTCTCCGTTTGGCGCCTGAAATGAAGCAACAGGCTACCTTCGGTAAATTCCGTCATGATCGACGATTGTTGCTGAAGCGGATTTTCCTTAGGCATATATAGATTGAACGACATGGGGATTCACTTAGTGACATCTTTTAGATAAATCAGTCGAAACAATAGATGAAAAAAAGGGTTTTCCCGGGTTTAATGCCCGGGAAAACCCCGTGAAAATCCGCACTGCGCTTATTGCCGGATGAATTTACCGACTGCAACGCTGCTTTCGTCGAATATCCGGATATAATAAACCGACCTGGCCAGCATACTTACATTGACAGTTATGTGGTTATCATGTATGTCGCCTGCTGAAACGATTTGCCCGGCGGGATTGTAGATTGCATAACGGGTGTTTTTTCCGGCTGCTTTATAATCGATGGTTAAAATATCGTTAACCGGGTTCGGGTATAAACTTACAGTAAGATTTTCCTGCTGCGGAATTCCCAGCGGCCAGGACGAACAGGAGCAGGAAGCGGTGCTGTCGTAAAAAGCCCGGACATCATCTGCGTTGTTCTGCATAACAGTAATTGATCCGCCCGGCCCTGAATTTCCGCGGCCCCAGACGAAAGCATAATCAATACAGATTTCTTCGCCTGCGGAAAGTATAAATGGACCGTAGCTGCCCACACCGTGCCTGTCGGAAGGAATATTACCCGCGATGGTTTCGTCCCAGGCGGCCTGCGGAACAAAACTCGTTCCCCAGCCGTTGGGGTCGCTTGTGCCTGGGTACATAAACGCTGCAGACATGTTTCCGCCGTAGCCGTTACCGCCGTATGTAACAGGGCTATTGTCTTTCCATTTTCCCAGCAGGTAGTTATAGTAATGTCCCGTCATAGTGGGATTTCCGGTCACCAGGGCATTGTTTTGATAGCTGACGAACCTTGACATGGCGCAGGTTTCACCGTTTTCGTCGGTGGTACCGTCGCGATCATTGTCCACATTATCACCGGGATCGGCGAGCGGTCCGTTAAGCATCATGATAGCCTGCACCGGCGGATTTGCGCCATAAGTGCCTGCTCCCGGCGTGGGACTGCTGCCGTCATCGGCATCACCATTATAACAGTAAAAAAGATTACGGCCCACATCGCAACCTACATAATCGTCGCCATAATAACCGAGATCGAAGTCGGCCCAGTTGCCCACATACACGCTGTTGTAATCATTCGCGCTGCGGTTAAAGATTTTATAATTCAGGAAAATCGTAGTGTCCAGAGCCGTTCCGGGCATATCGTAGGCATATAACATGCCGTGAATTTCAATTCCCATTTTGGCTGCGCCCGATTCGGTGTGGGCTGCGCGGTCATCGTTGAACATAAAAAAAACGGCCTGGTCGCCTTTGATGCAGGGATAATCACCGATTTGGTACGAGTACATGCCGTCGGCGTTCACATCCACATAAGGTGCAAGCTGCAGCGCCTGCCCGATGAGCGGGTTCCCGTTGCCGGGCCAGGTCTGGATCACCTGCGGAACATTGACGCCGTAAAGCCCGAGCCGGAAACTGTCGATCATGGCTTTGCTGAGTTTCCAGACTTTGTTCCACTGGTTGTCGTAATTGGTATTGTATTCCGAAGGATTGCTGACCGGTCCCTGGAAAAAATCGGTTCCGTTTTGCCTGTACGTTTGCGCTGCGAGGTGCAGGGTATTCCCCGGGTCGAGACCGCCAATCCAGAGATTATCGGTGAAGATCGTATGCTTTCCGGAGCCCTGCGGGACTTCGAATTTCGGACCGGCAAAATTCCAGAACAGGTCACCGCCGGCGTTGACCATGCTTTTTACCTGGTTGATATCGAGTGATTCATTGGATTGTGCCTGCGACAGTGCGGATATACCGATAACTGCAAAGCAGGAAAGGAGTAGCTTTTTTTTCATGACGCTTATTATGAGAGAAAAGACAAGCCCGCTTCACTTGTCTTAAAATAAGAAATCCGGCTTCCGAAGCAGGGTGAAAGCAGGGGGATATTGAAATGCGGTATCGGTATTTCCGGTATTGACTTTTACGGATGCTGATGCGATTTCGGTTTCACATCCGCCTGCGCGTCGCGGGGAGCGCTGCGCAGGATTGATCGTGTAGCAAATAATCCAATCCTCTTTTTATTCTGCCCGGTGATCGTATTTATTTCTTTAACGGGGTAAATGAAAAGATCGCCCGGGAGTTTTTCAGCAGATGCAGCGTAGCAAAGGAGGCAGAGCACGTTGGCAATGGGCTGGTGGAATTATTTCTCGTCGGGCGATCTTGATATCGTTGTTCCTTTTCGGAGTATAAAGCCCCGCTTTGGTTTTTATACCTCAGCGGGGCTTTCCCACACACACTTAGGAAAACAGTAAGCTCAGTACATTATAGAGGATGAAGCCGACGGATGCGACTCCGAGTACGATGCCAACGGTGTTCAAACCGTCGGTGTGATAAGCATGTCCTTTCCTCACAGTTCCTTTTCTCATGGCAATAAGTTTTAAACAGTTAATACTTCAGTTATTTTTTGGTCCGAAGACTCCTTTTCTCCTTTGGATTCTCTTCCGTCCCGTCCCGATAATGATCGGGACCGGACAGAAGAGGCACTTTATTTATATAGTGTCCCGGCAAAGCCGGGATCGATTGCACTTTTTATGTTTTAAAGAGCCGGGTGAACCAGGCGGCCTTCACAACATCCCCGATGTGTCGGCCGTCCGGTGTCACCCAAGGCCTTTCGGGCCTTTTGCTCTTTATAGATTACAACAAGTCAGAGAGCGGTAGCAGTCCAAACACCTAAACAACCCATTGAAACAAACTTCTGAACCTGTCCCTTCTGTTCTTCGTTTTATTCTGTTTCGCTATGGTATGCTCTCGTGTTGATTTCTAAACAATATTACGAGGCATTTGCACGAAAGGATAGTGACTTTTGTCAACTGGCCCGGGGCGTTCAGTATCTGGATATAAAACCCGGATAAGTGGAAAAAGCCCGGTATGAACGGTCCTGGCTCCCTGTTTCCGGCCTCGCCTGTTCTGGCTTGAAATGCAGTAACAGTTTAAATGCTCAGATCTTCTGCAAACGCTGCAGGAATGCGTCTTTTTTCCGCCGCGATATTTCAATCTGCGACCCGTCGGTCATTACGGCGTAGCCTCCGTCCGTTTTCAGGTAGCGCACCACGTGGTGAATATTGATCAGGTGATGATGGTGCACGCGGATAAAATCCTCGGCAGGCAGCAGGTCCTCGTAATGTTTGAGGCTGGCCGAGACCAGCATTTTTTTTCCGCCGCCGGCGAGAATGAAACTGGTATAACTGCCGTCCGCTTCGCAGCGGATAATGTCTTTTACGTTTATGATTTCGTACGCATTACCCGTGGGCAGCGTGATCTTGGCGTAATTGTCGCTGGGCTTTTTGAAGTTCTGCAGCAGGAATTTCAGGTTTTCCAGGCTGGTGTTCTCGGTCCGTTTTTTCGTGAATTTATCGATGGCGGCTTTCAGTTCTTCCGGATCGATGGGCTTGAGCAGGTAATCGATGGCGCTGTACTTGATGGCCCGCAGCGCATGCTGGTCGGAAGCGGTGGTGAAAATTACATCGTAGTTCATGCCCTGCGCTTTTTCGAGCAGGTCGAAACCGCTTCCGTCGGCCATTTCAATATCGAGCAGCACCAGGTCGGGATTATGTTTGCGGATCAGCTCTACTCCCGAGGCCACCGACTCGGCCGTACCGAGCAGGTTCAGGTCCGGGCAATGGGCCGCGATAAGCTTCACAAGCACATCCAGGCTCTTCTTTTCGTCTTCGATAATAACGGTGTTGATCATACGAGAGGTGTTAAGGATTACCTGCCTTCGCCGAAGCGGGTTTCACAAAGTTATTAAAACCGGCTACGCGCAGGCAGGCGAATATAGCAGGAATCATGCGAATTACCTGCTTTCACGGCAGCCCGTCTTTTCAAATAATGTGCAACCGGAAGACGGGAATTAAACGGAAATCGAGGAGATGAAAATTTTCGGGGACAATTGCATAACGGGACTTTCCCGGGAATAGTATATCAGCTCGCCGGTACGAAAATTTCCACCTTGGTTCCCGCGGCAATTCCGTTCTCATCCACCAGGTCGGTGATGCTGAGCGAAAGATTCGATCCCTGCAGCCGGTTGATGATCTCCAGCCTGTCCTGGGTAATGCGCATGCCCATCGATTTATGATCTTTTTTCCTGGAAAGCTGCCGGATCTCCCGTGCTTTCGCGCGACCGATACCGTTATCGATCACCTGGCAAACGAGGATGTCGCCTTTCAGGTGAATCGCGATCTTCAGCCGCCCGCCCGATCCTTTGGGCATCAGCCCGTGCAGGATGGCGTTTTCACAATAGGGCTGCAGCAGCATGGTGGGAATTTCAAAATAGTCGATGTCCACATCTTTCCCGATCTCGATTTCGTAATCGAATTTTCCCTCGAAGCGCAGCGACTCCAGGTCGAGATACAGGCGAAGCGCATCCAGTTCTTCACTGATAGTAACCGAAGGTTTTTCGGAATTGTAAAGAATCATCCGGATCAGCCGCGCAAATTTATTCAGGTATTTTCCCGCCTCCGGCGAATTGTTGTTCAAAATAAAATGCTGGATGGAATTGAGCGAGTTGAAAACGAAATGCGGGTTCATTTGCGCGCGAAGCGCTTTCAGCTGGTTGATCGCGATTTCCACTTTCGTCTGCGCTTCGCGGCGTTCGCGGATGCGGATGTTGCGGATGCGGATGCGGATGGTGGTGAACAGGGCTATGGTGGCGATGCTTAGCAGGATAAGCCAGAACGAAATGCGTTTCCAGAACGGTGTGGCGATGGTGAATGTGAAACTCGCCGGCTCTTCGTTCCAGATTCCTTCGCTGTTGCAGCTTTTTACTTTGAAGGTGAACGTTCCCGGGGGAAGGTTGGAGTAGGTGCGCACGATATCCGGCGTTTCGGGCGACCAGTCTTTTTCAAAACCTTCGAGAATATGTTTGTAACGTACTTTGTGCGGATTGGATAAACTGATGCCGATATAATCGAACGAAATATTATTCTCGTCCCAGGCGAGTTTAACATTGTCCGGCAGGATCGTATCGTTGTAAAATAAACGCATGCCGGTAATATTGGTTTTCGGTTTAACCGTATCCGGCTGCCAGGCCGCTGCGTCGAAACGGATCAGGCCGTTCACCGTTCCGAACCAGAGTATGCCGTCGCGTTCGCGGAAAACGCCGCTCGAATTGCACTCCACGCCGGTGAATCCTTCTTCTTTCCCGTATTGTGAAAAATGTTTTTTCCCGTTTTCCAGGTAACCTTCCAGGTCGAATTTGCTGATGCCCTGGTTGGTGCCGATCCACAGGTCGCGGTTATTGCGGTCGAGCACCATCGAATACACGAGGTTCGATGAAAGGCCGTCGTTTTCGCTCAGCTGATCGATGATTTTTCCTTTGGAATAAATATAAACACCGTCGAGCGACCCGAAAAAAAGAAGCCCGGCGTGATTGCTTTCCAGGGCGAGATAGGTATCGTTTTTCAGCCCGAGCCGCGATTCCATGCGCTCCAGTTTCTCCTGCTCCAGTTTGTACACGCCACCGAGATACGTGCCTGCCCAGATATTGCCTTCTGCATCTTCGGTGATGGTATAGATGCCGAGATTCTGGCCTTGCTGCGGAATAGGGTAGCTGGTAAACCGGTCATTTCCTTTATATAAAGCGAGCATATTGTTGCCGCCGATCCACAATCTTTTTTTGCTGTCGATAAAAGCGATGATCGCGGAATCGCTTGAGAAGCCTTCTTTTTTTCCGAAGACGGTAAACGATGTTCCGTTGAAACGGCACAGGCCGTTGTTGGTTCCCACCCAGATCATGCCGTCCGCATCTTCAGTTACGCAATTCGCCTGGTTGTTCGGGAGCCCGTTGCTGCGGTTGTAGCTTTTGAAAATCTTCCCGTCGTACACGTAAACGCCGCCGGTCGTGGTTCCCACCCAAAGATTGTTTTTACTGTCGCGCGTGATCTGGTATATGAATGTATTGTTCAATCCGTCATGCACGCCGAAAGAGGAGAATCCTGTTCCGCGGAAACGGAAAAGCCCGGAGAACGTTCCCAGCCAGAGGTTGCCGCTGAAATCTTCATACAGACTTTGCACATTACGGCCGTTTTCATCGCGTGAAGGTTTGTAAAAAGAGAAATGTTTTCCGTCATAACTGTAAAGTCCGTCTTCCGCACCGATCCAGGTAATCCCCCGGCTGTCGGTGAGCATGGCATTTACAGCAGGCATATTGAGGCTCGGTGGTGTGATGAGTAAGCTAAACCCGCGCTCGTTTTTTAAATAAACACCGTCGCCGGTGCCGAGCAGGATATTTCCTTCCTTATCCTGGGCAATGGCCGTCACACTGTTGTTCAGGATCGTACTCACGGGGAAATATTCGAACCGCTGCCCGTCAAATGAATAAACGCCTGAGCTTGTCCCGATCCAGATCAGCTGCGACCGTTTATCTTCATATAAACAGAGAATCTGTTCGTGAACGAGTCCCTGCGTTTTGCCGTAGGTGCGGAATTCTCGCCCGTCCCAGCGAACCAGTCCTTTGTTGGTGGCGATCCAGATGGTTTTGAACCGATCAGTGATCATCCGGTTCACGTTGTCATCCGGCAAACCGTTCGTGTGATTGTAAAGCAGGATATTTTTTCCGTCGATGACATTGATTCCCTTGATGGTTCCCACCCACAAACGTCCTTTCGCATCTTCGGTAACGGCATTCACCAGGTGATTGGCCAGCCCGTTGCGCGGCGAATAGTTCACGAATTTTCTTCCGTCGTAACGGCTCAGTCCGCCGTAACCGCCTGTCCAGAGGTAACCGCTGCTGTCCTGGTAAATGGTCAGCACCTGCACGAAAGGAAGTCCGGCGTCGGCAGAAAAATTGCGAAAATGATAGGACTGCGAAATGCCCGGAAACGCATACAGGCAGGATAGAAAAAACAGGAACTGCCGTAAAGCAAAAAAATACGGAACGTGCGTCACCTTGCTCATCACTTAACCAAATGTAGGAGTTAAGATTTATACGGAGCAGGGAAGTATTAGTTTTTTAGAAAACGGGGGAACGGTTTCCTGTGCTGACGGAAAATGAAACCGCCGCAAAAATTTCGTCTGTTAGGCAGCGACGATCATTTGCGGCGGTATTCGAACGGATAACCTGTCTATTCTGAGTCGGTTGTTTTTACAACCTGGATTTCCTTACCGGAAACCGGGGGCGCTGGCCAACATCCCCATGCAACCAGCGCCCCACGGTTCAATCGCATGATTAATTTACCAATACATCACAAATGTATTTTCCGGCTGCCGCTGCAACAAATCAAATTCGGGGCAGATTATACATCTCCAAACACGGATTTTCAATCCCGGGATTGTATGAAATCCAGTAATGACGGGCACCCTCCCGGTATCAAAAGCAACATATCCAGCCTGAAAAACGATTTTTACATTATTATACATGTCCAAAACATAAATTTTGCCTCTCTCATCGGCATCAGGAACGCTTTTCGTTGAACAAAAACAGTTAACTTTAATGTAAATGATTACCGTGAAAAATAAATATGAAAAGCCTTACTTCTCTTTGCTGTATTGCTTTTTGTACGGGAAGAAAAGAAATCTGCCCGGCATTTTTCCCGGTAATGAATCCAAAATTCCGGCTTTCGTTTTGCCCGGGTCCCTGGTATTAAAATTCTTGAATATTTAACATGTCCAACCGTTCTTCCGACCAGCTTTTCCGATTGATCAAATCGCTGACCAAGCAGGAAAAAAGGCATTTCAAAATATTCGCTTCACGGCATACGCTGGGCGACCAGAATAATTATGTGCTGCTTTTCGATGAGCTGGACGACCTGAAAGAATACGATGAAGCGGCCCTGCTCAAAAAATTCCGGAAAGAAGCCTTCACCAATAATTTCAGCATTACCAAAAGCCGTTTGTACGATACCGTCCTGCGCAGCCTGGATGTGTATCATCACAACAGTTCGGTAGATGCGCAATTGTGGAAGGATCTGCACTGCGCGGAAATTCTTTATAAGAAAACGCTCTACGATCAGTGCGCCAAAATTTTATCGAGCGCCAAAAAACTGGCCCGCAAATTCGAAAAGCATGCGGTGATCGAAGAGATTCACCAGATGGAAAAAGACCTGCTGGAGAAAGACAATTATTCCGGGCTCACCGAAACGGGTGTGATGGAACTCCAGCAGGACGACGAACTGATCGCCGACAAGATCCGCGTGTTCAACGATTTCTGGAATATCAAAACACGGCTTTTCATGCTGCTCAACAAACGCGGGAAAGTGCGGAACCAGGAAGAGCTTTCCGATTTCAAGAAAATAATCGACAATACGCTGCTCCGCGAAGAAAGCAGCCGGCTCAGCGTAAATGCGCGTTACCTGTTCAGTCATATTTACAGCGCGTATTATTTCGGCATCGGCGATTACGAGGAATGTTACGTTCACCTGCAAAGCAATGTTACGCTGGTTGAGTCGCACGCGATCCTTTTCCGCGAACGTCCGAACGTCCAGTTTTCGCTGCTCACCAATATCATTTACGTGGGCAGCCAGCTGAAACGGTATTACGATGTTTTCACCAACCTCGGGAAACTGCGCAGGCTGCGGGCTGAGCTCGATACGGCGAAAAACGAGGACATGGAGATCAAACTGTTTTCCAGCGTGCTCAGCCTCGAGATCACGCTGTACAACAATACCGGCGATTTTGAAAAAGCGATCGCGCTGATTCCGGAAATAGAAGAAGGACTGGAAAAGTTCGCCGGCAGGTTAAGCAAACTGCGCGAAGCGTATTTTTTCTTCAATGTTGCTTCCGCGTATTTCGGTTCAGCGAAATATTCGCAGGCGCTGAAATGGATCAACCGTTTGCTGAACGACAGCGGCATTGCGGAGAACGAATACATTCACTGCATGGGGCAGATATTCAACCTCATCATCCACATCGAGCTGAAGAATAACGACCTGCTGGCCTACACCGTGAAATCGACGCACCGTTATCTCAAACTGCGGAACCGCGCGTATAAATTCGAAACGGTTTTCCTGCAGTTCACCGAAAAAATCGTGAAAGCGCCGGAAGCGGAAAATCTCAAATCCTATTATAAAGACCTGATGACCGAATTGCACGAACTGGAAAAAGATCCGTTCGAACGCTCGGCATTCGAGTACTTTAATTTTATCGCCTGGGTGGAAAGCAAGCTGGAAAAGCGATCGTTCAAGGAGATTGTGGAAAAGCAAGCGAAAGCGTAAACGGATTTTGGATTGCCGATTTTATATATATAGAAAAATCGCAAATCGGCAATCGCAAATCGGAGTAAAGACTCCCGTTTAAAACTCACTTGAAAGCGTTCCACCCCTGCGCGGTGATCGGGTGCTGCGTGCCGTCGCGCGTTACCAGGTTCACGCCGCTGGCTTTGTCGGTGATATGGCCAATTACGCTGATGTCCAGGCTGTTTTTGATCTTTTCGTAATCGCTCATGGCAATCGTGAACAGCAGTTCGTAGTCCTCGCCGCCGTTGAGCATGCAGGTCGTCGGATCGAGATTGAACTCGTGCGCTTTATCGGAACTCGACGGATCGATCGGTAATTTTTCATCGTAAATCGTGCAACCTTTTTCCGACTGCGTGCAGAGGTGCATGATCTCGGAAGCCAGCCCGTCGGAAATATCGATCATGCTCGTAGGTTTAATGCCGAGTTCGGCAAACAGCTGGATAATATCCGTACGCGGATCGGGTTTCAGTTGTCGTTCCAGGATATAATCGTTTCCTTCCAGGTCGGGCTGTGCGCCGGGGTGTGCAACGAATACCTGTTTTTCGCGCTCGAGCAAAAGCAGGCCGAGGTATGCCGAGCCGAGATCACCGCTCACGCAGAGCAAATCTTTTTCCTGCGCACCGCTGCGATACACCACGTTCTCTTTTTTCGCTTCGCCGATGACGGTGATCGAAATCGTGAGCCCGGTTTTGGAAGAAGATGTATCTCCGCCAACCACATCGACATTGTATTTCCGGCAGGCGAGGTAAATGCCTTCATAAAGTTCTTCGATGGCTTCGAGCGAAAAACGGCTCGATGCGCCGAACGAAACGAGCATCTGCTTTGCCGTACCGTTCATGGCGCAGATATCGGAAATATTGACTGCGGCAGCTTTATAACCGAGATGTTTCAGCGGAACGTACGCGAGATCGAAATGCACACCTTCGAGCAGCATGTCGGTAGAAACCAGGAGAACATTCCCGTCGCCTTTATCGATCACGGCCGCATCGTCGCCCACGCCTTTCAGCGAAGAAGTATGTTTTAATTCGATGGAAGAAGTGAGGTGCCGGATCAGTCCGAATTCGCCGAGACTGCTGAGTTCCGTGCGTGTTTTGTTTTCGAGCATGGTGCAAAGGTAATCATCTGCGGCATGATGAAATCGTTTCCCGGGGCTTTGAAAAGGCGGCACGCAAAAGCCTAACTTTGTCAAAACAAAATCCCATGAAAAAAATTACCCTTTGGACGATCGCTCTTTTTGCAGGAGTTTCTGCACATACGCAGACAGTTCCCAATGCCGGTTTTGAAAACTGGTCGAACAATACGGAGAGCAGCACGACCTACCTGAATCCGCAGAGTTGGATTACGATAGATGTGGTCACTTCTTTTTTTAACGACCTCTTCGGCAGTCCCAATCTTTCTTCCGCCGCCGTAAGCCGTGTCAGCAGCGCGCATTCCGGGAATTATGCCGTACGGATGGGCGTCTCAACAAACACGGCGGGCGATACGGTAAGCGGTGCGGTTTTTTCCACGCCCACGGCGCTCTCTTTGGTAGATGCGGTGTTCGGTGGACAGGCAATGGGTTACCCGTTCACCTTTCGTCCCGCAGCATTGACAGGATATTATACGCTGACCAGTCTCGGCGGCGACCAGGCCGGTTTCCAGGTACTCATGACCAAATGGAACTCATCAACATCATCACGCGATACGATTGCTGATGTGATGATGTATGTAAATGCGGCTTCGAACTGGACTTTGTTTTCCGTTCCGCTCACGTACCAGTTGAACGCCTATCCCGATACGATGCTGATTGTCGCAGGTGTTTACGGCATTGCCGATATTTACCATATCGGTACACAGTTTACGATCGACGACCTGCTGTTCACCGGCACAGTGCCGATCGGCGTGGAAGAGCAGGGACAAGCAGCGGCAAACGTTTCGGTTTTCCCCAACCCGTTCCGCGAATCGGCGACTTTCCGCGTTTCAGATGCGGAGCTGAAAAACGCCCGGCTCGAAATATTCGACGTGCTTGGGAATAAGGTCCGCGTAATAAATAACCTTTCCGGGAATTCCTTTACCATCGACCAGGAAGGCTTGGGCAGCGGCGTTTATTTCTACCAGCTCATCAGCGAAGAAGCGGGAATCGCTTCGGGGAAGCTGGTGGTGGAGTAACTATTCCCGCCGGCTGCATCGCTGTAACCAAGGCGGAAGCAGAGGAACTTTTCCAGCTACTGCTGCGGTCGGAATACCCATCGAAATCCGGCCCCGAAAATCGAAGAAACGGCACTGGTTATTGCTTGCCGAATTCCTTCGTTGTCAATACTTTAAAGGAAACGCTCCCCGGCGTCGGTTACCCGGCCAATTTTACCGGGAACATCAACACCTCAAAACTTGTTAATATCATTGCACGACTACCTAAAAATAGGTACTTTTGCACTGTATTTAGATTTAGTCTAAATAAGTTTTCACAATTAAAAGGCTGATAATCAAATGATAACAGTCACAGAAAATGCCAAAGAACGGGCAATTCGCCTCATGAAGGAAGAAAACCGCCCGGCAGACGCCTTTATAAGAGTAGGCGTTGACAGCGGCGGATGTTCCGGCCTGTCGTACAAACTCGAATTCGATAACCAGGTGCGTGAAGGCGACCAGGTTTTTGAAGACAAGGGAATCAAGATCGTGGTTGACCGCAAAAGTTTCCTTTACCTCGTCGGGACCGAGCTCGATTATACGGGCGGACTCAACGGGAAAGGATTTGTGTTCAACAATCCGAACGCTTCCCGGAGCTGCGGCTGCGGGGAAAGTTTTTCAGTTTAAAGTCTCATGTTTTAATTCCGGTTGAACATTAAACTTTAAACACGAAACCGGGAACTTTAAAAAAATGGCCGAGCAAAACGACATACTCGAAGAGTTCACCAACAGCGAATACAAGTACGGATTCGTTTCGGATATCGATACGGAATTCGCGCCGGCTGGTTTGAGTGAGGATATCGTCCGTTTTATTTCTGCGAAGAAAAACGAACCGGGATGGATGCTCGAGTATCGTCTCAAGGCTTTCCGTCACTGGCTCACCATGACCGAGCCGAAACACTGGCCGCACCTGCATTACCCGGTGATCAATTTCCAGGCGATCAGCTACTACGCGGCGCCGAAAAAGAAACCGCAGGTGAACAGCATGGACGAAGTGGATCCCGAATTGCGGAAAACCTTCGAAAAACTGGGCATCTCGCTCGAAGAACAGAAACGCCTCGTCGGTATGGAATCGCGGGTTGCCGTGGATGCGGTGATCGACAGCGTAAGTGTAAAGACCACGTTCAAGGAAGTGCTCGCCGAAAAAGGAATTATTTTCTGTTCGTTCAGCGAAGCCGTACAGGAACATCCCGAACTGGTGAAAAAATACATGAGCTCGGTAGTGCCGTACACGGATAATTTTTACGCCGCGCTCAATTCGGCCGTTTTCAGCGACGGTTCGTTCTGCTACATTCCGAAAGGCGTGCGCTGCCCGATGGAACTCAGTACGTATTTCCGCATCAACTCGGCAGGGACCGGCCAGTTCGAACGGACGCTGATCATCGCGGACGAAGGCGCTTACGTGAGCTACCTGGAAGGCTGCACCGCTCCGCAGCGTGATGAAAACCAGCTTCACGCCGCCGTAGTGGAAATCGTTGCGCATAAAAATGCCGAAGTGAAATACTCCACCGTGCAGAACTGGTATCCCGGCGATAAAAACGGCAAAGGCGGCATTTACAATTTCGTGACCAAGCGCGGCATCTGCCTCGAAGAGAACGCAAAAATTTCGTGGACGCAGGTGGAAACCGGCTCGGCGATCACCTGGAAATATCCTTCGGTCATCCTGAAAGGCGATAATTCCGTCGGCGAGTTTTATTCCGTGGCCGTTACCAACAACATGCAGCAGGCCGATACGGGAACGAAAATGATCCACCTCGGCAAAAACACGCGCAGCACCATCGTGTCGAAAGGCATTTCGGCGGGCCGCAGCCAGAACAGCTACCGCGGACTGGTACGTGTGGCGAAAGGTGCGCATCATGCACGGAATTTTTCGCAGTGCGATTCACTGCTGATGGGCGATACATGCGGAGCGCATACGTTCCCGTATATCGAGATCAACAATAAAAGCGCCATCGTGGAACACGAAGCCACCACCTCGAAAATCGGGGAGGACCAGATTTTCTACTGCAAACAGCGCGGCATCGACACCGAAAAAGCGATCGGCCTGATCGTGAACGGCTACTGCCGCGAAGTACTCAACCAGCTTCCGATGGAATTCGCCGTCGAAGCACAAAAACTGCTGAGCGTTTCCCTCGAAGGAAGCGTGGGATAAAAAAAAATGAAAAGGTACGTAGGGCGATTCACTGAATCGCCCATACGAATGTAAGGGCGATGCATGGCATCGCCCCATGTACCCGAAACTATATAACGTATACGCTGCATAGCATATGATCTCTATAAAAAATCTCCACGCCTCCGTCGAAGGAAAAGAAATCCTCCGCGGACTGAACCTGGAAGTAAAAGCCGGCGAAGTGCACGCCATCATGGGTCCCAACGGCTCGGGCAAAAGCACGCTCGCATCCGTGCTTGCTGGTCGCGAAGCATACGAAGTCACCGCCGGTGAAATAAAGTTCAACGGCAAGGATCTGCTCGGACTTTCGCCGGAAGACCGTGCGCGCGAAGGTTTATTCCTCGCGTTCCAGTACCCGGTGGAAATTCCCGGGGTGAGCAATATCAACTTCCTGAAAACCGCGATCAGTGAGATCCGCACGTACCGCGGACTTCCGCCCATCGAGCCGAAAGAATTCCTGGCGATGGTGAAAGAAAAACAAAAGCTGGTGGAGCTCGATGGTAAACTCGCGAACCGTTCGGTGAACGAAGGTTTTTCCGGCGGCGAAAAAAAACGCAACGAAATTTTCCAGATGGCCATGCTCGAACCCACGCTCGGCATACTGGACGAAACGGATTCCGGTCTCGATATCGATGCTTTGCGGATTGTTGCGAACGGCGTGAACAAACTGCGCAGCGCGCAGCGCGCGTTCATCGTAGTAACGCATTACCAGCGCCTGCTCGATTATATCGTACCCGATTATGTGCATGTACTTTATAATGGACAGATCGTCAAATCGGGTACAAAAGAACTGGCGCTCGAACTGGAAGAAAAAGGATACGACTGGATTAAATCGGAACTGGGCGAAAAAGCAGGAGTATGAGCACGGTCACAACCATATCGGATACTTCAGCCGCATTCCTTACGCATTTCGAGGCGAATGCAGGTTCACTTTTCGGCGAAACCAACCTCCGCAGAAAAGCGGCGGAAGCATTTGCCGCGCAGGGAATTCCCACGCGCCGTACGGAAGATTACAGGTACCTGAACCTCGAACTGCTGCTGAAAAAAAGTTTCGGCTTCCGTACCGAACTCATGCGCATTCCCACCAGCGATGACGTAGCCAAACTGGCCCTGGTTGAAAATGCGATTGTGCTGGTGATCGTGAACGGCGTTTTCGTGCCGCAACTTTCATCTGTGGATAATCTGCTCGCAGGATTGAAAATCAATACGATTGCCGATGCGGTTGTAACTGATCAAACCTGCGCTGCACATTATGCGAAATACGCCAACGTGAACAGCGATCCGTTCATCGCGCTGAATACGATGCTCGCTTCGGGCGGTGTTTTTATTCACGTGGCGAAAAACGCGGTCATCGATCGCCCGGTGCATATCCTGCACATCGCCGACAATGAAGTGGCTTCCGTTTTCCAGCCGCGTCACCTGGTCGTTGCCGAAACCGGCGCGCAAATCGCCGTCATCGAATCGTTCGAATCCATCGGCCCTGTGAAGTCGTTTACCAACGCGCTCATCGAAGTCGCTGTTTCCGAAAACGCCGTGCTCGATCATTACCGCATACAGGCGGAAGGTCCGGCCGGGCATTTGCTCAGCACCGTGCAGGGTTCCTGCGCCAAAGGAAGCCTTTATAATACGTACACGTTTTCACTCGGCGGAGCCTGGGTGCGCAACAATGTGAATAAAGTGATGGCGCAGGCGGGTGCGGAAGCGCATCTCTACGGTTTGTATTTGCTGAACGGTTCGCAGGTCTGCGATAATCATACCATCGTGGATCATGCGCAGCCGAATTGCCTGAGCAATGAACTGTACAAAGGTGTGATCGACGGAAAAGCCACCGCCGTTTTCAACGGAAAAATTTTCGTGCGCCCCGACGCGCAGAAAACCAACGCGTACCAGACGAATAAAAACGTGCTGCTGAGCGACGACGCTTCGGTGAATACAAAACCGCAGCTCGAGATTTACGCCGATGACGTGAAATGCAGTCACGGCACATCCACCGGCCGCATCGACGAAGACGCTTTGTTTTACCTGCGCACACGCGGCATCGGCCAGGAAAGCGCACGCCGGCTGCTGATCCATGCTTTTGCGGAAGAAGTGGTGGACAAGATCAAAATAGAATCGCTGAGAATTTTTGTGGAGGAACGCATTACCGCGTTCCTGGGTTAAATATGAAAACGATGACTGCAGAAAGCAAACCGATCGATATTCCTGCCATCCGCAGGGATTTTCCGTTGCTTTCGCGCGAAGTCAACGGCAGGCAGCTCGTTTATCTTGATAACGGCGCGACTTCGCAGAAACCGCAAACGGTGATCGATGCGATCGCGGATTATTATTCGCGGTACAATGCGAATATTCACCGCGGCGTGCATGCGCTGAGCCAGGAAGCATCGCAGGTGTATGAAGAAGCGCGCGCGACCGTGCAGAAACACCTGGGCGCAGGTAACGTCAACGAAATTATTTTTACCCGCGGAACGACCGAGTCGATCAACCTTGTGGCTGCCACCTATGGGCGGATGCACGTGCAGGCCGGCGACGAAGTGCTGATCACGGCCATGGAGCATCATTCGAATATCGTGCCCTGGCAAATGCTCTGCGAAGAAAAAAACGCGAAACTGGTGGTTGTTCCCGTGAACGATGCCGGAGAACTTCGCACGGATGAATTCGGAAAACTGCTTTCCGCAAAAACGAAAATCGTTGCGCTCACGCAGGTCTCCAATACGCTCGGCACCGTGAACCCGGTGAAAGCGCTGATCGCGCAAGCGCATGCAAAAAATATTCCCGTGCTGGTGGACGGTGCACAGGCCGTTCCGCACATGGCCGTTGACGTCCGGGATATCGACGCCGATTTTTATGCGTTCTCCGGGCACAAAACCTTCGGCCCGACCGGCATCGGCGTTTTGTACGTGCGTGAATCCATCCTGGAAACGCTTCCTCCTTACCAGGGCGGCGGCGGAATAATCAAAACGGTTACGTTCGAGAAAACGGAATATGCCGACGCGCCTTTGAAATTCGAAGCGGGTACGCCGAATATCGAAGGTGCAATCGGGCTGGCGAAAGCGCTGGATTACATCAACGCGATCGGCCTGGATAACATTCACGCGTACGAAAACCAACTGCTGGAATACGCCACTGCGAAGCTTTCCGCGATTGCCGGTTTGCGCATCATCGGCACGGCGAAAGAAAAAGCGGCGGTCATTTCTTTCGTGATCGAAGGTATTCACCCGTTCGACATCGGCATGGCCCTCGATGCGCAGGGTATCGCTGTCCGCACGGGACACCATTGCACGCAGCCGCTGATGGATCGTTTCAGCATTCCGGGAACGGTTCGCGCTTCGTTTGCGTTTTACAATACGAAGGAAGAAGTGGATTTGCTCGCAGCCGGTTTAACGAAGGCCGTAAAAATATTAGCGTGATGACTACGATCAGCGAAGCGGGAAACGAAATTGCGGAAGACTTCATGATGATTGAAGATCCCCTGGATAAATTCGGGTTCCTGATCGATCTCGGGAAAAACCTGGAGCCGCTGGACGAATCGCTGAAAACGAGCGACCGGCTGGTGAAAGGTTGCCAGGCCAGCGTATGGCTGGTGAGTGCGCTTCGCGACGGGAAAGTTTATTTTTCCGCCGATGCCGATGCCGATTATGCGCGCGGGCTGGTGGCGATGATGATCCGTGTTTTGTCGGGTCATACGCCGGATGAAATCCTGCAGGCGGATATCAGCTTCCTCGAAAAAATCGGTTTGAGCAAAATGCTTTCGATGAAAAGAGCGGGCGGACTGGAAAGTATGATCAGGCAAATGAAACTGGATGCATTGGCCCTCAAAGCCAAAACCGTATAACTATGGCGGCGATTATCATTTCGAAAAATACGGAACTCGTGCAGAAAGTCATCGACATGCTGAAGACCTGCTACGACCCGGAAATTCCTGTCGATATCTGGGAACTGGGTTTGATTTATGAAATCCATGTCAGCGAGGAGAACGAAGTGTTCATGAAGATGACACTCACTTCACCGTCGTGCCCGGTGGCCGAAACATTACCGCCCGAAGTGGAACAGAAACTGCGCGAGATAGAAGGAGTAAAATCCGCGAAGCTGGAACTGACTTTCGATCCGCCCTGGGACAAGGAAATGATGAGCGAAGTGGCGCAGCTGGAGTTGGGGTTTATGTAAATTGTAGTGACTTTTCCAGATATGAGATGTGAGACTTGAGATTTGAGAGATGATGTGAATATGGTGAATACTTAAAATAGCGTATCGCATCTCACATCTCATATCTGGAAACAGAACTTAAATATTCCGTATACAATCACGGAAAATATGGATGAAATCGAAAATAAAGTCGCGCAGAGCGGGTTGATTTCCCTGGATCTCGAGGACTGGTATCCTGCGGGCGGGCGCGTTTTGCTCGATATCAGGGACCAGCTTTTCCAGGGATTGCTGCTTCGCGAAAAAGATTTCCGCGAATACATTAAAACGCACGACTGGACGCAGTACAAAGACAAGTACGTTGCCGTATCTTGCTCAGCCGACGCCATTGTCCCGACCTGGGCGTACATGCTGCTTTCCTCGGTGCTCGAACCCTTCGCGAAAAAAATCGTTTTCGGAAACCTGGAAACGCTGGAGACGATTCTTTACGATGAACTGCTGAACAAACTGGATATTGAACAATACCGCGATGCGCGTATCGTGATAAAAGGTTGCGGAAATCTTCCCGTTCCGAAATCCGCTTACGTAGAATTGACGCGCCTCCTGCGTCCTGTCGCCAAAAGCATCATGTACGGCGAACCCTGTTCTACGGTTCCGATTTACAAACAGTCGAAAAAATAATGCCGAATGGCGAATGCCGAACTCCGAATTAATTCGTCATTCGAAATTCGGCACTCAACTCCGTTGACTTTCCCGAAGGGATACCAAAAATAAAGGAGGCCGTCGCACGAACGAACGGCCTCCTTTAGCATACAAACCATGCCGGCAACCTCCGGCCCACACGAGAAAAAATTAACCCAAATCAAGCGTTAGAAAATATTTAAGCGGCAATTTTTGTAATACCTGCTGATTTTCTGACGCTTAGATTTGTGAGTCCCGAAAGCATTAGACCAAAACGGGTTAATTTTCGTCTGATGCGTAATTCGGGATTAATTGAACTTCGAAGTCGAAGTCGCTTTTCCGCCGAACGGGTTCGGTAAAATATAGCGCAGTGAAATTTCAAAACCGCCGCGCGCATTGGTTGCCGTGGAAAGATCCGAGATGTTGATATCATAACTCATCCCGATCGCCCAGCTGGAGAATTCGTAGCCCGCAGTAGCGACGATCGCATCTTTCATCCGGAAATAACCGCCGAGCATAAACGCAGACGCTTTTTTGCGGCCGGTGTATTTCGAAGATTCTTTCGTGATGTATTTGAAAACCAATCCCGGCGTGATCTCGCGGTGCGCATGCTGGAGCATCACGATGTACGAAGGCTGCAGAACCAGGTTATAATTTTTGATCCCGATATCCGCATTACCGTGCAGGATAATTTTCATCGGCAAACGTTCGTCGCTGTTTCCGTAATAGCTGTACACCGGTTTGTTCAGGTGGTGAAAAGCGACACCGAGATTGAACAGCTTCGCATCGTTTGAGCTCAGCGTGGAATGTCCCGCGCTGAAAAACCAGCTCATACCTGCGCCGATATCAAGGTAACCGTAATTCGCAAAAGTTTGCGGCTCACCCGAAGGCAGCGCGGAATTATACTGCACGCCGTCGTACTGGTTGTCCCAGTAAAGTTTGTCGTACTGCAGGCTGCGCTGACCGTACCCGCCGAAAATACCGGCCGATACCAGGTTGTTGTCGTTCACGCCGAGCACACCCGAAAGATGCAACTGGCCTGTGGTCGTTCCCATGTTCGCATCGCCGGCCTTGTCGGAGAAAATATTCACGCCCATGCCCAGATGCGTGCCGCTCGGTTTTTTCAGCAGCGAAAAATCAGCGCTCGTATTGAAGGTGCGGTACGCCGAAGCGGTAGCCACACTGCGCCACTGATCTTTGTAGTTGATGATAGCCAGCACATCGTGACCTAAACCGGCCTGTGAAGGATTCAGGAGCAGGGGCGTAGCCGTGATCTGCGAAAAGTGGATATCCTGTGCGTTCGCTTCTGCGAATACCACGAATACCAGCGGAAGAATCAAGAGTTTCTTTTTCATGTCTGTTGCTCCCTGGTTTATTTAACGAGTGTGATGTTACCTTGCTTTTCCACTTCCGTATCGTCGAGCAGTGTCGCCCGCAGAACATACGTGAATACGGCCGCTTCGCAGGGTTTGCTGCGCCATGTGCCGTCCCAGCCCAATGCAGGATCGGTGGTGGTGAATACTTTTTCGCCCCAGCGGTTGTACACGTCGAACTGCAGGAACTTGATGCAGTTGCCGCGGACAAAGAGTACATCGTTCTGCAGGTCGCCGTTCGGTGAGAATGCGTTCGGCAGGTAAATTTCGCCGCAGGTGATGTCCACGAATACGGTTACCGTGTCCGTATCCGTACAACCGAGCGAATCGGTAACGGTAAGCGTGTAAGTGGTTGTGCCGGCGGGCGTGGCTACAGGAGCTTGGCAATTCGTGCAGCTAAGCCCGACCGGCGGTGACCAGCTATAAGAAGTTCCACCGCTTCCATTCAGCGTGGTGCTCTGGCCTTGAGAGATCGTGACAGATGTTCCGGCATCCGCAACTGCGGTACCGATGTTTGCGATAGTGATTGCAGAACTGCTCGTGCATCCCGAAACATCGGTAACGGTTACCGTATATGTTCCGGCGTTCAGGTTATTGATGCCTGAAGTCGTTGCACTGTTGCTCCACAGGTAAGTATAAGGTCCACCGTTGCCGCCGCTCGCTGCAACCAGCGCGCTTCCGTCACCGCTTCCGCAGGTTTCATCCTGCGTGGTGCTGTTTACCTGGATCGCGGGCGGTGCGGTGATGGTTACCGTTTGCGTTTGCGAACAACCGTCGCTCCCGGTAACGGTTACCGTGTACGTTCCCGCAGCAAGGCTGTTGGCTGTCGCGGCATTTCCGCCTGACGGAGACCAGGCATACGTGTAGGGTGATGAACCTCCGCTTGCGCTGACGGTTGCCGTACCGTTATTGCCGCCGAAGCAGCTCACGTTGCCGGATGACTGGACCGAAACGGTCGGTGCGCCGGTATTGCCTACAATCGCGTTGGCCGTGCCCGTACATCCGTTCGCATCCGTGATCGTTACGCTGTATGTTCCGCCGGCCAGGCCGGTGATGCTTGCGGTGGTCTGGCTGTTGCTCCAGAGGTACGTGTACGGACCTGTGCCGCCGGTGGGTGTTACCGTGGCGCTTCCGTTGGTATTTCCGCAGGTAGCTGCAGTAGCTGTTGCGTTGCCGGTAAGCTGCGGCGGTTCGGTGATCGTCACCGTTTGAACGGAAATGCAACTGCTGGCATCGGTTACCGTGCAGGTATATGTTCCTGCGGGAAGTCCGGTCGCCGTCGCGTTAGTTCCGCCGGATGGCGACCAGCTGTATGTGAACGGACTGTTGCCGCTTGCGCTTACCGTGGCTGTGCCGGTATTGCCGCCGAAGCAGGCCACATCGCCGCTCGACTGAAGCGAAACGGTCGGTCCGCCGGTGCTGGTTACCGTTACGGATGCGGTAGTCGTGCAACCGTTTCCGTCGGTAATTGTGCAGGTGTACGAAGCCGCAGCCAGGTTATTTTCGGTAGCTGCTGTTCCACCCGAAGGCGCCCAGCTGTAGGTATAAGATCCAGTGCCGCCGGCGGGAGAAGCGGTGGCACTGCCGTTGTTATTGCCGCAGGTAGCGGGAACAGCGGAAGTCGTTGCAGTAAGTTGTGCCGGTTCGGTGATCGTTACGGTTTGTGTGGAGATGCAGCCGTTTCCGTCGGTCACCGTGCAGGTGTACGTTCCGGCAGGAAGTCCTGTTGCCGTAGCTGCCGTTCCGCCCGAAGGCGACCAGGAATAGGTGAGCGTTCCCGTGCCTGTCGCGTTGATAGTAGCCGATCCCGTGCTTCCGCCGAAACAGGTAACGTCCTGCTGCGCAGAAAGTGAAACGGTCGGTCCGCCGGTATTGTTGATCACTACGTTCGTTGTGGTTGTGCAGCCGTTGCCATCCGTAACGGTAACCGTATATGTCGCTGCTCCAAGCCCGGTTGCCGTAGCTGCCGTTCCGCCCGAAGGCGCCCAGGAATACGTGTACGAACCGCTTCCGCCCGAGGCCGATACTGTGCCTGCACCGTTGTTGTTTCCGCAACTGGCGTCGGTAGTTGATGTGACGCTGGCCGATACTGCGGTGGGTTCCGTGATGCTGAATGTTTGCGTGGTGGAGCAGCCGTTCGCGTCGGTTACTGTGCAGGTGTATGTTCCTGCGGTGAGGCCGGTAACGCTGGTTGTTCCGTCGCCCGTGGGACTGCCCGGTGTCCAGTCGTATGTGTACGAAGTTGTTCCTCCGCTCACCGTTACCGATGCTGCGCCGGTTGTTCCGCCGTTACAGGTCACGTTTGTTTGCGACGCTGCCGATGCGCTGAGCGCTGACGGTGCGGTGATACTGAATGTTTGCGTGGTTGTGCAGCTGTTCGCATCGGTTACCGTGCAGGTCCATGTTCCTGCGGTGAGCCCGGTAACGCTGGCTGTTCCGTCGCCTGTCGGGTTGCCGGGCGTCCAGTTATAAGAGTAGGAAGTTGTTCCCCCGCTTACGGTAACCGATGCCGCGCCGTTCGCTCCGCCGTTGCAGGATATGTTCGTCTGCGAGGCTGCCGATGCACTAAGCGCTGCGGGCTGCGTGATGCTGAACGTTTGTGTCGTGGTACATCCGTTGGCGTCGGTTACCGTGCAGGTCCATGTACCCACACCCAGGCCGGTAACGCTGTTCGTTCCGTCGCCTGTGGGATTGCCCGGTGTCCAGTTATAAGAGTAGGAAGTTGTTCCTCCGCTTACCGTTACCGATGCCGCACCGTTCGAGCCGCCGTTGCAGGAAATATTTGTCTGCGATGCAGCAGAAGCAACAAGTGCGGCAGGTTGCGTAATGGTCAGTGAAACGGTAGTTGTTGCACCGAGGTTATCCGTAACGGTGCAGGTATATGTTCCTGCGCAGAGGCTGCTTGCTGTTGCTGCAGTTCCACCCGAAGGCGCCCAGGAATACGTATAAGGCGCTGTGCCGCCGCTGGGTGTTACGGTTGCAGAACCGTTGCATGAGCCGTTGCAGGTTACGTTCGTTTGTACGGATGTTGCACTCATCGGGCTTACGGATGAACAGGTATATGTCATCTGCGGGCCTGCCGACATGGGAAGCGATTGTACGTATCCTGTACCGCCGCTCCAGCCGCAGGCGATTACTTCGCCGTTGTTGTTCACATCCACATCGTACACGGCGAAGGAAGTAGCGCTGGTTGTAATTACAGAAAGGTTCGCGTCGAATTTGGTAACGGAGTTGACGGCGCCGACATATACATTTCCGTTGTTGTCGAGATCGAGACCGCCGTTGCCGTTTACAAAACGTCCGAAGAAACTCGACGTGTACGATCCGCCGGGGATAGCGGCAGTACCGGTTACCGCGCCGTTGGCCAGGCTGCGCCTGTGAACCGTGCCGCCGTTGAGCGAATAGAGTGCGGCGGTGTTGGCGCGGATGGCTGAAATGGGCTGCTTGGTTCCAAAACCGTATCCCGGGATATAATAATCGAAAGCATAACCGGTATTGGTTTTGAAATTGATGGCCGAGAGCGCATTGTTGATCGAGCCGATCGTGTCGAGTGTGAGGAAGTAAAAATTATTATTCGGTGCATAACATATAGAGCTGACTTCCTGTATACTCGGCGGAATCGACAAGGTAGATCCGAAACCGACAATCGTAACACCCGATTGTGCGCCGTTCGCCAGGTTGATGTTAATTACTACCCCGCGGATAAGCGGGGTGGGAATGCTGAACTGCACGCGTGTTCCGCCTACAACTAATTTGGTCAGGTCGCAGTTGAACGCGAGGCTCCAGTATTCGTACGAAGTAAGTCCGTTCGGGTTGTTGCTCCAGGCCACGCCGCCGGCCGCTGTGATTTTCCTGATCTCGCCGTTCGAACCGGAAGTCATGTACGATTCGCCGGTGGTGGGATGTACGATAAATCCACCGATCCAGTAGTTGGCCGAATCCCAGGGAGAAGTGTATGTCCACTGTACAGCGCCTGCAGCATTATACTTGATCAGGCGGATAAATGAATCGCCACCATATGCAAAAGCATCACCGGCTCCGCTGGTTTCACATTCCCATACTTTGTTGGAATTGGGAAGTGCGGGCGTAGCCGTCCAGGGATCGATCACAATTGTTTTCGAACGATCGTAGTTGCCGAGTTCGAAAGAAACCGTTTTACCGTCCCGGATGAATTTCGAAGGAATGATAGCCGATTCGTTGCCCTGGTAAAAAGTAACGGGCGCATGGTCGATGATGTTTCCGAATATGCTTCCGATCACCACGTTGCCTGCCGGATCAATCTGCACGCCGTCGGAGTAAACCATCTTCACCCGGCTCAGGTCCGCGCCCGGATGTACGATCAGCGCATATTTGATGCCGTTGTCCGGGTGGAACGTATATTCCACATCGATATTCGGGTACAGGTTTTTATAAACCAGCCTGGAATAACCCGGGATAAGATTTTCGTGTTTCTCCACTCCGCGTGCGTGGAACGAATAGCTGAAATGATTGTCCACTTTATTGTACGTGTACACTTCGGAATTTTCGTTCGCACCTTCCCAGTAATAACTCACTTCATCGAGTTCCAGTTTCGGGATGCGTGATTTCTTCCGGGCTTCAAAACCTTCTTCCGGACTTGAAACTTCCAGCGTTTTCCAGCCGGATCCTTTTTTTTCCGGTTTGCTTTTTTTCGTGAAGTTGAACGTTACGCCGTGCTTCCTGAAGAAGATCCGCGTTTCGGAAGCGTCGTAACCGTAAAGCACGCGGGTATCGTTCCCGAACGATTCACGAACGTAAAACTGTCCCCTGTTTTCGATGAATGCTTTCGGCATTTCGAATTTCTGTATCCAGGAGCCGTTTTGTGCCTGTTGTGCGTGCGCTTTTTTCCCGGTCAGGATGAACGGAATAAAAAGCAACAGGAAAAGACCATGCAGGATTTTCCGGAGATGTTTCATTTTGCTCGGTGTTTCGGTGTTTGAATCGGTTTGTTGCAGCATTGGATTTTGTATTACGGGTGACCGGATTTCGTGTATCCGGAAGCGAAAATAGACCCATACCGGTTGGACAGTCAAGCTAAAATAGCGGGTACTATCGAGTGTCTGTTTGTTAATTTAAAGGTATTTTTATAGCTATAAACCTGTAAAATCAATACATTAGACTATTCATTATCAGAAGTCTGATTTACCAATGAAAGCATCCAGCGAGATCCACCAGCTCATCCGAAGCATGAGTATGTCGGAAAAACGGCATTTTAAAATCCATGCTTCCCGGCATGTGATCGGCAATGAAAACCTGTACCCGCAACTTTTCGATGCGATTGCCCGGCAGGAGAGTTACGACGAAGATGCCATCCGCAGGCATTTCGGTGAAACGGCATTCGGAAAAAATATTGCTTCCGGGAAAAATTACCTCTACCAGCAGGTGCTGGAAAGCCTGAACGTTTATAACCGGGATAAAACGTTCCTGTCGCGTTACGCCAATATCCTGGTCTCGATTGAAAATCTTTATAACCGCGGTCTCTTCAGCCAGTGCCACAAACTGATCCGCCGCTCGAAAACGGAAGCGTACAGTCTTGAAAAATTTTCCATCCTGCTCATCCTGCTCCGCTGGGAAACGATCATTCATATTAAAGACGAAGATGAACGCAAGCTGAACCGGAGCATGATGGAAGAACTTCGCGTTACGGAAATGATGCGGGTACAGTCGGCGCTGATGCGTGTGGCGTTCAACATCCAGATCCAGATTGACAAAGGCGTGCGCTCTGCCGATTTTATCCGGGAGAACGAAAAAGAACTGAAAAAAAATCTGCCCGCCTCGCCCGAAGTCGACAGCTTCTGGGCGAAGTATTATTACTATTCATCCAAAGGCCTGCTGTGTTCGATCCAGGGCAAACAGGAGGAACGCTACCAGTGTTATAAGGAAATCAAAAAACTGATGGACGAAGCGCCGCAGTTCATCCGCGACCTTCCGGGCATTTATCACCTGAACCTGAATAACCTGTTCAACGTGATGATGTTCCTCGGAAAATACAAAGAAGGCGAGGCGCTGATCAGGCAGCAGGAAGAGTTTATGCCGGCGTATGATATCAAACGGCCCGCGCTTTCAAAGATCGTTTTCCTGAATACCTGCGACAATGAACTGTATCTCTTTTATAAGACAGGCCGTTTCGATGACGCTGCAGGGTTGACCAGGCATATTGAACATGAAGTCCGCGCATTTCGGATCAATTTCAGTCCGCTCCTGTTCGACCTGATGTTTATGATGGCGGTTTCCGAACTGATGGTTGGCAATTACAAAAACGCGCAGAAATGGCTGAATAAAATCATCAACTCCGAACGGGATGTGTACTTCCGGAAAGAACTGCAGATCAATTCGCGTTTGCTGTACCTGGTCGTGCTTTATGATTCGGACGACCTGCTGCTGGACAACAGGATTACGGCGACACGCCGTTTTATGCAGCAGGAAAAACAATTTCACGCGCAGAAAAAAATACTGGAATCCATTCGTTTGCTCTCCGACGGCGCTTCGAGCCGGAAAAACAAAAACGCCCTGCTGAAACTTTCGTCCGATATCCGGAAGGATATGACAAAATCATTCAGCGAAGCGAACAACAAACAGTTCGATTTTTCGGAATGGATCGACCGGAAAGTGAAAGCGGTTTTAGGCTAACCGTTAACCCTTCGGGAAAGTCAACGGAGTTGAATGGCGAATTTCGAATGCCGAATTAATTCGCAGTTCGGCATTTCTTCTACCGGATACAGGTGATTTTCTGCGTCGACGTAAATCCGTTTGTCTTCAGGCGGATGAAATAATTTCCGTCGGGCAGGTGCAGCGCATCGAAATCGACAGCCAGTTCGTATTTGCCGGCGCTTTTCTCGCCGCTGAAAACGGTTGCGGTTTTTTCGCCGAGCACGTTGTAGATTTCAATTTCCGTTTTCCCGCCTTGCGGCAGTGTGTATTCAATCGTCGCCTGTCCGCTGTTCGGGTTCGGGTAGGTTTTCAGCAGCGATTTTACAAATGCCGGATCGTCTTTCAGCCCGGTAACCGTAACCACCTGCGTGCTGCTGTATGATCCGCACGGATTGGTTACCGTGAGCGTGATCGTATATGTTCCCGGTGCGCCGTACGTATGGAACGCGGGATTGTTCGTACTGTCCATATTGCCGTCGCCGAAATCCCATACCACGGAAGTAACGTTCGTGTTGTTGTACGACGTGTTCACCGTCATGTTCGAAAGCATCGTGTTGAAGCTCGGGTTGTTGAGCGGATTGCTCTGCATGGTGAGTGTGATCGGTACCGCCACCCAGTTGTTGTTTTCGTTGCTTTCCACGAAATTATTATCCGGGTCGGTGATGGAAACGATATAATAATTGCCGTTGCAGACATCCATCGGGATGAACATGTCGGGCAAACCGATGCTGTAGATATCGAGCATGCCGGTGTAAATGCCCTGCGATGTTCCGCATCCGCTCACTAATCCGAAAGGCGCATTCGGAATATCGGCCATCGTGATGGTGTTGCCGAGCGAGTCGCGGCAGTAGCCGAGGTTGCTGGTGCAGTCGCCGAGATTGATCAGGCAGAAACTGGTTTTCGAACCGGTGGAAACGATCGGCCAGGTGGTGGCATCGGGATTGCTCGTGGCGGTGCGCAGCGTGAACCAGGCCCAGTTATTTACGTGTACGTGCCCGTGCGTCGGGTGATAGCTCATGGTTCCCGGCGTCAGCGTATCGAAACTGGTAATCGTATTTCCGTTTTTATGATACAGCCGCTGCAGCAGTTTTTCTGTGGGCGGATTTCCGCTCGGGCAAAGTGTGGTTGAGCAGGGTACGCTGACCGTGTCGCACCAGCAGCTTCCCGAACTGTGAATTTCCATCGGTCCCCAGCCGATATTCGGCGTGGCATTGCTAAGGTCGACCTGTCCCGGCGATTCTACCATGGAATTGGTGATAATATCGGCCGAAGCGGTCATGTCGGGTAAAAGATCGCAATCCGTCGAAACGCTGTCGGGACAAAGGCAGCCGTTCCCGTTGTTCACGCTGCACGGACCGAAAGTCCACGGCGGATCGACCGGGGGAGCGCTGCAGAAATTCAGTGAAACGGAATTGACGATACCGGTATCCGCAGGCGCTTCATCGCGCACGCAAAGCGTCCAGGTGCCGTTCGGGTCCTGCCCGTCGTTAAACAGGTTGAGGCTGTTTTCCGGAACGTAGTTGCCGGTATACGGCGCAGTGCCGGCTGTGACTGCCGTCGGGGCGTCCATCCGGAAACAGGTGCCGGTATAATTATCTCCGCCGCCGCCCTGGTTATTGCTCAGCATAATGCTGTCGCCGCTGGGCGAAACGAGGTAAACGTCGAGATCACCGATGTAGGTGTGCGTGATGTTGATGCAAACCTGGCAAAGTCCGAAACCGGTATCGATACTGGTCGCCAGGCCGGTCACGGTTACCGGGACGCAAACCACCTGGTTGTCCTGGATGGGACCGGTGGTCGAGCTGTTGAACGTTTGTGCACCGGCAGAGAAACCGGATGCCAGCATGGTAACGAACAATGCCGAGGGTAGCAGTTTTTTCATGTGCGCGGATCAGGTGAATTGTAAAAATAAACCATTAACGCTTTAGAACACGAGGAGTACGAAAATTTAACCTGGAAATCAGTTCGTCAGCACGACCCGCCGGCTAACCATTCCTGCTCCGTTGCTCATCTGAATAACATACATGCCTGCACCGAGTCCCTCAGTCGGAATGATGAATGTATTGCCGGAAACCGGGAAATCATTTTTGAAAACCGTTTGACCAAGCAGGTTGATGACCGAAACTGTATAATGATCTGCCGGACGATCAATCCAGACAGTGATATCCTGGCCGGCAAGTACAGGATTGGGACCGATCAATACCAAAGGCAGCACCGGTTTTTCATCTACTGCAGTTGATCCGTTGGCCGATGCATAGCAGCCATCGGATGTCGCAATTGTACAGGGAATCTCACAGATCGAAAAGAATGTGGTATCGCCGATCGTACTGGGTTGTGTGCTGCCGAGGCAGGTAGGCGGACTCCAGGTTATCGGCATAGCACAGCTTTGCAGTTGGCTGGCGCTGATAGCCCATACGCCGTTGCAGCCGCTGGTCGGCGGAATGACATAATATGTAGTGATAACGATTTGCGCCTGCGATGTGACAAACAACAGCAGGTTCATAGTCCAGAAGAGTAGGGTTCTTTTCATGTGTTTGGGTTTTTAAATAAGAATTTCGCACACAAAACCTGTGCGCATGGTATTTGCCAAACACAAATTAAGAAAAATTATTTGGTCACCACTACGCGCTTGATCACTTTCGAACTGGCGCTGGCGAGTTCTACAAAGTAGAGGCCGGGCTGTTCGGCAGTTAAATCGAGGTGTGCGGGAGCCGTGGAATCGGCGGGGCAGGTGAGCTGGCGGATGCTGTTGCCGAGCATATTGTACACGGTAACATTCAGTTCGCCGCTGCCTTTGGTGTTGATGGTGAAATTGCCGTCGGGACTTGGGTTGGGAAAAATCGCTGCGTTGAGCATGCCCAGTTCCGCGGTGGTTGTTTTTTGAATTTCAGGTTCCGCGGGAGCCGGTTTGAGGTTGCTCACTTTCACAATATTTTCGGGAACAAAAACAGTACGCAGTACAAAACCATCGATCCAGGTACCGGAGTTCCCGGTATTGCCGATTGTTTTTACAGTAATGTATTTGCCGCTGTTCGGGGCATTGAAACGGATAGTTTGTTCCGTCCACTCGGTACCGATGGCTTTGGCCGAGCAGGTATAAAACACGCTGCCCTGGGTGGAATCGTTCAGGGAAAGCCCTACTTCGAGGTTCGGCGCAAAATGGCGCAGGCGTGTATGAAACGTGAGCGTGTACTGTTTGCCCTGCACCAGGTTCTGGGTAAGAGCAAGCGAAACCGCTTCCGATTTTCCGTCGTTATTGGTACTCGTGGCCAGCCCGACAAACCAGTTGCCTTCTTTGGCCGATCCGAAACCGCAGTCGCTGCTGGCGATATCCGGTTTTTTGAAACTGCCGAAAGCACGCGTGTTTTTCACGTTGGCGTTAAAAATCACGTTGGTGGTGTTGATCAGGCAGAGGTTGCCGTTTTGTTCGAAACTGCCGTTCACAAATTCCTGCGCCGGTACGAGAACCGGGAGAAAAGCGGAAAGACAGAGTAAGAAGCCGTGTTTCATGCGTGTGGGAGATTAAGTGAAACTTCCTGCTCTAAACAGGCCCGGTGTTTACTTATAACTCGATTCGGTGAAAAAGGTTACGTCCCTTTTCAGAAAAATCGTGAAAAAGGTCACGGGCTTGTATCCAAACGGAGTGCCAAACCGGTTTATTGTACGGTAAAAGAAAAGTTTACGGCTGTTTAAAATTGCGTTCCCGGTACCTCAATAGCAAGGTTTTCAATATGTATTCGTTTCAGGGTCAGCTTTAAGCGGCAGTCAGCAGTCGGCAGCAGCAGTATTTGTATTGCAACGATGTTGCCAGAAAAACCAGGCAACAAGCGAAGCGCACTGTGTTGACTGCTGCTGCCGACTGCCGCTTAAATCAAGACTATTCCGACCTGAGCGGCACTTAAAATTTGATAAAAGGTAGCCGGAGGAATTTTAAACGACTCTATTTAGTAGCAGGAATTTCCAGTATTCCCGGCATGTACCCGTCGTTGTCCCAGCCCGGGACCAGGATGCGCGGGGCAGCCGGCGGGTCTGAATCAAAATACGCCTTGTCGTTGAATAACAGGTAGAAATCCGAACCGCTGCGGAAACAGCCGAACGACATCAGCCGCCCTTCCTGTTCCCCATAGCTGGTCGTCCGCTCGTAACCGGGATCCAGCAGGCTGATTAAAAAACCCTGCGAACAATCGGAGCGTGTGTGTTCCATGTTCGAACCGTTGGCGTAAAACTGCCGTTTGGCAATGAGTTTGGTAAACCTGATCCCGCCTTCCGCATCAAGACACATGGCGAAAAGATTGTAGTAGTTGTTTTTAGTTCGGTGAACCACTGTTTCCTTGCAGGTGTCACGGCTGTCGGTTAAGGTGTAGTTATGCTTGCTGCTGACAAACTGCTCGTAAACGACAAACACACCACCGTCGCCGGTACCGGAAATAAAATGCGTTTTAAATATAGCCGGGTTGATGGTATCCGTTTCGGCCCGCGAAGGAAGTACATTGATGCGGTTACTTTTAATCACTTCGAGATCCATATTGAGCTTCATGAAAAAACTCCCCTCGATGCGGTTAAGCTTAAAACCATTGCTTTTGACGGTTGTAAACCAAAGACCGGCTATAATGACATTGCCGGACCGGTCGCCGGTGAAAACCGGTTTGCTGATCTGCTCACTATGCAGGCCGCTGACGGGAAATTCCTGCCGTTTGTTTGTTTTTGAGTTATGGCAGATGAGTGCATGCCCGGTGCCTTTTTCACGGAACATACCGTAGCTGATTTCGCTTTGCAGGAAGCAGGCGTGCCCGGCATTGGTAACCAGCATATCCGCAACATCAGCGGATTCCTTGCCTTCGAAGATAATTTTACCCTGCTGCTGGCTGATGACGAAAAAGCGGAAACCGGCTTGTTTTTTTTCATGGAGGGTTAGCAGGATGTTCGTGCTGTCCTCGGAAAAAACATAGTCGATTTTGCTGCCCGCGCCCGCCCGGATTTCCTCTGTGATCAGCCACTGGCCGCTTTCCGGCGTATAAACCTGTACATAACAGGTTGTTTCCTGTTTGGACCGGTGCTCCACCAGGCTCAGCAAGCCTTTGCGGCCGAGGAACACCTGGTAAGAAACATACCGCCAGTCGTTTGCGGCCTGCGGCAGGTTGATCGTATGGTTCAGTTTGAAACTTTCTGTTTCGTATACCCGGATCTGTTTGCCGATCCACATATATGTATAACCCTTGTTTATGCCGAGTAATTGTGCATCGGCAAATGAGCCGGATACCGGTTCGTGCCAGGTCATGACCGGATTCTGCCCGCTGCATATACAGGCAACTGCCAGGAAAACGGATAAAAAGGAATGGCGCAAACTGCTCATGGGGTAGGGCGTTTGAGTAAATATAAAAAACTTAAGGGAAATGAGACTCTTGAAAACGAGACCGCGGAAATGAGACTTCGCTAGTCGACGACTCAGTCGTCGACTAGCAGCGACTCGTGTACAACAGCTGCGTGTATAACGGCTATGTAAAAAAGATTTTTTAAAAACGATTTACTCAAACGCCGAAATCCCGGTCACATCGTACCCGGTAATCAGCAGGTGAATATCGTGCGTGCCTTCATAGGTAATCACCGATTCGAGGTTCATCATGTGACGCATGATCGGGTACTCGCCCGTGATGCCCATACCGCCGTGGATCTGTCGTGCTTCACGGGCGATGGTCAGCGCCATGTGTACGTTATTCCGCTTAGCCATGGAAATTTGCGCGGGCGTGGCGCGGTTTTCATTTTTCAGGATGCCGAGACGCCAGGTGAGCATCTGCGCCTTGGTGATTTCGGTGATCATCTCGGCGAGTTTTTTCTGCGTGAGCTGGAAACCGCCGATGGGCCTGCCGAACTGGATACGCTCTTTGGAATAGCGCAAAGCCGAATCGTAGCAATCCATCGCCGCACCGATCGCGCCCCAGGAAATACCGTAACGGGCGGAGTTCAGGCAGCTCAGCGGACCTTTCAATCCCTTGATGTCCGGGAAGAGGTTTTCTTTCGGAACTTTTACATTATCGAAAACCAGTTCGCCGGTAGCGCTGGCGCGCAAGCTCCATTTCCCGTGCGTTTCGGGCGTGGTGAAACCGGCCATGCCGCGTTCCACGATCATGCCGCGGATCACGCCCTGTTCGTCTTTCGCCCAAACCACGGCGATGTCGGCAAAAGGCGAATTGGAGATCCACATCTTGGCGCCGTTCAGCACCACGTGATCGCCTTTGTCCTTGAAATTGGAGAGCATCCCGTTCGGGTTCGAGCCGTGGTCGGGTTCGGTGAGGCCGAAGCATCCCATCAGTTCGCCGGTAGCGAGTTTGGGCAGGTATTTTCTTTTTTGTTCTTCCGTTCCGAAAGCGTAGATCGGGTACATCACCAGCGAGCTTTGCACGGAGGCCGTGGAACGGATACCGGAATCGCCGCGTTCGAGTTCCTGCATGATCAGGCCGTAACTCACCTGGTCGAGGCCGGGGCCGCCGTACTCCTGCGGAATATACGGCCCGAAAGCGCCTACTTCGCCCAGGCCTTTGATCAGCTGCTTCGGGAATTCGGCACGCTGTGCATAGTCTTCGATGATCGGGGAGACTTCTTTCTTCACCCATGCGCGAACCGTATCGCGGACTAATTTCTGTTCGTCGGTGAGCAGTTCATCCAACAGGTAATAATCGGGAGCCTGGAAATTGTCGGTAGCCATCTTGCAAGATTGATTTGGAGGTGCAAAAGTAGTAAAACTCCTTCGGAGTAATTATTCCGTAAAATGATGCCTGTGGAAACTCCGGAGTGGATTTGGGTTTCAGCGGCAGTCGGCAGCGGCAGTCTCGGCACTACAGGGATGTCCCTGGAAAATCCAGGCGACATACGAAGCGCATTACGTTGACTGCCGCTGCCGACTGCCTCCTGCCGTTGAAGTAAAGTCATATTGAAAAAGGAACTCCGCAGTTTCCGAAGACTTGATTTTACACAGACAAACGCTATTGCACATACCTTACAAAGCCTTGGACAATTTCAGGGAATAATTTGCAGTTACAACGTGCTTCTTATCTTTGCTGAGCACACCATCGTTCCACTATGAAAAAACTTTACACTATCCTGCTGCCGGTTGCTGTCGTGTTCGCATTCAGCGCCTGTACTTTCGATAAGGTCGAAGTGCCTGAAGAGCAAAATCATCCGCACGTAGTGGCCTGCGGAGATACCACGCACCTGCCTACAACCAAGATCATCCGGGTAAGTGATTATACTTTTTCGCCGGATACGGTAACGATCAGCAATGGCGATACGGTCCGTTTTGTGTGGATCAGCGGGGTACATACGACTACTTCGACCAGTGTTCCCAACGGGGCGACTACTTGGGATAAACCGATGGATGCCACCAACTGTATTTACGAGCATAAATTTACGGTTAACGGTACCTACAACTTCCAGTGTACGCCGCATTCGGTCGTCATGTTTGGCGCGATCATTGTTCAGTAGGGTTTCAAAAACAAACCATAAACAAATCATGAAAAAACTTCTTTTTACCACCGCACTTGCTTTCACCGGGCTGCTTGCGCAGGCACAGCTTTGGACAAGCACATCCTCGAGCGTTACTTTTTACTCGTACACGCCGATGGAGAACATCGACGCTACCAGCGATAAAGGCATCTTCATTCTCAACCCGAAAACCGGCGACGTGAATGCCAAAGTGGAGATCAAGAGTTTCCATTTCAAGAACGGCCTGATGGAAGAGCATTTCAACGAAAACTACATGGAAACGGACAAGGAAGGTCCGAAAGATACCAAAGGCAAACCTACCTACCCGAACAAATGGGCGCAGTTCAAAGGTAAAATCCAGGAAACCATCGATTACACGAAAGACGGCACCTATGATATTACCATGAAAGGCACATTCACCTGCCACAACGTGGGCAAAGAAAAACTCATCAAAGGCAAAATGACTGTAAAAGGCGGCGTTGCCACCATCGATGCGAAATTCGATGTTCCGCTGAAAGACCACGACATTGCTGTTCCGGAAGCTGTCGGAACCAAAATCGCCCAGGTCATCCAGGTTACGATCAAAGCCACTTTACAGGAAAAGAAAAAAGGATAATATGAAGCAACTGCTCGCCGCGCTTTCGTTTTCACTGCTGCTGGTCCCTTCGCTCAAAGCGCAGGACCTCGATTCGATGATGAATGCAACAGATGATCCCGGCAAAAGGGAATACGTCAGCGCCACGTTCAAAACCACGCGCGTCGTCAACGCGCAAACTATCGAAACGGCTAAAAAAGGAACGCTTGATTTCCGGATCACGCACCGTTTCGGCAATATGGGAACGGCCAGCAACGGCGGCGGGCACACGCTCTGGGGATTCGACGATTCGCGCGATATCCGTTTTTCTTTCGACTATGGTGTAACGGAAAATCTCGCCATCGGGATCGGCCGCAGCAAAATCAACGAGCTGCTCGACGGTTCCGTCAAGTGGAGTTTCCTGCGCCAGACGCTCGACAATAAAATTCCGCTTACTATCACACTGTATTCCACAGCAGGTGTAACGCCGGTGAAAGAAGCGCAGGTTTATTCCAACGTTACGCTGGATTCCGGTTTCGTGAAAAAATTTGCGCACCGCGCTTCGTATACCACGCAGCTGGTGATCGCACGCAAATTCAGCCAGCGTTTTTCGTTCGAACTTATCCCGGGATATACGCACCGCAATTTTGTAAAAGCGCTGGATGTGAACCCGGACAACAGCGCTACGGATGAAAACGATCTCATCTCGGCAGGCGCGGCTTTCCGTTTTAAACTGAGCAAGCGCGTGGCTATCGTGGCCGAGTATTTTTACCTGTTCTCGGATTATCGCCGCGGCAACCCGGATTATTTCGATCCGATCGGCGTGGGCGTCGAAATCGAAACAGGCGGACACGTATTCCACATCAACCTGACCAACGCGGCCGGCATCAATGAAAACAATTTCCTGCCGTACACCACGGACAATTGGGCCAAAGGCGGGTACAAACTGGGCTTCAACATTTCGCGGGCTTTTGCCATGGGCGGAAAAAAGAAGGATTCTTAGGCTGTTCGTTAATATTTCGCGGAGCGATAAAAAGAAAGCAATTGACAATTAATTTTGTTGATTGCTTTTTCTTTTTGCCGGTCCGTGCTGCAAAGCGGATCCGGGAAGAACAGCATCACCAGATCCGAAAAGCATGCCGGGTAAAGATTCCGTGCTGAACAGTAAAGCGACAGCCGTTGCCGATACGATTCCGGGGACTTTCATTTCCGTAAAAGAGCCCGTGATCAACCCGCTGCCCCGGCCCGAAAGCACGGAATACTGGATCCCGGGAACCCTGCTGTTTTCGTTCGTGCTCATCGTTTTCCTGCATGTTTTCGACGGGCGGAGATTTACGCAACTGCTGGCGGGTTTTGTGCGGATGGCTTCGGTGAGCCAGTTTTACCGCGAAGAATTTTCACTCACCAACCGGGTTTCGTTTTTACTTACGCTTAATTTTTTGCTGACCGGCGGACTCTTCCTTTACCAGGCGCTTGTTTTTTTCGGCGGCGAACCGGCCATCGGCGGAGCGCTTTTGTTCGGCATACTGGCCGGCGCTTTGCTGGCGACTTACCTGGTTAAACTTTTTGCGCTTCGCGTGATCGGTTATATTTTCCAGGTGCAGGAAGTGATGACCGAATACGGGTACAACGTGCTGCTGTTCAATAAAACACTCGGTCTCCTGCTTTTCCCGGTTTCGGTTTTAATCGCTTTTGCGGTCCAGCTGGAGGTGGAATGGCTGGTCTGGACAGGGTTTGTTTTATGGTCTATGATATTGGTTTATAGAATATTAAGGGGAGTAATGCTGGCCATCCAGGTACCCGGGATTTCGGCATTTAATTTATTTTTATATCTTTGCACCCTTGAAATACTACCGTTTGTCGTAATCACTAAGGTCTTCATTAGTAATTTCTGACGATTCACCGTATATACGGAGAGCGAGTGGCAACAACACAGAAGAGTACCGACCTCAGGGTAAAAAGTATACTGGTAACCCAGCCGAAACCCGAAACTGACAAGTCGCCGTATGGTGAACTTATCAGGAAATACAACGTAAAGGTTGATTTCCGGGAATTCATTCACGTGGAAGGCGTGCCGGCCCAGGATTTCCGCCAGCAGCGGGTCAATATCTCCGATCATACCGCAGTGATTCTCACCAGCCGAAACGCGGTCGATCATTTTTTTCGCATCTGCCAGGAAACGCGCGTTACGGTTCCCGATACGCTGAAATATTTCTGCATCTCGGAATCTACCGCATACTACCTGCAGAAATACGTGCAGTACCGCAAGCGTAAAATTTTCCACGGCAAACAGACGTTTAGCGAGCTGATGGACATCATCAAAAAACACAAGGAGGAAAAATTCCTGTATCCCTGTACGGATGTCCACAAGGAGGAAATTCCCGAGATCCTCGACAAGTTCAACATCAAATACTCCAAAGCCGTATTATACCGTACCGTTTGCAGCGACCTGTCCGATCTCGCCGACGTGTACTACGATATTCTCGTTTTCTTCAGCCCGTCGGGGATCACCTCGCTTTACAAAAACTTCCCGCAGTTCAAGCAGAATAAAACGCGGATCGCCGCTTTCGGACCGAGCACGGCCAAAGCAGTAGAAGAAGCCGGGCTCCGCCTCGATATCCACGCGCCAAAACCCGGCACACCGTCCATGACTATGGCCCTGGAAGAGTATATCAAGCAGGTGAACAAGAAGTAAATACTCCCCTCAAAGACTTTTCTACGCCTGGAGCCTGTGAACTTCGGGCGTTTTCTTTTTTAAAAAGGCAAAGGGCAAAAACACGTTTAAACGAGCTTTCGTAAACGAGACTTCGCTAGTCGACGACTCAGTCGTCGACTACCCTTTGCTATTTGTCCTTTCATTTTAAGAACTTTTATGAAAAACCCAGTCCCCGTGCATCTCCCTTTTACCGGGGAAAACCGCCTGTCAATACAAGCTGCCGTTCGTGCAATTGGGTGCAACTTAGCTACCTTTGGCTGCGTATGACAAAAGCACAAGGCCTTGGAAAAAAAGCGCGGCTGCATGGACAGAAAACCATCGGGCTGCTTTTTGAAAAAGGTTCTTCTTTTACGCTCTTCCCGTTCCGCGTAAGCTGGATGGTGAGTGATACACGGCAAGCCGAAGCAGCCGAAATGGGTGTGGCGGTGCCGAAACGTAATTTTAAACGCGCGGTAAAACGCAACCTGCTCAAACGACGCATGCGGGAAGCGTACCGGAAAAACAGGAATGAATTTTGCGGAGAACTGGTCAAACGGGGCGCTTCAGTAAAAATGATGATCCTTTTTACCGCCCGCGAGCCGTTGGAATACAAGGAAATAGAGGGTAAAATAATCCTAACTTTACAACGTTTGCTTAAGGAATATGATGCAGGAAAAGGCAGAATCCGTAAAGAAAACGAGCCTCGCGGGTAAAACGATGGTCGGTATGATCCGTTTTTACCAGGGAGCCGTTTCACCTTACCTGCCGCCTTCCTGCCGCTACTCGCCCTCCTGTTCGGAATACGGCGTGGAAGCGATCCGCAAACACGGCGCTGTAAAAGGCGGCTGGCTCACCATGAAACGCGTCTGTTCCTGCCATCCCTGGGGCGGACATGGTTACGATCCCGTTCCATAAAAAGCAACACCCGATTCAAAAACAGATACCCGATGGATAAGCTGAAACAGATTGTAAAAACCCCTTTGCTGCGTCTGCTGGTTGTGATCATGATGGGCGGCGGCATGCTCTGCTATTCGTACACCGACAATTATTTCGAGGTCTCCAAGAACCTTGATATTTTCGGAACACTCTTCAAGCAGCTGAACACATCATACGTAGATGAAGTGAAACCGGGCGAGCTGATGAAAACAGGCATCGACGCGATGCTGGAATCACTCGATCCGTACACGAACTATATTCCCGAAGAAGACATCGAGGATTTCCGCACGATGACTACCGGCCAGTACGGCGGAGTGGGTGCTACGGTCCGCCAGAAAGGTGATCAGGTGGTGATCTCTGAACCGTATAAAGGATTCCCCGCGCAGAAAAAAGACCTTCGCGCAGGCGACATCATCGTTGAAGTAAACGGTGTTCCCGCCAAGGGCAAAAAGATGGACGATATCAGCCGCATCCTGAAAGGCCAGGCCGGAACGCCCGTGAAGCTTACGCTGGAAAGACCCGGCGAAAAGAAACAGTTCGAAGTAACGCTCATCCGCGAGGAGATCAAAGTGAAAAGTGTTCCTTACTTCGGCGTACTGGCGAACAATACCGGCTATATCAAGCTGAACAGCTTTACCGAACAGGCGGCCGAAGAAGTGCAGGCGGCGCTGGTCGATCTGAAAAAGAAAAACGTAAGCGCCGTTGTGTTCGACCTGCGCGGCAATCCCGGCGGACTGCTCCGCGAAGCGGTGAATATCGTAAACATGTTTGTCGACCGCGGGCAGCTGGTGGTCAGCACCAAGGGAAAAGTGAAGGAATGGGATCGCCAGCACAAAGCCGAAGCGCTGCCGGTTGACGTATCGATTCCCGTTGCCGTGCTCATCGACCGCGGTTCGGCGTCGGCATCGGAAATTGTTTCCGGCGCTTTGCAGGATCTCGACCGCGCGGTGATCGTGGGTCAGCGTTCGTACGGAAAAGGACTGGTGCAGCAAACCTTCCCGCTCACGTATAATTCACAGATGAAAGTAACTGTTGCGAAATATTATATCCCGAGCGGCCGCTGCATCCAGGCGCTTGATTATACGCACCGCAAGAACGACGGTACCGTGGGCAAAGTACCCGATTCGCTGATCACGGCGTATAAAACAAAAGCAGGCCGCACGGTTTGGGACGGTCTCGGCATCATTCCCGACGTCAAAGTACCTGATGTAAAAATTCACGGCGTATCGATTTCGCTCAGCAACAAATCGCTCATTTTTGATTTCGCCACGCAGTACCGGATCGATCACCCGACCATCGCGCCGGCCCGCGAATTCCACCTGACGGACAAGGACTACGAAAACTTCATCGCTTTTTCGAAGGATAAAGACTATACGTACTCCACGAAAAGCGAAAAAGCGATGGACGATTTCAAAAAATACGCCGAGAAAGAAAAATACTTCGGTGATGTGGAACAGGAATTCGAATCGCTCAAAAAGAAAATGGCCGACCGCAAAAAAGACGACCTGGTGACCTTCAAGACAGAAATCAAAAAACTGCTGGAGGAGGAAATCATCACCCGGTACTATTTTGCCGAAGGCCGCATCGAAGCTTCGCTCGTAGATGATCCCGACGTGCTGGAAGCTGTAAAAATCCTCGGCGACAGCAAACGCTACAAAGAAATCCTTTCCGACACCGGCAAAAAAGACAAGCCGAAACAGGACGATATAGACGAGTAATATTGCGTTATCCGGAGCAGTCCGCTTCGGATAAAACAATAGATTCCCCGCTTACCGTTCCCGGTTTTGGATGGCAGGCGGGGAATACTATTTTTGCGCGGTTCCCGGTTGCTAAAAAAAGCGCGGCAAAGCACAATAAACGGCCGGTTTAATCGTTACACTTCGCCTACACCAGAAAAACAAGCTTTGTGCGGATAAGCTTACCATTTAAGTACCACCGCTGGATTTATCTTCTCTTTCTGCTGCTGCTTGCGGCAGGTCTGCCGCTTTCCAAATTTTTCCTGAGCGTTTCGCTTTTCGGCCTTGCCGGCAACTGGCTTTGGGAAATGGACTTCGGTTACAAATGGGAGCGTTTCCGGAAAAACCCGGCGATACTCCTGCTCATGGCTTTTTTCCTGCTGCACGTGGTCGCCCTGCTTTATACGGACAGCGCGAACATGAAAGAAGGCATGCGCGATCTGCGGATCAAACTTCCGTTGTTTCTTTTGCCTTTGCTTATCGGTACGAGCCGCTCGCTGGAACGAAAAGAATTTTACGCGGTGCTCGTCGTTTTTATCCTCGCCGTATTCGCCAGCAGCGTCAATACCGCGCTGCGCGCTGCCGGGCTGGTCGGGCACCAGGTGTACGATCTGCGCGATGCGTCCACACAGGTTTCGCTGATCCGTCTCGGGCTCATGTCGGCGCTCTGCATTTTCATATCCGTTTATTTTATTTTCCGTGCGGGATGGCCTTTGTATGCCCGGCTTATGGCGGTACTGGTTTCGGCCTGGTTCGTGGCGTTTATGCTTTACATGCAGGCGCTCACCGGTATCGTGGTGCTGCTGATCGTTTCATTCCTGCTGATCTGCTCTTATGCCATCATCGCGAAAAACCGCAAACGTATCCTGCTGCTGCTTGTTCTTTTCCTCGGATTCGGCGGCGGTGTGATCGCGTATGTGTACAACGTGTACAACACCTATTACAGGCAGGTTGAATTTCTCACCTGGTGGAAGCTGGAAACAAAAACGCCACGCGGCGGAACGTACATTCACTACCCGTACGATTTCATGCTTGAAAACGGGCACGAAGTCATGCTTTACGTTTGCTGGGAAGAACTGGAAGAAGCATGGGGAAAACGCAGCAAACTCCCGCTGTTTGTCGAAGGCGTAAAAAGAAACCAGCATGCATACGTACTGGTTCGTTACCTCGCATCACGCAACCTGCGCAAAGATGCCGACGGTGTGCGGGCCTTGCGTGACGATGAGATCCGCGCAATTGAAAACGGCGTAACCAATTACCGCTTTGCCGAAATGTCGGGCATGGAACGGCGCATTTACCAGGTCATCTGGGAAACCGATCACTACCTGCATTCCGCCGATCCCAGCGATCACTCTATTCCCATGCGCATGGAATTGTGGAAAGCCTCGCTCGCCATTATCGGGCAGAATCCCGTTTTCGGCGTGGGAACGGGAGACATGCCCGCCGCACTCGCCCGGCAGCACGAAGCGGCACATTCGAAACTGGCGAAAGAATGGCGGACGCTGCATCCGCATAACCAGTTTCTTTCACTCGCGATCCAGCTGGGCATTTTCGGCGCGGCCTTTTTCCTGTTCACGCTGATCTGGCCCGGCATCAAAGCCAAACGGTTCCGGAATTATTTTTATCTCGCCTTCTTTTTTATTCTCCTCGTCTCGTTCCTGAACGAAGACACTATCGAAACCCAGCAGGGCGTGATGTTCTACGCATTCT
>VBWE01000074.1 GCA_006218065.1 Bacteroidota bacterium
GCCGGTTCGAACGGATCAACCGGCGCACAGGGCATTCCCGGTGTAACTGGCGCGACTGGTGATACAGGTCCTGCAGGTTCCGCAGGAGTTACCGGTCCTACGGGTCCTTCCGGTGATCCCGGCGCTGTTGGGGCAACAGGTGCAACCGGGCCTTCGGGAGCGAATGGAACCAATGGCGCCACCGGTGCAACCGGAGCAACTGGCCTGACCGGCGCAAACGGAACCAATGGCGCAACAGGTGCTACAGGAACAAACGGAACAAATGGTGCCACCGGTCCTTCAGGAGCAAATGGTGCAACAGGAGCGACCGGTGCAACAGGAGCTTTCAGTTTGAACGGAACGACTGGTCAGACCTTATATCACAACGGAACAGCATGGACTGCAACAAGCAATCTCTATAACAACGGAACCAGTATCGGTATCGGTACGACAGTGCTCGGAAATTCCCGCTTGCAGATACAGGGAACAGGAAACACAACTGCGACATCCGGTCTGAATGTTATAAACGGCAGCGGAAACTCCGGCCTGTTTGTTCGTGATGACGGCAATGTGGGTATCGGTGGAAACGTATCGCCGGCGTATCGCCTGGATGTAAACGGTACTGCCAGGGTTACCGGCGCGTTGACAGTAGGAACGTATATGCTCCCGGTTACTGACGGATCGATCGACCAGGTTTTATTTACGAACGGCTCAGGCATATTGAGCTGGGGTTCTGCAGTTCGCTCAATTGCCGCTACTGTACCGCTTTCTGTTGTAATGGCTAATGGAAATGCGACCCTGAGCATGACGCAGGCCACATCCTCTTCGAACGGCTGGCTTTCGTCAACCGACTGGACTTCGTTTAACAGTAAAGTAAACGGCTCGGGAACGACGGATTATCTCGCACGCTGGACAAACACGAGTTTACTCGGATCATCCGTGATACGCGACAACGGTTCAACTGTAGCGATAGGTGCGGCCCCGGTAGGATCTGTAAGTTTATACGTCGTAGATGCAAACACATCCGGAACGGCCGTATGGGGACAAAGCAGCAATACTTCGGGAGCCGGTGTGAAAGGCGTGAACACTGCCGGTGCTGCCGGAAGTATTGGTGTTTACGGTTCGGCCGGCGCGGGCTTTGCTGTTTACGGTACATCCACTACCAGCGGTTATGGCGTTTTCGGAACGAACAATGCAAGCGGAACCGGTGTTTTCGGTGACAATGGCAGTACCGGCTACGGTGTTTACGGAGCAAACAGTTCAACAGGTACTGCCCTGGCGGGCTTCTATACGGGAACCGGAACAGGCGTTCGTGCTTCCGCCGCGAATTCAGGAAATGCACTTGTGGTTACACAAAGCGGAACAGGTACCGCAATGACTGTACTGCAATCAGGTACCGGTTATGCGGCTACATTTAACGGTGGCAATGTCGGTATCGGGAATGCTTTTTCTTCACCGCAGAATCTGCTGCATATTCATGGTTCAGCCACTTCATTTGCACAGCTTACAAACAACGTTACAGGATCAACTGTCAACGACGGTCTTACACTTGGCGTCAACAGCGTCGGTAACGGCGTGCTCAATTTTAACGAGAACTCGGATATGCTCATCCAGCACGGCGCCTTCAACACGATTCGTGTTTACCAGAACCGCGTAACCATCAACGGTACAACTACGCCCGCCAATCCTTTCGTGGTGCATGACGACAGTGGGGAAGAAGCGATCATGGTTACCCCGGCATCCGGTGTGATTATCGGCGACGTATACGGCGGGCAGTTTGGTCAGAAAATCACGATTGATTACGAATCGAATGACAATATCCTGATCACCGGCGCCACAGTCGGTATCAATACCACTACGCCATCCAGCAGGCTCGATGTAAACGGTTCTGTCGGCGTTACTACATTTACAACAACTGCTTCCGGCAGCTATTCCATGGGCATCGACAACTGTGCCATCTTCATTGCGCATTCACCCTGTACGGTACTTCTGCCGGCGCCCGCTACTGCGAAAGGACGTATCTACATCGTGAAAGAAACACTGACCGGTGCCAATACAACGATCGATTCTTCGCTTGGCAATGTGGAGGGACTTTCCACATACGGCATGGGAACGGTCGCCACGCGCCAGTCGGCAGCGTTCATTTCCGACGGGGCAAACTGGCATGTGCTTTGGGCGAACTAAAAAATGTACACAACCACAATGAAAAAAATTCTACTATCTCTTTTTGTTGCCTGTTTGTCGTTCGGTCTTTCAGCGCAATCTCCTGAACTGATCAACTACCAGGCGATAGCGCGCGACGCTTCGGGCAATGAAATCCAGAACACGCCTTTGCTCGTGAGTATTCGTATTGCTACGGATGCATCCGCAACCACGATCGTTTACGAAGAAACACATACGCCGACAACCAACGCATTCGGCCTGCT
>VBWE01000002.1:0-163268 GCA_006218065.1 Bacteroidota bacterium
ACGACTCCGCTTTGTAAAACGGATTAACAAAGCCGGAGAGAGGGGGCCGGGGGGTGAGTTATGTACTACGATTCTTCAACCCATGCCCCGTAAAAATTGAAACGACCAGCTCTTTTTTCCCCGCTTTGCGCATATAAATCTTCAGTCCCGATATAATTGCCGCGGAAGTCAGCTCGATGAAATAACCTTTTTTCGCCAGTTCCCGGAAAGCGGGCAGTATCGTTTGCTCGGGCACGTCGATCATTTCACCGCCGGTTTTGCGGATGCAGTCGAGGATCTGTTTCCCGCGCACGGGAGCTGCGGCGGCAATGCCTTCGGACAATGTTGGCTTTTTGATGATGGCCGGAATATAATCGAGATCTTTTCGCCAGGCGGTGGAAATGGGATTGCAGTTGCGGGCCTGCACGCCTACGATCCGCGGCATTTTACGGATGATGCCGGCATTTTTCAGTTCGCTGAAACCGATGTATGCGCCGATGACCAGCGTACCGTTTCCTGCGGGAAGCACTACCGTGTCGGGCGCTTTCCAGCCGAGCTGTTCGCAGACTTCATAGGCGAATGTTTTTGTGCCATGAAAAAAATACGGGTTCCAGCAATGGCTTGCGTAATATGTTTTTTCCGCCGCGCGCAAAGCCGCCGCCGCCACATCCTCGCGGCTTCCGCTGATGCGGTGCAGGCGGGCGCCGTATGCTTCGATCTGCGCAAGCTTGGAAGGTGAAGCGTTCGCCGGGACGTAAACGTCGCAACCGATTCCCGCAAGTGCGGAATACGCGGCGATGGAACAACCCGCGTTGCCCGATGAATCTTCCAGTATTTTTTCCAGGCCGGTTTCTTTCAGGTGACTCAGCAATACGGTGCTGCCGCGGTCTTTATAAGAGCCGCTCGGGAAAAGCTGGTCCTGCTTGATCCATGCGCTTTTATCGCCGAAACCGATTTCGAGCAAAGGCGTAAATCCTTCTCCGAAAGAAACGATGTTGCGGTTGTTTTTTACGGGCAATGCTTCCCGGTAACGCCAGAGGTTGTGCTGCCGGCCGGCCAGTTTTTTCGGATGGAAAGCCGGTTCAAAAACAAGATCGAACAATCCGCCGCAGGGACATCGCCAGTACAGCGTGGTGTCTTTTTGGTTTTTTCCGCAGGAAGTACAGGTTAGAGAAACAGGCATGCTGATGCGATTTTAAGAAAAAGAACCGGGCTGGTTCGTGGAAAAAATCAGGTATGTATTCCTTCAGGACATTTTAATGCTCAATGTCAAACGCACAACGCACAATTAACAAGGAATATGTCCGGTGAGCGTTGTTAATTGTGCGTTTGACATTGAGCGTTTCTTTTCACTGTTTTGATGGAACGGATATCAAAAATTATTTCGCCCGGTATTCCCGGATTTGTGTTTCCATGATCTGCCGCACTTTTTCTTTCAGCGGGGGAAGATCGTCGAGGCTCATGTTTTTGGTTTCGATCGGTTCGCTCCAGCGTGCGCGGATGATTCCCGGCGCCAGTTCCACCGGGCGGTTGGGCGAGAGCTTGTCGCCGCTGTCGAATACGGTGAGCACGGCCAGCGGCGTCCCGGTGAGGATGGCCAGCCGGAAAGCGCCGTCGCGGAAATCGAGCAGCACCGGTTCTTTTTTCCGGTTACGCGTTCCTTCCGGGCAGATGAAAACGGAAAAACCGGAATCGAGCGAGCGCTTCATGATCTCGATGCTGCGGTTGCGGTCGCTGCGGTCCTTGCGATCGACGGTGATGTACAGTTTTTTGATGATGAAGCCGAGCAGCGGAATTTTGGTCAGCTCTGCTTTCGCCAAAAAACGGAAAGCATTGCGGCAGGATCGTGCATACAGCGGGATGTCGAGCTGCGACTGGTGATTGGCGACGAAAACGTAAACCCGTTTCGGATCGATCCGGTTTTTGTTTTCAACACTGTATCGGTGGAAGAAAAAAAATTCGAGCAGCAGCGCCCAGAACCGGCTTACATGATGCGCAGCAAAAGGTGCTTTTTTTCCGGGAAGAAAAATAAAGCAGAAAAAATACGCCAGCGCCAGCACCAGGAGCAGCACGATGAAAATCACCGCAGCATAAATTCCGAAGAGGGCGCGAAAAGGGCGGAAGAGAAAACTCATCCGGACAAAAGTAAAGAAGTGCAGAGAATACCGTTTGCCGGAGTAAAGAAACGAGTATTTCTTTTTGCCCCGGGATGTTTAATAACCGTTCGTCTTGACGAACTTCTGTATTTCGGCTGCCTGCGGGCTTTCGATACGCACCATGTAAATGCCATCAGGCAGCGCGGAAATATCGATGGTTTTTGAAAACACACCTTCGCTGACGGATTCTTCAGAGGCAAAGTATATTTGCCCGGTATAAGAATATATGTGTATTGAAAAACGCCCGCTGCTGTTTAAAACAGTATTGATCTGCACGGTATTCTTTGCAGGATTAGGAAACAGCGCCACAGAAGAAACGTTTGCCGGTTTTGTTTCCATAACGGTGGCCGGGCTTGTTGCGGCTTGCTGATCGCGGAGAAGAACCGTAACGGTTCCGCAAACGTATGCCGGGTTATTTGGGAAAAAGAAACCGGAGAAAAACACGCTGTAAACACCAGGCTGTGAAACAGTGAGCTGCTGGGTAAACATAAAGTTGACAGAAGTCCAGCTGCTGGTGGTATCATAAGCAATACCGTTCCTGCACCAGATCAGCGATGCGTTTCCGCCGAAAAGGCTATTGCAGCAGGAATTGTAATGCGCATAAAGCGTCGCCTGGCCGTTGCCGTTCGGGGCAATATAAACCGTATCGTTTGTACCGTAAATCATGGATGGGTCGGAGCTGATGCACACGCCTGCGCAACCGGCAAATGAAGAATAAGTTACAGTCAGCGAAAAGAGGAGAACGAGTAGTGTGTTTTTCATCGTGGCAGTTATTAAAACGGACAGATGAAAACGATGGTCCGGGGAAAATATTGCCCGGAATGGAAAATAAACTCAAATCTAAGTGTTAGAGACTGGTGGTCAGAAAGAATATGGCAGCGAATAATTTTCTAACGCTTGATAGGTTTATTTGGCTTGCGCCGGCGCGCGATCCACGCCCGCCCAGTTGTTCGAGGTGCCGATGTCCGAAGCGCCCGACTGTTTCGCATAAAGGAAAAGCTGCATCCGGTAAGCGGTGAGCCAGCCCAAAGGCATGCGGACAATGCCCGTTCCGAGCTTCATTACTTCACCGCGCGGATGTTTTACGTCGAGCGAGCGGAGATCGGTATCGGCGATTGCGGCGAACAGGTTTTTGATTTCTTCGATCTGCCGGTCCATCGCCGCCGGGAATTCTTCGGCAGTCATCGTGGCCGAGCGTTCCGAAAACGATTTCCAGAGGCTCCAGTCGCTGCCGTTGAGCACGACATGCAGCGGCGCGGAACCGCAAATGGAAAGGTAACGAAGCAGTTCCAGCGTGGAGCGCTGCCCGGGCGTCGGGCGGAAATCAAAAGTATCCGCGGGAATTTTCGTGTACAGGTGTTTGCAGATTTCACACTCTTTGATGATGGCATCAAGCATATCGTGGCGGCTGATCATAGGATAGGATTTGTGGTAAAGATAAACAGGCCGGGACAAATAAACAGGTGTCTGCGCCGCCAGGGCAGGGAAATAAAAACGCTCAACGCCAAACGCTCAATTACCAATGATCATCGGACAAGTTCCTTGTTAATTGTGCGTTGAGCGTTTGACATTGAACATTCCGTAAATGCCAGGATAAACACATGCCTCTAAAAGAGTTTCCTGCTTCAGTCCTGTATGGTATGCTGAAGCTTCGCTTTATGTTCTTCGTAAAGCAAATGGATCAGCCCGTCGGCCATGCCGATCTGCGGAACAAAGATCCGGTCGATTTCGCCGATCTTCATGACGGTGAGGAAAATTTTCACGGCGGGAATGATCACGTCGGCGCGGTCGGGATTCAGGCCGAGAATTTTAATGCGTTCATCCAGTGTAAAAGCATCCAGGAACTCGTACATCTCTTTCAGCTTGCCGTAGGCGAGCGGACGGTTCTGCTTTTTGCGCGACATCTTGAAAATTTTGTTGATGTTGCCTCCGCTGCCGATGGCGGAAAGCGGGCGCTTGTGGTCTTTCGTTGTTTCTTTCACCCAGTCCTTGAACTCGCTCCAGAGGTCTTTGCTCACCAGGTCGTTCAGCATGCGGATGGTACCGATATTGAACGAGCGGGAGGCGATGATCTCGTTTTTGGAAAACAGGGTTACTTCCGTACTTCCGCCGCCGACATCCACATATAAATAATCGCTGCTTACGTCGAGTAGTTCGGCCACGTGATTCGAATAGATGACCTTCGCTTCCGTTTTCCCGTCGATGATCTCGACGTTGAGCCCGGTTTCTTTTTTGATCCGCGCCACGATATCGGCCCCGTTCACCGCTTCGCGGATGGCGGCGGTGGCGCAGGCGCGGACACCTGCGGGCGCGTAAAAATCGATGAGGTTGCGGAAGGCCCGCATGACCATCAGGAGCTTTTCAATTTTTTCGGGTGTGATTTTTCTCCGGAGGAAGGCGTCTTCACCGAGACGGAGCGGGACGCGGACGAGATCGGCTTTTTTGAAGCTGGGACCGTTCTTGCCTTCGTATACATTTCCGAAGAGCAGGCGGACGGCGTTTGAGCCTATGTCAATTGCGGCGAATTTCACCGGGTTTTCTGATCCTCCTGCGTCTGCGCTTCAACGCTTGTGCCTGTTTATCGAGGAAGGCGTGAATTACATCTTGCGCACGTACCGGGGACAGGTTGTTTTGTTTGTACTGGTTGTCCTGTTTCCGGTTAATGATCCGTGCCTTCCGGTTGTCTTTCCACTGGAGTTCGAGAATCTGCCGCATCTCCATCCGGCTTTCCGCATCGTAAATCGGTGTGGCCGTTTCGGAGCGGTAGTCAAGATTCCGCGTCATCCAGTCGGCCGAAGATATAAAATACTTCTCGTCGCCCCCGTTGTGAAATATGAACACCCGGGCATGCTCCAGGAACTTATCGACGATGCTGATCGCTTCGATATTTTCACTGAAGCCCGGCACCCCGGGAACCAGCGCACAGGTGCCGCGCACGATGATCCTGATTTTTACCCCGGCTTTACTGGCTTCGTAAAGTTTCGCGATCATGTCGCGGTCGACCAGGTTGTTTATTTTGATGAAAATGGAAGCCTGCCTGCCCGCCTGCGCATGGCCGATTTCGTTGTTGATAAGTTGTACGAATTTCTTGCGCATGGTGAACGGCGATACGAGCAGGTGCTTGTAATGGCCGTGGCGGAGGTTGTCGTTATAAAAATCGAAAATCTGCGCGACTTCCGCCGTGATGCGCTTGTCGGCGGTGAGCAGCGTTTTGTCGGTATAGATGGTCGCTGTGTTCTCGTTCAGGTTCCCGGTCCCGATATGCGCATAATGAATCGCTTTGCCTTCTTCTTTCCGCGTGATGAGAAAAAGTTTGGAATGCACTTTCAGGTGCGGTACGCCGAAGATCACCGTGGCGCCTTCTTCCTGCAGGCGGTTGGCCCAGTAAATATTATTCTCTTCATCAAAGCGCGCCTGGAGTTCCATGATCACCGTTACCTTTTTCCCGTTCTTGATCGCGTTGATGAGCGCATTCACGATATTGGAATTGCGCGCCACGCGGTAAAGCGTGATGCTGATGGAAAGCACGCGCGGGTCGATGGACGCTTCGCGCAGCAGGTCGATGATGTGGTGGAACGAATGGTAAGGAAAATGCAGCAGCACGTCGCTTTCGCGGATCACGTCGAAAATACTTTCGCCCTGCCGGAAACGCGGATGCGCCAGCGGGTGCGGAATTTTGTAACGCAACTCGTTCCTGCCCAGCGCGGGAAAGTTGATGAAGTCTTTAAAATTATGATAACGCGAGCCGGGAATGATATTTTCCGTCGAGATCACGCGCAGCTGCTTGAGCAGGTAACGCAGCAGGTCGTCGGGAATGGCCTGGTCGTAAACGAAACGGACCGGGATTCCCTTTTTCCTTTTCTTCAGGCTGCCGGTGACTTTTTCCACGAAACTCTTCGATACGTCGTTATCCATGTCCAGTTCCGCGTCGCGCGTCATTTTGATCGCGTGCGCTTCGATGGTATCGTATTCGTGCTGCGGGAAAATTTCACCCAGGCAATAGCGGATCACATCGTCGACCAGGATCACGTATTGTTTTTTCCCTTTCGCGGGAAGCACGAGGAAACGGGAAACCACATCGGTGGGAATTTCGATGAGCGAGAAACGTGATTTTTTTTCTTTTTTGCGCCGGCCGAGCTTGATGGCGAAATACACGGAACGGTCTTTCAGGTACGGGAAATCCGTTACCTGGTCGAGCATGATCGGGAAAAGCGAAGGCAGCACTTTGTCGCGGAAATACTGCCGCACGAATTCGCCCTGCTCGCGGTTGATTTGTTTTTCGTTGACGATATAGATCTGCTCGCGCCCGAGTTCGCGGATGAGGTTGTTGTAAATCTTGTCGAAACGTTTGGACGAAGCGATCACGTGTTTCTGGATCCGCTCGAGCAGCACGCCAGGTTCTTCGCCCACGATTTCCCGCGCTTTTTTCCCGCCTTTCGCGATACGTTTCAGTGTAGCGACGCGAACCCGGAAAAACTCATCCCGGTTATTGGAATAAATTCCGAGAAAACGCAGGCGTTCGAGCAGGGGAACGGAAACATCTTCCGCTTCCTGCAAAACACGGTCGTTGAACGAAAGCCAGCTGATCTCGCGGTTAACGAGCGGAATTTTCTTTGGATTCATACGCGGTCGGCGCGTGATAGGTACGTGTCGCGCAAAATTAGCAACAAAAAGCCGCGTAAAATATGATTAACGTAAGTTTAACAGGCGATCCGGATCACCCGTGCTTCTTCGGAAATTCGTAAAACTCCAGCCCGCCGCCCACTTCCACCGCGCTGCCCCACGAAGGCGAATCGAATTTCACCCCGACGATGCCGGTAGTCGCGATATTTTCAAAAGGAATACCGGAGAGTTCCGCCGCAACAGCCGTAATGGTAGGATTATGCCCGAAGATCATCGCGTTCTGCACATCCTTCGGAAGACCGGCCACCACGTCAATATAGGTGGAAGGCGCGGCTTCGTAAAGCCGTTCGTTCAGTTGTATTTTCGCAACCGGGTAGTTGAACCGCCGCGCAAAAATCAGCGCCGTGGAAACCGCGCGGATCGCAGGACTGGAAACAATAAGATCCGGGATATAGCCGCGCTTGTCAAGCAGCTCGCTCATGAACTGCGCATCACGGTACCCGCGCGCATTCAGCGGACGATCAATATCGGAAAGCGTATCGTTTGCCCACTCGGACTTGGCGTGACGGACGAGGAAGAGTAATTTCATAGAGTTCCTTTAATCAAAGAAAGCCTGTAAAAATAGTGAGAATTAGCGGCAGTCGGCAGCGGCAGTCAGCAGGCGCAACACAAGGGTGTTTATGCACGATCGTGTTGTTTTGCTTCGTCAAAGACGAAGCGAAACAACTGCTGACTGCCGCTGCCGACTGCCGCTGAACAACAGGCTTTCCGTTTAAAACGATCGAAAATTGTAAGAACGACTACGGAGAACAACTAACTATTCCGTGCCAGCCAGTCCTGCGGATTGAGTTTCCCGGCGCCGCTTTTCCAGATCTCGAGGTGAAGGATACTGGCTTCCTCGTCGTCGTTATAACCGACCTTCCCGATATTCTGTTTGGTTTTCACCTTGTCGCCGACTTTCACATACACTTCCGAAAGACGGACATACATGCTCAGGTACTGACCGTGCCGTACGATCACAATTTTTCCCACGCCGGGAATATCGCTGATGCCGGTTACTTCACCTTCGAAAACGCTGCGTGCGTAAGCGTCGCGGCTGGTGGTGATGTCCACGCCGTTGTTGTTGATCTCCACTTTTTCGAGCACGGGGTGCGGGTGGCGGCCGTAACCTAAACTGATGCGCCCCTGTTGCACGGGCCAGGGCAGCGAACCGCGGTTGCCTTCGAAATTATCGGAAATGATCTGCGCTTCGGGCGTGAGTTCGACGGCGGGTTTCGGCGCAGTGGTTTTATTGTCCGGAGGTGTTGTATTATTCGTCGTTTTATTGTCGGAAGCGGTTCCGTTTTTCGGTTTGTTTTTTTCCTTCGCGGCGGCGGCCTTTTTTTCACGTTCTTTCCGTTCGCGTTCCATCCGCGCCATTTCGGCAGCGACCAGGTCGGCGATGGTTTTGTCGATCTGTATGGTTTCTTTTTTCTTCCGCTCGATCTCCGCTTTCAATTCCTGCTCTTTCGACTGCAGGCCCACGAACATTTTTTCCTTGTCCGTTTTTTCATTGGCGAGTTCCAGCTTTTCCAGTTCTTCCGCGCCGAGCAGCATTTGCTTATCGGCTTTTTGCTGCTCGAGTGCAGCCAGTTGCTCTTTCAGTACGTTTTGCTGCTGCGCGAGTTTCTCGGCCTGCTGGCGGCGGCTTTCGGTCACCTGCCGGATATATTTCACGCGATTATACGCCTGGTTGAAATCGGCCGCGGCGAAAATAAATACCAGCCGGTTATATGCGTCCCTGTTGCGGTAGGCGTACACGATCATGCGCGCGTATTCTTTCTTCATCCGGTCCACATCCAGCTGCAGCGATTTCACCGCGACATTGTTTTCCGCGATCTGCCCGTTGAGCATATTCAGTTCGGCGCTGATGGTTTTGATCAGTTCTTCGCGCGCTTCCAGTTTTTTGTTCAGCGTGAACAGTTGGTTCATCGTGAGCGTTTTATCCTTGCGCGTTTTTTTGATCTCCTTGTCCATCGCTGCAATATCTTCCTTCAGCGATTTCTTTTTCGTCTCCAGGGATTTGCGGTCGTTTTTGTCGCCGCCTTTATCCGTTTTGCCTTTTTTGTCTCCTTTCGGGGAGCCCTTTTGGGCAAAAAGCATCACCGGCTCTGCAGGAAGCAGGCACAGCACGAGGAAAAGTGCGATCAGGCGCTTAACCTTTTTGTTTGATCTGAACAGGGACACAGTCATCGGGTATGGAGAATGGAAAGGTGAGTGTTTTCTGCGTATTCACTTTACTGAATTTCATATTCATCACCGCTTTCTTGCGCTGGTCGGCAACAGTGTAGGTAATTTTCTGCGCGATCTTCATCGAGTCTATTGTTTCGAACTCCGTATAATCGGCGTCGAAAGTGCGGTTCGCTTCAAAATCACGGAAAAGAATGTGCATGATCTTCAGCGAAGCCGGGTCGATACTGAGTACCTGCAGCGGCTCGTTCAGCGTACGTTGTCCTTCCATGGCTTTGCGCGTGCGGCGTTTGCGGGTAGTGCTCAGCTGGTACAGGCAGGTTTGCTGGTTGATGGAACTGTGCAGTTTTTCATCTTCCTCGTAAAACGATGCGCTGTTGCCGATCAGGATCGACTGGATCATTTCAAAATCGAGTTCCGTGTTCAGCAGGCGGCTGATGTATGCGAAATCGCCCTGGAAACACTGGTTCGGACTGGCGAGGTAATTCACGAATTTCACGGAATCCGCCGTGATCATCACGCGCGCCACTTTAATGCCGATCACCGGGTCGGTGATGTTGAGCCAGATCGCACTGTCGCGTTTCATCCGCAGGTTCACGTCAAATTTCTGTTCGGAACTGTCGTTTTTGAATTCGCAGTCGAGGTGTGCCGAAAGCCAGGTGAATTTGAATTCGCCCTTTTTCATATCTGCGCTGAGTGTGCGCGGACCTTTGTTTTCCAGCCCGCAGCCGCCGGTATTGGTGGTTTGCGTGGTGGACTGGGCTGGCTTCCTGCTTTTGCAGGCTGAAAAGAGGAGCAAAAACAGGGGAGACAGAACCAGGATCCGCATAAAAGAAACGGGAAAGCGGGACCGGTATTGTGCAGAGCAGCTACTCATACAGCTTCTTGTCATTGATCTTTTTATCCAGGAAATCGCTTCCGCCGCCTTTCTCTTTGGCTTTTTTCCAGTTGGTCAGCGCGTCGTCCGTGCGGCCGAGGCGGAAGAGCACGTCACCGTAATGTTCAAGGAGTGTGCCGTTTTCCGCGTCCCTGGTAAGTGCTTTCTCGATCCAGGTTTTTGCTTCGTCGAAACTGCCTTTGTGATACAATACCCAGCCGTAGGTATCCTCGTACGAAGGATTATTCGGTTCCAGGCGGTTGGCCTTGCGTATCATGGTTTCCGCTTTGTCGAGGTTCTCGTTGCGCAGGCTCAGGAAGTAACTGTAATTGTTCAGCACGTAGGCGTTGTCGGGATCGAGCACCAGCGCTTTGTCAAAATACTCGTCCGATTTGTCATGCTTCTTCAGTCCGTTGTATGCATCGCCGATCGCGGTGTAAAACTGGACCTGCAGCGCGTTATTATCCACCACGAAAGCCGAGCCGGTCTGCAGGTTGCTGATCGCGTCCTGGTATTGCTTTTTCTTGATCAGCGTGAGCCCGAGGAAAAAATACGGCGTGGGCTGGCTCGGGAAAAGTTCCACAGCCTGCTTTGCATCGATCAGCTGCGACTCGTCATCGTTCAGCTGCGAGTTGAGCAAAAGCAATTCATTCCAGATCGCGAAACGGTTTTTATCCAGTGCGAGCGCTTTGCGGTACATCTCCCGCGCTTCTTTTCGCTTTTCTTCGCGGGAAAGGAAATCGCCGTAAATGGAAAACGCTTTTGCTTCGTCGGGATGCACCCGGATCAGCGTTTTGCAGATCGAATCCGCTTCTATTTTAAGATCGGGCATCTGCCGTTCGGGATTATCCGTGGCGTAATAATAGTTGAGCAGGATCTTCACTTTCGTATCGATGTCCACCGAGGGCTGGCGGAAAGCGGCGATCATTTCGGAAAACGCACGCGCGTGATCTTTCTGCCGGCGGTAATATTCCGAAAGCGAAAGATGTACGTACCCGTTTTCGGGATCTACCAGCAACAGCTGGTTGTAAAGCTCCGCTGCTTTTTCCGGCTTGCCGGTTTTCTGGTAATAATCGCCGAGCATGCCGTAGTAACGGCTTTCTTTCGGGTTGGTATCGATCAGCTCCTGCAGGGTTTTGATTATTTTTTCTTCGTCGCCTTTCCGCTCCAGGATTTTGAACTTTTGCAGGAGCAGTGCTTCTGAAGGGCCGGTAATCTGTTCGATGCGGTCGAATACTTTCAGGGCTTCGTCCGGTTTATTCGCATACAATAATGCGTCGGCATATTCGGCGAGAAACTCCACTTTGCCCGGGTAGGTTTTGGTGAGCTTCTGCAGAACGGAGGCGGCTTCATCGAATTTGTAATTCTGCTGCAGCACCACCGCGTAAAGCCGCTGGTACCAGGGATTCGCGGGGTCGAGCAGGGCGGCTTCCTTTGCGTGCGGGAGTGCGAGGGCCGACTGGCTGCGTTCGCTGTACAGGTCGGCCACTTCGTAATGTGCGGCGGCATTTTTCGGGTTCATCGAAATGCAGCGCTCGTAAAGCTTCATCGCTTCGGCGTAATTGCCCAGCATTTTTTCCCTGCTCGCGTCGATGAAAATGGCCTGCTGTTCGAGCTCTTCGGTGGGAATTACTTTGGGCACGCTGTTGCCGCCGGCGGGATTCGTTTTTGTTTTTCCCTTGTTGTCGCCCGAATAGGCGGTTGCAGGCGCACCGCTTTTGCAGGAAGCGAGCAGCAGGCAGAAGCCCGCGAGGAAAAAACAAATATGTCGGCTGTTTTTCAAATCAGTTTCCGTGAATCGTTGTATAGTCACCGATGCTCAGATCGGCCGGTTTTCCACAAAGTTCGGCGTGATTTCCGATCATCGCACCGGCCACAACCGCGTTACTTATCCTGGAATTATTCTGCACGATGGTATTCCGTATAACGCTGTTTTCCACTACGGTGTTGTTCCCGATGGACGCATGCGGACCGATAACCGAGTTTCGGATCACCACGCCTTCGCCGATAAAGCAGGGCGGAATGATCACGCTGTTCTCGTTTTTGTGGTTCCCGGTCAGTTCCGGCTGTCCTTTGCAGAACTCGAGCACGCGCTGGTTGGTATAAACCGTGGCGTCCTTGTTTCCGCAGTCGAGCCATTCGGATACTTTACCCGGTGCAAATTTCACGCCCTTTTGCTTCATATTCTCCAGGGCATTGGTCAGCTGGTACTCGCCTTTGTCGCGGATATTGTTGTCCAGCAGGAACTGCAGTTCGCGTTTCAGGAAATCGCCGTCGCGGAAATAATAAATCCCGATGATGGCCAGGTCGGAAACAAAAGCCTGCGGTTTTTCCACGAAATCGGTGATATGCCCGGCATCGTCTACTTTCACCACGCCGAAAGCGCGCGGGTCTTCGATCTTCTGCACCCAGATGATGCCTTCCTGCGTGGTATCCATTTTAAAATCGGCTTTGAAAAGCGTATCGGCGAAAGCCACCACAACCTTCCCGCTGATCACGGGTGCGGCGCACATGATGGCATGCGCGGTGCCGAGGGCTTCTTCCTGGTACCAGATACTTCCTTTGGCGCCGAGCTTCCCGGCCACATCGGTGAGCATGTTTTCCACTTCTTTTCCGAAAGAGGGACCGATCACAAAAGCGATTTCCTCGAGCGGTTCGTGGCATACTTTGGCGATATCCTCTACCAGCCGCTGTACGATCGGCTTGCCGGCTACCGGCAGTAAAGGTTTCGGAATAGTAAGCGTATGCGGGCGCATCCGTTTTCCCATACCCGCCATTGGAACGATGATTTTCATACTTCCTGTTTCATGGGGCGATGCAGTGCATCGCCCTTACATTTGTACGGGCGTCCGTCGCCCGGTTGGATTTTTATTTCCCCGTATGCCCGAAGCCGCCGCTTCCGCGTTCGCTGCCGGCAAGTTCATCCGCGGGTTGCCATTCCACTTTGGCGTGCGCTGCTACTACCAGCTGGGCGATGCGTTCGCCGTCGTTGATGGTAAACGCCTGGTTGGAAAGATTGACCAGTATGACTTTAACTTCGCCGCGGTAATCGGCGTCGATGGTTCCCGGCGAGTTGAGCACGGTAACGCCGTTTTTGGCCGCCAGCCCGCTGCGCGGACGAACCTGTGCTTCAAACCCTTGCGGTATTTCCAGGAAAAGCCCGGTAGGAACCAACGCTCTTTCGAGCGGAGCGAGTGTAACGGGCTCGTCGAGCTGCGCGCGCAGGTCCATCCCGGCTGCGCCGGCAGTGGCGTATTCCGGTAACGGGTGGCGTGATTTGTTGATGATGCGGACGTTCATATTTTCTTACGCGAATTTAGCTCATTTTTTGCGAAGGGCCGGTCCTTCCAGTTTCCAAAGCAGCAGCAGGTACGGCACCAGCAACACGTTTTTCAGCAGCAGGTCGGGCCAGAACGAACCGGTACTGATGAGCGTGGAAAGCAGGAAAAGCCCGATCGCGATAGCCAGGTAGGTCAGTATCCTGCGTACGCTGTATTTCACCGGGAAATATTTCTGCCCGAAATAATACGAAGCGATCGCCATGAACGAATAGCAGATAAGCGTGGCCCAGGCCGAACCCATATAGCCGATGCGCGGGATCCAGAAGATATTCAGCCCGACCGTAATCGCCGCGCCCGCCAGTGTGAGCCAGGCGCCGAACATGGTGCGGTTGGTGAGCTTGTACCAGATGGAAAGGTTGAAATAAATACCCAGCGCGAGGTTGGCCAGCAGCAGGATCGGTACAACGCCCAGCCCGGAACGGTATTCGGTGCCGACGAGATACTGTATCCACGACATGTTGACCATGGTGCCGAGGAAGATGATGGAGCAGGCGATCACGAAATATTTCATCACCCGGGCGTACACTTTTTTGTTTTCGCCTTCTTTCTGCTGCGCGAAGAAAAACGGTTCGGCGGCGTACTGGAAAGCCATGCGGAAAATGGTCATCAGGATGGCGATTTTATAACAGGCCCCGTAAATGCCCACGTCCGTCATAGCCTGGCTTTCGGGCAGCATATACTTCAGCAGCACGCGGTCCAGCGTTTCGTTCACCATGCCCGCCAGCCCGACCACCAGCAGCGGCAGGGCGTAGCGCATCATCCTTTTCCAGAGTTCGCGGTCAAAATCGTATTTAGGCGCGCGCATGTCCGGCAGGAGCAGCAGGAGCGAAACCATATTCGCCGCGAGGTTGGCCACAAACGCATAGCCGATACCGATGTTCGGGTTATAAAGCCCGGCCCAGAAACTGCCTGTTCCGTGTTCGTATTCCGATTTGCACCAGCCGATGAAAAACAGGTTGAGCAGTACGTTCACAAAAATGTTCACCAGCTTGATCGCGGCGAAACGCCTGGCTTTGTTCTGTTCGCGGAGTTTGGCGAAAGGAACCGCCGCCACCGCATCCGTACCCACGATCAGGATGCACCAGATGATAAAGTCGGCATGCCCGGGATAACGGAGCATCCCGGAAACCGGCCCGGCGAAAAGCAGGAAAGGAAGTACCAGCACCAGCGTGGAAACCCCTACGGAAACCAGGGCGGTATGATATACTTTTTGCTTGTCGGGCTCGGAATTGGAGAAATTGAACAGGGCCGTTTCCATCCCGTAGGTGAAAATGACATTCAGGAAAGAAATGTAGGCGAAGAACTCGGTATTCGTTCCGAAGTCGGCCGGCGCATCGAAAAGGTAGGTGTAAAACGGGACCAATGCATAATTGATAGCCCTGCCGAGTATCGTACTCAGCCCGTAAACGGCCGTCTGGCCCGCGAGTTTTTTCAGCGGGTTCAACGGGTATGCAGGCTTGGTTTCTTCATGGCAGTTTTAACCATGCTACGAAGGTGAAGCAAAACGCCGCCGGGCTTCTACGGCCTTTGCCGTATTTTTGCACCGTCACAAGTTGAAAAGCCCCGGCAGATCACTTAAACGAACGGGAAAGGGCTACATTTGCATGAAGTTTGTTAAACAATGCCAAACCAACACAACCAGCTATGAAAAAATTGTCCTTTCTCCTTATGATCGGCTTATTCAGCATCGTATTCATGGGATGCCCCTACAGTGCGGAAATAGGGATCGACATGACGCCTTCTGTGAAAATCGATGAAAAACTGCTCGGAAAATGGGAGTCGAAATCCTCAAGCGATTATGCTTATACGGTTACCAAGTCCGATGCGAATACTTACGCGATCGAAAAAAAGAGCGCCAGCTCGGGAGATATAACTTCTTATAAAGGTTTCCTGTCGAATATCGGCGGAACGGTTTATATGAACGTTTACGAAGACGGCTCGACTACAAAAACGTACTATTTCTACAAAATCGAAATTTCCGGCAGTGGCGCAAAAACAAGCATGACGCCGGTTACGGAAAACATCACCGAGAAATTCACTACTTCGTCCGAGTTGAAAGAATTCTTCAAGAAGAACCAGATCAACAGTTATTTCTTCGATAAAGATGCAGACGTGTATATCAAAGCGGACTGATTAAAAAGCAAAAGCAATATGCAAAAGGCAATATCCCAACGGTATTGCCTTTTGCTTTTTTGTCCTTTGCTGGTTGCGTTTCATACTTGCGAAGCATTCCGATCTCCAACGATATTGCCTTTTGCATATTGCTTTTGCCCTTTGCTTTTTGTTTTGCACACTTGCGAAGCATTCCGCATATTTGAGCGTTATGATCGTTACGTCCGACAGCACCGAGATATTCGAATTCCTGCATGACATTCACCGTTCCCCGCGCGACTATAAACGCGACGAGGTGCTGGCGGTGGAACACGAGCAGAATTTTCATATCGTGGTGTATCGCGCGGATGGCGACCGGAAAGGTTTTGTGATGTATTCCGTGGCTGATTTCCGGAACAATCCTTCGGCGCTCAACGGACTTTTTCTTTTCCTGCAGGAGATGCGGGACGAGGAACTTCCCGAAGCGCTTCGCGTGAAAGCCTTGCAGGAAGTAGAAAGCCGTCTCCACGCCCGGCCATCGGATTCGCTTTTTTACGATGCGCACTGATCCTGCCGCAACATGCCATTCAAAACAGAAGTTTACGGGGAATGCCTGCTGTTCATCAGCCGCAAAATCGAGGCGCTGAAAAAACAGTTGTCCGACCTGGTAGAAGATGCGAAGAACGACAGCAAAAGCACCGCCGGCGACAAGCACGAAACGGCACGCGCCATGATGCAGATTGAGCAGGAAAAACTCGGGCGGCAACTGCGGCAGCTCGAAGAACAAAAAGCGATCCTCGAAAAAACAGGCGAGACCAAACCCGCAGAAAAAATTATTCCCGGGAGCCTGGTGAAAACAAACAAGGGCTGGATTTACCTGCTGACAGCGCTCGGCGAAATAAAAGTAAACGGAACGCCTGTTTTTATCATCTCCATGCAGTCGCCGCTCGCTATCAAACTGGCCGGGCTGGTGAAAGGGGAGGCTGCGGAAATCAACGGAACACAATACATTGTCGAAGGAATCAGCTGAGCGAAATCACAACCGCGACAATTTTTTTTTCCAGGAATACAAACCGAATTTCCGGCCGTGATACGCACAATCGCGGAAAGCGACAATCTGCGTTCCTGTTCCGTACGATTCGATCAGTAAATCTTCGTCATCGATTTCCCCTTTCACGCCGCGGTCTTCGTAAAGCACGCTCACCTGTCCGCCGAAGTGAATCACCGTGCCGCGTTCCGGCGGCCCGCTGAGCGTATCGAGATATTTTTTGATACCCATCGGTCCGCAGTAGGGAACTTTAAATCCTTCCCGGCGTTTCCCGTAAATAGCCAGCTCCGCACAATCGGCGCCAGCGCGTATGTCCGCCTGGTGACCTGCGTGCGGAACCTGCATGGGCGGAAGAATGAACGGCGTGTGCAGCAGCTCGGTGAGATAGCCCACGTAATCGTCGCGCTCGCGGACCACGATCTGCACGCAGTTCTGTTTAAAAAACAGGTGCGGCGGTTTGACCGAGCGAATCGTATCAGGTAGCGAAACCGGGACGCTGCCGGTGGACCAGGCGAAATAATACGTGCCGGGAAACGCAGCATGAAAAGAAAGATCATCGGTATAAAACGGTTTTTGCGCCGCGCGATACGTAACCGGAACGAGGGAAAGCGTGCCCTGGCGCAGGTTTTCATATTCGCCCGGAACGGCTTCGTATGCGACGACATTACCATAAATCCGCAGCCGTAAGGTATCGCCGGTGCGAAGCAGGTGCGTGGCGGTGCTGTCGCCGGCGGAAAGCAGCGTCGAAAAAAATAACGCAAAAAACAAAAACCCGTTTTTCATTGGCGTTTCTCTGCTGTTGCGCCGAGGATATAAATTTCAGAAATGCAGACGTCGTCGTATTTGCTGCCGGGGTAAATTTCTTTCACCGTCAGCCGCAGTTTTTTCGCGCAGAGCGAAGCGTCGCCCATGTCGCAGGCAATGGTACACGAAGCCCAGGGGATTTTGGCATTCACCGGTTTCCAGGCACTGTCGCAATCGGAATAGGATTCAAAACTCTCGCGGTTTGAAATGTATGCTTCCGGATCGCAGGTCCCCGATGCGTCCATTTGCTTCACCCGGTTGTTCTTGTAAAAAAGTTCTTCGCTGCGCGCGAACCCGTTTACGATCAGCACGGCAAAAACCTGCATCGTGCTGTCGAACTCAATGTCGATAAACTGTCCCGCGCCATCTTCTCCCGCACCGTCGGCCCAGCAGGTGTTCAGGTTACCGTCAGTCATTTTTTCCGCGACATAATTATCGCCGAGCGAAGAACTTGTCCTGATGGATTTGATATGCTTGTTGATATTTTGATTTCCCGTAAGGTACCGGCCGAATTTCTGAAAGGCGCTGTTGTCGTACATAATCCGTAAACGGCCGAGGTCGCCGAGTTTTACGTTGACGCCGTCGTATTCGAATATGCCGGTGATTTTTTCACGCAGCGTCATACCGCCGAACGCGATGGATCCACCGTTATAAACGACTTGTTGCGCATCGATCTGCATATTGAATTTTCCGGCAACACCTTTTCCCCAATAGCTGGCGGGCGTAAAATCGTAAACCATGGTCCGGTCGGAATAATACGCGAAAAAACTTTTGGAAGTGGCCCAGTCTTCAAAACCGTTCCGTGTTTTAAACTGCACGCGGATGGTCGCTTTTTTACCGGCGGGAATTTTCAGCTTCGCCACGTGCCAGCGCCTCCAGGTGGAGAAAAGTTCCAGTTGTTTGTTACCCCCGGTGTCTTTTGAAAGAATGGAGTCGGGGCGCTGCCGGTTGGGCTCGTTGTAAAATGTTGTGCTTACGGGAACATCATTGAAGAACAATTCGAAATCGTCGCCTTTCAGCGAATCCGACCAGCGTCCTTCCATCCATTCGATCTGGCGTACATCAACCGGGAAGCCGTACGTGACCTCCTGGTCGGTTTTTTGTTCGTTGAGCAGCGTGTACGTTACATACACAAAACCGCTGTCGCCCGCCAGGCGGATGCGGAGATCCTCGCTGAGTAATCTGATCTGCGCCTGCCGCAGCGGAACGATATTCCCCGTGGCGTAAAATTCCGACCCGTCCACCGGCCCGCCATTCGCGCGCAGCGTTGCGTGAAAAAAGAAGGACAGGAGAAAAACGGAAAAGAAGCGGCGGTTCATTTTCATGGAGCGGATTAATAGAAGTAAATGTCGAGAATTATCCGACACCTTTCAATTTGAAAATGGACCGATTTGAAAATTGAGAAAATGCCCTTGCGCGTTGAGTTGCGCGCATCTTCAAATTTTCAAATCGAGTCATTTTCAAATTAACCCGCATACTTTCCGAAGAAAAAGAAACTTGGTTTTCCGGCGGTCGCTGAGGAGAAAGCGTAGTATTTACGCACCTTTGATCAGTTCCACGTGGCAGAGCAGTTTTACCTCATCGCTCACCACCAGTCCGCCGGTTTCCGTCGCTGCGCTCCAGTGCAGGCCGAATTCCTTCCGGTTGATTTTGCCGCTGATTTCAAATCCTGCGCGCAGGTTGCCCCAGGGATCTTTCATTGTTCCGCCGAATTCCACCTGGAGATCGATCGCCTTAGTAACGCCGCGCATGGTCAGGTCGCCCGACATGTTAAACTGATCGTCGCCGCTTTTGGTGATCGTATTCGAAACGAACGTTACGAGCGGATGCGTTTCCGCGTCGAAAAAGTCAGGCGATTTCAGGTGACCGTCGCGCTGCTCGTTCCCGGTCGTGATGCTGTTTACATCGGCGGAGAAAAAAATACGCGCCGAAGTAAAATCATCGCCGTCCGTTTCGGCTTTCACATCATATTTCGTGAAGCTGCCGGTAACGGTGGAAATGACAAGATGCTTTACTTTAAAAGTGATTTCCGAATGGGAAGGATCGATGCTCCAGTTGGTTTTCATGTCTTTGTCTGTTTGGTTAACAGCACAAAGATATAAATAAATGTTACAACATCTAATGTTGTTGCTTTAATTGTTTTATATTGATAACCACTGTATTGTAATTTGAAGATTCCCCGATTTGAAAATGGGGAAGATGCACGCAGATCAAAGCGCATAGGCATTTTCTCAATTTTCAAAGGCAATGATTGCCGAGTTGGGACAAAGGGTAAACTGAAATTTTAATCAAGCCCTGTGCTATTAGCGTCTTATTATTGGCACTTAGAATAATTGAACGAAATAACGAAAAGTATGCCGAATTGAGCTATTGCGGGGCTTTAATTAAGGTGCAAATTTGAGCGTATTTTTTTCTAATACTAATCTTTATAGATGGCCCGGGAGGCTTTTCCATTAACACCCCGTTTTCAAATATTTTTACGACCGTATGAGGATACATACATTCCTCCGGATCATGAACCACTTTTAACTCATATTTGTTAGCTGGGATAGAGGTGTTTTGAATTACAATGTTTTCTATTTCTTTTATGGAAATGCGTACGATCCCATAATGAAAATAGTGGGTATTGGAAGTAGAACTAAATAATACATCCTCTGGGGTCAAGCAAAAATCTTGGCGATTGCAAGACATATTATCAGTGCTAAATATGCTCTGGTCTATATCTCCTTTATCCGAAATAGAAAGTTTTCCGTTTTGTATTTTAGGAAAGCGGCGATAAAGCCCCTCGTCAATAGAAAAGATTTGCTGGTCTTGTCGATTGTCTTTGTGCAGATATTCTGGTATGCCCAGTTCCGTGCAAAAATTATTCGCCATGGGGTATTATGTCAAGCTTTTCCTTTAAACGATTAAAAGTCAAGTCTTCACATTCAACAGTTTCCCCGCCAATATCTTTTAGCCAACCAATTTGCCCTTCATTATCAATCTCTATAGCAGAGTAAATATCTTTATATTTCATTTCAAACAAAAGACCACCATCGGGCGAGACGCTTATTTCATGCTCTATGCCCATGCTATTCAATGTATCTAAAACTGTATTTGCGATAGATATGGAAATCTTGCTTGGAACATCTTTAATTCCTCGTTCCGATGCCCCGTCGGATTGAATTGCCTGCAAAAACAGCCTATGTTTATAAACAGTCTGCTTATTTTTTGTTTGCTCGGATATTGCTTTAATGAGTTTATAACACTCTTCATTTTTTATTATATTTCCATAATGGGATGTTGCCGAAGATGGTTCTTTTAAAAAGCGCACATCTTCTATGACTTCAACTTTTTTTGCCGAGGCCGGGGGTATGTATGCGGGCGTACTTAAAGCCATTTTTATTCGCCTTTAGATTCTGATTTCGATTCCGATCTTATTTTTTCAATTGCGTTGATATTGGCTTGAAGCCAATCTATCAACGTCTTTGCGGTATTAACATCCATCAAAAGACCAACTTGGACTTCTCTAACAGAGCCGTCTCTTTCATCTCTTTCGACTTCGGTAGAATGCGGAATTTGCGAAGATATTTCATTTATAATTTTTCGAGGGATAACGACTCTATCAGTAAAAACATTCATGTCTATAAGGCCCTGAATGGTAACACCGCCAAAAGCCCCCGTTACTATAACGGTTTTATAGTCATTGTTTTTTATATAATGAAAGGAATGTTTGATTCTATCTTCCATGTTGCAAAGGTAATATAACTTGTTTGAGTTGGATAGCCAAAAATAGCTAATATTAAATACAATGGCTGTTGTGTTTAGTTAAGGTTGGAGCAAATTTTGCTGTTTTTTCATAAAAAAGTTACGCGTTTTTGCCTTGAAACGCAACAAAATCAACGCTTTCAGCGTTTAAGTAGTATAACTTTTCGATACAATACCGAACCGACTTTAGCCCTGATTTTGCTTATGAACCTGATTGACTTCTCCCGCTATTTTTCTACCGAAGAAATCTGCAAAAAACATCTTGAACAAATGCGCTGGCCGAATGGCGTAACGTGTCCTTTTTGCGCAAGCGAACGTATCTACGTAACCAAGCGCGGGTATAAATGCGCCGACAAAAACTGTTACAAGAAGTTCAGCGTAACAGTTGGTACGTACTTACAGGGAACGAAAATCCCGCTTGTAAAATGGTTCATGGCAATCTACATTTCAACGGCGCACAAGAAAGGAATCAGTTCGCACCAGCTTGCAAAAGACATCGGGATAACTCAAAAATGGGCTTGGTTTATGTTACAACGCATTCGCGGCATTATGACCGAAAAGAACGCGGTTAAACTCAAGGGTGTAATTCAGGCCGATGAAACGCTGATAGGCGGTAAGGAGAAGAATAAACACGCTGTAAAACGCAATCCCAAAGCATACGGACGCGGGGGAAACAAAACAGTCGTGCTTGGTGTTCGTGATTTTGGCGGCGAAGTAAAAGCGTGGGTTATTCCCGACGCAAGCAGGCAGTATATCACACCCCTGATTCAGCAGAATGTAAAACAGGGTTCGTTTCTGTTTACCGATACATGGGGCGGCTACAATGATTTAAGTAAGTCGTTCGTCCATTTCAAAATCAATCACATCGAAGGGCAATACGTGCGCGGGTTTGTACATACGAATGGTATTGAAAATTTCTGGTCGCAGATGAAGCGGGGAATCAACGGCATTTATCATCAGGTTAGCCCGAAGCATTTGCACAGGTACGTTAGCGAATATTCGTTTCGGTACAACACGCGCAAGATCGGCGATTCGCTCCGGGTAGATTTTGCATTCGCACAGTGCGCGGGTCGTCTGAAATGGAACGACCTGATAGCGGATAAAGTGTAACTTTGAACATGGCCAAGAAGAAACCATCCAAGAAAAAAAAGAAGGTCTCCAAGTATCACGAGAAGATCAAGATTGACGGGTCGTTCGACGAAGTGCTAAAAGCAATGATTAATACCCCAAAACAGAAGGCATCCAAAAAAGAGAAAAACAAATAAAAGGCCCTAATAGGAAATAGGTCCAATAACAAATATTTCGTCATGCTCAAGAGCGTCACTATAAATTATGATGCTATGTTTCATGACTTCACTAAGGGTATCTTCGCAAGCAGAACCCTCATAATAACTCGACTCTCTTGAGGTTGTGTTATTGATAACGTAACAAGGAGAGAGAATTATACTTTCAGTATATGTTGCTCTGTTCATTGCCTTACAAAGTTAATTATTTTTTCGGTTCCGACAATATTTCGTGCCTCCAACCTTCAAAAGTCCTATTGTCTTGAATGCTGGTATTTTGAATCGCAGCCCCTCCAGGTCCTTGAATACTTATTGGCTGTTTGTTATATGATCCTTCCGTGGTATATACATGACAACCATTGACAAGGCTTTCTACGATAACCCGCCTATATGAATAATTAAGGTCATTCGTTGCTGCCATAAGTATTTTAGGTTCAAGAGGCACAGTCAAAAGCATTTCTGTTTCAATGCTTTTGTATATGCTGTTTATTATTGAATACAGATTATCGTCTGGCTTTTCAATAGGCAACCCCAGCTCCTCTTTTGCTTCTTTGCGATAAATCGTGTAATCATGGCTACCGGATTCGCTACACAAGAAGTTGATAATTGGTGTTTGTTTATCTTCTTCTGTAACCCCCTGCTTTGTTAACAGCTTTTTAGCAAGCATTTGAATTTGGCTTCGTGTCCTATATACTTCACCCAAAGACATGGGATGAATCTTTTCGGACAAAGCAATATAAATATCAGCAAGCGCACGCGGGTCTGTGATTTTTAATTCTTCCTTTGCCATTCCTAAATACGCGCTTACAACCTCAACGCTTACAGGAACACGAACCCTTTGGCCATTGTGTTCTATCAAGGGATTCATCATGCCATTTGTGCTTGGATCTATTGGCCCCAACGTAGCCTGTTTGGTCATGATGATATTATTAGCGCCAAGGCACATTAATGTTCCGGCGCTATGACAATGTAATGGAACTATTATTTCCAGTTGCTTGCAGAAACTCCTCAATAAGTTTACTATGCTCCATGCCGCAATAGTATTTCCTCCCCTTGTGTAAAGAAATAGAGAGATTTTTTCAGTGTCGCCGATTTTATCCAAGTGCTCCGTAAAATGCGGCAGCACTTCTTGACTAAGCTGTGTTTCAAGCCCACGCCGATCACCTGTAACGTAAACCAAGAGCTTGGACTTTCTTAGTTTCTCAAGCTCTGCGTACAATTTTATTCTTTCTTTGAACATACGGGGGAGGTCTTCAAGCAGACAATTAATGGGTTTTTTACAAGTATTTTCAAAGTCCGTTGATAACTATTTTTCAACTAATTGAAAATCAAGATAATTCATTCGAATCACATCCCCTTCACCAATTCCGAAACCGTCACATTCAGCGCCTTCGCCAACTTAATCATGCTGGAAAGTTTTATGTCTGCGCCCCGCTCCCATTGGTTAATCTGAACGCGACCGAATCCGTGATCGTAAGCAAATATCTCTTGGCTCGTATAGCCAGCTTTCTTACGTAGCTCCTTTACCCTTGCTCCGAAGGTTTCCAAATCACCTTTCTTTTTGGCCTGCTTTTTCATGTATGCAAGGGAAGAAATACCATAATTCTTTACAACGTCATGCAATATGACATATTACAATAGTCTTTTTTAGTATGTTTGCCCGAAAACGGCACTATGAAAATCATTCCAAGACGCGACATTCATAAGCTATTCCCGGTAGGCTTGAAGGACTGGCTGAAATCGAAAGACTGCCACATGAGAAAGAATTACGTGCAGGCTATTTCAGAGGGACGTTTCAGCAAGTGGGGTTATCTTCGGTTACTGGAAGCGTACCCGGAATATCAACACTGGTTTCAGCACGAAGGGTTCCGGTTGGTTACTTCGCCTTTACACCGAAAGAAATACAAGTTCCTGATCTGCCCGGTAGGGAGTACCGCGCTACCGGAAACGATTAAGCAGGGAATGAAAGAGCAGGGGATGCGCTCGGTACATGAACTGCTGCTTACATACGACTACCTGCAAATGCGTATGTACGAAATCCTGCATAACAGTGATTGGAAAGATTTCATTCGTGCGCTGCATCATTACAGATGCTACGACATGTTAGAGGTATAGACTTTACCCCGAAGCGCACACGGGGAAAGTTGTGCGTTAAAAATGCAATCTGGTATATGACGGGAAAGGGGCCATGCTATTCGCGTACTTCATAGAAGCCCCTTTCTTTATTAATACCTTTGTCCCATTACAGCAATCATTGCCTTTTCAAATTGGCTCAATTGAGTAATCCGGAAAACGGAATTTTACAGGAATTCATTCGCCAGGTTGGCCAGCTCGCTGCGTTCGCCTTTGGTCAGTGTGATATGTGCGTAAATGGACTGACCTTTCAAACGGTCGATCAGGTACGAAAGTCCGTTTGATTGCGTGTCGAGATAAGGTGTATCGATCTGGTAAATATCCCCGGTGAAAACGATTTTCGTGTTTTCGCCGGCGCGGCTGATGATGGTTTTCACTTCGTGCGGCGTCAGGTTCTGCGCTTCATCCACGATAAAGAACACGTTACTGAGGCTTCTTCCGCGGATGTATGCGAGCGGGCACACGATGAGTTTTTCGTTTTCCACCATCTCGTTGATCTGCTTGAACTCCTTGTCTTTTTCGCTGTACTGGCTCTTGATGTATTTCAGGTTGTCCCAGAGCGGTTCCATATATGGATTCAGCTTCGACTTGATATCGCCGGGCAGGTAACCGATGTCTTTATTGCTCAGCGGGACTACCGGGCGTGCCAGGTAAATCTGGTGATAGTTCCTGCGTTGCTCCAGCGCGCCGGCCAGCGACAGCAGGGTTTTCCCCGTTCCTGCAACGCCCTGTATGGAAACCAGGCGGATATCGGGACGCAGGATGGCGTCGAGCGCAAAAGCCTGCTCGGCATTCCGCGGGGTAATGTTGAACGCGATATTTTTCCTGACGCGTTCCAGCAGTTCATTCACCGGGTTATAATACGCAAGCACCGATTTCTGCCCGTTGCGCAGGATGTAAAAGTGATTGGATGTCGGTTTTGTTTTTTTCATCACGTCCGCAACGGCGCAGGATTCTTTTTCATAAATCTCGTTGATGGATGCGATCGGCGCTTTTTCAATGGTGGAATTGCCCGTGTAAAGTTCGCTCAGGTCCTTGATCTTGCCGGTTTCATAATCTTCGGCCTGCAGGTTCAGCGACTTGGCCTTGATGCGCAGGTTGATGTCCTTGGTAACCAGGATGACTTTGCGCCCGGGGTTTTTTTGTGATAAATGCAGTGCGGTATTGAGGATGCGGTGATCGGCTTTGCGTTCGCCGAAGATTTTTTCAGCATCTGTTTTTGACGACTGGTTCATTTCGATTTTGAACATGCCATGCCCTTTGCCGTTGATGTTTATCCAGTCCTGGAGCGTATTTCTGCCGGAAATTTTATCAATATAACGTGTGAACTCGCGGGCAGCGAAATTCTTCGTGTCGTTTCCTTTCTTGAAATTATCCAATTCCTCCAGGACCGTTATCGGTACCACGACGTCGTGCTCTTTGAAACTTTTTATCGCGTTGTGATCGTAAATGATCACCGATGTGTCGAGCACGAATATCTTTTTTTCTTTACTGTTCATAGAACGAGATTCAGCAGTTAGAGACGCTCATAAAACTATTAAAACAGGATTCGGCTTTCAGGAGGTGCGGATCAAAGAAATGAACAACGGCCTGTTATCATCGGGAATGCCCTGAAACGATGGGGCCCGCAACATGACCGGGATAAAAAAATGAACAGGTCCTTGTTATTAAGTAACATCATGAAAAAAAGAAGCGGCCGGGGGCAGACTTCCTATTTCCGACCTGAAAGGGGCTTATGGAATTTGTTAAACAGTCAACCCCAATTTATGCACCAAACAGGATTTATCCCATGACAGGAAAAAATCAAAACCCGGAGCTTGTTTTTATCGTAACCGGCTGATAACAAAAACACTGTAACTACGTATAACCCGCTGTTACAGCATGTTCGTAGAAATACAGTATGCTGTTATAGTGTGAAATCCGCGGTTTAGCTCCCGATTACACGGGTTCATCGAAAAACTTTGCTTTTCGGCCCCCGGTTTCATATCTATGTATGTTACCAAAGCCACTGTTTACCGGCAAAATAGTCGCGCCGGGAGAACAGTGAACCACGCACAGAATTACCAGGATTGTCTCAGCAATACCACACACCATGAAGAAGCAGATCTACTCTTTTGCCATTCTTTCATTATTTGTAACCGGCAGCGTCAACGCCCAGAACTGGAAGGCCCCGATGGCCGATCCGAACGTATCGTTTTACGATATCAAGGCGGATTTTTACCAGGACTGGGGCGCAAAAGAGCAGCAGCTTTTCCAGGCACGGCAGGACCAGGCTATGGCGCAGGGCAAGTTCGGCAACATGAACCAGCGCGGCACCCCGATGCCGGATATGAAAGGCGGGTACAAACAATTCAAACGCTGGGAATCGTATATGGAGCCCCGCGTTTATCCTTCCGGCGATTTGACATTACCCTCGCATAATTTCGAAAACTTCCTCGCCTACATGGCGCAGAACCAGGAAGCGCGTTCACAGTACTATGCCACCTACGGCGGAAACCCGATCAACCTGGGCAATACCACCAGCCAGCTCAACAGCCCGCAGCCGCCCTCCGTTATGAGTAATATCTGGGGACTCGTCGGTCCGAGCGGTCCGCCCACAAACGGGGGCGCCGGTCGTATCAACCGCGTTGTCATTGATCCAACAAACAACAATACGCTTTACGCCTGCGCACCTGCCGGGGGATTGTGGAAATCAACCAACGCCGGAACCACATGGAGCATTCTCGCCAGTACGGATGCGCTCAATTCCATCGGCTGTACCGACCTCGCGATTGATCCTACGAATACACAGATCATGTACCTCGCCACGGGCGATGGTGACGCCGGCGATACATACAGCATCGGTGTAATGAAATCTACCGACGGCGGAACAACCTGGGCTGCCACCGGACTCGCCTGGACTACGAACCAGGGCCGTACGATCGGGCGCCTGCTGATCAACCCGAGTAATACGCAGATTGTCATGGCGTTTACCAGCAACGGTATTTACCGCACCACGACCGGCGGAACCGGCGCCTGGACCCAGGTACAGAACACGGATCCTTTCCGTGATGCGGAATACAAACCGGGTGATCCGAATACGGTGTATGCCACAGGAACGGAATTCTGGAAATCGACCAACGGCGGTGCAGCCTGGACGCAGATCACCTCGGGACTTCCCACATCTGCAAACGTTGACCGTCTTTCCGTTGCGGTAACAGCAGCAAATACCGCGTACGTGTATGTTCTTGCCGGAAGCGCTGCAAACAATGGTTTTTACGGGTTATACCGCTCCACCGACAGCGGCACAACATTTACCACGCGCTCTACAACACCGAACGTCATGGGCTGGGCCAGCGCAGGAAATGATACCGGCGGACAAAGCTGGTATGACCATGGTCTTGGCGTTTCTCCGACCAACCAGGATGTCGTGGTTGTGGGAGGTGTAAATGTATGGCGTTCGACAAACGGCGGAACGGGCTGGACCCTGCACGCACATTGGACAGGCTCCGGAGCGCCGTATGTACATGCCGATATTCATGATATTACTTTCCAGCCGGGAAGCTCCACAACATATTATATCAGCAACGACGGCGGTGTCGCCAAAACGACAAACACCGGAACAAACTGGACCGATGTGAGCGCCAACATGGCCATTGCACAACCTTACCGTATTGGCCTTTCCGCATCAACAGCAAACCTGTGGCTTACCGGTCACCAGGATAACGGAACGAACCGCTACAACGGAACCTATGCCGAAGTAATGGGCGGCGACGGTATGGATTGTTTTATCGATCGTACGAACAATAACAACATGTACGGCGAACAATACAACGGCGCATTCAACCGCTCCACCAACGGTGGGACAACCTGGGCCGGCTACACGACCGGTCTTACGGGTACCGCCAACTGGGTTACTCCGTGGATACAGGATCCGACAAATGCATTGTATCTCTGGGCCGGTTATACCAACGTGTTCCGCAGGAATACGAGTACCGGAAGCTGGACGCAGATGGGAACCATCACGGGAACCGGAACAATCATCGATGTTAAAGTCGCTCCTTCCAACGGTGCCGTTATTTATGCCGCACGCAGCAACCAGCTCTGGAAATCAACGAATACAGGCGGTACATGGACGAATATAACCGGAACGCTTCCTGTTGGAAGTGCGGCGATTACACGCATTGCCATCGATCCTTCGGATGCGAATAATGCCTGGGTGACTTTCTCCGGCTATTCCGCAGGCAATAAAGTATTTGTAACAACCAACGGCGGGACAAGCTGGACCAGCGTTTCCACGGGCCTTCCCAACCTGCCGGTGAATTGTATTGTTTATACACCCGGATCCACAACAGACGCCATTTACGTAGGCTGTGATATTGGTGTTTATTACAAAGACAACAGCAGCGCAACCTGGCAGCCGTATTTCACCGGCCTTCCGAACGTACCTGTTTTCGACCTGGAAATTTATTCACCGACCAGCAAGGTGCGTGCAGCAACCTATGGCCGCAGCGTATGGGAAGTAGATATCTACAACCCGGGAACATTGCCGCCGATAGCCGCTTTCGCAGCAAGCTCGACAACAGTATGCTCCGGCTCACCGGTCAGCTTCACCGACCAGTCGAGTTTCACACCCACTTCCTGGAGCTGGACATTCCCCGGCGCGACGCCCGGAACATCCACAGCACAGAACCCGACCGGTATTGTATGGAACACGCCCGGAACATATACGGTAACACTTACTGCAACCAATGCAAACGGAAGCAGCAACGCAACCCAGGTGGTCACCGTAATGGGAACAGTGCTTCCGCCGCTCACGCAAGGATTTGAAGCAGTTACATTCCCGCCCACAAACTGGCTGAGCAACGACGTAAACGCTGACGGTGTTTTCTGGTCGCGCACAACGGCAGCAAGCGGGTTCGGAACAAGTACGGCCTGCATGAAGTTTGATAACTATAACAACGACGTGGCCGGCGCAAGAGATGAAATTCTCACACCGCGTATGAACTATACCGGTTATACGGGTCTGCAGATGACCTTTGATGTTGCATACGCACGATATAGCGCAACATATTCCGATACGCTGGAGGTGCTCATTTCAAATAACTGCGGAACATATACACAACTCTATATTAAAGGCGGAACATTGCTGGCCACCGCAGCAGATCAAACCGCTACGGAATTTGTTCCCACCGCCGCCCAGTGGCGCACCGAAACAATCAACCTGAGCGCCTACAACGGAAGCGGAAGTCTCCAGGTTATTTTCCGGAACCGCGGCCGTTATGGTCAGTCGATCTACGTTGATAACGTAAACATCACCGGATCTCTTACCGGTCCGCCGCCAACTGCCTCATTCACGGCCAGCGCAACAACGGTTTGTGCAGGCACTGCGGTTAACTTCACGGATGCTTCTACAGGCTCTCCCACTTCCTGGAGCTGGGCATTCCCGAGCGGAACCCCGGCAACGGCAACTACACAAAACGTAACAGGAGTTGTCTGGAATACGGCAGGAACGTACACCGTTACGCTTACTGCAACCAACGCCAACGGCAGCAGCAACAGTACGCAGGTCATTACGGTAAATGCAAGACCTACAGTAACTGCAACTGCCGGATCACCGACAATATGTTCGGGCAACAGCACCACGCTCACCGGTGGCGGCGCAAGTACGTACACCTGGAACCCGGGTTCGCTTAGCGGATCACCGGTTACGGTAACGCCGGGAGGAACTACCACGTATACCGCTACCGGAACGGCGGTGAACGGCTGTACCAATACGCAGACGGTTATGGTTACGGTGAATACAACGCCGACAGTGAGCACGACCGCTTCAAGTACGACGATCTGTTCGGGCAGCAGCACCACACTTACCGGCAGCGGTGCATCAACGTACCTGTGGATGCCCGGTTCACTTACGGGAACATCAGTAGTTGTATCACCGGCAATAACAACGACGTACACTGTAACCGGTACAGCAGCAAATGGATGTACCGCAACCAGCACACGTACTATAACGGTTAATACTACACCAACGGTAAATGCTACTGCAGGCAGTGTTACGATTTGTACCGGCGGAAGCACCACGCTTACCGGCAGCGGCGCATCTACTTATTTGTGGATGCCGGGCTCATTAAGCGGAACGACTGTTTCCGTTACACCCGGTTCAACAACAACCTATACGGTAACCGGCACAGCAGCCAACGGCTGCACAGATACACAAACCGTAACTGTAACCGTAACCGGTACACCAACGGTAGTAGCCACAGCGGGCAGCAGCACCATCTGTTCGGGCAGCAGCACCACACTTACCGGCAGCGGCGCATCGACATATAGCTGGATGCCGGGTTCGCTCAGCGGCACAACCGTAACTGTATCACCAACATTGACCACTACGTACACCGTAACCGGAACAGCTCCCGGCGGATGTACCAATACGCAAACGGTTACCGTTACAGTGAACACCACGCCGACAGTAACCACTTCCGCATCGAGCACAACGATTTGTTCGGGCAGCAGTACAACACTCACCGGCAGCGGCGCGTCAACGTATGCGTGGATGCCCGGATCGCTGAGTGGCACATCCGTAGTAGTATCGCCGGCAACGACAACAACGTACACTGTAACCGGTACAGCGGCTAACGGCTGCACAGCCACCAGTACGAGAACGATCACGGTCAATACCTCGCCGACCGTTACGGCATCAGCAGGCAGCGGTACGATCTGTACTGGTGCAAGTACTACGCTTACCGGCAGCGGCGCATCAACCTATGCGTGGATGCCCGGCTCATTAAGCGGAACTACAGTTTCCATAACTCCGGCAACAACCACAACCTATACGGTAACCGGCACAGCAGCCAACGGTTGTACAAACACACAAACCGTTAATGTAACTGTAACCAGTACGCCAACAGTGGTAGCTACTGCCAGCAGCCCGACCATCTGTATCGGCGGCAGCACCACGCTCACCGGCAGCGGCGCGTCAACCTATGCGTGGATGCCCGGATCGCTGAGCGGAACAACAGTAACCGTCTCACCGACATCAACAACAACGTACACGGTAACTGGTACGGCTCCCGGCGGCTGTTCAAATACGCAGACCGTTACAGTAACGGTAACTGGTACACCGACCGTAACAGCAACAGCCAGCAGCCCGACCATCTGCACAGGGGGCAGCACCACGCTCACCGGCAGCGGCGCAACTACATACACCTGGATGCCTGGCTCATTGAGCGGCACAGCTGTAACCGTCTCACCGACATCAACAACAACCTACACGGTAACGGGAACGGTGCCTGGCGGATGCACGAATACACAAACTGTAACTGTAACTGTAACCGGTTCACCGACAGTTACAGCAACAGCCGGCAGCGGTTCTGTCTGCAACGGCAGCAGTACCACGCTTACCGGCAGCGGCGCAACTACATATTCCTGGATGCCGGGTTCACTGAGCGGCACAACCGTAACTGTATCACCGACTTCAACGACAACCTACACGGTAACCGGAACAGCTCCGGGCGGATGCACAAACACGCAGACAGTCACGGTTACGGTAAATTCACTTCCGACAGTGACAACGTCAGCGTCTGCCACGACAATTTGTGCCGGAAACTCGGTAACAATTACCAGCTCGGGCGCTTCAAGCTATTTGTGGATGCCCGGCTCCATGACAGGTTCTTCTGTTGTCGTTACACCGTCAAGCACCACCACGTATACGGTTACCGGAACGGCTGTAAACGGCTGCACAAATACCGCGACAAGAACGATCAACGTTGTTGCCTTGCCCAACGTAACGGCAACTGCTTCCAGCAGTACAATCTGCACAGGAGGAAGCACCACACTTACAGCATCCGGGGCAAACACATATCTCTGGAATCCCGGTTCGATGAGTGGGGCCGTGGTAACCGTATCGCCAACCGCAACCACAACCTACACGGTAACCGGTTCGAACGGTACCTGCATCAATACATTTACCATTACGGTAACGGTGACCAGCACACCGACAGTTACGGCAACCGCTTCCAGCCCGAGTATCTGCGGCAGCGGCAGCGCAACGCTTACAGCAGGCGGCGCCACCACGTACGTTTGGATGCCGGGTTCGTTAAGCGGTTCATCGGTGATCGTCTCGCCATCATCCACAACGACATACACGGTAACGGGAACCGTTCCCGGTGGCTGCTCGAATACAGAAACCATCACGATAACGGTAGCTTCCCCACCCACGGTCGGCGCTACCGCATCGAATGCCACAATCTGCGATGGCGACAGCACAACACTCACCGCTTCGGGCGCGAGCACGTACAACTGGATGCCGGGCTCGCTGAGCGGAACAAGCGTAACAGTAACGCCGGCATTCTCAACTGCATATACTGTAACGGGGACCGACATAAACGGCTGCACAAACACATTCACTGTTACGGTGAACGTAAACCCGCTGCCCACGGTATCGCTCACTTTGCCGCAGACCACGATCTGTCTTGCTGATGGACCGACACTGCTGACCGGCGAATCTCCCTCGGGAGGAACGTTCTCCGGCACAGGTGTTTCGGGTGGCGTATTCGATCCTGCAGCAGCGGGACTCGGAACACACGCGATCACGTACAGCTACACCGATGGCAACAACTGTTCGAATACGGCGATGCAGAATATCACGGTTGATATCTGCACAGGCGTAATACCGGTTACTGATCCTGGCCTTGGAATTAACGTTGTTCCGAACCCGAATAACGGAACCTTCCAGCTCAACATTCACGTGGGCGTAACGGACGACTACCGGATCGAGATCATCAACACGCTCGGTCAGCGAGTGTATCTTGAGGAACTGAAAGGATTCAGCGGAAACGCCAGCCGCAACCTCGATGTGAAACAGTTCGGAACAGGTATGTACCTTGTCCGCCTGCACTCGGTCGATAAAGAACTCATCGTGAAGATGTCCGTTCAGTAAACAAATAAGCAAAAACAAAAACCGCCCCGTCTCAGTTACATCGAGACGGGGCGGTTTTTATTTGGTAAAAAACGTTTTGATCTTTTCCGATCAGCGGATGATGCCGAGTTTTTTAAATACTGCGCACCGGCCATCGCTTACCCGGAACATATACATTCCCGCAGGGAAACCGGAAAGATCGAAATGAACGGCATGCTGTCCCGGGACGAATGATTCGTTCAGCAGCGCAGCAACCCGCTTTCCCGACAAATCGAAAAGATCAACCTGTACCGGGGACGTTTCGCTGCAGCTGAACTCGAGCGTCATCATCCCATCCGTCGGGTTCGGATAAACGTGTGCAGCGAAAAAATCGTTTTCCGCATCCGGCTGATTTAATCCGCTCAGGATAGGAGGAGTGGTGAAATAAACGATCAGGTCGTTATTGTTCCAGGGCGCCTGGATCACGGCCAGCGGGTTCCCGAGATCGTCCTGCGCTTTCAGCAGCGAAAGGCTCTGCCCGTTGTCCACGATCAAGCTCAGCATACTGTTCAGCGGCAGCAGCGACGAAGGAACCGTGATCACCAGCGTATCTGTAAACAGTTCCGTGGTGAACTGCACGCTGTCGCGCGAACGCCAGTAATCGCCATACGTTTCCAGGTCGCAGATAAATGTATTCGGCGGAAGCTGGCTGATGAGACTCATCTCGGCGGAAAGTTTGTACATCCTGTTCGGGTGAATCAGTAAAACAGCCGGGGCATAATTCGCCTGCGTCCGCTGTACCACGTCGAGCCAGGTGGTTACTTTCTGCGGATAGTTGGCTTCTGAAATCGGGTTGCCCGAAAACACATCGGAAATAACCATCGGCAATTCCCATACGTTCTGCGAAAGCATGCCCGAGGAATTACGATCATACCGTCCGCGGAAAGGGAAATTCGTCAGCACATCCGGCGCCGAATTTGAACTGTTAAAAACATACCCGAGCGTGTCCAGCGCATTGATCATCTGGTCGTGATACGCAAGATGCCCGGAACGAAACGTGCGGACCGTCGTCCCGCAATCGGCCAGCAGCAGGTTTTTCGAAACCTCCGTTTCGCCGTACACCGAACCTCCTGCGGTCGGACCGCTGTTCGCATAGTAGGGCTGGTAGGTGATCGTCGTATTGCCGGTGTTTCCGAGCGGGAAAATCGTTTCGTTGTCGAAGTCGGGAAAGTGACCTACGGAATGACTCGCCAGTTTATGTCCTTTGGTAAGCAGGTATTGCACTTTCGGAATGCTCGACGCGTTATAAAAATCGCTTAGCCAGTCGTCGTTGATATAATGCGTTGTAATCAGGTACGTAGTCGATATACCCATACCGTATTCGTAATCCGCATAGTAACTCATCGTATCGAAAGCGGTAGTCGCATCCACATCGTGCGTGATCAGCAGGGAAGAGCGGGTATTGTACGGACTCGTATGCAGCCAGGCGGAATAGGAGATATGCGTGGTGTAAATTCCTTTTACAAAAAGAATCACGGCATCGGTAGTCGGTTCAAAACCGTTCGAGTAAATACGCTGGGCATCGAAATCGTTGTTCAGCAGGTTGTTCTGGATAATGTTTTTGAACGAATAGCCCAGCGTGTACGCTTTTCCCGATCCGTACGGGTGGCGCGTCAGGGCAATGGAACTGTCTTCGTAAAAAGCGATCGCCTGCGCATTCTGAACGGAATAGGCGCGGGTGGTGAAAATATTCGGATAAGTCGTTCTTCCCAGGCTGATCTTCACCTCCGCCGTATCGTTCAGCCAGCGGCATTCCGCGTTGGCCGCTACCGTATCGAAACGCATGGTGTAACGCGTAGTGGACGTTTGCTCGCCGCTGATCCCGAAAAGATTGTAAAGCGCGGCGTCGGTGACGATCGGTGTAAAAAGAATACCGCCGCTGAAAACGTAACTGTAAAGCGAATCGCGCTCGGCCTGTACCAGCGTGCTGCTTTGCAGGCGCGAAGAAGTCACGATCATCCCGTAATCGATCGCCACGTAAACATCCGTCGTTTTGATATACGGGATGCCGGCGACTTTAAGCAAATGCTCGGCCGAAAAAAGTTCCGCATCGTTTGCTTCTGCATTGCGTACGGTACAATCCAGCAGGGCTACCGTGCGGCTGTTGCTGTTGGCGGAGCATGCCAGGCCACAAAAGAGCAGTATGGTCGTAAGTATGAAAAAGAAACGTATCATATGTTATTTTTGCCGGTCTAAATTACGACAAATCGCCGGACCGCTGCCCACAGAAAATTCAGCAGGACGAGCCGGCATATCGCATTTTTCTCTAAATTTCAGTACCTCGTCAATGAATGAATCGAATGATATAGACTCCCTCCGCGCAGAAATAGAAGCCCTGCGCAGCGAGAATGAAAAACTGCGCCGGCGTTTCCCGGGCGTCGGCGGGGAAACTGTACGCGTACCCGAAGCCATCCGCCCGCTTTTTGAAGAAGCGCAGAAAACCGTCGGTGAATATTTCAGCCGGCTGAAATTCGATCCCACGCACGGCACGATTGAAATCGACGAACAGCGCTACGTACTTGTGCGCGCGTCTTCGCTTTCGTACGAATTCCTGCACACTATCCGGAACCTGTATGCCGACCGCGACGAGAAAGAATCATTCATCATCGGCCGCAACTTTCTCTTCGATATTGCGCACGTGATCGGGCTGGAAGATGCGCATGCCTTTCACAACCGGATGCACCTGAGCGACCCGATTTCAAAACTTTCGGCAGGGCCGGTGCATTTCGCCTATTCCGGCTGGGCTTTCGTGGATATTCACCCGGACAGCAGGCCGTCTCCCGATGAAAATTTTTTCCTGAAGTACGATCACCCGTTTTCATTCGAAGCGGATTCCTGGATCAGGGCGGGAAAAAAATCGGACCTCCCGGTTTGCATTATGAATGCCGGTTATTCTTCCGGATGGTGCGAAGCCAGTTTCGGCATCCCGCTCACCGCGGTTGAAATCAGCTGCAAAGCCTGCGGCGACGAAAGCTGTTCGTTCATCATGGCGCCGCCGCAACGTATTCACGAATATCTTGACAAGTCCAAAATCCCGGCCAGGCAATCCAGCTACGATGTCCCGGAATTTTTCGAACGTAAAAAAAATGAAGAGCAGATAGAAGCTTCGCTGCGTGAAAAAGAAGTGCTGCTCAAAGAAGTGCATCACCGGGTGAAAAATAACCTGCAGGTGATTTCCAGCCTGCTCAACCTGCAGTCGTCTTTCATCGAAGATAAAGCCGCCAAAGGGAAGTTCTACGACAGCATCGATCGGATTAAAAGTATGGCCCTGCTGCACGAGATGCTCTACCGTTCGAAAGATCTTTCCGGGATACGCCTGCAGGATTATCTCGACAACCTGGTCGATTCGCTGCTCAACAGTTATTCACTGGTGAAAGGAAAAGTAAAAACGGTTATCGCGGTGACTGTAAAAAACGACCGGCTCCACCTCGATAAAGCGGTTCCTTTTGGTTTGCTGATTAATGAACTGGTGACCAATGCGCTGAAATATGCTTTTGAAGGAAGGGCAGCAGGAGAAATTACGATTTGTCTCACCGAAGAACCGGGGGATCGTGAACATTTTTACTGCCTTGAAGTAAAGGACAACGGTATCGGTCTGCCTGCAGATATATCCATTGAACAACCCAAAACACTGGGACTGGAACTGGTTGCCGCCTTGGCCAGCCAGCTCGACGGTATCTATACTGTAGAACGCAGCAATGGTACCAGGTACAGTTTTCTTTTTAACTGGAGCTGAAAAAGCAAACGACTGCCGTTTGCTTTTTCATGCCGGATGTATATGCCGCCGGTTTTGTCCCGAATTACGCACCAGGTGAAAATGGGCTTGTTTCGGCCTAATGCTTTCGGGATTATCAAATCCAGGCACCACCAAATCAGCAGGGATAAAAAACAAGTCCTTGAATATTTTCTAATGCCTGATTTGGCTTTACTTTTTTCGCTGTTCAGTTGCGGATGATTTTTTGTACCAGCACTTTTTCTTCCGATGCAAGTACCAACTGGTAAATACCGGGAGCCCAAGCGGCGGCGCTGATTACGAAATGCTCCTGCTGGCCTGTGCATGCGCCGGAGAAAATAAGTTTACCGTCCGTAGCAAATATGTTCACCTTGAAATCACCCGGCTCTTCTATCCGTAAATGCAGTTCGTTCTGCACCGGGTTGGGAAAAGCCGCAACCGTTTCGTTCGCCGGATGGTTTTCGTTAACTGCAAGGGTGGAAGTGCAGGTGGAATTGCACTGGCAGTTGGAAACGTTTGCACCGAAAAGGCCTAAATTCTGGTTAATGCCGGCGCACATGTCGAGGTAGCTGCCGTCTTGTCCGAAATAATTATAATTCTGCGCTACGCCGCCGACAGAAAACCCTGCACAGGGGGCGCTCGGTGTTAGCGGTCCCGTTACAATGCCGAGATTGGTAAACCAGCCGGTAACCATTACCCGGCAGGTAGTATGAAATACCCCAAGGTTGCCAAAAAGATCACCTACCGTGAGGGGCCCCGAATTCGTAAAATTACCGATAAACACTTCCTGCGAAATGTTTTCAAAATCGCCGCCGGTGGTGATATCGCCGGTATTGGTGCCTTCCACTTCGTTGAGCCACATGTTGTTTGAAATAGTCATGCTTCCTGCATTATGAAAAAACAGGGTGGTTGGTGAAGTGGTCGGCGAAATGATCTCCATACGGAAACCGTTGCCGGAGTATATTCCCGTATTGGTGAACTGCATATTGGCTCCAAAACCGGAAAGCGAATCGACGGAAGCAGTGCCGGAATTTTCAAGTGTTCCGGAACTGATGTTGACCATGGGCGAAGTAATTGTTCCCGAAGAAGTGAGCATGCCCGAATTAATGGTAATGGTGGCTCCGCTGATATTGCCGCTGTTGCAAACGATGCCGCCATTGATGGTAATATTACCCTGCAGAATACCGGAGGGGCTGATGCATAAGGTTTGACCGGGCCCTACGGTTTGTGCGGCTGTAACTGTTCCCGAAAGGGTGCTGGTGCAGTTGGTACATTGTGCCCGCGCAGGGCTTACCAAAAGACTGAGCAGGCCTGCGATGCAGGTTATACCGATAGAATTGATTTTCGTTTTCATGATATTTCTTTTTAAAGTCCGTTCTGTTAAATGTTTTGCCAGATCAGTTACGGATGATCTTCCGGATAAATACCTGGTCGCCGGCTGTTATAACCAGCTGATAAATACCCGCATCCCAGTGCGACGTGTCGATCGTCAGTTTTGATAAACCTTTGTAATCGCCCGCGTAAACGATTCTGCCGTCAATGGCGTAAACCATGACGCTGCCGGCGACCGTTTGAGAAACTTCTACGTTTAACTGATCCTGTACCGGGTTGGGAAAAACGCCCGCTGCAATTTCTTCTGCAGATATGCTGCCCGTGGAGGTCGTTACTGTACAAACACTGTTGCACTGGCAAAGCGTAATATTACTACCCGGCGGCGGGCCGGCGTCAAAATAACCGCCGGCAGCACACATGTCGAGGTAACTGCCGTCTTGTCCGAAAAGCATCATATTGTCGGCCCAGCCCGAAACGGAAAAACCGGCACAGGGTGCTGATGAACTGCTGGGACCGGTTACAATGCCGAGATTAACCCACGACCCGTTAACGATGACGCGGCAGTTCGTGTGAAAAACGTCGAAGTTCTCGAACATTCCGGTAACCTGGAGCGGGCCATCATTGGTGAATGAACCGGCATACACCCATTGCGACATGCTGGCAAAACCATTGCCGGTAGTGATGGAGCCTGTGTTGGTGGCGTTGATTTCCATCAGGTAAAGTTTTCCGGAAAGCGTCATCGTGCCGGCATTCAGAAAGAACAGGTTAGTAGATGATTGCGAAAGATTTGCCCGCTCCAGCCTTAGCCCGGTACCGGTGTACACACCGTAGTTGTTGAAGTGGATATTCGCTCCCAGGCCGTCCACGGAATCTACCGCTGCTGTGCCGGTGCTGGTAAATGTTCCAGAACTGATACCGAACAAGGTTGTACTCAGCAAGCCGGCGCTGGTTATAGTACCGCTGTTGAGTACAATGGACGCATTTGCAATTGTGCCATCGTTGCAAACCGTTCCGCCGTTAATCACCAGGTTGCCCTGCAATACACTGTTGGGTGCAATGCACAAGGTTTGTCCTGCGCCAACGGTTTGCGTGGCACTAACCGTTCCTGTTATGGTACTGGTGCAGCCGGTACATTGTGCCTGCAATTGCGAAAGGAAAACAACAGGCAATACGGCTGAAAAAAGAAAGTGTTTAAAAACAGTTTTGGTATTCATCGTCTTGTTTTTATTTTGATTCTACTCGTCAGGCTTTTCGATTTCCGCCCCGGTTTTTACATGGCTAACCGGCTCCACGTCGATCCCCTTCTTGTTTGTTCTCCTGCTGCAAATTTTCGGGATATCGGGCGTTAACCCAAACCAAATAGTTTTATTTTTACGGAAAGTAAATGCCTGAAAACAACAAATAGAATTCATAAATCGATGTAAAACAATAAGTTATAATTATCGGAATTAATAATTATTACGATGGCTCGCCTCCCTTCTGACAAGGTTTTTAGTTTAGTAAAATCACTCCGCGCGGGTGAAAAAAAGGCTTTCCGTCAGCAGGCAAAACAAAACGGGGCAGCAGATCAGTTGCTTTACCTGCGCCTGTTTGATGTGCTGGATGCGATGGAAGCATACGATGAAGCTGCAGTACTGAAAAAAATACCGGCACTGCCGGCACGGCAATTGTCGAATCAGAAAAACTATCTCTTTCAGCAGCTTACCGATTCGCTTTCGACGACCCGTACGGTGAACGAAATTACCCGTCAGTTCACGCGCGCGATGCTTCGTGCCGATGTGCTGTTCACGAAAAAAATGTACGCCGCTGCCCTCGATGAACTGGATGCCGCACTGCTTACCGCCAAACGCCATTGCCGCCATACCATGGTACTGGAACTGCTTACAACGAAAAGAATGATCATCATCAAAATGCGGCGCCCGGATATGGCGGAAAGAATGTCGCAGGGGCTGGAAGAGTTTTCGATGCACTCGAAATACCTCGACGAAATGCACCGGATGCGTTTGCTGCACCAGGAAATCTCAAAGTTTACACTTGCCTACAGCAGCCTGCGCGACAAAGCGACGCTGGATGCTTTCGAAGCCATTTTTGTTTCAGCGGGTTTTGATTTTTCCTACGCTTCGTCCGACTATATGAACCAGAACATGCACTACTCGGTTCGCTGCATCTATCACCGTTACCGGCGCGAATGGCAGCCATTTTATGAGCAGGCGAAAGCGGGCATGATGCATGCTGAATCGGATCCAATACTTTTTACCTGCTACCGGGATAAACATTTGCTGAGCACACACCAGTTTCTGATTGCGCTGGCGAAAGCAGGAAGTATGGACGATATCGAAATGGTGCGCGACCGTATTCACAGTTACCTCGACATGCCCGAAAAAATAATGGGGCGCGAGAACCGGATCATTGCCGTAAACACCAGCACTATTTTTATCATCGTGCTGAACAAGCGGGGGCTTTTTGAAGAAGCGGTTGCTTTCGTAAAAAAGATCGCCCCGCATTTTAATGACTGTATCGGGTCGATGCATACCATCAGTGTGGCGAATTATTACAACCTCGCAACGCTGGCCTTTTTCGGTTCGGGCGATTACAAAGCGGCGTTGAAATTCGTACTGAAAGGGCTTGCGCTGAGTGATCGGCAGATGCTGCGCGAACACCGGATTTATCTTCGCTTTTTTCAGCTGCTGATCCATTTCGAGCTCGACACTATTTTGCTGCTGGATAACCTGGTTAAATCCGTGTACAAATTTCTGCTGCAGCTTGGTCCCGGCTTCCGGTTCGAATCGCTGATCATCGATTTCATCCGGATGAAACTGCCGAAAATCAATTCGCGTACAGAACTGCTCCGGGCTTTTTCGGAACTGAAGAAACAGGTTGAAGCACTGGCCCTTGACCCGATGGAAGGAGTATCGCTCGACTATTTTGACTGGCCAGCCTGGCTGGAAAGTAAAATCACAGGCAAATCGTTCTCCGCGCTGGCAAAAAGAAACTTTGCGAAGTCGCAGGCAGCAGAATCGTGAAGAAAAAAGGGCAAAGCTTTTGTTGCCTCGCCCTTGTATGACAAAATAAGAACAGCTTATTTGTTCTCTTCTTTCTTTTCTCCCTCGTCGCTGATTGTTCCGAGGTACGACGGAAGTTCGAGTCCTGCCTGGCGGAAAACGTCCTGCAGCGGCGGAACCGAGCGGTAAAGTCCCGAGAGGAAATTCGCCGTTGACGATTGTCCGCCGTTGGCGCCGTTTCCGCTGTCCCATACGGTAACCTTGTCGATCTTGATGTTCTTGATGGCTTCGCTCTGCAGTTTGACGAGTTCCGGCAGTTTGTCCACGATCATGAGCATGACCGCGTCTTTCGAACTGTCACCGGCCGCTTTCACGAGCCTTTCGAAACCTTCGGCCTGCTTGCTGAGGATTTCGAAAATACCTTTCGCTTCGGCTTCCATTTTCATATAAATCGCGTCGGCGTCACCTTTGGCTTTGCGGCGCGTCTGTTCGGCGAACGCTTCGGCTTCGATTTCCACGCGCTGCTTTTCGATTTCGGCGGGAACGATGATATCGGCTACGCGCGAAGCTTTATCGCGTTCGGCGCGTTTGTTTTCGGCGCTTTGTTCGGCCTTGTAGGATTCTTCGAGGGCGAGGGCGCGGTTCACTTTTTCGGCCGTTACCGCTTTACGTTCGGCTTCGGCGGCTTTTTCACGGCGTTCGGCTTCCGAATTCGCGATGGTGATCTTCGCCATGTTTTCCCCTTCTACCGCTTTCGAATTGGCTTCGGCGACGGAGACGCGTTCTTTCTGCTGCGCAGCGGCTTCACCCATCTTGGCGTTCGCTTCGGCATTCGATACGTTGATACGTTCGTTCTGATCGGCGTTCGCTTCCCCGATTTTCGCTTCGGCCAGTGCGGCGGAAACGTTTACGCGCTGGTCTTTCTGTGCGTTTGCTTCCCCGATAGAACCGTCGCGGTTTTTCTCGGCCACGCTTACACGGGCGTCGTTGATGGCTTTTGCGGCGGCTTCTTTACCGAGCGCTTCGATGTAACCGGATTCATCCTTGATATCGGTTACGTTTACGTTGATCAGTTTCAGGCCGATCTTTTTCAGTTCAGCTTCCACGTTCGCTGCAACGTTCGAAAGAAATTTATCGCGGTTCGAGTTGATCTCTTCAATGTCCATCATGGCGATTACGAGGCGAAGCTGACCGATGATGATGTCTTTCGCGAGATCGTGGATCTGCGGCATGCCCAGGCCGAGCAGTCGTTCCGCCGCATTGGTCATCGTTCCCGGCTCGGTGGAAATACCGACCGTAAAACGGGAAGGAACATCCACGCGGATATTCTGCCGGCTGAGCGCGTTGGTCAGCGCAACTTCGATGGAAATCGGCGTGAGGCTCAGGAAAGCATATTCCTGGATCACCGGCCAGATAAAGGCCGCGCCGCCGTGAATGCATCTTGCAGACAATCCGCCGCCTTCGGCATTCGAACCGACTTTACCGTAAACGACGAGGATTTTATCGGAAGGACAGCGCTTGTAACGCTTGAACATCCCGAGAATAATGATGAACAGGAAAAATATACCTGCTACAATCCCGATGAGTAGATAATTCATAAACGTGTTTTGTTGGTTGGTGTGTTGTGGTTATTGTTTGGTTACTAAAAGAATGCTGTCGCTGACGATATCGACAATTTTGATCACGCTGCCGGTTTTCAGATCCTCCGCATCGCTGGTCATCGCATCGAGCTCGCGGAGCGAACCCTGTACTTTGACCGATACTTTGCCCATGCCGCCTTTGTTGGCCGGGATGGTGAGATACACTTCGCCCACGGCGCCGATCGCGTTTTTCATTTTGAGCGTGCCGCTGTCCACCAGCTTGCTCATGCGCCAGAGCAGCCAGGCCATCGCCACCATCACTACCGCGCCGCAAACGATCGAGATGCCGATCGCTGCTGCAGGAGCAAACCCGGCCTGCAGGAAACCCAGCCCGGACCAGCCCATCACGGTGAAAAAAGCGATGAAATTCTTGATCGTGAAAATCTGGAAGCTGCCGGCTTCATCTTCGTAATGTGACGTGCCGTCGTCGCTGGTTTCCAGGTCAACATCGGAGTCTGCGCCGACAAAAGTCATGATCAGCTGGATGACCATGAGCAGGGAGAACGGAACGGCAAGACACCAGAAAACTTTTTGCAGAGTGGTGAGGGCTTCCCACCAGGCGGAGAATGAATCCATATTTCAGTATAAGTTGACTTGTTTACGAATATATAAAAAAGAGAAAAGGTACAAGGGAAATAAAGCACAAACACGCCGCAGGGCGGCTAAAAGTATTACCAATAACAGGCAAATAGTCAAAATGTTTACACGGGCCTGAATTTTTTTATGGTCTTTATACTAAAAGCGCAGGCAAAGGTTACATCCGGCAGGAAGCTGCAATTTCACAGGGTTTATATGCCCTGAAAGCCGGGTAATCCTGAAATACGCATTAGCGATAAAACCAACCTTTTATGGGCGAATGCTATCGGTATAATTTCTATCTTGTATCAAACTTTAACCACGATGAAAAAAATCTTTACCCTGGCAGCTGTTGCTGTTTCGCTCGCTTCTTTCGCACAAACCTTCAGCTCGCCCGAAAGCGTGGAGTACGACGGCGTAAATAACCGCTGGATCGTCGGTCAGAACGGCGCGAACCGCATCGATATTTACAGCCCGGCATCCTCGACGCTGACCCCGTTCGGTACTACGATCACTTCGGGTCCGCACGGCATCGAAGTACTCGGCAGCGTGGCCTATGCCTGCGACGGCGGACGCATCCGCGGGTATGATCTTTCCAACGGCTCGGAAGTTTTTAACGTGAACCTGGGCGCAACATTCCTGAACGGCCTGACCAGCGACGGGGGATATTTCCTTTTCGCTACGGATTACAGCGCCAAGCAGATCTTCCGCATCAATACGCAGACCAATGCTTTTAACCTGATGACCAGTACGACCTATTCACCGAACGGGATTTATTACGATGGCGCGAATAACCGCTGCGTATTCGTCAACTGGGGATCCAATGCGCGCGTGCAGGCCATGAGCCTGGCGGATTCTACGATCTCGAACCTGTACACCACCAGCACGAGCAACATCGACGGCATTACCCGCGACCAGGCCGGTTACTGGTACATCACCACCTGGGGCGGCAATGCGCTGCGCATGTTCGATCCGACCTTTTCCGCTGCACCCACTTCCGTGATGACCGGCCTGAGCAACCCAGCGGATATCGACATCAACGCTGCCGGCGATTCCATCGGCATTCCGAATTCCGGTAGCGCGAATAACGTTGTGTTTTACACCGGCATCACCACGGGAATAAAACCGGTTGATTTCGGTATGCTGCCGATGACCTGCACGCCGAACCCCGCCACCACGCAGGCATTGGTAACACTCGAACAGCCGGTTGAAAACGCGAAGCTGATCGTATCCGACATGGCCGGCCGTAAAATGAGCGAGCAGGTGATGAACGGAAAAAGTCTTTCCGTTACCCGCGGCGCGCTGCCCGACGGGTTTTATTATTTCTCGCTGTACAATGCCGGCGGGAAACTGATCGCGAACCAGAAAGTGGCGTTCATCAAAGGAGAATAATTTTCCATGAAGCATAAAATTTTATCCCTGCTGCTGGTTTCGGTTTTGGCGGCATCCGCTGCTTTTGCCCGCTCGGGCGTGAACCGGGATTCAATCGAAAAACTTCCGCACGACTCGCTGAAAGCCAAAGCCTGGCTCACCGCCGGGTCCGTCAGCTACGGTGAAGGCGATTTCGTGAAAAGCCTGGAATATACGTTCAAGGCCATGTCGCATGCCGAAAAAGGCGGAAGCAAAAAAATCTATCGTTCGGCCATCCTGCAGCTATCCGCGCTTTACATGGCGCAGGACAATACGGAAAAAGCGCTTGAGTATATTCAGCAGGCGTTCCGGCTCTGTGAAGAAGCGGGCGACGAGCGCGGCAGAAGAATCGCCCTGCACAACATGGCCGTGATTTATTCGCACGCGCTGAACTATGATAAAGCGAAAGAAGCGGCGATAAAAGCGCTGAAGCTCGCGGAAAAAAGTATGGATAAGCGCGGGCAGGCAAACGAACTGGCGCTGCTCGGTGATATTTCCGTCGGCCTGAGAGCCTTTGAAAAAGGAATTGAATACTACAAGAAAAGCCTGGCCATCACGGAAGAAACCGCTGACCTGGACGGCCAGAACCACATATTGTCTAAACTGTCTTTAGCGTATGCGGAAAAAGAAGCATACAAAGAAGCGCTTGAGTATGGCAACAAAGCCCTGGCCATTGCAGAACAGACCGGCGATAAGTACGAACTTGTACAGGGCCGAAAACGGCTCGGCGACATTTATGTAAAACAGAAAAAATACGCAGAAGCAGAAAAATTGCTGAAACAATCCTGGACAGAAGCGAATGAAATAGGTGATGCCGGCATGAAGATGTCCGCCGCCGCCGCGCTCAAAGAACTTTACCGCGCGCAGGGAAAAACGGAAGAGATGCAGCAATGGCTGCGCGCGGAAACAACGATAGTCGATAGCCTTGAGCGAGATCATACCGAAGAGTATAGCCAAAAAATGGAAGCGGAAAAAAGGATGATGGCCGAAAAGATGGAAATGCAAAAACGGAAACTGGAAGAAGAAATGAGCAAACGCAAATCCATCGGCGTTTCTGTACTCGTCGCTATCGGTTTCGGTATCGTTGCGCTGATCGGGGCGATCGTCTTCGTCATCATCCGTGTATCGAGAGGAAATCAGAATAACAGGAAGATTTATTAAACAAAGCGATCACTTCCCGCTCTTCTTCCCCGGCGGCGACATCGGCTCAAGCATTTTCTGCACTTCCTTCACCATGGACGGCATGGCAAACGGCTTCTCGAAAAAATCCGTTACGATCATCATAAAAAGTTCCGGTTTTTCTTTGGCTACGAAATGCGTGGTCCCCGGCAGTATGCATAACTGGGAATTCGGAATGGACTGAAATATTTTCACCGTATGTTCCTCCCGGATAGCATCGCGGTCGCCGGCCATGACCAGGACAGGCGCTTTTATTTTTTTCAGGCTGTCGAACGGAATATGCGGTTGTTCCAGCAGCAGGCGCATGTGTTTGCGCGCCATCGTATCCGGAACCTGCGCGTACATCATCGTCCCCATTTTTATCAGCTCCGGGAAAACGGCGCTGCTGTCGGGCTGCAGGTTGGCGCCGGAGGTGACGAGCCGTTTTATTTTTTCCGGGTACTTGTACGCTAAGATTAAACCGAGAATACCGCCGTCGCTGTGTCCCCAAACCAGGCACGAATCAATCTTCAACTGGTCGAGCAACTTCTTCACGTCGGAGGCCATCAGCTCATACGTCAGCTCTTTCACGCCGCAGCCGGTTTTCCCGTGGCAGCGGCTGTCCACGGCGATCACTTTGTATTTCTTCGCGAATTCGGGGATTTCTTTTTTTCGTCCGCCGATCGACCCGCCGTTGCCGTGCAGCAGCAGGAGCGGCTGGCCTGCACCGTAAATTTCATAGTACATTTTAATGCCGTTCACTTCGGCGTATTTTCCCGCGGCGGAATTGTTGCCGTATGGAACGGGATTTTGTGCGGACAGGGAAACAGCGGCAAAAAATGCTGTAACAAAAAGGAGATGAAAACGTCTTAGCATCGGCGTGGTTATTTTCTTGTAAAGGTAAAAAACGTAGTTTGGGCAGGATTGTAAAAAACAGACAAAATGGAAACGGAAGCAGCAATGATCAGTATCCGGCGATATTATCCGCAGCATGTTCTCCTGAAAAGCCTGGTGGAATGTTACCAGTGGTTTTCCGTTTCGTCCCCGCTGCAGATCATGACCGTTCCGAACGGACGCGTGGATGCCTGGATCAATCTCAGCGGAAGTTTTGAATTCCGGGACGAAAAGAAAAACAGGTATTACGCCGCCCCCGCTATGGGATTTTTCCCGCTGAGCAACAGCAATACGCGCGTGAACATCGCGGAGAAACTGGTCTGCATCAATATCAAATTCCTGCCGCACATCCTGGCGTTCCCGGTTGTCGCTCCCCTGCTGAAAACCACGCGGACCCTGGGTTTTGAGAAGGTGTTCGACGCCGCGGAACTGGACAGTTTCAAAAGTATGCTGCTGCGGAAACCGGCGAAAGAACAAACGTTGCAGGCCCTGGAAGATTTTTTGTGCAGGACTGTTTTCCGGGATTCTTCTTCAGATGCACAACTCGTGACCTGCTTAAGAGAAATGGAAAACAGCGCAGCCGGTTCCGTTAAAATCAGCGCCGTTGCGGAGAAAGCAAACATGACGGTAAAAACGCTGGAACGAAAATTTAAAAAGCAGCTGGGTATTACACCGAAAGTATTCTGCAAGATCGTACGCTTTCAGAAAACCATCCGGCAGATGCAGCAGCAGGATCGCGGGGAAAGAGAAAGACAACTGATCGATGCGCTGGGGAACGGGTACTTTGATTATTCGCATTTTACCAAGGACAGTCATGATTTCACCGGCTTATCGCCGAAAAACCTGCTGCGTTCTTTCCTGCCGGAAACGAGCGATGTGATTATAGAAAAGAGAAAATAAACAGCGCTATTTTTTCCCGCCGTTTGCCGTTACCGGTTTGATAAACGCCGCAATCACGATCGTGAGCAGGGTTGCGCCCACGGCGATGTATCCCACCAGGTCGTAATTCGATATGCTCTTGTCCGGGTTTTCGGTAATGATATTTCCCGCGATCCAGGCCACCAGCCCGCCCGCAAGTTGCTGCACCGCCGAATTGATACTCAGGAATCCGCCACGCTGATGCGGAAGCGCGGTGGATGTGATCATGGTATTCGCCGGGACGATTCTTCCGCCGGAAAAAATGAAAAATAGCGAAGTGAAAATCAAAACGATGTACAGTGGTGTAACGCCCATGTGCGTGATGAGCAGCAACGGAGCGGTGGCGCAGAGTGAAAGGATGGCGAATACTTTGAAACGCCCGAAACGGTCGGCGCAATACCCGATCAGGCGCAGGCTTACTACGCTCACCAGTCCGCCCACGAGGTACATGTACGTAATGTCTTCCTGTTCGATGTGCGCATTTGAAACAAGGAAAGAAGGAATGTACGGGATCACCGAAAAATGTCCGCCCATCAGGACGCACATAAGCAGAAGTGCGAGCAACTGGTTCTTGTTGGTGAATATCGCGCCGATGGTTTCCAGCGGATTCCGTTTTTTCGCTTCTTCGATATGCCCGCTCATTTTCGGGATGAATGCAAATACCGCGAACTGCACCAGGATAGCCAGCACACCCAGCGCCAGGAAAGGAACGTGCCAGCCGAAATGCACTGCTGCGTAATTTCCGAGCGGAACACCCAAAATCGCTGCTGCGGAAAATCCCATCATCACTACGCCCATAGCGGAAGCCCGGCGTTCGAGCGGCACGCTGTCGCCCACGACGCTGAGAATGACGGCGGACAAAACCCCGCCGAACATGCCGGTGAAAATCCGCGCAGCAAGCAAAAATTCATAGTTCGGTGCAAATCCGCAGGCGATGGTCCCCAGCGTGAAAAAAGCATAACAGAACACGATCACCTTTTTCCGGTCGAAACGGTCGATGAAAAAAGCGGAGAGGAAACTCACTAATCCCGCGCTGATATTATACGACGCCACCAGCAAACCGAACTGCGCCCGGGTGATGTGAAACGTATCCACGAATAAATTGCTCAGCGGCATCATGATCATAAAGTCCATGATGTGCGTGAACTGGATAAACGCGAGGGTAACGAGTAAGAGGGTTTCTTTTTTCATAGATCGTACAGCACAGACCGGGCAGTGCAAATGTCCGCAAAGATTTCAAGAGCTGAAAAAATAATACGCCGGAAGGATCAGGCAATGCGCACGCCGATCACCAGCACGTCATCCACCTGTTCGAGATCGCCTTTCCACCCGGCAAAGATCCGTGCGAGATGCTCCTGCTGAACCGGCGCGGGATCAGCGGCGCATTTGATAAGATTTTCGCGGAGGCGGGAGTATTTGAATTTTTTTCCGCCGGCGCCGCCGAACTGGTCTGCGAAACCATCGGTAAACAGGTAAAGCATATCGCCGGGCTGTACGGGAATCGTATGACTTGTAAAACCGTTTTTATGCTGAGACCAGCCGATGGGCATTTTGTCCGGGGCGAATTCGAGCAGTTCGCCGTTGCGCACCAGCCAGAGCGGGTTATTCGCCCCGGCGTATTCCACCGTGCGGTTCAGCGGATCGAAAGCGCAAAGGGAACAGTCCATCCCGTCTTTTACTTCTGCAGATTCGTTTTCTTCCGGGTTGAGCACTTTCACGATTTCTTCGCGGACATGGTTGAGGATTTCCGCAGGCCGGGTGATTTTTTTTTCGTAAGTCGTTTCGTTGAGCTTGGTGATATTCAGCAGCGACATAAAAGCGCCGGGAACGCCGTGGCCGGTACTGTCGCCGCAGAGTAACAGGAAACGGCCCGAAGGTTCGGCATACGCCCAGTAAAAATCGCCGCTCACGATATCTTTCGGCAGGTAAAAAATAAAATGCCCCGGCAGGTGACGCGAGATCAGCGACCCGGAAGCGAGCAAAGCCGTCTGGATGCGTTTGGCGTAATGAATGGAGCCGAGAATTTCCCCGTTTTTCTGTTCGATCAGTTCTTTCTGCGATTCGACCTGGCCCTTCTGTTTTTCAATGATCTGTTTTTGTTTACGCGTGATCCGGAAACGGTTGAAAAGCAGGACCAGCGAAACCAGTACGAGGAGCAATCCGCCCGAAACGAGCCAGATCACCAGCCGCTGCTGTGCGCTGCGGGCGTCGGCCAGGGCCTTGTCGGCGGCGTCTTTTATTTTCATCGTTTCCGTTTTCTTCTCGAAAGCTGCGGTGGCTTCGAGCCGGGCGATGGCGCGGTTGCGGTCGTCGGAGTTCAGGCTGTCATTAAGCTGCACATACTTCCGGAAATAAATCAGCGCATCAGCCGGCCGGTTCATTTTGTCGTACAGGTCGGAAAGACCTTTCAGCACCTCGACCTGGTTCTGTACGCGGTGAAATTTTTCGGCCAGCGTTTTGGCGCGGAGCAGCATGCTTTCTGCTTCGGCCCGGAATTCTTTTTTTTCCTGGAGTACCGAGCCGAGGTTGATGAGCGGGCTGATCGCATCCGAACTGTCCGTGCCCAGCCCGCAGCGCACCAGGCCGTCCCGGTAATACCGGATTGCAGAATCGAGCAGGTTTTCATTCGCTTGTGTTTCCACGCCCGGCTTATACATACTCGCAAAAACACCGCCGAGGCTGTTCAGCGCAGAAACCTGCAGCCCCGGCAGTTCTGCGGAAACCGCCGTGGCATAAGCCTGCCGAAGATACATGGCCGCAGAATCGTAACGGGAAAGGAACATGAACGAATTCCCGATATTGGTCAGTGCATTGATTTCGCCTTTTTTATTTCCCTGCTCGTTGTACAATATGCGCGCTTTGCGAAAATAGCCGAGAGCGGTATTCCATTCTTTCAGTTTCCGGTAGATGATCCCGAGGTTCAGCATGGAAGAAGCCACTTCCGGCCGGAGATTTTGTTTTTCCCGGATCTGCAGCGCTTTCTGGTGAGCTTCCAGCGCTTCGGTAAGCTGGTCCAGGCGCTGGTGGCCTTGCCCGAGATTGTTGTATAGCCGCGCCTGCTGCGCCGGGGGAACTTTACTACACTGGTAGTCCAGCCCGGTATAATAGTGCGTCAGCGCTTCTTCGCAATATCCGCGTACGGAATAAAAATTTCCGAAATCGAGTTCTGCCCCGTGTATCTCCGACGAATCCTTCAGTTCGCGGAAAACATGCAGCGCTTTGCGCAGATGCTGCACGCAGAGTGAATCTTTTTTCAGGTCGTCATACGTGCGTCCCATCCGTCCGTAGGCTTGCGCGAGCCCGCGCGTATCAGCGAGTTTTTTTGCGAGCGCTTCCATTTTACGGGCATAACCGAGCGCATTGTCGTACTGATTTTTCTTGTAATATGTATCTGCAATTTTACCCAGCAAAGAAACGCCGGAACTGTCGAGCCGTATCGATTTTTCCAGTTGCAGCAGGCTATCCAGCCGGTTATCGCCCGCGTGCAGCAGGGAAGAAAAAAAGAAAGGAAGAAAAAACAGGAAAGAAAAAAAATATCGCCGGGTTGCCGCAATGCGCATACAGAAATTTCCCCGGGTTGTCCGAAAAAATGTATGCCCCGGAAGCCATGACCTGATCATAGGTAACGGAATTGTTCCAGCCCTGAAAGTACGGAGAATCTTTTCCCGCGGAAAGCTGTGGAAAGGTTACACCAGAGAAATGTCGAACTGTACAAGATCAACAAACTCCTGCACGCGCTCGTCCACCTGTTCCTGCGTCAATCCCACGAGCCTTTCCACGCCGAATTTTTCCACGCAGAACGAAGCCATCGCCGAACCGAAAATGATGGCGCGCTTCATATTGTCGAAGGAAATATCTTTTGTTTCGGCCAGGTAGCCGATGAATCCGCCTGCAAAACTGTCGCCGGCGCCGGTCGGATCGAAAACGTCTTCGAGCGGCAGGGCGGGAGCGAAGAAAACCTGCTCTTTATTGAAAAGCAGCGCGCCGTGCTCCCCTTTTTTGATGATGAGCACTTTCGGACCCATTGCGAGAATTTTCTGCGCGGCTTTCACCAGCGAATATTCACCGGAAAGCTGGCGGGCTTCGGCGTCGTTGATGGTCAGCACATCTACCATGCCCAGCGTTTTGTGCAGATCGTCCATGGCGGTATCCATCCAGAAATTCATGGTATCGAGCACCACCAGTTTTGGTCGTTTTTTCAACTGCGCCATCACTTTCTGCTGGATGGAAGGCATCAGGTTACCCAGCATCAGGAAATCGGGCTCTTTGATGGAATCGGGCACAACCGGGTCGAAATTAGCCAGTACGTTCAGCTCGGTGGCCAGCGTATCGCGGGTATTCATGTCCGCATGGTAGCGTCCCGACCAGAAAAACGATTTTTCCCCGGCTTTCACCTGCAGGCCTTCGGTGCTGATGCCGTGTTTTTGCAGCATGTCGATTGACGACGATGGGAAATCGTCGCCCACAACGGACACCAGCGTGATTTCCTTATTAAAATAAGAGGCTGCCAGCGAGATATAGGTAGCCGCTCCGCCGATAATTTTATCTGTTTTTCCGAAGGGTGTTTCGATGGCGTCAAAAGCCACCGTACCAACAACAAGAAGGGACATAGTTCAGAGCTTGTTTAAATTAATTTTCTGCAACTCTTATGCATTTTTTCGAGTCATACTTCTTTGCTTTTTTTGGCCAGACGCCCTCCGGTATGACCTGCAAAAAGCGCCTTGTCTGCCTCGAAAACCTGCTTATAATAATTGCAGAAAATTAGTTTAAACAAGCTCTGAGTCTTAAAAATTTCGCCCAAAGATATTGTTTATTTGCTCTGAAACCTTAATTTTGCCGTCCGTTTCGGTTAAAAAACGGGCGTTCTTCAGAAAACTACAACCAGAAATATTCCTCCTTAGCTCATCCGCCTGCGCCCTGCTCCGGCGGACGGGGCTGGAAGAAAAGAAATAACGTTCTTTAATTATTCAACCAGAATATTCCTCCTTAGCTCAGCTGGTTAGAGCACATGACTGTTAATCATGGGGTCCCTGGTTCGAGCCCAGGAGGGGGAGCAGATATAAAGGCTTGGAAGTCAAAAACTTCTGAGCCTTTTTCTTTTTGTGCATTTTTCAACGCACGCAAAAAAACAAAAAGGTGCGGAATCTGAGTGCGGAAATGCGGAAAATTAATCGGTGATATCGGGGTCTTTATCGGGCGTACTCTTCTTTCGGAGTTCTTTGAGCTCTGCTTCTCGCTTCTCTTTGTTAAAGACAGTAAAGTTCTGTGCGGCGTGCGCCAATATGCGCTTGTCGGCATAGTGCTTCTTCATGATTTTTGTGTTCGCATGGCCGGTGATTGCCTGCGCGTTTTCCATGCCGAGTTCGCCGGAGAGGTGGCTGATATTTGTTCTGCGCAGGCACCCAAACGTCAGTTCCTTGCCGGTTTGTAATTGCTCGTAGTAGTGAGAAAACGAACGAGATAGAAAGCTCGTTATGGTATCCCGCTGCATTGTTTCATCGGGAGCAATGAGGTAGGCGTCCTTGCCTTTGTGTTCTTCTTCCCCGAGTCGAGTGAGCAGGTCGCGAAGCTCGCTTGTCATGGGAGCATAGTTATACTTCCAGTTCTCCTCAGAGAGTCCTTTTTGTCGATTGACTTTATAATCGGGAACTTGCAGATGGAGCGGAACTCCATTTTTGTCATAAACAACATCACTCCACTTCATGCGGGCGACTTCTTCGCGTCGCCTGCCGGAATAGACACCAAGCTCAAGCGCATCTTTAAACCATGGTTTATAGAGATTCTTACGTTTGCCGTTTAAGAGAGTCCGCCAGCCGAGTTCGGGCTTTTGAACGATTTCGAGGAGGCGCATAAATTCATCCTCGTCGATTGTTTCTATGTTTTCATTGACTGCCTGTCGGGTAACTGTCTCAAACGGGTTGCCGATCAAGTAGCCCTGACGGGCAAGGTGTTTGTAGAAGCTCGTGAGAATCGACATTGCCCGGTTATATGAGCGAGGGCCCTGTTTTAAGTCCTCTTGCAGATACTTGTGGAACTTGCCAATCATAGTATCGTTGATCTGGTCAACACGGAGGCTCTCGATGTCATAACCGCTCTTTTTGAGAGATGCTGCGAAGTACCGAAACATGCGCTCAACCTGTTCAATATGCTCTTTGGTTCGTTCTTTTTGCCGATGCTCAGGAACATTCTCGTTATTGAGAAAGCCGATGTATTCGGACATGAGCTCAAGCAGGTTGTACGTTTTCTCTGGTGTCTGTTCTGTATTTGGGAACACAGGACGAACAAGAGGCTCGATGGGAGCGACTGACACAAGCGGTACGGGTGCCGTTTTCTCTATTTCTGGCTTTCCCGCTTCTTTAATCTCTTTTTGAAAGTCGAGGGCTTGTTTTACAGCCTCGTCGTACTCTCGCGTTTCAAGAATCTTTGTTTTTCTCTCATTCTTTGTGCCTGGAACATGCACAATGACCTTGTATCTCTGTTTGTCGCCATACGCGCAGGTAGAGAGCGACTTGCCTGATTGTTTACACTTCCCTTCAACGAGGGTGCCGCATCCATAGCAGTATATTTTCAGGCCGGGAATCTTTTTCTTTGGCGGTATATGGAGCGGCTTCTCATCCATGCTCATAATTATATCCCGGTTAAATATTGTCGCAAGTCGGAAAGGAAGCGAGATGCATGTTTTCCGGATGATGTTTGCACAGGGATGGATTTTTTCTTAGTATCTTTATGGAGCGAAAGCAAAAAAGCAACATCTCCATTCTGATGAGCCACTAATACTTTTGGCAATTGACGTTCACTGTACCGAGTTCTGAGGTATTTGACTATTGTTTGTAACCGAGCGGCTTCAAATTCTGATTTGATTACGTATTTCAAGCGACTTCCCTGATCCGAAAGGATGGCGACACTATGATTACGACACCATTTGTGGACTGAGCGTAAATCTTTGTATCCCAATAAGGTGGCAACACGGGCAAGCGATAAACATTCGAGCGACGGTTTCATTTTTCTCCTTCTCTGTGGTGTGCAGATATATGAAAAGGAGTAACTGTTACCGTTTGATATATATAATGTAGGGGCAGGCTTGAAAAAGAGGGCTGTTACCGAATAACATATACTATGTATGACCTAAAATCAGGCGAATAATAAAGAGAAAACCAGCTAAAATAATCCATCGTGGAAAGGGGGAAATGTCCTCCCCAAGAACGGACATAACAATTGCTAAAATGTAAAAACTATGAAGACTCACCGGAAAAAAGGCGCTCAAATGCGCCCAGAAAAAAGGGATTATGCAAAAACAATCACGAAACCACCAAGTAGCGGCTGTTCTGGTGGCAGCAATTGCCCGCAATGCGGATACGCCTCTTGAGGCTGACAAAGCGTTTAATAAGTTTTGCAAGCTTTTTTACAACAAAGTTCTTTACATGTGCCTGGTATTGAGCAAAAGGTATAGAGTTCCAAACTACAAGCAAACAGCGGAAGAGGCTTGTCAGGACACTCTGCTTAATATTCGCAACAAGGCAAAACAGTATGACCCATTAAAGGGTTTTGTTTTCAGTTGGATTGCGGGTATTGCCGCGAATGAATTACTTCAACGATTAGAAAAAGAAGAATGCCATGTTTCCTTGGAAGACATAGAGATACGCAAAGCCTTTCGGGAAAAACAAATACGGGAAAAAAGAGCAGAAGATGATAATGAGGAGTTGCTTTGGGATAATAACGAAGCAGGGCAGGCTCGCTCCAAAGGGAAAGAAATAAGGCGAGATCCAAGAATAAGCGAGGTCATCGCAATAGTTGAAAAGCTTAGTGAGGTACAGCAGGACATCTTAATGACAACAGTCCTCTACTCAGGAAGGCTTCCAGACTCTGAGAAAGAACGGATTTCAATAAGATACGGTATTGGAAAAAAATCGATCGATGCCTACCGCATGAGAGCAATAAAAGCAGTTGAGAAATGTATAGGTAGACCCATTGATATAGACTCACTAAAAACACATCTTGCCAGATAGATGCTGGTGTGATATAGTGTAGACAGAATGATAATCCGCTACCGTCTGAATGTCAGATAGTAGCGGATTTTAATTGAAACAAAGATGAAAAAACAGAAAAAAAGTTCTTCAAAAGAACGAGTTAACATGACGGAGTCTGAGATTCAAGCAGAGTTCGAGAAAGTCCTTGGCGCTTCTGATGAAGAGTTTGCAAACATGACAAAACCCCATGAGCAGGATATGAAAGAACTGTCCTTCTCTGAAAAGAAGATTGATCAGATGGCTGCAAAAAGTCGCAGAAAGTAAGATTCGATCCCAAGCCCCGCTATAGCGGCGGCTTTTTTATTTCACATCAAACTTCTGTATCGGATAATTCGCTATCAACACCTCTATTTTCCGTTTCGTTTTTACTGCCCGGTTCGATGAGATCGCAATCGGTAGGTCGAGTTTTACCATGTACCACCCATTTTGTGCGACCGCTTGGTCAAGCAGCATCGAAGGATATGAAGAGAGCAGGAATTTTCCTTTGATGGTTGCAAGTAGCTTAAGGAGTTCCAGATAATTTGCTTCAGAGTAACCGCTATAGTGGCCCTGATGAGTGCCGATATATGGCGGATCACAGTAAAAGAAGCTTGTTTCAGAATCACGGGAGCGAATGACTTTAAGCGCATCCGTGCATTCGATCTGCGCATGTTCAAGGCGTTTGGCAAAGATGGCTGTGCAGTTTTCTTTCTTGTTATTGAAGCGATGGACGGCGGTGTTCTCTGTTCGGCCATATCCCCATGAACCGTTTAAACTCGATGCGTAACTCTGATAGATGCGCACCCAGACAGCCCAGGCGCGTTTGACCTTATCAAAAAACGCAGGGAGTGAAAGGATGAAGGATGCGTATTCATGGGCAGCACGAGCATACAGGGTATTTCGGATTTCTCTTTGCAACGCCGGGAAATTGTTTTTGACGACGTGATAGAAATTAACAAGCTCAAGATTCGTATCGTTAATGACTTCAATCTTCGATGCTTCCTTCGCGAAGAAAACCGCCCCGCCGCCGAAGAATGGTTCCGCATAGAGCGTGTGTGGTGGGATGAGATGCAGGATTGTTTTTACCAAACGTTGCTTTCCTCCGTAATAGGAGAGGATGGGTTTCATGGATGACGTGAGGAAGCCGCTCGCTTCCCTTTTGTGTATTGCTACCCTGTGAGAAAAGGGATCACTAACACACGAGAGCATTCAAGGATCTTCTTTCGAAGATGATGAACGCTACCTGATAATGTCGACTGTTAACGGTTGTGGGATTTGCCGTACAAATCGTCTATGGTGAGTCCGTCTTTGACGAGCATTCTGGCGTGCCGGATAAGTCCGGTACTGTGTTGCACTCCTCCAAAGACACGATCAAGTTCTGTATCGGAGAAATCTTTAATCTGCATGACCTTCATGCGTGCAAGTACTTCTTTTCTGATTCTAATAAAGTGAAATACGTTCATGAGTTATAACCCTTTTGTTTCTTTTTGTTTTTTATTTATGTATAGCGCGTTTTTCGCGCTAAGGCAGCGACTTTTCGGCGCAGGGTCAGCGCGTTTTCTTCTCTGGTGTTAATTAAGACCTGCGCGTTTTTTTCGCTGGTGTGGAAAAGTGCCGGATGTGGCCGGAAGCAAAGGCGAAATTTTCCTTTCCGCTTTTCAGGCGTATCAAGCAAGGTCCCGTGAATATCAAAGACCCTGAATGCGCCTGTATCGACGCAGCGTTGAATAGCAGGTGAGATAGCCTTTCGAGAGAGGCCGGTTTTTGCCTGGAATTGGCTAATGGAAATCCAATCCATTTCTTTTCGTTCCGACATGGTTCTCTCATCACTCCACCCGATTGTATTGCGTATGACAAGACTGAATACCATGAATGCCGAGCCGCTTTCAAGCTCCCGCATCCAATAATCAACAACCTCGTTCGGAACGGGGTACGTTTTGTGCCAGGCCATATATGGGCTTGCGATGTATTCTCTATTAAGCAATTCAGGAAGCCGTGTCGTATTCGTCCAAGCCAAGCTTGTCCAAATCAATCACGGGCAGGTTATCGTCGGAATGTTTTGCCTCTCTATCGAACACGAAGAAATCTGTCTCTGGTTGCTGAAACAGGCGGAGATATGTTTTTCCGGCATTCGTTGTTTTTACAATGCCAATTCGAAACCACTTCACTTTCTGTTCTCCACCTTTGTTGTACACAACCCGTGTGCACACATCGAAAAGTCTCATAGATATATACTTGTTATATGGGTAATTCGACCGCCGGAGAGACGAATTACTTATGCGTCATGTTGCCGCTCAACTCTGCTTTTGCGACATTGGGATGCACGTTTTGATGGCTTTAATAACGCTCAAACGTAGTTAGTCCCTTCGGCTGGACTGATTATACCAGTTATCTCAAGATAAACACAAGCAGAGCTATTTTTGTGAAGTATCCTAATTCAAATAAGCCCGTGCTGTGTTTTCGAATTCAAGATCATTGTATTGCTCGTAAACGAATGTTGATATCGGGTTACTGTGGCCTAATCCTTTTTGAATGAATGCAAGCGGTGCAAGTTGATCTCGCCGTTTATGTGCCCAACCATGCCTGAAACTATGCGGAGTGATTTTTTCTTTTATTCCAGCTTTATGAACATAGTACTGAACTCTTCGTTGCACAGAACGAGGAGTGAGTCGGATTGTCCACCCACGTGTGCACCAACCTACAAAAAGAGATTTAGCTCCATTCGTTTTATGTAATCCCAGACGAATTGCCATATATTTCATTAAATACTCCTGTGTTGTTTGCGACCACATAATGATACGAGGCTTCCCTGTTTTCTTCGTAGCGATAACTGTTGAGGTCTTATTTTCGTCAATATTAGTGACTTCTAAATCGCATAATTCTGAAACACGTATACCGGTATCCCATAGAAGGTGTACCATTACTAAATCCCGTAAGGACATAAATTCATTCGATGGAATTACGGACGCTATCTTTTCAAATTCGGAGGCTGTAATCGCACGATGAGATTTGACGTGTATTCTTGGAAGCTTAATAAGGGAAGGAGAAATACATCTGTAGTGCTGCTGTTGCCAAAACGCGAAAAAATTCTTGAGAACAACAATGGCAAATTGTATTGTTGCAGAATTATATCGCACTTCCAGCCAAGAACGATATTTTACTATATCGCTGATCGCGTAGTGCTCAAGTGGTTTATTATCACAGAGACTACTAAAGCGAATCAGCCAGATTTTGTAATTGATGCTTGCTCGCGGCGCGTAAGTCCCCTTCCATTCTAAATATTCTTTTATTTTTTCTTGCATAAAAACGCAAAACCCACCAAGATGAACTGGCGGGTCTGCGCTATCCTGTTTCCAGGATACGCTAAAGCATAGCAAGAGATAAAGAAAAAATAAAGTGAAGAAGGCTATTGGACCCCGCTGTTCATCTGGTTCTTGTTAGAACCGCTCCTCTCGGAGCAACGGATTTCAATATTAATCTTTTAATAGGACGAGTTATTTGTCGCATTATAAGAACAACTTGTCAAGTAAATGAATTTTATCTCGCTTCCTTGGCATCAGGCATGATAAGATGATTTCATGAAAAAAGATCGAAAAAGCTTTGCCTATATAGACAGCGCAAATTTGTACAAAGGATGTATCGCAGAAGGGTTTAGAGTGGATTACAAAAAACTAAGAATATATTTAGAGGAACGGCATGGTGTAAAAACCGCTTATATGTTCATCGGTTTTGTCGGAGGCAATGAAGAAATGTATAAAAACTTTCAAGAGTGGGGCTATACACTTATTTTCAAGCCAACTATACCGGGTGAAAATGGCGTTATTAAAGGCAACTGCGATGCTGAATTAGTGTTGCAATCAGTCTCTGATTTTTATGAGCAGAAATACGAGCAGTCTGTCATTGTTTCAAGCGACGGTGATTTTGCATGCCTGATTAAATTTCTCTTAAAGCGTGATGCGCTTGATTGTATATTAAGCCCGAGGGCAGAAGAAAAATGCTCAAGCCTGCTGAAGACGGTTGGGGCAAAACTGACATTCCTGCCGCAAGTAAGAGACAAGATCAGCTTGCAGAAATGAAAATCCCCCATTGCGGACGGAACCGCAACAGGGGAATCTTCCTGGTGACTTACGTATATAATATATTAAGTGTTTAATAGATGCAAGCGTTATCAAGAAGATCACTATCCCCTTCTTTTTAGCACCATTTTTAAGGTTTGCATTTTGCTCAAGGAATAGAGGTTTATTAGAAATAAAAATACCGCCTTCAACTTAGGAATTCCGTCAGCCAAACGGGGCTTTTGCCCACAGGCATGTTTATTGAATAGCAAAGAGATCAAAAAGAAATAAAGCTATTTCAGCCTCGGTGTTCCTGCAATAGTAATAGCCCTCATTGCCTTTACTGTTTTCTTCCCCTTACGCATGAAATAGGTCTGCAGCATGACACGCTTGCGCGGGGCAAGATCGCAGAGATTGGCATGACCGGAGAGCTCGAGCGTGTCGCCTGCTGTACCGATGTGATACGCTTCGATTTCAATAGACTGATACGTTATATACTTCGCTTTGTTTTTGATACGGAGCGATACGTTTACGCATGAATCGTTTTGCGACAGGACGGTGATTTTTGTTTTGAGATACTTGCCGTGATCGATGCGCTCATTTTTGATGCGGGCTTCACGAGAAGACGTGCAGGCGAATAAAAGAGACAAGAGGAAAAGAAGAAGCGCTCGTATCAAAGCCTGAAACGGAGATATGCGTTTGCGAATACGCCATTAAATTCTAATGAAGCTTGTTTCTGAGTCCCCGATGCGCCTATTTCCCATACTTCTCCATAAACATCTTTGAGCTCCGAGATGGTGTGGTATCGGTATCCTGATTGTATGCCGAAGTAGATTGTTTTTGATATGATTGGATATTCGATTTGAAGCGATGGAGCGATAGAAATTCCCTGTCCTTTCATTTCAGCGGTATTTGCGATGACTACTAATGCGAATGCCGTGTCGCTCGGAGTATAGACATCTATTCTTGTTTTCCCGAAACCATACCCGGCCTCAACTATGCCGTTTATTCCAAGCCGTTGGATGAACGGCTTTGTACTCTTGCCGAATCCGCAGAGCGAACTGACGGATACTTGCGGCTGGATGCTGACAACGTGCGAAGAGACGGTGAAAAATGATTTGCCGTAATATGTGCGCTGCACGGTTTGGTTGTTTATCACTTCCCACGTAATGAACTCCGGTGTTCCTTCCCGCTTCCCTGCCAGGTATGCGTACGAGAATCCAAGACTCCACGTGGAATCAAAACTGTACATCATCGAGCCGGTAATTCCGATGCCGGAGGAAACTCCTTTTGGAAATAGTTTTGCAGGCACAGCGAATTCGTCAAAATACCTTTTGTTCAATGATGCCATGCTGAATTGATGGAAGCCTGAGCCGCCGGAGAGGGAGAGTTTCCGCTCTTGGGAAAACGTCATCAACGCACAACAGAAAAGAAAGACAAGCACCGTTAAAAACCGCTTCATATTAGAAATGTATTTTTACTTCGCCGGTTCCGTCGGCGTTCATGATGTAAATATTGCTCTCCGAGAATATAGTATTATCGCCAATCAATTTCTGATCCCATCTGCTTGCAATAATCTTGCTGCCGTCTCCGGAAATATCGATAACCACATACAATTTGGTGTCGCAGAATGTCTTGATGATCTGCGTCTGTAAACCGGGCAGGTCTGTTATGAAAAAAGAACGTGATGTTTTCCAAAGCAGGCGCTGAGAATCCGGGAACCAGTCGCTGTAGCTGATGATGTCTTTCGCGTCGCCGATCTCGATGGCAGCGACTTCCGAAATCTGCCCGGTGTTCGGATTGATACTGATAATTGCATTTGATGAAGGGCCAGTGCTCACGGGAGAAGATATTTTTTGGCTGTCATTTGACCAGGAGCCGTTGCTCAATATAAATCCGGGAAGCGTATCGAGAGGATTGCCCTCATCATCTGCAATGATCGAATAGTTATTTGCCCCGTCTGTCCGCCGGAACACGTATCTATCCCCCGCATAATTCCACACGGCATCGAAGCATGACGAGGTGAATGTTAGTTGAGTCAGACTGTCGCCGTTGCTTTTGATCTTCCACACATTGTTGTCGCCGTGATTGAAAAGAATCCAGCCGTTTCTTCCCCAGTCGGGTTTTTGAAATATGCTTGTTGTGAGAAGATAGTCGTTACCGGTCGAGCGGTTTTTTATTCGCAGTTCCGTTTGACCGGTACTTTTCGTTTCTCGCACATAGACGAATTCATTACTGTTATTTGGATTGAAGCACGGAGCGAGATAGAGAGAGGCCGGATATTGGTATGAATATCCAAACGGTCCCGTTGATGGCGGGAAGTCAAAACAATTCCCCTCAAGCGAGAAAGCAATATCCTTGCTGCATGAAAAAAACAACATGCAGCAAGAGATAATCGCTATGGCTCGGTGTAAAGAAATCATTTGTGTACCACTATCATTTTTTTCTGGATACTCCCTTTTTCAGTTGTAACCGTGGCAATATATGCACCATCTGAGACATCTGTCGTTTCAATTGTCGTCGTGTGCATTCCCTCTGCTAATTTCCCCATATTCGTCGACTTAACCAACCGTCCTTGCATATCGTAAAGATCGACGGTTACTGCGCTTGCTTCACTCAACGAGACTGGAATCGAAAAAGAATTGTTAGACGGGTTCGGAAACGGTTCACCGACATTGACAGCATTGCTTGCCGATTCGGTCATGCCGGTAAGCGTGGGATCGAAGGTCAAAACACTGAACGCGCAGAGTGTCCCGAATTGTGTCGTTGGGAGGAAAGTATTCACGGCCTGTCCTGTCGTTAAGTTAAACGTAAAATGATAAAAGTATGTTTCCATGACCGCCTGGTTATTGGTATAGGAAACGATTGTGCTCCACGCTTCAGTGCCGATAGGGTTTGACAGACTCCATCCGAATGATGAGTTATAGCGGGGCCACGCCGAGAGAATCGTTTCTCCGACCGGAATCGGAGCGTAGTTTAGTGTATGGGTAACTTTATGGATATCGGCAAGATACGCTCCTGCGGCAACGCTCTGGTAATTGTTTGGAAGAATGACGGCGACGTTTTGCGCAAATAAGCTCGGACTGACGCTTGATCCAGTCGTGTTTGTTGCAAAGTGATAGACCTTGTACGCGGGATAGTTCACGAAGGTAAGCGACTGGCCCGCGTTGATTCTGCCGTACCCGGTGTATTGGTCATACCCCGGCGCAGACGGTGACACGGAAAGATCAACTGCAGCAGCCTGGAGGAGATACTCAATATCCTCGGGAGCAAGATGAAACAGGAATGGAGTGGTCTGTGTGTTTACTTTGCTCACCATCAATGCGGCAGTTCCTGACACATGGGGTGCGGCGGCAGATGTCCCGTCGAATGGCTGATAACCGTTTGTGATTGATTCAAGCGTGTACACAATATCAAGATCACCGGGTGCGCAAAAATCCATCCCTCCGCCATAGCTTGACGAATAGCTTGAGCTGCCGTTGCTTGGGGTCTTGTATTCTCCGTCATTGCCGGTTGAGCCGACGTTTAAGACGAACTCATCGTTGTAGCATGCAGGAACGGTAATATTCGAGTTCCCGTCATTTCCCCGAGCTCCGACAACGACGACATTATTTCTCGCAGCGAAACGGACGGCATCTTTCAGAAGCGATATGCTGGCTGCAGGAAGCGGCCCGGCATCACCCCTCCAACTGTTATTCATAATATGCAGACCATAACCGCCCTGGGTTGTACTGGTCGCTCCTCCGACGACTCCGTTTGCGATCAGCGAATAGGTCGCAACGGCACTATTCGCGTCAAAGAGTTTCATGTCAAAAAGCGTCACGCCATCATATTGCGCCGTGCCGTTTCCCCCGGCAATGCCTGCTATGCCGGTACTGTTATCCCGCAGGGCACCGATAATCCCTGCACATGCAGTTCCGTGTCCGAGCAGATCGTACGTCGGCGCAAGCGGAGCGTTGGTAATAAAGTTGAATCCCCCGGCGACTTTTCCTTGCAGGTCGGGATGTGTTTGGTCGATGCCGGAGTCATAAACGCCGACACGGATAGTTGCGTTCCCTTTCTCGATATCCCACGCCGGTTCAATATTGATTCCTGCACTCGGGAAGGGATTATTTGGATGCAGGCTGAATTGGTTGCTTATGTATTGCGGATCATTCGGCACATCGGCCAGTTCGGCAACGTAGTTCGGATGTGCGTACCAAATTTCCGGCTGCACGGTATTGAGCGAATCGGCGACAGCGATTTCCATACCTGGCTGCACGAACAGCCGGAGTGCGGCCCAAAAAGACGAGATCGGAACAGTATCGCCGAGTCTTGATATTGAAACGGTGTCGTTTGTCGAGAGCTTTAAAAATATCTTCGCAACTTTCCAATCGGTTACGTCCGTACCGAGCTTTGCGTTCATCACCGCAATCGCAGACGGTTTGACGAACTCGTGCAAGACACCAAATTGTTTATCGGGATCATTGACGGCAGGAGTATCGATAACGCTCGGGTCGAAACGAACAACGACTTCACCGGTTGCAAATGCCATTCCCGGCAAGCTTGTTGTATCAACCACAAGGGCCGTTTCAAGGAATGAGTATTTGATTGTCGCGTACTGATCGGCGTTGCCGGTCGATGATTTTCCAGTGACATACATCGTGCTGTTTCGTATCGACACGTCAAACGATTTGTCACTCGCATTTGTGGGAGCATTGAAAAAATTCTCCCAGGCCTTCGTGCCGGAGCTGTCGTACTTGATTGTCAGGTAATCTTTGTTTCCGGCAGCGTTCGTCATTTCCCCGGTTACATACACATTTCCGGAATTATCGACGGTCAGCTTATGTGCTTCTCCGAAGTCCGTCGGCGAGGGTGCCGCTTCTCGTTTTACCCATTGTTGTATTCCGGCAGCCGAATATTTTGCGGTCGTAAAATCCTTGCCGCCGTTTGTTTTCTTGGTGTACCCGGTGAAGATCACGTCGCCGTTTGCGTTAAGAGCGAGCGCATTGGCGCAGTCCTCAAGATTTTCGCCGTTGTATTGCTGCACCCACTGCAATGTGAGAGCCGTGTTCAGTTTCAGCACGAGTGCATTGCCTGCGGTTGTATTCTGTGCAGTACCGCCAGAGACGAACACATTGCCTGCATTATCGAGCGTGATCGCTGTCGCCTTGTCATAGCCGTTGCCTGAAATAGCATGACGATACGCTCCGACTTGTGTTCCTGCCGTGTTGTATTTGATTACGGTAATGTCGGAATTGAAGAAACTGCTTGCGCTTGAGCCCGCAACATAGCTATTCCCGGCGTTATCAACTGCAAGCCCGAACGGAATATCCGGGAGGTTAGCGAAGTTGTATCGCTTCACCCATTGTTGCATACCGGCACCGTTGTATTTGATCGTCACGAAATCGGAGTTCAGTGCATTTCCCGTGCCAACGCTTGCGCCGGTTATGTACACGTTGCCGGTATTGTCGAGGGCTATTGCCGCTGCAATATCGTTTTTGTTGCCAGTACCGTTATACAATACGCTCCAGAGGAGACTGCCGGTTGCACTGTATTTGAGCGTTACAAAATCATAGCTGCTCGTCGCATTACTCCAAGTTGCACCAGTTACGAAAATATTACCGCTATTGTCCCGGATGATCGCGCTGCCGAAATCAGGACCGTTCGATGTTCCGTTGTATTGCTGTTGCCAGCAAATCGTTCCGTTAGAATTGTATTTGACGGTCAGGAGATTCGTTCCTTGACTTATTGTCTTGGTATTTCCGACAATAACAGCGCAGCCGCTGTTATCTATAGCCGTCATGGTGAAATCAACCGTATCGGGAAACGCGTTGACGGCTTCCCATTCGCGATTACATAATGTTGTTTGTCCGTCTACACCGTATGCTCCAGCTATCAGGAGAGAAATAAGAATAGCCTTTTTCATTGTTATTCATTTTTAAGGGTCAATACTCCGTTTGTATTGCTCGGGGAGAAGCAATTGCATTTTAAAAATGGATTCGAATATGAAGCAAGGATATGCCTTACTTCATATTCAATCGGGACGGATCGCCAAATCCTATGTGATACGGGGGATGGGTTCAGTTACGCTTGCTCTTCAGATATTCTTAGCGTAAGACGAATATATAAATTATTCGTTGCTTGGTACAAATTAAAATTTGTCATTTTTATACATGTCCAACTGATCGTTAACGAATGAGGAGAAGAGAAAAAATAACCGGTTTCATTGGACATCTTTAATTTTCATGGCCATGATCTTCCAGATATCCTCTTTGCATTGCAGATAGCATTCACCAGAAAATTGTATTACCGATCCTTTTTGATAAAACGTACAAATTGTCGGCGACTTGACCTTTTCTTTCGGTTCTTCCATTACGATCTGAATGTCTTGTATATAACCGTCGGGGAGAGAAGTACTGGCCAGCCATATGTTTTTATTAGGAGATCCTTTTGCAGTCCATTTGAGCACATAGAATGAGCCAAACCCTTCATTGTGTTCTTCATGTATGCTTGTTTTCTCAAAATGTGTTATTAAAAATTCACCCGTTGATTTAAAATTGATCCATTGGGTAAAAAAATCTTGAACAACAGTAAGCTGTTTATCTGTCTCTGTGTTCCCACAAGAGATGAAGCCACAGATAAAAAGGAAACCGAAAATTAGGTTCGTTTTCATGAGAAACAGGTTTTAGGGTAAAACGTAGATGTATTATCGGATTTTCTTCAAGAGTTCTTCCGTCCCGGAGACATCGGAAACGCCTTCAATTTTTGCCAGCCGAATTGCTTCGCGCGCAGATTTCTCCGCATCTTCTTTCCGGCCGAGCGTGTAGAGAAGAGCGGCATACGTGTCGGTATTGGCATAGGCGGCGTGCATGTCGATGGATTTTTTCGCCCACCCAAGTGCTTTGGCGAGATAGACGGTATCGCTCACCTGTTTATAGAACGCCCATGCCATATTATTTAACCCCCAGATATCATTCGCAGGCATGTGCTGTTCGACAAACCGCGTGGCCGTTTTTGCATAGGCGTTCCAGTTTTTTGTACGCTCGTAATACGAGATATCCATGCCAGTCAAAAAACGGTCGGCATTCGGCAGCTTGAGCGCAAGAACATCACTCCGGAGTTTCAGATAGCCGAGCGTATCGACCGGTTTTTTTTCAAAGAGCGTATTTCTCATTGCACCCCGGTACACGCGTTCAATCACCAACGCGACGGAATCAGCCGTGTAACGGTTTTCAAAGGCAGACCGGTGGGAGCAGAGATATTGGAAAGAATGTGTATTCGGGTCTGACACAAAATCACGGAGTACGGTCCAGCTTTCCCGGTTGAGGTATTCGGTCTCGGAAAGTGTGGCTAAAAACGCGTTCGTTTCCTCTTCTACCGGCAGGCAGCAGGCGCGTTTCATGTTCATATAGTGGATAAGCTCCTTCGCCTGCATCTTCCCTGTTTCATACTGTGTTTGGTATGCGGCAAAGCATGTTTGCGGAGTACTGGTTTTCTCGCCAATAGCAACAAATGGCGCGACCAGATATGCTCCGCTGACCCTATGGATAAGCACTCCTTTCTCGTCGAGAAATAGATATGTCGGGAAGCAGCGCACATCGTACCGCTTGGCGATCTCGATTCCCTCTCCTTTTTCCATGTCGAATTTGCTGGAGATAAAATGAGTGTTGTAAAACTGCGCTGCCGTATCGTTGGCAAAGACATTTTTGTCCATCCACTTGCACGGCCCGCACCAGGTTGTGTAGCAGTCGAGAAAAACAAGTTTGTGTTTCGTTTGCGCTTTCTCAAGCACGCAAGCGAGTGAGCCGCTTTCAAAGCGGATTTGCGCGGAAAGGGATGCTACAAGGAGCAGCAGGGCGAGGATAAAGAGAGATCGGTTTTTCATGGCTTTCTATGATTTTGTGCGATAAATCTAACAATTATTCTATAAAGTGAGATATATCTCACACATTTATTCTGTACTGGATAGATTTTTGTTTGTGTGAAGGGCAAGAGTTCAAAACAGTTTCGAAAAGCGCTTGGGCAAAGGATTCGGGTACTCCGGAAAAGCCAGAAGATTTCCCAGGCTCAGCTTGCGTATGAAGTCGGTGTTACCCGCGAGACAATCGTGTATATCGAGCGCGGAGTACAGAATGCGACGACGGATGCGATCTACAATATTGCGGTTGCTCTCGGCATATCCATGAAGGAATTGCATGATTTTGAGTGGTAGCCTCCTTTCTCTTTTAGTGATACAAGAATAACGAAAAAACGAACATGTAGCGTATGCGCTACAATAAATTTTATGCGATCAGGAACTTCAATTCGTGAATGCGTCAGACAAGAAGTACCTGTGTGCGCTTGGAAAGGCTATCCGCGAACTGCGGGAAGCTCAAGGAATTTCTCAAGATCAGCTTGCATATGAAAGCGGTCTCCACCGGACGACTATAAATCGGATTGAAAACGGTCACTTCGATGCTGGTGCGTTAGCGCTTCGCGCAATCGCCAAAGCACTCAATGTTCCGACGACCGGTGAGATTTTCTTGTTTGAGAAGAAGGAGGGGAAATAAAAAAGCCCCCGGAAGTAAAATACTTCGGGGGCTGACAATTAACGCATCAGTCTAACCAAAACCAAGAGGTCGCTGAGAGAAATACTATACACTATTGCGTATATAGATGTCAACAAATGTTAAACGATTTTAAATTGGAGAAATAATCGCATTCAAACCTAAACCCGCTCTCACCGGCGGGATTTTTATTTTATAACGATTCCCGAGGAGCGCAAGCGCATCGTTCACCTTTTTCCCGCCAAGTTTCTTTTCCTGATCGTCCAAGAACCTTTTTGGTCGGCAAAGATATTTCCTGCCTGGTCGGGAGCAAGGCAGGATGAATGAGGCTCGAAGAAAACTCCGTTCCCCCTCTGGAGGGAACCCACGAACTTTTCTTCGACCTCGCCTTGCACCCTCATGTCAGCGCACGTAAAAGTGGGCCTTCAAAAAAAGGTTCCCCTGGCGACAGGGTGAAGAAAAAATGAAGGCCATGAAAAAGAAACAATTTGTCAGCGATGTTCAACTCACCTACCAACGGACCGACATTCCGACGGTCAAAATTCTCTCATCCTTTGATGCCGTACAGCCATGTATCGACCTTATTCCAAAAGGACAAATCGCGTTACGTGAATTCTTCGGCACGCTTCTCCTGAATCGGACAAACCACGTATTGAATCGCTGCCTGCTTTCCTCGGGAGGCTCCTGCTCAACAGTCGTTGATATCAAACACCTGATGCAATACGTCATTCTTTCCAATGCAGTTGGGATCGTTTTATTTCACAATCACCCGTCAGGAAATGTCCGGCCCTCTGCCCAGGACTGCAGCACGACAAGGCAGATCAAAGAAGCCTGCCGGATTTTCGATATCAATCTGCTCGATCACATTATCCTTTCAGGATACCCGCTTGAAGATCCGGGCTTCTTCAGCTTCTCGGATAACGGGATGCTGTAAGGTGGTTCATTTTATATACCGCGGCTCGATCTTTGAATCGAGTCGCGGTTCGTTTGTATCAGCAATTAAACTATTTTGGTAATACCTATAAGAAAACTCATGAGAACGATTTTATTATTCCTCCTGGCAACAACACTTCTTTGTACAGGTACCGGCGCGATTAATAAAGAAAAACCCTGTTCGGAAACGTTTAGTGGAAAAAGGCGTGAAATAGTAAAAACAAACATTGCAAGCGGAGTACAGACAACAATTACTATTTCCGAACTATATAACAGGCCGATGCCGAGTGAAAAAACAATGAAAGAAAAGTATAAAGTGACCGATAAATCTGGACGGAGTGAACCGGAAAAGGAAAACGTAACAATTATCTGCTGGTTATATACCTATGTTCATGAAGGAGATGGTGACTATCATCTTATTATTGGAAGCTCGTCGGACAAGGATAAAGCGCGATTTTTTAGTGCAGAAATATCTGGCTTACCGAAAAAGACGTCCATAAATTATAAATATTACAACCAGCTAAAAAAAGCAAGGGACCAGTTTAAATCGCTTATCGCAGATTATTCACCATGTCCTTCGACATACGTCCAAAGTCTTTTCGATAAACCCATGAAAATTGAAGTTACTGGAAATCTTTATTGGGATACCGAGCATGCTGGTGGTAGTTGCTGCTCGGGAACAACAAGAAAGAAGGATGGGTTTGTATTTAAATCAGAATCACCTTGGGAAATTCATCCTGTAACAGAGATTCATCCCATTGAAGATTAGAAAAACAATTCTAAAATGATTAAGAGTAGAGCAGGTAGAAACGTTAAAACCAATTGAATGATTTTGTGTTTGAAAGCCTGAATGTCATAGCCTGACTGCTAACGTTAAAGAGGTTTGCCAACTCTTGGATTGAACCCTCTTCGGTTAAATCGTAGTTGTGATTCTTAATTTCCCGAAACAATATTTTTTCAGGCATCAGCAAAGCAGCAGCAAATGCATTGGCTTCTTGTTCTTTTCGAATTTCTTTCGTGGTAGACTTTTGGCTCCTAAATTCAACTCTAAATCCTTTATCAATAAAAAGACCGCCGATATTTCCATGTAGAACGAAATGGCCAAATTCATGAGCAATAGTAAATCGCTGTCGTAATGTCGATTCGTTTGGATTATATCCAATAATGCCAACACCATTACTTATTACCAAAACTCCCGAAACATCTTCTCCTAAATCGTAGGGTTTGACCTCAAGTCCATAGCTAGTTGCAATTTTGTCAACAGGTATAGGGAGTTCATTAATTTGCAAATCATCCAGGATTTTTGCGGTTTTTCTTTCAATGGCTGATCTGTCATTCATGGCGCACAGAGATTTGTGTATGAACGTGTTCGATGAAATCAATTAGTTGCTCTTTGGAGCGTTTTCCGATATTAGATTCTTTGACGATTCGTTTTTGTATTTCAGAATTTGCAACTTCTGAAGTAGTAAAGCCTGGGAGCAGCTTTGCCACATCTATTTTAAGCACTTTTGCCATATCCCACAGTGTATGAGTCGGAGTATGTTGTCTCCCCTTTTCGATATTCACTATGGACGCTCTGCTAAGCTTGAGTAATTTAGCAAGAGTTTCTTGCTTTAAGCCAGCGGTAACCCTGGCAGTCTTGATGTGTGCACCAAGGGCTTCATAAAACCGTTTTTGTTCGGAAACAGTCATTACTAAGGATTGGTTGGGCAAATATAGGTAAAAGTTGAATATCGCAAACTGTTTGTATTATTTTACTTTTGTAAAATTGATTATTTGCAGTATTTGACATTTTAAAAAAAAATTATATTTTTGTTTCAACACCACTATTGTTAAAGATAACGTATGAATGTGAAAATCCCCAGATGGTGGTTCATCCAGGGATTTTAGGAATGCAAACAGTTGGACTTTGAGCAAGGCAGAGCCTTGTGCATTCCCCTTTTGTTACGCGAGTAACGGCACAAATATAACGGCGATTATTTGCTTAGCAAATAAATCTGCTGTCGTATCTGGCCCGGCACAACAAAAGTATCCATCAAAGCTGCCGGGATCAGTCTCTTCCCGTGATTTTGAGGCATATTAATTAAACTTCAAATCTGTAAAAAGATGGCGAAGAAAAATGTGCATGTAGTTCCCCGCGGTAAAAATTGGGCCGTTGTCGGAGCCGGAAACGAAAAAGCAACTGCGGTGACAAACACCCAGGCTGAAGCAATCAAAATTGCAAAGCCTATTGCGAAAAACCAGCAATCTGAACTTGTCGTTCATGGCACCGATGGCAAAATCAGAGAAAAGAACTCATACGGGCCAGATTCCTTTCCACCGAAAGGATAAATGTGAAAGGTTAAATTATAGAAGTGGGCGTTAGCCTGCTTCTATTTTTCTTTTTAATTAAATCGGCAAACACAAAAAGCAAACACATGAAAAACCTATACTTAATTCTTGATATTACCGAGGGAGCGACTGTGGACGAAATAAAGAAAGCTTACCGCGCACTCGCAAAGCAACACCACCCGGATAAGAATAATGGCAGTAAAGAATCGGAAGAACGTTTCAAGAAGATTCGAGAAGCCTATGAAATCTTGAGTGACGAGGACAAAAAGAGAGCATATGACTTCGAACTTGCGCAGGCTCGTCGGGCCGAAGCGCAGGCGAAACGATATTCAAGCAATAGAACCGGATCAGCCAATACACATGGGATGCCATATCCCTCAATACCAAAATTCAATTGGGGTGCAGCAGTAGCATTCTTTTTAATCTTTATTGCAATTGCAGCAGCATTCGCATCGGATGATAAACCCTCAAACTCAAAAATCGGATAGTTATGGTATTTGTTAAACAAATCGGGAAGGGCGGACTTGGAATCGTCCAACTCTACAAGCATGAAAGAAGTGGAAATCTTTATGCTGTGAAGCGCATGCAGTGCGCCTGGGATAACAACCACTTTGAACGGTTTGTTCGTGAGATTAAACTCATGGCGAATCTCGTGCACAAGAACATCATGAAAATTTTGAAGCATGATATCGAAAACACAAGCCCATACTACATTATGCCGTTCTATAAAGAAGGAAGCTTGCGAGACCGGTTGAATGACATGAGCGGCAAAGGGAAAGTGTTTTCTCAGGAAGCTGCTGCATCAATCATTTTTGTTTTAGCTGAAGCGCTTGCCTATTCACATAAAAAAGGTGCTATTCATAGGGATTTGAAACCCGAGAACATCATGTTTGAAGGAAGAGAGCCCATAATTGCAGATTGGGGCCTTGGAAAGTTTATTCACCGGGAATCAAAAGTACTTACAGGTGCCGGGTTAGGAACTCCTTTATACTGTGCTCCCGAGCAATGGAATTACGGCAAGGCAGACGCAAGGTCTGATATTTATTCATTAGGGAGAATATTTAACGAGCTCCTTACGGGCAATATTTTTGGGCATGTAGCGAATGATCGGTTGCGGGCAATCATTAAAAAAATGACTCGAGAGAATCCGAATGAACGATACCAGAATATGGACGAGGTTATTGTTGCGATCAAGAACCTGCATGTAGTGAATGAAGAAGCCCCAATGGATGCATTTTGGGAAGGCTTGTTGATTGCCGGTGCTGCTATTGTGGCGGCAGCAGCAATAGCAGGGCTTCTCGCCTGGGCTTTTGGTGATAACTCCAATTAATAGGTAAGTGTAAAAAAGTAATACAATCCTAAAGCATTTTTATGTCCATATCCAATATTCCCGACCCTGTTAAATTTATTCTTTGGGCAAAGGCAGCAGGTCGTTGCCAATATGAAGGATGTCCGAAAATCCTGTACTTGGAAGATTTCACAAAAGCGGAATTCAATCAGGCTTATACCGCACACATAATTGCCGATGTGCCGACTGGTCCTCGCGGCGATGCAGTGCTATCTAAAAAGTTAAAGAAGGATATATCTAATCTTATGTTGCTCTGCGATGCACACCATCGGTTGATAGACAAAGTAGATATAGCAGGACATCCCGTTGAACGTTTGTGTGAGATGAAACAGCGACATGAAAAAAGAATGGAGCTGCTTACTGCAATTCAAGAGAGTAAGCGGAGCCATGTTCTAATGTACGGGGCAAACATCGGGAAGCATGAAACTCCCCTTACTAAAAGTGAAGCCCATTTGGCAATGATACCTGAACGATATCCTGCAGAGGCAAATCCTCTTGAGTTAGGAATGAAAGCAAGCTCGCTCGAGGATCGAAATGAGATTTTTTGGAAAGTGGAAGAAGAGCATTTGCAAACACGCTTTCAACAACGTGTCTCGCCTTTAAAGGGTACTCATGAAGTACAGCATTTCTCTGTATTTGCGATGGCTCCTCAACCGTTATTAATCAGGCTCGGCACGTTACTTTCGGATTTGTATCCCGCAGACGTATATCAACGACATCGGGAGCCAGCTACTTGGAAATGGCAGGATAAGGCCGATGTCGAGGATTTCGAATTGATTGAGCCGACTGATAAGAGTGGTATACCGGCCCTTGTCTTTGCCCTGAGTGCAACCATAAACGATGATCGCATCACGACTGCACTTGAGAACAAAGCTTCTATCTGGAAAGTCATGGTATCGAAGCCCGGGAATAACTTTCTAAGAAAGAAAGACCTGCTTGAAAAATTCCGAATGCGGACAAGACATCTTCTGAATGAAATAAAAGCTCACCACGGAGAGTATGCGAACATTCATGTTTTTCCCGCTATGCCGGTTTCTACAGCTATAGAATTTGGGCGAGTATGGATGCCAAAAGCTGATTTACCCCTGATTATTTACGACCAAAATAGTGGTACTGGAGGATTTACTAAAGCAATTGAAATTAAAAACAAATAATAAAAACAAACATGCTTACATCTGAAGAAAAAGAACAGTTTAATTTGATTCTCGAAGAGATCGGAAAATCTGTAGACATTACTCCAATACAATATGAAGCCGCGGTCACAAGCTACAAAGCCGTCGGATCTTGGCTTTCTGATAAGACGTCCTCATTGGCGCCATATTTACCGGAAATACTTCCGCAAGGAGGATTTTTGTTGGGAACGATGGTGCGACCCATTGGCGAAAACGACGAACTCGATATTGATCTTGTATGCCGTCTTACGGGAAAACAACAGGAATGGACACAATACGACCTCAAAGAAAAAGTAGGTGATCGACTGAAGGATAATGCGAAGTATAAAAAAATGCTCGATGACGAAAAACGTCGTTGTTGGACTTTGCAGTATGCTGAAAGCTCAAAGTTTCATATGGATATTCTTCCTTCTCTTGTTGGAGCAGGGTATAAAATAATTTTTGAAAAAGCGTTTTCAGCACTTGGTTCTGATGCATCCGGACTGGCAATACGAATAACGGATAATGAGGAAATAAATTACCGGAGTGAAAAAAACCCTGACTATTGGCCCAAAAGCAATCCGTTTGGATACGCAATATGGTTTAATGAGCGTGCTAGTCTTGCGCTTCGTAAAGCGATGTCGCTTAACGAAAACATTCAACCGGTACCTGCAAACACAGAAGAAAAACTGCCGTTGCAACGCGCGATACAAATCCTAAAAAGACATCGCGATCTGATGTTTGACGGAGATGAGAACCGTCCGATCTCGATCATCATCACTACCCTCGCCGCTCGTGCATATAAAAAAGAAACCAGTCTTATAGACACCCTTATCGGAATACTGAATCAAATGCGGGACTTGATCGAGGACCGTTTTGATCCCCGTACTGGCGAATATATAAAGTGGATCCCGAACCCTATCAACCTGGAAGAGAACTTTGCTGACAAGTGGGCTGAAACTCCACAGAAAAAAACAAATTTCTACAAGTGGCTCGATGCCGTTCAACGCGATTTTGACATCTTATTTAAAACCTCTGGAGTACCCCAGATTGCAGAAAAATTGAAAGAGTTGCTCGGAGAAAAAGCAGTAACCGAGGCTTTCTCCGCTCTTGGAAAAAATGCTTTGGCGAGCCGCGAAAAGAAAAACTTTTTTATGGAAAAAGAAACCGGAATTTTAAAAACATCCATTGCGAGTTCGACAGGAATGCCAGTTAAAAACCACAATTTTCATGGGCAGGATGATTCCGCAGCGTAAGTATTCAGTAATTGAACAAACGCGATACCTGCAAAATCAATTTCCAAATTCGACCATTCGGAATATTGATCATGGTTTTATTTGGGAAGCGGAGCTTAGACCTTCTTCCCTAAGCCAACTGTATAGAGTTAAATTGGAGTTTAAGCGAGGACATCATCCGGATGTATATATTGTTTCTCCTAAGCTACAGTTAGCAAAAGGAGCCGTTAAGCTTGAGCACGTGTATAGTACAAAAGAGCAACATTTATGTATTTATCACAGGCCAAGTAATGAATGGGGGGACACATTACTCATAGCAAAGACAATAGTTCCTTGGATATCCGAATGGCTACTGCATTATGAAATTTGGCTTATTACTGGAGCATGGCATGGAGGAGGCATTTCACACGAGAAGAAGAAACCAGTCAGCGCAGCGAATCCATAAACAGATATAGAGATATAGCAAGATTGCGTTTGCCCCGTTCAAATGAACGAAGACAAACGCAATCTTGCGGGGGACTTTGCATCCCCCGACCCCCTGGCTACTTCCCTGTCGAAGTCACACAAGCAAGGGCAAAGCTCTAAGCCCATGTTTGTGTAAAAAATAAGATCACGCATACACTTTGACTCGCCGCTGCCAGCCATAGACATTCCTTACTGGCCACCGAGTATCAATTTCTTCTCCATATCGCATTGCAAATGGAAAATTTGGCCGTGGGCTTGTCTGTTGAATTTCAGGTGTTTGTTTTTTGCCGATATTTTTACGCAGCCAATATTCAGCATATTTTCGAGCACCATTTATCATCAGAAAGCTTTTCGGTTCGTAGAACGTTGCCCAGTTACGGGCCATGGAAAGGATGGCATTGCAGAAATCACTACCCTTGGGTCCCGTCCAGGAGGATTCACCGATTTTAGCCGAGAAAATTACTTCTCTGCCATCGGGTAATTCTTCCAGCTTGCTTTCATGGAGTCTTCGCCCCTCCGCACGTGTGATTCGAGAAGGGAAAAGCATATATTCTGGCTGAGGATCACCAAGGAATCCTATAAAATTATCTCGCTGAATGTTCCTACAGCAGTTCACTATGAAAAGCTCTTTTGATGAATATCCCATCAAAGAGGAAAGCGCTATTTGCTGCCCGGAGGTGTTAATCATCAGCATGGTGCTACTTGCCTTTTTAGAAAAGCTTCCATGTCCTGAAAATACCACAGTAGCATAGTCCGTCCATTCAGACCGTAGCGCTCCAATAAGCTCTTGAAGAGTCGGGTTAATGAGAGTAATTATCTCCCATTCGTAAAATCCCCCGCCTGTTGCCGAGAGAAAATAGTTACGCCAATTTACCGCGTCCACATGGACACCAGGTGCATACCCTTGCTTTCTGCTCGTAAGAGGGGCTGCGATGATGATTGCTTTTTTTGAGATCGCCATAGTAATTGAGTTTGCTATATGAAAAGTACAAAACTAGTAGCGTGTGTGCAAAGGATTGAGGCAAAAGATTTCAACAAGAATAAGTGCTTAGTTATCTGCGATAAACGGTGCAGTTCGCCAAGTGGGGTATATTTGAATAAGCAAAAAGTTCGAAATGGATAGAAAGATATGAGAGACATGTGTTTTTTATGAAGGGCAAACGACTTCCTGGACATGTCCTACGTGCAAGAAAGGAAGTTTAGGAATACAAAAGGCTATGCTACTGCAAAAGGAAACAGTAGAGGAACTTTATGAAAACAGGGCGGCCCGGATTAAGAGAATGACAAAAAAGATCAATAAGGCGAAAGGGCCTTTGAGTAAAAAGGTAAAAATTCGAACGGTGTTTTAACGAATTGTTCTTGGTAAGCACTAGTGAAACTATTCATTCGGCCATTTCACCATAAGCGGAAATCGTCGCCGAACCATACTTTCGAATTCTGTTTCATTATGAATTATTTCCACTAATAATGGCTCTGGCGGAGCTTCTGGCTGGTCAATTGGCCGAGCTTGGCTATATTCTAACCTAACTACACAGCCAGCATTAACTTCTTTTCGCATGTTTTCTAGTGCCGAATATAAAGCCTTGGCAACAACAGCGCTTCCGATTATTGTGGCTTCTGCATATGTGTCTTCCAGAGGCTGCAAATCGTGTATGCGTTGGTTCATAATAAGGCCAAGATAATAAAATACAATAAAACGTGAAAAATATGACCATTTTGTTATAAGATTGCATAAATTGTTAGCAATAAATAACGGAGACAAATAAATACATCAAGTACACCCATACAAAAAACACAACAATGAGAATATTAGCTTGGATACTTGTAATTCAATATTTGATCATCATTAATACTTCTTGTTCAAATAGAAAAAAATGCCAAAAGTTTATTTCATATAACGGGAAAAAGGTTGACTTGGAAGGGCTCAAAATGAAAATAGGTCGACCCGATGTTGATGCTGGCGTTGGGAAGATTTCAATAGATCCAAAGAATTACAGAACAGCAAGCGATTCTCTCCAGTTGTTAGATTTAATTCAATATCAAATATGCGATCAACTTAGTAAATTACCAGAAGGACATGAAAAGCAAAACCTATCAAAAAAATATACTGAAACACTTATAAGGATGTATGAAATGGCCTTGCATCCTGAGGGTGTAAAAATCAATACAAAGGCCTCAGAGATTTCCCCCAAAATGAAAGGCCAATGGATTTATACTTATACAAACGATAAGTATCAAGACGGTGGTGTTTTTACAGTTAAACAAGACGGCCCACGATTAAAAATTATAGGAGAAAGGATGTGGATTGACACGGCTGCCGCCGATGGGTATTGGGACTGTTACCAATACAACTCGCCAAAAACCTGGCACTCTACGTGGGCGATTATTGATTCAAATGAAATACATGTTGACTATTCGATCGAGAATATTAACAATGAAAACATTAACGGCTACATACGAGGAGATGTAACGGTTGATAGCAATAACCAAGTTGTACGAGTGAAAGGACGCTTTTATCAATTAATTCCTTCAAAGCCGATTGCTGGAGAGATAGAATTTGTGCGAACAAAAAATGACTCGACATATATTCATCCCACTTGGCAAAAAAATCACAAGTGCGGAGGAAGGCCTCTTCCGCCATCTTTACCTTCTTCAGGAGGATCATCAAAACAAGGTCGGACATTATCAAGATATAGTGGATCGCATGTTGAATTTACTCCTTATCCAGGTCAACTAATCAAAGGACAAAAAGGATACTATTATTATGTTGATCTCTATGATCTCAGTTTCGACGATGAAAAAAGGATAAACCTTAACGATAAGTCGAAGGTTATTCATCGAAAGACTTTTACGTTTCCAGGGGGAGAATGTTCAGAAAATGCTACGGCTGGAGGATTCGCAAATGCATTCAAACTATTTTATCATATCTATGATTCTCTTCTCCGAGCAAATAAAAATGTTCATGTATATGTTTTGGGAAGTGCGGATGCGATTACTTTCGATCCTAAAACACCCAAGAGCGCGTGCAATTTCAATAAGGTAGAATTTTTTCCATTAGAAGATTCTACGGGCATGTATATCCCTAAAATAGAAACAAAGCAAATTGCTCTTCCCTATGTAAATGCCTCATTACCCTTTTTGCGAGCGTGCTTCATGCAAAACAAGCTGGAGGAAACGGGAGAAAATGGAGTACCATCAACTGTCCTAGAAAGCAGAGTAACAGATCAGGTATCTCTTCAAGATAGGAACGTCACTATATTTCTATACCACGACGATTGATCCGATACTCAAAATGAGAAAGAGTTTTCAGAAGGGTTTCAGAACGAACAACGGAATTTATTTTGAACCCCTAAAAGTTCAACGTTAATAACAAACATTATGACAAATTACAGCGGATCAAAATGTCCGAAATGCACAAACTCAAGTTTTGAAATGGTGGAGGATGCTCCATATGGCTCAAAATACAAGCACATGTATATCCGATGTATGAGTTGTAAAACGCTAGTGACAACTGTCCCATATTTTAATACGTATGCGGCACTTGAAAAAATAGCAAAAAAACTCGGTACTCGCTTAGATTAATCCGGAAGGAAGAATGTAGAACAAATCAAATCACTCAAAAGATGTCAGGTACATTTAGAAGATGCCCGTGTTGTGGAGGCAGAGATGAAGGTTCAATTTACAGATGTGAAAAGAGGCATATATTTTGCTTCAATTGTTTAACTGTAAATCCACGTTTTATTAGAAGAGATTCATTGTGTTGTCCTAAATGCGGTACTGAATCTTATGCCCGTATTGGTGAAATAGAAAGCGGGAGTTATTCTTCTTCTGCGAATTCTTCTTCTTACACAAATAACTATGGCGGAGGTTCTTCCTCAAGCGGGTCTTCTTCTGTTGGACAAAAAATAGGAGGTTCATTAGCTGGATTATTTTTCGGAGCAATCGCTGGATTTGTCATTGGACTTATCGTCCAGATCGGTTCCTGTACAGTCATTGCTATTGGAACAGGGAAAGAATCTAGCCCTGAGCATTATTCAGGGTGGCATTACGCACCAGTAGTGATATTATTTTCGCTTGCCGCACTAGGTGCCATTCTTGGATGGATGATAAAAAGATGACCCATCTAAAAGAGAAACTAGTGAAGGAGTCCCATAAAAAATATCATTTTTTAACGGAACTTTTGCGTGTTGCCTTTTTTGTTATAATTAGGGGAGATTGAAAACAGTAGAAATAGAAAAACACGTAAAAGAGGGCCTTGTCATTTTGTTTTTTGAGATAAAAGGCTGATAGCATGGCAGTTAAAATAGGTTTTGATGCAACTTTTCCTTAATTTTAACGTTTAAGTAAATAACGATCCGGCAACGGTGCTGCACAAGAGAGAGTGGTATCCTGCAAATTTCGGAATACAAAATGATATGGACGGCGCAACATTTACGTTTTTGGTGCATTATTTGAATACTTCAAAGGAGTCATAAGCGAGAAACGACAGGGTATATATGTGTCATCAGCGGTATTCCTGTCTGAATAACACTTTGCTTTGGTGTCTTACTTGAAAGTACTAATACATTAATGATAGCGAACGGAAATGGAACGCTTGGTGTGATTCAGGAATCTGACGAGCAATCCATCAATTACATTGACATAACAAACAATTTTGTTAAACTCATATGCGGACAGATACTAACATAGAAAAAGAGATTATCATGCCTGTAATAGTTGGCCAAGAGACGTGGAATTTGTGGAATTTCTTACCCGACAAACCAACAAAACTCAAAGGTGCAGAATTGGGAGAAAGGGTAAGAACGGAGTCTCGTATTGATGAAGTGGCAAAGCAAAAAAGAATCACCTTTTTGATTCCCCAAGAAGTTTTTTACATAAGTCAGGAGTTTCTTGAGGCATTACTCAAGAATGTGATTCTGAATGATTGCCAGGATAATGTCGACCTCGTTCCAGAGGATAAAACAAAATACGACATGGGGAATGATATGCCGAACCTGATCAAACTTGTGAAGTACAAGCGAGAAATTGGGGTATACTGATTATGGTAATACTTTCCTGCTCATCTTGTGAATTTTGGGTAAATCTTGCCAGCTTTATGCTGGCTTTTATTATAGCCATTGTCACTGTATTTTATACTTTAGCTGAAAAAAGACGTTCGGAAAGACGATATCATTATGATGTGGAACTTCAATGGTTAAGAGAAATTGTGATAATTCCGAATCTTCCTATAATTGAAAAATTCTATAGTGGTCTTTACTTGTTGGAGGGCAAGCTGGGTTCTCATCCGTTAAATCCAATTCAAAAAGCTGAAATAAGAAATATCGTTGATGCTGCATATATCGAGTTTTACAGAGCATTTATTAGTTTACTCTACGGCCCTAATAAAAAATTTGGAGAAGAAATAAATAGTGCTGTCTTTCAAATGAAAGAGAACATTATTGAGATCGTGCAAGATGATAATTATGATCTCAGTAAAACAGAAATTTATAAGACAATGATAGAAACCAAAATAATGCAGTCCCGCGCAGATTTAATCAAAGCAATTTTTGAATACAAGCATAAGAAGAAATAAAAGCACACACTACCTTTCCATTTTTCTCTCACCTTTTCTTCTCACGTTTTGTAAGTCGTTTTCCCCGCGACTTTTTTCTATTTGTTTCCCTAAGAAAGAGACATCAATACCAAGCTTCTTAAATCGATATTTCTTCCCATTAACCACAACTCCCGTTATCCTTCCCCCGCGCTCATAAACCGGTAACTTGCACACCTGTAGCCGTTCTAAAAAATCTTCCTGAGAGGATGCGTGCATGTAACAAGATTCTACAAACTGCCGCACTTCTTCCCGCTTTGTCATTTTGCCGGTACGTTTTCCTGCCTGATATTCTTTCTCAGATATGCGCGCTTTTCTTTTCTTTCCATGATCGACCACCGAATGTGACAATTCCGGGAATTGTTCCTGTTGGTATGCCTGGATATTCTTTTTGAGATCGGAGAACTCCGCGCGAGACATGCGCATCGCTTTTCCTGTTTTGTATTCGATCCCTGAAACGAGGATATGAACATGATAGTGTTCCTTGTCGTAATGTGGGACAGCGAGATACATGCCGCCCGGATTGCGCAGGCGAATGTATTCCCGCACCATTTCTTCCATTTTCTCCGACGTGATCTGCCGGGCATCATCCCGGTGCCAGGATAATATTTCATGCGTCAGGATAACACTGTCTTTTCGTTTGCGCAGCCTCCGCGTTTCGTTCTCTGCAAGTTGCGCTACCCATTCGTCAATTTTGTTGCCTTTCAAATTGTGCGTAACAAGAAACCCTCGACCCTTACCGGAAAGCCGGTCTTTGTCGTGGAGCATATATTCCAGAAGCTTACGGTAACTTTTGTTTTTATGGGATTTGACTTTGACGATCATGTAAGCAGCTCGCGAAGCCGGGCTCTGAGTTCAGGAGATTTTTGAATGGCCTGACGTATAGAGGATTCGATAGATAACGGATGTCGAAAAATGGCAGAAATATCCTGTTCAAGCTGTTCGATTCGCCGTTCAATTGCTTGGTATTTCTCATCCACTTCCCACAGACTGCGATTTTTCGCCTTGGCGAGAATCTGCACTTCGTTCAAACATTGAGATACGAGTTGTTCGACGTGTGCCAAGCGTTCGGTATCAGGAACAAGAAAGGTTTGATCGACATACGCGAGGGCTGCAGCGCGAAGAAATGCCGTAATCGTGAGCTTATGCCGTTTAGCAGCAAGCGCGACCTTACCGTATTCCCCTTTTTCGCGGGAGAGCGAAACGATAAATTCGGGGCACTTTTCTCGTCGTTCTTTCCGGTACCGGGAGAAATATGTTTTCCAGTACGCTCGTTTAGCGAGAGCAATATCGTCAGGAGATCCTTTCTCAAGGATTCCCGTCTCATCGAGATATTGCCAAAGTCCGCTTTGTTTCCTGCGCTTGCTCATGGTGTAAGAGTTTAGAGTGGCAAGACGGCGGGTTGCGTCGGGGTGGAAACGGTAATGACAGGAGGAGGAAATTCGCTCCATCTTCTGTATTCGTTGATCTCGTAATAGGGTTTGAGTTTGGCTTTAATCGGTGGGTGATGGCCAATTAAGAGTAGTGCGAGCTTGATGTTCATGATGCGGATTTCGTCGCTTGTCATAAGCGGGCGCACGACCGTTTTCCCGTCTTTGTCCTTGTACTCGAAGCGGCCGAGGATTTGCTCAAGTTCTTTGGTGGTTTCAAGTCCCTGGCCGGTGAAATACATTTTGGTAAAGCAGTTTGATCGAATTGCTTCCGCATCATGCTTGCCGTAATTACGGGTAAGCTGGTTGAAATCTTGGACAAGGAGCATAATCCCCGCCCGGTGTTTACGGACGTTTGCAACGGCAAGGGGCAACGTCGGGAACTTGAGCGATGAGGCCTCATCGACCAGGAAGAAAATATCCTGTTCGCTGTTATCGGGGAAACGGGAGAGGACGTAGGCGAAGAACTGCTCAAAGAAGATTGAAGTGAGTGCACTGTAGTATCGCTGATCGGCAATTGAGTTTTGGATGAAAAGGGCGACGCGGCCAGTCCTCCATTCATCCATCGGAAGCGTATCAAATGAGGTTACTGCTGCTACGGCTGCATCGCTGAAGAGTTGGAGCGCGGCTTTGCAGGTAGCGATGACAGAAGAAATTACCTTTTCCTCGTATGCGATGAAGGATTTGTATTCATTGAAGAGGATGGGGTCGGCGTGTTTGGCAAAGAGCGTATCGACGGGATTTACGGCATTCGGATTTTTCAAGTCGCCACCGAGTTGATTGAGAAGCTGACGGACATTATACAGGTTCTGGTATTCTGGTGCTTGTGTTTTGAGGATAGTGATAAGCATAGAGAGCAGTGCGGTGGCTTGGGTATTCCAGAACGGGTCCGCTTTCCCGGTCCCGCCGAGAGAGTTTTCAACGAGCATGGAAGCGACCTTTTGAATCTCGGAAGAGGTGTGCGCCCGTGCAAGCGGGTTGTATCCGGCGGAAACGGAAGGCTTTGAGAAGTTCAGGACTTTCACGGCGTATCCGCGTGCATGAAGATGTCCTGCTGTCTTTTGGAAGAGTTCACCGGAGGGATCGTGTATTACGAAGCTCGATGTCATGCTGTAGAGCGATGGAATAAGGACGACGCTTGATTTACCGACACCGGTGCCGCCGATCACCAAGGCATTTTGATACGAGTTCTTAACCGAGAGGCTTGTGTCCCCCGTCAGGCAGAAGCCGATGTTTCTGTTTGAAAGCAGATCGCTTCCGCGGATGAACTTCGCGTCATAGGTCTTGTTTTTTTTGCTGAACCGGTCTACTGCCATTTCAAACAATTCGGCAAGCAGCTTGAAGAGCGCTTCCAAAAGATGCACAATGAGTTCTATGAATTTTTCGAGGAGATGGATCATGGATTGGGGGTGATGTGACGTTTTAAATAATCGGCGAGGGCTTTTGATATAAGTTCAAGTGTGCGGAACGAGACCCAAGCACCGAACAAGAGGATTTTCCCGGCGACCTGTAAGATGCCTTTGAGGATTTTCCATATGAGGCTATTGCGATCCACGAGACGAAGGTTTAGAGGGTGAGATTTGCGGATATGTGTACGGTCGCGCCGTGCTCTTCAAGGAGACTTTTATAGAAGCCGGAAACGATCCGGTATATTCGGTCGTGTTCGGCATCGGTGGGCTCGTGAATGAGATAGACCGTGATACAGGAGAGTTTTGGGACTGGTGCGTATTGCTCAAATAGGGTTTTGATGATTTCCGGTTCGCGCTCAAGGTGTTTCAATGTCTTTTTGCCGTAGAAGGATAACTCAGGTGTGTTTTCCATGAGATCGCTGTACACAACAAGAAAACGACGATCTGCTTTGCTTTGAGCAAGTGCGGTGAGCTCTTGGACTATGGGCAGATAGACGGAGGAATGTGGCAAGCTCGAATCCTTTCCTGGACGGGAAAGAATATGAGCGATGCTGTCCTTAAATGCTTTGACGTCCTTTTTTCGGGCAAGCGAGTTCGACAACCATTTATTGACGGGAGCGATTTGTGCTTCTGTTGCCTTGGTGTGGCTGACGTCGGTAATCGGAACATCCCGGAAGGTGCCGCCGTTCTCCACGACCGTAAAGTCGTAGAGTGCGGCAATCTCTGAAGCGACGGGAGCGGCATGTGCTGCCTCCGTTTCGTCGTGCATGAGCACAACAGCCGTTGTGGATGATGGGTCGTTACTACAGGCTGCAAATATCAGGAGAGCAAGGATGACACAGGACGTTTTCATGCTACGGTTGGTTTTTCAAGGTCAGGTACTGGAGCGTTGAAGCATTCCGGCACGGCGCGATCAAGCCGGTGGATGAGGTTCGTTTTCTTGAATTCTTCGATGGTTTCCCGACAGAGCTTTTGGATATAGTCGCTCAGGGTAGCCGAGTAGTTTGTGATCCAGATGTCCTGTTTGAGCTTCTCGTCGATTTCGGTTTCAATTTTGATCTTTTCCGCTTCGAGCTTTTCGATTGCGGCTTTGCGTTCCTCGATAGCGAAGTAGAGCTTCAGTCCTTCCTGCTTTTCCTTGAGCTCTTCCCGCGAGGGCAGAAGATAGTACGAGCAGAGCGCAGAGACGGCAAACAGGAACAGGTTGATGATGACGAAATAGACGGGAGAGACAGTCAGTTCTTGGCTGAAGAAAAGCGACCGAAGATTTGCAAGTGCAATGGAAAGCACAACGACGATGCTTCCAGCTCCTAAAACAACTTGCCGTTTACGCTTATCAGACGGCGCGCTTTTGTACATAAGCGGAGCAATGTGCGCAAGTGCAAAGACCCCGCAGGATATTGACGCAGACATGGCCAGGGTGAAGATGAGGCTCTCGCCCGTGACTTGGAATGCCTGGTTGTTAAAAGCGGTTTCCCCGGCGAAGACAAGGAGCGAAATAACGAGTGCCAGTACTGCCCCAAGAATGAATTTCCTGATGTTCATTTTCCCGAGCGTGTAGCTGTCGTTGTCATTCTCGCGGATACGCTTGGCAATCTCCGAAGCGATATGCGCGAGTTTTTGCTTCCCATCGCGCACCATGCGGCTTGCCTCGGCTGAAAGAGCCGCAGGCTGCAAAAACTGATGGGTATAGAGGATGAGCTTTTGATACTCTGCTCTGATGCTGCCGACATACGGATCAAGATTCGTGTCGGTTGGAACGGGCCGGTTGTCTTTGGCAAAATGTCGCGCATCTTTCTGCGCTGTTTCTTTCAACTCTCCGTGCTTCTTTGCGATTGTGCGTTCAAGTTCCGGGCTTGTTGTTCTCTTCACGTCTTTCATGGCTTTCGTTTTTAAGGTTCTTGTGTACAGATATATACTTTGGCGTAACAGGATTTCTGACACGTCAACGGGTTCGAGTCGGTTCTTTGCTTCTGCTGACTCGCAGGCTTTTGAGCGATTGTTTTCGTTCCGCTTCCTGTGGAGTGAGCTGCTCCTTTTCGACTTCTTGGTTATGGTGAAGGAGAATTGCCGCGAGCTTTTCGCGTTCCTGATAGATATTCCGCTTCAGTTCATGGAGCTTTGCTGTAGGAGCGAGAAAGGTGTTCCCTGTTACATCAGTAGCTCGATATGAGGACACTTCCATGTGTGGATCATATTCTTTGTAAATGCGACCACCAACAGCAAAGTGTTTGCCCGGTGTTTTTACAAGAATGGCAATGAAGTGTTGCCCCTTTTTCCAGACAGGATACTCGTGGAAACGCATCTGGATATCGTTGTTCTCGGTATTCTTTTTTTCTTGGTTCATGGCTTCGGTTTTTGGTACGTGGATATATATACCCGAGCGTAACAGGCCCTCTGACATCACCATGAACTTTTATTGTGTTACCGTTCTTGACCCTTGCCTTTTTTCTCCCGCGTATTTCGGATCTCCTGTATATCGTTGGTTTTTTCGTCAAGATTCTGTTCCGGTTCTTCGGGGCTTGGTTCCTGATTCTCTAAAGCTTGAGTCTGTTCTTGTAATTTTTCAAGCCGCTCATCCGCAAGACGGCGAGCGTTTTCTTTCAAATAGTTCTTTTGCTGGTAATCAGTCGGGGTCGGTTGGGTCAGTTCATTACCATCCATGTCTTTGGCGACATGCGACCACTTTTTGCTTTCGGGATCGTATTCGGTGAAAACTTGTCCGACTGGCACTTCGGTTGTTCCGTCGGGCATGATGAAGATTGCGTCGATACGGCGTTGGCCTTTCGCATACTTGGTGTATTCGACGAACTTGAGCTGATTATATGGCCCTTTCGGGGTGCTTGTTTCTGGTTGCATAGTGTTTTGTGTTAATGATTGTTAGTGTGCCGACAGGGTTAATAGTATCTGTGCAGCGTTATTGATAATGACTTCTCGCAGTCCTTTGAGTGTTGTGCTTTCTGCGAGTATGACTGTTCCGGTCATGTCCTTGAGGAGATACGCAGGATTATTTGTTTCGGAATCGTACACGATATATGTCCGGGCTTGCGTGCCGTGGCCACCCTGTTTCCCTCGGTGAATCGTGGTTCTTAAATAATAGTTCTCGTAATCTGTACCGGGCAGAAATGTGACCCATAGGCCTTCTGTTCCTGTATTCTTTTCTTCTGTTTTCATCACGAACCTGTTTTAGTTTGTATACATACATATACCAAGGCGTAACAGGAGTCATGACACAGACTCTTGATTATTCTTGAGTGCGGAAAAAGCTCAGAAATTGAGTGCGGAAATACGGGTAGATACTCCTTAATGCAGGATGATGCAATGCCTGTTTATGCGGGATTACGCAAGATTAGGGACAGAGCAGGGCGCTGTTAATCATGGGGTCCCTGGTTCGAGCCCAGGAGGGGGAGCTTCACTAAATGCCTGAGAGAGAAATCTTTCAGGCATTTTTGTTTTTGGTCTGCGGAGTCTGTGAGCAGAAAAATCGGTCAAGGGGCGAATCAAGGAGCGGCATTTTTCAAATTACCGGTCAATCGTGATGTTTTTTTGCGGCTTTTCTGTTGCTCGAACGGGTAAGATTTCAGTAGGTGTTTCCTTCTCTTTTCTGGCTCTTTGTTTTCAGCCTTTTCCTCGAGTGCTTCAAGGATGTATTGAAAGGTTCAAACTATTATTTGGAAAATAGCCTCAGGGATTATACTTTCATAAAAAATTAATCCTTTTCAATTATGGCAACAAAGAAAAAGGAAGAAACTCCTGTTACAAATTCAAACATTAATACAAATAACAATACGAACAATATAAATCTCAATGTAAAAGTTGAGCAGCCAAAACCAGATAGAAGATCACCCTCCCCTCCAAAAAAGAAGCCGAATTGGGTTGTAAAAACGATTGTTATCGGCATTATCGGTCTCGTACTTTCCCTTCTGGGTGTTTATCTCAAAAGAACATTAGACGGAGGACACGGCAGTGTGCCGGGAGTGCATAGCGAAATAGCCAATACATCAAAAAATGATTTCACTTGAAAACTCCTCTGCAAATGAAAAACACACTACGCATTTCTACGATTCTGCTTTTCGGAATCACTCTACTGCTTATAGATGGATGCAAAAAAGAAGGGCCACAAGGCCCAGCCGGAAATGCCAATGTTGTCTCCCATACCTTTTCTGCCTCCTCCTGGTTATGGAGTTCGCCAAATTATTATGTTGATTTCACGGTACCTGAACTGACTTCATCGAATATCAATGAGGCTGCCGTTATGGTGTATTTCAGTACCGTTGCTGGGAATTGGATTGCAGTGCCCTACACGCAATACAATTCGCCATATGATTACTTTATGAATTTTTTAACTGCCGTTAATACTGTTGAAGTAAGGTGGTTTTATGACAGTTCACTAAGCAGTGGAAATGATCCAAACGTATATTATGGAACGACGGTTCAATTCAAGATTGTCATTATTCCTCCTGGAATACGAAAAGCAAATCCTGATTTGGATTTGACGAATTATCAAGCGGTAAAACTGCAGTTTGGTTTATTGGATTAAATGTAATAGTCTTAATCAAAAATCAACGATTCTCCACAAAATACATCTCCATCACCCCCTTGTTCTTCGCCTCGATTTTCCCCCGCGGCGCCCTGTAATTCCAGGTGCAGGGAATCAATGACAGCCTGGTTTCCGCTCTGCGAGAGGCCGGGACACAAAAAAGTCACTACTGCTGCAAGCAGTAAAGCGATTTTTTTCATGTAAAAAGGATAGCGGCCTCTCCTGTCGGGTTTCTCCTTGTGAAAGTGGGGAAAATTAGCTTTCCACGAACCCACCGCTCCCGGAAAGCTAAGAAGCCAAAGCTTTCCGCGGAACGGACGTTTTCATGGTCGCTGACAGGGCTTCCCGCAAACAAGCGGCGCTTTCAAAATTGCTTTTGACACCCTGTTTTGAAAATTCGTTTTACTTCGTCTTGATCAGCTTCCGGATCGTTTTCCCGGATTTCGTGATCACGGTCACATAATACGTTCCCGCAGCAAGATTGCTTTTCAGCGTAACCGGTACACGCTGCGCGTGCGTCTTTACTTCAATACGCTCGAGCAGTTGCCCGTTGCTGCTGCTTATGATGATGCAATCGCCCGTTTCGAAATGGTGATTGATCCACTCCACGGTGATCATGCTCTCGGCCGGGTTCGGGTAAATGAAAATTTCTTCTGCATCCTGTTTCGCCGGGATGCCGGTTACGCCGCTGCCTTCGGTGATGGTGATGAACTGGTCTGCGGAAATGTTCGTGTATGTTTCCGCCGTTTGCCCCAGCCATTCCACGATCACGCTGTCGATCATTGTCGCATTACCCAGTCCGAAATGCGCGCGCAGGTCGTGTTGTCCGCAATACGAAGTCTGCGCCGAAATTTCGCGGAGCTGCCAGGTCGGAACGCCGTTGATCACCGCATGTACGCGGATCTTCGTGCCGATCGCTGCGCGGTTGGTGTTCGTTCCCGCCAGCCTGATCGTGATCCAGTGATTCGAATTGCCGTCGTTGTGGTATAAAAAGTCGTTTTCATCCATGCTGTTGAAACGACAGGTAGCCACGGCAAGGTCTTCGAAACCGTCGTTGTCGTAATCGCCGAAAGCGCATCCGTACGACCAGGCCGAATCGTTGGCGAGGATGCTCGTGCTGTTTCGCGTAAAACTGCCGTTGCCGTTGTTCAGGTAAAAAAAGTTTACCAGCCGGGCCGGTGTCGTGAATGCATTGGTCACAAAAAGATCCAGGTCCCCGTCGTTGTCCACATCCGACCAGTCGGAACTGAACGAATTTCCGCCGCTGTTCGAAACCGTATCCGAAACGATCTTGGTAAAATTGAAATTTCCGTCGTTGCGGAAGAGCGCGTTATTGCCCTGGTCGTTGGCGAGAAAAACATCGAGGTCGCCGTCGTTATCGTAATCGCCCCAGCTGCCGCTCATGGTTTTTCCGCCGTCGGTCAGCAGCGCGCCGGTAGTAATGGAAGTGAAATTTCCGCCACCGTCGTTACGATACAGGTTTTCATTCTGCCCGCTTTCGTTCGTCACAAAAAGATCGAGATCGTTGTCGCTGTCGATGTCCGTCCAGTTCACGCAACGCGATTCACGCTGATCGGTCACGGGCGAACCGGTGAGAATTTTCGTGAACGTATGATCGCCGTTATTGTGATAGAGGAAATTCCGCATCGTTCCGGCGCTGTTGGTGACATACATGTCCACGTACCCGTCGTTATCGTAATCGCCCCAGGAACCGGTTTCGGAATAACCGCCATCCGTTACGATATCGCCGGTTTGAAATATCAGGAAACCGACGAAGAGCGTGCCCCGGTAAAGCATATTGTTTACGTTGTACCAGTTTGCCACGAAACAATCAAGCACACCGTCGTTGTCGTAATCGGCAAAAGTGGCGCCGTCGGAAGGTTTTCCGTCGTTGACGATCGTGTCAAGACTATTTTCAGGAATAAATGTCCCGTTACCGATATTCAGATATAACATATTGTCCTGTCCGCCCGAAGGACCGTTCGTGATGAAACAATCTACCAGGTTGTCGTTGTTCACATCCACCCAGTTCACCGAACGCGAATCACCCGGCGTATTGACCAGCGGCCCGGTCGTGACTTTGGTAAAATTCTGCGCGGAAGAAACAGCGACCGCAAAGCAAACAGCGAAAAGAGTAAAAGTCGTTTTCATGGACATGATTTTAACGCAAGAATAAGCATCGGGAACCAGCGCATGCAGGAAAGTCGCCATCCGCCCGGACGTCTTTGACCAACAGCAGGAAAAGTAACCCGAGTGTCGTTGGTCTGTTCCGGGAAGTATTTCAGGCCGGGGAAAATACCGTTCGTATATTTCAACCTGTTTTCCGGCGGAAAAGCGGAAATTTGAGTCGCAGGTTTTTTTATCTGAAAGATGATGTATTTCATTAACACAACCACGGAGGCACGGAGAGCACAGAGGAACACGGAGACTCTCTGTGCCTCTCCGTGTCCTCCGTGCCTCCGTGGTTGTTTTGTCCCTCGGTAATTCCCCTGACTAATGACCAAACGAATCCTGCTCCATCTTGCGTTCTGGCTGATCTATTTCTGCATCGTCCTTTATAACGACTTATTTCTCTCCGCTTCTTTTCTTGCCAATCCTTCCTGGCCCTGGGCGTCGAAAGCAATCCTGGCGCAATCACTCCTGCTGCTGATCAAAATCGCGACCGTTTATTATACGCTTTACCTACTCATCCCGCACTGGATGAAAGCGCGGTCGAAAATCGTTCCCGTGCTCGAAACGCTGGCTTTGTGTATCGTTGCGCTGGTGCTTTACCGGCTTATGATCCAGGTGGTTATCTGGAAATGGATTTACAATTCCGAAGCGGCGCTGAACAACCTTTCTTTCGTTGCGCGCGCTTTCCATTCGCTGCTCGACATCCTGCAGGTGGCAGGTGTTGCCGCGGCGATCAAACTGCTGCGCCTGCGCCTGGCTGCCGCGCAAAAAGAAAAAGCGCTCGTCAGGGAAAAATTGTCTTCCGAAATTCTGCACCTGAAATCACAGGTCAACCCGCATTTCCTTTTTAATTCACTGAACAGCGTTTTTGCGCTTTCGCGGATGCAGTCGGAAAAAACGCCCGACCTGGTCATGCGGCTTTCCAATATCCTGCGGTATATGCTTTACCAGTCGGAGAAAGAATTCAGCACGATCGGCGAAGAAGTAAAGATCATCCGCGATTATATTGAACTGCAGCAGCTTCGTTTCGGCGACCGCGTAACAGTAAAAACGGAGATCAATATCGATGAACCTGCTGCACAGATCACGCCGCTGCTGCTTTTGCCGCTGGTGGAAAACGCATTCAAGCACGGGGTCGGCGGCGTAGCCGGGAATACGGAGATCAGCATACGGATCGCTTTCCGCGACGGCCGGCTGGTGATGCAAACCGGTAACGCAGTATCCGCAGAAAATACGCCGGAAACCGGTGAAACAGGAATCGGCCTGTCGAATATCCGCCGGCAGCTGGAGTTGTTGTACAAGGACTATACCTTTACTGCAGAAAAAAAAGAACAGGTTTTTTCCGTTAACCTGCACATCAATATAAAATCGTATGCCGGGACTGAACTGTATCATCATTGAAGACGAGCCGCTGGCCGCAGGCATCATGCGCGATTATGTGCTGCAGGTTCCCGGGCTCGTGCTGCAGGGCGTTTACGGCGACGTGATCGCTGCGGGGGAGAAACTGCGCCAGGAAAAAACGGATATTATTTTTCTCGATATCAGCCTGCCGAAGATCAGCGGCCTGGAGTTTATCCGGGCGAACAAAAAAATGCCGCACATTATCATCACCACAGCGTATCACCAGTACGCGGTGGAAGGATTCAACCTCAGCGTGGCGGATTACCTGCTCAAGCCCATCGACTTTCCGCGCTTTTTGCAGGCGGTGAACAAAGTGTTCGCGCTGACAACCGGCGGGCAGAAAGAAACGGAAACGACCGGGAAGGATTTTCGCTTTTTTATTTCGGACAAGAAAAAAATCAAAATCTTCACCCGCGATATTATTTACGTGGAAGCCCTGAAAGATTACGTGAAAATCCACACACCCGAAACGGTGGTGGTTACGAAAATGCAGATCGGGCAGGTGGAGCAGGAGCTCGGTGCCCTGAATTTCCTGCGCATCCACAAATCGTTTCTTGTCAACCTCGATCACCTTACCGCCTACAATGCGCAGGAAATGGAACTCGGCAAACACAAAGTTCCCATCGGCCGCACCTACGCCGAAATGCTGCGGAGCAGGATGGGAGATGCCTGACAGGCTTACCATCTTTTAACAATCGGCTTTGGAAAACAGGCCGGGAGCCGCATTGAAATCGTTATTTTTATGCAAACGATTTCCGCTTAATCCGCGTCCATGAGCATGAGCTGGTGTCCGTATTGTAATAGTGTTCAAAGCATGCTGCTGGGGCATGTGTATTGCTCGCGGCAATCCAAAGGCATGGGCACGCTCGAAACCGGCACGCTCTTCATCAAGGCGAAATCGCTGGAAGAAACCGACGATCATATTTCCCGGCTTTCCATCCGCTGCATGCTCAACGGCGAGCAGCGCTACCGGGTGGGCGGCCATGAACACCTGGTGAACCCAAACAATTACCTGGTGGTGAACCAGGGCCAGCGGTACCAGACTTCGTTCGAAGGAAAAGAAGACCAGGAAATGATCCTCGTCGCTTTTCGTCCCGGCTTTGCGGAAAATCTTTTGCATGCATTGTCCACACCGGAAGACGTGCTGCTTGAAAATCCTTTTGAACCCTCCACAGGTCCGGTGCTTTTTTTCGAGAAGACGTACGAGATGGATCCGCTGGTACTCGCACTTTTCCGGCGGCTGAGAAAACTGATCAATACCGACCGCGCAACGAAACAGGTGGCGGACCTGGACGGCATTTATACTGCGCTGCTCGGCCGCCTGCTGCAGGTGCACCGCAAACAGGGCGAGCTGATCGGGAAAATCGGCAGCAGCAAAAAATCGACGCGTGTGGAATTATTCCGCAGGCTCAGCATCGCCCGCGATTATATGGAAGCGCACGCCGGCGAAATGCTGAAGCTCGACGATATTGCGCACGAAGCCTGTCTTTCGGTGCATCATTTCAAACGTACGTTCAAGGAACTTTACGGACTCAGTCCGCATCGTTTTCTCATCGGCAAAAGAATCGAAAAAGCGGAGCGCCTGCTCCGGGGTTCGCCCCTGCCGGTGGACGAAATATGCGCGGCCACGGGTTTTGAAGACACCAGTTCATTTATCCGCCTCTTCCGGCAGCAAACCGGCCGGACTCCCGGCGCGTTCCGCCGCGAAAAAAAATAGCCTTTTTCGCATATCGCCCCGGTATGCTTACGGGTAACTTTGATGATACCCAATATTATTTTCAGGCGATGAAAAAAACACTTCTTGTACTGGCGCTTACCTGGATTGCTTCCGCGGCTTTTTGCCAGCAGCTTCAGCGCCGGGTTTATCTCGGCATCCGGATGGAAAACCTGACGGAAGACAGTAAAAAAATAATGGGTCTCGGCGACCTGAACGGCGTACTGATCAGGGAAGTGCTGCCCCGTTCGACGGCCGAAGCAGCAAAATTCAAAAAAGGCGACATCCTGCTTTCACTCGACGGGGCCGGTGTGAATTCCACGCAGAGCGTACTTTCCGTGCTTGCCGGGAAAAACGGCGGCCAGTCGTTCAGCTATGAAATTTACCGGGAGAAGAAAACCATCAAAGGCAAAGCGGTTTTCAAAACATTCCCGGAAGAAAAATACGCCGACCTCGATGTGGAATACACCGACTCGAAAAGCGCGATCGGCATGCAGCGCACGATCATCACCAAACCGAAAACGGCAGGAAAGAAACCGGTTGTGGCTTTCATCGGCGGTATCGGCTGCTACTCGCTCGACATGCCGATGGATACCGGGCGCAGCGAAGTGCAGCTCATGCTCAGGCTTTCGCGTGCGGGATTTCTTTGCGCACGGCTCGAAAAACCCGGCATGGGCGATAATGCACGGCACTGCAAGGCCTGCAACGAAGTGAGTTTTAAAGAAGAAACAGACGGGTATATCGCCGCGGTGCAAGCGCTCAAGGCGAGAAGCGATGTGGATTCCAACGCGGTTTTTATTTTCGGTCACAGCATGGGCGGCGTATTCGCCCCGCTCATCGCGCAGCAAACGGCGCTGAAAGGCATTATCGCCTATGGCACGCTCGGTTCGAATTTTATCGAATACATCGCCAAAACCCGCCGCACGATCGGGGAAGCATACAACATGTCGCCCGAAGAAACCGACGAACTGGTCAAGGATTTTTGCGAATGCTCCGGGTATTATTTCGTAGAAAAGATGAGCACTGCCGAGGCTGCGAAGAAAAAAGCGGTTTGCGGCGAGTACATGGGAATTTTCGATCTGCGTTCGCGCGCGTACAACGATGAGCTGTATGCGCTCAATATTCCCGGCATATGGAAACCGTTCACCGGGAAAGCGCTGCTCGTCTGGGGCGAAAGCGATTATATCTCGGCGAAAGAGGATCACCAGATCATTTCCGGCGCTGTGAATTATTATCATAAAGGGAACGCGGAAATGATCTTGGTCCGCAGCGCAGATCACGCGATGAATACCGCTGCCGGCTTCGCGGAATCACAGCGCGGCGTAGGGCCGTATAATCCCGAAGTGGGTAAAATCATTCTCGACTGGCTGAAAAAGCAGGCATAAAGGATGACGAAAAACAAAACCGGTTTGGGTGTACTGCTGCTGCTGGCCTGGTCGCTGCTTTTTTCGGGCCGTGCGGAGAAAGAAACGTTTGCCGTTTTTGTAAAAACGTTTTCCGGCGAATACACGCAATTAAATGTCCCGGGAATAGCATACGATTACCGGGAGTATTTCAACGCCATTCCCGGTCCCGCGCAGTTGGACGCGCAGCAGGCTTTTTTTGAAAAGAAAAAAACAGCGCTGAATAATTTTTCCCGCGCGCAGTTGAAACCCGTCGCGCAGGTTACGTTCGATCACCTGCAATACGAGATCGGTTTCAACCTCGAACGTATCGCACTCGAAAAATCCTGGGTGGCTGCCGGCCGGAAATTGCCGGATGACGGCTTGTTTGCGCTGGAGAACCGGAAAGCCTGGTATGCGTACTTCATCAAAAAATTTACCAGCCTGGATTATACGCCGGAAGAAATCATGTCCTTCGGATTGCAGGAAGTGAAACGCGTGCAGGGCGAGATCAACCGCATAAGGATGGAAACGGGCTTCACCGACAGTCTTGCTTTTGTGAAACATCTCGTCGGCGAAAAATTCATCATTACGGATAAAAAGAAATTGCAGGAAATTTTCGCACGGACCGACAGTGCGATCCGCAAAAACCTGGCTGCGTTTACCGGCGACGCCAACCCGCCTGCCGTTTTTCCCATGGAGTGGCCGGACGCCGGCGCCAATACGCCGCCCGGGATGTACACGAACCACGAAGAAAATCCGTACGGCAAAGATGTGTTCCTGTATAATTTTTTCGGCGGACATTATAACAGCCGGGCGATCGAATGGCTTTACATGCACGAAGCCATACCGGGTCACCACCTGCAATGGTCGCTGCGGAATGATGAACAGAAAGACCCACTGCAAGATCTTTTTCTGTACCCCGGTAATTTCGAAGGCTGGGCCTGCTATGTGGAATACTACGGCAAATCGCTCGGCGTATTTCGTGATCCGTACAGTGAGCTGGGCAAGTGGGAATGGGATCTGGTGCGCTCGGCAAGACTGGTGATTGAAACCGGGATTCATTACTACGGCTGGACCAGGGAGCAGGCGCTGGCGTACTGGAAGAAAAATATTCCGGCACAGGACGATATCGCCGAACGCGAAGTAACCCGCGTAACCAACTGGCCGGCGCAGGCCATCAGCTACAAGATCGGTGCGGATTGCCTGGCGAAGATCAAAGAAGAAACAAAAAAGAAATACGGAAACGCGTTCAGCGAAGCCCGCTTTAACCGCGCGTATTTATCTTTCGGTATGCGCCCGCTCGACGTGGTGAAAAATAATTTTGAGAATATGTACGCCGCCGGGAAATAAAAATCTGCGGACAAAACAGGAAAAGATGAATATCAGTACGATTGTATTTTTTTTCGGAGCCCTGGGCGGGATGCTGAGTTCCTGCGCGCAAACACCGGACAACAAAACAACATCGCCGGAAAAAGAAGCGTGCAAAGTATTACTCGGAAAAGACGGGACGGAATACGCTTACCCGCGCCTGTCCAAAGACAAAAAAACGATTTTGTACCAGTCGAACGAAACCGGGAAATGGCAGTTGTCCATACTGGATATCGCTGCGGGCAGCCGCAAAGCGATTACGCGCGACACGTTCAACAATAATTTTCCCGACTGGAGCGCCGACAACCGGTTGGTGGCCTTTGTAAGCGACCGCGACGGCAACGAAGAAATTTACCTGGTTCATGCGGATGGCAGCAACCTGCAGCGGATCACCAGCGATGCGGGGCGCGACATCCATCCGTATTTCAGCCCGGACGGAAAATATATCCTGTTCAACTCCACCCGCGGAAACGAATCGCTCGACATTTACCGGTACACGATTGAAACCGGGAAAGTCGAACGCCTGACGCAAACGAACGACGATGAAACCTGCGCGCGTTATTCGCCGGATATGACCCGGATCGTTTACCTGAGAAACGGCCCGACGATGGACGACGTATTCGAACTCGATATGTCGAATTTCCTGGGCGAGAACATTACGAAAACGCCCACTGTGCCCGACGGCTGGCCGATGTACGGCAACAACGGGAAGTGGATCTATTATTCTTCGATGGAGTCGGGCACGTATTGCATTTACCGGGTGAAGACGGCCGGCGGTTCAAAACAGCAACTTACAACAGCGCTTTTCGGGGAAGAAGACGCGCGGGTGTATATTTCTGCCGACGGAAAGACGATGATCTACAACAAACGCAAAGGAAACGGGATCGATATACGCAGCTGCGAAATCGTTTCCCCGCGCTAAGGATTTTTGTCAACCACTACGGCTGTTCCGTAAGCCAGCACTTCGGTAATGCCGTTCCCGACTTCGTTCGCATCATAACGCATGCCGACAATCCCGTTGGCACCCATCTGCGCAGCCTGATGAATCATCAGGTTGTAAGCTTCCTGCCTTGCTTTTTCACAGAGCTCGGTATAAAGCGTAATGTTGCCGCCCACCAGCGCCTGGAACCCCGCGCCGATATTGCCGAAAATGCTCCGCGAACGCACGGTTACCCCGCGCACCATGCCGAGCTGTTTTTTAATCGTATAGCCTTCGATAGTAAAAGTCGTTGAGATAAGAGCCTGGTCCATTTTTTTGGTTTTGTAGAATAATACAACAGGTGAAAACGGTTTTTGTTTTCAATAGGGAAAAATTGCTTGAAGGACGGGATCGTTGTATTTGTTTTCCAGATATGAGATGTGAGACAACTCCCTTTGCTTGCGGGGCGACCGTCCCTTTTACTTGTCAGGTCGGGCGCCGTCTCATATCTCAAGTCTCACATCTCATATCTGGAAAACAGACTTTAGTTTCCAGGCACAAAAAATCAATTCCCGAGCAGCACTTTTTTCGTGATCCGGGTGCTGTTGATTTCCAGCGTAACGAAATAAATGCCCGGAGAAACCACACCCAGCTGCAGGCGGTCCTGCTGTAAAACGGCGCTCACGGTACGGCCGGTGATATCCGTAACGGCGTTGAATGTAAATGCCTTTCCCTTGCTGTCAATTACCAGTTCATTGTTCGGCGCGACGTAAATATTGACGAGCTGCGCGGCGATTTCGTTCATGCCCTGAGGCGCTTCCAGCAGTGCGATATCATCCACCGCAAAAGAAGGATCCGATCCCTGGCTATCGTTGTCGTTGGTCCAGGTGAAACCGATTTTTACGTTGCCGTTGTTGTTGGCGCTTGCCGGAAGGTTGACGGAATATTCGAACCAGGTGGCGCCCGGAAGCTGGCAGGGGCCCAGCGTTGTTTTCGCCAGCGCATCGATCATCGTCCAGGTCGCGCCGCCATCCGGAGAATACACCATAGTGGCATCGTCGCCTGTGCCTTCGCCGTTTTCATAATATACGAAGGCCGCCACGATATTCGTTTTACCGAGACAGTTGATGATGGGCGACATTACGCGCTTGTTGGTCGTGGAGCAAATGTTGAATCCGCAGAACGCACCGGTCAGGTACGTGGACCCGGTATCGGCGCCGATGCTGACAACATTGGGAATAACCACGGCCGCATTGCCGATGTGCAGCGACCGGTCGGTGGTGGTGTTCACGATACAATTGTCCGAACAATTGCCTCCGCCTGTTCCGGAAGCCGTGGCGCTTACAAACCACATGTCGGCGTGCGTATCATTCGTCCCGGTAGTGGCTTCGGTCCAGTTCCCGTTGATGCTGGCAAAAGCAGTCGGTGTTTGCCCGCGGCTGCACCCCGTTCCGAAATTCTCGGACCAGAAAGCGGATTGTGAAAACCCGGTTGCGGCAAAAAACAATGCAAAAGTTGAAACGTAGAGTTTTTTCATGGCTATAGTTTATGGTTCGACATTCAAGTTACGTTAAATTCATCAATTGATCGATTTGAAAATTTGAAAATGAACCGATTTGAAAATTCCGTGCGCACAAACTGCCTCCCCAAAGCGCTCCTGGGCTGGCCTGTGTGAAAGGAATCTTCAAATTTTCAAATCGGGTAATTGGAAAACAGATTGCCTAACTAAATTTCCAGTTGTACTTATCCAGGTCCTGGATACTGTGTATGAGCAGCCGGATGGAATTGGCGATATCATCCTTGTCGGCCATTTCGATCACCTGGTGAATGTGACGGCAGGGAATCGAAACGGCGCCGGAGATCGATCCGCCGGGCGTAAAACGCTGCATCGCCGCGGTATCCGTTCCGCCTGCGGGAAGAATTTCCATCTGGTACGGAATCTTGTGTTTTTCCGCGGTCTGGCGCATATAGTCCACCATCCGGTAATCGCTGATGGACGAAGCGTCCATGATTTTGATGGCGGCGCCTTTGCCGAGCTGCGTAACCATTTCATGCGCTTTTGCACCGGGCACGTCATATGCCAGCGTAACGTCGAGACCGAAACCGAAATCCGGCTGAACATCCAGTGATGAAGCCACTGCACCGCGGATACCGACTTCTTCCTGTACGGTGAAAACGGCGTAAACATCATACACCGGGTTTTTCAGCGCGCGCAGGGTTTCGATGAGAATGAAAACGGAAACGCGGTTGTCGAGCGATTTGCAGTTTACGCAGTTCCCCATTTCAATCAGCTCGCGCTCGCGTGTAACGGTGTCGCCCACGCGGACGTATTTTTCCACTTCTTTTTTCGGCAGGCCGAGATCGATAAAATAATCGCTGATCGGCATCATTTTCCCGCGTTCTTCCGGGCTCATGATATGAATGGGTTTGCAGCCCATCACGCCGATAAGGTCTTTCCGGCCGTGCACGATAACGCGCTGCGCCGTAAGTGTTTTCGGATCGAAGCCGCCCAGCGGGATGAAATGCAGGAATCCTTTATCGTCGACATGCGTGACGATAAAACCGATCTCGTCCATATGCGCGGCGATCATTACTTTTTTCGGCTTCTTTCCTTTTTTCAGGGCGATCACGTTGCCCATATTGTCCGTGCGGATTTCGTCGGCCAGTTTGGAAATTTCTTTTATGACCAGTTCGCGTACCCGTTGCTCGTGGCCGGGTGCGCCGGCGATTTCGCAGATTTGTTTGAGAAGTTTTACGTTGATTGACATAGGAAATGGTTTGTGGTTCCTTAGGGTCGACCAGTGGTCGACCCTTACGAAGATTGAGTTACAATTTCTTTTTACGGGTCGCTCCCGGTGAAATTTTAATCCACCAGCGTCAGTTTGATCATATTCGATTTTCCTTTTTCATTGAGCGGGATGCTGGCGATATTGATAATGTAATCATTCGTAGCTACATACCCGGCTCTTTTCAGGATGAATTTGATATCGGCGATCGTATGGTCGGTGCTGATATTTTTATCGTAGTAAAATCCGCGCACGCCCCAAACCAGGTTGAGCTGGGTGAGGATGGCGTAATTCCCGGTGAACACGAATACGCTTGCTTTCGGGCGGTAGCTCGAGATGCGGAAAGCCGTGTAGCCCGAATGCGTCATGGTGATGATGGCCGTAGCATTCGTCTGTTTGGCGAGTTGTCCGCCGGCGTAACAGATCTGGTCCGAGATCTGCCGGTCGCTGGTACTCATCAGCGGGGGACGCTCCATATAATAAATGTCGCGCTCCTGTTCGATATGCGCGATGATTTTCGACATGGCGCTGATCACGCGCGCGGGATGTTTCCCCACGGACGTTTCACCGCTGAGCATCACGGCATCCGCGCCGTCCATTACGGAATTGGCTACGTCGTTCACTTCGGCGCGTGTGGGTGAAGGATTCGTGATCATGCTTTCCATCATCTGCGTGGCGATGATCACGGGCTTCGACGCTTCGAGACATTTTTTCACGAGCATTTTCTGGATCACCGGTACACGTTCCATCGGGACTTCCACGCCCAGGTCGCCGCGCGCCACCATCAGGCCGTCGGTTTCACGGATAATGTGGTCGATGTCGTTCAGCGCTTCCGGTTTCTCGATTTTCGCGATCACGCGCGCCGTACTTTCCGGGTCGATCTGCCGGATGATGTGTTTCAGCTCGATGATATCATGACCCGAGCGGACGAACGAAAGCCCGATCCAGTCGATGCGGTGCTCGATGGCGAACGTAAGATCGCGCAGATCTTTTTCCGTCAGGCAGGGCAGCGAAACTTTGGTATTCGGCAGGTTGACGCCTTTTTTGGAAGAGAGTATGCCGCCGTGTTCCACTACGGCGACAACTTCGTCGGTGCCGTTTGTGCTCACCGTGCGCAGGATCAGTTTCCCGTCATCCACCAGGATATTTTCTCCCGGCTTTACGTCCTTCGGAAACTGCGGGTAGGTAATGTACACCTTCTGCGCATTGCCGGTCATTTGTTTCGTGGTGAAAATGATCTCTGCGCCGGGAACGAGTTCCACGCCGTTGTTCTCGATTTCCCCGATGCGGAGTTTGGGTCCCTGCAGGTCGGCGAGCATGGCGATGTGCGTCCCCAGTTTCCGGTTTACCTCGCGGATGTTTTTAATGACCGATTCCACCGCGGCATAATCGCCGTGCGAAAAATTGATGCGGAATACGTCGGCGCCGGCGATAACCATTTCCTCCAGCATTTCTGCCGAAGAAGAGGCGGGGCCGATAGTAGCGACAATCTTGGTGCGGTTATATGCGATGCGGTGTGCGACCGGGTTTTGTTCTTCCATAATTTTAAAATGTTTTCCTCACGGGGTGTGAGCTGCACGAAGATACGGAATCGTAATCCGTTGCTGGTATACCATATATTTGTTCCATCAGAATACCAGGTTTTGTTTCGATTTGAGCTCGGCCGGAACAAGTGCGAAAGCTGTTAACACGAAAGGAATATTTTTGATCGCCTGCAGCATGCGCGCTTCATCGTCTTTCCCGAAAGGGCCTTTTGCTGTGAAAAAATAATCGGCATGTTTCTGTTCCGGCACAAGCAGTCCGCTTCCGCTGCGGTTGCCCACGATAAAACAGGCCGTATCGTTTTCCGGATTTTCATGCGCGTATAAACTGAAGCTGGCCGGGGGATCTTCTTTTTTCAGGCTGATCTGCAGCGGTTCCGCACGCGCCATATCAATGGAAAGCGCCTGGTTCATCGCCCAGCAAAGCCGGTAGTCCTTCTCGTGGCAGGAAATACCGATGAGAATAAAATCGTAATCGTATTCTATATCGAGCCGGAATTTGCTCAAGGGATGTTTTTTTGATCGATGTAAAGTTAAAAGAATGCCGTATTGATGCAGCTACCGCTTATGTAAATTAAAAACGACCCACGTGTTACCGCAAATCAGTTGCCGGGGAACGTTTTCGACCAGAAAACCAACAATCCCGGTTGCCCGGAATATACTCCCGCACGAAGCAGGATATACGCCGGTAAAAACGCCGGATAAATTAACAGTGCAGGAGGAAATACAAAAGCTGCACCGGGACAGATGTTTTCACGAAATAAAAACAGGCGATAAAAAACGAATCTCCTGCCGCAGTCAACTTCCCCGAACAGGAATTTCGTTCAATTCCGGGAGGTGTAATAAGTTGATATATCAACATATTTTTGACCCGGAAAATCTTTCGGCAGGCATTGTAAACCACTGAACAATGTATTGTACCGCTTGAACAAAATCCCTTTCTCCCCGGGAAAAGACGGCGCATTTTTGTAACATGAAAAACTCCGCCGCGATTTTGTTTTTCCTCTCCAGCGTAATCATCGCCCACGCCCAGTCGCCTGCCCCGGGAGTAATCAAAGGGAAGGCGGTGGATGACAAACAGGTACCCGTTCCATTCGCTACAGTACTGCTGAAATCGGCCGGCGACTCTGCTTTATATAAAGGAGAACTCGCCGACGAGGACGGAAATTTTATACTGGAACAGGTAAAGCCCGGCAATTATTTTCTCGAACTGCGGGCGATCAATTATACGCCCGTTGTACGCAACGACCTGCGCCTGGAGGAAAACGGCCCGGGGATCGACCTGGCGAATATGATACTGCCGCCGCTTGCACAGGCGATCGGCGAAGTGGAAGTGAAAGCGGACAAGCCGTTCATCGAGCGGCAGGTTGACCGGACCGTGGTGAACGTGGAAAACAGCATCATCCATGTGAACTCTTCGGTGATCGAAGTGCTGGAAAAATTACCCGGCGTAATGGTGAGCCAGGAAGGCATCATCAGCCTGAAAGGAAAACAAGGTGTAATCGTAACCATTGACAATAAACCGACCGGCCTGAGCGGACAGGACCTGGCGAATATGCTGCGCGGCCTGTCCTCGTCGAATATCCAGAAGATCGAGATCATCACCAATCCCCCGGCGCGGTATGATGCTGCCGGAAGCGCAGGGATCATCAACATCGTGATGAAGAAAAACCGGAAAGAAGGTTTCAGCGGCAGCGTGAGTGCGGGATACGGCCAGGGCCGTTATGAAAAATACAACAGCGGGGTCAACCTGGCTTTCCGCAGGAACAAAAGCAATTATTACCTGAGCTATTCTTTTTCGCACCGCAAAGGATTCAACAACCTGGTGCTGACGCGTAATTTTTTCAATGGAGATACGCTGAACACGGTTTTTGAAACGGACGACTATATCCTTTTCCCGTTCAATACGCATACGCCGCGCATGGGCGCGGATTTCGATCTTTCTTCGCGCACTTCGCTTTCGCTGCTGGCCACGGGCGTGGTGAATCATTTCAACCCGACGGCGAACAACCATACCGATATTTTGAACGGGCAGGATGAATTAGTCAGCAGTTACGATTTCATCAACCATTCGCAGGATAAATGGTACAACTACGCCGGCAACACGCAAATCCGCCACCGTTTTGATACCACGGGCCAGGAGCTGACGGCCGATCTCGATTATGCGCGCTACTGGAACAATACGGATCAGCAGTTCACCACCACGCAATACGATTCGGCAGGAAACTACGCGGGACAATCGACGCTGGTGGGCGACCAGGACGGCGCACTCGTTATTTATTCGGCGAAAACGGATTATACCAAACCGCTGAAAAACAATGCGCGTTTCGATGCCGGGTTAAAATCGAGTTACGTGGAAGCGGATAACAACGTGCTGTTCTACAATAAACAAAACGAACTGCTGGTGCTCGACAGTACGATCAGCAATCATTTCCTGTATTCGGAAAATATCAACGCGGCGTATATCAACTACCGGAAAGAATTCAAGAAGCTCACCATGCAGCTCGGCCTGCGCGGAGAACAGACCGTAGCCAAAGGTGAGCAGCAGATTACCGGGCAGAAATTCCGCCGCGATTACCTGCAGCCGTTCCCGTCCGTTTTCTTCGATTATAAACTCAGCGAGAAACACGGTTTGAACCTCAGCCTCAGCCGCCGCATCGACCGGCCCGCATACCAGCAGATGAACCCGTTCAGGAGACTGATCGACGCCACCACCTATGCCGAAGGAAATCCGTACCTGCTGCCGCAGCTCACTTATAATGCGGAACTGACCTACACGTTCAAAGAATCGTTTTTCGCTACGCTCGGCTACAGTTTCACCACCGATAACATCACCGAGGCACTTATCCAGGATAATATCAGCAGGCTGACGGTTCAGACGACCGTGAACCTGGCCCGGTTTCATTACTACAGCCTGAACCTGAATTATTCCAAAAAACTCACCGAGTGGTGGACAACGAATACCAGTCTTTTATCTTACTACGGTATTTATACGGGAACGATCAACCAGTTCACCATCAACCAGGGAATTCCGTCGTTCTACCTGAATACGAACAACAGTTTCCCGCTCACGAAAACAATATCGATGGAACTCGGGTTCATGTACAGTCATCGTATGCTTTATGGTGTTACCACGCTTCTCCCGAATTACAACCTGACTGCCGGCGTACAGTTTTCGCTTTTCAAAAAACGTGGATCACTAACGATCAACGGAAACGACCTGCTCTGGAAAGCTTACCCGAGCGGTGTTACGCATTTCGGGAACGTGGACGAGTACTGGACGGCGATACGCGATACACGCCAGGTAAATATAAATTTCAGTTACCGTTTCGGAAAAGGCCAGGCCGGCCGGATGCGCCGCAATACCGGAGCGGATGAAGAAAAGGGACGGACGAGCGTAAGCGGATAAAGTAATCCGTTTAAAATTCCTCCGCAGAGCCGTTTTACAGGAAAACAGTTGCTGCAGGTCGGAATAGATCCAGTCGGCAGCAGCAGTAGCAGTCAGCATGGCTTAAACCCGGAGTAAGTATATCTTGACGACATCCCTGTAATACGGAGACTGCCACTGCCGACTGCCGCTGAATAAAAGACTATTCCGACGTATAATTAAAGACTTTGCTGTAAAACGGCTCTGCGGAGGAATTTTAAATTCTCACACCGATCACGCATACATCATCCACCTGGTCGAGCGAACCGCGCCAGCTTTCAAACGACCGGTTCAGCAGGTCGAGTTGTTCATCCATCGGTTTGCGGCAATTGGCGAGCAGCAGTTCCTGCAGCGGACGGTACTTGAATTTTTTTCCTTTCGGTCCGCCGAACTGGTCGGGAAAACCGTCGGTGAGCAGGTAAAGACAATCGCCGGGCTGCACGAAAACTTCCTGCGTGCGGAAAGGCCGCGCCGAATCGAACTGACCGATCGGCTGTTTGTCGGGAGCCAGTTCTTCAATAGCCGTTCCGTCTTTGCGGATGATCCAGAGCGGGTTGTTCGCGCCTGCCCAAAGGATTTGCGAGTTTTCCCGGTTGAAACAGCAGAGCGAAATGTCCATCCCGTCTTTTACTTCACTTTCGCTTTTCGCAAATGTTTCGATGACGAGTTCGCGGACTTTGTCGAGGATTTTCCCCGGTTCGGTAATGCCGAATTCATTCACCGTGCGGTTGAGCGCGTTGGAACAAACCACGCTCACCATCGCGCCCGGAACGCCGTGCCCGGTACAGTCGGCCGCAGCGAATAGTATTAATTTACTGGTCAGGTCGAGCGGAGTCGGATTTGATTTTTCACTGGTCAGGTCGAGCGCCTGCCCGCCGTACGACTTTGGGAGGCGGGGAGTCGAGACCTCCATCCAGTAAAAATCACCCGCCACGATATCTTTCGGCCTGTACATCACAAAACTTTCCGGCAAAAAACTCCGCCACAGTTTTTCCGGCGGAAGAATAGCATCCTGCAGGCGCTTGGCGTATGTAATGCTGTCGGTGATCTCTTTGTTTTTTTCTTCCACGATGTCGCGCTGGTGCTGCACTTCTTCTTTCTGGCGCGAAATGACGGTGTTCTGTTCGGCAAGCTGCACGTTCGCTTTCTTTTTCTGCCGGTACCCACGGAAAGCCACAGCCAGCAGCACCAGCAGCAGGAGCGAACCGATGAGCACGGCGAATAGCTGCTGCGCGCGTTTTTTATTCTGTTCGTCGAGCTTGCCGCGCTCGGCCTGTTCTTTCTGCAGCTGCACGGTTTTAACCTGCTGATCGAGTTTGAGCAGTTCGTTCTGCTTGCGGTTCGATTCCGATTCGGCTTCCGCTTTCTGCAGCTGGATCGCTTTCATCTCGGCTTCTTTGTTCAGCAGCGCCAGGGCCTGTTCTTTGCGCAGCTGGTCGGCATGGGCTTTTTCAAGTTCCAGCGCAGTCAGCCTGTTTTTCTGGCCGAGCAGTACGATCTCGCTTTCTTTCTTTTCGGTTTCGTACTTGGTCTGCATTTCGGCCAGCGTCTTACTGCGGTCGTAATTGAAAAGCGAATCGCGGATACGGGAATTGACGTAAATAAAATCGGCGGCTTCTTTGTATTTCCCCAGGTTATAATATTCATTCCCGACATTGAAAGAAGAAGAACGCATGACCGGCAGATCGCCCACCTCGCTGCTGATCCGGTACGATTCGAGGAAATAATCGATGGCCTTCTCTTTTTTATTGTCGCTCTTCGCCATGATCTGCCCGGCGGAATTCAGGCTGTTTGCCAGTCCGCGTTTGTCGCCAATCTCTTTCTGCAGGCTGATACATTCTTCGAGATACGTAATGGCCTGCGGGTATTCCTGGTAATCGAGATAAACATTGGAAAGATTACTGAGCGAAGCAGCCAGCGATTTTTTATCGTTCAGTTTTCGTTTAACGGCAAGTCCTTCATCCAGGTAGTGAATCGCGCTGTCCTTATTCGAGATCGCGTGGTACGCCATGCCGATATTGTTCGCGCAGATTCCCGCGCCGCGCGTATCGCCGATCTTTTTGCAGAGCCGGTACGACTGGCTGTAATAGTCGATCGCCGCTTTTTTGTTGCCGGAATAATTGTACACCCCGCCGATGTTCATCAGCGTGTATGCCTTGCTGCCCGCCTGCGTTTTTTCATCGTAATGCGGCAGCACCTCGAGAAAGTTTTTCAGCGCGAGATCGTATTTCGACAGGTTGAAGTAAATGATGCCGAGACTGTTCAGGCAGGCCGAGATTCCGCCCGCGTCGGGAATCGAACGGTTGATAGCCAGCGCTTCTTCGATATTACTGATCGCTTTTTTGTAATCGCCGTGCTCGTCGTAATATATTCCGATGATCCGCAGGCAATATGCTTCGCACCAATTATAATTTGTTTTCCGTGCAAGTGAGATCGACTCCTGCGCGTACTTCAGGCATTGGTCGGGATCGTCATGCTGCACGGCCAGGGCCAGTTCGCGCAGGATATCGGCTTTGTCGCGGTCGCCGGCTGTTTTCAGCGCGGTTTTCAGGCTGTCGATGTTCTGGCTGCAAAGCGGGAACGCGAAAAACGTCCAGGCAAAAATGAAAGCAAAAATCCGCGGAAACAGCATAGGACAGGAGTAACAAATCAAAGATCGTGAATTCGCCCGGATAGCCCGCAGAACGACTTTTCCCCGGGCCGCCGCCCATAATTTGTAACATCCGGGAGTTTTCATGTAACCAGCGGTGCGGGATGCCGGTAAATACGGGGTATTTTTGAAAAGTTCCCAAAACCTCACCCCATGAAAAAAATCTGTACGGTACTGTTGTTCTGTTTTGCAGCCCTGGGCCTTTCTGCACAGTCCGGCTGGACGATCGTTTCCCAGAATTACTGGCTCAACGATGTTTTTGCGATCGATGCGGATACGGTGATCGCGGTCGGAAACGGCGGAAGAGTAATGCGCTCAACCGACGGCGGACAAAACTGGAAATACCTCAAGGTTCCGACATACCTCGATCTGAACGGGGTGTATTTTATTTCGCAAACCACGGGCTACATCTGCGGCGATAATGGGATACTCCTGAAGTCCACCAACAGCGGGATTTCCTGGTCGACACAAAGCACTTCGACGCTGAGCGAACTGGAAGATATTTTTTTCGTGAACGCGAACGTCGGTTTTATGGTCGGTGAAGGCGACAAGTTTATGAAAACCACCAACGGCGGCGTGAGCTGGACGAATAATACCGTTATCTCTTCGTTTAACTGGCTCTACGGGGTGCATTTTGTGAGTGCGGATACCGGCTGGGTTTGCGGAGCCTACGGAGAAGTTTACTACACGGCCAATGGCGGGTCGAGCTGGTCGAACAGGAGTTACAGCACAGGCTACACGTTTACTTCCGTGTTTTTTCTGAACGCAACTACCGGGTATGTTTCCGGCCTTGGTCCGGGCACGTTGCGAACAGTCAATAGCGGAACCAACTGGACCCAGACGGGCGAATTATTCAAGAAAATGTATTTCGCAAACAGTACAACCGGCTGGGGAATAACGCACGACACGATTAAAAAAACCACGGATGGCGGGCTCTCCTGGATGGTGCAGGTCAACCCGACTGCCATACAGATCAACGCGGTTCATTTTAACGGGCTGAACAACGGCGCGATTGCGGGATCCGGAGAAATTCTGCATACGCTTAACGGCGGTGCAAACTGGAATGTGGACGGAACAGACGTGACCAACGCCATTTATGAAGATGCGTTTTTCGCGAACTCCGGCCTGGGCTGGGTTGTCGGGAACAACCATGTTTTCAAAACGGGCAGCGGGGGCACAAGCTGGACGGATACGACCCTGAATGTGTTTTACATGAAGTGTGTGCATTTCATCAATCCCGATACGGGCTGGGCAGGATCGCTCGCGAGCTCGGGAAATGGAAAACTCTGGCGTACGATGGACGGCGGAACAAACTGGAGCCTGGTCAGCAGCACTACGACAGACGATGTCTGGTTCACGGACTTCAACAACGGGTTCCGGATCAACAGCTATACTTCGCAGTTTGAAAAAACAACCAACAGCGGCGCAAACTGGACCAACATATCGTCTTTCAGCGGCTTCGAAGGAGAAATTTATTTCCCGAACGCCACTACCGGGTATTGCTACAACAACGGAAGCCAGCATTTCAAAACGATCAACGGCGGAGCTACCTGGACAAATCCCAATCCGCAGATCGGTCTCGGCGTACATTTCGCCACGCCGCTGAAAGGCTGGGTGGTCGGCAATAATGGCATGATCCAGAGGACCAACGATGGCGGCCTTACCTGGTACACGCAAACCAGCGGAGTAAACTTTCCGCTTCATGATATTTGTTTCAGTGATGAAACGCATGGCGTTGTTACAGGGTTCAACGGCATTCTGTTGGAAACGAGTAACGGCGGTTATACCTGGACACCGGTGGACATAACCAACCAGGAAATGTATGGAATTCATTTCCCGGACGCCGCAACCGGTTATGCCGTGGGAATGGACGGAACGATATTGAAAAAAGACAATTCCTCTGCGCCGGTATGCGCCCTCAATTCCGATTTCACTTGTCCCGCGCAGGCATTTAACGGCGATACGCTCACGTTCAATTTTACGGGCTACGGCGCCGCAGCATACAGCTGGACAGACAACAGCGCCGTTTTTTCCACCTCGCCGAATGCCACACTGGTTGTGAATTCGAGCGGAACACATACCATTTGCCTTACGGTTACCAGCGGCGGATGCACGGATGTTTTCTGCAAAACATTTTCGGCTTACAACTGCGAAACGCAGTGGATTCAGAAAAGAGATTTCTCCGGGGCCGGCAGAACAGAGGCTGCGTCATTTACCGTTGGAAGTAAAGGATACCTTGTAGGTGGCTGGAATTCGATGAGTGATACCTGGGAGTATGATATGAATGCCGATACCTGGACGCAAAAAGCCAATATTCCCGCCGGACGATACGGAGCATACAGTTTTGCATCCGCCACGAAAGGTTATGTGGCCTGCGGGTATTCGCCATCATTTTCACTGCAGAATGATCTGTGGGAGTACGATCCAACCGGCAATTCCTGGTTGCAGAAAACAAGTTTGCCCGCTGCGGCGCGCGCGGAAGGATCGGCGTTCATGATCGGCGGAAAAGCATACCTGTGTTACGGTACCAGCACTTCTGGTTATACCCTCGAAACCTGGGAATATGATCCGGCTACCGACAACTGGATGCAGAAATCGAATATCGGCAGCGCGGGCAAAAGATATACGGCCTCGTTTACTGTCGCAGGAAAAGGATACGTCGTGGGAGGCGCGTCTTTGTCATCCACGTACACCAATGATACCTGGGAATATGATCCTGTTTCGGATTCCTGGTTGGTGCGCGCGGTTCTCCCGGATTACCGCAGGGGTGCGATCGGGTTCGGGCATGGTCCTTACGGTTATTTGTTCACAGGGAAAAATGGTACAAACAGTTATTCCGCTTCCGGTTTTCGTTTCGACCCGGTATCCAATTCCTGGCAGCCGATGTCGTCGAACGTAGGTTCCGCCGGCCGCGAATTTGCCTGCGTGTTTCAGAATTCGTCTAGCGTGTACGTCGCTTCCGGCGCCGGGTTTAACGGCAGCGATATGACCACCTGGCAATTTAAATTTTGCGGCCCCCCGCTTGCTGCCCAGGCAATTGAAGCGGAAGAAAGCGGACTGTACCTTTATCCGAATCCGGGAAGCGATATGCTTAGCTTCCGCCTCGAACACGGAGGAGAACGGATTTCGAAAATCATGCTGTATGATTTGTCGGGCAGGCTGGTGACAGAAACTGCTGTTCATGCCGTGTCGGGATCGTGTAATGTGTCTGCACTTCTGCCGGGGATTTATCTTTACAAAGCAGAGACCGATAAGAACCGGCAGCTTTACGGGAAGTGGATAAAGCGATAACAGGTAGTCGATCCAATGTAGCAGTACATTTAATCGCTACTATGTAGGGGCGATTCATTGAATCGCCCCTACGAAGTATGTACTGATAGCAATCGGTACCTATTTATGGATGCCCGGGAACATGACTGCCACTGCCGACTGTATCTGTTCCGACGAAAAACAGTCTTCCCGGGTAACGGTTACAAGGAAGAATTTAAACAAATATTATTCCTCCGGCTGAGAATACCACGTACGATACCAGCGGCTGAACAGGAAAGCAATGCTGATCAGCAGCAGGGCCGCTCCGCCATACTGCGCAAGCGCGTAATGCAGATCTTCATTGGCGAAAACCCGGTCGTATTCTTCGGGAGCATCCGGGCGATACGGGTGAAGCTTGTGCATCCAGGAATAATACAGCCCGACGATGATCAGGGGAATGAAGTATGTCATCCAGAATGTAAAATTCAGCGCGATGCCTTTTACCAGGCTGCGGACCCGTGACATCCCGATGGTGACGGATATGGCGAGAAAAACCGCATAATAAACAAGCAGCACAACCAATATGCCGCGTTCATGGAAACGGGTAACCGCGAGAAACAAACCGGTAAGAATAGCGATGATGATACCGGCTAGTATCGAAAGGAAAAAAGTTTTGACGGTGGAATGCCGGAAAGCGAAGAGCAGTAAAACCTGGCAGAGTACGAAGTAAAAAGTGAACAGGGCAAGGCTTTTAACATTCTCCGTGTCGAAACGGTGCTTCCGGGACATGATGTTTTTCATCGCATGATCCATCGACCACGTATCGTATTTCCTGTTGATATATTCCGACAGGTTCGATCCGTCGGTCGCTATTTCCACAATACCATAATAGTTATGGTTTATCACATAATTCCAGGAGCTCATCGGGAGCCGGTATTTTGCGTTCATTTTCCGTATGCGCGATGTTGCTTCTTCTTCCGAATACTTCGGATTGTCGCGATAAATAAGATAGTACAAGTCGAGCGTGGTGAACAAACGCTTGCGTGAATCGTCGTAAGCGGAATGTGACTCCGGTTCCATGGAGAACTCGTTGTAATGTGAGTACCACGGTGCGACATGCTGCAGTTTGGTAAACGTAAAAAGCACGTACGTGTTGAAATCGATTTTCTGCACGCTGTCGGCTTCCGCCATGCGCCATTCGTAATCATTCTGCTCACGCCAGGCGTATGTCGTGCTGTTGGCCCGTGGCTCGCCATCATTCCTGGCACGGAGTTCGGCATTTTTCTGCTCGGCTTCTTCACTCGATCCGACGAGAATGATCGTATCAATTTTGATACTCAGTTCGAAGGAATTTTTAACCAGCAGGCCTACGCAATAATTGACATCGTTGGCATCGCGGATTACTTCTTCGTCGGTAAACGTAGCATCCGCTTTTTGTTTTTCCGTAACGAACGGAATATAGACGAGCACGGTTAAAACGAAAATCGTGAGATAAAAAACCAGGAAATTCCGGAGACGATCTCCCGGGGCGAGCGTTCCGAAGCGTTTGAACACGTTGAAACGGAAAAGATAAACTAACCAGAAAATCAGCCCGATGCCGGAAATCAAAGCGCCTGCCGTGACCCATAAGCCCACCATGCTCGTTGAACGCGGGTCGTCGGGCATCACCAGGCATATCGCGTAAAACGCCGCCGCGAATAGCAGCGCATAATACAGCACCATATGCGTGCGTGCCGACCAGGTATCCGGATAGTTTTTCAGCAGCCACTGATCGAACCTGGAAAGCGCCTTCGGCGCAAGCGGCCGTTTCGGGAAATTATGTTCAGGGTTCATCTTCAGAAAAGGCGTTTGGTAGAAAGCGAAATGTCTCTGCAATACGAAATCGGGATGCCGGCGATTACCAGTTGTTTGATCATTTCCTGTACCGGGTGCTGGTGCGAAACCACGGTGAAAAATCCGCCGTTAAAATGTACCTGCGCTTCGAGTACCGTGAGCGCCTGGGCGATTTCTTCGCGCGTAGCCGGGGTTTCCAGCTCGAGCGCGAAACCGAGTGAACGCACATCCGTTTTCCCGGTCTGGTAAATACACTGACCCTGCCGGATCAGCATCACCGAATCGGCGGCCTTTTCTACTTCGTGCAACTGCTGGGAAGTGAGCAGCACGGTCATCCGGTTCACTGCCGACTTCACGAGAAAACGCAGGTCGCTGAGCAAAGTCTGCTGCGCGTGAATATCCAGGTTGGCGAGCGGCTCGTCCAGGATCAGCACACGCGGCTGCTGCAAAAGCACGCGCGCAATTTCAAAACGTGTGCGGTACCCGCTGCTGATCTGGTTCCACGTAAGTTCTGCAAACCCGGCCAGGCCGAAACGTTCCAGCATAAATCCGACCATCAGGTCGTTTTCTTCACCTTTAACTCCCGAAATGGCTGCCGAAAAATGCAGGTTGTCTTTCAGCCTGCCGTACCAGCGCGGGATGCGCTGCGGGATAAAAGCGACGCGGTTTTTCAGCGTATAAAAATCGTGATCCGGCAAACCCGCAAAACTGATTTTTCCCGAATCGATGGCGAGCTGCCCGGCCAGGCAACGCAGGAGCGTGGTTTTCCCGTTCCCGTTTTCGCCCACTACGCCGAGTATCTGCCCGGCATAAAGATCGAGGCTGGTCGGTTTCATGCTGAAAGCGCCGCTGCTATATGTTTTGGAAACGCCGTGCGCCTGCATCAGCAGCGAATCGCCCGGCGCCGCGGGATAAGTCGCTTTGGAAAGTTCATGCAGCAGTGTGCGCGACTCCTGCGCCAGGTCTTCGTTCCAGGGATTCACGGGATTCGCGTTACGGGCGATCCTGAACCGGCTGCTCAACTGCATGGCGCGCAGCATAAGTTCACGCTGCTTCGAATCAAGCGCAAGGTCCATCATTCTTCGTACCGCCAGCGGATGGTCGCCGTGCCGGAGAAAAACGTCGATTTCGGAAAGGGCTGTATGGCTCATGGAGGAGTATTAAAAGATCATGCAACTTACTGAAATTAGAGAATCGCGGATGTTAATAGTTGCAAAGAAAAGAGTGATGGAGAACCTGGAAGACGAAACGTAAAATGCAAAATGTCAAATGATAAAATCCAAAGTGAATCGCCCTTTTACATTTGATATTCAGCGTTTGGTATTTGAAATTGGTTCCCGGAAAAATTTACGACTAATCGAAACAGTTGAACGTGCTGCCGTCGTAGCTGGCAAACACCATGCTCGGATGCGAGTCAAGATGAAAAACGTTTCCTTTGTGGTCGATAGCAATCGCGCCGGCGAACCCGTCGATTTCTTTCAGCTCGGCGAACGTTTTGCGAAATGCGTTTTCGATGTCCATGCCGTCGGAAATGCGCGTTACGATTTTGGTTGCAACGGCCGTGCTTACAATGTCTTCACCCACGCCCGTGCAGCTTACGCCGCAAAACCCGTTCGCATAATTTCCCGCCGTGGTGGCCGAATCGGAAATGCGACCGGGAATTTCAAATCCTTTTCCGCCGGTAGATGTCGCCGCAGCGATATGGCCTTTCGCATCGAAAGCGACGCAGCCCACCGTGCCGGTTACTTTTGCCGCGCGTTTTTTTTCCTCGTACTCTTTTCTGCGCTGGGGAATTTCCGTGCTGAAAACCGGGAACCCGTTTTCCCGCGCAAAGCGCGTAGCGCCTGCTCCGCCCAGCACGCGGTCGTCGGCCGGGAATAATTTTTCAGCTACGCGGATCGGGTTTTTCACTTCCTCGATATTGATCACCCCGCTGAACCGCTGCGAAACACCGTCCATAATAGATGCGCTCATCCGGATCACGCCGTCGCTCTGGATCTGCGAACCGGTTCCCGCATTGAAAAGCGGATCGTCTTCCAGTTGCGCCACGGCATGAATCACCGTTTCGAAAGCGGAATGTGCCCGGAGAAATTCGTATGAAGACGTGATGATCCGCTTCAGCGCTTCCTGCTTGGCCAGCTTGGTCTCCGCGCTCTGCGACGACTCGCTGAAAAATCCGCCGTGTATGATCAGTTTCATGAGTCGGGTTTAAAAGGTTCCATTAAAAAGTAATCGATCTAAAATGTCCGGCCTGCCGGACGAGAGAGCACGTTCAAAAGTATATTTAAAAAGAACGTCAGCTTAGGCTGAAAGCCGAACCGGCATCCTCTCCTTAGGAGAGGAAGGAGGTGAGACTTTACACATGCTGCGACGAATGAATACTCATATTATGCGTACTCAAATCGTACCGGTCGAACATGCTCATCACGTGTACCACTAAATTCTTGATGGAAACCGGCTGCCCGAGTTCCACCGCCGTCAGGTTCGTGTCTTTAATATGACGTCCGTCGACAAGAATAACAAGTCCCGAGCCGATGGCTTCCATGTTTTTCCCTTCGGTGATCAGCAGGCCGGTGTCTTCACCAAGCCCGATGCCGAGCACTTTCGGATTTCCGACCACCACCTGGAAAAGGCGACCGATGCGGCCACGCTGTACAAAGTGCGTATCGATCACCACATCGTCGATCAGGCCCAGGCCGCTGGTGATTTTCACTTCGCCTTTGAGCAACGCTTCCTGGCTGGAGCCCTGGTAAATCATATTGTTGGATGCCGCCGCGGCGCCTGCGGATGTTCCCGCGAAAATAAATTCTTCCTCCTTGTATTTCCGGAGCAGGATATCATGAAAAGCCGTTCCGCCGAGAATTGATGTAAGCCGCAGCTGATCGCCGCCGGTAAACATCACCACGTCGCATTTTTCGAGACGCTCCAGGTGCGCGGGATCGATCGCCTGTTCCCGGTTTTCGATATGCATCACGCCCACATGCTCCGCACCCAGGTATTCAAACGCTTTGGCATATTCGGGGCCCACTTCGCGCGGAATTTTGGAAGCGGTGGTGACGATTTCGATTGGTGATTTTTCCTTGTGCAGCGATTCTACAATGATACGCTTCAGGATACCGGTCTCGAAAAAGTTCAGGTTCTTTTCAACCTGCTTGTCGAAATTTTTCTCGGTGAAACTCCCTTTATCAACAGCGCCGCCAACGATGACCAGCTTCCCTTTTGGATTCATGATGCAAAATTAACATAGAAGAGCTTGTGTAAAACCGTGTCTTCATAAATTTTTAGTAACTGGTGCGGTAGCCTTTCGATTTAATTTCGAATGACGAATGCCGAAGGGCGAATTCAGTTAGCGTCTTCGCGACGAAGACTGTAAACGCTTTTAACCGCGAAGGCGCTAAGACGCTAACGTATATTTCAATTCGCAATTCGGCATTCGCCCTTCGGAATTCGAAATTGGTCGCAGGGATTTATACAGGCTTTTTGATAAATTTACCGTTCACGAAAACGCAGACACGGTGAAAATACTGAGCATTCAAGCATTGCGGGGCCCGAATATATGGAGCGTAAACCGGAAAAAACTGATCCAGATGCGCCTCGATCTCGAGGATATGGAGCAAAAACCGACCGATAAAATACCCGGTTTCCGGCAGCGGCTTGAAGCGATGTTTCCTTCCATGATCGAGCACCGTTGCTCGGAAGGCGAGCGGGGAGGTTTTTTTCACCGCATTGATCGCGGCACCTGGATGGGACATGTGATCGAGCATATCGCGCTCGAAACGCAGAGTCTCGCCGGTATGGAAACCGGTTTCGGCAGAACGCGTGAAACGAATACGCCGGGTATTTATAACGTGGTATTCAGTTACGTTGAAGAAAAAGTCGGCATGTTCGCGGCGGAATCTGCCGTGCGCATTGCCGAAGCGCTGGTCAGCGGCGTGGAATACGATCTGCAGGCCGACCTGAAAAAAATGCGCGAGATACGCGAAGACGTCCGCCTCGGGCCCAGCACCGGCAGCATCGTAGACGAAGCCGTGGCCCGCGATATCCCGTGGATCCGCCTCGGTTCGAATTCGCTGGTCCAGCTCGGCTACGGTGTGAACCAGATGCGTTTCCAGGCGACGATCACCTGCAAAACCAGCAATATCGCCGTCGATATCGCCTGCAACAAAGAAGAAACCAAGCGCATGCTCGACGCCGCAAATATTCCCGTGGCCAAAGGCGATATCTGCGTGGATGAAGAAGACCTCGAAGCCACGATAAAACGAATCAGTTACCCGATCGTGATCAAGCCGCTCGACGGGAACCACGGCAAAGGCGCCTCGATCAACATCACGAAATGGGAAGATGCCGTGGAAGGTCTCACCCATGCGAAAAAATACAGCCGCCGGGTTATCGTCGAACGTTTCATCACCGGCTTTGATTTTCGTATTCTCGTTATCGACAATAAAGTAGTGGCTGCCGCCCAGCGTGTACCTGCGCACGTAAAAGGCGACGGCAGGCACACCATCCAGCAGCTCATCGACGCCGAAAACAAAGATTCGCGCCGCGGGTACGGGCATGAAAATGTACTGACCGAAATTTCCGTCGACCGCGACACGACAGATTTGCTCGAAAAGAAAAACTATACGCTGGAAACCGTTCCCGCGGCAGGCGAAATTGTTTACCTGAAATCAACAGCCAACCTGAGCACCGGCGGCACGTCAATCGACGTAACGGATATGATGCACCCGGAAAATATTTTTCTCGCCGAACGCATCGCACGCGTGATCGGGCTGGACGTTTGCGGAATCGATATCATGGCGAAAAACCTGACGCAGCCGCTGAAAGAAAACGGCGGCGTGATCCTGGAAGTGAACGCTGCGCCCGGTTTCCGCATGCACCTCGCACCTTCGGAAGGACTGCCGCGCAACGTGGCCGCGCCGGTAATCGATATGCTTTACCCGCCGGGAAAACCGAGCCGCATCCCGATTTTCGCGGTGACGGGAACGAACGGGAAAACCACGACCACGCGACTGCTCGCGCACATTGTGAAATACAACGGGTACAAAGTTGGTTACACGACTTCCGACGGTATTTACGTGCAGAACCACATGCTCGAAAAAGGCGATACTACCGGCCCGATCAGCGCGGAATTCATCCTGAAAGATCCGACCGTTGAATTCGCCGTGCTCGAAACGGCGCGGGGCGGTATTTTGCGGGCGGGACTCGGGTTCAGCCGCTGCGATATCGGCATCATCACGAATATCCAGGAAGACCATCTCGGCCTGAGCGATATCGATACGCTGGAAGATCTCGCGCGCGTGAAAAGCGTGGTGGTGAACAGCGTGAAAAACACTGGCTGGGCCATTCTGAATGCCGAAGACGCCTATTGCCTGAAGATCGCGGAAACGCTGAGCTGCAATGTAGCCCTGTTCAGTATGAACGAACATTGCGATGCCATCGTGCAGCATTGCCGGAAAGGCGGGATCGCCGCGATTTACGAAAACGGTTTTATCACGATCAAAAAAGGCGACTGGAAAATACGGCTTGATAAAGCCACGCACATCCCGCTCACCATGGGCGGAAAAGCGAAGTTTATGATCGCCAATGTTCTTGCGGCCACGCTTGCGGCGTATTTGTACGGCTTCAAAACGGAGGACATCAAAACTTCGCTCACCACATTTATTCCCGGCGCAGCGCAGACTCCGGGCCGCATGAATGTTTTTAATTTCAAAAAATTCACCGTGATGATCGACTTTGCGCATAACCCGGCCGGGTATCTCGGCATCGAGGATTATATGCAGAGCGTGACTTCTGCGCATAAAGTGGGCATCATCGCCGGCGTGGGCGACCGCCGCGACAGCGATATCCGCGAATGCGGCACGATTGCAGCGCGCATGTTCGATCACATCATCATCCGCCAGGAAAAACATTTGCGCGGAAGAACCGAAGAAGAGATCATCAACCTGATCCTCGAAGGCATCAACGCGGCGGATAAAAAAGTGACTTACGAGATCATCCCGAAAGAAACCGAAGCGATCAAGCACGCCATCAGCATCGCGAAAGAAGGGACGTTTATCGTCGCGCTGAGCGATGTGGTGACCAACGCGATCGACATCGTGCAGCAGTACCTGGATAAGGAAAACGAAAGCTGATCTTCAGCGCGGGTTTTTCATCCGGAAATGCAGGATGAACGAAACTGCCGATGCAAATGTCAGCAACACGCCCAGCCAGAGCAATCCTTCGAACAGGACCAGCGAAAGCGGTTCATGCATGACGTTATAAGGAAGGTAAAACTCGAACCAGGGAATCGTCATCAGCCAGTTCAGCAGTCCGAATGTAATTCCTTTCCGGAACCAGCCACCTTTCAGTTTATCGCTGAGAAAAGCAAAAACCAGCACACCGATACTGCTGATCATATAAATTCCGCAGAGAAGCAGGTTCGGTTCCGTTGCAACACGCGGAAGCGGTTCGGTTATAAACACCCCGATGAATTTTTCGCTTTGTATCCCGGGATCGGCCAGGATATGCTGCGCGCCCGAGTAAATGAAAAAAAACAGGAACGCTCCGTACCAGGCCATTCCCCCGGCCAGCAGCGCAAGAATAATCCGCGTGATTTTTCTGTTCATGCGGAAAAGTATAAAATCAGCCCGCCTGCCGGCGGATTTATTATACGACCGGCGGTTTGTTTTTCCGGGAGGCTGAAAACAGCGGAGAATGGTTCGGCATGGCAATTTCCCGGCGTTTTTTGCGTTTACAAGTCACAAACCACGAACCTGCGGATTATGGAATACACGTACTTTAAGCAAACCTGCTCCGCGTATGAAGTATTTGATCTCCATCCCGCTTCTGCTCCTGGTCACCGGCCTCCGCGCCAATCCTACCGTCCAGCAGCGCATTTACCTGGCCTCGCAGCTCGATGAACTCCTCCGGCAATCCCGGGCCGATTCCGTTCTGCTTGTTGAACGCATGGCTGCGCTTGAATTTCACCGGATGATCAACGCGTACCGCCGCGAACAGAAAACCGATACGCTTCAATGGAACGATACCCTCTGGATGGCTTCGCGCAACCATTGCCTGTGGATGTGCAGGAACAACAAACTTTCGCATAACCAGGAAGCGAGCACGGAACTTTTTTCCGGCGTGCGTCCCGGCGACCGGTACGATTACGTGGTGAACGGAAACGGCAGGCACAGCTGGTCGGGTGAAAATGCGCTTTACAACTGGAGCGGGAATGACGGAGAAAAAGAAAACGCGTATAAAGCGATTGCCCGCGAATCGTTCAACCAATGGAAAAACTCGCCGGGACATAATAAGAATATGCTGAATCCGTCGAGCAAAGTGCACGGCACCGCGTTTATAATTGAACAGAAAAACGGCCGCACCTGGGGCACCGACCTGTTTGCCTACAGTCCGCGCGGATCGTATTATAATAAGCCGGTTAAAAATTCAAACCAGCCGAAATCGATCACCGTCGTGGAAAATACACCGGCGGAGAAAAAAACAACCGCGGCCGGTACGCCGAAAAAAATCGAGCCGTCCAAAGTCCGTATACAGTTGTCGGACGGACTTTACGGAAACCAGAAAACGATAAAAGACGATGTCCTCGCCGCGGCTGCCGCAGAACATGCACGCTATCTCTCGCTCAACAAATCTGCCGGGCATGTGCAGGTCAAAGGGAAAAATTATTTCACGGGCGTTGACCCGCGGCATCGTGTAATTGCCGCTTCGCACGGTTTCGATAAGATCCGTTACCGGAAAAAATCCGTAGTGGAATCTGTAACCGTGATCGAAATAAAAAGCGAGCAGTTCAACCTGAACAATACGATCAAAAGTATCTGGCAGGCCTGGGAACAGGAAAACCCCGGCCAGGAAAAATCCGCTCCCGCCGGTATCGGCATCGAAGTGAAGCGGGTGAAGGATACGCTGAAGATTTATGCGGTTAAGCTGACTTCAGCATAAAAAAACGCCGTCCCGGTAATTACCAGGGCGGCATTTTTATTTACACAATCAATCTTCACGGCTTCCGTCATCCGCCATGCGCACCATTTTCGGTGTGAAGGTCGCGATCACGTCCACCAGCTCCTGCTGTGCAGCCATCACCGTGCGGATGTCTTTGTACGCCATCGGCGCTTCATCCAGTCCCGCACCGATGAGCGTTACACCGTGCTCTTTCAGCACTGCGCGCATTTCCGCACCGGTGATGTTTTTGATGGCCTGCGTACGGCTCATCTGGCGGCCTGCGCCGTGTGAAGCGGAATTGATAGCTGAAGCTTCTCCTTTTCCGCGCACCAGGAATCCCGGCGCAGTCATCGATCCCGGGATGATGCCCATCACGTCTTTCGATGCCGGCGTAGCGCCTTTGCGGTGCACGATCACGTCCTGCCCGTTCCAGGTTTCTTTCCAGGCGAAGTTGTGGTGGTTTTCCACTTTCGCCAGCACGGTTGCGCCGATCGCTTTCACCAGGCGCTCGTGGATCACTTCGTGGCAGGCCGAAGCATAATCACCGGCGAGGTTCATCGCCAGCCAGTACTCCTGGCCTTCTGCGCTGTCTAGGTCCAGCCAGGCGAGGTTCACCGCTTCTTTCGGCAGTTTGCAAAGCGACTTCGCCAGTTTGGTGTAATACCCGGCAACCGTAGCGCCGAAACCGCGCGAACCGGAATGCGTGAGCAGGGCAAGGTATTTCCCTTTGCGGATATTCAGTTTGGCATCATCGGTTTCAAATTCGATGATACCCCATTCCGCGAAATGGTTTCCGCCGCCGGAAGTTCCCAGCTGCGAAGCGGCTTTCTCAAAAAGTCCTTTGATGAACGGCGTCGCGTTAAACTCATCGCGTGCGAGGATCGCATGATCGGCTTTGTGTTTCCCGTTCCATCCTGCACCCGCACCGAATTTGGTGAAAGCGATCAGTTCGCGCTTATACATGTTTTCATTTTGCAGGAAGTGATTTTCCGGGATATCGAAAACCGACAAAGCCATACGGCAGCCGATATCCACACCCACGCCGTACGGAATCACCGTGTTGTTCGTGGCCAGCACACCGCCGATCGGCAGTCCGTATCCCTGGTGCGCGTCCGGCATTAAAGCGCCGGCCACGGTAACCGGGAGTTTCATCGCCACGTCCATCTGCGCGATTGCACCCGGTTCGATATTTCCTGCGCCGAAAACCGTATATGCCCCGGCAGTTTCGTTCAATGCAATTTCTGCGGTATCATCTTCTTCCGGCTTTTCAACCAGGTCGCTTGCAACAGCGGATAAAACGGTATCGTCCAGGAAATTCTCCGGCGACTGTACCAGTTTCACGAGGATAGCGAGCACTTCTTCGCGCGACAGGTTGCGGTAGTGCTGATCGATCGTACGGATCGCCGTTCCGATCGCTTTTCCCTCCGGGAAGCCGATGTTTTTCAGGTCTTCTCCTTTAATGTTCAGCTTGTTCATCGTGTTTTGTTTTTATTTGATGAAGCAAAGTACCGGCAGCACTGCGCAAAGTAATTGCGCAGATGAAAAATAATTTGTTAAAATTACTCTCGCATTTAAAAGTACGTGCTTTTGCCCTCTTCCGGCGGGTTGAAAAAAGTGGGACCGGCCTGCCGAAGCAAACCGGTCCCGGGGTTAAGCGGGTGAAACACCCGCAGGGATTCACGTTAATGCCGGGACTTATTTTTGTTCCGGTACGAAGAGCTGCCTGAGCTGATCGGAAAGCTGGCTGTTTCCGGATACGGAGATGGTGTTGATTTTCTCCGCGATCTTTTCCACGAATTCCATTTCCTTCAACCTGAACAGCATCTGGTTTTCTTCCATCAGCTTTGCGGTGTTCAGCAGGCTGCGCGTCGAAGCGGTTTCTTCACGTCTCATGATGGTGTTGGCCTGCGCTTTCTTTTCGGCCACCAGCACGCGGTTCATGATTTCTTTCACTTCACCGGGAAGAATAATATCCCGGATACCGCAGTTCAGGATTACCGTACCAAGCGCCTCTGCCTCGGCTGTGATCGTGCTGCGGACAGCATCGGCCACACCGTCTTTCCGGTCGAGCAGTTCATCGAGCGTAAGTTTGCCGACGAATTCCCTCAGCTTCAGCTGGAGCAGGACGTAAAGCTGCTTTTCGAAATCTTTGTTTTCGGTGAGCGCTTTTTCCACGTCCTTCACCCGGTACTGGGCGAACATACTCAGTCGCAGGCTGGCTTTGTCGCGGGTCAGCAATTCCTGGCCGGCGATTTCAAGCTGCACCTGCCGCATATCCGCTTTCAGCACGGCAACCATCGTGTCGTTCTTCCAGAAAAAATAGTTGCCCGGTTCGAGCGTTTGTTCGAGCTTACCGTTTACCAGGAGCAGACCTTTTTCCCAGGATTCGACCGTGTACACACGGATGAACTGGACCAGTTCCCTGCGCTGGAGCAGGGCAGGACCGAACTCCGCAGGAATACGGATTTCGTTCGTATCGGCAGTTACGAAATTTCTGTTTACTACGCCTTTCCAGAAAACGTATTTGCCTACCGTGAGAATCGATTTCACGATACCGTCTTCAAAACGGACGGCGATCTCGTTGTCTTTCACGATCACGACTTCCAGGGCTTCGGCCAGCCCGGCGTTTTTCAGCAAAAGGTTCAGGTCATGCCGCGACGTAAAGGGCTGCGTCATGTCATATACTTCCACGCGGTCGAACGGGGAGAGGAAGTACAAACCTTCGCGGAGTACTTTTTTCAGCGCGCCGTTCCGGAATACCAGTCCGGCTTTGTACGCATTGATTCTTACGATAGTCATATTACTCGGTATTAAAAATTACAGTTCAAAAATCCCGGGTGCAGTTCGGAGTAGCCCATCCATTGCAGGGGGGAATCGGCTTGAGCGGAGATTTGCCGTTTTGTTTCGATGAATCGGTTTTATCACTCATCCAAAGAAAACAACGCATGCTTCGCGGTATCTGCTTTTTCACTGACCCTGGTCCGGATTGTCCTGCCCGCCGGAGCGGACACGACCGGGTTACTCCTCCCCGGCAACCGGTTCTGCCATTTTTATAGAAGAGGCAGGCTTCTTACCCTGGATTAACAGTCCAGTGCTCTAACCAACTGAGCTATCCGAAAGATGGTCGGAACGGGATTCGAACCCGTGACACTTGGTGCAGATACAGGTTATACAGACAGCATATTGCCATCGAAAACATCGGGCAACACTGCGGGGCCGTCAAAGACCCGCGCCGGGTTCATGCATAGCTGTGATCAGCGGTGCAAAGGTTTCCGGAAACTGCGCAAGCTACCTGCGCAGCAAATGTTTTTCCGGAAAAACAATTTAAAATGCTGGTAATGAAGCGGAAAAAATGCACCTGGTTCCGGGCAGCAGGATTAATTACGCAAGTACATTGCGCAGTTGTCGTGATAGACTATCTTTAAAACAGCAAAAACAAAAGTATGTCCATCAATAAACTCGCCCTGATCCGTTATAAAACGATCGACAACTGCCTGCAGAACCGTTTCCGGAAATGGACGCTGGAAGACCTGATCGAAGCCTGTTCGGAAGCGGTGTACGAATACGAAGGCATTACATCCGGCGTGAGCCGGCGGACCGTGCAGCTCGATATCCAGAACATGCGCAGCGAAAAACTGGGTTATAATGCACCGATCATCGTAACGGATAAAAAATATTACAGCTACGAAGAAAAGAACTACAGCATCACGAATACGCCGCTCACGCAGCAGGATCTCGGAACGCTGAATGAGGTGCTCGGTGTGCTGAAGCAGTTCAAGGGTTTCGGTTATTTCCAGGAACTGACGGGCATGGTTACACGGCTGGAAGATAAACTGTACAAGCAGCAGCACAAAGGCCGTTCGTACATCGACTTCGAGAAAAACGAATTACTGAAAGGACTCAGCTACATCGATCCGCTGCACAAAGCGATTCTCGCGAAAAAAACGATCGAGTTGGTTTATAAATCCTTCAAAGCGAAAGACGCCAGCACGATCGTTTTTTATCCATACCTGCTTAAAGAATACCGCAACCGCTGGTTCATACTGGGCTCCAACGTGAAAGGCCGCCGCGCGCTGATCCTCGCACTCGACCGTATCGAACAGATGCGCGAACTGGAATCGGTGAAGTATGTTAAATGCGCGTTTGATGTAAGCACGTACTTTGATGATACGATCGGGGTTTCCAAAGTCCCCAACCAGAAAGCGCAGCTCATCGTGATGCAGATCAACAACGAACATGCGCCGTATGTGATCACCAAGCCGATGCACCACAGCCAGCAGGTTTTAAAACAGGACGCCGCAGGCATGATCTTCTCCATCGAAGTGATCTGGAATTTCGAACTGGAGCGCGAAATTCTCGGTATGGGCGAAAACCTGAAAGTCCTCAGTCCGCGCAGGCTCGCCGGGAAAATCCAGTCGAGGATGAAACGGGCTGCAGAGCATTACCGGGATAAAAGATAAAAAACAGTATTCGTAGAAACTGTTTAACCCTGATAGCTATCGGGATCCTGCGGAATGAAGCGTGCTCCCAACTCCGAACTGGTAAAACAGACGTATTGGATCGTTTACCTGTATTTCCACGAGCATAATTTTAAACAACTTCTTACTTCCCGTCGTTCTTGATGAAGTTTCTCAGGTCATCTTTCTCGCTGCTGAATGTCAGCTCGTCCACCAGTTTATAGTAGTTGTTTTTGTCGGTGCATTTGGCGTAAAGCGATTTGAACGTGGAGAGCTTTTCGGTACCGAACGGAAATTCTTTCGAGATCGTGCGGATCTGCGCCACGCTGAAGCAGCGGTCTTTGGCGAGCAGTTTCACGATGCCCATTTTATCGTCGGCAAAATGTTTCGCCTGGATGTCTTTCAGGATGCCGTTGAAATCAGGATCAGTAACCAGGCAGACCGGCGGCGGCGGCGTGAGATACGCTTTGGCATAGTTGATCCATTCATTCTGCGAAGCCGTCGTCGAAAACAAAACGATACCGCTTTGGTAGTTTTCCTGGTCGTACACGCGGGCGAAAGTGTTCATCAGCACCCGCAGCTTCAGCGATTCCGACTGCATCAGCGAGGTGAGTTTCATGATATGCGCAAAAGCCAGGCAGTGCTGATCCGCCGCGGTTTGTATGGCTACGTATTTCGATTCATCCGTAGGCTGGATAAAAACATTTTGTGCGATGGTTTTGAAAGACTCTTCCGAAACCACCGGGCCGGTGCAGCCTGTTTTCCCTTTATAAGGACTGAAGCCCGGGTAAGCATAATTGGGAAACACGGGAGTCTGTACGATTGAAACCGGCGTGACTACTGCGACCGTTTTTTTGTTTACATAATCATACAAACGGAAAGCCCATGAAAACGTTCCGAAGGCATCGTACACATCGAAAAAATTTGCCGGGTCGGTGGTATGCGCATAGGCTGTTTTGCAGAAATCAAGGCGATACGAATCTTCTGTGAAAAGCATGGCGAGATTTTTCACCTGGGCCGATGTAAAACAATTGCTGCTTGCGAACGGAAGCGCTTTATTCAGTTTTTGCTGGTTGCTCTGCTGTATCGCGATCTGGTTGAACCCGCTCTGGAACAAAGCGTCCGAAATCGGGTTGGTGCAATTTTGCGAATACCCGAAACGGGCGAAGAGCAGGCAGAATAAAATGACGGGAGTAAAGTTTTTCATGATCTTTTTTCTGGGTATAGACAATTACTGTACCAAAGAACGGATAATATTTGTTTTCGGCAAACGGGAACATCCCGTTTTTACCACTTCCGGAATCAGGCAAATGGATTTATCTTGCATCGGGATTCGTAAAAAACAATTTCATAAATCAAGCACCATGCCGAAAACAAACTGGCCCTCCGCAGTCAAGCCCCTGTTGAAAAAATACAAAGGGAAACCGCACCCGCTGGAATACAAAAACATATACCAGCTCGTCGTGATGGTAGTTTTGTCGGCCCAGGATTCGGATAAAAACATCAACAAGCTCGCTCCCGACCTGTTCAAGGCGTTCCCGAATATGAAAGCGCTGGCCCGGGCGGATGAAGAGGCGCTTTTCCCGTTCATCCGTAAAGTGCGGAACTTCGGCAATAAAACGAAATGGCTGCTGCAGATTGCGCAAACGGTTAAAGACGACAAAAAAATTCCGCTTACGATGGAAGAGCTGACCGCCCTGCCGGGTATCGGCCGCAAATCGGCCAACGTAATTATGCGCGGAGCCGGAGTAAAAGCGGAAGGCGTGATCGTCGATCTCCACGTGGTTCGCGTCGCTCCGCGTATCGGGATCGCGGCGGGAACCGATCCGAAAAAAATCGAAAAACAGATCATGGAAACGATCCCGGGAAAAGACTGGGGTGAAATCGGTATGGCTATTTCATTCCTCGGGCGCGAAACGTGCAGGCCCACAAATCCCGATCATGCGAAATGCGTGGTGCGGGAATCCTGCGCATTTTTTAAAACCGGGAAATAACCGGCGTTCCGTTTTTTTATTAATTTCAGAAATTATTTATCCGTCTTACCCTAAAACAAAATTATTATGCTCATCTGGAGAGGTTCCGGGATTGCTATTCCCATCGTTATTTTCATCAACTTCCTGATCGTCGGTCTTTGGTATGAAGATCATACGCTCGGCAATTACGCAGAGAACGGCTGGGTTTGTTTTTATTCGGCCATTATTACGCTGCTGCACGGACTTCTCGTGCTGCCGAATAAAAAAGATCCGCAGGAAGGCGGGGAAGAACCGCCTGCGTCGCTCAACGATCACTCGTTCTTTTATATCCCGGTAATTTTCTGGGCACTTATTCTCGGCGCGCTGAGTGCATACTTCCTGTTTTCAGGTGGCGGCAAACAGGCAAGACCCAAGGCCGGAACCCCGGTTAAGGAAACGCCGGCAGTGCAGATGAGAACGGTGCACATCCTGAATCCTACCAAAGATTCTTTGCTCGTCGCGATTTCTTCGGCCGCCGGGTATTATAAAGAAGAGATCATCAAACCGCTTACGTATATCGAGCGGGATCTCGCCGTCGGATCGTACTCATTCGGCGGATTCAATATGCAGGATACGTTCCTGTACAAACTTCCGTCGGCCGCCCTGCACAGCGATACCAAGCGCTGCGTGAAAGTGAAAAACAAAAAGGGACAGGAATATTACGAACGGATTCTGCGCGCGCCCACGCCTTCGAAAAATGATTACGATGATGCCTGGGTGATTGTGGATACGGAACGCAAACTGATTGTGCTGGATGTTACCGCCGTGTGCATAAAAGGAATCACGAAAGCCCGCGTGGAAGGTGTGGACTGGACGAAAAAGATCGAACAGCAATTCAACGGAAGCGACCTTGCGGAACCTTTGTACGGCAAAGATCCCGGTAAAGGATCGTTTACGGTATTGAATATCGGCAAGGATATTCCCGAAAGCATCGGCAACAACGAGCGTGTGTTTATTCTTTTCTCCGCTCCGCCCGACAGGGAACTGACCAACGAATACCTGGCGAACAAGGTGGCCAAGCTTTGCCCGGCTATTCCAAAGGAAAAGGAATAAGAAAGCGACTTTCGCTTTTTATCCGCAAGTGTTTGCGGTTAAACGGAAAAATGCCGGTGCATGATTTCCTCCACGATCTCGCCGGTGAGCGGTTTGTTGAGGAAACCGGCGACTTCTTTTATGCCGCTCGCTCTTTTTTTATCATCCGGGTTTGCGGAGGTGGTTAAAATATAAACCAGCGGATCGTGCTCGCGCGATTTTTTTGATTCGTGAAATTTCTTCAAAAAATCCCAGCCGCTCATCCCCGGCATATTGAGATCGAGGAAAACAAGATCGGGGTTTTCACAGCCCTCGATTTTAGGGCAATCTAATAATTGAAGGGCCTCTTTTACGGTTTCGGCAATCTCGATATTTTTCGAAACGGCATGATCTTCCAGGATGATCCTATGCAAAAAATTGGTCGGTTCATCGTCATCAATCAGCAGGATGCAGTCCAGCTTTTTTGTCATAAGTTTTATTTTTTGCGTATTGTTATATAAAACGTACTCCCGGCGCCCGGGTTCGATTCCACCCAAAGATGACCTTCGTGCAGTTCGGCGATTTTTTTGCAGTGCGCAAGACCGATCCCGTTCCCTTCAAATTCTTTCCGGGTGTGCAGCCTCTGAAAGATGATAAAAATTTTCTCATAAAACTCAGGTTCAATCCCGATCCCGTTGTCTTTTACGGAAAATTTCCAGTGACGGTTTTCTTCCGTCGCAGCAATTTCGATTTCAGGGGCGGTTTCTTTTTTTCTGAATTTCAGGGCATTGGTGATGAGATTCTGGAACAGTTGTTTCAGTTCGGTGGGATAAACAGAGAATGCGGGTAAGGGGCGGACGGTGATCCGCGCTTTATTTTCCTTTATAACAGTATCCAGGTCAACGAGCAGATCGGCTACCAACTGGTTGCAGTCGGTCATCTCCCGGTGTTTTTCTTTCCCGATCCTCGAATATTCCAGTAATCCCGTAATAAGCGTGCGCATGCGGTCGGTGGATTTGCTGATATGGTCGAGGTAAAGCAAAGACCTTCCTTCGAGCGTATCCCCGATTTCTTTGCTAAGCAAAGCGACATAACTGGATGTTGTCCGGAGCGGTTCCTGCAGGTCATGCGAAGCGATATACGCGAATTGCTCCAATTCTTCATTTTTTCTTTTTACCACATCGAGGATGTTTTCCAGCTCGCGGTTCGCATCTTCCAGTTCGCGGGTACGTGTCTGAACGCGCTGTTCCAGGTCTTTATTCAGGTCGTAGAGCGCAATTTCCTGCTGGTGTTTTTCGATGAAGAACTTCACCTTATTGATCAGTATTTCGGGCTGAAACGGCTTGGTAATAAAACTGAAGGCCCCGGATTCATATCCTTTAAAAACATTCAGGTTGTCCGTGTAAACGGCGGAGATGAATATAAAAGGCAGGCGCGCTGTTTTTTCTTCTTCCCGCAGGATGCTGGCCAGTTCATAACCGTCCATCTCGGGCATTTGTATATCCAGCAGGGCCAAAGCAAAATCGTGGCGCAGGGTGGCTTTCAGCGCGTCGTTGCCGTTCGTGGCTTCCACCAGTTCCAGGTCGAGGTTTTTCAGCACGGTACGCAGCGCCACCAGGTTCTCTACCTTGTCGTCGACGATTAATATTTTAGGTTTCGTATTCATACGCCTGTCTTACATATTTTTACTTAACCACACCCGCATCAGCGACAGCAGGCGTTCGATATCGACCGGTTTTGTAATGTAATCATTGGCCCCGGCGTCGATGCACTTTTGTTTATCGTCTTTCATGGCTTTCGCCGTAAGGGCGATCACGGGGAGATTTTTAAATTTTTCCTGGAGCCGTATGCGCCGCATCGCTTCGTAACCGTCCATTTCCGGCATCATGATGTCCATCAGCACCAGGTCGATATCATGATGCTGCTCCAGCATCTCCAGCGCGTTTCTCCCGTTTTCCGCCTTTATTATTTCCATGCCGCGTTCTTTCAGCACTTTGGATAGTGCGAATACATTGCGCATATCGTCATCCACCAACAGAATTTTTTTCGCCCTCAGGATGGTTTCCTTGTCGTACAAACCGGTAATGATCTGCCGTTTCTGTTCCGGCATGTTGCTGATGGTCCGGTGCAGGAAAAGAGCCGTTTCGTCCAGCAGGCGTTCTTCCGAGCGCACTCCTTTTATAATGATACTTTCCGCATATTTCTGCAGCTCCTCGTTTTCCTCCTTCGTGAGCTCTTTGCCGGTGTAAATGATAATAGGCGGAATATGCCGTCCTTCCAGTTTTTCCAGTTTGTAAATCAGTTCAAAGCCATTCATGTCCGGCAGCCCGATATCCAGCACGATACAGTCGATGTGATTTTCTTTGTAAATGGACAGCGCCTCTTTTCCGCTTTCCGCTTCGAAGCATTGCACATCGCCGTTGCCGATCAGTTTTCGTATGGCCTTCCTGGAATTCTGATCATCTTCCACGATCAGCAGGTTTTTCATTTGCCGGTTCACGAAATTTTCGATCCGGTCGAATGCATCGTCCATGTCCTTTTTGTTCACCGGTTTCATGAGGTATTCCACGGCTCCTTCTTTTATCGTGTCGAGCGAACGCTCATTTACGGATATGATATGAACAGGTATATGCCGCAAAGCAGGATTGCTTTTTAATTCGGCCAGCACTTTTTGCCCGCTCATACCGGGTAAATCCAGGTCGAGGATAATGGCCTGCGGCTTGTATTTTTCGACAAGCACCAGCCCGTCCTCTCCCGTGGCCGCCGCAAGACAGCGGAATCCTTTACTGTTCGCCTGCTTCAGCAATATGCCGGCAAATTTCAGATCGTCTTCAATGATCAGGACGACTTTATCGTCTTTCGAGATGGATGCGCGGTCGTCCGCTATGGTCGGGTAATTCAAAAAGCTGCTGTTCTTTTCGGCATGCTTAGCAAACAGGTTTTGTTCCGGCTTGTTCACGGCCGCCGTTCTGCCGGGATCGCGTTCGGCCTGTATTTCCACCGGGATGATCAGTGAAAACGAGGATCCTGCGTGCAGTTTGCTGGCCAGTTTGATCTCGCCGCCCAGCAGTTTTGCCAGTTCGCGCGAAATGGAAAGACCCAAGCCCGTGCCGCCGTATTTCCGCGAAGTTCCCCCGTCGGCCTGCTGGAAAGCTTCGAATATCGCCATCTGCTTTTCCTCTTCTATGCCGATGCCCGTATCCGTAACGGAAATGATCAGCGTATTTTCGGTATGCCTGCCGGCATGGATTTCCACGCTGCCTTTCTCCGTGAACTTGATGGCATTCGACAGCAGGTTTTTCAGGATCTGGCTCAGGCGCTGCGAGTCGGTGCGGATAAACTCGGGCAAATCGCCGTCGAATTTTGAACCGAGCACCAGTCCTTTCTGATCGGCATGGAATTTAAAATCACGGAGCAGTTCGCCGACAAAATCCCGGACGGAAATCCGCTCCACGCTTATTTCCATCTTCCCTGCTTCAATCTTGGAAAGGTCGAGCACTTCGTTGATCAGTGTAAGCAGGTCGCGGCCGCTTTTATAAATAATCTCGGCGCTTTCGACCTGCTCTTTATCCAGGTTTTTGCTTTTATTGTCCGACAGGTCTTTGGAGAGGATGAGCAAACTGTTGAGCGGCGTTCGTAATTCGTGCGACATGTTTGCCAGGAATTCCGACTTGTACCGGCTGCTTATTTCCAGTTGTTTCGTTTTTTGTTCGATATCGGATTTGGCGGCCTGCACTTCTTTGTTTTTTATTTCCAGCGACTGCGTCTGCTCTTCCAGCTCTTCGTTGGTCATTTGCAGTTCTTCCTGCTGCTGTTTCAGGTTTTGCGCCTGTTCTTCCAGCTCCTCATTCATCTGTTTCAGTTCTTCCTGCTGCGACTGGAGTTCTTCACCCTGTACTTGTGTTTCTTCCAGCAGTTCCTGTATCCGTTTCCGGGCTATGGCTGAATTGACGCTTATAGCGATACTTTCTACGGAAGCGTTGACGAATTCTTTTTCTGTTTCGGTGAAGTGTTCCAGCTTGCCGATTTCGATCACGCCCAGGACCTTGCCTTCAAATGAAAAGGGTGTGATCAGGAGATTCCTGGGTTTGGCATGCAGCACGGAAGAGGTGATGCGCAATTGTTCTTCGGCTACATCCTTCAGCAATATCTGCCTCGATTCGTGCGCGGCCTGGCCGATCAGGCCTTCGTTCCAGGTGAATTTTTCTTTCGTGTCCCCGGGAGATGCAAAAGCATACCGACCGCTGAGCACGAATGTGTTTTCTTTGTCGCTGAACAGGTAAACCGCGCCGATGTCTCCATCCAGGTAGCCGGCTAAAAAAGTGATCGTATTCGCAGCCAGTTCTTCGATACCCTGGTCGCCGGCCAGTTTTTCGTTGAGCTGGTTTTTCCCCGTGGAAAGCCAGTTATGTCTTTCATTGGCGGCCGTGCTTTCGCGCAACGATTCCGTCATTTTCTTCAATGCATTTCCTAAAGTGTCTTTATCCGATCTTGGCGTAAAATCCGTTGCATAATTCCCGGAAGCAACACTATTTGCATTTGCCGTTACTTCCCGGAAGCTGTCATTAACACTGATCAGGGAATTAAATATGGGCCGTAATTCATCAACAATGGCATCTTCCGGTTTGCTGTCGGTGAATTCCCGGCTGGCGATTTTTTCCGCTTCTGCTGTTATAGAAGAAATCCGCTTGGTAATACCCTGTATGATCCAATAGGAAATGAAAATGGAAAACAGGATGCAGGCGATGATCAGCCCGATGATCAGGTTCCGGGCAGTATCGTAGCTGTTGTCGCTCAGCAGTTTGTCGGCCGCCATGCTTTTTGCATTTTTAGTGACAAGCCGTTCCAGTTGCCGGGCCATATCCTCTCTTTTTTCGCGGGTTTGCACACCGGAAATTTTAAAGGCTTTTTCGTCCTCGTCTTTCATCGCCAGCGAAACGATTTCTTCTATATCTTTTTTAAAGCTGCGGAACGTGACGATAAATTCATTTAATATGAGTTTTCCCTTCTCATCCGCCAGTTCCTTTAGCCTGGCAGATTTATTCTCCGCATCTTCTATGCTCTGGTAAATACGATCCTTGTATGTGTTTTTTTTAACCGGGTCCTCTTCAAGGATAAGATTCTTTTCATTGCGGGTGACTTCCAGGACAGCGATCTGAAGTTCATGGGACAGGTTTATTCTTTCTGCAGATACATTGACGATGCCCGACAACCGTTCATTGCCTGCCGAAAATTCGCTGACCATAAACACGGCGGTGGATACGAGCAACAACAAAATGACAATGAAACCACCAAGCAGCTTACTTTTAATAGTTATATTCATAACAAGATGAATTTTGATATTGTTAATATAGCTTTAAAAGTAAATTTATGATATTTTCCAACGGTAAAACGTAATCTATCGCGGTGTTTGCAATCACCGAAGCCGGCATCAAAGGAGATTCCGCGGTTTCCGGGTCCTGCACGATCGCCAGGCCCCCGCATGCTTTTACTTTTTGCATCCCGGCTGTTCCGTCGGCGTTCGACCCGGTAAGTATGATGCCGATCAGCTTGTCTTTATACGCTTCGGCTGCGGATTCAAAAAGCACGTCGATGGATGGCCGGGCAAAATTCACGCGTTCACTGGCGGCCAGGGAAAAGGTTTTGTCTTTTTCAACCAGCAGGTGGTAATTGGGCGGAGCGATATACGTATGACCGGGTTCGATTTTTTCTTTTTCGTCCGCTTCTTTTATATGGAGTTTGCTCTTATCGTTTAAAAGATCGATCCACTGGCTGTCGGACCGCGAACCGACGTGCTGCACAACGATAATCGGAATGGAAAAGCCGGGCGGTAAAGCGGAAAACAAAAACGTCAGGGCATTCAGCCCGCCAGAAGAAGCGCCGATCACAATCGCTTCGTATTTCATTCATACTTCTTTTTGAATATTCTTCGCTTTTGATCCAGCACGGCATATTCTCCCTGCAAATCACTGAACCGCAGGCTTTCTTTTGATCCCAGGCACAGGACTCCACCGTTGGTCAGGCTGTCGTAAAAAAGTTTCTGCACTTTATTCTGCAGGCTCCTTTCGAAGTAAATCAGCACATTCCTGCACAGTACCAGGTGCACTTCGGCAAACACGCTGTCGGTAACCAGGTTGTGATTGGCCCAGACGATATTCTTTTTCAAGGCCTGGTTTATAATGGCCATATCATAGCTGGAAGTATAATAACCGGCAAAAGATTCTTTTCCTCCCGACAACTGGTAATTCAGCGTGTACTCTTTCATCAGCCCGGCGGGGAAAATCCCTTCTTTCGCCTTATTCAGCGCTTGCTGGTTAAAATCGGTAGCGTAAATCGTGGTCCGTTCATACAAACCTTCCTCGCGCAGGATGATCGCCATGGAATAGGCCTCTTCTCCTGTCGAGCAGCCGGCGTGCCATATTTTTATGAAAGGATATGTTTTTAAAACCGGGATCACTTTTTCCCGCAATGCTTTGTAAAAATCCGGGTCGCGAAACATTTCGGTTACCGTTATCGACAGATCCTGTATGAGCAGCGAAGCAAATGATTTATCATGAAGCACAAAATCCTGCATTTGAGAAATACTTCCCAGGCCGGACAGGGTCAACCGGTTCATAATTCTTCGCCGGATATGCGCTTCGGAATATTGCCGGAAATCATACCCGTATTTTTTGTAAACGGCATCCAGCAGCAATGAAATTTCAATGTCTGAAGTGTCTTTATATTCCATTACGCCTGCTGACTATCACGGATACTGCAAAAAAACAACTGCCTCATGCAGGTAAAAATAATGAAATACTTGTCATTGCAGGGAATATAATGGAGAAACGGGAATGGAAATACCTTTTCAAGGATCCCCGGCAATATATTTCACCGGTGCGCTCACAGAGGAATCAATCCTGCCTTCCTTTCAGTACATCCAGAATCTCCTGCTTTTTCCTCCTCGAGATTTCGAAACAGAATTGATTATTGACAGTCAGCATACACGGTTCGCCCTTGCTGTAATCGTTGATGAAGTTCACGTTGACGATGTACTGTTTGTTTATCCGTACAAATTGCCGGTAGCCTTCCAGCAGGTCTTCAAATTCCCCCAGGTTTTTAGACGACGTAAAAAATTCATTCGACGAAGTGACGATCTGTGTATAGTTTCGTTCGGCCTGCATATGGGTAATATCCCGGAGCGGCAGCAAAACGACCGTATCATTTTTATGAACGGCCAGTTTTTTTTCGATGTCCTCCCGCTCCAGGTGGATAATGAGGTTGACCAGTTGCTTTTGCCGCACTTCTTTTTTTTCAACAACTTTTTCCAGTCGGGCGACGGTTGTTTTCAGTTCATTTATTTCAACGGGTTTCAGCAGGTAATCCAGCGCATTGAATTTAATGGCTTCGATCGCATACTCATCATAACTGGTTACGAAAATAACTTCGAAAGGAATTTCGATAAATTTTTTCAGGATGGCGAACCCGTTGTCGCCCGGCATTTGTATATCCAGGAATATCACCTGCGGTTTATGATCGATAATCATTTTATAGGCGGCAGATACGTTGGACGCTTCTCCGCAGATGTCGATACCCGGGCAATGCTGTTCTGCAAGCTTCCGGAGCACACTGCGGCTGTCCGCCTCATCATCGATAATAAGCGCTTTTAATTTCATGTCAGTATTTCAAGGGTAAGAATAATTGCACACGTGTTCCGCAGGGAGTTTTCTCCCCGTTGTATAAATCGGCGACCACGATCCTGGAATCTTTATACCCGATGGCCTTGAGTGTTTCCAGCCGTTCCTGCGAAAGCGCCATGCCGATCGATTCATGGCTTCCGCGCTTTTTGATTTCCATGGCCCTGGCGCGCCCCACGCCGTTATCTTCAATGGTGATAACCAGTTCTTCATTTTGCAAAGCCATGCCGATCAGCAGTTTTCCTTCACCCGTCGCTTCCATATTCATGATGCCGTGCCAGATGGCGTTCTCGACAAAAGGCTGGATGAGCATGACGGGAATTTTAATTTCTTCCACCGGGAGGTTCGGTTCTATGATTACCTGGCAGGAAAACCGGTTTTTGAACCTGCGCTGTTCCAGCTCGGTATACAATTCAAGCATTTCCAGTTCCTTTTCCAGGCTGATGGTATTTCGCCTGGAGTTGGTCAGGATTTTCCGGATGAGGCTGCTGAATTTCGTGAGGTAATCATACGCGTATTCTGTCTCGTTGTTCAGCACATAATTCTGTATGCTGTTAATGGCATTGAAAATAAAATGTGGGTTCATTTGCGCCCGTATGGCCGACATCTGGTATTCGGCAACGAGTTTGTTCAGCGCGGTTTTTTCAGCCTCTTTTTTCCTGATCACCCGCAGCCGCCACACAACCAGCGCAACCACAGGAATACCCGCCCCGGCGATGAGAAAGAGTATAAACCACCAGCTTTCCCAGAAAGGTTGCCTGATAACGAAGCGATAAACGGCGGGCATTGTACTGCGAACTCCTTCGGATGTAACAGCTACAGCTTCCAGGAAATATGTTCCGCCGCCGAGATTGCTGAATGATAATTCACCGGTACGGCTTGTTCGCCAGTTCGTGTCGAGTCCGCTCAGCCTGTAGAGGTAATACAGGTTTTCGGGATTGCGATAAGTAATGCCTTCGAGATGAAAAGATAAATTGTTTTCCCGGTGCGAAAACGAATTTCTCCCGGTCACTTTTTTTGTGTCGTTATATACGTTCAGCAGGTAAACCGGGGGAGCCGGGAGCCGGTAATCGAGTTCGCTCATGTTTGCAGCACAGAGCCCTTTTTGCGTGGATAAATAAATTTCATCCCCGAGGATGGCGAGCAGAAGTATTTCTTCGTTGAGCAAACCGTGCTCGGTTCCGTAAACGGAAACGGTTGTTCCGCCGCTCTTCCTGCGGATACAGCAAAGTCCGGCATTGGTAGCCAGCCACGGATTGTTTTCATCGTCGAAAGCGATATCGTAACAGATACCCGAAGGAAGCCCGTCTGTAATACTATAATGGCGCTGGATTTCCGGGCCCTTCAGTTGCATCACGCCATCACCGTGTGTGCACACCCAGATATTTCCCAACCGGTCGCGTTTCAGCCGGTTCACTTTGCACGATACCTGTTTTACCTGTACGAGGCGATTGTTTTCACGTATGTACATACCGCTATGTGTTGCGACATAGATGGTTCCATCGTTATCAATCCCTATATCCTTGCCTCTGCCGGGCAAAGTCATATCCGTGAAAATGGAATCATTCCGCATATAGCACAGGTATTGGAATGTAATTCCCCAGATTTTTTTATCAGGGCCGGTTGCCAGGTTATAGAGCGTCGTCTTACTGTACAGGGAATCCGGGATAGATTTTACAGGGCGAAAATTTTTGTCCAGCCTCAACGTTCCGCCGGGCCCCGAGGAGTATACAAACTCATCCTGCACGATATAGGTTTGTTTCTCGTTACGGAAATCGCCTCCTGTAAGTGATTCAAACACATTATAAGTGTTTTTGTCGCTGAACAGGTACGGGCGGTTGTCAGCGGTATTCGCAAGAACATGTGAACCGACCGTATGCAGTGCGGATAATTTTATGCCCAGGTTTTTCTCGCCGGGATAGGCCACAGTATTCAGCGATGCGGCGTATTGCACGCCATCGGAGAGCGTGCCCGCCCAGATTCCGCCTTCGTGATCCATAAGAATCCCGGCAGGAGAATAGTGTTGAAGCAAATGAAAAGGCGTTTTCGACAAATCGCCGTCCGGGTAATAAAAAACACCGTTCTGGAACATGGTTATCCAGATACCCCCGTTCCTGTCCTGGTACATGGAAATAAGCCGTGCCGGCAGATCTAAAGTATCGGAACTTCCGTCGGGACTTATCGCAAAAACCTTGTCCCAGAAACCGATCAGCACACGCCCGTCAGCCAGCCCGGTGGATTTGAAAACCGCGAGAGCGGAAACGCGGATCATTTCGAAATCGAAACGAAGAAAACGTTTCCCCTTTTCCGTTTCGAGGCAAAGCGTGTACACGTCGTCTGCTGTCAGCACATGTGAACTGTAATCGGTGTAATTGGCGCAGTGCGTTTCTCCATGCATGGTTTTTACCCAAAGCAGGGCGCTGTCGGGTGCGGGAAGAAATGTGAGACGGCTCAGCGTTTTTTTATCGAGCGTAAAAAAACCTGCTTGTGTGCCGAGTAAAAGCTCGTCTTTATTATAATCGGCGATGCTTTTGATAAACCGGCTTCCGTTCCGGAGTTTTTTTGCGAGAGAATCGCTAACCGGTGTGGTGAATGCCGAATCGTTTTTAATATACCCGAGCCGGGAATTGCTGGTTATGTAAAACACACGCCCCTGTTCGTCCTCATACGTATCAAAAACCGTATTGTCCGTCAACCCGTTTGCCGTAGTGAATGTTTTGAATGAACGGCCGTTGAACCTGGTCAGCCCGACGTTGGTACTGATCCACAAGTACTTTTTCGAATCCTGTTTCACCGTAAAACATTCGCTGCCGGGTAGCCCGTTTCCCGGCAGAAGGGGACGGAAAACGAACTGTTGCCCGGAAAGAGCAGCCAGTTGAAATAATAAGGCAAACGAACAGATCAACCGCACGAACATGAGTACAAACATAATTGATCGGTCATGTCGTTGCCAAAAAAATACATGCGTGTGTAAAAAACTGATCCTGCGGCGGCGATATCAAATAAACACATTATAATTTTATTGCCCTCCAATCGGAGGGTATAGTTCAATAAAAAGAAATCATGAAAAAAACCTGGAACCTGTTGTTGCTATTGCAACTTATTGTCATCTCGCCGTTGAATGCGCAATCTCCTGTTTATGATTGGGGTAAACGCTTGCAGAGTAATAGTTCCGGCGGCGCAATCTGCACGTCCATTGCTGCAGAGTATTCGCTGGGATCGATTAACAGCCCGGCTGCGATCACGAATATTTACGTAACCGGGAAGTTTATAGGAAACATTACAATTCCTGAGCTCAATAACCTGGTATTAACCAGCCAGGGCGGGCATGATATTTTCGTTCTCAAAATCAATGCTTCCGGGTCTGTTATCTATGCAACAACAATCGGCAGCCCGGCGACCGATGATGAGGGTAATGACATTTGTGTTCAGCGGAATTTCAGCGGAACAGTTACAGCCGTATATGTAACAGGAAAGAGCAACGGAAAATTTCTGCTGGCCAAGCTCAATGCCGACCTCACCGCCCCGGCGAATAACCGGGTTTTCACAACGGTGTATCCTTCCGGGTATGCTACAGGCAGGGGCATCGTGATCAACGGCAGCACGCTTTATGTAACAGGTTCAATTACGGGGACCGGGCAGATCGATTTTTACGATTACCTCAACAATACCATTTCGGTTTATACGAATATCACGCCTGCCAACACAAAAGAACTAATGGTTTGCTCATTCAATACAAGCTTAATGCCCCTGGCCGGTATTGTGCCTTATGCAAGTACCGGGGATAATGAAGCTTTTGATATTGCTTTCGGCAACAACCGGTTATTCATTACAGGCTATTTTATGAATACGGTGCAGTTCAGCAGCAACGGGGCTTCATCACTTGGTCCCAGTTCCGGAACGAGAGATATTTTCCTGGCGAATCTCAATCCCAACCTGAGCGGATTGGGTTTCGATAAAACAGATCAGAAAAGGGCAGGGGGAAACCAGCAGAATGATCTGAATGGATACACCATCCAGGATATCGGTTATTCAGTAGCTTATGCCACCAATGCTGTATACCTGGCCGGGGGAGTAAGTCCTAATGTAACTGCGAATGTAGATAACTCCGCCGCTTTTACAGGCAGTGGATTTATGGCCAAGTTTCCGTACACGCCGGCCACGGCCACACTCGGAAATGTTACCTACGTATGTAAAATAACAAGTAATGTAAACGGAGATGCTACAAGACCTTATGGACTTACCACTGATCCGGATGCCAATATCCTGGTCACCGGAATTGGCAGCCCTGGCGGGAAGGTGTACGATGCAGGTGGTATAACGAACATCCTTATTCCCGGCAGTACAGCTGTACCGGATCCCTGCGGCTTCATCTGTAAATTTAACAGTGCTGGCAGCCTGCTCTGGAATGAGCGCATCAACCAGCAGGTATTCGATCAGGTATATAGTGTAAGCACAAAATGCGGCCAGGCCGTGCTGGCTTCTAAATGCGATATTTATCATGTCGGAGAACTTTCCACAACAAATTCGACAACATTCGGAACAAATCCCCCGTTCCATATTCCGAATCAATTCTACGGTTGTAATGCTTTCGTCGCCAAAGCGTCCAATACGATGACCATGGATAACGATACCACGGTATGCTTCAATACTCCAACGGCGTATCTTATTCTTTCCGCAAACGGAGCATCGAACTATAACTGGACGGTTTCACCGAGCACCGGTGTAACAATAACAACACCCGCTTCGGCATCGCCGACTGTAACAATAACATCACCGGGAACCTATACTTTTACCTGTACTACATCAATCAACTATGGCTCATCTGCAGCCTGCCAGCAAACGGGTTCGTGTATTGTCACAGCTATGTATTGTCCTACAGTCCAGTCAGGCAAAGCAAGCGCCGGATTGGTTTCACCTGACGTTATAGTCTGGCCTAATCCGGGTTCGGATATATTCACTGTTAATTGGAAAGGTGTTGATCATTATGAGATTGAGGTGTATGATATGATAGGAAGACTGGCGGGCAGGCAAAAAAGCGCGGGAGAAACTACTCCTGTCAATCTTGCTGCTGCGGAACTGCCCTACGGAATTTATATACTAAAACTCACTGCCCCGGGAGGTCTCTCGCATATTGAAAGAATTGTATATCAGCGACCATAAAAAATTAATTCTGATTACCGGGCGAGTGTTTTAATTTGTTAACCCCAGGAGTTCAATACGATTAATAGCCCCGGGATTGGTCCGTGCGAAGAAATCCGGGAAGTCAATTCAGATAAGTGAAGTATTGAAAAGCAAAAAACCATCAACTGATGGTTTTTTGCTTTTTGGAATGTTGTTTAAAAACTACTTACTCCGTCATTTCGTCACAATCACCCGCTGGCTGCTGCGCTGACCGTCTGCGGTAATAACGGTAACCATATAAACTCCGGCCTCAGCAATCGCCAACATCGGCTGCGCCATTGGTGTGAATCTGCAGAGTAAACGTTCCGTTGTTCGGGTTCGGGAATACGGTGAATTGCTGTGTAGCAACTGCGGATGCGGAAATTCCTGTGCAGGCATCCACCCAAATCGAATCGGTAGCGATGCCTGTGCAACCGGCCGAATCCATGTATGTGTACGTGATCAGGTGTGTACCGAGACCGGCTGTTGCCGGATCAAACAGGTTTCCGGTTACGCCGTTGCCGCTCCAGGTTCCTCCGGCCGGTGATTCACCGCTCAGCGTTAATGCAGCGTCTGCGAGGCAGACAGTGTCCTGTGTTACCGATAAAGTAACTGCCGGGGCATTCGGATCATTCAGCGTTGCGCTTGTTGTTGTGGTGCAGCCGTTCGCATCGGTGATTGTGCAGGAGTACACACCAGCGCCCAGGCCGGAAATATCTTCGGTGCTTGCAGTTGTACTCCACAGGTAAGTGTATCCTGTCGTTCCGCCGGTGATCGTGATATCGACCGATCCGTTGGTTCCTGCGCAGGTTGTGGGGTTGACGGCCGCCGCAACAGATGCAGCAAGCAGGAGCGGTTCGCTGATGACGACTGTTCCGCTGTCGATGCAACCGTTGGCGTCGGTGAGTATGCCCGAGTAAGTTCCTGCCGGTAAGCCGGTGAGATCTTCCGTTGTAAATGCTCCGCTGTTCCAGTTGAATGTAAACGGTCCTGTTCCACCGGCTACGGTAAGATCGATCGATCCGTCGGAACCGCCGTTGCACGAAACGTTCACCGATGTAGCCGAAGTGGAAATAGCTGCCGGTTCAGTAACGGTAATTGTCGTTGTGCCTGTGCAACCGTTTGCATCCGTTACCGTGTAAGAATAAGTTCCCGCAATTACGGTGAACATTCCTTCGCCGGTGTATGGAGAAGTTCCGCCTGCGCCAACAACCGTGATGTCGGCAGAATCACCGTTACACAAAACAGTTGTTGCCGAAGATGTCGGAGCAACTACTGTGGGTTCGGTAATGGTGATCGTTGTTGTACCCGTGCATCCGTTTGCATCGGTTACGGTGTAATTGTAAGTTCCTGCGGTTACCGTGAAGGTTCCTTCGCCGGTGTATGGAGAAGTTCCACCTGCACCAACGACTGTGATGCCCGCAGAACCGCCGGTGCATAAAACAGCTGTTGCCGAAGACGTCGGTGCAACTACTGTGGGTTCGGTAATGGTGATCGTTGTTGTAGCCGTGCACCCGTTTGCATCCGTAACCGTACAGGTGTACGTTCCCGCGATGAGACCGGAAGCCGCCGCGGCAGTTCCGCCGGAAGGAGCCCAGTTATAAGAGTATGCTGTTGTTCCGCCGGATGCAGAAACCGCGGCAGTTCCGTCATTTGTGCCGAAGCAGGATGTGTTGGTCTGCGATGCTGCGGAAACAACAAGGGCAGTGGGCTGGGTAATGCTGAAAGTTTGTGTTGCAATACAAGCGTTCGCATCGGTAACGGTACAGGTCCATGTACCGGAAGCAAGGCCGGTAACAGAAGCTGTTCCGTCGCCGGTCGGGTTTCCGGGCGTCCAGTTGTAAGAGTAGGCTGTTGTACCGCCGCTCACGGTAACTGAAGCCGCGCCATTCGATCCGCCGTTGCATGAAATATTTGTCTGCGATGCAGCGGAAGCAACGAGTACGGCGGGTTGTGTGATGTTGAAAGTTTGCGTTGCAGTGCAGGAACTCGCATCCGTAACGGTGCAGGTCCATGTTCCGGCAGTTAGTCCCGTTACACTGGTCGTCCCGTCGCCGGCCGGATTACCGGGAGTCCAATTATAAGTGTAAGGACCGGCGCCGCCGGAGGCCATATTGACAGAAGCGGCCCCGTTCGATCCGCCATTGCACAAAATGTTGGTTTGTGATGCAACTGTAAATGATACTGCCGTCGGTTGTGTAAGGGTGAATGATTTTATTCCCACTGCGCCATTGGCATCCGTAACGGTGCAGGTCCATGTTCCGGCTGCAAGACCTGTAACCGTTGCTGTGCCGTCGCCGGCCGGATTACCGGGTGTCCAATCGTAGGAATAAGGCGCGAGCCCGCAACCGACACTAACTGCAATAGAACCGTTTGAACCGCCGTTGCAGGAAATGTTTGTCAGCGCGCTCGTACATATCGACAACGGGTTAGGAGTCGAAAAGCCGCTGACCACGCCACCTGGCGCTACCCAGTTGGACGCTGCACCATTTAAAGTAAAACCGGTCAGTGTACCATTGTTCGAATTTCCGGAAGCATCTGTCAACGTAGTGACGCCGGCGTTATTTCCCCCGGCTGTTCCCTGGTTAAAATGGTAATTTGCCACAAGTCCGGGCGCTGTTGTCGGAATTTCGCAATTTTTATACGCGCTGATTTCGCATGGTGTGCGTGCAATATTCCAGATTCGAAGTTCGTCCATGCTTCCTGCATAATATTCCCCGCCGCAAAAGGAACAGGTTACTCCTATCCGGAAGTTTACAGTAGACGGGACATTGTGCCCGGACCCCGGATTATCCTGCCCGATTAAACAACCATCCACATACACCGCTCTTGTGGTTCCATCAAACGTAGTGGCGACATGATGCCAGTTTCCATCATATAAATTAACCGGGCTTGTACTCGGATTCAAATCATTTCCCCACCAATATGCGTAAAGGGTTCCCGGGCTTCCGAACCGAAACGCATTGATCTGGTTTGTGCCTCCATAGTTTCCCCAGCCGATAAATCCCCCGTTAAGTGCGGACGGCTTTATCAGTAACTCAATTGTGTAGGGAGAGTTTCCGATAGGAATGTTCGTTAATGGTCCGAATGTAACGATGTTGCCGGCGTTGAAGTTCAGGGCTGCTCCGGTCTGAGCCTTTAAGGTTGCAATTCCCAAAAAAAGGGTTGCGAATAGTGTAAAACATTTTTTCATGTTGCGCAGGATTGGATTTATTTTTTAAACCAGTCCGAAAAGTAGAAGCCTGCCCATTACCAAAAAAATATCTGGTACGAGATGCAGAATGGTGTATATGAAATGCAGGAGCCTGCCGCAGGCTGCGCTTTCACAGGATCAAAACCGGTTGTAGAACCGGTCACAATTTGTGACCAGTTCATTGTAAAATGCAGGTGTGAAAAGGATTAAATCCGGCTAGCTGATTTGTTTGCGTGCAGACGCATCAAGAAAGGTAAATGAGAATGCCGCCGCCCGGGTACCGGTTATTTCCACGGTTCCTTTCAGTTGCTTGCACAACTGGCGCACGAGGCGGATGCCGAGGGAATTGATCGTTTTCAGATCGAAATCGGCAGGCAAACCGGGACCGTTGTCCGAGAACAGCATCCTGTAATGACCGGGAGCGGTTTGTTCTACCGACAGTTGAACGACAATTGTGTCGCCATTGTTTGCCGCGTATTTCAGGGAATTGGTAAGCAGTTCATTGACGATGAGTCCCACGGAAATCGCCGTATCCAGGTCGAGCTGCAGCGTTGCGGGCTGCACGCTGATTTTTACTTCCGCAGGATGTTCTTTCAGCGTGTTCGTGAGATTATCCGTGAGTAAGGTGAGATATTCCTGCAACTGCACCGAGGCGATATCGTTCGTGTGATACAGTTGCTGGTGGACCAGCGAGATCGATTTCACGCGCAGGAGGCTTTCCTGCAGGGCTGCGGAAAGTTCCGGCCGCTGCACCGCGTTCATCTGCAGGTTGAGCATGCTCGAGATCAGCTGAAGATTGTTTTTCACCCGGTGATGAATTTCACTCAGGAAAACATCCTTGTCTGCCGACTGCTGCGCAATGACTTTGTTCTTCAGCAGCAATTCCGCGCCGGCTTTTTTCTTCTGGCGGTAAGCATAATAGGCGACCAGGATGATGATCAGCAACGCAGTGATTATAGCCGCAGAAAACAGGAGCATGTCTTTCTTTGATTTTTTTTCTTCTTCAATCTGTGCGGCCTGCTCCTTTGTTTTATACTTTTTTTCCAGCTCCATCAAACCCAGCTGGTACATGCGCTCGGCGTTTTCCATCGCGTCCACCTGCGTATTGATGGCTACGCTGTCGCGGTAAATATTGGCCGTATCCATGTAACGGAGCGCAAGCTGGTATTGCCCGCGGAGAGCTGTCGCCTGGCTGTAAACGCTGTAGAATTCCTGCAGGTGAAGATTGTTTTTCTGCGCACGCGCAATCGCATATAGTCTTCGGGCATAAGGTTCGGCTTTACCCGGATTCTCTTTCGAAACATACAGGTTGGCCAGTTTGATCAGGGCTTTCGGGGCATAGGTTTTCGCACCGACGGAATCGTATACATGAAGCGCTTCCAGCAAATATTTTTCCGCCGTATCCGCCTTGCCGGAATTCTGCGCATGCGCCCCGATCAGTGCACAGGCTTCTGCGTAGGTTTTATCTTTCCCGTTCGTATTCATGATGGTATATAATGCGAGCCGGTCGTAACGCTCTGCCTCATCATACATTTCCAGCCGGAAATATACTTCACCAAGGTTTCCGTAGATGGCCGGAAGGGCTTTGCATTTGGGAACAAGCAGTGCAAATTTCAGCGCAGTGTCCAGGTGATTCCTGGCCAGTTGCAGGATATTGTCCCCGTGCGGTATCTGGGCGTGCGACCCGAGATAAATGCCGGCGAGATCGGTATGCACAATCGATTTCAGTTCGTTGTCTTCGCTTTTATGCGCAGCCCGGATGGCGTCCAGGCTCGATTTTATCGCGACAGGATACGCACCGAGAATCTGGTAAAACCGCGCTTTGGTAGTCAGCGCCTTGGCCTCGCGCGCCGGATCGCCGGCCTGCTGCCCGAGTTCGATCGCACGATCGTACATGATTATGCACGAATCGAATTTGTTGATGTTGCGCATCACGTTGCCCAGCGTAAGACATCCATGCGACATGCGGGAGTAATTTCCAGCGAGACTGTCGATACGTATCGCTTCGGATGCAAGTTTCTGCGCTTCACCGGGATTTTTGAAACGCAGCAGGTGCGCAAGGTCGAGACTGAGACGCGCTTTCGCGGAATCGCTTTTGACTGCGGCGAGTCCGGCGCGCAGTTTTTGCTCTTTCGGATCTTCCTTCTGCGCAGCAAGCGGTGTGCCCACGGAAATACAACACATCACCAGGAGCAGGCGCATGATCATCACAAAACGTAATGTGAGTGCCGGTGTTTTCAACATGTTCAGCCGGAAATAATGCCGGATGTGAATTTCAGGTAAAAAAAGCTATTCCCTGTTGCCGCTGGGACGAAATGCCGAATTCTGTATATGACCGTAGCCCGGCCCGGCGGTTCTCTCAGCGAATACGGTTTGTAAGCGAAAGCACATCTTCCCGGAAACTCCGGCTGAGCGGGATTTCGGTTCCGTTAATCGTCACACTTTCGGTTGCAACGGCATCAATATGTTTCGGAACGACCATGAAGGACTTGTGCGTTTGTACGAAATAATTTTCCGGGAAATTGGAAAGCAGTTCCTTGAAACTCATACGCACCGTATGCTTGCCCGCAGCCGTATGAATGTGTATGTAGTTCAGATCCGACTCGATCCACAGTACATCGGCAACCGGGACTTTCACATACTGCCGGTTTGATTTCACCATGATGCAACCGTCCGGCTTTACCTGTGCGGCTGCGGGGGTGCGGGTCGCCTGGTAATTGACAATAGCTGTTTCAATGGCTGCGAAAAGATTGTCTTTGGCAAACGGCTTGAGCAGGTACCCGTTCGGCTGGGTTTTTCCTGAACGAACCACCGTTGCTTTATCTGCGTGAGAGGTTACGAAAACAATCGGGATATCATAATGGGTCCGGATATGTTCCGCCAGGTCAACACCGTCGCGATCACCGCCCAGGTTAATGTCCAGCAGGGCCAGGTCGGGCCGCTCATCCGCAAGAATACGTACGGCGTTCGCATAGTCTCCGGCGCTTTCCGCTGCCTGGTAACCCAACTGCCGGATCATATCTTCCATATCCATGGAAACGATCTGGTCGTCTTCAACAATAAGAATGCGTAAAGGATTTTGCGAAGGCATAGTATTGGCGGAATAAATATAGCGATTGTCCGCAAAAACAAGGACAGAACGGGCGCATATATTGTAGTACCGGCAAAGTAAAAACCCGCTTTCATTATTTATATAGGAATCAGTAATCCCGGGCGAATCCGCGATTCCGCCTCCCCTTATGCCCCGAAAGCCGTGCTCAGCTGGAACATAGGAAGGTACATGGCTACCAGGATCACCGCCACAAGCAAACCCAGGACGATGATCATCACCGGTTCCACCACGCTGCCGATGATGGATGTTTCATGATCGATTTCCTCGGTATATTGCTTCGAAAGTTTCCCGAAAATCAGGTCGAGCTGGTTTACTTCTTCCGCCACGCGCAGCAGCGAAACCATCCGGCGGTTGAAAACCGGGAACTGTGCAAGACTTTCATGCAGGCTTTTCCCGTGCAGGATATCGTCGCGGACTTTTTCCAGCGCCATTTCGATCGGGTAATAACCGACCATTTTTTCCACCAGTTCCAGCGCATTCACCAGCGGGGTTTTGGCTACGGTAAGCAGGTGCATGGCATGGCAGAAACGTTCGAGGTAAATTTTCTGAACCAGCTTCCCGAAATACGGCAGGCGCAAAACAAAGGCCGAAGAAAATTTCCGGTACCAGCTTTGTTTTCGCTGGGCGTAGCAGAAAATAAGCAAGCCGAAAACGGCGAGAAAAAAATACCCGGAATACGCAGAGAACGATTCCGAAAGGGAAATGATGCCTTTCGTCAGCGGCGGAAGTTCCTGCTTGAATCGCTTGAAGACGTCGGCGAACATGGGAACGACGAACTTCATCATGAAAAAAACGACGAGCACCGCCGCACCCAGCACAACCATCGGGTAGGAGAGTGCGCCGCTTACTTTCCGCCGCTGCTTGATTTTTTTGGTGAAGTAATCCGCGAGATCGTTCAGCACTTCGGCCATGCGGCCGGTTTCTTCGCCGATGCGGATGCTGTAAAATTCGTAAGCGGAAAACCTGCCGGTAGCCTGCAGTGCATCCGAAAGGCTGCTCCCGTTGATCACCGCGGTGCGTATCCCGTTCAGCAGTTGACGTTCGGCGGCCTTCGGCTGTTCCTGTTCGATCAGTTCCAGCGCCGTTTTGATATCGATACCGGCTGCGAGTAAAAGATTCAGCTCAGCGTAGAAACGTTCTTTCTTTTTGTCGCCGAAACTTTTGCCGAAAAGCCGGATGTCTTTATTCAGCAGTTCGGAAATGGAACTGCCGGCCGGGGCGTCTTTTTCCTTCGCCTGTTTTTGTTTCACCTGCCTGATGTCGATGCCGGCCATGGTTATTCCTCCTCCTGTTTTCGCGCAAACGTCATCCGCACATCCGCCGGGTACGTTTTCCGGAAACGAAACAATTCCGGTTCGCTGCCGATGCCGGCGGTAAATACAAGTTCTTCCACCGGCAGCAGTTCACTGTTTACCGGTTGGTTTTCATAAAGCAGTTTGACCTCCGCATGCTTCACGCGGAAAGTATCCGTAACCAGGCTGTCGCGGCGTAAAATATAATCGCCGGCAAAGGTGTAGGCCAGGTTTCTTCCGCCGGGAAACTGCAAGCGGATCGTTTCGCTGTTGCCGGTGACCAGGGCTGCGCGTTCCATATCTTTTCCAAGCAAACCGTGCAGCCAGGCCGCGTCGCGGATCGCCGTATTCATCTGCTGGTAACTGCCGTAACGACCGGCCATCACCTGGTACGCGGTGAACGATGCCGCCACGACAATGCCGCTCAGCACCAGGCCGACAAGTAATTCCAGCAGCGTGAATCCTTTGAGCTTCATGGTGCGATGAGTTCGTAATGCGTCGCTAATTTTTTTCCTTCAGCGTCAAATGCTTCGATCAGCATCTGCTGCACGTCCGGCGCTTTTTCGTACGGTGAAATAATTTTCACGATACGCAGCGGTTCGGCATCGATTGTTTCGTTTAAAAAACGCTTTTCGGTTTTTGTCCTTATAGCCGTTTCTTCAACTACCAGTTGCGCACGCAGCCGCAGCCGGTTATTGTCGGTCTGCATCACGTTCGCGTAAATCGTAATCCCCGCACCGAAACAGGTCATCACGATGATCATGGAAATTATACTTTCGAGCAGGATGCTGCCTTTTATACGGGATGAAAAAAAGAAAGAGCGAAGAGCAAAGGGCAAAAAGCAAAAAGCAAATGACAATGAAACGTTTAAACGAGACTTCGCTGGTCGACGACTCAGTCGTCCATCAGTAGAAATTCCAATTTTGCCTTTTGCTTTTCGCTCTTTGCCTTTTTTAAACATGACTTTCTTGTTCAGAATACTGAGGACACTATTTTCTTTTTTCCCTTTTCCGTCATCAGCGATCCGACCGCAAATTCTGCAGGCAGTTTCATCCTGTTGATCACGGCGTTCAGCAGGTGATTTTCATAAACCGACGAAGGCGTAGCCAGTAAAAACTTCGCGCAGGTGACCTGCCCGAAAACGCTGCCTTTCAGGTCGACCTGCCCGGTGGAATACAGGAAACCGGTAACGAGCGTCTCCTTGTCCAGCTTCGCAGTCACCTGCTTCCGGAAATCGGTTGCGGTGCGCCAGGCGAGCACGGTTCCTTCCACGGTATCTTTTTCCTGCATCCAGATTGCCGCATGGTCCACGCCGTTTTCATTTGCCACCACGGCCGCCACGCTCGGGTAACGCAGGCGCACTTCTTTTTCCAGGATGAGTGAATCGCGCGCGATGGCCTGCACCTGCCCGGAAAATTTTTCGCGGAAGATGATCTGCGGAGCGACGAGCAAAACGCCCTTCAGTTGTGTTTCGCTCCCGACGATAATTTTACTGCCCGAGATCACCGCGATCTGTCCTTCGAGCGACCTTCCCGAAAGATCGATCGGTGAAGCGCTGTAAAAGCAAAGCGGCCTTTGCAGGAAAGAATGTTTTATCGTTTCGTTTTCCAGCAGCGCCGAAATATCCACCACGCTGTCGGTTTCCGAAAATTCCGCTTTCAGCAGGCGCTGCAGTTTTTCGATCAGGGCATCCTGCAGTTTCGGCAAAAAACGGTCGCTGGTTTTTGTTTCTCCGTACACCATGCGATCGCCGGAATAACTTTGTCCTTCGATGTATGCGCGTTTCAGTCCGGCCTTGGGCAGGTAGCAGGTCCCGCGCAGTTCCGTTTTCCCGCAAAGCGACAGCGGGCGATCAAGATCGGCAAGCACGAGCGCGGTTTGCTCCGCAGTATCCGGCAGAAAACCGATCAGCGCAGCCTGCATAAAATTTTCCTGTCCCGAAAAAGCGCGCGAGATCGCCACGTCGAAAAGTCCCCATTCCTTCAGCTGCAGTTCCACCGAATCGCGCAGGCGCCCGTAAAGATCAAGCACCACGGGTTTTCCGTAAGGAACCAGTTCCTGTTCTCCCATCAGCAAAGCCATACCCGAACCGGCATTGGTCCGGACTTCCGTCATGCGCCTGCTCCACTGCAGCTGCGTGCGGTTGCCCGAAGCAAAAAGAATCAGCGAGCCGCAGATCAACGCGATCAGCAGCGACACGGCAAGGGCGTAATAGATGGATCCGGCTTTTAACATGGGGTTAATTGCGGAACCGGCCGGAAGAGTTTCTTTCCAAAGGAATTCTTCCGGGGCGAAATTATTTTCCGGACGAAGTAACAGGCGCTGCCGGTTTATCGTTCGGTTTTTTCTCCTTCGGTTTCTTTTTTTGAGGTTTCGTTTTTTCCTGCGGAAGCGTTTTTTCTTCCGCGGGTTTATCATCTGTGGCTGCCGGCTTGCCTTTCTTTTTAAAGAGCGCGGGCAGCTTCCCTTTTTTCTTTTCGTTTTTTCCGGCCGGTTCCGTTTCGGTTTTCCCGGCGGAAGATTTTCTCTTCGATTTGGGTTCGTACGCTTTTCCTTCTTTATAATAGGTAGTCGTTTTGAGCGAATCGTTCATGTACGTTTCTGATTTTCCGTGCAGCAAACCTTTGCGGAAGAATTCGCGTTTTACAAGCCGGCCGTTTTCATCGTACGCCCGGTATTCGCCGTGGTTGCGGCCGTCGCGGTACTTCACCTGTTCCCGGATTTTCCCGTTGGCATGCCAGTTGATCCACGCGCCCTGTTTCAGTCCCTTGACGAACTTTCCTTTTTCTTTCAGGTTATTATCGAGATAATGCGCGGTATAAATTCCGTCGAGCAGTTTGCCGTCGAAACCGCCCTGGGTTTGATTCACCTTGTTGGCGGCATACCAGTAGTAGGTAAGTTCGGGCTTTGCTTTTGAAACGGCAGGAGTATTCAGCACCGTTGCTTTCGCGGTATAATCGCTGCAGCTGAGATGGACGGTATACGTTTTTATTTTTCCCGGGATCTTCTGCGCAGGCAGGCAGGAAAAATGAAACAATAGCAGTAGCAGGAAACTGGGGTGTTTCATGAGTTGGGGAATTAGTACGGTGTAAATATAATACCACGAATAGGGGGTAATGCAAAAAAACTTATAAACAACTTTAAAAATAACTTGACAAACGCATTATGGTAAAACTATATTTGCGTCATACACATACCCAACCCCAATGCAAGGTTTCCCCAAAAACCGTTTGCCGGGTTTTACTTTGACGGAGTTACTCGTGGTGCTTGCCATCATCGGGATTCTCGTACTCATTGCATTACCCAGCCTGATGCCGCTCATCAGCAAGGCCAAAAGCACCGAGGCCCAGCAGAATCTGTCGTTGATTCACAGCCTGGAGCGTGCGTATCGTTTCGAGCATTTCAAATACTCGAACGATTTCAAAGCCATCGGTTACGAAGCGAACAAAACCGTGAAAAACGGCGGCTCTGCCGACTATTCCTACGAAGTAACCGAATCCGGGAACACCACCTTTAAAGTGCGTGCAACGGCCGAAACGGATTTCGACGGCGACGGTGTGATGAACATCTGGGAGATCGACCAGGACAAAAACCTGAAGGAGGTCCAGCCCGACTGATGAAAATCGCCGCCGACGTAACGGGTATCCTGCTGCTGGCCGTAATTGCCGTCCAGGATTTTAAAAGCCGCCTCATTTCCTGGTGGTTGATCCCGCTTTTGCTCGGTGCGTTTATAACGGCAGGACTGGCGACGCTCCCGGGGAAAAGCATCGCGGCATTTTTTTCCGTCAACCTGCTTTTGCTCCTGGTGCAGGGATTGCTGATTTTTTCCTGGTTCAGCATACGAAACCGCCGGTGGACCAATATCGTGAACACGGCGATAGGCCTGGGCGATTTGCTTTTTCTCGTCTGCATGGCTTCGGCTTTTTCCACGCTCAACTTCATCGCGGCTTTTGTTGCGGGATTGTTTGTCACGCTCCTCGTTTTTTCGTTAGCCCGTTTTTTTCATCCCGGAAGCCGCAAAGAAATCCCCCTCGCCGGCATGCTCTCCATACTCATGATCGGGCTCCTGGGCTGGAAAATCATCTCGCCCGAAACGAATTTTTATTCCGACGACTTTCTTCTCAGCATGCTAACCCTGTAAAACGCTGCAGGGGCGATTCAGCGAATCGCCCAGCTGAACCTACTCCAGCCCAGCTGAACCCCTTATGAACCACCCAGACCACATCCCGCTCTCCATCGACCTCCAGCAACTGCTCACCACCGGGCAGGCCTGGCACTACGGGATTGTCCCGAAGGAAGCGGCGAACGGGCATGTTTCATTTTACGTGGACGAAACGCGTTTTTCAAATGCCCTGGAGGATGAACTGGAAATGCTGCTCGGGAAAATCGTGCGCCTGGAAAAACAACCCGCATCCGTTATCCAGAAAACGCTGAGCAAATATTACCTGAAAAACAACCCGGGCAAACGCGAGACCGGTGTGCAGCAGCTCGCTTTCAGCGTGAAGCAGGGCGACGATTTTTTACAAACGCTGATCAGCGAAGCGCGCAACCTGAACAGCAGCGATATTCACATCGAAAGCTACGAGGATAAATGCCGCGTGCGTATCCGTATCGACGGTATGCTCGTGGAGCGTTACGCCATCGGCAAAAACGATTATCCCGCGCTGATCAACAAAATAAAAATCCGCGCCAACCTCGATATTTCCGAAAAACGTTTGCCGCAGGACGGGCGTATTTTTTTTAACGCGGAAGGCATGCGTTTCGATATCCGCGTGTCCGTACTGCCCACGCTGCACGGCGAGAAAGTCGTCCTGCGCCTGCTCAGCAACGACGCGACCAATATCGATATCCGCACGCTCGGCTTTTCCGAAAACGAACTGCACGATTACCTCGAAGGCATCAAAAAACCGCACGGCATCCTGCTCATCAGCGGACCTACCGGCTCGGGAAAAACCACGACGCTTTACGCCACGCTGAAAATCCTGAATAAGGAAACCACGAATATCCTCACCATCGAAGACCCGATTGAATACACGCTCGAAGGCATCAACCAGGTGCAGCTGAAAGAAAGTATTGGTCTCACCTTTGCCAGCGCGCTCCGCACATTCCTGCGCCAGGACCCGGACATCATCATGCTCGGCGAGATCCGTGACGGGGAAACTGCGCAGATGGCTATCCGCGCCGCGCTCACAGGTCACCTCGTGCTTTCCACGATTCATACCAACTCGGCCTGGGGAACGGTTTCGCGCCTGGCGGATATGGGTGTTCCGCCTTTCCTGCTCGCATCCACGCTGAACACGTCGGTGGCGCAGCGGCTGGTGCGTTTGCTTTGCCCGCACTGCAAACGCGAAGAAAAATTCGACACCGCCCTGCTGCCGCGCAGTTTCAACCCGCCGCGGAAAACGGGAACCCATCACACCGCGCAGGGCTGCGAACATTGTTTTTACACCGGCTACCGCGGACGAAAAGCCGTTTACGAAGTCATCCCGATCGATCATGAACTGGGCGAGCACATTAAAACGAACGATCACCACGTAGGCCGGATTTTGCGCGAGCGAAACATCGGGACCCTCGCCGGAAACGCTTTCCGCATGTTCGAAGCGGGCGAAACGTCGATCGAAGAAATTTACTCCATTTTATTTAACAGCTATGATTAAAGCGCCCCCCCCTTGGACCAAAAGTACGGGCGATGCATCGCATCGCCCAGCGTACCTGAAATGTTCCATATTCCGCTTCGCAGCGATTATCCTTCTTCTTATTATTTTCCACTCCCCGCTGAGCGCCCAGGATCGTTTCACCGCCATCGAACAAAAACTGAAAACCCTTTCGGCCGAAACGCCTGGACTGAACAACAAAGTGGATTTCTCGGTGAACGGCGTTACCATCCAGGAATTTATCCGCGGCCTGGCCGTTTCGAACAACCTGAACGTGAGCGTGGAGCCTTCGCTGAACGTGAAGATCTTCAATAATTTCTCGAACGTGACGGTGAGCGACGTGCTGATTTTTCTCTGCAAAAAATACGAGCTGGATATTACGTTCATCGGCAATATCATGGCGTTTTCGCAGTACACCGCCCCGCCGCCGCCGGTGATCGCCCCGCCGAAAAAACTGCCGAAAATTACCTGGGACGCCGATAAAGGACTGCTCAGTTTCGATCTGAGTAATGACAGTCTTCCGCTGGTTGCGCGCGAACTCACCCGCGTCACGAAAAAAAATATCGTGTACTCTCCGGAGATTGGGAACAAAATGCTGAACGGCTATATCGAAGCGATGCCGGTGGATGCGGCGCTCGATAAACTGGCTTTTTCCAACGACATTAAAGTAACGCCCGGCGAGGATAATTTTTTCCTGCTCGAGAAAAAAGACAAAGAAAAACAGGGCACGGGCAGCGGTACCGGCGGCGGGAACAAAAATACGGCTTTGCCCGCCGGGCTGTCGCTGAAAATAACAGGCGGACTGATCAATATTGAAGCGATCAGCACACCGATCGGTGATATTGTCGGCGCGGTTTCGAAAGAGCTCGGGTATGACTTCTTCCTCTTCAGCGAGATAAAAGGAAATACCACGATGAAAATGCAGAACGCGACGTACGAGGAATTCCTGAAAAATATTTTCAACGGAACGGATTTCACGTACAAAAAACAAGACAACCTCTACCTCATCGGCGACCGTAACCTGGAAGGACTGCGCATGACCAAAGTCGTCCAGCTGCGTTACCGGACCGTAGACAAAATGACCGACTTTATTCCCGCCGACCTGAAAAAAAACGTGGACCTGAAAATTTTTCCCGACCTGAACAGCCTTATCCTGAGCGGATCGCAGCCCCGCATCGAGGAAATCGAAGCCTTCCTGCGCGATGTGGACCGCGTGGTTCCCGTAGTGCTCATCGAAGTGATTATTATGGACGTGAGCAATACGCACACCTTGTCCACCGGCATCGAAGCGGGACTGAAAAACGGCAGCACACCGCCTTCGCAGAATACGGTCATGCCGGGCGTTGACGTAACCTTCGATGCAAACGCGATCAACAGCGTGATCAGCGGCATCAACGGGCTGGGCATCATCAACCTCGGGAAAGTCGGACCTGATTTTTACGTCCGCCTGCGCGCGCTCGAGGAACAGGGCATGCTCAAAGTGCGCTCCACGCCGAAACTGTCCACGCTCAACGGCAACGAAGCGAAGATGAGCATCGGCCGCACGGAATATTATCTCGAGGAATCGAATAACGTGATCGGTTCGCAGAACCCGCAGAACATCATCACGCGCACATTTAAACCCGTAACGGCCGACCTGGCGATCACGATCAACCCGATGGTGAGCGGCGACGAGCAGATCACGATGGATCGAATCGCTGATCCGCGTGAAGAACCAGGAAATGGTTTTGCTCGGCGGACTGGAAGAAACGAGCATGACCGAAACCGGCAAAGGCACGCCGTTCCTCTCGCGCATCCCGGTGATCAAATGGCTGTTCAGCAGCCGCATCAAAGCCAAGTCGAGAAACAAACTGGCCATTTTTATCAAACCGACGGTGATTTATTGATCACAAGAATTAATTCGAAGAAGATATGAAATCAATTTCACCACGGAGATATGGAGCACACAGAGAAACACGGAATCTCTGTGGTTTCTCCGTGTTCTCTGTGCCTCTGTGGTTAGTTTATGCACATGAAATTACTGACTAACATAATCACCAGGCTCACCGAAAGTCCGCGCGCAGCGGGACTGGAAGTTTTTTCCGGTCCGGGCGGTTATGTTTTTCATCTGGTCGTCCTGCAAAAAAAAGGCGGTAAAGTAATCATCGAAACGAAGCAGGAAAATATACCCGGAACCGATGCGCTGAAAAAACAGATCAGGCCGGGAATGCCGGTTTACCTCGCGCTGACGGGCCGTGGGCTGGTGCATAAAAAAGTATCCGCCGCCGCCTCGGATGATGCGCGGACGCTTCTGCCGAAAGTGCTGCCGAATGCTGCGCCCGGCGATTTTTATATGCAGCGCGTAAACGGTTTGAACGGGCAGGCTTTCGTTTCCATCGTGCGCAGGCAAACGCTCGATCCTTTGCTGGAAGAACTCAAACCGGTTTGCGATATCGTTTCCTGTTCGCTGGGCGCCTTGCCGGTTGCAGGCATCGCGGCCCTGTTCGAAAAAAACGAATACCAGTTCGAAATAGAAGCGAGCGGGCAGAAACTTGTTTTTTCGAACGGCGAGCTGGGTGATCTGCAGGCGCCGGAAACCGGGACAAACGAAAATCATAAAATAAGCGGCGAGGATTTGCCCGCTGTTTTGCTCACGGCTTTTGCGGCGGGATTCGGTCATTTCTCCGGCGCGGGAATTGCGGCGGATGTGGACAGCCTGCTGCGCGGATCGGAAGAGTACCGGCAGAAACGCCTGTTCAAAGCGGGTGCCGGGACGGTGCTTGTTTTTATACTGGTTGTTTTGCTCGGGAATTATTTCGCGTTTCAGCACTACTGGGATAAAAAAGCAAAACTTGAAACGCAGCTGGCTTTGAGCGGCGGGGAACTGCAGCGTTACCAGGCCCTGGAAAAAAATCTTTCGGAGAAACAGCAGTTCCTGGAAAGCAGCGGGCTGCTGCTCGCTTCGAAAACGTCGTATTACGCCGATCAGCTGGCTGCTGATCTTCCCGCGACGATCACGTTCACCCGGCTGAACATTGCACCGAAACAACATTTGAATACGACAGATTCCATCGCCTTCCGGCCGGGAATTGTTTTTGCGGAAGGCCTGTGCAGGCAAAGCGTCGAGCTGAACAACTGGATCCGTCTGCTGAAAGAAAAAACATGGATCAAAAATGTTTCACTGCAATCGTACAACCAGGCTAAAGGCGAAGAACGCGGCGAATTTTCCCTGCAGATCGACATCAACTGACCATGCTGAAGAACCTCACGTACCGCAAAAAAAACAGGTTGCTCCTTTTGGGCGGCGTCCTGCTTTTAATGCTGGTATATTCCATGGCGATCAGCAAAACCGTTACACTGCGCAGTACCTGCAATAAACTGGAACAGCGCGTGGACAGCGTCGCACAATTGCCGGAAGAAACCAGCCTGATGGAAGAAAAGCTCGCGCGCATCGAAAAAAATTTCCAGGGCGATACATCCGCCGTGAATATGCACGAAGAACTGCTGGGCATCGTAAGCGCCTGGTGCGAGCGGCACAAACTCGTGCTTCGCGATTTTCCCGAACAGTTTCGTTACCGCAACCGGGAATGGGATGTGCATACGCATCAATTCACCGTGGAAGGAGAATTTACGGAACTGCTGCGCCTGGTTCACCTGCTCGAGCAGGAAGAACATACGGGTAAAGTTGTTTCCGCCGATTATCCAATCAAACGCGACCCGCGCACAAAAAACCTGTCGCTGGTCGTAACGGTTTATGTACAACACCTTATTAAAGAAAGTCATGAAAAATAAAAACAGGTATTCCGGGAGGGCAGCAAAAGTGTCGAACCGGTCATTGCGGGTGAAACACGGCAATTTCCTGGGGTTGGGGACCGGGAGGTTGCCTGATCCGCTTTGCGGCCCCGTAACGACAAGGCACACTTTTGCTGCCGTCTTAACCATCACGTTATTTTTATCGATGTCCTTACTTTCTTCCTGTTCGAAAGATTTCATCGAAGATGATCTCGGCGGCAGGATCGTTACCATTCTCGCGCCGGCGGATAACGATACCGTTGCATCATCCACACCATTGTTCTGGTGGGAAGAAATCGACGATGCACGCACGTATCGCATCCAGGTCGCCTGGCCATCGTTTGCTTCGCCGCAGCAATTGCTGTACGATACGGCTGTTGCGGGCGATCGTTTTTTCCCGTCGCTGCAGGCGGGATATACCTATCAATGGCGCATCCGCCCGGAAAACGGGTCGAGCAGCGGTGATTATGTAACACGCATGCTTACCATCGACAGCAGCGCGGGCCTCAGCAGCCAGCTGATCATTTTCAGTGCGCCGTCATCCAACCCGTTTTACACGAATAACACGAACGTATCTTTTGCCTGGAATACGATCAGCGGCGCCACGTTTTACCGCATCGATGTGACCGACTCTTCGAACGGATCGGCGGTAGTGAATACGACTTCCGTTTCCCCGGCGTTCAATTATGTTTTTGCGCCGGGACTTTACCGCATACAGGTGCGCGCGGAAAACAGCACGTCATTTACTGCGTACACTTCGCGCGTGTTTACCGTGGACAATGCTGCGCCGGTCGCTTCCGCGCCGCAATCACCGGCCAACAATGCAACGGGACAATCCACTACGGTCAACTTCACCTGGATCGCACAAAGCAGCGACCGGCTCGGCGACAGTTTGCTGGTGAGTACCGATTCCACCTTCGCCACCACTGCGCTTGCGCTTTATACTACGGCGCAGTCGTACAGCGGATTTAATGCCGGCTCATTAACAAACTACTACTGGAAACTGAAAACCCGTGACCTTGCCGGGAACTGGAGCGGGTACAGTACGCTGTTTAAATTCACGACACAATAACTCACCAGCAAACTGTTGCCGGACCAGGTCAGTTGCTGATCCGCCCGGACACAAAGAGAAAAGAAAGACCGAAGGCATGAAAAAAAATAAAACCAGCATGTATGTCCTGTTGCCGATCGTACTCGGCATCTGGGGATTTATTGGCTGGAAAATTTATGCCGGGCTGCAGGGAAACGAAGCGGAGCATATAGCCGCACTGCCGCATACGCCGGGAACCGGGAATGAACATGTTCCGGATACATTTCAGCTGGCAGCGAACTATCGTGATCCTTTTCTCGGCAAATCAAATATTCCTTCCGCGCATGTTGCAGGCGGATCCGGGAACTCCAAACCAAGTCAGCTGCCAAAGCAGGCGAACTTACCGGTTGCGAAAAACTGGCCCGAAGTTATCTACGGCGGCATGATCCGGAAAAAGGAGGGACTTCCTTTTGCACTGCTGAACGTGGGCGGGCAGGACCACCTGGTGAAAGCCGGTGAGCAGGCCGGGGAAGTGCAGGTACTTGTGATTTACCGGGATTCGATACAAGTGAGCCGGGGGAAAGAAAAAAGATTTTTCAGGAAGTAGGTGGTGGAGTGTGCGGATGTTTATCGAACTGGTTTTCGAAGATGCGGGAAGACTGAACGGAATAAAATACAGCCGATTCTATTTATATAATTCCGCTCACGAAATACATAGTTGTTTTCCTCTGCCAAAATAAATCCGGATGTCTGGTAAAAGATTTATTATTGATTTTCAAATTACAACTTATTAACAATCTTAAAAAACACTTGACAAGCCCCCCTTCTATGTACTATACTTGTATTGTTATTCTGCATAAACGTTCTGTGATCAACGATGCCCCAACAATACCTGCCTGCCCCACAGGCACTGTATTTATTGCTTCACAGGAAAAATGCAACGATTGAATAACAAGATAAAACATGTAAAAAATAAACCGTCTAAACCTCAAACCTCAAATCTCCAATCCGAAGAATTATTCTTGAAAGAAGTTCTTCGAAAAATCAAAAAAATACGGATTCATTTTTTCAGCAAACGCTTTTGAATTTTTTCAATTGCGTTACTGATCTCATTCGGTAATCTTTTTCCGGCCTGAAGTTGCTATGCGGACAGCTATTGCTCCGCTGCGATTTCACGTCGGAAACCCTAAACGGAATTTCTAAAAAATCCCGAACGCATGTCTATTGTCAAAAAAATCCCGCTTATCCTGTTTGCGTTTCTGTGTTCATATACACTGCGCGCGCAGCAATTCGATTACACGGTTTCCTGCGACAGCAGCGGAACCTACCAGGAACTTTCTTCGCAAACGATCCTGAACACGAACAACAGCGCCTGGATGAACGTAACGGGTACCTCAGCTTCGATAAAGACCGCAGCTACGCACTGATGGCTTTCAACGCTTTTTATGACAAGCAGGACAGTTCCGGAAACCGATCCGTACTGAGCTACGCACAAAGCGGAAGCGCTCCGAACCGCATCCTGAAAATTCAATATAAAAACGTTGGGCAATCCGGCACTGCATCCGAACTGCTCAGTTACCAGCTCTGGCTGAAGGAAGGCGGCGCGCTGGAAGTACATATCGGCCCGCATACCCAGCTCACAGCGGAAGCCGGTTTTGATACCACGATGATCGCCTACGTTACCGAAGGTGATTCGATGATTCTGCACACGAACTACCCGCTTCACAGCCGGTCAACGACCAAAATCCCGGATTCGCTTTCATGCGTTCACTCGGACGCGCAGGAACCACCTATACTTTCACACCTCAACAATGAAGAACATGCTTCTTTATAACGATCTCTGTACGGGCGATGCCGCGCATCGCCCAATGCAACGGCATCCCCTTTATACGGGCTTCATCCGATTCTTGCTCCTGCTTCTTTTCCTCTGCGCGGCCTCTTCCGCGTTCGCGGCGAAGCGTTACTGGATTGCAGGCACATCCACCAACTGGAACTCCACTGCCAACTGGTCAAATGCAAGCGGTGGAGCAAGCGGTTCGTCAGTACCAGCTACAAATGACACCGCTTTTTTTGACGGCGGCGGAACCGGGAACTGCGCGATGGACATCAACATCAGCATCCAGCGGATTTATATCCTGACAGGCTATACCGGTACCATCACGCAGAACTCCGGTAAAACCATCAGTATCCTGGTGAGCTGGTCAGGCAGCGGCGTTCCGGGCTGGACGCAGGAAGACGGCACGTTTGCCGGCGGTGATGAAAACATTACCATCGCGGCCCGTTTTCATCTTACCGGGGGAACGTTTACATGCGCTGCCAACGCGAGTAAACTGGTGTATAATTCATTCAGCGGCGGATTTATTTATGCCGGGGGAACATTCAATCACAACAACGGCTGGTTGAGTGTTGATCGCGGATTCACATTTAATATTTCCATCTCCGGCAATCGACTCGCGCTTTATAAGTTGCGCATCAACATGAGCAACGTTTCGTCATCCATTATGACTGTCAACAGCGGGCACGTGCTCGAAGTAAACGATACGTTGCTTCTCGCCGGGGGAAGCGTTTCGCAAACGATCAACACCGGTACTATCGAATCCAAGGGTTCTGTCATCAGCATTACAAATGCGGCGGCAAGCGGCGGCGGTTCCGCCGTTTTAAAAATAAACGGAACCAGCGGTCAAACGCTAACGGGAAGCGGAACACTTACGTATGGTGCACTGCCAACCGTTACCGTTGATAAATCTTCAGGTACACTAACCCTGGCCAGCATCATTGTCGTGGCCGGCGGCTGGTCCAATCCCAATGGTACGATCAGCGCGGGAACAAGTACGGTGGAATTCATCGGAACAAAAACCATCAACAATTCACCGACGCTGAATAACGTGGAATTCGCCGGCAGTTCAGCCAGCACATATACCATCAGCAGCGGAACCACCATAACGGTGAACGGAACTTTAACAATCAAAGGCACTTCGGCAATCACGTTCAATACCGGGAACATAGACGCCAAAGGACATGTTACTATCACGAACACCGCTACCGGCGGCGGCGGTTCGGCCATACTGACGATCAACGGAACCGGCAGCCAAACGCTCACCGGCAGCGGCACGAACGGTGGCGGAGCTTTGCCGGATGTTGTGATCGATAAATCATCGGGAACGCTGACGATGACTTCCACGATCTCTTGTTCGGGAAACTGGACGTACACGGCCGGAACGGTCGATCCGGGGACTTCCAACGTAGCCTTCATCGGCACCAAAAATCTTGATGGACAAGGAACCTCTTCCACCATGTCGTTTTACAAAATCGCCACCTTCACCAGCGGCACACGCACGCTCACGGGGAATCTCGATGTGAACGACAAATTGCTGATCAGCGCAAGCACAACACTTTCCGCCGGAACGTATACGATCAACGTCGGCGGCCAGTGGAGCAACAACGGTACATGGACAGCAGGTACCAGTACGGTGGTTCTTGATGGCAGCGGCTACACGAAAGTTTCGAAAAGCGGCGGTTCATTGGAAACATTCAACAACCTGACGATGAACCGCAGTTTTACAAGTTCATCCACCACGCTG
>VBWE01000002.1:163281-177030 GCA_006218065.1 Bacteroidota bacterium
ACCACGCTGGAATGCCCGGTGAAAGTGAACGGCACGCTGACGATGACCAAAGGAAAAATCAAAACAACGCGCGTTACTGCGTACTTCGAACTGGCCGATAATGGACTCGTTGTCGGAGGACATGACAGCGCGTATGTACACGGAGCCATGCGGAAAACCGGGAATGATACAGTTTGGTTCCCGCTGGGCGATACCACGCTGACCGCAGGAGCTTATCACCCGTTGCGTATCAGTGCGCCGTCGTCAGGTACAGATCAGTTTGAGGCGGAGTATTTGGCGCAGAATCCGGGACTCACGTATCAAACCGACAGTCTTGGAGATACGCTGCAAAGCGTGAGCAACTGCGACTACTGGAAGTTGCAACGGCTGGTTGGTTCATCGAATATTATTGCACGGGTTACATCCAATGACAATGCATCTTGTAAAGTGGATGATTATTCCCAGATGCGCGTTGCCGGTTTTGATGAAACCACGGGGATCAACAAATGGCGCGATCTGGGCGGATCGGATATTAAAGTGTACGATAATAAGGCTTTCGTATCGACCACTTCGGCCATCACCTTACCGATGACAACCAACCCGATGCCGATCACCATTGCCAAAAAACAAAACTCAACTGTTTATGCGGTTTTGCGACGAAAACTGGACGGCGGGTATTTTTTCGTAACGAATGGAAATCTATACTTCCGTTATGACGAAGAATACAACGATACCGATGGCAAACTGACTTTCAATGTTTACAAAAGCGACGATCACTCGCTCGAGAGTTCCAGTACAATAGTCCCCTCGACCGTTACACCTGCCATTTCTTATGGAGACAATCATTGTTTCCTGAATTGTTTTCATTGCCAGTTTACCTCTGCCGGTTCGCTGACAAGCGGATACTATATCCTGGAAGTCATCAACGAGAAAAATGAAAAATGGTACCTGCGTTTCAAAAACACGAACACGCTTGCCGAGTGCAGAAACTAAAGAAAGGGCGATCCGTCTCAGGCGGATCGCCCGACACAAACGAGAACCGGCGACTCAGTGAAAATCGCCCGATGAACCAAAAGTAAGGGCGATTCAGTGAATCGCCCGATAGAAACGAGAACCATGAAAAAAGTACTGCTGCCCCTTATCTGCATAACCGTTGTAACGATGGCCTTCGCAATGGGATTCATCTACGCGAAACAACCGCGGCTGGCTTATGTCAACCTGGACAAAGTGTACAACGACTTCGAAATGAAAAAAGAACTGGAGAAAAAACTGACCACCGTGCAGGATATGCGCAAACGCCAGCTCGACAGTCTCGAACTCGGTTTGAATATACTCAGCCGGACTCTTCAGAATTTCGAAATGTCAGGCAATAAAAAAGGACTGGAAGAACGAATGCCTGAATTTGAAATGCTTCGCCAGGAATACCTGCAGAAACAGCAAGCCTTTGAGCAGGACAACCAGGCGATGACACAACAGTACTCCGAGCAGATATGGAAACAGATAAACCAGTACGTGAAGGACTTCGGAAAAAATAAAAATTACACCTATATCCTTGGCGGAGACGGTACCGGTTCCATTATGTATGCGCAGGAAGGCAATGAGATCACCGCCGATGTGCTCGCCTATGTAAATGAAAGCTATAAAGGATCCGGAGGGAAAAACTAAGATGCGCCTGGTTGTACAAATAGTTGCCTTGCTGGCAGTTCCGCTGATGATTTCGTGCGCAAAAGAAAATCTTTCACCGAAGCAATACGTGAATTACATCCGCGAAGAAACAAACGGACTGAACGTAAGCAAACAGGTGGGTGATTACGAATTCCGCCTGCTTTACAAACCGTACGAATACATCGCGCTGATGCAGGACAAAGATGAAAACATCAGCCGGCAGCAACTCGATCAGAAAATAAAACCGATGAAAGGCCTCCAGTACTTTACGCTCACCATCCGGACCAAATCGGGCCAGGAACTGATGCGGGAGGGAATCTCGGAAGAAACCGAATACTACGACCGGCTGGACTATCTCGTTTCCTATATGCAAAATGATCTTTCCCTGATCGACGGAAACGATACACTGCCTTGCGTGCTTTATCATTTCGAACGCAATTACAATACCGGGCCGGACAATAACCTGCTGCTCGGTTTCGATATCCCGGCAAATAAAAATACCGGCCGCGATAAAACACTTGTTTTAGAAGACCAGGTGCTTGGCACGGGTAAAATCATGATCCGTATTGCCGGCAACGACATCAATCGCATTCCACAACTCCAATTACTTTCCCAATGAAACGGAACAAGAAGAAACTCAAAGAAAAAATTTACCGGGTTGTCGCAGTTTACCTCGCGCTGAACCTGCTGGCCGAAATTATTGTCCCCACCGCGGCGTATGCGCTGACGGGTGGGCCGAGCCAGGCCGAATTCGAAAGTTTTGAACCTGCGGGAACAACGGAGATGGTCAATCCCTTCACCGGTGATTTTAATTACAATATTCCACTGATGACTGTGCCCGGCCCGAACGGCGGTTACCCGATCAACCTCGCATACCATGCCGGCGTTGGCATGGAGCAGGAGGCCAGCTGGGTGGGACTCGGCTGGAATATCAACGCGGGAGAAATTACCCGCGGGATGCGCGGTTTACCGGATGATTTTAAGGGGGATGAGGTACAGAAAACGTTGTCGATGAGGCCGAACTGGAATTTGAGTGCAAAGTACACGTACTCGGCTCAACAGATGAATGAAATATTCGGACTTAGTTTTAGAAGAGCCTCCCCAAATCATACAGGAATTTTGTATTGGGACAGTTATCGGGGTGTGGGTGTAAGTTATTCTTTAGGATTAGCCTCATCAAGCAATAGCCTGAATACATCTCATATGTCTAAATCACTGACTTTATCATTTGGGTCAGATGAAGGAATTGGGGTAGTACCTAATCTTTCGTATAATGATCAAAAAAACTCAAAGGATAAAAAGTATTTAGGCCTGTCTGCATCTGCAGGAATTAACTCAAGACAAGGTGTCTATGGTTTATCCCTTGGAGCATCGCGGGTTGTTGAAAAAACAGGGTTTAATCCCCGGCAGACACTGGGAGTATCTTTTGCACGTAATAGCTATGTTCCAAACTCTGAGCCTGAAATGATCGGAGGGAATGTAAACCTGGGAATTGAGGTTGGTGAAGTTACTACTACGGAATCGTTCATTCCTTTTTTTACAACTCCAATCCCTGCGTCTTCCGAGAAAGTGCTTACACAGGGTTTTTCAGCGTCTTATTCAAACCGGCATTACAAAAACACAACGAATAAGTATAATGCCTACGGATATTTTTATGAAGACGAAAGCGATAATAGTTCATCCAACACATCTTTGAAAGATTTCAACCGCGAAAAAGATGTTGCTGTAAATCGTCATAGCCCTGCCTTGCCACTTGCAGTATCAACTTACGATAGCTATTCAATAAAGGGCCAGGGAATAGGTGGTGCTTTCCGCCCGTTTCGTTCCGATATTGGTCTGTATACCGATCCTACAACAGAAAGTGTTATAAACGGTGGTGAACTTGTAGTTGAACTAGGTAAGAATTCTACTGCCGATAAATATCACATCGGTTTTGATGCCGGCTTTAATCATAGCCGCAGCTATTCCGGCCAGTGGGAAAACACAAATCACTGGCAGGAAATAGCCGGTTTAAAACATCTCGGCAAATCCGATGTAAGTGACGCACTTTACGAACCGGCCTATTTTAAAACTACCGGGGAAATGACAGCAAGCCCAACAGCCGAGATGCTTCAACTGCAGGGCGATCAGGCTGTACGTTTTAAACTGAATACTGTTTTTGAAGACGGCCCGCTCGGAAACGTATCTATCAACCCGCGGATTGCCAACGATGAGCTGATCCTGGGCGCTTATGCCACCCAATCCAATTATTACCCGATGAGCAGCTATGCGAATCGCACCAGCCGGCAGAAACGGGTGCAAAGCATCAGCCACCGCACACACGAACAAATTGCGGATTATAATAATTACAGCAGCCGTCCGGAACATCTTTACCTGGATGGAAAATATCCCGGGGCTGCTCCTTCGGGAGGGGATAATTATGCTTATGATTATACAGCAAACCCGGATGCGCATATCGGCGAAATTTCTGTAGTGAATCCGGATGGAAACCGCTATTTCTACGGGATACCGGCTTACAACGCGACGCAAAGCGATGCGGTATTCTCCATCGACGGGCTGGATTATGATAATGGTTTAACCCTGGGAGATTTCCCGGCGACACAAGCCTATTCGACGAACGATCTTGACCCGGCGCAAAATGATAATGGCTACGATCATTTTATCAGCAAAACCACCTTGCCGAAATATGCGCACAGCTACCTGCTCACAGCTATCGTTTCGCCCGATTATGTCGACGTTGATGGTAACGGACCTTCGGAAAATGATCTCGGGTATTACGTTAAGTTCAATTATTACAAACAATCTTCAACGTACAATTGGCGCTTTCCATATTGCGGCGCCAATTATATGAAGAACGACATCTCGAATGAACTGGATGATAAAGCCAGTTATTCCTACGGTCAGAAAGAATTGTATTATCTCAATTCCATCGAAACCAAAACCCATGTTGCCCGTTTTATCCTGAATAATGCTGCTACAGAAATCCGCCAGGATGGTTACGGGGCCTCATCGGAAAATGCAACCAGTCTCACTCCGACGGTCAGCTCTGGGCAGGCCCAGCGTTACCTGAAAGAAATAAAACTGTACAGCAAAAATGATTATACAAAAGTGCTTAAGACAGTAGCGCTTGTATATGATTACAGTCTTTGCAGCGGCACGCTGCCCAATAACTACGGCGCCTCGGCTTACGATCCGCATGAACCGGCTACGGAAATCAATGTGGCCAAGGGCAAGGGAAAACTTACGTTAAAGAAATTGTACATCACCTATCTCGGAAGTGATAAAGGAAGCCTGGTTATGTTCAAAATGTCTCTTTTGAGTTCAACAAAACAAAAATATTTGCCGAACGACTTGAAAATCAATACAAAACCGGATGTCCGGTTGAAGGGAAAAACGAGGTGAGTAACCTCGTTTTTTCGTTTGATATTCGCTATAAAGCAAAAACAAAGGGTTTTGCCTGAACCTGTGTTCAAAATGTCTCTTATGCATTCAACAAAATTATTTTGTATTTACTGTAACAGCCAAAGCTGTATTCGCCGGGGTTTTCGTGGCGCTGTGCAGAAACTGTATTGCAAGTGTTGTCATTGCTGGCAGCAAACGGCGTATTGCAACCATCGTTACGGTGATGGGGATGAAGATCGTGTCCGGGAATATCACAACGAAGGACTTGGAACAAGTTCAATCGGCCGCTTATTGAAAATACCGAAGACGAGTGTCCAGCTATTGCTGGAACGTAAAGCGAAAAAACTTTCGTTTAAAACGCCGCAAGAAAAGGGACAAAGCTATTTGCTGGATGAACTGCAAACATTTGTGAAGCGGAACACAGAACAGGATCGCTATTACGTGATCAGCGTAATGAATAAAAAAACAGGAGCGATTATCGAAAGCATTACGGGCAAGCGACGACAGGAAACGATACAGCCGATGATTGACCGGCTGATGGATTTGGAGCCGAAGAGAATTTATACCGACGGATGGAATGGTTACAAAGGAATGCTGACGGAAGAAGTGGAGCATGTAGTATTTGCTCACCTGATCAACCGGCTGGAGCGATTTCATTTATCGATGCGGCAGGGAATAAAACGGCTGACCAGGCAAACGTTATCGTTCAGCAAGAGTGAACGCATGGTGAATGTGAGCGTGAAGTTGTTTTGCTGCTGAGAGAAGAAAGTTCTTTGACGGATTGAAATTAAAAATTGAGACAGGGTGCGAAAGGAAATTGTTCAGCCCTCCGAAGGAGTTCTTTGTCCGTGAAGGAAATTCTTCCGAAGCTCCCAGTCATCCATTGTTGATGTATACGGAGATATGCCGCTTTCATGCGAAGCCAGGCGTTTGTTTAAGTCTTCCGTTTGCCCGACGTAGTAACGGTTTTTCTTTTTCGAGAAGAGTATGTAAACGAAGAAGGACATAAATAAAAAAACCCTTCGATTTTTCGAAGGGTTTGGTGGAGAATATCGGAGTCGAACCGATGACCTCTTGCATGCCATGCAAGCGCTCTAGCCAGCTGAGCTAATCCCCCAATAAAAAGAACGTAAAGAACTAGAACAGCAACTTGCCATGCAAGCGTCCCGACATGTGTCGGGACCAGCTGATCTAATCCCCCAATAAAAAGAACGAAAAGAACCAGAACAGCAACTTGCCATGCAAGCGTCCATGCAAGCGTCCCGACACATGTCGGGACCAGCTGAGCTAATCCCCCATAAAAAATGAACGGGGAACAAAAATAGGAAAATCTTTGAATAGGATAAGCGGCTATTAACCGGGAATCGGCCCTTCCTGTGCCGGTAGGGTAAATCGGGCTATGCACGGGCATTCGCACCCCGGGGTTCAATCGCCGTATCTGGTACGATATTTGACCTAAATTAGCCCAAACTAAAAAAAACGAAACATGAAAAAATTACTCTCTATTCTCGTATTGTTCCTCGGCATGCATCTTTCGGGATTTGCACAGGCTGAAACAACAGAAACCTACTGCGAAGTAATCGGGCGGGCAACGCTGAGCCTGACCGGCAAAATTAAAATCGAAGTCGATTTCGGGCAGGAGAACAAAATGTTCGAAGGCTTCAACAACGATGTACTGAAAGATCCCGCAACGGGCAAGCCGATGAAATTCAATTCCATGATCGATGCGCTCAATCACATGGCGGCAAACGGCTGGCTTTTTGTGAATGCCTACCAGATTACCGATACGAGCAACAATACTACGTACCATTACGTGATGCGCCGCATCGTTACGAAAAAATAACTCCCTCTGTACGAGGACAGAAAAGCCAAACCGGGCAACCCGGCTATCCGCGAAGTTTTTTCTTCGCGGATTTTTTTTCAATATTGAGGCGTCAACCAAAAAGAAATTGCCATGATCGATGATGACGATGATTCCGGGTTTGATTTTAACGAAGAAATGCCGGATGAAGAAAGGGAAGAATACGAGCGCGAATATCGAGAAGAAAAACGCAGGTTGAAAAACCATCCGCTGTATATCCAGGCCATGGAAGTTCTGCAACTGGCCCGGGTGCTGAATGAAAGTATGACGGAAGAAGAACGCGAAATGCAGGGCGGTCTCATGATGCAGTCGGCCTATATGCTTGCTCCTAAAATTGCAGGTGCAATGGGATCGGGATCCTGGCTCATCTGCATGCAGAATGCCGCCATTATCCGTGAACATGCTAATTTCCTGCTCCTGTCTTCGCACGGACTGAGAAGTTTCACCAAAACAGATCCCGAACATATTAAGCTGTTCCGCCGCGAAATGGAAAGTTTCCGGGCTTTGTTCCGCGACTGGTGCAAAGAAATACATGCTATGCCGCCTGGCGAGGTGGATGACGAATGGGGGCTTTTCATACGCTGAAAATCAATTACCCCCATCTGAAATGAACACCGGCCCGCAGGTTCTGCTGTAAAATCCGCAGCGGGATACTCAAAAACGATGACGGATGCCATCTCCCGCTCTTTATTCCAGGGGGTTCCCTGTAAAATCACCTTGATTTTATGGAGGAATAAGTACACATTTTACCGAAAAATCTTACATCGGCATAATGGGAAGGAGAATAGTAAATGGCCGGCGGTTTCATTATTATACGTTTGTTGCGTGCAAAATCGAAACAGATATGCCCGCCAGATCGTAGAGATGGTTTATAGAAGCAACATTACGGAGTATTGGAGCTAACCACAGGCAGTCATATCCCGATCAATTAACCCTAAACAGGCCAGGTATGAAAATTCAGCAAAAAAAATTCACCCGGAAATCAGGCTGGGAAACGCTTCGGAACGATCCGTTCGATCCGGCCGCATGTAACCTTGTTCTTGTTTTTGCCTGCGCAGACCTGCTCGAAATCGACCCGGTGTACGAGACGATCAGGGAAATGTACCCCAAGGCGGAGATATTGATCAACTCGACAGCAGGGGAAATTATCGATGTACAGGTAAATGACGATACGGTTGCTTTGACGGCCATTTACCTGGAGAAAACGAAAGTCAAAACGGCGGTTATACAGGTTGACCAGGCTGCGGACAGTTTTGATGCCGGGAAACAGCTGGCTGGCCGGCTCGATCACCAGGGGCTTAAAAATGTGCTGGTGATTTCAGACGGGCAGAATGTGAACGGCAGCGACCTGGTGACCGGGTTACAGAAATTCTTGCCCGAAGGAACGATCATTACCGGCGGTCTCGCGGGAGACGGCGCCCGGTTCACCAAAACGAAGGTCGGACTGAATGAAGCGCCGCGCGAAGGTCGCATTGCCATTGTCGGTTTTTACGGAAACGATATTGCCGTTTTTTACGGCAGCGTGGGCGGCTGGGATCCTTTCGGACCCGAACGCCTGATTACCAGGGCGGAAGGAAATGTGCTGTATGAACTCGATGAAAAACCGGCACTCGATATTTATAAGATGTACCTGGGCGAATATGCGGCAGAACTTCCTGCTTCAGGCCTCCTTTTTCCGCTTAGCATCCGCAACGGATCGGGTTATTCGCTGGTCAGAACGATTCTTTCGGTGAACGAAGAACAGAAGAGCCTGACTTTTGCCGGCAATATGCCCGAAGGACATTACGCCCGCCTGATGAAAGCCAACCTGGACCGCCTGATTGAAGGAGCGGCAGGTGCGGCGCAAAGCAGTGTGAATAAAGGACCGGAACAACCGGATCTTGCTATCCTGATCAGTTGTGTGGGAAGAAAACTGGTCCTGGACCAGCGCGTGGAGGAAGAAGTAGAAGTGGTAAGAGCGATTTATGGCGGACAAACAGCCATCACCGGGTTTTATTCACATGGTGAAATATCACCGGCCTTCCAGTTTATGAAATGCGAATTGCATAATCAAACCATGACCATCACAACCATCACGGAGAAATGAAAACGCTGAATAAATTATTGCAGCGGCAGTTTCAGAAATACTGCGGCAAGGAAGAACACGTTTCTGAAGAATGCAGGGAACTCTTCCGGGTGATCAGTGAGTCGTACGATCACTATGAGAAAGACCGTAAGATGCTTGAGCGTTCGATCGAACTGAGTTCGGATGAAATGATCGAACTGAATAATAAACTCAGGAAAGAAGCCGCCGAACTCAGCAAAACCAACCAGGAACTGAAAACATTGCTCGAAAATATCGAAGATGTTTTCTTTTCTTTTGATTGGGTAGAAAACAAGACGCTGTTCATTTCGCCCTCCTGCGAGAAAATTTATGGTTACCCGCAACAGGCTTTTTACCAGGATCAAAACCTGTGTTTAAACTGTACTCATGAACAGGATAAGGAAATTGTCCTGGACAGTCTCCGGGTTTTGGATTCCGGGCAAACGTCGCATATCGAATACCGGATTATACATAAGAACGGGGAAACCCGCTGGCTCCAGGCTAAAATGAGACCGACAGTCGATAATGCCGGGCAGATACTGCGTGTAGATGGACTCATTTCGGATATAACCAGCCGCAAAGAAAAGGAAAAAAAACTGCAGCATGCGGAAGCTAACCTGCGTAATCTCCTGGAAAATACGGATACAGCGTATGTGCTGCTGGATAAGCATGCCAACATTCTTACATTCAACAGCCTGGCCAATGAACTTTCGCTGAAGCAAACGGGGGATCAGCTGGCGGAGGGAAGCAACTATATCAGTGTATTGCCCGCGCACCGGCGGCAGGATGTGTATGACATAATCCAGAAAATACTGGATGACAAAAAACAAGTGACATATGAATTGAATGTCACCCTTACAGGTGATCCCGGGCAATGGCTGCAGGTAAGCATGCACCCGATTTTCAATGAAGAGCATAAAATACTCGGCCTCAGCGTAGCGGCAGTCAATATCACGGAAAGAAAAAATACGGAGCAACAGATACGCGCGAGCAACGAACGGTATGAGCTGGTGACCAAAGCGACGAACGATGTGATCTGGGACTGGGACATTGTCAACAACAAGGTGTTTCGTTCTGCCAACTACGAACAGGTATTCGGGTACACGGAAAAGGAAGGAGATCTTTACGGCGCTTCATGGATGAATTGCATTCATGAAGAAGACCGCGAACGTGTACTGGATAACCTGCTCGGCAAAATCAAATCACCCGATACCATTCTTTGGGAAGACGAGTACCGTTACAACCGGAAAAACGGGGAACAGGCCTATGTGCACGACCGCGGGTATATCATCTATAACGAAGAGAAAGAACCGGTCCGTATGGTCGGCGCCATGCGGGATGTTACCTGGGAAAAAAGACTCGCGCTGGAACAGGAAAAAATTACGGCGGAATTGCTCCGGAGAAACAATGACCTGGAACAGTTCGCGTATATCATTTCACATAACCTGCGTGCGCCCGTGACCAATATTCTTGGTATTTCCAACCTGCTCCGCGAAGTTGATGTCAATGCCGAGGAACGGAGAAAGTGCATGGACGGGCTCGTGCTGTCCGTTAAAAAACTGGACGAGGTTATCATTGACCTCAACCATATCCTGCAGGTAAGACGTGAAATCACCGAGAAGAGAGAACGGGTTCGTTTTTCCGATGTGGTTGAAAATGTGAAAATCAGCATCAGTAATCTTATTCAGAAAGAAAATGCGATCATCTTCACCGAATTTAACGGCATCGATGAAATCGTAACATTGAAGAGTTACCTGAACAGTATTTTCTACAACCTGATCCTGAACAGTATCAAATACCGGATGCCGGACGCCTGCCCGATCATCCGGATAACAGGACGAAAAGAAGAAGGCCGGATTTTCCTGTCGTTCAGGGACAACGGGCTGGGCATAGACCTGGAAGCGCAGGGGAATAAAATTTTCGGCCTGTATAAAAAATTCCATTTTCACACAGAAGGTAAAGGCATGGGCCTGTACATGGTGAAAACACAGGTGGAAACGCTCGGCGGAAAAATCAGCGTGAAAAGCAAGCTGAACCACGGCACGGAATTCCTGGTCGAACTGGAAGCGTAAACGCTATGCGTTACTTTTTGCCGAACTGTTCTGTGCGGAAACCATTTCCACCGCTTTCTGGATATGCTCCACGATTTCGCGTTTCAGGTAAGCCGGGTCGGTATTGGTGTGTGCGCCCATCAGGTAGGCTTTCAGCGCGGTAACCGGTTTGCCGTATTCCGTTTGGCGGAACTTCGTGGTGATGCTGATCGCCGGCGAAGGATTTTCATCCGACTCGTGCATGTCGCAGAGTGTATTGTAAACATCGCTCTGGAACTGGTTGAACTTCATCAGCTCTTCCTCGTACTTCTCTTTGTAGAATTCATTCTGGTACTGCAGGTGCGCGTCCATCCATTTCGGGTACACGCGGAAAAGCGTCACCGCGCCGTACGAATCGCCGTTCACTACCACGATGTTCTGATGAAACTCCAGTTCATCGCGAAGCGCCTGCTGCATCTCGATCAGGTGACCGATCATCACCTGGTAACCTTCGTAACCGAAATAACGCAGGTGTGTCCAGGCGATCAGCGCAGGGGCGGAAGAACGTGATACTTCGAGCGTGAACTTGCCCGGGTAATAAATGTCTTTACGGCTGTTGAAAAGATAAGCCACGCCGCCTGAAGGTGATTTCAGCAGGTCGAACAGTCTTTCGTCGCGCACACAGAAAGCGCTGCTCGCATATGCCGCAAAACCGGTCTTGTGAAAATCGACGCCGACCATGTCTACGTCTTCCATGCCCGACGCTTTCATCACGCAGTCGTTGATGAGCTTGAGCGCGCGCGTGGAAAACTGCAGCGGGTTGCCGGCGAAATCGTAATTGCGGAACGACATCCAGGCCCAGCCGATTACCGCGTCGGCATAAACCAGCGGGCGTTCATCCACGTAAAATTCTTTATGCAGCATACGGCAAAGCCCGGAGATCTCGCGGATATTGTCGATCGCAAACGCGTCCGTGGTTCCCGCAGTAGCCACAACCATCGCGATCGGGATACCTTGTTTATAAAGTGAACGCATCACTTCCTCCAGGTGATCGAGGTTCATCGTGCCGTCGGGATTCACGTCCACTTCCACCACGTTCTTGCGACCGAGACCGGTCCAGTCCGCGCAATTATATTTGGCGTAATGCGAACCTTTCGATGCGATGATTTTCGCGTCGGTGCGGATACCATTATAACGTGACGCGTACCCGAGACAATGTGTAAGCGCGAGTTTGGTTGCGTAGAGGTAATTGTTCGTGCCGCCGACCGTACATATTCCGCCCGCTTTGGCTTTATTCCAGCCGAACATTTCGGCCAGCATGCTGTTCACTTCCACTTCCACCGCAGCGATATCCGACGACAATTCCGATTCCACCAGGTTTGCATTCACCATCGCCGCCAGCATGGCCGCCGCCACCGAAAGTTCCGACGATTGCGGCACGACGTTGATCAGCGTTTTCGTATGTCCCCAGTTCGGCACACCGTGGAAACGCTCGAGCAGCTGGGAAATAACATCGTCACGGTCACCGACCTGCCCGGGAATTTCAATTTCCTGCTTGATACCCGTGATGATTTCTTTCCCGGAAGTATTCGGCCGCGAAACCATTTTGCGCTTGTTGATGTCGCCCCAGAACCATTTTTCCTCACCCGGCTCATGCTTCATCTGGTTGAGCATCGAAATGCAGTGACGCAGAAATTCTTCGAGCTGCCCGTCACGTTCTTTGTCGCGCTGGGGCGGAGCATAAACGGAACGGACTTTGTCGTTGAGGATGGTTTTCCATTTCGGGCTGGACATGTCGGCGATTTTTGGTTCAGGCAAAGTTGAACATTTTACACCGATCAGCCGACTTGACCGGGGACAAAATTTACTGTAGGTTTATCGTTAAACCCGGCGGAAGTATGAGAAAAATTACCCGGAAAGGGGAAGTGGAAGATGCGGTGCACAGCGCGCTGGAAGCGTTCCGTAAAAACGGGAATGCTTCGCTTGTGCGGCGGCTCGACGAATCCCTGTTTCAAAACCGGGTCCGTTTTCCTTTGCTGGAATCTGCGGCAGTTCTGCTGTACGAAGCGATTCCCGAAAAAAAGCAAACGGAAATTATCCGCGCCATTGCAGATACCGCGCAGATCGGCGCTTTCCCGGTTGCGGGGAAATGGCTGCAGTTGCGCCTGGGCGAACATTATAAAGCCTGTTTTTCACAGGCCGCTGAAATCATCCGGCAGGGCGATGAATGGTATGTGTGTGATATTATCGGCGAGCGCGTTTTCGGATATGCGCTGCTCACAAAACCCGTGCAGACTTTAAAAGAACTGGAAAAACTGGGCCGTCATGAAAACCACTGGATGGTTCGCGTGGTGGGTGTTGCCGGGCATTACGCGATCAAGAAAGGACTGCCGAAGAATAAGGTGGAAGAACTTTTTCAACTGCTGCTCGCTTTATCCGAAACGACGGATTTGCACACAAAAAAAGGAATCGGCTGGGCGGCGAAAACCACGGCAAAATTTTACCCGGGTATTATTCAGCGCTATGCTGACGAAATAGAAAATAACCCGGCCATACGACCCTGGTTTAAAACGAAAATCCGGATCGGGCTGAGCCGCTCATTCAAATATGCAGGACGTTTTCAATAAACAGCATGCACGATGCCTGCGAAAATCACAGTAAAAACGATCCTGAACAAAACGAAGCGCCGCGATCCCTGGTTCCTCGACGACTATACGGTTAATCCCTGG
>VBWE01000002.1:177044-306696 GCA_006218065.1 Bacteroidota bacterium
CTGGAGCGCCTGTTCGTTCAATTGCCTGTTTTGTTATATCCGCGGCAGCAAATATGGCACGCAGATGGAGCGGAAACTTTCGGTGAAAACGAATGCGGCGGAATTACTGGACAAACAACTTGCGCTTCGTGCGAAGAAAAATCAATACGGAATCATCGTGCTTTCATCGGCCACCGATCCGTATCTCCGGTTTGAAAAAGAAGAAAAAGGGACGCGCCGCCTGCTCGAAATTATCCTCGAACATCGTTTCCCGGTACATATCATTACACGATCGGATCTCGTGCAGCGCGATTTCGACCTGCTGCAGGAAATTGACCGCACCGCGATTCTGCCGGCCGACCTGGAAGGAAAACTGCACCGGAAAGCAATGGTCACGTTTTCCTTTTCGTCACTTTCGGATGAAGCCACGCATATTTTTGAACCGGGCGCAACAACCCCGTCGAAACGATTGCTCGCCCTGCAGGCGTCGAAAAAAGCAGGACTATTGTCCGGCGTGAGCCTCATGCCGCTGCTGCCGTGGATCAGCGACACGGCGGAAGAACTGGAAAACAGTTTTCGTGTTTTTGCATCCGTCCCGGTGGATTATATTTTCCCCGCTTCGCTCACCTTATTCGGCGAGGGAAAGAGCGACAGTAAAACGCTCGTGCTGGAAGCGGTGCGAAAACATTATCCGCAGGTAATTAAAAAGTACGAAGACTATTTTTTACGCGGCAGCGGAGTTCCCGCATACTACCACGAGGCGCTGCAGAAAAAAACGAAATCACTTTGCGAAAAATATAAACTTCGCGACCGGATCATCGATCTTTGAAAACTATGCTGAACAAATCACTTGCGGATGCTGTTGCGCGCATGTTGCGGGAAAAGCAGGGCCGGCCGGCGACAATCACCGGGATCACGTCCGTGGGCGGCGGCAGCATCAACCGGGCCGTGCGACTGGAAACGGACACCGGGTACTTTTTTTTGAAATGGAACGATGCGGAAAAATTTCCGGGGATGTTTGCCGCGGAAGCGCGCGGGCTTGACCTGCTGGCCAAAACCGGAACGCTTGTTGTGCCGGAAACCATTGGAACAGGAGAGACGGACACAACCGCATTCCTGCTGCTTGGGTTTCTTGAAAAAAAACAGGCGGGTGAATCCGGCTGGCGCGAAGCCGGTGCGGCGCTCGCCCGGTTGCATAAAAACACGCAGGATCGTTTCGGGCTGGACCACGATAATTATATCGGCTCGTTGCCGCAGCGCAACCGCATGCACGATAGCTGGACTGATTTTTTTACGGAAGAACGGATCCTTCCGCAGGTAAAAGCGGCATACGATGATCAGCGGATCGGCGCAGCGCAGGTGAAACAGGCTGAAAATTTATGTGCGCGACTCGGCGAAATTTTCCCGGCGGAAAAGCCCGCGCTTTTACACGGCGACCTGTGGAACGGAAATTTTATGTTCAGCGCCGAAGGTCCGGCCGTTTTTGATCCCGCGGTGTATTACGGGCATCGCGAAATGGATTTAGCCATGACGGAACTTTTCGGCGGTTTTGATGCGGCTTTTTATGAAGGGTATGACGAAGCGTTTCCGCTGGAAAAAAACAGGCGCAAACGTATCGGCTGCTGCAACCTGTATCCTTTGCTGGTACATGTCAACCTTTTCGGCGGCAGGTATGTGCAGGATGTGAAAAGTATCCTGGCGCATTTTTGAAAAATCAGGTCCGCAGCCCGATGATCAGCACATCGTCCACCTGCTCGAGGTTTCCGCGCCAGTTTTCGAATACTTCTTCGAGTTGTTTCTTTTGTTGTTCCACGGGCAAACCCGATACCGACAGGAGCAATTCGTACAGCTGCTTGTATTTGAATTTTTTCCCTTTCGGACCGCCGAACTGGTCGGCAAAACCATCCGTGAACAGGTAAAGCATATCGCCTTTTTCGGTATCCACAGTGTACCGGCTGAAGGAATGGGTGTGGATGCCTTTGCCCACCGGCATTTTATCGGCAGGAAGTTCCTGTATCGCGCCTGTTTTTTTAATCAGCAAAGGGGCATTATAGGCGGCCGCATACGAAATTTGACGGCTGCTGCTGTCGATACTGCACAAAACACCATCCATGCCGTCGCTCGCGCCGTCTTTCGAAACACTGTCCAGCAAACGTTTGCGTACATGATCCAGTATTTCGCCCGTGCTGCCGATATTTTTTTCGGTGATAGCTTCGTTCAGGAAAGAAATATTGAGCAGCGACATGAATGCGCCGGGAACACCATGCCCGGTACTGTCGCAAACCGCGAGATAAAATTTTCCGCCCTGCCTGGTAGCCCAGTAAAAATCGCCGCTTACGATATCTTTCGGCCTGAACAGCACGAAATACTCGTCCAGTTGTTCTTTCAGTAAAGCATCATGTGCAAGCAGGGTATATTGAATCCGGCGGGCATAGTTGATCGAGTCCAGTATCTCGCGGTTTTTTTCTTCCACGATATGTTTCTGCACTTCCATTTCCTGTTTCTGTGCGCTGATGATCGTATTCGAGCGTTGTTTCTGCCGGTAGCCGGCGAAAATGGTAATGGCCAGCAATAGCAGCAGGGCTAACCCGGCGATCAGGGCGTTACGCACCAGCCGTTGCCGTTTCGCTTCTTCTTCCGTTTTCAACTGTTCTTCTTTTTGTTTCTGATCGAACTGGTACCGGAGATCCTTCGCGGTAAGTTCTTTCGTGTTTTTTTCGCTGAGAATACTGTCTTTGGATTCCGTGTACCCGAGGTGATAATCAATAGCCTGTTTATAATCGCCCCGGGCCATACTGGCTTCATAGAGACACCAGTAACACTGCTGTTGTTCATAAACGGCATCGGCCGCTTTGGCCAGTTCCAGTCCGCGTGTGCACCAGGCTATAGCCGAATCGTTTTGCCCGCGCGTATTGGCCAGCGCTCCGAGATTGGAAAGAGAAACGGATACGCCCTGCTGATCATCAAATGATTCATTCAATGCGAGCGCTTCGCGGAAAGCTTTTTCTCCTTCATCGGTTCTGTTCAGGCCGAGCAAAGCCGATCCTTTATTGTTGAGCAGCGGGGCCAGGTGATACACATCATTCAGTTCGCGCGCAACGGCAATTGCACTGTCGAGAAATACCAACCCTTCCCGGTGTTTGCCCATGCTGTTGAGTATTTCACCCAGGTTCCCCCAGGAAGAAAGAAGATCTTCCCGGTCGCCCAGCCGCCGCCGGATGGCCAGCGCTTTTTCACAATAATCCAGTGCATTTTTCCAGTCGTTCTGACCGAAATAAATCATGCAGATGTTATTGTATCCTTTCGCCACCACATCGGCATCCGTTTTTTTTGGAGCCATATCGATGCCCTTCAGGTACATCTCAATGGCGCGCGACGGCTCGGAACGGATGTTGTAAACATTTCCGAAATTAATGTACAGCGTGGCCATGCCGGAACTGTCTTTTAAAATCCTGCGGATAACAAAAGCCTGTTCAAGATAACCGAGCGATTCGTCCGTCCTCCCGGTCATTCCTTTCATCGCTGCAAGATCGCCGAGTATCTGTGCTTCTTCTTTCCGTAGTTTTTTGCTGCGTACGAATGCCAGTCCTTCTTTTGCAACGGCTTCCGCTTTCACAGGATCTTTCCTCCAGGAAAGCGTAAACAACTTCCGGTACACATTCGCCTTATCGGTGTCGGGCATGCTCGTTTTCAATTGCGCGCGGAGCGAATCGGCTTTACTGTTTTGCGCGGGGAGCAATGGTGCGAAAAAAAGAAATAACAAGAGAAACGTACGGGTCGGGTTCATGCTCCTAAAATAAGAAGGAAACCGGTAACAGGTTCTAAATTGGAATGATGCAGCCCGCTCCCCGGCGCCTTTTTACTTTTTCCGGCTCCTGTTTTCATTGATTTTCGGAAACCTGGCGACAACCCCGGCGCGGACCGATGGCCGGCACAAAACATAACGTGTGTTAAAAAACAAGGATCAGGCAGGGCCGCCGCCTTTTTGTTTTTTAAATTGACACAATGAAAACCCCGAGGAAAACTTTGCCGGCGCTTTTCCTGTACAGCGTACTTCCTTTATTTGCGGGAGGAATGCTCTACGTTTTGTACCGGCCGCTCACGCTCCGTTTTTTTGCGTGTATACAAAATACCGCTGCGGAAAATTTTCTCCTGGATCTGCGCGAAACGGCCGGCGGAATATCTTTTCCCGGCTGGATAATTTATAATCTTCCCTGTGGATTATGGCTCTTCGCTTTTGTAAATGCTTTGTTCCTGTTTCGCGCATCGCGATCTGTCATCATGCTGGCTGTTGCGTTTCCGCTGCTTTCGGAATTGGCGCAGGCGACCGGCTGGCTCAGCGGTACTTTTGATATCCTCGACCTGCTGGCGTACTCTGCAGGAGCGGGATGCGGATTATTCCTGTTCCGGCGAAAACAGTTTAACCTGCAACCCGCATGAAAAAGAAAATCCCGGTGATTATTGTTTTTGCCTTTTTCACCTGGCTGGGCTGGGCCTGCGGAATAGGCGATGCATTTGTGACAGAAGAAATCGAGAGCATTGAAAATCCCCGCGACCGGGCCTGGGCCTGGAGGGTGGAATGGTTTTACCAGGAAAAAGGAAGACACCCGACGAAAGCGGAAGCGGACAGCATGCGGCGTGAATTCGATGCGTCATGGCCCGACAGCAGCAAAACAGGAGAGGTAAAACCCGGGAAGAAAAAGTCGCAGAAAAAGAAAAATCCCGATACGGCAAATTCAAAACCCGACACAGCTTTTACGCCACCTGTTCCGCCGCCGGATATTGTTCCTCCACCGGAAGTTGTTCCGCAGCCTGCCGATACAAACCTGGAAGAATGAAGTACGCGCAGCAAATTTCCGCCGGGTTGGTGGTCTTGCCCGCAGAATTCCCGCTTTGCGAAAATCACCTGCGCTGCCTACCTTCGCAGCATGTCAGAACAATCCATTAACTCTTCCAAAGCGCCCGAACCGGTTGGTTTGTATCCGCACGCACGCCGTGTCGGCAATCTTTTATTTCTATCCGGCGTGGGACCACGGGAACGCGGAACGAAAAAAATTCCCGGCGTGGAACTGGACGAAAACGGAAATATTACTTCGTATGATATCGCCGTGCAGTGCCGCTCCGTTTTCCAGAACGTGCGTTATATACTGGAAGAGTCCGGGAGCAACTGGAATAAAATTGTGGACGTAACCGTTTTTCTCACGAACATGAAAGACGATTTTCCCGTGTACAATAAACTCTGGGCCGAATATTTCGCGGAAAATCCGCCCTGCCGCACCACGCTCGAAATCAATTGCCTGCCCACGCCCATCGCCATCGAGCTGAAAGTGATTGCCACGATCGACTGATCAGCCCGGGTTTTTCAGCCGGATCACGTGTATGCTTCCGAAAGTTCCGACGGTTTCGCCGAGGAACGGTTTGATTTTTTCATCCGACTCGATCTTTCGCGAATCACTGTAGAGATACTGCGCTCCTTTGCCAAGAAGATCGTTCAGCCTTTCCGGCGTTAAATTATCGTCGAAAAAATTCCAGCCTTTTTTCCCGGTATAATAGAAACCGATATTCGCCGACATGTCGTTCCCGATGATGATTCTCGCGTCCGGCGGAACAGCCGACCGCAATTGCGTTTTATAAGTCAGCAGGTCGGCGTTAAACCCGGGATCTTTTTCATCCCAGCGGGAATCGCAGCGGAGGAAAGCAGCCAGCGGCAGGATGACGAGCAGGATCAGCGTAACGATTTTCGATAAGCCGCCGGCATGGAACATACGCAGGGCGCCGAAACTCACCGCGAGGAAAAGTAATGGCAGGAACGGCATCAGGTAATAATCATGCACCAGCGTGATCGCGTTCAGTTCGAAGAAATAATACAACAGTACGCCGGCCAGCCAGCACAGGAGCGCGGCGGCATATTTGTGCCGGAATAATTTTTTCCTGAAAAAAAGAAAAACCGCCAGCACGAAAAATAAAACTGAGCCGTAGTTCAGCAGGAATTCCGGCAGGGTGGAGATGAGGTTCCCGAAAAGAATGTCGAAAATGGCCGAAGCGTTTAACGTATTGCCGAGCATCCCGCTGGTAACCATATTGTTTTTCCCCCCGCCGATCACCTGCAGGTACCAGGCCCCGCCCAGGGCGAGCCCGGCGATTATTACCAGCGAAGTGACAAGGAAAGATTTGCCGGACAGTTTTTTCTCCCGCAGTTTTTTCCACAGCCATCCGCCGAACAACGCGAAATAAACCAGGAACGGAAGTTTGCAAAGCATACCCAGTGTGAGCAAAAAAACGCAGCCCGTCAGTGTTTGTATTTTTTCATCTTTCATCCAGGTGAAAAAATACGCCGCGCCCCAGGTCGAAAAACACAAAGCGAGATTATCCGGCAGCGGGTTGACCGTGTAATAATAGAACAGCGGAGAAAAGCAAAGCGTCCAGGCGGCAAGCGGGGCGGCCTTTTTCCGGTCGAATACTTCCCGCGCCAGTTTGCCCATACCCGCGAGCGTAAGCAGCCCGACCAGGAAAACAAATATGCGCGTCAGCCAGAGCGCGTCGCCGCATACGCGGTGCAGCCCGGCGGCCAGCCACTGGAAAAGCGGGAATTCCATGCGGAGAATATCGGTTCCTTCCTGCAGCGAATTCACCCGCGGATTCAGGATATTGAAATCATCCTGCGCAAAATGCACGATGTTCAGTTGCGTCTGCGTTTGCCGCCAGGCATGCGGCCCGACCAGTTCCATGTTGAAAATACGGGCATGCAGCAGGGCGCTTACCACGGCTGTGAACAGGAGAAAATAAAAAAAACGGGTTCGTAAAACCGGCATGAAAAGCGAAGGTACTGAGAAACTGTTTGGAGTATGCGCCGATATGAAAATGTCAAATGCAAAACGCCAAATGTAAAATTTCAAAGGGATGGCCGGGTTCACTGTATCATTTTGCATTTGGGGTTTTGCATTTGAAATGGAATGCCCGAAAGAACTACTCCACTATCTTTGAGCGGATGCAGTCACTTCAGCGCAAGCCGTTTTTTATACGTTACGAGCCGGTTATTTTCCTGGCCCTGCTGCTGGCGTACCTGTTGCCGGTTCTCGGGTTTCGTTATTTCCCTACGCTCGACGGACCCGTGCACCTTTATAATGCGAACATCATCGGCAAACTGCTCGGCGGCGATCCGCACTACGCGCCGTTTTTCGAACTGAGCCTGTACCCGGAACCGAATATGCTCGGGCATTTCCTGCTTGGTTTTTTCAACACGTTTTTACCGGCCTGGCTGGCGGAAAAGATCGTGCTTGTTTTGTACGCTGCCGGCATGGCTTTTTCGTTCCGGATGCTGGTGCGGAAAATCAAGCCCGATGCGCTTTTCGTGGATTATCTCGTTTTTCCGTTCATCTATTCGTTTACGTTCTGCATCGGTTTTTTCAATTTCTGCCTCAGTGTTCCCCTGTGCTTTTTCAGCCTGTATGCCTGGCTGAATTACCGCGAACAACCTGGTATGCTGCGCGGGCTGGGTTTATCCGTTTTGCTCCTGCTCACGTATTTCGCGCATGCCAGCGGATTTTTTATGACGCTGCTGGTTGCCGGGATCGTGATCAGCGCGGAATTTTTCCGCGACATTTTCCGGAAAACGCCGGGGGCATTTCTCCGCGGATTTTTGCGGAACGGAATACTGCTCACGCTTGCAGCTATCCCGGCCATTTGTTTCACCATTTCGTTCCTGCTTCGCCATGGGGAAGAAAGCAGCGGTGCAAAAAGAGAAACCGCCGAACTGCTCGAATGGCTTTTCCGTGCAGGTCCGCTGGTCACGCTTTTCGAACCGGAAGAAACGCCTTTCAGTTACACCGTTGCCGTGATACTCGGTTTGCTCCTGCTCGCCGCGATTTTTTTCTCGTTTCGCCGCAAACCGGGAAGAAACGCAAGCGGTTTGTCTGCGGCAGCGATTGTTACACTCGCATTATATTTCCTGCTTCCCGATGAAATGGCTTCGGGCGGTTATGTTTCGGTGCGGCTACTGCTCTTCTTTTATTTGCTGCTTATCCTGTGGATGGCTGTGCAGCCCCTGCCCCGGTACATTGCAGCGATTGCGGTAACGCTTGTCCTCGGCGTTAATTTTTTCCACCTGCACTATCATTATAAAGTGGCGGGCAGGATGAGCGGCGAAGCGGAGGTTTTTACTGCAGCAGCGCAGCACATTCCTGCAGGATCGACCGTTTTGCCGCTGAATTATTCCCTCGACTGGCTGCACAGCAATTTCGCTTCGTACATGGCCGCCGACAAAGCGATCATCGTACTGGATAATTACGAAGCCGTCAAGCCGCATTTTTTCACGCGCTGGACAAAACAGGGCTGGCCGTACGATATCGGCAATTATTATGACAGCCATACGCCCTGTGTGAACCTCGAAGCGTACAAAAAAACATCGGGACGTAACGTGGATTTCGTGGCGCTCTGGCACTGGAACGAAACGATGACCGATTCCTGCACGATGGATTTGCGCCGCCAGCTGGGCAGTCTTTATATGCCGGTTTTTACTTCGGATGACAAGATGCTGCGGCTGTTTAGACGTAAGTAAAACCGACATTTTCCCATGGGATAAGTTTATTCCTCCCGTCATCGGAAGCCTGGCCGCAGATTGTCGCAAATCAATCTGCGTAAATCTGCGGCTGAAATAAACGACAATTATCCGCCATTTATGCCCTCTTGCTTAGAACTGCTCTAAATTAGCCTGTGCTTATTTGGCAAAAGCCCCCCTGCTTGTTACATTTGCCTTCGTAAAAATAAAACATTCGCAGCCGGCTGTTTGTTCTTTTCGCGGGCTGAAAACGGATTTCGGAAAATATACTTCCTGTTATGGCAAATAAAGTATCCCAGTACCTGCAGTCGTCCATCGGCAAGAAAACCGTGATGGCTGCCACGGGCCTGTTCCTGGTTGTTTTCCTGCTCGAGCATTTGTACACCAACGTACTTCTTTTTTTCGGCGACGGCGGAAAAGCATTCAATGACGCTTCGCACGGCATGGTGCACAGCATCATCATCCGCATCATCGAAGTGGTGCTGTTCGTATCCATCGTGCTGCACGTGATCCAGGCGCTGATGCTCACGGGACAAAACAACAAAGCGCGCCCGGTAAAATATGCCGTGAGCGGGGTGAGCAAAACGAGCAGCTGGTTTTCGCGCAATATGCTGCTTACCGGGAGTATTATTTTCTTCTTCATCGTCGTGCACCTCTACAATTTCTTCGTGCCGTACCGTGTAACCGGAACAGTAAACGGCCCCGAAGATCCGGCCAACAACTTAGCCATTGCCGTGGCCGAAGCCCTGGGCGACCCGATGTATGCTGCGCTTTACCTCGTTTCGGTTTTATTCCTCGCTTTCCACCTGAATCACGGTTTCCAGTCTGCTTTTCAAACTGCCGGGCTGAACAACCGCCGGTATGCGCCGCTCTGGAAAATGGCCGGTTCTTTTTTGGCCTTCATTGTATTCGGACTTGGATTTGCATCTTTCCCGGTCCTGTTCTACCTCTCCAAAGTGATGGAATGGGACCTGTTGAACTGGGCGAAATAATTTTAGTAAAACGATTATCCTGCACCGCGATATGAGCAGCAAAATAAATTCCAGAATTCCCGAAGGATCACTTGAACAGAAGTGGACCACGTACCGTTCAACCACCGCGCTGGTGAACCCGGCCAACAAGCGCAGCCTCGAGATCATCGTCGTGGGCTCCGGGCTTGCGGGCGCTTCGGCAGCCGCTTCGCTGGCGGAACTGGGTTATAAAGTGAAGTGTTTTTGCTTCCAGGATTCGCCGCGCCGTGCACATTCCATCGCTGCGCAGGGCGGGATCAACGCCGCGAAAAACTACCAGAACGACGGCGACAGCGTTTACCGTCTTTTCTACGATACGATCAAAGGTGGCGATTACCGCGCCCGCGAAGCCAACGTGCATCGCCTGGCCGAAGTCAGCGCCAGCATCATTGACCAGTGCGTGGCCCAGGGCGTTCCTTTTGCGCGGGAGTACGGCGGACTGCTTGCCAACCGTTCATTCGGCGGAACGCAGGTGCAGCGTACTTTCTACGCTTCGGGCCAGACCGGGCAGCAGCTTTTGCTCGGCGCATACAGCGCGCTCGAACGCCAGGTCGGTCTCGGCAGCGTGAAAATGTACAACCGCCACGAGATGCTCGAAATTGTGAATATCGAAGGCAAATGCCGCGGCATCATCGCAAGAAATCTCGTTACCGGTGAAATCACACGCCACTTCGGTCATGCCGTGCTGCTTTGCACCGGCGGTTACGGAAACGTGTTTTTTCTTTCCACCAACGCCATGGGCAGCAACGTTACCGCCGCCTGGAAGGCGCATAAAAAAGGAGCGTTCTTCGGCAATCCCTGCTTCACGCAGATTCACCCGACCTGTATCCCGGTAAGCGGCGATCACCAGTCGAAACTGACGCTCATGTCGGAATCGCTGCGTAACGACGGCCGCATCTGGGTTCCGAAAAAGCAGGGCGATACGCGCAAAGCCAGTGAAATCCCGGAAGACGAACGCGACTATTACCTCGAGCGCCGTTATCCCGCGTTTGGAAATCTCGTTCCCCGCGACGTGGCTTCGCGCGCGGCAAAAGAACGCTGCGACGCCGGTTACGGTGTGGGCGCTTCGAAAATGGCCGTGTATCTCGATTATACCGCAGCTATTGAACGTTACGGGAAAACAAAAGCCACGCAACTCAACGAAAATAATCCCGGCGAAGCGCGCATCCGCGAACTCGGCAAACAGGTTGTTGCGGAGAAATACGGAAACCTTTTCGAGATGTATGAAAAGATCACCGGCGAAAATCCCTACGAAGTTCCGATGCGCATTTACCCGGCTGTGCATTATACCATGGGCGGACTCTGGGTGGATTATGAACTGATGACCACTGTTCCCGGGCTTTACGCGCTGGGCGAAGCGAATTTCAGCGACCACGGTGCAAACCGGCTTGGCGCTTCGGCGCTGATGCAGGGACTGGCCGACGGATACTTCGTGATTCCGTACACGATCGGAACATACCTGAGCAACGAGATCCGGACCAAACCGGTTCCCACGGACCACGAAGCATTTGTGGAAGCGGAAAAAGATGTCCGTGAAAATATTGCACGCATGATGAACGTGAAAGGCAGCAAAACGGTGGATCATTTCCACAAGCGCCTCGGGAAAATCATGTGGGAAAAATGCGGCATGGCCCGTAACGAAAAAGGACTGAACGAAGCGATCGTGGAAATCCGCGCCCTGCGCGAAGAGTTCTGGCGCGATGTCCGTATTCCCGGCTCCGCCGACGAGCTCAATCCCGAACTCGAAAAAGCCGGCCGCGTGGCCGATTTCCTCGAACTGGGCGAACTCATGTGCATGGATGCGCTGAACCGCGCTGAATCGTGCGGCGGGCATTTCCGCGAAGAATCGCAGGCCGAAGACGGCGAAGCGATGCGTGATGATGCGAACTTCATGTACGTGGCCGCCTGGGAATATAAAGGGAATACGCAATTCGAAATGCATAAAGAAACACTGGTGTACGAAAAAGTAAAACCGTCGCAGCGTTCTTATAAATAATCTTCGTGAAATACCGGATACTATGAAACTGACACTCAAAGTCTGGAGACAAAAGAACGCCAAAGACAGCGGCAAGTTCGCCACGTACCAGCTGAACGAAGTATCGCCCGACATGTCGTTCCTCGAAATGTTCGACGTGCTGAACGAAGAACTGGTGGGCAAAGGAGAAGACCCCGTTGCTTTCGATCACGACTGCCGCGAAGGCATTTGCGGGATGTGCAGCATGTACATCAACGGGCGTGCGCACGGGCCGATGAGCGGCACAACCACCTGCCAGTTGCACATGCGCAAATTCAAAGACGGTGATACGATTACCGTGGAGCCCTGGCGTGCCGGCGCTTTCCCGGTTCTGAAAGATCTCGTGGTGGATCGTTCGGCATTCGACCGCATCATCGCCGCAGGCGGTTATGTTTCGGTAAATACCGGCAGCGCCAAAGACGCGAACAATATTCCCGTGCCCAAGCACGATGCCGACGCGGCTTTTGCAGCAGCAGCCTGTATCGGTTGCGGGGCCTGTGTGGCAGCATGTAAAAATGCTTCGGCTATGCTTTTTGCTTCGGCTAAAATTTCACAGCTTGCGCTTCTTCCCCAGGGAAAAGTGGAGCGCACCGACCGCGTACTGAATATGGTGAAACAGATGGACGCCGAAGGTTTCGGCAGTTGCACCAACACCGGTTCATGCGAAGCGGAATGCCCCAAAAATATTTCACTCGAAAATATCGCCACGATGAACCGCGAATACCTGCTCGCTACGGTAAGCAAGCAGCCTGACTTCGGCGGAACCGGCGGCGCAGGTTGATTTGCTGCTGTAAAACAGTCGCAAAAAATCCCCGCTGAAAAAATATTCCGGCGGGGATTTTTTATGCGCAATGCTTTTTATTTTTTCCGCGGCTCCATTCTCGTCTTCAGGTTAAACAGCGGGATATCCGCCGTAAGCCCTATGTTGATCATCTTCCACGCCGGTGCGGTGATCGTAGTGTTATTGGTGATATCGATCTTGCGCAAATCCGGACCGTATTGCGTCCCCAGGTGGATGGCAAGCGGACTGTTCCGGATCCCGATAATCCCGTAAATGCCCGGCGCCCATACATTCTGCCACTGCAGTGTGGGCAATTGCGTGGAGCCATCCTGCAACCGGAAAGAAGTAATTGCACCGACATCGATCAGCGGAAGAAAAATGCTGAATGACCAGCCGTCTTTTTGAAGCGGCTTGGCGGTCGTCGATTGGTTCGGGCGTTTAAATCCCCAACTGAAAGCAAGGCCTACCGGTGCGGTGAAACCATAATGCCATCCTTTGCTGTTGGCTTTCGTGATGGAATCGTTTCCGATCAGTTTTTCGTAGCCGCCGAAAAATCCTGCATAGCTGTTGATGGCAAGATTGAAATAGCTGTCGCGCTTGATGCGGTAACTGCCCACGGGCAAAGCGGCGGATTCCAGTGCGTCCACCATTTCTTCGGATGATTGTGCATTGATAATCGTTACCATGAAGGTGCCGTATTTGCTGAGGTTGGTTTTCAGGGTATCGTTTTTAACAAATTCATTGCTCAGCTTTATGGCAACGGTAAGCGCCACACCGTATTGCCTGTTATTGACGGCGCCGATCATCTGCAGGATATCATCCGCCAGGGGCAGGTAAATGTTTTTCATGTCGGCAGCCGCAGTCATCGCTGACCCGGTCCAGCTTTTGATTTCTGTGATCACTGCCGTAAAACGAAAAACAGAAGAGGCATAGCCGATGAAATCATCGACCGTGGCTTTGTCCAGTTTTGATTTAGCGTTATTCAGCTGAAGCTGCATCTGGTCAAGTTCCTGTGCGACGGATCCGAGGTACGAACAGAAAATGACTCCCGAATTGGTCAGCCCGTTAATAATATCGGTCAATAATTTTCCATTGAATTTGATCTTCGCCAGTACATCTTTTTCCCGTTCGTACATCAGCCCGAGAAAAAGCTGGCGCAACCGGGCATTGCCCGGAAGAGTGAGTTGCTGTACCTGTGCAGATGTAGCCCAGAAGCGCGTGGGATTGCCGGAGCCGAGGCTTCGCGAGATCACTCCTCCCAACCGCATGGTGGAAGCCAGGTCGTTGCCGGTGAGTGAATCCAGCCAGTTCGAACTGCTGACCTGGTCGATGACCTGCGGCGGCGTGGCCCCGTTCTCCATTGCCCCGAGCGCCTGCGCGTAAAGAACAAAAACATAAAAACCGTCTGTACGGTTTGCTTTCGGTGTTTTTTTCAGCAGCAATTGCGTGATGTTCTCCGGCATGCTTTCGAAATCCGCATTGAAATCTTCCGAAAGCGTTTTCAGAAAACTGGTGTAGTTGTATGGTTCAACGGTTTTCAGTAAAGTAGTCGTATTCGGGAACAGGATCGTCAGCGAATTGTCCTTCGAAAGAACTTCCCTGAATTTATCGAGATAGGCGATGTTGATCTCCTGTTTGAATCGTTCCGCGATGAAAGAGCCGATCGCATCGATGGCCATGGTGGGAGAGGGCAGGCCCGCTACGCCGCCGGTTCCCGACTGTGGAAGTGCGGGAGAAGTGCCGGGTGATGCAGTTTTTTTTGTTTTGTAGCTCAGTGAACCGGAACTGAAAACCTGGTCGAGGAACGGGTTTGTCGGTTGGAACATGGCCACAGCTACCGTATCAGGGATTTTTTTATCCGTTGCATTTGTATTGACTGCTTTCCTGTTTACGCTGAACGCGTTCTGCTTATAGGCATTCATAATGCGCATGACGGCTTCCACGTCGGCGGAATCTTTCACCGGTTTGCCGAGCAGCATATCCAGTACAAGCGCATCCTGGAGCGGTACTCCCGTTGGCATCAGCTGTGAAGATTGTTGTGCATGTAAATTCATGCCGGCGGCGAGAAAAAATCCGGCGAGGAAAAAGCGTTTTATTTTTTTCATGGTGTGTGTGGTTTCTTTTCAATAAATAGTCATCCCGAGAAAATTCAGAATCGCATCCATCGGGATAGCGTACGTGAACTGCTGATCACTTCCGATGACCATGCCCAAAGCAAAAGCGCCGTCGTGAATCATGGCGCCGGAATCGCCGGGCTGGCTGACCGGCTGCGGATTATTTCCCGGCACGCCGGAGATGGCGATCAGCTGGCTCATCTGCACCAGTTGCCCGTTGTACGAAAAAGAAGCGGTTGCATTATAATTAACGATAAACCCGTTGCGCATACCCGTGCTGAAGCCAAGCATGGTGACCGCAGTCTGGCTGATCTTATCCTGTTCAGTCACCGCCCGGTATTGATTAAAGCCGGCAGCGGGCTGAATTGCGCCGAGCTGTTCGGGCGAAAGAGAAACAAGCGCAACATCAAGCGTATTGGTAAAAACAGCAAAGGCCCAGGTTCCCAGCGGCGTGGGAACAGGCTGTTCAATCACAGGCAGGATGCCCGATCCGGGTTGCAGGTACCCGCCGTAATTGGATGCGCTGCCCCGGGTCATCACATGGCTGCAGGTGAGCAGGTAGAATTGCCCGTTGCCCTGCAAAGCGCAGCAAACCGTGCCTTCGAAAAACGGGTATTCCTGCGTGGCGAGCCCGCTGCCCGGACCGCTGTGTGGTTGTGCGAGCTGCGGATCGTGCGGTATAAAAAACGGCGAAGTCTTGCCTGTCATAAAAAACGGGGCCGGTGTTTCTGCAGAAAAAAGCATCAGCGCTGCCTGCTGGTCGGGATCGGCAGGGCAATTTGTAAAATATATTGCAGGGGAAACAGAAAAACTGCGGAGAAAAATCAACAACAGCTAAAACCGTTGAAAAGTCACGTTATAAAAGGAGCAACCGCTTTTCGTCCTGTTTGTAATACTCCCGAGGGGCATTCCGGACAAAAAACGGCTGCTTTTAACGTTTTTCAGCAAAAATCATTCCATGTTTCGCTTTTTACCAGTAATTTGGTAAAATCGTTGCCAGAACAGGCTTATGCTAAAGCAGGGATTATATCAGAAGCAGCTCCAGAAGCTCTCTCCGCAGCAGATTCAACTGATGAAACTGCTGCAGTTGCCCACCGTGGCCCTGGAGCAGCGCATCAAGGAAGAGATTGAAACCAATCCTGCGCTCGAAGAGGGCCGGGAAGAGGAAGATGACGATCGCAAAGACGATATCTCGGAAGACGACGACGGCGTTTTTGACAATAAGGAAGAAGGCGCAGACGACGGGGATGACGAGCGCCGGAAAGAAAAAGACGATTTTACGCTTGACGAATACATGGACGAGGACGAAGGATATTCGTACCGCGAACATGTAAACAATTCGAGTCCCGACGACGAACGCCGCGAATCGCCGCTTTCGCAGGGGCCCGGTTTCCAGGAACTTTTGCTTTCGCAGCTCGGGTTGCACGACCTGGACGATCAGCAGTACCATATCGCTTCATACCTGCTCGGGAACCTGGACGAAGACGGTTACCTGCGCCGGGATCTGGATGCGATCGTGGATGATATCGCTTTTACACAGAATATCACCACCACAACGGATGAATTACAGACGCTGTTGAAAGTGATCCAGCAATTCGATCCGCCGGGCATCGGCGCGCGCGACCTGCAGGAATGCCTGCTGCTCCAGCTTCGCCGCAAACGCCCGCGCACCGAGTTCACTATCCTGGCCATCCGTGTGATCGAAGAACACATGGAAGAATTTTCCAAAAAACATTACGAAAAAATTTCGCGCCGGCTCGGCATTACCGAAGAGTCGCTGAAAATGGTGATTAAGGAAATCGTAAAGCTCAACCCGCGCCCGGGCAATTCAGCCGCCGATTCGCAGCGCATGGTGCAGGATATCGTTCCCGATTTTTATGTTTTCGCCAACGAAGCCGGGAAACTCGAACTCCAGGTCAATTCGCGCAATGTGCCCGACCTGCGCGTCAGCAACATGTACCAGGGCATGCTGCAGCAATACGCCAAGAGCAAGGAAAAAAGCACGAAAGAAGCCGTTCCGTTCATCAAGCAGAAAATCGATTCGGCCAAATGGTTCATCGATGCGCTGCGCCAGCGCCAGAATACGTTATTACTGACGATGGACGCGATCATGAATCACCAGAAAGAATTTTTCCTGCAGGGCGATGAAACCAAGCTGAAGCCGATGATCCTGAAAGACATCGCCGATAAAGTAGGTCTCGATATTTCCACCGTTTCCCGCGTGGCGAACAGCAAATACGTACAAACGCCTTACGGCACGTTCCTGCTCAAGTTCTTTTTCTCCGAGTCGCTTTCTACCGACAGCGGCGAAGAAGTATCGACGCGCGAAGTGAAAAAAATTCTGTCCGACTGCATCGAAGCCGAAGACAAACACGATCCGCTGACAGACGACGCGCTTGCGAAAATTCTCAAAGACCGCGGGTACAATATCGCGCGCCGCACGGTTGCCAAGTATCGCGAGCAGATGGATATTCCCGTTGCACGCATGCGTAAACAACTGTAACGGATGAACGGGCAGGTTTTTGAAACGTCGAAAAACGAGCGAACCGCCGCCAGTATCCTTTCCTGGATTTTTCATCCCATACTGATGGTGAGCTACGCCAGCGCACTGTACTTCGTCGCTTTTCCCTACATCCGCATTACGGCCAATACGGAGCGTGTGCAACTGATGCTGCTGATGATCCTGCTGCTTACTTTTTTCCTGCCGGGACTTTCTACGTTCATCATGTTCCGCCGCGGACGTTTAAGCCAGATGCAGCTTGGCGAGCGGAAAGAACGATTGTTCCCGCTCGTGTACACGGCAATCATTTACATGATCGCTTTATTTATGATCCGCGGAAAAGGATTTCCCGGTTTTATAGAAGTCTTCCTGCTGGGTTCCATCGCTTCGCTGCTCCTTGCGTCCGTGATCAATTTCCGGGTGAAGGTCAGTTTGCATGCGCTCGGCATCGGCGGCCTGGCCGGCGGCATGCTGGCTGCGTATCTTCATCTGCAGCACGGGAACCTGTGGATACTGGCGCTGATCTTCCTGCTCTGCGGGATGATCGGAACGGCGCGCCTTGTTTTACATGCCCATCGCCCGGGCGAAATTTATCTGGGCTTATTATCAGGCTTTTGCATCGAATTCTGCGCAGTTTTTTTCCTCGCATTTGGCAGACTGGAATTCTTATCGTAATATTGCGATGAATTTAGAATTCCGATGGGACTTTCAAAAACAGACGAATTTACCGTAAAGGATGTCAAGCTGTCGCTGGTGGCCAAAGCGCTGGCGCATCCGGCGCGGGTGGCGATTCTCCAACTGCTCGTGGAAAAGCAAAGCTGTATCTGCGGCGATATTGTTGACGAACTTCCGTTGTCGCAGAGCACCGTTTCGCAGCACCTGAAGGAGTTGAAGGAAGCCGGTCTGATCAAAGGCGACATCGAAGGGAAAACGGTTTGCTACTGTATCGACGCGGATAACTGGGCGAAAGCCAAAGAAGCGTTCGGGCAGTTTTTCCGTTCCTTCAAGGGGAATAGTTGCTGCTGATTTTTTTTGACCGAATCCATCGTCAGATTACGATCAATTAAACCGCCGAACCAATTCCCCGCTCTGCGGAAAAGGGTGAGGCCTAAAAACAAAACAACATGAAAACGAACGAAATCGTGCATAACAATTCCTGCTGCTGCGGGGGATGCACCGGCGGATGCTGCGGAAGCGGATGCTGCTGAACCATTGCGCTGCATGGTCCCGGTACCTCCGGATCATGCAGCGCTTTTTCATGATATAAAAAGAAAAGACCATGTCTACTTCAGAAGAACTCAAAAATGTTGTCCGCGAAAAGTACGCGATCATCGCCGGGCAGACCAAAGAACAGAACGAAAGTTCCTGCTGCGGTATTTCAGGATGCTGCGGAACGGTTGACTATGCTGTTTTCAGCGAAGCGTATGAAAAACACGAAGGCTATGTCAGTGAAGCCGATCTCGGGCTGGGCTGCGGCATTCCAACGGAGTTCGCCAAAATCAACCCCGGCGATACCGTGCTCGACCTCGGTTCAGGCGCAGGTAACGATTGTTTTGTGGCGCGCGCCATCGTGGGTGAAAAAGGAAAAGTGCTGGGCGTTGATTTCACAGACCAGATGATTGCCAAAGCGCGGGCAAACGCAGAAAAACTCGGTTTCAACAACGTGGAATTCCGTCACGGCGACATCGAGCAACTGCCCGTAGGCGGAAACAGCATCGACGTGGTCATCAGCAATTGTGTGCTGAATCTCGTTCCGGATAAAGCCAAAGCGTTCGGCGAAATTTTCCGGGTGCTGAAACCGGGCGGACATTTCAGCGTGAGTGATATCGTACTTTCCGGCGAACTTCCCGAACAAATCAAAGGAGCTGCTGAAATGTATGCGGGCTGTGTTTCAGGCGCCATCCGCAAAGAAACGTATATCAAGCTGCTGGAAGACGCCGGTTTCATTAACATCCGCATCGAAAAAGAACGCGCCATCGTTATCCCGGAAGAAATTCTGCTCAGCTATTGCAGCAAAGAAGAGCTTGAAAAATTCAGCGACAAGGGCAAAGGAATTTTCAGCATAACCGTTTACGGTGAAAAACACAAAAGCGCCTGCTGCACGCCGGGCAGCGGATGCTGCTAAAAAAACACAATCATGAAAAACAGGACCTGCACTGCAATTTCAATCGCCATGCAATATAAATTAGTACCATGAAAATTGCATTGATCAGTGATATTCACGCCAACCTGCCGGCGCTCGAAGCCGTGCTGCAGGATATCGACGGGCGAAATCCCGATATGATTTTCTGCCTCGGTGATCTTGTCGGTTACGCGCCCTGGCCGAACGAAGTCATCGACCTTATCCGCTCGCGGAGGATTCCGACGATCGCCGGCAATTACGACGAAGGCATCGGCCTGCACAGCGACGAATGCGGATGCGCGTATAAAACCGACGAAGAAAAAGCGATGGGTAAAATATCCATCCGCCTGACGAACGAATGGACTACGGAAGACCGCCGGCTTTACCTGCGCCGGCTTCCCGCGCACATCGCACTCGATTTTCAGTTCGGGACGGAAAAAATCAAACTGCTCCTGGTACACGGCAGTCCGCGAAAAATAAACGAATACCTTTTCGAGGACCGCGAAGACAAAAGCCTGCTGCGCATCATGAAGGAAGAAGGCGCGGATATTATGGCTTTCGGCCATACGCACAAACCCTGGCACCGGGCGATGAGCGACGGCGAACAATTTGTCCATGCGGTAAATACGGGTTCTGTCGGAAAACCGAAAGACGGCGATCCGCGCGCAGGTTACGTGATGCTGCACCTGGATGAAAAATCTTCGCTGAAAAATGCCGCAGGTATCCGCGTCGAATTTATCCGCGTCGGTTATGACGTCGGAAAAACAGCCCAAGCAATTGAACAGTCGGGCCTGCCGGTGGAGTATGCCGGCATGCTTCGCAAAGCGTATTAACCGGCTTCTTCTTTTATGCGGATAAAAAAACTGGCGGCGGAATTACTCGGAACCTTTATCATCGTTTTTTTCGGAACGGGTGCAATCGTTGCCGACCAGGAAAACGGCGGAGCAATTACGCATACCGGTATCTCGCTCGCATTCGGTTTGGCCGTGGCCGTTTCGATCATTTTTTTCGGAAAATTATCCGGCGCACATTTTAATCCTGCCGTCAGCCTCGGTTTTGCCATGGCCGGACGCTTCGCCTGGAAAGATGTATCACCTTACATCATCGCGCAGCTTGCCGGTGCTTTTGCCGGAAGCATGCTGCTGAAAATATTTTTTCCTGCAAATGAGAAACTCGGCACAACACTTCCGTCGGGAACGGAATTGCAATCGTTCCTGCTCGAACTGTTGCTGACGTTTCTGCTCATGCTGGTCATCCTGCGCGCGTCGGCGAATAAAAAACTGGTCACCGCGGTGGTCGCTTCGATCGTCGGTTTGGTTGTCGGCCTGGAAGCGTATTTCGCGGGACCGTACTGCGGAGCGTCTATGAATTCCGCCCGCTCGCTCGCACCCGCCGTCGTTTCGGGGCATACGGAAAGTCTCTGGCTTTACCTTGTTGCACCGACCGGGGGCGCGGTTCTCGCCGTTTTTGCGGACCGGCTGATTCCCGGGAATAAAAAAGCGTAAAACTATTTCGTAAGGTCGAGGTTCTGTTCCGTCGTTTCCCCGGAAATTACATCGGCGCTGAATGATTTATCCGGAAATCCGTTTGCTTTTACGGTGATGATGGCCAGCCCGGCAATTGCGCTGAAGGTGTACATGCCTTTGGCATCGGTTTTCACCTGCGTTCCGTCGGAGAGCGTAAGTGTTGCGTCGGCAACCGGTTTTCCTGTCGCCGGGTCGTAGACCATTCCACGGATCGTACCTTTCTGTGCAGCTTTCAGGGCGGAAGGATTGATCTGCAGTTTGATGAAATCAATGGCGAACCCGTCGTTGGCACCGGTGGTTTTGTCGTCGATTTCCAGCGTAACCACAGGCGCTTTAAGTGAATCGAGAAAATCGGCGGGGACTTTGATCGTGATCAGTTTCCCGATCGGGCCGGTTTGATTCAGTGCATTGATCGCGTTGCTGATGAAAGGGGCGGATCGTCCGTTTAATGTCGCTTCGAATTTGCTGCAGAATACCGGCGACTGGAAATCGTCGACGAACATCTGGATGGATGCGGACTGGATCACGGTTTCTTTCGGAATGCCGACGGGTATATGAAACGGGAACTGCGTGCGCCCGTATTTGAACCTGGTAGAATCGTATTCATAACTGTACCCGTCTCCGCCGCAGGCGTTTTCAACGGAACGCATCGAAGAAGGAAGCTGGATCATATCGAAACCCAGCGTGTCTTTCGTATTACGGATCCAGGGAAAATTATGCGGCGGCGTGGAGCGTCCTGAGAAAGGAGAAAAATTTGCGGGCCATCCAAAGCCGAGGTTGTCGATATCGCCCATGCGAATCATGTATTGCGCTTCGCCCGTATTCTGAAGTTTCACATACTGGGATTTCCAGTTTCCGTCGGCAGGCGTATTTTGTCCGTATGCAAAACCGGAAAAAACGATAACCGGTGAAAACAGCAGGCTGAATTTGTTCATGGCATTTGTTTTTTCAAAAGTAGGGAAACGATACTGATCGCAGGGTTTAAATTATTTGCCGGAAGTTTTTAAAGCCGGGATAATTTCTGCAGCCCGCAAAATGCCGCAAACAGGGGCTTCCGGGTTCAACAACGCAGTGTTAACAAAACAATAGCGCAAAAAACTTCGGGATTCGTTTCTTTCCTTTATTTTTGTGCCGTTATTCCCTTATGCAATCGAAAGAAGACATACTTAAAAAATATTTCGCCAAAGCGGACATCGGCGGCACGGTGAGTGTCAATGATATCCGCGATAAAGATTTTAACGGCGACGCATTGTCTGAAAAAGAACGCCAGGCTTTGCGCAATTTCGATCATTACCGCCTGACCGAACTGAACAAGCAGCAGAACGACATGGATTTCCACGAATGCTACCGCAAGTTGCAGGTACTCGCCAACCTGGCCGATTACCGGGAATTCCTGAAAGAAGGTTATTTTTTCGAAGAAAAATAATTACCTGGCAAATACTTCAGATAGAAAGACCTTCGCTTTACCGGTGAAGGTCTTTCCCTTTTTAAAGGCTTATTTATTGTTCTTCTTTAAAATATCTGCGCCGCGTTTTTTCATTTTCGCTGTCCAGGGCGAGAGCGGGCCGTTCGCGTAAGTGGTTTTGTTTTTTGTAATTTTTATTCCCTGCAGTGTTGCCGGCTGATAACCCTTGCTCCAGTATTTAATGGTATACGTTCCCGGTGCAAGCGATTTGATCGTGGTGAGACCCGTCACGTCGGAATCGGTCGCGTAAACCACGCGCCTTGTTTTTTCATCGATGAGTTGCACATGCACTATTCCCGGCGATTCCTCTCCTACGGTGGCTGTAAAACTCAGCCCGCCGGTATTCGCAGGGGCTGTATCCTGTGCGCCGGCAGGGAAAAAGGGGATGACAAGCATCAGCAGGACGAATAGTTGCTTAATCATTTTTCGGCACCAGTCTTATGGAACGGGTTTTTTTCAGGAAAACAATGGCTTTGCGTTCTGCCGGACGCCTGTCTGTCCATGCCGATAACGTGTACCTGTTGGCAGGAACAGTATATGTTTCTTTGCTTGCAGTCAACCGGAAATCCACCAGGTAGCCGGGCAAAATCAAACTGTCTGTTTTAAACTTGCCCGCGGTATCCGACATTCCGATCCAGACCAGGCTGTCGTCATAAAAAACATAACTTTTCACTTTTCTCCAGTGCCGCACGCGTCCTTTCGTTTCCAGGCTTGCCGAAAATCCCATGGTGACAAAAATCCGCACCTCCGCACCCGCAATAACCTGGTTGCTGGCCGAATCTTTAACTACACCTTCGATCGTCACAGGCTGCATAATAGAAAAATCACTGCGCTGTGCAAGGGCTGAAGCAGGGGTCAGCAACGCTGCAAGCAGGAAGAGCAGGATGGGGGCTGTTTTGTGCAGCATGGTGTTATAACAAAAGTATGCGGAAAAGATACAGGTCCTTGACTCACCCCCCGGCCCCCTCTCTCCGACGTTGTAGGTTGCGTATAAACAAAAGTCGAATTTGCGACAACGTCGCAAAGAGGGGGAGCCACAACTTAAGTTAAAGAGGGGGAGCCACAACTTAAGTTACTGGAACTACTTTAACACTTGCGTCAAAGACGCAAGTGTTAAAGTATTACGACATCCCCTCTTTACGGGGGAGTGATGTAAAGACAGTATTTTGGAAAACTAACGAAACTCACCCGGAGAGAGGGGGGCCGGGGGGTGAGTTATGGACTCCGACTCCCGGAATTTTTTCACGGGTAGCGGAATCCATAACGGTGGCCTGGAAAATCATTTTTTCTCCTCTTGTCCGGAAACGAAGCAGGGCGATAAAAAGAGGAATATGATCAGGAGGTTGCGCATCTGCGGGGAAAAGAAAAAGGCAGTTCGTAAAATGAACTGCCTTTCTTTTTGTTTTTTAGTGGTGGTGTCCGCCGGGACCATGAACATGACCGTGGTCGAGTTCTTCGGCAGTAGCGGGGCGCACAAGCAGCACTTCGCCGGTAAAGTGAAGCTCTTTTCCTGCGAGCGGGTGGTTGAAATCCATGCGCACATGATTCAGCGCTACTTCTTTCACAACACCCATCAGGCGGTGTCCTTCGTTGTCCATCATCGGCAGCGAATTTCCGACGACAACCATTTCGGTATCGAGTTTCCCGCTTTCGTCGAGGAAAGCCTGGATCGGGATATTGACGATGTTTTCGATCTGGTAAACGCCGTACCCGTTTTCTGCGGTGATCCGGAAGTCGAATGAATCGCCGGCAATTTTTCCCGAAAGATTTTTTTCAAATTCGGGAAGCAAACCTCCGGAACCGAAGAGGAACGTAAACGGTTCTTCCGGGCTTGTCTTTTCAACGGTTTGCTCAGCGCTTCCGTTTTCATCGGGCACAGTAAGATGATAGCTCACCGAGACCACGTGTTTATCTGCAATGTTCATGAATTAAGGTTTAATTTGCGCGAAGATACGATGAAAAAAGGCTGTTCAAGCCCGCTTTTGCTGTTTTTTTGACTTCCACGAATGGCCGTTTTTGTGTCGGAATAAAACAGTTTTTCAGGTTATCTTTGGCCGCTCTTCTATTCATGAATTTTTGATTTTTATGCCGACTTACAACGGAACCATTGCCAGTAAACTGCCCCGTGCAGGCACCACCATTTTCAGCGTGATGTCGAAGATGGCGGCTGAACACAAGGCAATCAATCTTTCCCAGGGCTTTCCCGATTTCGAATGCCCTGCCGATCTTGTAGAACAAGTGAACCAGGCCATGCAGGCCGGGCATAACCAGTACGCGCCCATGCCCGGACTGATGCTGCTCCGCGAACGCATCGCCGAAAAAACCGAAGAACTCTACGGCGCCAAATACGATCCCGAAACGGAAATAACCGTTACCGCCGGGGCCACGCAGGCCATTTATACCGCCATCGCCGCCACCATCCGCGAAGGCGACGAAGTGATCATTTTCGAACCGGCGTACGATTGTTACGAACCGGCCATCGAACTCAACGGCGGAAAAACAATTTACATGCAGCTCCAGGCTCCCGATTATTCCATCAACTGGGATGCCGTGAAAAAAGTGGTGAATCATCATACACGCATGATCATCATCAATACCCCGCATAATCCCACGGGCGCCGTGATGACTGCGGCGGATATGGAAAAGCTCGATAAGCTTACGAGGAACACCGACATCCTTATTTTGTCGGATGAAGTGTACGAGCATATTCTTTTCGACGAGCGCCGCCACGAAAGTGCGGCCCGCTACCCGCGTCTTGCCGACCGGAGTTTCATCGTATCATCGTTCGGGAAAACGTATCATACTACGGGATGGAAAATAGGATATTGCGTCGCTCCGAAAAACCTGATGGCCGAATTCCGGAAAGTACACCAGTTCCTGGTTTTCGCCTGCAATACGCCGATGCAGTACGGGCTGGCAGAGTACCTGAAAAAGAAAAAGCATTACCAGTCGCTCGGCAGTTTCTACCAGAAGAAAAGAGACAAGTTTGTGAAACTGCTGAAAGGTTCGCACTTCGCGCTCGATCCCTGCGCCGGCACGTATTTCCAGCTGCTGCGGTACAACAACATCTCCAAAGAAAAAGATACCGATTACGCCGTGCGCCTGATCAAGGAACATGGCGTGGCTTCGATCCCGATTTCCGTTTTTTATCACAAACCGGTTTTCGACGGCGTGCTGCGTTTCTGTTTTGCCAAAAAAGACGAAACGCTGGAACGCGCAGCGGAAATTCTCTGTAAAGTCTGATTACGTTTCGATCGGCAGGAAAATGACGCGGCATTTGACCATCCGCGAATAAAAATCCAGTTGCGGACGCTGGCGTCGCCTCGAAAAAACAAAAGTATCCAGCCCGGTCCAGCAAAGAAACCAGCCGGCCGGTTCAAAAATCACCAGCAGGAGATTACGCGCGAGGCTTTTACTGTCGAGCATAACAACAATGCCCGCCGCGAACAGGATAAGCATACCGGCTGCGGTCATCAGTATCCCGTTCCTGCGGAGGCGGTTCTGTTCAGCGCCCGTTTCGGTATGTTTTTTCCTGAAGTACCCGTGTATTCTCTTCACGATGATCTCTTCCGTTTCCGGGGCGCGTTTTTCGGCGGGCATCAGCAACTGGATTTCCACGATACCGTCGGAATCTTCGCGATACCGTTTATTGATCTCGGCGAGAAAATCATCCGAAATATTCCGCGATGCAAAAGGGCGCGGATCGAAATCCGAAAAAATATCGTCATACACATCCAGCCATAAACCGATGTGCCGTCCCTTCGTGCCGGCCGGTTTCTGACTTTTTGCTGCTGCTGTTTTTTCCGTGTTCATCGTTCAGGTGCTGCAGACTTTACAGGATATTCCCGGCCGCAGTACAACCTGCCCGCGCGATCCCTCGCGGAAAACGGTAATGCCTTTCAATCCGAGTTTCCACGCCTGCATAAAAATGGCTCCTGTTTCGGCAACGGTGGTTTTTGCGGGCAGGTTGATCGTTTTGGAAACCGCGTTATCCGTGAACTGCTGGAATACGGACTGGTGCAGCAAATGCCGCGACGGATCGATTTCATAGGCCGTGAGAAAAACCTGTTTTATTTCCGGCGGCAACGCGGTTCCGGCGAGTGTTCCTTCCTGCATCACATGAGTTGAAATATCTTCGTATGCGATGCCCATCTCGCCAAGAGTTTCGGCAAAAACAGGATTGATCTCTTCCAGGTCGGCGCCGCCCAGGGCATGTTCCCGGCGGAATGCCAGCGCAAAAACAGGTTCGATGGAAGAAGATGCACCAGCGATCACAGAAATTGTTCCGGTGGGAGCAATGGCTGTGCAGGTGGCGTTGCGCATGCGCGTTCCCGGGTAATATTTGCTCTCCGGCCAGTTCGGAAACACGCCGCGTTCCGCCGCGAGGGCTGCGGATGCTTCGTGACTTTTTTCGCGAATGAACTGCATAAGTTTTTTCCCGAGCGCAACGGCTTCATCCGAAGCATACGGGATACGCAGCCGCATCAGCAGGTCGGCCCAGCCCATTACGCCGAGCCCGATTTTACGGTTGGCTTTGACAACGGTTTCCGTTTGCGGCAGTATATACGCATTCACATCGATCACATCGTCGAGAAAACGGATCGCGGTTTTTACGGTCGTTTCCAGTTTGTTCCAGTCGATTTTCCACCGGTCGTTTTCACGCAGGATCATTTTCGCGAGATTGACCGAACCGAGGTTGCAGGCTTCGAACGGAAGCAGGGGAACTTCTCCGCAGGGGTTTGTACAATTGATGCGGCCCGCGGCAGGAACAGGATTTGCTTCTTCGATCCGGTCGAGAAAAACAATTCCCGGGTCGCCGCTTTCCCAGGCCATTTCAGCGAGCAGGTTCCACAGTTCACGCGCGGGGATTTCCTGTGCGACGTTTCCCGAAGCCGGGTGAAGAAGCGACCACGACGTATTCGCTTCCACTGCACGCATGAACGCATCGGTAATGCCGACGGAAAGATTGAAATTCGTAATCGTGCCGGGTTCTTTTTTTGCCGTGATGAATGCGGCGATATCGGGATGCGTGATATCCAGTATGCCCATATTCGCCCCACGGCGTTTTCCTCCCTGCCGGATTTTATCCGTGGCCGCATCGAAAATTTTGATGAAGGACAAAGGTCCAGTAGCCCGGCCCGGTTCCGGTCCGAGCGGATCGCCCGCCGGCCGTATTTTCGAAAAGTTTAATCCCGTACCGCCGCCGCTCTGGTGAATGAGCGCAGCCTGGCGGAGTGTGGTGAAAATAGAATCGATGCTGTCGTCCACCGGCAATACGAAACAGGCGCTCAACTGTTGCCTTTCCATCCCGGCATTCATCAGCGTAGGGGAATTGGGCAGGAAAAGCAAATCGTTCATCAGGGTAAAAAAAATATCCGCACACGATTCCGCATCACCTCCGTACTGCAGTTCCGCCTGTGCCACCGCCTGCGCCACGCGCCGGAACAATCCGCCGGGCGTTTCTGCGGCGCGGTTATCCTGCTCACGGAGCAGGTAACGGCTTTGCAGCACACGCAGGGCATTCGCATGCAGGTTCGGTTCTTCCACGATCATACTTCAAAATTAGCCCGGCGATAAAGGCCTGCCGATGATTTTGGTCAGTTTTTCCACCCGCCCGCAGTTTCGCGTATTTTTGTGCAGATGAGCCTGAAAACGGATTTGCGCATTACTTTGGTTCAAACGTCGCTGGTTTGGGAAAACCGCGATGCCAATCTCGCCATGCTTTCTAAAAAACTGGACGGCATCGCGGAGCAAACGGATCTTATCGTGCTGCCGGAAATGTTTACCACCGGTTTTTCGATGAAGCCGGAAAACCTGGCGGAGCCCGCAAACGGCCCGGCCCTCGAATGGATGCGGAAAACCGCTGCACAAAAAAAATGCACGATCACCGGCAGCGTCATCGCAAAAGAAAACGGGAATTATTTCAACCGGCTATATTGGGTAAACGCCTCCGGCGAAGTGCAGCAGTACGATAAACGCCACCTGTTCCGTATGGCCGGGGAACACAATCACTATACCGGCGGCACAAAAAATATCACGGTTGAACTAAAAGGCTGGCGTATTCGTCCGCAGATTTGCTACGATCTGCGTTTTCCGGTCTGGAGCCGTAATGCCTGGACAAAAAACCTGGAAGCGGAATACGACGTGTTGATTTATGTGGCCAACTGGCCCGAACGCCGAAGCCATCCGTGGAAATCCTTACTCGTTGCGCGCGCGATCGAAAACCAGGCATACGTGATCGGCGTGAATCGCGTAGGTAATGACGGAAATGCGATTTCACATTCCGGCGATTCGGCCGCAATTGATTTTAAAGGAGAACTGCTGGCGAATATGATTCCGGGAAAAGAAGAAATAACAACCTGTTCGCTTTCGTATGCTGCGCTGGAAGATTTCCGGAAGATTTTCCCGGTGGGAATGGATGCGGATGAATTTAAAATAATGTAAGAATATTGAAAAAAATGGTATGCTGATTAACCGATTCTTCAATTGAGAAAATTTGAAAATGCCCCCATTTTCTCAATTATTAAGCATGCTCCAGAAAACCAACGATGAGAAAATTTGAAAGCAGTGAGCATTTTCTCAATTTTCAAATTAATTATAAAACATGGCCCAGAAAACCAAAACCACTTATTTCTGCCAGAACTGCGGCACGCAATCGTCCAAATGGATCGGGAAATGCCCTTCGTGCAACGAATGGAATACTTACGTGGAAGAAGTCATCAGCAAAGGCGATGACGGCAAACACCGCGATGTGATCAGTTCCACGCGGCAGCGTTCTCCCAAACCACAACTGCTGAACGAGATCGTGGTGGGCGGTGAAACGCGTCTTCCTGTTTCCGATAAAGAACTGGCGCGTGTGCTCGGCGGCGGGCTTGTTCCCGGGTCGCTGGTGCTTTTCGGCGGCGAACCGGGAATCGGGAAAAGTACGCTGATGCTGCAGCTGGCCGTGAGTTTGAAAAACATGAAAGTGCTTTACATCTCGGGCGAAGAAAGCGAACAGCAGATCCGCATGCGCGCCGAACGGCTCGGGATGAGCAATACGAATTGTTATATCCTGACGGAAACCGGCACGCAGAATATTTTCAAGCAGATCGAAAAACTCGAACCGAATCTCGTGATCGTCGATTCGATACAGACGCTTTTTTCGTCGCATGTCGAATCTTCGCCCGGAAGTGTTTCGCAGGTTCGCGAATGCACGGCCGAACTGCTTCGCTTCGCGAAAGAAAGCGGTACGCCGGTTTTACTGATCGGCCACATCACCAAGGACGGCTCGATCGCGGGACCGAAAGTACTTGAACACATGGTCGATACCGTTTTACAGTTCGAGGGCGACCGCAACCACGTGTACCGTTTGCTGCGCACCACAAAAAACCGTTTCGGCTCGACCAACGAACTCGGCATTTACGAAATGCAGGGCAGCGGTTTGCGCGAAGTAAGCAATCCTTCCGAAATCCTGATCACCTCGCGTGACGAACCGGTAAGTGGTGTGGCTATTGCCGCGATGCTCGAAGGCATGCGCCCGATGCTGGTAGAAATACAGGCGCTGGTGAGCACCGCAGCCTACGGTACACCGCAGCGCTCGTCCACCGGTTTTGATCTGCGCCGTCTCGCCATGCTGCTCGCAGTCCTCGAAAAACGCTGCGGGTTCCGCCTCGGCGCGAAAGATGTTTTCCTCAACATCGCGGGCGGGCTCAAAGTGGAAGACCCGGGTATCGACCTGGCGGTGGTGTGCGCGGTGCTTTCCTCGAATGCGGATATTCCCGTTTCGCCGCGCGCCTGCTTTGCAGCGGAAGTCGGACTGAGCGGGGAAATCCGCCCGGTGAACCGTATCGAGCAGCGCATATCCGAAGCGGAAAAACTCGGCTTCGAGGAAATCTACATCTCGAAATATTACAAAGGTTTGAAGCCCGGCAACTTCGGCATCAAGCTCCATATGGTGGGAAAGATCGAAGAAGTGTTCGGCGGTTTGTTCGGGTAGTACACGGGCAATTGTTCACCGCTAAGGCGCGAAGACGCTAACTGGTCCGCTGCGTTTTCCAGATGCTCTTATTTCCTGATCACGAGTTTTTCGCTGAAGACATCTTTGCCTGCTTCCACGCGCAGGACGTAAAGCCCTTCGGGCAGCCTGGCTACATCGAGCTGCTGGCGGGAACCGGTAATTTTTTCGCGGCGGATTTCCTGGCCCAGCATATTGGTGAGTATAATCGTTCCTGTCCACGATGCTTTCGGGGGAAGCAGGATCGTTACACTTTCCTGCGCGGGATTCGGGAAAACGGCAACTGCCGGGAACTGCGGCGCGATCAGCTGGTTTTGCGAGAGGATGAACCCGGTATCGTTGGAGAACATAGTCGTCTGCCCGAAATATTCCGCGAGGAAAATAAATCCTTCCTTGCAGTATAAATCCTGCGGACCATAATCCGTGGTGCGGTAAAATTCACGGCCGTGGCGATGATAACCGACCTGGGCCAGGTCGCCATAACGCAGCGCGTAAAGATCATGTTCCTGGTAAACGATATACACACCGAAACTGTCGGCTGCTGCGAATTTGGGCAGATCCACGGTGGAAGAAACAGGCATCGCATAAGGACCACCGACCTGCGTGAGCTGGTTCGTTCCGTTGAAATAGTATTTGTAAATCCCGTCGAACGCGTTGAGCCAATGATCGACCACGGCGAATACGGTATCGTTCCAGAGCGCGATCGTTTTGAAATTGCTCAGTCCGCCGCCGGGAATAGCTATGCTCGCCCGCAGCGGAAAAGTATTCCCGGTGATGTCATAAACCGAAATGGAATCGCTGCTCATCACGAAAAGATTGCCGCCGGTAGAATCTACTGCGATATCGATCTCTCCGCCGCTGTACTGCCGGTTCAGTTCGAAGAAAGGCGCTGCAGGATTTGCTGCATTGATCACTACAAGATTATCGGAGCCGGTATCGTAAATGCTGATCGCTTTATGCTGCCAGGTGCGCGAACGGCGCGGATCGACAAAGGCGGTGAACTGGTTGACTGAACCGACCTGTGCGAGCGTCGTGGCATTGAATACCCGGAAGTCGTTGTTGCTGTAATAATGCCCGTAAACATATTGCCCGTCGCCCGAAAAGCTCGCGCCCCAGCAGAATTCGTTTATCGTATCTGCACTCATCAGTTGCGGATTTGTTGGTGATGAAATGTCGTAAATGCGAAAACCGTATCCTTCATTGGCCTGCAGCAAACGATTGCCTCTGCGGTCGCCGCCTTTGCACCAGCCCCCGGTAAGCGTATTACCGAGATCAGTTCCGCCGGTGGGCAGCGTGGCCAGGTCGATTGTTTTTATGCCGTACCATTCGGAAGCGACGTACATTTTTTTCCGGTTCACCGCCACATCGAAATGCCAGAGGCCTGCATAAACGGCGTTGATCAGCTTCACCGGCATGGATGCCGTCGCGCGGAAAATGTACGTATGCCCGTAAGCCGGTATTATGGTATTCATAGAATCTGGCGCACCCAGTGCGGCGACGTAAATCGTATCGTTGATGTTTACCGCCTTCATCGGCTGGCTGATCTGTATATAAGGCAAAGCGCCCTGCCCGATCATCCGGCTGTAAACCTGTGTGGGATTTTGCGGGTTGCTCACGTCGAGCGAATAAAAAATACCACTGGGATCAAAAAGATTCGCATACGATTCCGTTCCGCCGAGTACGTGCAAGAGGTTTGTATTGATTCCAAAAATCACATCTTCCGGATCGGCAAAAGTTTGTGTATGGTAATGCAGCTGCGGAAACCCGGTCGCCGCCGCATCCACCAGGTAAACACCTGTAACGGTGTCGGCCTGTACGTTGGCGCTGTATGTGGCTACCGTGTATGCAAGCAGGTTTCCTTTCACGTCACATCCGCGCACGCGTGCGTTCGGAAGCCAGGAAGGCAAATGGCCGAACCTGTCGATCATCGTAATTCCCGGGGTACCCGTGGTGTCAAGTTTGAATGCGGCCATTTTTCTTTTATAAGCCACAAAAAGCGTATCGCCTTTGATCGCCAGGTTGTATGCCGCTTCCGTCGCGGTGTCGGGCAGGTAATGCGCTTCCTGCTGAAGTGACGCAGGAAGCGAAGATGTACCGAACATGTAAACGCCGTCGTGATTTGCTGCGACGATCACATGTGTGCCGAACATTTTCAGGTCGGCGATGTTCGACCCCAGTCTTGCTTCCGTCAGCATGCTCACCAGGGTTCCTGCGACCGTGTCCGTACTGTAAACCATAAGTGTATTGCCGGCTCCCGTGAGCAGGTAGTTGTTATAGTATTCCACTTCGTAGCAGCCCGCACCGGTAGTTGAACTGATGCGCTGTAAAGTTCCCGGCGATTGCGCTGAAACGAGAAACGGGAATAAAACAACCAGGATAACGACAAGCCTTTTCATGACAGGTATTTTTGGATTATTTGGTAGTAGCAATTCGCGTTCATTTATTTCTTGGTTTTTCTTCGTGTCGTAGTGCCTTTGTGGCGAAAGCTATACAGACTACCAGGACACGAAGACACGAAATGATTTCAAATGTCCGGACAACCGGTTATTCGATAACCAGTTTTCCCTTGCCAAGCAGTTTCCCATTCTCATCCGTAACCCGGTAGAAATAAAATCCGGGAGAAAGATTTTCGCGTGCGCATGTTGCCGATTGTCCTGTAAAAGAACTTGTACGGACTTTTTTCCCCAGCGCATCAAAAAGAAAAAATTGATTTACGCCGGAACTGTTTTCACTTAATGTGATCGTTGCAGTATGGCTGAACGGGTTGGGAGCGATCGTGATTTCATTTCCCGCGGCAGGAATTTCCGGCGCAGCGGTAATGGCGCAGTGCGATTGCCAGAGCGCATAAGCAGGATAGGCAACGCCGGTAGAATCGTACATGGAAATGCTGCAGAAAACGGCGTCTTCGATTGTCTGGTTATAATCCATCATATAGTGCAGGAAAAGCCAGTTCACCGCTTCCACGTTCTGCCCGCTGATCATGGTAAAAAGTTTGTTCACGTAAGCCGATTGCTCGGCCGGCGAAGCGCCCCAGGGAGCCAGCCCGAAATCATCCGCCGGCCAGCCGGTTTCAGTAATCACTACCGGTTTGTTTCCCACGGTATCGAAAAACGGCTGGAGGTAATTGTTCGGAACGGAATTCACATCCAGGTACTGCAGGAACGGATACGTATTTACGGCAACCACATCCATTTTCGCCGTGTCGATCAGCGTGAGCGCAGACCAGTGCGGCGCAGTCCAGGGAATGGGATTCAGGTTATCCCCGTTCCCGGAAAGATGCTCGTAATTGAATACTGTTCCGACTTTGGTTTGCGGTGAATGTGCTTTGATGGTATCGTAGGCTTCGTGATAAAAGCTGACCCAGTTCAGGTAATCCAGCGAATCGGTTTCGATGTAAAAGTTGACTTCATTCCCGACAAAAAGATACGCCGGGTTCTGGTCGGCTGTGCTGGCGAGTGTTTGCAGGTAAAGACTCCGCGTAGCGGCATTCGTCCAGTTATTGGCGCCGCCCTGCGGATCGAGGTAAAGCGTAGAAGGATACGTAGCCCAGCCGAGCGTTACCATACTGGTATAATTATACGGCGTGGGCGTACTCCCGGAAATCAACCCGGCCACTGCGGGCACATTCCCGGCTGCGGAAGCGGAATCGTACCAGCGCGCGCTGCCGTAGATCACCGAGCCGGGACAGTTTTGCGTGACCTCCGTAAAAAATTGCGGCAGGCTGTCGAACGTAAACGGAAAACCTTCGGGTGAAAGACTGAATCCTGTGAGCGGCGCCTGGCTGTATGCGCCGGAAGGAACCAGCAGGAAAACAAGCGGGATAAATTTTTGCAGAAATCTCTTCATGAGTCAAAAGTAAACCCATCTCCCGGTTCTGCGAAAATAAAAGAACAAAAACTTAGTTATATAAAACTACACTTAAATATATAATAATCTGTATTTCATATATTTGCAATATATAAATATATTTTTTCTTAGTATTTCATGAAGAAACAGGAAGAGCTTTTCGACCTCATCCAAAGCCTGGACAAGCAGGAAAAAGTGCATTTCAAAATGAACGCAAGCCGCCGCGATGGTGACAAAAAATACCTGCAGCTTTTCGACGCGATTCATGCGCAGAAAAAATACGATGAACCGGCGCTCCGGAAAAAATTCGCCGGCGAACCGTTCATGCGCCAGTTTTCCGTGGCTAAAAATTACCTGTACAATACTTTGCTGCGTTCGTTGCGGCAGTATCATGCGGAGAGCAACCTGGAAAACGTGCTGCGCGACGGCATTCATACGGTTGAAATTCTTTACAACAAAGGATTGTACGTTCAGGCCGACCGGCTCTGCGCGCGCATGATAAAAAAAGCGGCGGACAGCGAACGCCACCTGCGGCTTTTCGAAGCGCTGCGCTGGCGGAGAATGATTCAGCGTATCCAGGGTTATCCGGAATTAGACGGCAAACAGCTCAGGAAAATAACCAAGGAAGAATCGGATGTGTTTTCGGCGCTGAAAAACTGGTGGGAATACGATCTGCTCAGCGACCGTTATTTTATCCTGGCCACGCACGGCGGGTACCTGAGTAAAGAACAGCAGTCGGAACTGCATGCGCTTTTGTCGAACCCGCTGCTCGGCAGCGAAAACCGGGCAATATCCAACCGGTCGCGCAGTACGTTTTACCGCATCGTCAGCCGCATTCACCACAACCTCGGGAATCTCGAGCGAAGCCAGCAGTACGCGGAAAAACTCATCCGGCTGTACGAAGAACTTCCGAAAAACCAGTTTGCCGAAGAACGTTACAATTACATTATCGTGCTGTACAACCAGCTGATCCTGCTCACGTACCTGAAAAGAAACAAGGCGTTTGAAAATACGATCGCCAAACTGCGGCGCATCGTCCCGGTGAACAACAAGGAAAGGACGACTATTTTTTACACCTATCTCACGGAACTCGATTTCTACATTGCGAACAAACGCTACGCGGAAGGATGTGCGCTCGAACAGCCCGTGGCCGAAGGATTGAAACGATACGAAGGCAAAATGAACGTGCAGGTGGAATGTTCGCTGTCGTTCAACCTCTGCGTGGTATTTATCCGCAGCGGGCGTTTCAATGAAGCTTTACGCTGGGCAAACCGGATCATCAACAGCAGCCGTTACCAGACCGTGGACGATTTTTATTACGCCACGCGGTTGCTTTACCTGATCATTCATTACGAGCTGGGTAATTACGATACGCTGGAATACCTCGCCGAATCAACTGACCGTTACCTGAAGAAACATGCGTATTACGGGCAACTCGAAGAAGTGCTGCTCGATTTTCTCGGAACCTGTTTGCCGGGATGCACGTCGGAAAAAGAAAAAATTACGGAACTGCGTTTGCTGAAGAAAAAAATTGCCGCCGCTGCAAAGCTTCCGGGTGCGGATAAATCCCTGCACTATTTTGATTTCTCCGTTTGGGTGGAGGACAAACTCCGGATTAAAAACTGATGTTCAATGTTTCATGTTTAAAGTTTAATGTTTTGTATTCGTAATGGACACGAGTCTTCGGAGTGCACCAGGGTCAAACATGAAACTTTAAACATGAAACATTGAACGTGAAATCAGTTCACAGACACTTCCAGCAAACGTATTATCCCGGTCGCAGCATCCACTTCTGCTTCCGCGCCCACCGGGATCGTGAACTTGTCGCGCGTATGCCCGAAACTGCTGTTGGTGAAAACAGGAACGTCGATTTTGCGCAGGTGGTCGTCGAATACCTGTTGCAGCGTGAGCGATTTCTCCGGTTCTTCCGGGTCGCATTTGGTACATTTTCCGAAAACAACCGCTTTTACCTGCGTGAGTATTCCCGCCAGTTTCAGCTGCGTGAGCATGCGGTCCACGGCATACGGTTCTTCGTCGGTTTCTTCGATGAATAAAATTTTGTCTTTCCAGTCGGGCAGGTAACCGCTTCCGACCAGGCTGCAGATCACCGTGAGGTTTCCCCCGCACAAAATCCCGCGCGCTTTCCCGGGTGTGATTACCTGCACCGCGTCTTCCACCGGGTTTTTCAGTTCTGCGCGTTCTCCTTTGGAAACAATGCGCAGAAAATGATCCATCGTAAATTCTCCGAGCGAAGAATTGCCAACCGGTCCATGAAAAGTAATCAAACCGGTTTTCTGAAAAATGGCGAGCAGCAAGGTGGTGATGTCGCTAAAACCCGTGATGATTTTCGGGTTGCGTTCAATCGCTGCGAAATCGAGCAGGTGCAGCAAACGCGCGCAACCCCATCCGCCGCGCATAGCCATGATCGCTTTTACTTCCTTGTTTTTGAAAAGCGCATTCAGTTCGTTCGCGCGGAATTCGTCTTTGCCTGCGAGATACCCGTAACGCGCCTGCAGGGTTTTTCCCTGCTGGACACGAAAGCCCGCAGCTTCGAGCGCAACGGTGACTTTGGAAATGCTTTCTTCGTTGAAAATAGCGCCGGCAGGAGCGGTGAGCGCCACAAGGTCGCCTTTGTCCAGGCGTGGAGCGCGGATGCGGGACTTGATTTCTCCCGCGGCAAAACCCGACAAAGGAAGCAGGAGTGAAGCGGCGGCAAGGCCCTGTAAAAAATCGCGGCGATCAGACATCAGACTAAGATACACAAGAAGAAACGAAAGAGCCACCTTCCGCTGCATGTGGGTATGCGAAAAGCGACTCTTTGTATTCACTCGCCCGGTTATATCATCTCATGGGGAAATAATAATCGGTGTTATGAGAGAACGCAGGCGACATTTCTTATCCATAAACTGCAGCGGCAGTTTAACATCTCTTGTGATTTGGCCCTGGATTACGCCGGAAAGAATCAGCGCAAATCAGCGTGATCTGCGGCCAATTTTCTACGAGATAGGGAATACGCTTATTTCGAAATTCTCCAGTTTACACCCAGGCTGAACAGCCTGCCCGCAACCGGGCCCCACTGCTGCGAAGCGTCAAATCCTGTTTCGAACGGCTGTTCAGCTCCGGCTACCGGGTTGTTCATCCGGTAATCCAGGATATTGAACGCGGCCGCATTAAACGTCCACTTCCCGAGCTGCTTCGCAGCATGCAGGTTGAACAATGTATACGCAGGTGCGTACGTGCTCATGCCCGATCCGTTTTGAGGAAGCCGCTGCCGGCCGATGAGGTTCGAAGACATTCCGAATTCCCAGAATTTAGTCCAGCTTTTTTCCCACAGGTGTGATTTGATTTGCACCAGGGCGCGGTGCTGCGGGTGAAGCGCTTCGGATAAATCGCCGCAGGTATATGCAATACGTTTATCGCGGAATATGTACGTTACGTTAAAGGATTGCCTGCGGTATTCCATAAGTAATTGCGCCTGCAGCAGGTTGGTATGCGCGTTTCCGTCGAGGTTATAAAAACTGGTGCGGCCTTGTTCTGAATCGCGGTCGATGACGACCATGTGCAGGTATTCGCTGCGGTAAAATCCGGCATTCGCAGACATGATCAGTTTGTCGCGGTGAAGGGAATAATTGATGCCGCCGCCGTACGTGTAACTTTGTTCCGGGACTAAATTTCCCGTTACGGAAATCACAGAAGCGCTTTGCAGCAGGTGCAGGTTGTCGGCAAGCGTATTGGTCACGCGATTATTTCCGCCAGCCTGCGCAAAAATTTTCAGGTCCTCCGACAAGGAAATTTTTAGTTTGCTTACTGGAGTGAACAGCCATCCGAACAGGTTATGATAATCTGCGCGAGCCCCGGCGGTAATTTCAAAGCGGGTGAAGTTCATGAATTTCGCTTCGGCAAAAACACCGGGCATGTATTCGCGGCGCGTACCGGTACTGTCGTTCAGCTGCTCTTCCAGTGAAGCCGCCGAGAACGAAGCGCCTGCCTTGAAGAACATCTTGTGGATAAATTTATGCTCGTACACCAAATTGCTGCGCAGCCGCTGTTCCTGCGCAGCATACTGTTGCAGTCCTGCAAGCGCCTGTACTTCGCTCGCGGTTCCGTTGATGCTCATGCTGAGCAAGCTGCCGCCGGGAAAATGCATATACGTTTCATGGGCCGCACCGATCATCCGTGTCCGGTTGTGCATCCCGTACAGGCTGCTGCTGTCCGGGATCATCTCGGGCGTAAAGCCGCGTTGTCCGCCTGTGCGTGAAATGCCTGCAGCCAGCGCGGAAGTCTGGTGACTGAACCGTATGCTGCTGTCGCGGAGATCGAATTGTTTTCCCTTATAATACCAGCGGTTCAAAATCAGTCCCGTATTCCCGGCCGGCAAATCGGCGAAACCGTCGTGGTTATTATCCGCGAAACCACTCATGCGATCGCCGTATGCGCTGAAACTTGTTTCCACCTGCTGCCCGAATTTATGCCCGATACGGACATCACCGTTCACCCGGCCGAAATGATTTCCCCCGGCTGAAATTTCCGCACTGTTTCCGTACATCCGGCTCAGCTTGCTTTCCTGCCATTCGGGCGATTGCTCCGGACCGTTCACGATGGAAGCGGTTACGAAACCGTAACTCAGGGTGTTTATCCAGCGCAGCGGAATTACGGCGCCGAGCGCGTTGCCGGAAACGGACGGACCATTATCAAACGGTAAAATGCGTTGTTCGCCCTGGTTCGTATTCCCGGGATTGTACAGGTAATGATAATCCGTTTGCACCTGCCCGTATGTGTTTTGAACCTGCAGCATTCTGCCATGGGAACTGATATCGATAAGCGGTTGTTTGTAATTGACAACTTCTACAAGCTGGCAGGCCTGCACGTTGACCACTCCGCCGGTTACATTTCCATACGAAGCCGGAACGCCGCCGGTAGTGATTGTAACGGAGGAAACAGACTTCGACGACATGTGCGAATATCCGTAATGCGAAACCGCTTTATCGGAAACGCCCTGCGGCAGCGGAACGGGAATAACCATCGTGGTATCTTCCTGAGTTTTGTTGCGCACCCTGTCGTAAACGGCGATGAACGACGTGTATTTCGTGAGCAAATTATAATTCAGCCCGAGCCGCGTGATTTCTTTTACGCGCGCGCTGTCGAAACCGTATTCATTATAATCCGACAGCAGGCGGATGCGTTCCCTGGCCCAGAGTGAGCGGAGTGCGCGGTTGCTGTTTCGTGTTTTTACTTTGCCGATATCGACGGTGCTATTGTACGGACGGTTCCCGTTCATGCCGCTTACGGTGATCGCACCCTGCGTGGATCCTTTGTATTTGCCGATGATGACGATCGGTTTTTCCGCGAAGAGATCCGGAACGGCCGAAGGTTCGGTATCGTACACCTGCATGTCGCCGAAATCCACCTGCACTTTCGTCAGTACCGGCGACGAAATATATTTCCGGAATTTTTCCGCCACTTTCGGCGCTTCGTTCGTATTCAGCACGATGAACGGCTCGCCGCTTCCGCAATGCGCGAGGCCTTCGAGCAGGAAACGGTTCACGCTGCTGCCGATACCGAATGCAAAAACACTCGTATTCCCGACATTTTCACGGATCGATTTATAAACAGATGCTTCATTGCCGATAAATCCGTCGGTGCAGATGACGATGGAGCGCGCATAGTTTTCCCGGCGCGGCAAAGCCATCGCACGGTCCATCGCGTTTTTCAGTTCCGTGCCTCCCGATCCGTTCTGCCTGCCGATCAGTGCAATCGCCGAATCGATATTGGCTTTTGTCGCCGGCAGCGATTTTTCCGACAGGATGTTCGCGTAACCGGCAAACAGGACGAGGTTAAAACGATCCGACTCCCGCAGGTTTCCGACCAGGTCGCGCAAAAGTTGCTTGGATGTTTCGAGCGGGTAACCGTACATCGAACCCGAAACATCCATCACGAAAATATATTCGCGGCCTGGAATACTGTCGGGTGCAACGCGTTTGGGCGGCTGCATGGTGAACAGGAAAAAGTTCTCGCCGTTTTCTTTGTAAGTCACCAACCCGTTGCGGATCGTATTTCCCGCAAGCCGGTAGCGCAAAACAAAATCCCGGTTGCCGCCTTTTTTTTCTTCGGGGTCGAGCAGCACAGTGGCCATGTCTTCTTCTTCGAACGAGAGTTGAATTTTATGACTCGGGCTGGAAATATCGCTGACCGGAACGCCGGCCGAAATTTTCAGGTTGATGCCGAACGTGTAAAGCGGCGTTTCTTTTTCGTGCTGCGTGGGAACGTTGATCACGTTTGCCGGTTTATAGCCGCCCGGAGAAACCTGCGCCACCGGGTCGAGATCGGCGGGACTGTTGTACCGCGGCCCGACCACGGTAGGATAAACAAATTCGTAAACGCCTTCTTCCGGCACGATGGTTTCCGTGTACGAAAGTTCCACCGTGATCGAATCGCCGGGGAGTATATTCGCTACGTTCACCTGGAAAATATTCGGGCGGTGCTGTTCGAGCAGCGAAGCGGTTTTTCCTTCGGCTTTCGCGAGGTTATAATCAGCGCGGGCTTCTTCTTTTTCTTTGATCTTCGCGACGAGCGTTTTTTTTCCTACCTGCATTTTCATGCCGTAAACGGCGGCGCGGGTGGAGCCCGGGAAAACATAAATCGCTTCGATCGGTTTTGCGCCGCGGTTCACATACACCTGTTTCACCTGTACATCCGCGACCATGCCGGCAACGGAAACTTCGGCGCCGGTGTGCAGGAGCGGGAGCGAGGCGGCGCTGTCGCCGATGTAGAAATAAGGCGATGTGGTTTTGTCGGGTTGCTGGGCAAGTAGCGGGCCGGCGAGGACTGCCGGAAGGAAGAGGAGGAGTAAACGGGATTTCATGCAGCAGCGTTTTAATATCAACTATTAAAACGCAGGCGCGTTGCTTATTCCATAAAACAGCGCAGGATTAACAATAGCTTAATGATTTCTCCGTGCCGGAGAATCGTATTACTGGCAGGAACCGTCGGGCTTCGCGCATTGCATTTCAGGCGCGATCCAGCCTTTGACGATTTTCCCGTTCTTGTCTTTTCCGCGAACCAGGGCCCACTGGCCGCAGCAGCCGTCAACGCCCACTTCCTGCATCCCATAAAGCTGCGCAGCTTCCCCGCTTTCGTGGTTCGGGCCTTTGTACAACGAAAGTATTCCGCCGTCGAAATTCCGGGTGTAAATACCGGCCACGCCCGCAACCCAGCCTTCTTTCGCCCCTTCATTGCCGTCGCCCGAAACGGTTTCGAGTTGCAGCCAGCCGCGCTTCGACGCTTTCACGTCCACCATCAGGGCTTCATCGTCGGCTTTCAGTTTAAACGTCACTTTCCCGTTCGGGCGGCTGACCACGTTCACGCTCGTGGTATCATCGTAGTTGATGAATGCCTTCAGTTTGCAGGGACATTCCGCTTTGGGTTTGCCTTTGAAAGAAAAAGCGAGTACGGCAACCGCGACCGTTGCGGCGAGAATGATGCGGGGATGGATGGTTTTCATAGTCATAGTTTAACGCAGGATACTATTTCGGAATAGGATTCGATCAATGCTTCGGGAAGTTTGGTCATGTCGCTGAGCGGCTTTCCCTCCAGCGCTTTCAGTTCAGCGAGTGTATAATGTGAAGCCAGTTTCCCGGCAACGGCTTCGCTGAGGCAATCGCATTCGCGTTTCACGAGGAAGCGTGCAGCAACGTCACCGATTTTTGCCCAGATGCCGTCACCTTCAAGATCGCCTTTCTCTTTCACGTATTCGATAACAGCATTGCCTAATCCGTGGCAATCCGCTTTCAGCAATTCCACGGCAACGGCTTTGCGGTTTGCAAACGTATCGGCATCCGCGCCGCAACGGCTAAGTGTAACGGTAACTAGAAGTACAACCAGTAACGATAAAAGAAAATGCCTCATTGAATCAAAGATGGAAAAATCGGGGAGAAAAACAAAAAGCAATTGGCAAAAAGCAAACTTTCGATTTTTTAAAACATCAAAACGAAAACGTCACACGGAGCGCAGACGAAGTGTGTGTAACGTGGTCTCATTTACACACACTTCGTCTGCGCTCCGTGTGACGTCCTTTTATTTTTTGCCTTTTGCTATTGCCCTTTGCTTTTTAATTACAAGGCCCTAGTTTGAACCAAGCACCTTCAGCAGTTCATCCAGTTTCGGTGTGAGGATGATTTCCGTGCGGCGGTTTTTGGCGCGGGCGTCGGTGGTTTTTGCGGGATCGAGCGGGAAGTGTTCGCCACGGCCGGCAGCGGTGATCCGCTTGGGATCGATGGTGCTTCCGCCGAGAATGATTTTCGTAACCGAAGTGGCGCGCATCGCGCTGAGGTCCCAGTTGTCCTTGATATCGCCCGAACCTTTCATCGGTACATCGTCGGTGTGACCTTCGACCATCACGTTGACATCCGCATTCTGTTCGAACAGGCGAGCCAGTTTTTTAAGCGCTTCTTCACCTTTGGGCTGAACTTTGGTGCTTCCCGAAGCGAAGAGCAGCGTCTCGTCCATCGACACGTAAATTTTGCCGTTCTTCTGCGTGATCGCGAGACCTTTTCCTTCAAAGCCGAGCAGGGCGTCCTGTACTTTTTTCTTCAGTTCGTTGACTGCGGCGTCTTTCTGTTTGAGAATGTCTTCCAGTTCTTTCACGCGGGCTTCGCGCTGCTGGAGCGTAAGACGAAGCGCTTCGAGGCTGGCCTGCAATTCGGCGAGCGAGGCTTCTTTTTTCTTCAGCTCGTCCTGTTTTTTAAAAAGCTCTTCCTGGGTGGTGCCGAGCTGGCCGACTAATTTCGAATTCTGGTTTTCGGTTTCTGCGCGAAGCTGTTTGTACAGGCTGTTCAGGATTTCGTAGTTCTTCACCAGGTCGTTATACTGCGAGCTTTTGATCCGGGCAGTGGTGCCGTATGTATTCGTGTCGTTCTGCAGACCGGTAACGCGTTTCTGGATATCAGCTACCTGCTTGGTCAGCTCATTCACCTGTGTTTCGAACTTCGACGCGTTTTCTTTCGTCGTTTTCAGTTCGGTTTCACAACTGGCGCGTTTGGCCTGCTCTTCTTCGAGCTTGCGGGCGGGAACACAGGAGAAAAGCGTCACGGCTAATGTGAAAGCCATGACCGGAAGGAAAGTACGTTTGTGCATCATAAAAGTGTTTTTCACTTGACAGGTCAAAGATAATCCGAAATCCGGAATGCGGTTGCGGGGCATTTTCAGCAACTTTTAAGCCAAACCTTTCGTTATAAAGAAACAGGATCCCGTTTCTATGGACAAGCTGAATAAAGACTGGCTGACTGAACGCTGTGTCGATTTTGAATACAAAAAATACATGCTGCTCGCGTATCTCCAGCATGTCGATTCGTGTTACCGGCTCAACAAACTGTACCCGCCGCTGGCCGACCTGATTGAGCATTACCGGACGGCGAAGCTGCTGAAAGAGAGCAAGCAGAACCTGTCGGATGCTTTTCCGCAGCGGCTCCAGGGCTTTGATGACGAAAAATTCAGGCTGACGTATGATAAGGTAATCAGTGACGATGCCCTGATGCGCGAGATGGAAAACATACTTGATTTTTCACTTCCGCGTTTCGAGGAATACGTGCAGGAGGGCCGTGCGATTTTCGAATACATGGAGCGCGAAATGGTGATCCGGCCGGTAGGCATTTCACCGCTCGATCCGAACAGCGGCTATCTTTTCCTGAAGGATCTTCGCGCGGAGACGCGCGTTTACGAATACACGATTACGATCTTCGAGCAGCCCGGCTCGCGGTACCGGGCCATTCATACCACGTATGTGAAAACATACCGGCGAAGCATCACGAAAACGTTCAACTGGATCAAGGAGCAACTGATCTGCAAAAATCCCGCATTGCCCAACCCGGCGGTTTTCGCCGTGGAAAGCGGGCTGGATATACCGGTGGAAGAAACGTTTCTGCCGATTGCGAAGCGTTTGCTTGTGCGGGAGGTTGAAGCAGGAAAGCAGTAGCCGCACGCGGAATATAAGAGCGTAAATCAAAAACCGCAACCGATGCTCAGGCCGGCGGAAGCATAAAAACCGTCTTTAAATGAGTTTTTGAAGTTTCTGGTCATAAAACCGAGGATGCTCGGTCGTATCTGTATTCCTCTTGGCGTATGCTGAAATCGGTAGCCGAGACGAAAAATATACATCTGGGCGAAATAATCCGATGAAAATACAGACCCATGTGCAGTACTATAGTGATTACCGGATAAGAACGTCACTCCGGCTCCGAATTCAAACAGATGCCTGCGAGGGCCATACAACATAACCAATTCCATGGGATATGATTTCAAATCATCAAAGAAACCGCGTCCAAGCCCGGCGCGAATACCCAGGTGTGACCCTTCGTCAAAATTCAGAATAATCCGCTCGTAATTGAAAGAACAAAGCAAGCCATTACCAGCGGCTTCAGCGTAAATGCTGTTATGCGGATAACTCGTATTAAATGAATCGGCTTGTTGAGCGGATATCTGCCGGCAGAATAGCGCCAGGATGAGGAGAGAAATAATCTGCGAGTATCTTTTTATCATGCCATCTTAGTTAAAAAATACAGCCCCCTTCGTTTTACGGAGGGGGCTGTGATGATATTGTACCTGTATGCTGCCTTATTTTTTCTCTGCTTCTGCAGGAGTTTTTGTTTTGTCCTCGATATCCAGCCATACGCGCGAAAGATCGCGGTATTCCATCGGGTTGATGTCGAGGCCGCGGACATATTTCTGTACGAGGCGGTCGTTGATCTCGTAATAGATGGGCATGATCGCCGCATCGTCCATCATCGCCTGGTCGGCCATCCGGTAAAGTTCCAGGCGCCGGGCGGGGTTGGCTTCGCGCAGTGACGCTTCAAAAAGCGAATCGAAACGGGCGCTCTGGTAACGCGTGGTGTTCGTGTACGAAGGTTCATCCATCGTAGCCGGAACATGCTTGCCGTAAAACAGCGTCAGGAAGGTTTCCGGATCCGGGTAGTCGGCGCTCCAGCTCACTTTAAAGTAATTCGACTTGCCTGTCTGCAAAGCCTGCAACTGCTGGCTGAGTGGAAGCGGGTCGATGGTAACTTCCACGCCGAGGTTTTCTTTCAGCATGTTTTTCACCGCTTCGGCCACTTTCAGGTTCCGGTCGTTACCGCCGTTGTTGATGGACAGGCTGATCGGGGGAAGTCCTTTGCCGCCCGCAAAACCGGCTTCGGCAAGCAGTTTCTTCGCCATCTCCACATCGTAGGTATAGCCTTTGATCGATTTGTAATCGTAACCCGCGATGCTGGGCGGAACAACGCCGTAGTCAGCGCTCATGGCATCGCCCTGGAGTACGTTAACGGCAATTTTATTCCGGTCGATAGCGTAGTTCATCGCCTGGCGCAGTTTCGGATTATCGAAAGGCTTGTTCAGGTGCTGGAAGCCGTAGAACGTAAGTGACATACCGGTAACGCTCTGGAGATCCCAGTTCGTTGCGCCGGCTTTGGCTTCCAGGGTATCGCCCATAATTTCAGAAACCATTTCGACCGGGAGGCGGAACATCATTTCCAGTTTGCCGCTCTTGAAAGCGAGCAGTTCGGAATGACGGTCCTTGATGAATTCACAACGTACGCCGTCGAGGTAAGGCAGGCGGTTTCCTTCGGAATCAAAATCCCAGTAAACCGGGTTGTATTCGAGAATCACGACTTCGCCTTCTTTGGCGTTTTTGAGGATGAAAGGCCCGGTGCCGACACACTTGATGCGCATGTCTTCGCCGTATGCCTTATGGGCTTCTTCCGGGTAAATCCAGCATCCCGGCATGGAAAGTACGCTCAGGAAAGCGGCAAAAGGATTAAGCAGCTGGATTTCCAGGGTAGTATCGTTCACGACTTTTACGCCGGATACGCCGCCTGCAGTTTGCTTTTTGGTGCGCGAAGCTTCGTAATGCTCGTTAGCGCCGGCAACGCGGTCCTTGAACGTGAGCAGGAACTGCTGGTTTGTGCCTTTTTCATCATAGGTGCAAAGACGATCGAAGCAGTATTTCACGTCCTTGGCCGTCATGGTCTTGCCTTTACCGTCGGCGAAGCAGGGATTGTCGTGGAATTTCACATTGCCGCGCAGGTGGAAAACAAAGCGGGTTGCGCTGTCGAGCACTTCCCAGCTCGAAGCCAGGCAGGGAGTGGCAATCAAAGTTTTCTGGTCGAGCTTGACCAGGCCTTCGTAAATCTGTTGGGCAATGTGCATCGAGGGCTGGTCAATTACGTTGAGCGGGTACAGACTGCGGAAGTCTTCCACCTCGTTCATGCGGAAAACTCCGCCGTATTTCACTTTGCCTTTGGCGACTCGATTAGAATCGGTACCCCCGGGGTCGCCGCCACATCCCTTACAGCCTGCCAATAGTGCGCTGACTACAGCTACCAGGAAGAGGGGCGTAAGAAAACGTTTCATAAATAGCGTTTTGGTATTGGAATCGGTTCCAGCCGACTAAAATACAAAATTCTATGTATCACACGTCTTGCCCGACGAATCTGAAGGAAATCGATTCAGATGGCCAGCTCCACCAAAATCGGGCAATGGTCGGAATGGACGGCCTCGGGCAGGATGGCTGCGCGTTCCAGGGCCTTTTCGAGCGGGGCGGATACCATGTGATAATCGATACGCCAGCCGAGATTTTTAGAACGGGAATTGAAACGCTGGCTCCACCAGGTGTAATTATGGGGCTCCGCATTGAAATACCGGAACGAATCGATAAAGCCGCTGTCCATGAACTTCCCGATCCATTCCCGCTCCGGCGGAAGGAAGCCGGATGATTTGGCATTGCTCACCGGGTTGTGAATGTCGATAGGTTTGTGGCAGATGTTCCAGTCGCCCGAAATAACCAGGTTGGGCCGTTGCTTTTTCAGCCCGTCAATATATTTCTGGAAATCATCCATGCACACATACTTGAATTCCTGCCGCAGCTCGCCCGACGTTCCCGAGGGCATGTACAGGCTCATCACCGAAAAATCGCCATAATCGGCGCGCAGGATACGACCCTCGTCATCGTAGCGCGAAATGCCGCAGCCCACTTCCACGTGATCCGGCTGCTTTTTCGAAAGAATCGCCACGCCGCTGTATCCTTTTTTCTGCGCCGAATGCCAGAAATGGTATTTGAACCCCGCGTCTTCGAAAAGTTTCAGGTCAAGCTGTCCCTGCTCGGCTTTGATCTCCTGCAGGCAAACAATATCCGGGTTCACCGCTTTTACCCAGTCGATCCAGCCTTTTTTCAGCGCGGCCCTGATTCCGTTTACGTTGTACGAGATAATTTTAGTCATGTTTGTGCGTTTATCCGGGGCAGGCAAATGTAAACAATCAGGTGAAGTTCATTTCCAGGGTCAGCGTAAAGTCAGCCGCAGATTTCGCAGATTTACGCAGACCAATCTGCGATAATCCGCGTAATCTGCGGCAAAACATTCAAAAAACAGGAGCATGGACTTGTGCTGTGCAAACAATCGCGCCGGAAAAGTTTCCCGGTGATAATTCGTAACTTTAATACTTGTTCACCCGGCAAATCGTGATGCATCGATTGTTCCTGCTGTTTTTGACGGCGCTTCCGTTTTATTCGGCGGCGCAGGAAAAGGGACTTCCGCGCGTGAAAATCGTGGTGCTGCAAAGCGATACGATCGTGCTGGATACGCTCAGCCTCGTTCCGGGTTCGGTGAGTGTTTTGCACAACGGGCTCCCGCTTCCGCCGGCCGATTTCAGGATAGACCATGCTTCTGCGCGGCTCATCCTGCTCAACCGCGAACTGAAAAGCGATTCTGTTTCCGTTTTGTATTCCGTGTACCCGCTGCTGTTCACCGCGGAGAAAAAGCATAAAGATCTCGGAAAGCTGCGCGCGGACCCGGACGGGAATTACAACCCGTTCCTTTATAACCCGGCCACGCAAAAAACCCAGCAGGATCTTTTCAAAGTGGACGGGCTGAATAAAAGCGGCAGCATCTCGCGCGGGATTTCGTTCGGCAATAACCAGGACGTGGTGGTGAATTCGAACCTGAACCTGCAGCTTTCGGGAAAACTGACGGATAATATCGAACTGCTGATGGCGGCCACCGACGATAATATCCCGATCCAGCCCGACGGGAATACGCAGCAACTGCAGGATTTCGACAAAGTGTATATCCAGCTTTCCGACAAGCGCACGAAACTGATCGCCGGTGATTTCCAGGCGTCGCGGCCGAACAGCTATTTTATGAATTTCAACAAACGCGCGCAGGGATTATTCATCGGCAGCAAACAGCCGCTCGGAAAGGATACGCTGAAGAACGGCCGGCTGCTGCTTACCGGGAGCGCGGCGGTTTCGCGCGGAAAATTCGGGCGGCAGATTTTCCAGGGCATCGAGGGAAACCAGGGCCCGTACCGGCTGCGCGGCGCGGAGAACGAGCTGTTTATCGTGGTGCTTTCCGGGACGGAAAAAGTATTTATCGACGGCGTGCTGCTGAAGCGCGGGCAGGAATATGATTACATCATCGATTACAATACCGCCGAAGTAACCTTCACTGCGCGCCAGTTTATTACCAAGGACAAACGCATCGTGGTGGAGTTTCAATATTCCGACCGGAATTATGCGCGCTCGCTGCTGCATGCCGGTGCGGATTATAAAAAAGAAAAACTGGGCCTGCGGATTAATTTTTACAACGAGCAGGATAACCGCAATCAGCCGCTTCAGCAGCAACTCACGCAGGCCGACAAATTAGTGATGGCCGCAGTAGGCGATACGCTTTCCAGCGCCGTAGTCCAGGGCGCCGACAGTATCGAGTTCAACGACGATGAAGTGCTGTACAAAAAAAGAGACACGATCGCGAACAGTGTTTTGTATCCCGGCGTGTTCGTGTATTCGGTCGATCCCGACAGCGCGTTTTACCGGGTGAGTTTTTCAAACGTGGGCCAGGGAAACGGCGATTACGTGCTCGTGAGTTCCGCGGCCAACGGGCGCGTGTTCCGGTGGACGGCGCCGGTGGGCAATATCCGCCAGGGCGCGTATGCACCGCTCATCCAGCTCATCACGCCCAAGAAAAAACAGATGATCACCGGCGCAGCCGATTTCCAGCTCGGCAAAAAAACGCGGCTCGGGCTGGAAGGCGCGTTCAGCCGGAACGATCTCAATACGTTTTCGCGCATCGATTCGAAAGACGATGACGGGTACGCCGGGCGTCTCGTTTTCCAGCACGATAAAGAGTGGGGAGATTCGCTTCCCTGGAAGCTCACCGCCACGGCCGATTACGAATTAGTGAACCGGTTTTTCTCGCAGGTAGAACGTTTCCGCAGCGCGGAATTCGAGCGCGACTGGAATCTCGGCTGGGGCGCCACGCGGCCGGTTACCGGCGATCAGCACATTGCCGGCGCAGGAATTTCGCTGGGCAGGAAAAACCGCGGAACGGCCGGCTATTGTTTCAATACGTTCCTAGAAGGCAGCGATTTCACCGGGATACGCCATGTGCTGAACGGTTTGTATAACCGCAAAGGATTTTCTTTTTCAGCCGACGGAAGTTACCTTGATACGAAAGGTTCGGCGGGTGCGACCAATTTTATCCGGCAGAAAGCGCGTGTTTCGCAGCGCATCGGGAAAATCAGGATCAGCCTGCGCGATGAACTGGAACAGAATCTCGTGCACAAACCTTCCGGCGATACGCTGCAGCCGCTCAGCTTCAGTTATTTCGAATGGGAAGCTTCCGCAGGCAACAGCGATACGACGCGCAACCGGTACAGCGCGTTTTATAAACAGCGTACGGATTTCCTGCCGCTGGGCAGTTCGCTGCAGCGTGCTACGTTTGCGGAAAGCGCGGGCATGACCATCGAGCTGCTGAAGCATATGAACCACCAGTTCCGCACCACAACCGCTGTGCGCCGGCTCGATATCAGCAACAGTGCACTAACTGTGCAGAAGCCGGACCAGTCGCTGGTGGGCCGCGTGGAATACAGCCTGCGCGCCTGGAAAGGCGTGCTGACCTCGTCCACTTTTTACGAGGCCGGATCGGGGCTGGAACAGAAAAAAGAATTCACGTACATCGAAGTCGCGCCGGGGCAGGGTGCGTTTACCTGGACGGATTACAACGGGAACAACGTAAAAGAACTGAACGAGTTCGAGATCGCGCAGTTTCCCGACCAGGCTACGTTCATCCGTGTTTTTGTCCCGACCAACGAGTACATCAAAGTGTATTCGAATCAGTTCAGTCAAAGCATCCAGTTACGTCCGGGCGTAGCCTGGAGCGCGAAAAAGGGCGTGCGGAAAACCATCGCGCTGTTTTCCAACCAAACCGTTTACCGCATCGACCGGAAAACGACTGAGGATATAAATGGTTCTGCGCTCAACCCGTTCGAGCAGGAGACTGCGGATACGTCGCTGGTTTCGCTGGGCGGATCATTCCGCAGTACGACGTATTTCAACCAGATGGGCAGCAAATTCGGTTTCGATTACAGCCGGCAGGATATCCGCGGGAAAACGCTGCTCACCAACGGGCTCGAATCGCGCGCGCATGTTTTTGATGAAGGTCGCCTGCGCTGGAATTTTACGCGCGTGCTGAGTTTGCAAACCGTTTACCGTCGCGGAACAAAAAGCACGACGTCCGAATTTTTCAGTTCCCGGAATTTCGACCTGCATTATTTCGATGCGGAGCCGCGTTTCAGCATTCAGCCCGGCACTTCTTTCCGTGTCGGTTTCAATTATCGCTATTCCGAAAAAAGAAACCATGCCGATCTCGGCGGCCAGTTTGCCGTGGTGAATAAAGGCGGTGTGGAATTGAAATACAATGTGCTTTCCAAAGGAAGTTTCCTGGCGGAAGCGAATTATTTCCACATCAATTTTAATTCGGCTCCGAATACGTCGATCGCCTACGAAATGCTGGAAGGACTGAAAGCGGGGAAAAACATTACGTGGAAATTAACCTGGCAGCGCACGCTGGCAAATAATATGCAGCTCAACATCGGCTATGACGGACGCAAATCACCCGGCATCAAAACCATCCATACTGGTTCGGCGCAGGTGCGGGCGTATTTTTAAGATGTTGTTTGACCGGCATTTGCCCTTAAATCCACCCATTTCCCGCGATAATGCTCCTTGTTTTTGGCTATCAACACCTAAAACCGGTAGCCTTATATCTATTTGATAAACAATAATTTAACATAAAAAATGCACAAAAATAATTGCTAATAAACGTAAAACTAAAGATTGCGGTTAGCCGGTCGTTTCTTCATATTTGTTAAGCCAAACATCTCCAACCGAGTAGTTAACCCGTGGTGCGGCACGAACACCCGGAAAGTCGAACGGAAAAATACGCAGAACAAATGGAGACCTTGATCATTCTCGAATGGTAAAAAAAAGCCCAGGATCAACCGGCAAAAGCCGGAATGACCGGGGCAAATTGGCCGGGTTACCGCCGGCCGGACAAACGAACAGGCAGCATTTGGGACGGCATGTCCCGGTGATTGTAACAGATCCCGTTCCGTAAAAGGGGCGGGATTTTTTTATGGTTACTGGTTTTGTCAGGCTTGAATGTCAAATTTCGAATGCCGAACTCCGAAGTTTTTACCAGCATCTTGCTAAACAAAAACACCGGCCCTGAATTGTTCAAGACCGGTGTCCGTTTCTTTTGGAATAAAATTTACTCCAGGGTCAGCGTGGTTTTGCCGATGGTGGCTTTGTCGGCCGTAATTTCGATGATGTATTTGCCGGGCAGCAGTTCGTCTTCCTCCTTGGCTTTCGCGCAGTACACGAGTACGGTCATCGGCTGGTTGTTGTAATCGATATTTTTCTTGGCCGCGTAGAATCCTTTGGCGCCGTCGAATTCGAACATGTGATCGTTGTCCGCCGAGCGTGTCATTTCCTTGCCGTCGGGCGTGATGATGCGGATAAAAATTTCTTTCGGTCCCGATTTGGTCAGTTTGTTTTCAGCGACATCAAACGTTACTTTGATTTTCTCGGCGCGTTTGGCTTTGTTGGTTTCGTCTTCTTTTTTCCCGCCGCGTGAAAAACGGACGCCGGTCGCTTTTACATTCAGCGTGGTGAGCAGCGCAGCCCTGTCGATACGGCCCTGCAGGGCTTCCTTATCGGACTGCAGCGATTTACTTTTATCTTTTTCAACGCTCAGGTCGCCTTCCACTTTTTTCTTTTCGTCGCGGAGCGTATTGTTGACGGTTGCGAGCGAATCGATCTGGCGGATATAGCCTTTCATGATCTTGCGCAGCGTTTCTGTTTCGCGGCGAAGCTGGGCGATGATCACCGCGTTGTTTTTATTTTTTTCGGCCTGCTCGAGCAGTTCGGCGATGTATGCGCGTTTTTCATCCAGCTCTTTGGCCAGCGCGGCATCGTTGGTCTGTAACTGTGCGAAATCTTCCTGCAGATCGAGCAGTTGCGCCTGGACGTTTTCTTTTTCAACTACGACTTGGTTGATGTGCACGACCTGCTGATCGCCGCGTTTTTTCTGTTCCCAGTATTGCCAGGCCAGCACACCGCAAAGGCAGGTGAGCAGGAAAATGACGGTCAGATAAAGCGCGTGAAGTCTTGTTTTCTTCTCTTTAGGTTCAGAAGATGCCTGCTTGTTTTCCATAGTGGTATCCCTTCCGGATAAAAGGGCTTCAAAAACTATTCCTATTTTTCACCGCAAAATTAAACAATCCAACGGAGTAGTCATGCGAACTATTGCAGCGGGCATCAAAACTTTTACAGCGGACTTCTTTTCGCTGATTTATCCGCAGCTGTGCCCGGCCTGCGACGGCCCGGTTTACCGGCACGAGAAAAGCCTCTGCACGGCCTGTATTCACAGTCTTCCGCGCACCGGCTACCACCTGCAGGCAGGGAACCCGGTAAGCCGTCTTTTTTACGGGCGGGTGCCGCTGGAAGCCGCCGCCGCTTTCCTTGTTTTCCAGAAAGACGGCCGGGTGCAGCAAATGATCCACCAGCTGAAGTATAAAGGTAACCGCGGCGTGGGTGTGGAGTCGGGTGCGCTTTTCGGGACCGATCTGAAAAAATCGCCCCTTTTCGCCGATGTTTCCTGCGTGATCCCCGTGCCGCTCCATTCCAGCAAACTCCGGAAACGCGGATATAACCAGGCTGCCTGTTTCGCCGAAGGCATTGCCTCATCCATGCAGATCAGCTGCGACACCGGCAGCCTCATCCGCCGGAAAGCCACGGCCACGCAAACCCGGAAAAACCGTTTCGACCGCTGGCAGAACGTGGAAGAGGTTTTTGCAATCGGCGAATCCGCCCATCTCGAAAACAGGCATATCCTGCTCGTCGACGATGTGATTACTACCGGCGCCACCCTCGAAGCCTGCGCGGTAAAACTGCTTGAAATTCCCGGTACAAGGGTGAGTATTGCTGCGCTGGCGGCGGCTAGTTTATAATAGCCTGTTTAAAATTCCTTCGGAATAGTTTTCAATCCAATTTCAAGCGGCAGTAGGCAGTGGCAGTAGCAGCAGCAGTCATTTGGTACGCTTCGCATGTTGCCTGGATCTTCCGGGAACATTGCTGTAATACGGAGACTGCTGACTGCCGCCTGCCACTGCCACTTGAAAGTGACATATCCCGAAGGGATTTTAAACTAACTATATCCCGGCACGATATTCGCGGCGATCCGGCAGGCCTGTCTATATTTGTCCTATATGCGCGAAACGCTGCGTAAGATTTTCAGGAACCGGTTTATTCTTCCCCTGCTCGCCCTGCTTTGCCTGGCGCTGGCTTACCTGCTTACGGGCGGACCGGGAGAAAACGCCACGCCCAACCTGGCGCCGTTCAAAAAAGAGCTGCACCGGAAAGAACAAAGACTGCATGCCGAAGTGGACAGCCTGTCCCGGTTCTCGAAGGGAAAAACATACACGGAACTTTTCAGCAAACGCCCGGATTATTATAACAGTCTTTTTGCGGAAGAAGGCATCGTCCTGCTGATTTACGAAAACGATACGCTGAAATTCTGGTCGGATAATTCCACGGCCGTGGAAAATTACATGAAAGAGGTTTGCCTCGACGACCGGATGGCCAAACTGCGCAACGGCTGGTTCGAAGTGATCAAAAACGCGCAGGGGTCGCGTATCATCACCGGGCTGCTCCTGGTCAAGCACGAATACGCCTACCAGAACCAGTACCTGATCAACGCATTCCAGGAAGAATATCACCTGCCCGATGAAACGAAACTGCAGGTCAACGATCCGACTTCGAGCAATGCCGTTCATACCGCCGCCGGTGATTACCTGTTCTCGCTGGTTTTCAAATCGGCCGACCAGCCGCACGCACTTTGGAGAGACTGGCTGAATATCCTGCTTAACCTGGCCGGGTTTATTCTCATCGTCCTGTTTATCCGCAGTGAATGTGAATTGCTCATTCCCGCCATCGGGGCCTGGTGGGCGTCGCTGCTTTTCGCCTGCACCATTATCCTGCTGCGTTTGCTGGCTATCCGCGTGCGTTTCCCGGAATCGTTTTACGAACTGAAATTGTTCAGCCCGGCGCTTTACGGCGATGCCACTTCGATCTGGCTTCCTTCGCTGGGCGATTTCCTGATCAATACGCTGCTGCTGTTTTACCTGGGCTGGTTTATTTCACGGCGCATGCGCAGGAGCAAGTATGAAATTCCCGCACCGAAAAAAATAACTGCAGCGCAATTCCGTATTTCTTTCAGCATGGCGCTCCTGCTGCTCACCGCGCTGATGGCCTGGGCGATCAACGGTATGTTTTCGGGACTTATCCAGAACTCGGACATTTCGTTCAACGTGAATAATATTTTCAGCCTGAACGCATACAGCTACATCGGCATCATCATCATGGCCCTGCTCCTGTTCGCGTTTTTTATTATCAGCAACCTCGTGGCCGAGATCATGCGGAAATTCGGGTTCACCACCGGGCGCATGCTGCTGCTCTGTTTTGCCGCAGCGGTCCTGCATACGGGAATCACGCATCTTTTCGGCGTGCGCGACCTGATCGACATCCTCTGGCCTTTCGTCATTTTTGCACTCATCATCATGGCGAAGCACAAGGACGAAGGCATGTATTCGTTTTCGGTGATCGTGATGCTTGTTTTCCTGTTCTCGTTTTATTCCGTGCACATCCTGCTCAAGCAAACGCATATAAAAGAGCGCGACACCCGGCAGGTGTATGCGGAGAAACTGGCTGCGGAGCAGGATCCGGTTGCGGAGCAACTGTACACGGAGTTTTCGGAAAAGCTGCGGTACGATACGGCGCTGATCCGCACGCTCGGTGTTTTGCCGCAACCTGACCTGTCGGCTTTTGAAAAACGCATCCAGCAGCAGTACTTCAGCGGGTACTGGGAAAAGTACGAAGTGAAAATTTCTTTTTTCGATACCATGTGCACGCCGCTTATCCGCTCGTCCACGCCCGGTTCGGAGAACATCGCGCATTACGATGAGATGATCGAGCAAAAAGGCGAAGTCACCATCTCACCCGATTTTCACTATATCTACAGCAACAGCGGGAAAACCAGCTACCTCGCCCGCATCGTGCTGCAGAAAGCGGGGAAGGAGACGCATCTCGGGCAGGGAACGATTTTCATCGAGCTCGATTCGAAATTCGTTTCCGAAGAAACCGGTTTCCCTGAACTTTTACTCGATCGCGAAATCGGCCTGAGCCGCCGGCTGGTGAATTATTCGTACGCGAAATACAAGAACGGGCTGCTGCTGAACAAGTACGGCGATTACCAGTACAATCTTTCGCCCGATGTTTTCGGGAAGAGCAGCAGTACTTTCGTTTTCCGGGATATGGACGGATACAATCACCTGGTGCATCGTCCTGATCCCACCACCATCGTCGTGCTCAGCAAACCCGATTCGGGATGGCTGGGTAAAACAACCACCTTCTCGTATCTCTTCGCGTTTTTCAGCCTGCTGCTTATTGCGTCACTTTTCGGAAGGCAATTGTTTTATTCGGGGCTGAGCCTTTCGAATTTCAGTTTCAAATACCGTATCCAGCTGGTGCTCGTTTTTATCGTACTCATTTCGCTCGCACTTTTCGGCGGCGGAACGATTTATTATATCCGGCAGCAGTACCAGGAAAAAAATGCGGAGATCATCAGCGAAAAAGCGCGCTCGGTGCTGAAAGAAATGGAAAACAAAGTGGAGGCGGAGCAGGCGTTCAGCAATACGTACCGCGATTATGCCAGCTACCTGCTGAAGAAATTTTCCAATGTTTTTTTCACCGACATCAACCTGTACGACCTGGAAGGAAACCTGTATGCTTCTTCGCGCCCGAAAGTTTTCGAAGAAGGACTGGTTTCCAAAAAAATGAATCCCGAAGCGTACCTGCAGATCGGCATCAATCACCGCACGGAATTTATCCACGATGAAAACATCGGCAACCTGGCTTACCTGTCGGCATACCTTCCGCTGAAGAACAAGGACGGACAATTGCAGGCGTATCTCAACCTGCCGTATTTCGCCAAGCAGAGCGATCTCCAGAAAGAAATCTCCACGTTCCTCGTGGCGCTCATCAATGTGTACGTGTTACTTTTTGCACTTTCGATCCTCGCCGCGATTTTTATTTCCAATTACCTCACGCAGCCGCTCAAACTCATCCAGGAAAAAATGCGCCAGGTAAAACTCGGCAAAACCAACGAACAGATCGACTGGAAAAACCGCGATGAGATCGGCAGTTTAGTAAGCGAATACAACCGCATGATCGTGGAGCTGATGAACAGCGCGCAGTTACTGGCGCAGAGCGAACGGGAAAGCGCGTGGCGCGAAATGGCCAAACAGGTGGCTCACGAAATTAAAAACCCGCTCACGCCCATGCGCCTGAGCATCCAGTTGCTGCAGCAGGCGTACAAAGACAAAAAACCGGATATCGAACAGCGGCTCGAACGCGTAACGAAAACGCTGATCGAACAGATCGATACGCTTTCGTCCATCGCCTCGGCTTTTTCCGATTTCGCGAAGATGCCCAAACCTAGTAACGAAAAAATCGACCTGAAAGACGTCGTTTCCAGCTGCATCGAACTGTTCCAGGAAACTTCGGGGCATACCGATTTTACCTTCGATGCCGGGAAACTGGAAACCGCTTTTGTGTGGGCCGACCGTGAACAACTGATCCGTGTGTTCAACAACCTGCTGAAAAACGGACTGCAGGCGATTCCCGAAGACCGGAAAGGAGAAATTCACATCACGCTGTCGAAGCAGAAAGAGCAGTACATCGTAACGATGAAGGACAACGGTACGGGTATCAGCGAAGATGTGATCGATAAAATATTCGTTCCGAATTTCACCACCAAAACAACAGGCATGGGTCTCGGCCTGGCCATGGTAAAAAACATCGTGGAAACCGCAGGCGGGCGTATCTGGTTCGAAACCACGAAAGGGGCAGGCTCGACTTTCTTTGTGGCGCTGCCGGAGTATAAAGAACAGGCCTGACGTGCCGGTATTTGTGGAATTGCCGCATGCCGTGCGTCTTTCTTCAGGAATGAAGAAAATTTTCCTTCTTTTTGTTTTGCTGCTGCCCGTTTTTTCACAGGCCCAGCATACTTCATCCCGCGATACCGGAATTTATTATATCGATGGCGAACGCATCCCCGGCGGCAAAACCAGCGCACCGCCGGCAGCAACCGTGAGGGGAATTGTAGCAGACAAATCGACCGGTGAACCTGTAGTTTCTGCACTTGTATATATTGCAGGTATAAGCTTAGGCGTGCAGTCCGATCCTGACGGAGTGTATTCGCTCACTAAAATTCCTCCCGGAACACATCACCTGGTTGGCTGTGCTGCCGGGTATATAAAACAGGATACGCTTCTTCGCCTGGATTCCGGGCAGACCAAAACAGTCCGTCTTTTTCTTTCCAGGGACAGCGTTCGCAGTACGGGTTCCGGCGGGGGAAATCAAGGAAATTCACAAGGCTGTGAAACTCCGCATAAAGCAGTCAGCCGGGAGGATATACAAAAAGTACCGCTCAGCGGGAAAAGTGTGGAGCTGTATCGCCCGTTAAAAATCTACAAATGGTGGCAATGGCGAAAAAAACATCGCCTGCGGAAGCAACTGAAACACATGGTCTGAACAATCTCCCGGCCCTCTTCTTTGACGCGTGGTTAATTCTGAAAAGCAATTTTGAAAAGCAAACCTGCCCGGAGAAGGGGGCCGGGGGATGAGTCTTGAAAAACAAATCTTTATCTTCGGGCCATGAATCGCCCGATACGCGTACTCATTGCAAAGGTCGGTCTCGACGGTCACGACCGCGGAGCCAAAGTCATCGCTTCTTTCCTGCGTGATGCCGGCATGGAAGTGGTTTATACCGGCCTGCGCCAGACGCCTGACATGGTGGTGAACGCCGCTTTGCAGGAAGATGTGGATGTGATCGGCGTGAGTATTCTCTCCGGCGCGCACATGACCGTTTTCCCGAAGATCATGACGCTGATGAAAGAAAAAGGCATGCACGATGTGCTGCTCACCGGCGGCGGCATCATTCCCGATAAAGACACGAAAGCCCTGCACGAACTCGGCGTCGGAAATCTTTTCCCTCCCGGAACGGATACGAAACAGATCGTGGATTATATCACCGGCTGGGTAAAGAAACACCGGAAGATATAGGAAACTGCTTTGCAGAAGAGCCTGTTTCAAAGGGCAAAAGGCAGGAGGCAAAAGGCAAATAACCGGAAACTGCTTCGCAGAAGGGACTGTTTCAAAAGGCAACTCACAAAAAATAAAAGGACGTCACACTGAGCGGAGACGAAGTGTGTGTAACGTGGTCTGTTTTACACACACTTCGCTTCGTCTCCGCTCAGTGTGACGTTTACTATTTTTTGCCTTTTGCCCTTTGCTTTTACCTTTTCGTATTCCCGGACTTTCCTGTAAAACGGACTATATTTACTGCGGCACAGCTTTTGACTATAAACGGTATGAACAAACTCCTTCTTTTTCCCGGGATATTTTTTTTGACCTTTCTCGGTTCCTGCACCATGGTGTATTTCACCGCGGATCAGCCCGAAGGATCACTGGCATTGAAAGAAGTTCCCGTTACGCTCTGCGGTACGTACACCAGTGAAACCGATTCGCTGATCATCACGCCGAAAGGGTTTATGACCGTGGAGCATAAAGAAAAAGTCATCGCGATGAAAGACACGGCCCTGACCGGCATCAGCAAAACGCGCGAAGGAAACTGGAAGTTCAGGAACCAGGACGCGGCAGCCTGTTATGTAAAAGAAGTAAAACAGGATTCGATCTGCTATGTAAAACGAAAAGTACTGCGGTATAACCTGAATGCCGACACTTTGCTGAAAAGCTACAAGGGCAATTATTACCTGAATATGCGCACCGAAAAAGTATGGTCAGTTTACCAGGTGAGCGTCGCCAAAAAAGGATACGTGGCCATCGAAGTTCCGTATCTCGATAAAAAAGAAATGGAAGAGATGAACAAGCGCATGGGGGCCAAAGGCGTGGATTCTACCGGCTATTATTCTTCCGTTACACCGTTCAGGCGGTATGAAAAAGAAGAACGCGCATTTGTCGTTGCCGCATCTCCCGACCAGCTGATCAAGCTGAATAAAAAAGGACTTTTCAAACCGGTAGCTACGTTCAAAAAAACGCAGTAAAAATTTCCCTCAGAAACAGTTAGTGACGGCCGGAGCGCGTTTAATTATAAAGGCATAATCACTGCCCGGCTGCATCGGGATATGCAGTCGTCCCGCCGCATCGCTCCGGATACAGGCACTCCAGGTTTCTTTCCCGGGCTCACGGGTACTGTAAAACGTAACGTTATATTTTTTCCGCGCCCGCATGCCTTTCACGATAAATTTCTCTTCCGTTTTATCTGCCGGTGCGTTTGCTTCGTCATCGTCTTTCGGCAGCGGCATGGTTTTGCCCGAGCGGTCCTTACAGTTGCGGGAAACATTTCCCCACCAGTATGATTTGTTGTGCACCCAGCCCGCCGTCATACCTCCGTACCTGGTTTGTTTGCTTTGTACGTAAAACGCTTCGAGATCCTGCGATTCAAATGCGTCACTTTCCCGGAGTACGGTCATGTCCACGTTTTTTATAAATGCCGCGAGCGCCGGGAAATTCGCCTTACGGAAACCGTCGTTCTTCCACTGCCACCAGTTTAATCCCGCGCCATACATGCCCATGAACGCGGTGGCCCACAAATCGTTGTGAAAAATAATATCGTTGCAGGATTCGAAATCATCGGCATCGCAATTATTTCCCGGCCCGTTCATGATACCCATTTCCGTAAAAAGTGCAGGCTTGTCCCATTTCCGCAGAAGTCCTTCCGGGCTGCCGTGAACCTGTTTCATCCGGCGATGCTGCCTGCGCAATTCGTTATGGTAGGAGTGCCGGCTGGTCAGTTGCATTTCCGGCTGGCTGAAAACGCGCGAAGAAATTTTCGGACCGAAACTGGTCGAAATCAAAACCGGGCTGCGCAATTCTTCCCGGATAAACGGAACGATTTCACGCATCCAGCGGAGAAAATCATCCTCGCTCAATTCTTTCCAGTGGTCCTGTTCGCTGATCAGTTCGATGGAAGCCAGTTGCGGACTGTATCCCCAGCGGCTGAAAAAATACCGGAACCTGTTTTTGACCAACTGCCGGCATACGCTGTCTTTCAGTATCGCCGACTGGTCGGCAGACCCGGGCAAAAGTTTTTTGTACGGATGATTTTTCCATCCCCACATATCGTCGGGAGAAACCATCATGATCATGCTGACCATGACTTTGATGTCGCGTTCTTCCGCGATGCGGAAAATACTGTCGAGCACGGCTGCGCGTTCCTGGCTGTAATGCCCGGCTTTTTCCCATTCGAAATTCATGCTCCATTCCACCAGCACGATCCGCGCGAGATTGCCGCCGTTATTTGCGAGGTTATGCAGGTAATGGTAAATGTCATAGTACCCGGCGTAGTACTGCGGAGCGGGGCCGGGCCGGCCTTTCAGCTCAGCCATATCCGCCCAGGCAATATTCTGCCCGATCGCGAAGAACGGTGTGTTGTCTTCGTGCACGAGCATGGTTTTGTTCCCGTGAATACGCAGCGCTCCGTGTTTGGTTGAAATGGCGCAGCGAAAACGATATTCCGGCAAACGCTTCGTTTGAATTCCCGGTCCGCTGTATTCAACCATGCATGTCCATTGACCGGTATCGGGCGGAGCAAAACGGACGCGCCAGGGATGTGTGCTGGATTCCGCTACGTACGTGTTTGATTTTTCATCGGCTTTTGTTTCCTGCATATAATACGCATCCCGGATGAACGTGTACGCCCCGCTGGTAAACGTCGCTTTTACGTGCAGCTGTTCCGGATCGTAAGGATTGAGCGCGGGTTCATTTTTGGCAAAATACGCTTCGATCATTTCATGAACAGCGGCAATGCGGAAACCGAGTTCGACAGTTTCGTAACGGCCAACGTCCCCTTTGCTGTCTTCGTTGACGACGGGCCGGATTTGCCTGATGCCGTCTTTCTGCGCAGGAAGGATCGAAGTAAAACTGCAAAGCAAAAAAGACAGGAGAAAGATTTTTTTCACAAGCCTAATTTCCGGTTTTATTTTCAAAACCAATCCCCGGGGCTTATTTTTGTTGTAAACGATTATCATGGCCCGACGATCTTTTCCGAAGGACGAGAAAGAACCGGCTTTCAGCTTCGGGCGGATTGAAAAATTCCACCCGCTGAAAACGATGATCTACGTGATCATCGCGGGCATCACCGTGCTTTTCCTGACCATGATGATTTTGTTCGTGTCATCGAAGCCGGCATTTCACCTGGCCGACAAATTGTTTCCGAAATCGTTTTTCCTGAGCACGGCGGTTATCCTGGCGAGCAGTATTTTTATCCGGAAAGCGCGGAAGGCATTTGCGCGCGAAAACCCGGTCGCGCTCAGCCGGAATTTATACATCGCTGCGCTGCTGGCTCTTGCGTTCAGCGGCTCGCAGTATTTCGGCTGGACGCAGTTGTGGAACAGCGGCATTTACCTGAAAGGAACACCGTCGGGCGCGTTTTTATACGTGATCTCCGGCCTGCACCTGGCGCATCTTTCAGGCGGATTGCTGTTCCTGGCGCTGGCGATCATCAAAGCTGTTCGTGCAAAAAAAGATGCCGTAAAAGGAATTGTTTATTTCACCGACCCGCTGGAAAAGGTACGTGTGGAGATGCTCGAAAAATACTGGCATTACCTCGACGGGCTCTGGATCGTACTGTTCCTTTATTTCCTGTGGTTTTTCGTGTGAACAAAAGTTTTAGGTAATTTCGCCTTCCGATTTCATCAGTAGATGAATACGAATAATTGCCCGGATGCCGCCTTCATTTCATTACGGCAGACAGGGCGGAAGACTGTGAATATGAATTATTGCCCGAATGGCGGAATCGGTAGACGCGCTGGTCTCAAACACCAGTGAGCTCACCCTCGTGCCGGTTCGACTCCGGCTTCGGGTACCAAGCCGGATCATTTAACGATGATCCGGTTTTTTGTTTCTCTTCCTCAATAAAATCAAGGCTTTCAGTTCAAAAGCAAGATTCGATATTTTACGCGCTAAATAATCCGTATTTCAATTTGCATTGAGAATGAATTAATTGCGAGTTCGAGTACGGTTCACCCTAAAAATTATATTATGAGCGACTACAAAAGATTAAGTATTGAGGAATTGAGATCATTTCCTGGCTTTGAAAATTACACTGATGAAATGGCTAAAGAAACCATTGTGAGTCTTGAAAGTTTGTCAATTCTATTTTATGAATTGCATCAAAAATCATCTCTCGAAAGGGAAAGTGGATACGAGCGAACTGAAAAGAACCGTGATTAGGATACAACATACAGAGAATTGGCTACTCTGACGCTTTTAAAGTTGCTGAACTTTGTGTCATAATTAAAAACATAAAAAATATGGCAACAAAAAATTGGACAACAGACGACATTCCTTCACAGCAAGGAAAAACAATTCTGAACACAGGTACGTATCGTGACAGGAGCGTACTGACCCTATTGAAATACCCAATGAGAAAAGTATTAACCTTATTAACATTAATTATTATGACAACAAACACTGCATCTTACGGACAAAACACTTCGGCTAAAAATGTCGAGAAGAAACATGCATTGATCATCATCTCATCCGGTCGACAACTGCCGTTGGCCGAGCCAGCAGAGGTCAAGTCGATCTCGACCGGGTTCTTTCTTGTCGAGTTGGCACAAGTACTTAAGGAATTTGAGAACGAATACGATTTCACCTTTGTCACACCTGACGGCAAGGCTCCCCAGCTCGACATCAATGGCATGGCTCTGTCCATGCAATACATCGAGAAGATCGGTTACAAAACCATCCCCCTCCGCAGGAAACAATACCGCAGCTCGTTCGACGTTAACAGCTTCAGGCAAAGCTATCCCAAGTTGGTCAACCGCCGAGAACAGGAACTCCAGCTACTGGAGCGTCACATGGGGAAGATTCCAGTCTCCGAATTATTACCTAACAGCGAGCCAGAACTTACACAGTATCGCTCCGAACTGATTCGCCGCCTCGACACGTTGCCAGAGATCACTTTCCACTCGCTGAAGGAACTCATCGAGCGTCACCGCAACCCGGCCGACTCGTTCAAATTCTCAAACTTTGACTTCATTCACGCACCAGGAGGGCATGCTCCTATGGTAGATTTCTTGAACAACCCGTGGCTCGGCGAAACTCTCCACTTAGCACGAGAGAACGGCGTCATCATTTCGCTGATCTGTCACGCACCCGTGGGGGTAACCTCCACCCGGCAGCGTATTGATACGCTAGGCCGTCCCTATCTCGTGAGCGACAACCCGTTTCTCGCTGCCTCCATCTCGACCGTTCCCAAGATTGGCGAGTTGTTCGCACTGCGGTTCCTCTACCCACATGTCCTCGGCAAGAAGACCCGAACCTCTTACTTCGTCGACAAAGCCATCAAGGAAGCTGGTTTCAAACTTGCGACCTCCATCAACATAGCCGCCCCGAAACTGGCCTACGAGCCGTCTGTGCAGCTACTCACTGGCAACGGCCCGCAAGCCATCGACATGCAGACTGCCAAGCTGCGTAGCATACTCAACAGCACCGGAGCCACCACCAAGCGTACCACTGGCAAGAAGCTGAGTAAGTAACCGTGATCGTCCACCTCTCTGGCAAGTGATCCTGCGGAATACTTTCGCTAGCGAAGTGTATGTGCAGCCTAATCAAAAGTTCAACTATAAACAAACTTAAAAAACCTTGATTAAGATACATCATTCCGAGAATTGGCTACTCTGACGTTTTAAAGTTTCTTGAAATTTGTATAATAATTTAAACTTAAAAAAAATGAAGAAAATAATTTTAATAACAGGAGCGTCTTCGGGTATGGGGAAAGAAGCCGCTAAAGATTTAATCAAACAAGGGCACATTGTTTATACAGCGGCTCGCAGATTAGAGCAAATGAAAGATTTAGAAGAATTAGGTGGCTTCCCTATTAGAATGGATGTTTCTAACGAATCGGACATTGAAAATACTATCCAAACCATCATTAAAAAACATCAAAGAATAGATGTTTTGTGGAATAATGCAGGATATGGACTTTTTGGTTCAGTGGAAGAAATTTCTATTGATGAAGCCCGCAAACAATTTGAGGTAAATTTGTTTGGCTTGGCGAATCTTACACAAAAGGTAATTCCTTATATGCGTAAGGCACAATCAGGAACTATCATCAATACTTCTTCGATGGGCGGCAAAATGTATACTCCTTTGGGTGCTTGGTATCACGCTACAAAACATGCCTTGGAAGGTTGGAGTGACTGTTTGCGTTTAGAACTTAAGCAATTCAATATTAATGTAGTTATATTAGAACCGGGAGTAATAGAAACTGAATTTGGAGATGTTCTTTTCGAGCCTATGATGAAGGTATCGGGTAATGGTCCTTATAAAACCATTGCGACTTCAATTGCCAATGCAAAAAATTCATCCAGCATTGGAGGTTCGCCAACTTCGGTAATCTCGAAGACCATTTTAAAAATAGTCAATGCATCTAAACCACAAACAAGATACAGGGTTGGAAAATTTGCCAAACCATTGGTGTGGATGAGAACCTATTTAGGTGACAAAATATTTGACAAAATTATTACAAGCCAAATAAAGTAAGATATATGGAAATATCTACTTTGATAACTTTCAACAATCCTTTTTAAAGGAATGATTTTACCTTTTAAAAACATAAAAAAATGGCAACAAAAAATTGGACAGCGGTCGATATTCCTTCACAGCAAGGAAAAATAATTCTCATTACAGGTGCAAATAGCGGACTTGGGTTTGAAGCAACAAAAGTATTGAGCAGTAAAGGCGCTCACGTAGTTATGACTGCCCGGAACCTGAAAAGTGGTAATGAGGCAATTTCCTTAATCAAAAAAGAAAATGCCAATGCTAAGTTAGATCTAATACAACTAGACTTGTCCGACTTTGCTTCAATACATCAATTTTCTCAAGAGTTTCATAAGAAGTATAAGCAACTTGATGTACTCATAAATAATGCAGGTGTTATGAATCCGGTAAATCGAGAACTGACTAAGCAACATTTTGAATTGCAATTTGGAACAAATCATTTAGGGCATTTCTTGCTAACTGGGTTACTTTTGGATATATTAAAGAACACACCAAATTCCCGTATAGCAATACAGTCAAGTGCAATGCATAAGAATAAGATGGGTAAACCTGATATTTACTTTGATGACCTAAATTTTGATAAAGGATATAATAAAAACATAGCTTATGCTCAAAGTAAACTTGCAAACCTATTATTTGCGTATGAATTAGACAGGCGGCTGAAAGCGAACAAGATAGATATTACTGTTGCTGCTGCTCACCCTGGTTGGACAAAAACAAATCTTACTAGGCATTCAGGTTTTTTTCTTAAAGCCATATTGAGCAACATACTTGCGCAAAAAGTTGAAATGGGTACATTACCAATATTAAGAGCAGCAACAGATGTTAATGTATCAGGTGGTGAATATTTTGGACCAACCAAAATGAATGAATTGCGTGGATATCCCGAATTGGTCAAGTCAAGTGACAAATCTTATGATAAGGAATTAGCTGGAAAACTTTGGAAGGTTTCTGAAAAATTAACTCAAATTATTTATAATTTTACATAACCATGAGTTCAAAGGAAAATAATATTATTAAAATAAATTCCGTTTCGGAATTGCATAAACTAATGGGTATCCCAAAGCCTAAACACCCATTAGTTAGTTTGATAAATTATAGCGATGTTCATTTATCTGCCGTAGATAGTTCGGTTAAAGTGGTATTGAATTTTTATATGGTTTCGATAAAGCGTAACTCTGATTGCAAGTTCAGCTATGGTCAAAATTATTACGACTTTGACGAAGGAGTTTTAGCATTTATGGAACCGGGACAAATTGCATCATCGCCCGAAAGCGAAAATGAGCACCCCGATGGATGGCTGTTGATTTTTCATCCCGACCTTATTAGAAATTATCCAATTGGCAAAACCATAAAAAATTACGGGTTCTTTTCTTATGCAGTAAATGAAGCATTGCATTTATCTGAATCTGAAGAAGCAATGATCGAAGGGATTTTTAAGAATATTGAAGAAGAATACAATCATTCGATAGACCAATATAGCCAAGATGTTATGGTTTCACAGATTGAGCTATTACTCAATTATTCCAACCGATTTTACAACAGGCAATTCATTACCCGCAAAACAGCCAGCAATGATCTACTAACAAAAATGGAAATTTTGCTTGACAAATATTTCGAGAGCGAAAAAATAGTTGAATCCGGACTTCCAACAGTTCAATTTTTTGCTGAGAAATTAAATCTATCGCCCAATTATTTAAGCGATATGCTAAGAACCATGACCGGACAAAGCACTCAACAACATATTCATAATAAACTAATTGAAAAAGCAAAAGAAGCATTAACTACTACCAGCTTAAGCGTAAGCGAAATTGCATACCAGTTAGGATTTGAGCATCCGCAATCATTCAGTAAATTATTTAAAAGTAAAATGAATGTTTCGCCCCTTGAGTACCGGGCATCTTTTAATTAATGAGCGAAAGAGGCAAAGCAAACGACAGAATAAAGAAATATGTCTTCAAAACAATTCGGGGGGAAAATATCAGCGCAGTGGAAATCTGTTTACCAGTTATCGTCTAACTGGAAGGATGGCGCATTTAAAAACTTAACCAAAACTCAAACAGGAGTTGATTGGAAACTAATTCCCGGTATTTTATGTAAGCAGATCAAAGGTCATAAGGAAGGCAGTCCAAAATCACGCCTTCCAATTGCACCATTCGATAAAACCAATTTTCTCAAAGCATCAGACAATTCAAAATTTATTTGGTATGGACATTCGGTTATTTTGATGCGAATGAATAATCAAACTATTTTAATTGATCCAATGCTCGGCGCTGACGCTTCTCCTATTGCTCCAACAAAAGTAAAACGCTTTTCGGATAATTCGTTAAAAGTTATAGATGATCTGCCTGAAATAGACCTGATGGTGCTAACACACGATCATTATGATCATTTAGATTACGATAGTATTAAGAGGCTGAAATCAAAAACCAAACACTATTATGTAGCGTTAGGTATTAAGCGTCATTTAATTCATTGGGGAGTTGATGAAAAAAATATTGAAGAGTTTGATTGGTGGGATGTAAAAACGTTTAAGGGTATTGATATTACTTATACACCTACACGACATTTTTCAGGAAGAGGAATTAGCTCATTGGCAAAATGTTTATGGGGAGGTTGGGTTTTCAAAAATGAAACAGAAAATATTTGGTTCAGCGGAGATGGCGGATACGGAGATCACTTTAAGGAAATTGGTAAACGATTAGGCCCGTTTGATTTTGCAATGATGGAATGCGGACAGTATTGTGTGGATTGGCCTCAGATACACATGTTCCCCAATGAATGCGTGCAAGCTGCTCTTGATGCGAAAGTAAAAGTGGCTATGCCTGTGCATTGGGCAGGATTTAATCTTTCGTATCAACACGCGTGGTATGAGCCGGTGGAAGATTTTGTAAAACATGCAGATAAGCAATCATTAAATTACATAACGCCATCAATTGGCGAAATATTTAACCCAAGCACCGCTACTAAACAGTGGTGGATTGCTCATAGAGGTGGCTAACAGGCGCAATAGCTCGGTACTATGCCGGAAACGGAAAAAAACAGCAAATTATTCCTTTTTGAACTGAAACATCAGCTCAAAACCAACAAACAAAGCATGGAGCAAACCTGGGGTAAAAAGTTGATCAACGACTTGGAGAAATTTGCATAACAGGAGGGCAATTATTCATAAGAATTCTAAGTCGCTGGAAATCATCTAAAAAGTTCGATAATTGCAACCCGTAGGGTACAAAACAGAAAACCGCTTGATTGTCAAGCGGTTTTTTTGTAAGTGAAAAATCGCGACATGCAACTAATTTTTTTTCAAGGTATAGCGGTTCATGTCCGGTTTCATTTATTGACAAAAAAAGCGATCTTTATTAATGTGAATGGGGCTGATGCCTGTCACTAATTACGGCTATAGTCAAGTTATGTGTAATGCACCAGAATGGTATTTGAGTCGACACTGTTGTAAATGTAAAGAAGTACTGTAAAATGAATTTAGACATTAACAATATTGAGTTTGCTGACAACAACGTGATCGAAATGATGTTCTCAGATGATCATCATGTTCTCTCCATTACAACTGAAAACAGTTATTTAAGTAGCGATAAAGTCTGGCTTGGCAAAACCAAACTTGTTGTAAAAAACTGGGAAAGACTAACCGTTGAAAAATATGTGTCTAAAATCCCTGATTCAAAAGGAGAAACTTATGAAATTGATTGGAGAACGGAGTTCTTAACATTTGATATGATTCAGGAGGTAACTATCGGTCCAAACGAGCTAATTTTAAAAGGGTTCAGCAAACAGAACGGAGACTGGCTAACTTATATATTCAAAAATTGCAGTTATACTATTAAGGTAATTAAAAGTAATTAAAACTACCGTTACAGCACCTCTGGTCACTTCGCCTCAAAACGTTATGCGAAACCGATGTCAACCAAACACTAACTTCATATGGCTAAAAAATCAAAACTGGCCGAGATAAAGACCAAACAAACTTCCGCAAGTGTCGGGGATTTTATCAACGCGGTGCCGGATGAGCAAAAACGCAAAGACAGTTTTGCGATTTTGGAAATGATGAAAAAAGCAACCGGGGAAGAACCCAAAATGTGGGGCAGTTCGATCATCGGCTTTGGCTATGTGAGGTACAAAAGTCCCGCCACCGGCCGGGAAGTGGATTGGCTCCGGATCGGTTTTTCTCCCCGTAAAACGAACCTGTCGTTGTATCTTACTATGGATATTAAGAAACATGCTGCCGCACTTAAAAAACTGGGCAAGCATAAAACCGGTGTCGGTTGCCTCTATATAAATAAGCTGGAGGATATCGATATGAAAGTGCTGAAGGCAATGATAGATACATCATTAAACCGGAAGTAGAATACCTTGTCCGTCCTTGTCGTACAGAAGCGGATCATTTTACGATGATCCGCTTTTTGTTTCCCTGCCCCTGCAAAACCGAACGGTGCAGGCCATTAACAACCCGGTAACAGGAATTCCGTTCAGGAGGAAGTACTTTTATTTATAAAGATAACGAGGGGAATTTATGGCTTGGAACGCACCTGGCAGGAGCTTATAAATTCAACGGCAAGGCATTTGAGAAGTTCAGGCCATGAGCACATAAGAAATCGCTGCATGCCGTTTTTTATTTTAAAATGATTTACGTTTACACGTTTCGAAGTTTAAATAGAACTCCCGCAAGAACGGGGCAATATAAAAGACCAGCATGGCTGCACCAGGAAACACAAACGCCATTTTCCCAAAGGGCGAAAAAACTTCGCCGGATTATTTTACAGGAACCGCGTGGCTGAACCTTTTGGTTCCGAAAGATGAAACCGGGAACTATTCCGTCAGTGATATTGTATTTGAACCCGGCGCTAAAACCAACTGGCATACACATCCCGCAGGGCAGATCCTGCTTGTTACGGATGGTAAAGGCTATTACCAGGAACGGGGCAAACCTGCACGATCGCTTACGAAAGGGGATGTGGTAGTCATACCGTCTTTGATCGAACACTGGCACGGAGCCGCCAGGGACAGCAGTTTTACGCATATTGCCATTTCGAACTTTACTGAAAAAGGCGCTGTTGACTGGCTGGAAGCGGTAACAGATGAAGAATATAACAGGCTGGACAGATAAAATTCGGGGGGCTTTTTAATCTCCAGAAAAAAAACATAAAAAATTTGCGAAACCAAATGGTTGCGCGTATATTTGCAACCGATTGGTTTCATAAACAAAAGACATAGCTAAATTGTTTGACGAATGAGAAGAGATGTTTTTCAAGCCATTGCCGATCCGACAAGGCGGGCGATTATTTTGCTGATCGCATCCCAGGCCATGACGCCGAACGCCATTGCCGAACACTTTGACATCAGCCGGCAGGCTGTTTCCAAACACCTGCGCATACTCACCGAGTGCGAGCTCGTAAAGCAGGAACATACCGGGCGGGAAATTTACTACCAGTTAGAAATAAACAAAATGAAACAGGTCGACAAGTGGCTTGAACAATTCAGGAAGCTGTGGGAAAGCCGCTTCAACGAACTGGACAAGGTATTATTAACCATGAAAAACAAGAAAAAATGACACACAACTTAGCCTTTGATTTTTCTGTAAACAGGGAAACCAAAACAATCACGGTAAAAAGGGAATTCGCCGCTGAGCGTTCTTTAGTTTGGGACGCTTACACCAAAAGCGAGATCCTGGATCAATGGTGGGCGCCGAAGCCCTGGAAAGCGAGAACAAAAACAATGGATTTCCGGGAAGGGGGATACTGGCATTACGCCATGGTCGGACCGGCAGGCGAAGAACACTGGGCGCTGGCAAATTACAAGACGATCCGGGTCCGGGAAAAATTCACGGGACTGGATTCGTTTGCCGATGCCGACGGTAACGTGAACAAAGCTTTGCCGCAGTCGACATGGGATGTAACTTTTACGGATAAAGGACAAATAACGCTCGTGGAATTCCACATTGCCTATGATGACCTGGCCCAGCTGGAAGCAACCATCCAGATGGGTTTCAAAGAAGGTCTGACCATGGCGATGGAAGGATTGGACGAGTTGCTTGGTTCACTGAAAAAACAAACGTTATGAAAAAGAAAATCCTGTTTGTCGTAAGCCTGCTTTTCGGGCTGATGTTCATCAACGCGGGGCTGAATAAATTTTTTAACTACATGCCACCGCCCGATGATATGCCCGAGAACATAATGAAGCTAATGGCTGCCTTCATGGAAATAAGCTGGCTGATGCCGCTTATTGCAGTGGTCGAAATTGTCGCCGGTGTGCTTTTCATCACCAATAAATTCAGGGCGCTCGGTGCGATCATGATTTTCCCTGTCATGGTCGGCATACTTTTGACGCACATTATCAACATCCCGGCTGGACTGCCGATAGCGCTGGCGCTACTGGCGATAAACATCTGGGTCATTATCGAGAACCGGGAGAAGTACCTGCCGATGATCCGGTAAAGAAATAAAGTTCGAACGACAACTATCGGGAAGCTGTGGTATAAAAATCTTCCTTTTTCTTCAATCATTTGTGCAACCGGTAAATGCACCTGCCTGCCAAAGCCCGGACCTGGGCTTTGGCAGGCAGGTGCCCTCAAACATCCGTGCACTCATCCTCGTGTCGTCCCGATAGCTATCGGGACAACTCCGGTTTCCGACCGGGGAGTAAGGATACATAATGCTCATTTTTTCATCGGCGAAAGCAGCATTTCTGTAAAAAATGTTGTCATTACAGTGATTTGTAAGATATAAAGAGGTTGATTGAGTCGGAACTTGTCAAAGAATGTTTGAAGGGGAAACAGGATTCACAGAAGCGTCTTTACGAGCACTTCGCTCATAAGATGCTTGGTGTATGTTACCGCTATGCTCATTCGCGTGAGGAAGCCGAGGATTTTTTGCAGGAATCGTTCATTACAGTTTTCAGAAAGCTGCACCAGTGGAAAGGGGAGGGAGAATTAGGAGCCTGGATTCGCAGAATAGTAGTGAACACCTCACTAAACTGCATTAAGTCCCGGCATTTTTTTACCCGGGATATAAACACGATCCCGATTGACCATATTCCCGACAACGATACGGTTTTACAGGATCAAACCAATGATAAAGAACTGGTGGAATTTATACATCAATTACCAACCGGATGTAAAACAGTTTTCAATCTTTATGCAATAGAAGGATACTCACATGACGAAATCGGGAAAATGTTAGGCATTAAGGCCAGCACATCGCGCTCACAATTTATGAAAGCACGAAAAATGTTAATGCTGAAATTAAGTACAGAATTAAAAAACATTCAAAATGACGAACAGCATGGATGAACTTAATGACAAGTTCAAAAAGGCATCGGAAAAGTTTTCACTGATCCCCTCACCATACATTTGGCAAAATGTGGAAGCCGCTATTCGAAAACGTGAACGTAAAAAAAGACTCATCATTTTCTTTTTTATAGGTTCGGTTTTGCTCTCAGCCGGAGTATTTCTCTTTGCTGATTTCTTCAAGACTGTAAACATCTTAACCGGAATTAAAAAGAACAATTCGATAATAACACAGCATAAAACGGTCAAACAAAACAGCTCATCTCAAAATAATCGTTCTGCAACAGAAAATGGTGTTGCCGCAAAACCTGCTGTTGAAAGCAAAAGACAAAAAAACAATGACAAAAGAGCAGTGGAAATCAATCAATCGACAAATGATATTTCTTCGACAAGAAAGAAAAACAAAAATGTACCCGAAACACAAGCCACCAACCAACACAGTTTGTTAGAAAAAAACCTGCTGCAGCAGGACGATCCCAAACCGACTTTCCTTGTTTTGCCTGTAACGGTGCACCCGGATACTGTCATTGCGATTATAAAAGACACCGTACAAACAGAAACTATAGCTGATCGTATCCTGCTGATAAAAGAATCCGGTACAACGACGAAGGACACCTTGATTGTCAAGAAAGACAGCATCAAAACCGGTCCCTGTCAAAGCAAATGGAGCATATCAATCGGAGCTGCCCCGGTATTAAGTTTTACGAAACCAGAAGAAGAGGGTAATTATCAATTTATATCCAATTACCGTGACTCATCCGATCAAAATCCAGGTACATGGAATTATCATTTCTCGATAAATTATAAGATTATTCCTGAATTGGAGGTATTTGCCGGGGTCGGAATCGTAAATTTTGAGCAAAAAATTCTGTCCCATCAAACCGTTTACAAATACGATACACTTTCCGGTACTTCATTGCCCATTCCCCCGGTAATTCTCAGCCGGGGTTACTTCGATATCAATGGTAATTCTGCGGGAACGTTAAAAAACAAGTTTTCATATCTTGAAATTCCTATCGGCAGCCGGTATAATTTTTTGCCCGATCATAAATTCAACATCGCGTTGCAATCGGAAATTTCTTTCAACAAACTAATTAAGTATGAGGGCTACAGGTATAACTTTCAAAACTTTACATACGAAAAAATAGAATCCGCTCATTTAAAATCATGGTTAGTGTCTTATGGCGCCGGTATCTCGTTTCAATATGCAATGCACAAAAAATTCGGCGTAACGTTTACTCCATACTACAGAAATTTTCCGAAATCAATTTATCCCAATTCTTATGCTTTCAGTCAGCGTCTTCAGCAGGCCGAATTTCGTTTGTCATTGCGTTACCGGGTAAACTAAATTTTCTTAAAAGCAGCGTTTTGCATTCTTCCATTGTCAATACTATGAATCCTTTAAAATAAAATGACATGAAAATTACTTTCCCTGCCCGATCCGGAAATAAGATGAGTCGCATTTTGTTTCTCCTGTCAATGGCAATTCCTTGCTCATGTTTCTCACAAGTATTAAACGGTGGTTTTGAAAATGGTTCGGGCGCCGATTTATCTTATTGGGAATGGACATGTAATGCAGCATCTTTTAACAGTTCGCCCCCGGGTGGGGGTAACTGGTGTATGAAAGTTACCGGCGGGAATATGCAGGGTTGCTTTCCCGGCTATTCCTATCAAAAGATTCCTTCTATTACCAATGGTCAGACGTTTATTCTTTCCGGGTGGGCGTTTGCCGAAACATCTCCAATCGTTGGAATTTATTTTGGCAAAATAAATAACGGTATCATTACGATGCAGGCGGGAAGTACAACGGCATCCGCTTCGTGGACCCAATTAAGTGTACAATCGGGGTTCGTTCTGTCGGCAGGCGATACGGCTGTTGTTATTTTGTATGGCGGTCTTGTCGGTGGTCCCGGGCAGGGTTATGGATATTTTGATTTAATCAACCTTGAACAAGTAACCGGAGTACCCGCTATAGAACAAAAACGATCCGTCAGCATATTTCCCATCCCGTTTTCATCGGCAACGACTGTGCAAACGGATGAGCCATTCAAAAACGCAACCTTAACGGTATACAATTTCTGCGGGCAGGCAACCAGAAAAACAGAGCATATTTCCGGCCAAATGTTCACCTTATATCGTGAGGATTTGCTAAGTGGAGTGTACTTTTTTTCTCTAACGGAAGACAACAAAATAATCATTGCCGGGAAATTATTAATCACAGACAATTGATATGAAACAACGTATATTAATATGGATGGCTCTCTTCATCGCAACATTTGCGAACGGACAAAACCAGGGAAATATTTGGATCTTTGGAGAAGGTGCAGCCCTGGATTTTAATACCGGAATACCGGTGGTTTTTTCCGGTAGCCAAATCTTCGGAAACCCCATACAGATGGGAGACTATCTATACAGTGAAGGTTGCACTTCAATAGCCGACAGCAGTGGAAATTTACTCTTTTACTCGAACGGAGAAAAAATATGGAATAATCTCCACCAGGTTATGCCAAACGGAGACAGTTTAATGGGATTTTACTCGTCCACAAATGCTGCGTTCACAATTCCAGTTCCTTCAAGCGATTCGCTCTATTATTTATTCACTACAGATGCAATCGAAAGATATTTGCAAAACGGATTGAGGTATTCAGTCATCAATATGTGCCTGGATGATGGTAAAGGAGATATTATAGCCGAACAAAAAAATATACTCTTACTCGACACGGTCACAGAAAAACTCTGCGCTGTGGCCCATCCTAATGGAACAGATATTTGGCTAATTGCGCATAAACACTTTTCAAATTCATTCTATGCTTATCTGATCACTCCTTCCGGGATTAATCCGCCCGTTATTACAGCTATTGGCTCAATTCATACGGGCAATGTTGGGTTTTACAATGGCTGCGGCACCGCCATTGGGCAAATGAAAGTATCTTCAAACGGCAATAAAATAGGACTGGTCTTTTCAAATGTAAACCCGGCAATAGCTGAGCTTTTTGATTTTAACTCAACAACCGGAACGGTTTCAAATGCCATGAGTTTGTTGACAGATGGCAGCGAATATGGAATCGAATTTTCTCCGGACAATTCCAGGTTATACACGACAAATGTGCAAGGTGTTTTTCAATTTGACATAAGTTCAGGCAACCAGGCGACCATCAATTCGTCAAAAACTCAAATAACGAATGCCGCTTGTGTGCCGGCACCGCTTCAACTTGCACCGGATGGGAAAATTTACGTGGCGCGGTGTTCGGATTTTTTAGGAGTAATAAACACTCCGAATAATTCAGGACTGGCTTGCAATTATGTTAACAACAGCCTGAATATTTCACCGGCGTTAACCAGTACGTCGTTACCTGCTTTTATCGCGGGATATAATTATAATAACCATCCGGTGCCATATTGTAAGTCAACAGGGTTTGAGAATCTTTCTTCACCGGGAGGAATAACAATTTACCCTAACCCGGCTTCTATGGAGATAACTTTGCAAACAGATAAACCATTTGAAGACGCGATCTTAATACTTTGTAATTCTGTTGGGCAGAAAGTAAAACAAATAAAAAATATTTTCGGGCAAACCATCACTTTAAACCGGGGCAATCTGCCTGGGGGGATATACCATCTTTGTCTGATGCAAGAGGATAAAATCCTTTTGTCAGAGCGTGTAATAATTACTGATTGAACACAAATAGTTAATGGAGGGTTTTGCAACCCGAAAACGAATGAAAAGATTTGGCCCCGGTTCTCTTGCGGTACCGGGGCTATATCTTAAATCCAATCACTAAAATATCGTCCGTTTGCTCCAGCCCGCCTTTCCATTGCTCTATCGTTTCATCAAAAATATTTCCCTGGTCCGTGATGGACTTCTGATGTACGGACAGCATCAATTCCACCATTTGTTTGTATTTGAATTTCTTCCCTTTCAGGCCGCCAAACTGATCAGCATACCCGTCTGTATATAAGTAAATCATATCGCCTTTCCTGAGGTCGATTTCCTGGTGCTTAAAAGTTTCATTCCGCTCACCTTTCCCGATCGGCATTCTGTCGGCTTCTAACGGAACAACCTTGTTTTCCCGTATTAAAACCGGGGCATTGTGAGCAGCGGCGTAACGCATCATTTTTTTCTCGCGATCGATGCAGACCAGCACCCCGTCCATGCCATCCTGCCCTCCATCCTGGGAAATATTGGCAATCAGCTTTTCCCTCACATAGTCACAGATCTCGTTCGGCTGCCCGATGTTCCTTTCATTTATTGCCTCATTAAGGAAGGAAATATTCAAAAGACTCATGAAAGCCCCGGGAACACCATGCCCTGTTGAGTCGCACACTGCGAGATAAAACCGCCCACTGTTATTTGTTGCCCAATAAAAATCACCGCTTACAATGTCTTTCGGTTTAAACAGGACAAAATATTCATGCAGATTATGCTCTAACAGCTCCCTGTTGGCAAACAGTGTGCTTTGAATCCGCCGGGCATAATTGATAGAATCCGTAATCTCTTTGTTCTTTTGAAGAATCTCCGCATTTTTTTGCTCTACGGATTTTTTCAGGCCGCTCTGCTTACTTACAAAATAGTATTGCATGATGTAAATAATGCAGGAAATACCAAGAATATTCATAATGAATAAGGCCACGATAAATTTTTCGGAAAGATTCCAGTCAAAATATTGCGGCAGGTAGTTATTGACTATAAATGCGATGACAACCAGCAAAACAAAAGCGCTGAACCAATAGAGTGATTGTTTTACGTTATAAAAGACAAGTGCACCAAGCGGTGAAACAAGTCCCCACAGTATAACCGAACTTGACGGGATAAATCCGCCGAGCGAGATTTGAAGAAGAAAGGGAAGCAGCAGTATGAGCAGGATCTGGCTGAAGCGAAAAAAACGGAATTTTTTAAATACCATAAAATGGAATACGCTGATCAACGAAAGAATTCCATAACCGAACGGAATAGAACCCGGCAGGATCAATCCATTTATAAAGTACAAGACTCCCCAAAACAACCCTGCGACACCGAACGGGAAAGCCATGATCAGCAAAGTGGACTTTTTTAATTTCTCATCTTCACTGTCATTTGGAGAATGGCCTATCTGGACAAACTTTTTAATCATAGCTATAATATTAGGCTAAAATAAGCAGCCGTTCCTAATCGGTTGCACGATTATGCAGTTTAATATGGACAGGAAACGACCCGTTCCCCGATCGTGCGCTTTTTGATTTCATCCTTCGTTTGCTCCATAACTCCGGCTATGTTTGCCTGTACGCCTGTTTTCAGTATATTCGTGTACACAGCAAACATATTCCCTCATGACAAACCGATACTTTGCAAACGCCCGAGCCCTTGCGGCGGGCTTCTTTTTCCTTGGTGTTTCCTGCTGCCTGCCGGAAGCGCATGCGCAAACCTGGGATCCTGCCGTTGAAGTCGCCGACCCGATGAGCACCGGCGGTGATGCAGGAACTTACACATCTGTCACACCGGTAAATGGAAACCCGGCCATCTCGTATTTCGACGTCACACGCGACAACCTGGTGTATGTACGCGCAAACGATGCGTCAGGTACAAGCTGGGGAACACCGGTCGCTGTTGATCAGCCCGGGCTTGTTGGTACCTACACTTCGCTGGTGGTCGTAAACGGAAATCCGGCCATCTCGTATTTCGATGTCACCAACACGGCTTTGAAATTTGTCCGGGCCAACGATGCGAACGGCACAAGCTGGGGAACACCGGTTACCGTAGAACTTGCCGGTACGGTAGGAGAACAAAGTTCACTCGACATCATAAACGGTTTCCCTGCGATTTCATATTACGATGCAACGAATACCGCTTTAAAATTCGTGCGGGCTTCCGATGCGAACGGCACAAGCTGGGGAACACCGGTCCTGGTAGAAGTTCCGAATACCGTCGGACAGTACACTTCGCTGGAAGAAGTCAACGGCTTTCCTGCGATTTCGTATTACGATGCGACCGGATTCAATCTGAAATACGTCCGCGCGCTGGACGCCAACGGCACCACCTGGGGAACCGGGCTGAACCTGGATCTTACAGGAACAGTCGGACAATACACGTCCCTGGAAATTGTACAGGGCCGCCCGGCGATTTCGTATTACGATGCAACAAACACGTCACTCAAATACGTATATGCTTCGGATGCCGACGGCGCAGCCTGGGGAACGCCTATCACGCTCGACCTTGCAGGAACCGTCGGGCAGTACAACGCACTGACGGTGGTGGACGGAAAACCGGCAGTCTCGTATTACGATGCGAGTACCACGGACCTGAAATACATCCGTTCCACCGATTCCACCGGTACCGTGTGGGGATCGGTACTCAATATCGATGTTACCGGAACCGTCGGCCAGTACACGGCTATGGCCATCATCAGCGGAAATCCCGCGATTTCATATTACGATGTTACGAACGGAAACCTGAAATATATCCGCGCCGTTGATGTTGCCGGAACAGCCTGGGCGACACCCATAAGTATCGACACCTATTCCACTTTCGGTGAATATACTTCCCTGCAGATCGTGAACGGAAACCCGGCTTTCGCCTGTTACGATGCGATCAACACTTCGCTGAAATATGTCCGCGCCAACGATCCTGCCGGGACAAGCTGGGGAACATACGTGGTTGTCGATCTCACCGGGACAGTCGGCCAATACCTTTCGCTTGCACTGGTAAACGGCTTCCCGGCCATTTCCTATTATGATGCAACAAATACTTCGCTGAAATTCGTGCGTGCAACGGATATGAACGGCACAGCCTGGGGAACACCGGTCACGATCGATAACGCGGCAACGGTCGGACAATATACTTCCATGCAGGTGATCAACGGAAATCCTGCGGTAGCATATTACGATGCGACAAACACCTCGCTGAAATATATCCGCGCCAGCGATGTAAATGGCACAGCCTGGGCCGCCGCAGTCCCCGTAGAAAATTCTGCAACCGTCGGACAATATACCGCGATGCAAACCGTGAATGGTTTTCCTGCGATCTCCTATTACGATGCGACGAATACTTCGCTGAAATATGTCCAGGCGCTGGATGCCGCCGGCGTAACCTGGGGAACGCCCGTTGTAGTGGATAATGCGGGATCAGACGGTACATACGGTTCGCTCGAAATGGTAAACGGTTTCCCGGCTATCTCGTACTATGATGCTACGAATACGGCGCTGCGTTACGTCCGCGCCACGGATGCCAATGGCCTGACCTGGGGAACGCCCGCATCACTCGATCTTGTGGGTACGGTAGGGCAGTACACGTCGCTTGAAGTGGTGAGCGGTTTCCCGGCCATCTCGTATTATGATCAAACCAACGGTACGCTGAAATATACACGCGCCGCCGATTCAACAGGAACACTCTGGTCGGCGCCGGTTGTGCTGTACACCGGCAGCGGGCAATACACTTCGATGGTATCGTACGGCTGTGAAGTGGGTATTGCTTTTTACCAGGCAATAAATACATATCCTTATTTCATCCACGGCAGTTTTGCGCCATCCGCCCCGGCCAATACCACGCCCGTTTCTGCGCAAACCATCTGCACGGGAAATTCCACGACGCTCACGGCAACAGGTTCCGCAACACTCGGCTGGTATGATGCAGGTACAGGCGGAACGTATCTTGGCGGCGGCGGAAATTATACGACGGGAATACTGACCGCCACGACTACGTTCTACGTGCAGGACAGCATTGCCTGCGGCCCCGGGCCGCGTACCGCGATTACCGTTACGGTGAATGCATTGCCCGTGATCACCATAACCGGCGATACGGCGATCTGCATGGGCGATTCCGCAACGATTACCGCCGGCGGAGCAAGCACATATTCCTGGAATACGTCGGACGTAACGGCTGCGATTACGGTTTCGCCTTCGTCCACGACAAGCTACACCGTTACGGGCACTGATGTTTCCGGGTGTGTGAATACGCAAACACATACGGTTACGGTTAATACGCCGCCGGTCGTTACGTACACGGACTCCACGACGCTTGTCTGCATCAACTGGGCGCCGGTTACGCTCACGCCGGGATCTCCTGCGGGCGGAACGTACAGCGGCAGCGGAGTCAGCGGAAATACATTTGACCCGGCGGCCGCCGGAGCAGGTACGTTTGACATCACCTATACATACACGGATGCGAACGGTTGCTTTTCGAGCGATACGTCACAGGTTACCGTTGATGTCTGCACGGGAATCGCTGCGGTAAATACGAATTCCGGCGTTTCCGTTTTCCCGAATCCCGGCAACGGCATTTTTGTGATCGAAGCGCCGGCCAATACGGAAGTGAGTATTTACAGCGCAGTCGGTGAACTTGTGCGGCAGATCACCATGACCGGCCAGAACGAAACGGTGAACATGAAAGCATTTGCCAAAGGCGTTTACTTTATAAAGACGCGGAATGAAAACGGCATCGCGGTGCAGAAACTGATTTTGGAATAAAGTTTAAAAGGATTCAATTCCCCGGGTCGTTTGTGAAAATGGCCCGCGGAGATTCCAGGCACAAAAACCGCCAGGTGAAAACCTGAGCGGTTTTTTTATTTCAGACCTTCGCAAGATTTGCAAAGCGCTTTCTTTTTCTTGTTCTACTTTTACGGTTCATGTTGACAAAGGAAACTCAGAAGGAATATAAATCAAGAACCGATACCATTATTGACTTTATCCTGAAAAACCTAAATGGTGATGTGTCGTTACGCACCTTGTCTCATGTGGCAAACTATTCCCCTTTTCATTTACAAAAAGTATTTAAACAGGTAACCGGCCAGACCCCTAAACAATACGTAATCAAATTGAGGTCGGAGGCCGCATTTCACCTGATACTCGTTCATCCTCATAAATCCATTCATGAAGTAGCGATGGATTGCGGTTTTTCTTCAGCGGCGGTATTTTCAAGGTCCATGAAAAAATACTTCGGTATTTCTCCTGAAAGGGTCCGTTCTTTATCGCCAAGAGAACATATAGCTATTTTAAAAAAACTAAACTTAAATCCGCGACCTGCAAAAAAGAACAGGGAAGCAGGGAGAAAAAGAGTTGTCCGCATTGTAAAAACAACAACCATAAGCGGGATTTATTTATTAGCGTCATTTAATGATCCGGTCAAAATTCAGAAAACATTTAAAGAACTTGTACAACTTGCTCATGCTCATGATATGTATACTGTCGATTCTAAACTATACGGAATTCTGAGTCCCCAGCATGGCCATACTTATAAAGCGTTTCTTTCTTCAGATAAAATAAAAAACGTGCCTGGCAAGCTTAATGTAACGGAGATAAAGGCAGGTAAGTATGCGGTTATTAAGGCGAGTGGTCAAATGCGGGAGACGATGAAAGCCGTGCATTATGTTTTTCATAAATGGTTACCCGGAAGCGGATATAGAATAGCCGATGAGGTTACAGGATACGAAGTATTTTCCCGCAACCCGGAGACAACCGCGTATAGTGAAATAGACCGGGAAATTTATATACCTGTAAAACCCGCCTGACGCTTCGCAAGTTTTGCAAACTCATTCCCTGTTTTTGTCATTATTCTTGATTTATAGCTTAGGAACTTAGCGGCATAATTCATAGGTTACTAACTAATAAGATTCAAAAAAATGAAAACAAAAGTGATCTTAATTGCATTAGGTGTTGCTCTTGCTACAGGAGTTGCGCTCCACCTTGGTCATGAGGTTCCAAAGGATGGCAATTGCCCGCTAAAAACAGCACTGTCTTCTAAAAAGTAATTTTAACGTTCAGGCCAGGGAGAGGTGTTTCATAACGAGACAACCTCTCCCTGATTTAATGTTCTGAATAGTATATAAAAGCGGTATGCTGAATAAATTTCCGGTACTGTCAAAATAATAATAGAGGAGTGACTGGCTTCATGCTCATTGCCCCGGTCTTTATGCTTCTTTAACTTTTCCCGCCGGGTTGGTTTCGCTATCTTTCGTACAAACCTCAGTCCTTGCGCACACCGTTTTTGTTCCTGCTGTTCTTTTTTTCGCTGCACGCGTATGCGCAACCGCAAACATCTGCACCGACCGGCAGCCTAAAAGGAACCGTGGAAAATGCAAAAACAAAAGCCAATGTCCATGTTGTCCAGGTAAGTATCACACATGCGGTCACTGGGGAAAAGAAAAGTGTGCTGACCAATTATTACGGCAAGTACTTTTTCGAAGACCTGGAACCGGGAATTTATGCTGTGCAAACGTATCACGGTAATTATTATGATACGCTCCTGCTGAATGTAGCCGTATTGGCCGATTCGGCAACGAAAATGAAAATTAAAATCCGCGCACGGGAAGTCCCGGTCGTTGTTGTCAATGTGTCTCTTCATCCACCCGATAATCTGTATGAAATAACTTATGATGACGAGGGGCCGGATCTGCCTTTTTATTCCGGGACATGGTGGACGGAAGAAAACATATCCACTGCCGGCTATGACCTGCTTGCATTTCAACACCTGCTCGTGAACCCGGGAAAAGTAAAACGACTGGAGATCAGCATCCCTCCGCACGGAAAAATTCCGCCCGAAATAGCGCAGTTTACGCAACTGGAACGGCTGAGGATTTCATTTTACGGCAGCCCTGTGCTGACGGACGAATTATGGAAACTTTCCCGGCTGAAAAAACTGAATATCCATTCGGATATGCCGCTGACCGTTCCGCCGGGAATCAAAGAACTACAGCAGCTGGAAGAACTGATTTTCAGTTGTAAAGAATTACAGCCGTTACCCGATGAATTTGCACAACTGAAATCGATCAGGATACTGAGCCTGAACTCCTGCGGGCTGACTGCTGTTCCGCCGCCCATCGCCGGGTTGACCCGGTTGCGCTGGCTCAGCATGAACGGGAACAAACTGAAAACTGTACCTGCTTTTCTGACCGGCTTAACGGAACTTCGCTCCCTGGGTTTATCTTATAATGAGCTGCCCGAAATTCCCGCAGAAATTTCCAGGCTGATTAAACTGGAGGAACTGTATCTTGAAAACAACCGGCTGATTACGCTTCCGCCGGAAATCGGTCAGCTGACATCATTGCGTCAGCTCACGCTGGAAAAAAATCAGCTCACCGTTTTGCCCGAATCGTTCGGTAAACTGGAAAAACTCACCAGCCTGCAACTGGAACAAAACAGGTTACGCGAATTGCCTGCAAGCGTTGGGCAGATGACGGCACTGACTTTCATTTTTGCTTCCGGTAATAACCTGGCGAGCCTTCCGCGCGAAGTCGGAATGCTCACGCAATTAACCGAGGTCGATCTGAAAAACAATAAAATTACTGTCCTGCCGGTTGAAATCGGGAACTGGCGCAAGCTTGAACAACTTACTTTATCAGGCAACCGGCTTATTACGCTCCCGGCTTCCGTGGGACAACTGGATTCGCTTACCCGGTTGTTCCTGCTCGGGAACCCGCTCCGGCAATTGCCGGCAGAGATCACCGGGCTTAAAAAGCTAGAATGCCTGGAGCTGGAAAAACTCGGGTTGCTCCAACTGCCTGATACCACCTGGAACTTTATCAATAAATTCGGTTATATCATCTCTGGTGTTCCCGATTCGATCGCCGGGAAACCAGTATCATACTACCTGAAGCACCCGGATATCGATCCCTTTTCCAAAAAATTCGTGCAGGGAAAATTATCTTTTACCGGCGACAGCGTTACCAAGATTGTCCTGAATAAAATAAGCCAGGCCAATCGCGACGTACTGCCGTTTTACTTTTTTATCATGCATACCTGCATGCAGGAAGATCATTCGCCCGGGCGCGATCCCGATTTCATTTTCTATGCGTACCACCAATTGCGTGAAGCGGCAGCTCATTTTGTTTTAACCCGCCCGTGTACCTTTTGCGCTGCGATAAAAAGTAAAGAGTATGCAGAATTTTATGACCTGTGGCGTTCTTTTATCACCTGCAGCATGGGCGCTTATACCGAAAATGCAGACCAGCAGATCAAGGCGGGATATGCCCGGCTGAAAAAAAACTGCGGATCGAAATATGCTGAAGAATATGAAGAGTTGATCCGGGAAATATTCTGCAGCGGGAAAGGATGAAAAACAAATTTCCGTTCCCGGAAAATCCGTGCAAACGAATCAGTAAAGCCCGTCGTGATCGACCAGCAGGGATTTGATCTCCTTCATGTCCTTCACATTAAAACTTGCCGACACCAGCCCCCACATGCCGTCGTAAACCAGGTTCACGTTGCGGAGGCCGGCATCTTTAAGCGCCTTGCTGCAGGTTGCACCGTCGCCTCCGCCCCCGCCGCATACGATGACGGTGGAGTTCCGGTATTTCGAAATTTCACTCATACTCGAATTCAATTCCGCCTGCGGGATATTGATCGCATTTTTGATATGTCCCACGTTATGCCACAGTTTTTCCGATTTATTGCTGAACTCCACCGCCGTCCGCACATCGATAATGACCACGTCTTTTCCTTTCGTGATGAGGCTGACGGTTTCGCGCACGTTCAGGATATTGTAAGCCGGCATTCTTTCCAGGATTTCCTTCCGGCTTGTGGCGGATTCCGTCCCTTCGATTACTTCGGAAAGTCCGCCCAGCAGGTTCTTCACTTTCGTATAGCCGTTTTCATACAGCATTTTCGCAACGTGATTGCTCCGGGCGCCGTTATCGTCGTACACCAATATGGTTTTCGATTTGTCGATCCCGGCCATTTTTTCTTTCATTTCCGCAGCCGGTATATTGACGGCATTTTTTATTCTCCCGATGTTCTGGTATTCCGCGGTATCTGTTCCTTCGAACTCGGCAACAGTCCGCACGTCGATGATCAGCAAACCGGGTGTTTTTTTAATCAGCGCAATCGCTTCATCGGCGGGGAGGTTGCCGTAAGGCAGGGAAGAAACGATCAGCTCCTCTTTGCAGGGAAAATCTTTTTCACCGGCCTGGTTCATCCGCGACATGCCGCCGTTCAGGTTCCACACCTGCGTGAACCCGTTTTCCGTAAGCGTTTTGCTCACCCTCCTGCTGCGCTGGCTATGTGAACAATACAGCACAATGGGCTGGTCCGATTTGCTTTTAAGCAGGTCCATGTTTTTCGAAACGGAATCGATCGGGATATTGATCGCGCCTTTCAGGTGACCGATATTCAAACTGCCGTATCGCGAAGTATCCGAAAATTCTCCGGGCGAACGCACATCGATGAGCAGCGCCTGCGGATTTTTTCTCAGGAAATCGCAGAGGTCATCCTGGTACATGGTTTTGTACACCGTACTGTCGTTTTTAAAATCGAGCTGGGCGACGGATGGAACTGCCGCAAGCAGGAACAACACAACGCATGAAGCGGTTTTTATTTTTCGTATGTACATATCCCATGGTTTTAAAAACAGGTTATCCGGTTGTCTTTATACAAAGGAAAACAGGGATGCGGCATGCATTTGTTAATTGTCCTATCATGACGTATAATTGTCCGTATTTGTCGTATCCGTTTTTCCTGTCGTTTATGATTTCGAGACCCATCCAGATTGTTTTCCTGCTTTTCCCGAAAACCCATTTGCTTGACCTGGCAGGTCCTGCGCAGGTTTTTTACGAAGCGAATAACCTGGGGAATATGCAGTTCCGGCTGCATTTTGTTTCCGTCGCCGGATCGGTCCGCTCGGAGCAGGGATTGTTGTTTGCCCGGCTTTCGCGGATGGAGGATCTGAAACTGCAGAAAGGCGATATGATCTGTGTCCCGGGAATTGATTTCGCGAGTTTCTCGAAAGGCGAAATGGATACGTCCGTTCAAAAAGCAAAAAACTGGCTCCGGCAGCAATACAAACAGGGAATTTACCTGGCATCCATCTGCTCGGGCTCGCTGCTCCTGGCTGAAATGGGTTTACTGGATGGTGTGAAATGCACCACGCACTGGAAATGCATCCCGTATGCCAAAGCGGAATATCCCCGGGCGCGTTTCGTGGATAAACGCCTGTATATTTTCGATAAAGGTATTTTCACCAGCGCGGGCATGACTTCCGGCATCGATATGGCCCTGGCTCTGGTGGAAAAGTGGATCAATCCTTTGCTTGCCGCCCGGGTTGCGCAGGAAATGGTGATCAATATCCGGCGCTCGGAAACCAGCGACCAGAAAAATATTTTTCTCGATTTTAAAAACCATTTCAATGCCGACGTTTATAAAGCGCAGGAAATACTCGCCGGTCACCCGGAGCCGTCCTATACTATAAAGGACCTGGCAAAGGAATTGAACCTGAGCGCCCGGCAGCTGGCCCGTTTGTTCAAAAGCCATACAAAACAAACCATACAGGCCTACCGGGAAAAACTCCGCCTGGATCACGGGCTGCAGTTGCTCCGCCATACGGAACTGTCGGTCAAGGAAATCGCCCTCCGCTGCGGCTATGAAAGCGCCCGCCAGTTTACCCGTTTATGGAAAAAAAGAACAGGGGAAACCCCGGTCGAAACCCGGAAAAACAAATAACTGTTTCAAATTCCTCCGAAGTAATTTTAATATGGAAAGATCAGGAAATCGTCGGAATAGATTATCGCCAGCGGCAGTCAGCAGCAGCAGGTTAGGTATTACAGAAATGTCGTCAATATCTGCCTGCCTCTAAAGCTGCCGATGACTGCGCCGGGAATATAATAAAGGGTAAAACAGGCAACCAAACGGGTTTTTTACGTCTGATTATTAGTGAGTTATCAAAAATTACGGTTACATTCCAACCCTTCCGGCCAACTGTTCGTTATCCTGTCAGTAACTCCGGAAAACCGATTTGATGGAAACACGTTTCAAAGAAATTGTTGACGGATGCCGGAAAGGAAACCGGAAGGACCAGCAGGCGCTTTACGATTTCTTTTCGCGGAAAATGTATCGTGTTTGTCTTTCGTACGTTTCAGAATCGGAAGATGCGATGGATATCCTGCACGACAGTTTCATTAAAATTTTCGCCAAGCTTGCGCAATACGATTCCATCCAGCAGCTCGAAGCATGGATCAGGATGGTAACCGTAAATACGGCGATTGATTTTATCCGCAGGAAGAAAAAAATCGTGTACCTCGAAAACGACGATTACCGGCTCGAGCAAATGCAAACCGATCCGACCGGCGAGAAAATGGAAAGCCGTGACCTGGATGCGCTGATCGATCTTTTGCCGAACGGCGCGCGTACGGTTTTTAATCTATACGCCATCGAAGGATACAACCACCGCGAAATCGCCGACCGTCTCGAAATAAGTGAAGGCACGTCGAAATCGCAATTATCCAGGGCGCGCCAGTTATTGCAGGATCTTTTAAAAATTCATTATCCCCAGGCACATGGCTGAGCAGCTGGACATAGATGCGCTTTTCAGGAATGCACAGGAACGCCGTGCAGCCGAACCGCCCCCGCAGGCCTGGGACCGGATCCGCGAAACGATGGACGTGGACGACACCTGGAAACGGATCAGCGCCACGCTCGATGCACAGGCTGAAAAATCGCGCCGCCGCTTTGCGCTGATTTTCGTCTCGTGCTGTCTTTTGGCTGCTTTTACTTTCGGCATGCATCTTTTTAATACTAGCCGGACCGGCGCGGATGGAATTTCACTTGCAATGCACAATCCCGGTTTACCGGTCAAACAATCTACTGTAACAGCCGAAAGTAATGATGATCCCGGAGCGATACCGGCAAGAACGCGCAGAGTCGCCACTTTTGATTTCAATAACCCGGTAAAGATTAACATCGGTCCCGGCCTCGGGGATAAAATAAAAACGGATGCAGGAAACACGGCTGGCGCATCGAATAGAACCGGCACAACGGGAACATCCAATGCCGGCAGCACGGCAGGCGTATCGAAAAAACAGGGAATACCCAAATCCGGCAAAGCAGAACCGGTAATCGCTGCTTCGACAAAAGATTCCATCCTGTTTTCATTCCTGCTTTTATCGCGCCCCGTGAATATTTTATTCGCACAAAACGCAAACGATTCGCTGGCCATCGATGCAACGAAATTGGATTCCGCACTTAAAGAAAATAACCCGCTCTCCCGTTTCTCCGTTTTTGCATTCGGCGGCGGCCGCATGAACTGGTTGCTGAACTCCGGCGATTTCATCACTCCGCAAACAGATTCTACAGGATTGACACTTTCGGATAAGCTGTCTTTCAGCACAGTTGCCGGGGCCGGCCTGGCATACCAGCTTCGCCCGCGCCTGGGCCTGAACGCTTCATTTTACCTGCTTTCCGGCGGCGGACAAGCCATTACGCAAACCCAGGCGAATAAATCGGTAACCGAAGAACTGCGCCTGAAATATTCTTCGGTCAGTCTCTGGACCGGTGTGCAGGTGGGCAGGGGAAGAGCCACAGGAAATTTCGGAACATACGGAACGATTATCAGCGGGTTGAATTTTTCATACCTGCGCAAGTACAACGAACTGGTTTCTTCTGCACGGAATATCCGCGCAGCAAACAGTTACAAAAATTACGATGCGGGAGTTTTTCTCGGCTATGCGCAGCACTTCCGTTTCGGCCGTCGTTTTGAATTGATTCCTTCCGTAGCCTGGCACCAGGGACTTGTGAATATCACGCGCCGTCCGGATAAGCTTCCCGCCAGTTTCAGCCGCGCATTCAATTCGGGTGTTGAAGGTCAGGTGGCTTTGCGTTACACTTTTTAGCCGGAGGAACGTACTCTTCGTGATTCTTTGTGCCTTCGTGTCTTTGTGGCAGGAGCTGTACAGGCCCACACATGTTTTGCCGCAGAGAAATATTCCTCTGCGTAAACTCTGCGCCCCGGGTCCCTGCGGTAAAAAGCGAATACTTTTAAACAGATGCACGACCTGTTTTTCTTTCCGCGATGCTCACTGGGAAAACTTTTCTAAATTGCTGCTGAAAGCCAATCTCAAAAACACCACTATGACTGTAAGCGATAATCTCGATGTTTTCTGCGGAAAATCCGTGGACGATTACGACCGGAACACCGGCATTGTTAACCCCCAGGGCCGTGCCTACCGGATACGGATCACGTATGACGAGTACGAACAGGGAACAAAATCCGAAGACCTTATCACGGCATTTGTCAACGATCCGAAAGCCGGCGAAGTGACGGACCTGATCATCGGCGCATACGATTATGAATCGAGTACGGATTCGGTCGGCATTGTGACGGCTATCGTCAACGCGAAAGACAAACTGCGGAACCTGAAAAACCTGTTCATCGGCGATATCACCTACGAGGAAAGCGAAATTTCCTGGATCCAGCAAAGCGATGTCAGCCCCGTTTTTGCAGCATACCCGGGCCTGGTTCATTTCCAGGTGCGCGGCGGAACAGGACTCCGGCTCAGCGCGCTTAAGCACGATACGCTGGAAACACTCATCATCGAAACCGGCGGCATGTATCCTGAAACGCTGAAAGATGTGTGCAACGCAAATTTGCCCAACCTGCGCTCGCTCGAACTTTGGCTCGGGTCGGAACATTACGGGTTTGAATCCAAAACGGAAGACCTGGCCCCGATCCTTTCAGGAAAACTTTTCCCGAAACTCAAACGCCTCGCACTTCGTGACAGCGAGATCAGCGATGATATTGCAAAAGCGCTGACCGGCGCACCCGTTATGGAACAGATTGAAGAACTCGATCTTTCGATGGGAACACTCGGCGATGCAGGCGCGCAGGCCCTGATCGATAATCCCGCCGTGCGCAAACTGAAGAACCTAAATATCGACCATCATTACCTGTCGAACGCGATGATGGAAAAAATGCGCCAGATCGGCATTCCCGTAGAGATGGACGATCAGAACGAGGAAGACGAAGGCGAGCGTTACGTGGAAGTTGCAGAATAAGCACATGAAATTCCGGATACTGGGGAACCCGGAAAACAGGCGGGTTTCTTTATTTGCAGAAGCGCTGCAATCCGCCGGCCTGGCTCCGCCGCAGGTTCTCCCGTATGCCGGTTTCATTCGCAACCCGGATCTTCCCGGTGATACGCTGCAGGAAAAATGCGTATTCCGCATCGATTCGCCCGGTGAGAACGAAGAAGTCCGGCGACTGCTTATCCTCCAAGGCATGCGCCGCGAAAAAGAAAAACAGGAAGAGGTCAGCCGGCTCACCGGCGATTTCGGAAGAGTGGGTTATGGCCGTGAATGGTACAACGGGTTTGCCGGGCTGCTGAAAACCATCGGGCAAAAAGCGCAGGCTTATCCGCAGATCCGCTGGATGAATACGCCGCAGGATATCCGGACGATGTTCGACAAACAACAATGTCATGCATTGTTCCTCGAAAAAAATATCCCGGTCCCGGCGCTGCTTCCCGAAGTTTTTACTTACGAAGCGTTAAAATCCGAAATGAGGAAAGCGGGAAAAACACGGGTCTTTGTAAAACCGGCGCACGGTTCATCGGCTTCGGGTGTTGTGGCTTTCCGCATGCAAAAAGAAAAAATGGAAGCGATCTCTTCTGCAGAAGCAGTGGAAAAACCCGGCGGAATTGCGCTTTACAATTCACTGAAAATCCGTTCCTATAAAAATGAAAATGAAATCGCCGGTCTGCTCGATTCCGTTTTCAGGGACAAAGCCATCGTGGAAGAATGGATTCCGAAAGCCGGGTACAAGGGACAGGTTTTTGATCTGCGTATCCTGGTCATCGGCGGCAAAGCTTGTCACACTGTGGTCCGCAGGAGCAAGTCGCCGATCACCAACCTGCACCTCGGGAATAAACGCGGGCTCACGGAAGACGTCGTTGCGCTGATCGGGAAATCCAAAATGGAAGAAGCGCGTTTCATCGCCGAACAGGCTGCGGCCTGTTTCCCGGGTTCGCTTTATATCGCAGCCGACGTGCTGATCGCGTCCGACAGGTCGACGATAAAAATACTGGAAGTAAATGCCTTCGGCGACCTGCTTCCCGGGATCCTGCATAACGGTGAATCGACTTATACCGCCGAAATCAACGCGCTGCTGCAAAACGATGCCGGATGATCGACATGAACGCTATCGTGGGAAAAATGAATATCGCGCTCATCACGCTCGATACGCTTCGCTACGATGTTGCGCAGGATCTTTTTGCAGCCGGCAGAACGCCCAATCTCGCTTCCGTTATTCCCGGCGGATGGGAAAAAGCGCACAGTCCCGGCAGTTTTACTTTTGCCGCGCATACTGCTTTCTTCGCCGGATTCCTGCCCACGCCGGCCACGCCGGGAAATCATACGCGGTTATTCGCAGCGAAATTCCGCGGAAGCGAAACAACCGGTCCCGGAACCTGCGTTTTTGAAACGGCGGATATCGTTACCGGGCTTGCGCAAAAAAATTACCGCACCATCTGCATCGGCGGCGTAGGGTTTTTCAATGAACAAACCCCGCTCGGTTCGGTGCTGCCGGGATTGTTTTCCGAGAGCTACTGGAAACCTGCGTTCGGCGTTACCGATCCTGCATCGGCGAAAAACCAGTTTCATTTTGCCGCCGGCCTGCTCGCGGAACAGGAGCGAGACAAGCCTGTTTTTTTATTCATTAATATTTCCGCCATTCACCAGCCGAATTATTTTTACCGCGAAGGAGCGAAAACAGATTCCTTTGAAACGCACGGCGCAGCGCTGGAATACGTGGATGCGCAACTGCCCGTGCTTTTCGATGCGCTGCGAAAACAGAACGATACGTTTTGCATTTTCTGCTCCGATCACGGTACGGCGTATGGCGAAGACGGTTACCGCGGCCATCGTGTGGGACCAGTTCCTTACGCATCATGTATCCTGAAAGGCAAAACCGATGAACGATAAGCCCGGCCTGTTTGCCGAAAAATATGCAGGCTATGCGTATTCCTATCCGCATAAGCATGCTTACCGGAGGCTGGATGAAAAAATTCCGGTGGAAAAAATCTGGCATACGGAGAACAAAGAAGCCCTGTTCCTGTATGTGCATATTCCTTTCTGCGAAATGCGTTGCGGTTTCTGCAACCTGTTCACCATCGCCAACCCGAAAGAAGACGTTCCTTCCGCGTACCTCGATACCTTGCAGGTGCAGGCGGAAGTGATGAAGAACATACTGGGCGACGCAAAATTCGGGCAGATCGCCGTGGGCGGCGGAACGCCGACGTATCTTGAGCTGCAGGAACTGGAACGTTTATTTTTTATCCTGCACGATGTGCTCGGCGCCGATCTGCAGGCATCTCCTTTTTCATTCGAGATGTCGCCGAAAACCATTTCGAAAGAAAAACTCCGTTTCCTTTTTACACAAGGCGTCGATCGTGTCAGCATGGGCGTGCAGAGTTTTCTCGACGCGGAAACCGGGCAGCTCGGCCGCCCGCAAAAATCGGGTGCTGTATATGAAGCGCTGGATATGATTCGTTCCGAAAATTTCGCAGTACTGAATCTCGACCTGATTTACGGTATCGCCGGGCAAACGCGGGAAACCTGGCTGCAGTCCATCCGCGAAGCGCTGAAATTCTCCCCCGAAGAAATGTACCTCTACCCGCTGTATGTTCGTCCGCTCACCGGCCTCGGCAAAAAGAACCTGCATGAGGAAAACCAGCGCGATATACTTTACCGCGCAGGCCGCGATTATTTGCTGGAAAATAATTACGAGCAAATATCCCTGCGCATGTTCCGGAAAAAAGATACGGCAGGTCATGCGCGGAAAACCATGTACCGCTGCCAGGAAGACGGCATGCTCGGGCTTGGCGCCGGTGCGCGTTCATACACCAAAGCATTTCATTATTCGTCCGAGTATGCCGTGGAACGGAAAAGCGTGCGGGAAATCATCGCCGGGTATATTTCCAAAAACGCGGAAGATTTCCGGTACGCCGATTACGGTTTTCACCTGGACAGCGAAGAACAAAAACGCCGGTTCCTGATCAAATCGCTGCTGCACGGGAACGGGCTCGACACGATGCGTTACGAAATTCTTTTTGGCAGCCCGGTCGCGGTTGATTTTCCCGTGCTGCATCAACTGGAAGAAGAAGGCATGACAATGCGCGACGGCGAACGCATATTGCTCACCGCTTCCGGCATGGAGTACGCCGACGCCATCGGTCCCTGGCTTTATTCGCAGCAGGTACATGAACGTATCCGCCAATTCGAACTGAGATGAATTTTTCGATCCTGTACCGTGGCCCGCTTTCAAGCTGCAATTACAGTTGCGATTACTGTCCGTTTGCCAAAACCAAAAACACGCGCGCAGAACTGGAAGACGATAAAAAGAAACTCCGGCGTTTTGTAAACTGGACGAAAGAAAACGCGCAGCATCATTTCGGTATTTTGTTCACGCCCTGGGGCGAAGCCCTGATCCGCAAATATTATCAGGAAGCCATAACCGAACTCAGTCATTCGGAGAATATCCGGAAAGTCGCTATCCAGACCAACCTCAGCTGCCCCACGGGCTGGATGAAGCATTGCAACCCGGACAAGCTGGCTTTATGGACTACTTTTCACCCGACGCAGATTTCACGGGCGGATTTTGTAAAAAAATGCCGGCAGCTTTTTGAATCCGGTGTGCGCTTCAGTGTGGGAACGGTAGGTTTTACCGACGCGCTTCCGGAAATCGAAAAACTGCGCGAAGAACTTCCGCCCGAAATTTATGTCTGGGTGAACGCGAATAAAAAAACGGCGGATTATTACAGCGAAGAAAATATAAACAGGTTGCTTGCCGTTGATCCGTTGTTTTCCTGGAACCTGCATGCGCATCAAAGCCTCGGCGAATCCTGCCGTGCGGGCGAATCGGTTTTCAGCGTGGACGGTGACGGAAATATGACGCGTTGCCATTTCATCAAAACCCGTATCGGGAATATTTACGATCCTTCCTGGGAAAAAGCGCTGCGCCGCCAGGCGTGTACGAACGCGACCTGCGGATGCCATATCGGTTACGTTCACCTCGATAAGCTGAACCTGCAACCGGTTTACGGCGACGGGCTGCTTGAACGTATTCCTGTTGACATGGGAAAATAAATTTGAACGACACCCGATTTTTTTTGGAGTGCCGCACTACCCGGGTAACAAAAACACTCAATGCTAAACGTTCAACGGACAATTATCAGGGGATTGTTCCGATGAGCCTTGAGAATTGAACATTTGACATTGAGCGTTAAAATGCCCTGAAAGTATAAATACTGTTTTTTCCGCCCTCCTTCCAACCCTTCGTCCGGGCTTCCCGTTATTCTATCAAACAGCTCTTCCGGCGTGGATGAACAGAAATCATTACGCTGCGGGCTGAAAGTAAATCCAAACAAAAAACCGTTTAAGCAAACTTCTAAAATCAAAACACATGAAAAACGTTCGTTTATTTCTCACCCTGGCTGTCGTATTTATCGTTTCAGCCGCCACCGTTACCAGCTGCAAAAAGTATGAAGACGGTCCCATGCTCAGCCTGCGCACCAAGACACACCGCGTGGTGAACGACTGGAAACTGGAAACGTATTACCTGGACGATGTAAACAAAACGGATTCGCTTGGCATTTCCAATTACACCGAATCGTTTAAAGATGACGGAACCGTACTGCGCAGTTTCATCTCCGTAGCCGGCGACACGGTGAGCGATACCTGCACCTGGGCTTTCGCGAATAAAAAAGAAAACCTGGAGCTGACCGGCGCCGACAGCCTGGAAATTTCGGAGCAGATCGGGTTTGTTACACCGGCCAACCTGAAAATTCTTCGCCTGAAAGAAAAAGAACTCTGGTACTCGTTCGAGAAGAACGGCGCGACGCACGAGTTTCACCTGCTTCAAAAATAATTTTCAGGAGCCCCCGATAACCTCCTGGAGAGGACAACCGGTGCAGATCAGCGCGCCGGTTGATTTTTTTGGAAAAATGTTGCTCGCAGTGCTTTTAACAATTCTTGGGTTCTCCCGGCATCGTTTTTAAGAAACGCCTTTTCGTTTTCCTTACTTTAGACGAACCAAGCAGCCTCCATGAAAATTTTCCCCGCCCTGATTTTTCTCCCGTTTTTTGCCGGGGCCTGCAAACCCGATTCGGTGAAGACCGGAAATAAACCGCATGCAGAAACACCAAAAGAACAAACGGCGGACTATAAAGTTAAATTCGAAAAGAAAATTTTCACCAGCCACGATTGCAGCATCCCGACGCTGACGGTAAAAAAATCCGGCGACCTATTGTTCCTGCACGATTCGCACGTGGATTCCGAAAACCTGAGCTGTATCGATTACAATACGGGAAAAGAGTTGTGGAAAATTCCGCATACCGTAGAAGAAGTTTTCCTGTACCGCGGAAAACTGCTCGTGCAATTCGAAGACCGCGTGGAACTGCTCGACATGCTTACCGGCAAATCTTCCTGGAAAATGGACAGTACATACATCCATTATTACGAAGTGCGGGGACTGGAACCGGGTGATCTTTTGCCGGTTACTCATCGCGGACAAACAGGTTTGCTGGATCTTGTGCAGCGGAAAATAACCGTCATGTCCGATAGTATCGTAGTCGCCGCGCATTTCAAAACCGATGAGCAGGGACATGTTAGGCGGACGTTTACCGGGCTCGATAAAACACAAAAAGTTCCCGGCAAGCTGCAACGGGCTGTTGTGCTGGAAAATGAAACGGGCGCGCGGCAAACGTATTTCTGGTCGCTCGAAGAAGGGAAACGCCTGTTCACAGTTTCTATTTATAAAGAGAAGCAGCCGGTGGATACGCTTTCCTGGACAATTCCCGACAATAACTACCCGGAAACGGATAGCCCGCGCGATCACCGGGGCGAGCCGGATCCGCAGACATTGATGGCCGATGTGTATTTTATCGACGGCCGGCTCATTTTCTTCGAGAACTATGTGATGTATCGCTGGAGCTGGGGGCGCGGAGCAAACCGAATCACATGCATCGATCCCGAACAACAGTATATAAAATACCAGGTCTGGGGCCAGGGTCCGGGCGAATCGGTTTTCAGTACGTTTCATTTTACCGATGATGTTATACTGCGGAGCAGCGGCGTGCTTCATTTTCAGCAGGACAAATGCCGGCACAGCCCGCTCAACCTGCGCACCGGCGAAACGCTGGACAGCCTGCCGGGAAATGCGAATATCATCGCCGGGTTTAAACCTAACCTGCTGGCCTGTTTTGATTATCAAAGCACGATCACCGACACGGCGAAAAGTAAATATGAACATCGCGTTTCGGTTACAATCGTAAACCACGCCACCGGCCGGTATTCGGAAACGTTCGATTTTCAATTCGGGGAGGATTATCCCTATGAACCGTTTCTTTTCGCGGACGACGGATTGTTGATTTTGTACCATTTCAACAGGAAAACCAACAAGACCGAATTGTTTTGTTACCGGGTAACACCCGGCGGTTAATTTCTCCAATGGCAAACCACCGGGAGTCCTCCGTGGTATCTCTTTAAGCCTTTACATCCGCCGGTTAGCCTGTTCCGCGGGTTTAATTTTCGTATTTTCGCCCTGCAAACAAAGCCCGTGAAGCGATTCCGCTGCACCGCGCCTGCTGCAATCACGCTTTTGGATCAGAAACCACATCGCCCGTCATTCGACGAAATTTACATGGAACTTGCCGAAAACCTGGCCAAGCGTTCGCACTGCGTGAAAGCGAAAGTGGGTGCGGTTTTAACCAAAGACACGCGCATCATTTCACTCGGGTATAACGGTCCGCCCGCCGGCACGCACAACTGCGACCTGGAATGGCCGGAGGAAGGCTGCCCGCGCGACAGCAAAGGAAGCTGCTCGCTGGCCCTGCACGCCGAACAGAATGCGATCCTCTACGCGTCCAAAAACAATGTGCCGATCGAAGGCTGTACCTTATACGTAACTTTGTCGCCCTGCATTTCCTGCGCGCGCATCATTTATACGATGGGAATCAAAAAAGTGATTTATCTCCATTCGTATGCAGCGTATAAGGGAATTTCCAGCGATGAGGGTGTTGACTTCCTGAAAAAATTCGGCGTGAACGTGCTGCATTATCCTTCTGAAACACAAAAATCCTGATGCGCCGCAGTACTATTTATCTCCCGCTTATTCTCGGCGCCGTGCTTTCTGCCGGCATCTGGATCGGTAATCGTTTTTCCGGGAACATGACCGGGAACAGCGGCTACTCGGGTTACGATAAAATCAACGCGGTGATCGGCATTATCGAAGATCGTTATGTAGATTCCGTTGACCGCGAAAAATTAGTTGAGGAAACCATCGCGGGCCTGCTCCAGAGCCTCGACCCGCATTCCGATTATTTTACTGCCGACGAAATCCGCGAGATGAACGAACCGCTGCAGGGAAATTTCGAAGGAATCGGGATCGAGTACAACCTGATTCACGATACGGTTACCGTGATGAGCGTTGTTCCCGGCGGGCCTTCGGAAAAAATACTGCTGCCCGGCGACCGCCTGGTGAAAGCCGACGGTGTACCGATTATCGGCGAAGTGGAAGAAAAATTCGTGCGCAGCAAATTGCGCGGTCCGGCCGATACGAAAGTAAAAGTGACCTTCCGCCGCCCCGGAGAAGAAAAGCTGCTCGAAAAAGAAATCACCCGCGGCCGCGTTCCCATCAACAGTATCGACGTGGCATATATGATCGATGCCTCAACGGCGTACGTCAAGCTCACCCGCTTCGCCGAAAAAAGTCACGCGGATTTCGTTAAAGCGCTCGACTCGCTGAAAAAAATCGGGATGAAAAAACTGGTGCTCGACCTGCGCGGTAACGGCGGGGGGTACCTGCAGACCGCGGTGGCGATCGCCGACGAGTTCCTGCCCGCGGGGCAAAAGATCGTGTATACCGAGGGACGGAAAACGAAGCGCGAAGATCACAATGCCAGTTCGAAAGGGAGTTACGAAAATCTTCCGCTCGCCCTGCTGATCGACGAAGGATCGGCATCGGCCAGCGAAATCATTGCCGGCGCCATCCAGGATAACGACCGCGGTACGATTTTCGGTCGCCGTTCGTTTGGCAAAGGACTTGTGCAGGAAGAAAAATTACTCTCCGACAGTTCCGGTTTCCGCATCACCATTTCGCGTTATTATACGCCGTCGGGGCGTTCTATCCAGAAGCCGTACAACAAAGGCAACAAAGCATATTACGCGGAAGATAACCAGCGTTACAGCAAAGGCGAACTGCTGCATGCGGACAGTATTCATTTTGCGGATTCGCTGAAATACAAAACGATTTTCAAAAAGAGAACCGTTTACGGCGGCGGCGGCATCATGCCGGATATTTTCGTTCCGCTGGATACTGCCGGGCAAACGTCGCTGATCACCAAACTGCTCGATAAAAACGCGTTCAACATTTATGCATTGGATTATGCAACATCCAACCGGAAAGTTCTGCACGCGCAGGGAACTTCTTCTTTCCGCCGCGAATTCGCCGTGAGCAAGGCCATGCTCGATGCTTTTGTAAAACTGGCTTCGGCCGAAGGCGTGGTGATGAACCCGGTGCAGCTGACCCGTTCGGAAAAACTGATCCGGATGTATATCAAAGCCGCCATCGCCCGGGTAGCCTGGGATAACGACGGATTTTATCCGGTACTGAATGACGATGACATCGCTGTAAAACGGGCGGTGGAATCGTTTTAAGAAGTAATTATTCCCCGTTCTCCGGGGGCTAAACCAATTTCCATCATGACAAATGAATTGCGGGAATTTTTAGCATTCTATCTCCCGGGCCAGGACCTGGGCGCATTTCTTGCCAATTTCACGGAGTTAAAAATAAAAAAAGGGAAACACCTGCTAACCCCGGGAAAAGACTGCAATTACATTGCGTTCATTCAACAGGGTTGTTTCCGTGTTTACTATTACGACATTAAGGATAAAGAAATCATCACCTGGTTTTCGTTTAAGGAAATGGTGATAACGGATTTGCTGGGCTTCTATACTACCGGCAGGGCACAGTTTTACGTTGAGGCGCTGGAGGACAGTATCCTGTATAAAATCACAAAGCAGGATTTGGAAAATCTGTATGAAAAGTTTCCAATCTACAGGGAGTTCGGAAGAAAATTTGCCGAAGAGGCGTTTACTATTTTAATGCAACGGACACATTCCCTGCATACCAAATCGGCCGAAGAACGCTACAAAGAGCTGTTGCGGATTCCTGATTTTATTCAAAAGGTTCCCTTGAAATACCTGGCATCATATCTTGGCGTAACGGATACATCGCTTAGCCGCATCCGCAAAAAAATCCGCTGAACTGTTTCTTGCCTTATGGCAAGTTTGGCAGTTTGCCGTTCACATTCCTTTGTATTAAAATGTATACAAAGCGAATGAGAACGTTCAAAACAAGTTTATTCCTGCTTATTCCGTTCCTGGCAATGACAGAGGGCGGGGCCATGTACCAGCGCCTGGTCAATGTGCCGTATTGGATCAGCAACATGAACCTGATGAAACAATTTCATGGTGTCGGTTTTTACTTTTTCTACTTTACACCGCCTGTCCTTATTGTTTGGCTCACCATGGTCATTTCGGGCTGGAAATATACCGGCCCGGGAAGAAGGCTGCTGTTTATCAACCATGTTTTCTATTCGATCATTATTCTTTCAACGGCTTTTTACTTTATCCCTTTCCTGGGCAGGTATATCGGTAATGCCGGGGCAGTGATTACAAATGCAGATGCCGAGCAGCTGAAAACATGGGCAACATTCAGCATGATACGGCAGGTGCTGGGCTTCGCACTCATTGGTATTTATGCATATGTACTTGGAGTGGCCGGCAAAACAAAAGAACAAATAAACGGATGAAAAACTATTTAGTCATTTTGCTGATCGTATGCGCCGCATCATCAGCATTTCAGGTACCGGAGCAACCCGATGGAAAAAAACTGTACGAAACACATTGTTTGCGTTGCCATGGAGCGGATGGGAGTAAAAGTTTTTTCGGGTCGGGCAAACTCATACAAAGCAGGTTAAATGACGAAACGGTCGCACTTATTATCCGGAATGGGAAGCGCATCATGCCGTCATTCAAAAAAACGCTGACGGAACCGGAGATAAAAGCATTGCTCACGTATATAAAATCATTCAGAAAATAAAAGATCATGCAGAAATTTTCGTACCCGGAAAACCTTTACCCGTTTCAAAGCAAATGGACAACCATCAACGGAAATCGCATTCATTATATTGACGAAGGTCAGGGCGAAACAATTCTGTTCTGCCACCCGCCTGTTACATCTTCGTTTATGTATCGCAACATGATAAAAATACTTTCAAAGCATTTTCGCTGTATTGCTTTGGATTTTCCAGGATTCGGATTGTCAGAAATAAACCCCGCCGGCAAATACACGCCATCCATACATGCACAAGCGGAAATTGTTGCAGGGCTTATGGAAATGTTAAAATTGGATTCCGTTTACCTGCTCATGCAGGAATGCGGCGGACATGCTGCGATCAAAGCATTTATAGAGGAACCCGAAAAACTGAAAGGAATAATTATTACCGATACCATCATATTTCCTGTTTCCGGGTATCCGAAAATAAAAAAGATGCTGTCCATGATTAATGGGAGCGTTTTCAATTTCATTAATTCCAATTTCAACTTGCTCATTGCAGCGATGACCAGGTTTGGCATAAACAACCGCAAACTTTCCGCAGAAGAAAAAAAGATATATAAAACGATTTTCAGGACAAAAGAAATGCGCAGAACATCTACCCGTATGCTTCACCAGCTGGTAACGGAAGAAAACCTGTTGCAGCAAATTCAGGCAGCATTTGAAACCACCTTCAATACTATTCCGGCGCTTATTATTTACGGCGAGAAAGACCCTTTGACAGGTATGGGAATTCCCCGGCGGATAAAAACACTTTTGCCCGATTCGGAGTTGTACCTGATAAAAGGAGAAGGCCATTTTCCTCACGAGGGTGAGCCTGAAAAAATGAGCAAACTTATTTCCGATTGGCTGAATAAAAAATGAAACATGAAAAATTTTGTAACCGGGATCCTTGCTATTATTTTTTTGCTTGTCGGGACACACTCTTTTGCTCAACCGGGACAACTAAAAGCAGGTGAAACAGTGGCAGCGGCAGTAGCAGTATCCGTATTACAGTAATGTTCCTGGAAAATCGGCAAACCTGCGAAGCGAACAACATCGACTGCTACTGCTACTGCCGCCTGCCTCCTTGATCTGTTCCGAAGGAACTTTAAACAAAAAAACGGTCCCCGGAACTTCCGGAAACCGCTGAATATATCAACCGGGCTTTACTACTTTCCTTTCGGTTTCGCTTCGCCTGCTTTTTTAATGCTGTCGTTTTTCATACTGTCGGCCAGGCGCGCGCTGTCGGCTTTACGCATAGAGTCCATCATCATCATCTCTTTTTCCGCTTCATCGAACATGGCATCACTTGCGGAGTCTTTGTTCTTTTCTGCAAGCGAGTCCTGGACATGGCGTTCTGCTTCGCTTGGTCCGCAGGCCGTAACGGCTAACATGCCGAGAACGGAAAGGAGGGCAAATGTCTTTTTCATAACCGTAACGGTGTTTTAGTTTGGTGAAGCACAAATGTATATAAAATCTGCGGCCTGTATAATGGTATAATCCAAACCGTTAATGGAAGAATTTGCTATTTTTGATAGATAATCCTGCCGATAAACAAACACAACTTAAAATAAACACCTATGGCTTTTGAATTACCTGCTCTCCCGTATGCATTTGATGCGCTTGAACCGCATATCGATGCACGCACGATGGAAATCCATCACGGCAAGCACCACCAGGCTTATGTAACAAACCTGAACAATGCGATTGCCGGCACCGATGCTGAAAAAATGAGCATCGAAGATATCTGCCGCACCATTTCGAAATACCCGGCGGCCGTCCGCAACAATGGCGGCGGGCATTTCAACCACAGTCTTTTCTGGACCGTGATGAAGCCCGGTGCGGGAGGTTTGCCCTCCGGCGAACTTGGCGATGCGATCAACGCGGCATTCGGTTCTTTCGACAATTTCAAACAACAGTTCTCGAACGCCGGGATCACCCGTTTCGGTTCAGGCTGGTCGTGGCTGCTGGTAAGCGGTGGCAAGCTCGTGGTAAGCAGCACCCCGAACCAGGACAACCCGCTGATGGACATTGCCGAAGTAAAAGGAACGCCCGTCCTCGGCCTTGATGTATGGGAACATGCCTATTACCTGAACTACCAGAACCGCCGCCCGGATTACGTTGGCGCCTGGTGGAACCTGGTGAACTGGGAAGAAGTGGCACGCCGTTTGAAGGCAGTCAAGTAATACCAACCAAACTAAACGTAAACCAACCTTGTCTCAAATGAAAAAGCTACCCGTTATTACTGTTGCTCTTGTCGTTGCCACCCTGGCAACATTCTCCCCGAGGAATGCCATGGCCCAGAAATTCCAGGGGCAAAGCGTAGTTACGGCCGGAGCCGGTTACAGCCTTGCCGGTATCCTGATGGGCGTTGTTACAGATGCCGTTAACGCAACCGATGCCAGCTCGACCAAAACACCGGTTATTGCCGGCATGTATGATTTCGGTATCAGCGACCGCTTCAGCGTGGGCGCGGCCTATACTTACCAGGGCCTTACCGTGAAATACAGCAGCTACACCGATCCCAACGGAAACGTGATAACAGGAAATTTTACCGATCGCCTGACCCGCCAGAATTTCGGTGTGCGCGCTTTGTTCCACTTCGGTGATAATGATGACCTGGACACATACGCCGGTGCCCGTTTCGGCTATACGATGTGGAACTACAGTTCAAGTGCACCCAACGGCTACGACAACAGCGATATCCTTTCCGGTTTCGGCAGCCCGATCAAGCCCCAGGCGCTTTTCGGTATGCGTTATTTCTTCACGGATAATATCGGTGCAAACGCGGAATTCGCAATCGGGCCCACATACTTCATGCTTTTCGGTATCAATGCCCGCTTCGGCGGAAACTAAGCAGGGACCATATAAATCTTAAAATAACCGGCGGAGTTTCTGCCGGTTATTTTTTTGACGCCGCCATCACCGGTGCAGGAAAAAAACGCGCAATGCCAAACGCACAACGCTCAATCATCAAGGAGTCCGATGAACATGGAGCGTTTAAATATTTCCCAAGGAGAAGCATCTATTTTTTGCAAATTTGTTCCATGAGATTGCTTTTGCTGAGCCTGTTTTTCCCTGCGGGATTGTTTGCCGGAAATGTACCGGACAGTATAAAAACTGTTTCTTCCGAAGCGGAGATCATATTTATTACCGGCAACGGAGATGATCTGCAGGAAGCTGCCGGCCACGAAGCTGCGTGCGATACGCTCGTACCTGTTGCAGCGCCTGCGGGTAAAATAAAAACAGAGAACCGGAAACTGGTCGCAGCATTGCTGGCTGTTCCGCCCTTCGGGATGCTCGGCCTGCACCGCATTTACCTCGGAACAAAACCGTATATCCCGATCGTTTACCTCGTTACCCTGGGCGGCGGACTGGGCATCCTTCCGCTGATCGACCTGGCGGTGATACTGCTTTCCGAAAAAGAGCAGCTGGAAACATTCCGCGACAATCCGAAAATTTTTATGTGGATGAAGTGATTGCCGATTTCGGATTGTCGATTGCCGATTGCCACACCTGTTCCTGCACATTGAAACCAGTTAGCGCCTTCGTGTCTTCGCGATGAAGAAAACCGGAATACAGACTTCACCGCCAAGGTGCGAAGACGCTAACGTTCAATCGGCAATCGCAAATCGACAATCGGAAATGGTTTCTACTCCACCGTAACGGATTTCGCGAGGTTACGCGGCTGATCCACGTTGCATCCGCGCATCACGGCGATATAGTAGGAGAGCAGCTGCAGCGGGACTACGGAAATCAGCGTAGCGAGTTTTTCATCGGTTTCCGGAACTTCGATCACGTGATCCGCAATTTTCCGAACGATGGTGTCGCCTTCTGTTACTACGGCGATCACTTTTCCTTTCCGGGCTTTTACTTCCTGGATATTGCTGACCACTTTTTCGTACGAAGCGCCTTTGGTAGCGATAACCACAACGGGCATTTCTTCGTCGATGAGCGCGATGGGTCCGTGTTTCATTTCCGCCGCAGGATATCCTTCGGCATGGATGTAGGAAATTTCCTTGAGCTTGAGCGCGCCTTCGAGTGCGACCGGGAAGGTATAGCTTCTGCCGAGGTACAAAAAGTTGCGCGCATCCTTGAAAATGGAAGCGAGGTATTTGATCTGGTCGTTGAGCTTCAGCACGCGTTCCACTTTTGCGGGAATGGAATCCAGCTCGCTGAGCAGTTCGTGGTAATGCGTTTCGGAAATCATGCCGCGTTTGTGACCGATCGCCAGGGCCATCAGCGTGAGTACGGTAACCTGCGCGGTAAACGCTTTGGTAGAGGCCACGCCGATCTCCGGCCCGGCATGCGTATATGATCCGGCGTGCGTGGTGCGTGCGATGGATGAACCGACTACGTTGCACACGCCGATAATGGTAGCGCCTTTGGATTTGGCCAGTTCGATGGCCGCCAGCGTATCCGCCGTTTCTCCCGATTGCGAAATGGCGATCACTACGTCGCTTTCATAAATAACCGGGTTGCGGTAGCGGAATTCGGAAGCGTATTCCACTTCGACGGGAATGCGCGCGAGGTCTTCGAAAAGATATTCGCCCACCATGCCCGCATGCCAGGATGTGCCGCAGCCGATGATGATGATGCGGTTTGCGCTGACGAATTTCTGCATGTACTCGCGGATACCGCCGAGTTCCACCACGCCTTTATCCACATGCACGCGCCCGCGCATACTGTCGCGGATGGAACGGGGCTGCTCGTAAATCTCCTTGAGCATGAAATGATCGAAGCCGCCTTTTTCGATGGCCTCGAGCTGCATCTGGAGTTCGTGTATATACGGCGTGATTTCCTGGTTGCGGATGGTTTTGATCTGCAGTTTTCCTTTGCGGTTCACTACGGCAATTTCCTCGTCCTCGAGGTACACCACGTTCTTCGTGTATTCCACGATCGGCGTGGCGTCGGAGGCTACGAAAAATTCTTCTTCACCGACCCCGAGAACCAGCGGCGAACTTTTTTTGGCCGCGATGAGCAGGTCGGGATCGTTTTTCGAAAGCACCACGATGGCATACGCACCGATCACGTTATTGAGCGCAATGCGCACGGCTTCCGGCAGGTCCACGTTTTCGCGCTGCTGGATATCTTCGATCAGGTGTACGAGTACTTCGGTGTCGGTATCGCTTTCAAAAACATGACCGCGCTTGATCATTTCTTCTTTCAGCGGCGCGTAGTTTTCGATGATGCCGTTGTGAATCAGCACCAGGTTTTTGGATCCCGAATAATGCGGGTGGGCGTTCACGTCGTTCGGTTCACCGTGCGTGGCCCAGCGGGTATGGCCGATGCCGATGGTCCCGGTTTTGTTTTTGTTTACCGTAAATTTTTCGAGATCGGAAACTTTGCCCTTGCATTTGTAAACAACAAGGTCGCTGTTGATGAGCGCTACGCCGGCGCTGTCGTACCCCCTGTATTCGAGGCGGTGCAAGCCTTTCATCAGTATCGGGTAGGCTTCTTTTTTACCGATATAAGCAACGATTCCACACATCTTGCAAAGGTATTGACGTTCAGTTGATCTTGGTATAAATAATCCGCAAATACATTTTAAGCGCAGGGGAAGGGCTTGAACCTCCCCCGATAACTGTCCTGCGCGGACTCTGAACGGGGTCGATTTCTTTGAGGAAGAATCCGAAATTGGGTTCGCTTTCTTCGATCATGCGCTGCATATGGCGCGGCAGGTTGATCCGGTATTCGGAATTGGTGCTGTTGAACGATCCGCCGAAAGAACCGAGCGACGTCAGCATGTCGATGAGCAGCAGGGAATTCCCGGAAGAATCCAGCGCGGTAAGGTAGAGTTTGACATTGGCCGCGTGCAGGTCGTTAATGTAGCCCGGGTCGGCCTGGATGACCAGCTCGGCTTTGTTTACGGCAATCGGGCCGAGGTCTTTCCATTTGGAAAGGTAAGGCATTTTGATCGCTGTTTTCAGGCCGCACATGCCCTGGATGTATGCAACGCTTTCCCCGTTGACCGTATCCTGTGTCGCCAGGTTGAACGTCGCTGTGCTGTAATCGTGCGTAAAGTAATTGTAATACGCAGCCGCGCCCGAAGGAACGGTGAACGAAAATTTAAGCGTATCCAGCGTAACGACATTCCGGTAGTACAGCGTGATCTTGGTCAGGCTGTCCGTCATGCTGAAGTGCATGATAGAGCCTTCGCCCGATGGGTTGGGATCGGGAGCGATGTAAAACCCTTTGCAGAAGTTCAGCCAGTTCGTATTGTTCTGCAGGTTACTTGTTCCCGACTGGTTGAAAATAATTTGTCCGAACGAAGGATCGAGCGGGATGCGCAGGTGGGCGGGCCGTTCGGAACCGTCCACGTTGAGCCGGGTGTGCGGGCGCGGGCTGAAGGTTTTTACGGCCAGGGGAGCGGGCGTGTAATGCTGTTTCACCTGGTTCGAGTAGTAGTTGCTGTCCTTGTAGATCGACTCGGTCATCTGGTACACGCGCACGGTTTGCTGCGTCGTGGTGTCGCCGTAAAAATCGATCTTGTACGAAAGGCTGAGTACCGTTGAATCGAGTACCAGGTCGCTTTCCGTGCCGAAATCGATATTCAGCAGGTTGTTCGGGATCATGAACTGCGAGAAAATCCCTGCGGTTGATTTGCCGAAGACCGGGTCGTTTATGGCGCCGAGCAGGCAAACCGGGGCTTCGTCGCTGCGCGCGGAATCTTCACGAACGGTATAGGTCCGGAGCGTGGTGGTATCCTGGACGCCTACCAGGAGCAGGTCGTTTTCGGGCTGCACATCAAGGCCGAGATCGGATTCTTTGTTACAGGAAGATGCTGCTAAAGCAAATGCAGCGGCCAGAAAAAATTTCGTCCCGGTTCTTCCGTTTGCTTTCGGGACCCGGGACAAAATCTGCGAATAGTTGAATCGTGTTTTGAATATCATACTCCTCAGTCGACCAGAAGGGGCTCTTCTTCCAGAACGGCGTCGTAAAATTCGGAATATGCATCGAGATAATCGTCAGCCCCTTTGAAATCGAGCGATAATTTGCCGGATTTCTTGATGTATTTCTCCACTTCGGCATTCAGTTTCGGCGCGCCTTTGATCACGGCATCGGAATAGTCGATGGCGAGTTTCGAAAGATTGGCGAAGGTGGGCGTTTTCAGCACGTCCAGGTCTCCTTTTTCAATTCCTTCGAAAGCGAGCTTCTTGGCGAAATCCTTATGGAGGGGATTCGGAAAATCGTCGTCATAAGCCGAATAAACCACACGCGTTTCAGCAAAGAGCGGGTTATCACGGAACGATTTTTTAAGATAAAGGGGCATCAGCGCCGTGAACCAGCCGTGGCAGTGCACGATATCGGGCGCCCAGCCGAGCTTTTTTACGGTTTCGATTACGCCGCGGCAGAAAAAGATGCTGCGTTCGTCGTTATCGGCAAAATGTTCGCCTTTTTTATCTGTAACAATGAATTTACGCTGGAAATATTCTTCGTTATCGATGAAATACACCTGCATGCGCGCGGCCTGGATAGAAGCCACTTTGATAATCAGCGGGTGATCGGTATCATCAATGATCAGGTTCATGCCTGAAAGACGGATAACTTCGTGCAGTTGGTTGCGGCGCTCATTGATGCAGCCGAAACGGGGCATAAATGTTCTGATCTCCTTTCCTCTCTCCTGGATTCCCTGCGGCAGGTATCTTGCAATACGGCCCATCGGTGTTTCGTCCAGGTAAGGCATAATTTCCTGTGATACGAAGAGGACTTTTGCTTTTTTCATATATATGGGAGATGTGTTGGTTTCTTTTCGGAAAAAGGAATACAAAATTAAGCAAAAAATCGGCAGAAATCAAACTTTTAACCATAGTTTTGGCCTGTCCGTCGGAAACCAGCATGAAGACGATGCACTGGTGATTTGGTTGCCCGGTACTGATTAATCAACTGAAGATCAACGTGCTGAAGATACTCGAAACCAGCGCCGGATTGCGGAAACACCTCGATGAGCAGCGTTTGTCCGGAAAAAAGATCGGTTTTGTACCCACCATGGGCGCGCTTCACCAGGGACATGGAGCGCTTGTAACCCGCGCCCGCAGTGAATGCGACCTGGTTGTTTGCAGCATTTTCGTAAATCCCACCCAGTTCAACGATAAGAAGGACCTGGAACATTATCCCCGCACACCGGATGCAGACCGGGCTTTGCTTGAATCTGCAGGCTGTGATATCATTTTCAGCCCGTCGGTGGATGAGATGTACCCGCCCGGGGAAAAAGAGACTGTCCCCGCCATGCACTGGGGCGTGCTCGACCGGGTGATGGAAGCGCATTACCGTCCCGGGCATTTCGGCGGGGTGGTCCGGATCGTCAGCAAACTTTTTCATGCCGTGGGGCCCTGCAGGACTTATTTCGGGCAAAAAGATTTCCAGCAACTGGCGGTGATCAGGCAAATGGTCCGGGACCTGGCTCTGCCGGTAGAAGTGATCGGTTGTCCCACGGTGCGTGAAGCTGACGGACTGGCGATGAGTTCGAGGAACATGCGGCTGACTGCGGAAGAGCGGGCGATCGCGCCTTTGCTTTCCAGGGCATTGTTTCTCGCCCGCGAGCTCTGGCCCGATCATGACGAAGCGGTAATCCGCCGGCGTGTGCTCGATATGCTTGCCGCCGAGCCGCGTTTCCGCCTGGAGTATTTTGAAATAGCAGACGCCGATACGTTGCTTCCGCTTCCGGCAGGGCATAAAAAAAACGCCGTGGCTTGCATTGCTGCTTACCTCGGCGTTGTAAGGCTGATAGATAACGTCCTGTTGGCCTGAGCTGTCTGAACCAATTTTAACCGAAACATTTGGTTGGCGATCCATCTTCGGTTAACCACTTTTGATGTGGTGCGCCCAGGGCCTATGAGCAGTTGGAAGAACGCGGGTCTATCACATCAGCCTTTATCCTGTTTTTTCTTGCTGCCTTTTTTTACCCGGCTTCCCGGGGCGGTTTCTTTCGATAGTTTGCCGGTCCTGTTTTGTTTTCCCAGGACTTTTTCCCGAAGCATTTTCTCCACATCTTCATCCACCGGCTCAATAAAGAATACAATGGCTACGATCAGTTTCATCTTATTAATTTTTTGATGGTGTTTTTATGCGCCCGTTCGCTGGATTACTTTGGCCATGCAGCGCAGCGATCCCATTTTCCGCGACAGGCCGAAAAAGCCACCGCTGACAAACCGTACGCTTCCTGCATTCCATTTCAGGATTTTCCATCTCAGCTGTTCCTGGATAGCCGCTATACGCTGTGCGGTTCCGTTTGCCGTTTTTCCTCCGTTTAAACCGGGCATAAAATCAGGGAGATATAAAATCCGTCCGCCCGGAGTTTGTTCAACCAGGCAATTGTTATAGCATCCGTAATGATCCGCCTGCTCATTGAACACGAGTACCGGGAGCCGGAGCACCCTGCATTTCAGGCCGTGATGGTTCCGCGGATTTTCCATCCAGCGCGCGGTGCGGTCGAGCGCTTCTTTCAGCTGCGCTATTTCCGGGCTGTGATTGCAGAAAACATATTCGTTCCTGATCTCGCCCACAAAAACGAGTTCCGTATTATCGTCCGTTTGCCCGGCAAGTGACACATACATGTCGATATGGAAAAAAGGCTGGCGGCCGTTCAGCCGGCCGGATGCTTCGGTAGCATTCACCCAGTAAATGCGCATGACGCCGAATTTGTCACGCAGTTGGTTTTCCAGTTTGATCCTGGCTGCCGATCTTGCTGCGCCTGTGAGTCCCCGGCGATACCAGTTGAGCAGGTCGGCGCCGGCCATCAGGAAATCGCCGGTTCCGCCGATCAGTATGTTTCCGCCGTTGATCCGCGGCTCATTCATGGGCAGGCATTGCAGGCCGGGAATATGATTCTGCAGTTCGCGGAAAGCAGCCGGATCAATCCGCCCGGCATTGTAATGCAGGCGAAGCTGGTCCTGCCCGCCGGGCGTTTTACAGGAAAAAGCATGCACAACATCCTGCGTCCAGCGTGTGATCGAACTACCTGGGGTAAATCGTTCGGTACGCAGGGGAACAAGGTGTACGCGCTTTTTCCCGGTAACGCGGTTTTCTTCCGGGACAGCCCGGTCGAACGGCGCGACAACAAAACATTCCACCTCGGGACCGAACGCATGCATCAGTCCGTCGTACTCTTTTTGCAACTGGCAGGGATCGCTATCCACTGCGTTGTGAAAAAAGAGCAGCTTCCGGATGCGGCCGCCCGAAGAACAAACAGGATGATATGTTGTCGTTTTTTTCAAAACAGGTCAGGTAAAGTTTGCGTATGCATCACAGCATGAGCTGACTTTGCATTCTGATTTGACCACCGAGCAGGATTCGTTTCCGCAGGCGGTAAATACCGACAGGCTGTTGGCGCTTTCCCATTTGAGGCAAACGTTGGGACAGTTTGTCGTGTCTGTCAGGGGAAAACGGGTCAGCGAAATCTGGTTTGTAGGATCGCCGGTACAAATTATAATTTCACCATCGGTGAGCTCGGCATAAGCATCCGAGTTCATGGTGAATGTTGTTTTAAACAGGGAACCTGTTGAGCCGTTATCAACAACAAGTTCATCTGTAGAAGTGTCAATCCATATTTTCCGCGCGGTATTCAGCGCAAAAACGGCTACAACATCGAGGTCCGAAAGGCGGTAAATGGCCATATATTTATACTGTTTCAGGAACACGATCCGGGAATCGGCCATGGCATAACGTGCTGGTAGTGTCGGCATACTGTTTCGGTTTAGATTAGGTTTTTTTACTCTTTTGTTTCTTCTTAAAACCAAAGAAAAGAACTCCGCGTCATTATTTTAGACCAACTTTACCGTCATTCGTGGAACTCAAGTGGGTCTCCGTCTAAACGAAATAGCTTGAAAACCAAATTATTAGTATGTTTATGACCGCACGAAACAGTGTTTTTATATATGAAAGCGACTAACGACCTCCATCGGCTGCTTCACAGCCTCTCGCAGGCCGAAAAACGGTATATAAAAGTTGCTGCATCAAAGCAACTAATTGAAAATGAGAATATTGCACTATTCGATGCCATCCTCAACCAGGAAGAATACGATGAAAAAAAGCTGAAAGAGCAGCTAAAAGGCAAATCCCTGGTCCGGCATCTTTCTTCGAGCAAAAATTACCTGTATCGTTTCGTGCTGAAAAGTATGCGGATGTTTCATGCCGAACGTTCCGTGGACAAGCAGTTGAAAGAATTGCTCATGGACGCCCGGTTCCTTTACGACCGCGGTTTGTATGAGCTCAGCTGGAAAGAACTCGAAAAAGCCAAAAAACTGGCTTACGAGTATGAAATGTTTCTCGTGATTCTCGAAATTCTGTTCATCGAGCGGCTGCTTGTCGTGGTTGGTCCCAATAAAGACATGAAAGCCCGGATTGATGCCGTGCACGAGGAAAGGAAAGAGGTGATGCGTAAACTGCATTCTTTTGCAGAGCTGATGAATCTCAGCGATACCGTTTTTGTAAAATCGCGAAGCAACTACCATTTGCGCGATGAAAAAATACTGGCGGAATTGTACCATGTTGCGAAAAGCGATTTATTCATAAATCCGCCGCAGGAAGATTCTTTCGAAGTGTATTACCAGTACCTGTTCGCCCGCGGAATCTTTCACATGAACATGGGCGATTTCGAGCAGGCGTACACGTACTATCACAAACAAATCGAGCACTGGGAAAGCCATCCGCGGTTTATCAGGGACGGCGGCCAGCGGTTCAAGAAAAGCCTGTTCAATTACCTCAACTGCTGCCTTGGCCTTGGCCGGTTTGAAGAGTTCCCGGTCATCCTGGAAAAAATCCGTTCGATTCCCTGCGTATCTCCCGACGAGGAAGCGGAAGAATTCCAGGGCGCGTATTACATGGAACTGATCTACCTGGTGAACTGTGCGCGGCTTGATAAAGCGGAAGAACTGCTTCCGGATATCGAAAGAGGACTGAAAAAATACCGCGGCAAAGTAAGCAAGGCCCGTGAACTTGGATTCTGCCACAATATCGCGGTGATGCTGTTCGTGAAAGAGGACTTCAAACAGGCGCTGACCTGGGTGAATAAGATCATCAACGACGTGAAATCCGACAGCCGCCTGGACATCCAGCATTTCGCCCGCATCTTCCAGATGATCCTGCATTATGAAATGGACAAACGGGAACTGCTGCATTATGAACTCCGCACAGTTCCGCGTTACCTCAGGCAGCATAAAAGTTATTTCCCTTTCGAAAAAACGGTGATCCGTCACATCGAGAAATTGCTGGACGACGGTGTTTCGGAGCGGAAAGAAAATTTCTGCCTGCTGGCGAAAGAACTCGAAAAAATCAAGGAAGATCCGGCGCAGAAAAAATCGCTGGGCATCGAAGAAATCAACATCTGGGTGCAAAGCAATATCCGCCGCATCCCGATGATCGAATTCCTGAAAGGTGCGTAAGTGCGTATGACCAGCTTAGCTTAATCATACTCTTTGTGATTCTTTGTGTCTTCGTGGCAAGGAGTGTACAAATCGCTACCAAGGCACAAAGTCGCACGAAACAGATCCGACCCGGAGCGCCGCCGGTTTTCCTCCCGGATAAGGATTTAATCGTTTCTTTGAAAGATGAACCTGCCGGTTTTTCATTCGGAGCAGTTTGCTGTTTTTCCCGTGCTGGAAACAGCCCGTTTGCTGCTGCGCGAAACCGGGGAAAAAGATCTGCCCGGAATTTTCAGGCTTTATGCGGATGAACGGATCATGCGTTACCGCGGCGCACCCACCTTCAGCAGCGTGGAAGAAGCGGAACACTTGCTGCAGCACTGGTCCGGATTATTTTCCGGAACAAACGGGATCCGCTGGACCATCACGCAAAAAGAAAACGACCGGCTTATCGGCACGGCGGGATTCAACCGGTTTATGAAAGAACATTTCCGCGGTGAGATCGGTTACGAACTGGATCCGCAGCTCTGGAACAAAGGCATCATGACCGAAGCCCTGCGCGCCATTGCCGGCTGGGGTTTTACGAAAGCCGGGCTGCACAGCATCGAAGCCAATATTGCGCCGGATAACCTCGCATCGAAACGGGTGCTTGAAAAACTGGACTTTGCGCAGGAAGCGCATTACCGGGAAAATTATTACTACAAAGGCTGGTGGGATTCGGTGATCTATTCGCTGCGCGCGAATGAATTCCGCAACATGTAAATCAGTTGAACTTCGACTCCGATGCAGAAGCGGTACTGCGGTTGTTGAAACGGATACCGATCAGGAGTTCGTGCGTGCCTGAAGAATAGTTTTTCAGGTTGGTCGTCGTAAAATCATACGAGTAACCGATCATCAGATTTTCGCGGTAGATGAAACCGGTGTACATGTCCCAGGCGTCGCGGTTCCGGAAAGATGCGCCGAACCATATTTTCTCTTTGTAAATGGCGCGCATGCCGGCGTCGAACTGGAAGGGGGCGGGTTTCACATACTTGGTGAGCACGGAAGGTTCGAGAATAAAATCTTCGCCGAGATGAAAACGGTACCCGGCCATGCCGTAGTAATGACGGTTGATCACGCCGGTAGTCGCCATATAATCGAAGAACTTGATCCGGCTTTCGAAAATCTGCATGGACGAAGCGCCTACCCAGAAATTATCGGAATACAAATAAAATCCCGCGCCGAAATCCGGCATCAGCGCCGACTGGAGCGCGTTCTGCAATACGTAATCACCCGCATCGTGCAGCGTGATTTTTTGCCCGTCCATCACGAACTGCAGGATACCGGCGTTCAGCCCCAGGCCGAGTTTTATTTTATCCGTGAGCTTGGCATGGTACGCATACGATCCGTAGAAACCGATCCGCCGCGTGGGACCTGTAATGTCCACGAACAGCTGGCTTCCCACGCCCATGTTCATTTTTTTCAGCGGCCCGTGCACGGTGAGGATGTAGGTGCGCGGCGCATCGGTAATGCCGCTCCACTGGTAACGGTTATCCGACATACCGAGAAAATACGGGTTCTTGCCTGCGATAGCCGGGTTCATGGCGTAATCGTTCAGCATGTACTGGCTCCAGTGCGGCAGCTGCTGTGCGCCCGCAAAAAGCGACAGGCCCAGGAGCAGCAGTAAAGCGATCTGTTTTTTCATGTACATGTTTTTATCGCATGATGGTGATCGGTCCTGTATAATCTTCCGGGAACAGCGGATCATTCAGGTCGATGACATAATAGTAAGTTCCTACCGGCAATTCCTGCCCGTTGTAACGTCCGTCCCATGGTGTAGTATATCCCACCGAGCGGAAAAGCAATTCACCCCAGCGGTTATAAACTTCTACCGCGCAATTTTTAAAGAGCTGGATATTGTCGATCACCCACACGTCGTTGGTGCCGTCTCCGTTCGGCGTAAACCCGTTCGGGAAAGCGATTTCCGGGAGTATGGTAACCGTAACCGTATCGGTTGCAGAGCAGCCGTTGCTGTTTGTAACCGTAACCGTGTATGTTGTTGTTACCGACGGAGTGGCAACCGGGTTCGCGTTCACCGGATCGCCCAGGCCGGTTACAGGTCCCCAGGTATAGGTTGAGCCGGCAGGACCTGTGGGATTGCCGCCGATTACTGTCGATGAACCGGCGAGAATGGTTACACTCGCCCCGGCATCCACCGCAGGTAACGGCGAAGCGGTGATCATCACCGTATCCGTATCGGCGCAGCTGCCGTTCAATGCCACCAGGATATAGCTGGTTGTACCTGTCGGCGGTGTAATGATTGCCGTAACGGCTGAACCGACAAGCGTCAGTCCCGGCAACTGGAACCACTGGTAACTCGTCGCATTCGTGCTGCCCGAACCGTCGAGCGTAACCTGCGCGAGATCGCAGGAAGTCGTATCGTTACCGGCATCCGCCAGCACGCTTACCGCCGCAATTACCGTGAGTGTATCACTGACCTGGCAGCCGTTATTATCTGTAATGATGACCGTGTATGTTCCGCTGAGAATATTCGTAAGGTCTTCCGTTGAAGCGGTAAAGTTCGACGGGCCTGTCCATTGATACGTATACGGCAGTGTACCTCCGCTCACGGTGATATCGATCGCTCCGTCGGGAACGGTGTTGCAACTGCTTCCGGTTATGTTCGGCACGCCGAGTACAAGCACCTGCGGCGCAACGAATGAATTGGTTTGTGTAACGGTACAACCGTTGGCATCCGTTACGGTAACGTTATATGATCCTGCGCAAAGGCCGGTTGCTGTTTGTGTCGTTTGCGCATTGCTCCAGCTGTACGAGTACGATAAGGTTCCGCCGGAAGGCAGTATCGTGATCGTGCCGTTGCACATGCCCGGGCACGATTCGGGGATTACGTTCGCAAACGAAAGCGCGAGTTGTGCGGGTTCTGTAATGATCACCTGCGCGGTGGAAACACAACCGTTGGCATCGGTTACCTGTACGAAATAAATTCCTGCACAAAGCGCGGTAAGGCTGTTTGTATTGCCGCCGTTGCTCCAGAGGTACGTGAAAGGAGCTACGCCGCCTGCAACATTCACCGATGCAGTTCCGTCACAAACTCCGAAGCAGGTTACGTTCGTTGAAGCGGTGGTTAATGTCATGCTGCTGTTCACGTTATTCACGGGAATAACCACCTGCTGCGTACATGCGTTGGCATCCGTTATAGTAAGCGTATATAAACCGGCGCAAAGCCCGCTGATGGTTGCTGTCGTTTGTCCGCCGGGCGCCCAGAGATACGTGTACGGACCAGTTCCGCCGGAAGGATTCACCGTGATGCTGCCCGAGCAAACGCCGCAGTCGGTATTGGTGATAGACTGGTTCGCGGTAAGCTGCGCAGGTTCTGCAACGGTAAAGCTTTGTGTAACGATACACCCGGCGTTGTCCATTACCTGTACGTTGTATGCTCCCGCGCAAAGATTGTTTACCGACAATCCTGTTTGTGCGCCGGGCAGCCACAGGATCGTGTACGGTGCAGTTCCGCCCGAAGGAGCAACCGTCGCCGAACCGTCGCAGGTTCCGAAACAGGTCGCATTGGTGCTTGTGAGATTTGCCGATGGCGCATTGGTTGCGCTCACCGTTACATTGTATTGTGCCGTGCAGCCGGCAGCATCGGTAATGACTACAGCATAAACACCGGCGCAAAGTGAAGCGACGTTTTGCGTGGTTGCGCCGTTGCTCCAGAGATAGGTGTACGGCGCAGTACCGCCTGATGTATTCAGGTTAACGCTTCCGTTGCATTGTCCGCAGGTCGTATTGATCACCGCGGGCGTGATGCTGATGACCGATGGTGCGTTGAGCGTCGTATTGGCTGTAACATTGCAGCCCATGCCGTCAACTACGTTCACCGTATAAGATCCTGCGCACAGGCCGGATGCAATTTGTGTAACCTGGCTCAGCGGATCATTCCACTGGTAAGTAACCGGCGCTGTTCCGCCGGTAATGTTGGCGGTTGCCGAACCGTTGCACAGGTTTCCGCAGGCGAGGCCGGAAGTAGTAATGTTTACCGAAAGCGTATTCCAGGGAGCAACAACCGAAGTATCCGATTGGGTGCATCCGCTGGCATCGGTGATCGTTACGGTATATGATCCTGCGCAGAGCGCGTTGATGCCTGGTGTCGTCTGTCCGCCGGGCGCCCAGAGATACGTATACGGTCCGGTTCCGCCGGTTGCACCCAGGGCGATTGCCCCGTCGCAGATACCGGTGCAGGTGGAGTTGGTAACAAAAGGATTGGGAACGATCGCCGGAGGTTCGGTTATCGTTACCGGGGAGAAACGAATACATCCGTTTGCATCGGTAACCTGCACGAAATACGAACCTGCGCACAAACCGTTCACCGTGCTTGTCGTTTGTCCGCCCGGCCAGAGGAATGTATAGGGCGCTGTTCCGCCGATCGGAACTACGTCGCCTGTACCGTCACAGATCCCGGAACACGAAGCGCCGGTTGTGGTTACCGTTTCACCTGTCGGGCCGCCTGAATTATTTACCGGGATGGTAAATGTATTGCCGCATCCGCTGGCATCGGTAACGGTAACGGTATAAAGTCCTGCGCACAGGGACGACTGGTTCGGCTGCGCCGGAAGCCCGCCCGACCAGACGTAGTTATACGGCGCTGTTCCGCCGGCCGGCAATACGGTAATGGTTCCGTTGCATGATCCGCAGTTTGCCGGGGAACTGGCCACAGCCACTGTAATGGCGGAAGCCGGCGTTACCGTAACCACCTGGATATCCTGGCAGTTGTTGGCATCGTTCACGGTAACGGTATATGTTCCGGCGCAAAGTCCGCTGATTGTTTGTGTGTTTTGTCCGCCGGGCGCCCAGAGATAACTGTACGGGCCGGTTCCGCCCACCGGGTTTGCGCTTGCCGTGCCATCACATGCGCCGTTGCACGAAGGGCTCGTGAACGAGGTATTCGCCTGGAGCAGCACAGGTTGTGCAACCGTCGCCTGTAGTGTGATTGTGCAGGAATTGGCATCTGTTACGGTTACTGTATAAACACCCGGGCAGAGGCCTGACGCAGTAGCTGTTGTCGCTCCGCCGGGCATCCACAGGTACGTGAGCGCGCCGCTTCCGCCGCCTGCTGCAACGGTTGCGCTTCCATCGCACGAACCAAAGCAGGAAACAGAAGTTACACTGGTTGTTCCGGTAATCGCCGGAGGCTGGTTGATGGTCAGCGACTGCACGGAGGAACAGCCGTTGGCATCCATGGTAGTGATACTGTAAACACCTGCGCACAGGTTGAGCGCTGTTGCTGTTGTTCCGTTGCCCGGCGACCAGAGATACGTATATCCGGGGACTCCTCCGTTTGCTACTACGGTGGCTGTTCCGTCGCAGGAACTGAAGCAGGTCGCGTCCGTACCGCTTACCGATGTCTGCAATGCAGTAGGTTCAGTAATAGTGACCTGCTGCTGCGTAGTGCATCCGTTGGCATCCGTTATCGTTACGGAATATGTTCCCGGGCAGAGGTTGGCCACGGACGGCGTAATCTGTCCTGATGTCCATGAATACGTAAACGGCGCGGTTCCCCCGGTTACTGTGGCCTGCGCAGTACCGTTGCAGGCCGAGCTGCAGGTTACATCGGTAAAAGTCATGTTGGCGCCGACAGCTACCGGTTCCGTTATTGTAAACTGGAGCACGTTCGAGCATCCGTTCGCATCGGTTAATGTAAGCGTGTATGTTCCCGCACATTGCCCGTTTATCGACGGTGTCGTTTGTCCGCCGGGTGCCCAGCTGTATGTGTACGGACCTGTTCCGCCCGAAGCGTTGGTGGTGATGCTGCCGTCGCAAACGCCGTTGCACGAAGCCGATACGATGGTTGCGGTTGCCGCAAGCGGCTGCGGTTCGGTAATGATTACGCTTGTAAATGTGATGCAGCCTACAGCATCGGTGACCTGGACAAACCATGTTCCTGCGCAAAGACCGGTTACTGCGTTTGTTCCGTCGCCGGTGGGACTTCCGGGCGACCAGTCATACGTAAATGGCGCGACACCACCCACTACGTTTGCATTGGCTGTTCCGTCGCAAACGGCATTGCATGTGGCATTGGTAGAAGTAGCCTGCACCGTCGGACCATTGAGATTGCTTACGGCGACTGGTGTATTTACGGAACAACCGGAATTGTCCGTGATCGTAACGGTATAAATACCCGGGCATAAATTCGAGATCGTGGCAGTGGTTTGTCCGCCTGGCGCCCAGCTGTATGTATACGGACCAATACCGCCGCTTGGGTTGATGGTGATCGAACCGTCGCACATCGTACAGTTTGCAGGAGATGAAACGTCGTTCGCGACGATCAGGCTGGCTTCGGTTATCGTAAAGGATTGTGTTGCGGTGCAGTTATTGGCGTCGCTTACGGTAACCGTATATGTTCCGGCGCACAAGCCGTTGATCGATGACGTGGTTTGTCCGCCGGGAGCCCAGCTGTAGGAATAAGCGCCCGTTCCGCCGGCAGGAACCACGCTTGCTGATCCGTCGCAGACACCGTTGCAGGAAGCGTCTGTACTGGATGATGTGAGTGTGAGCAACGGCGGATCGACAAAGGTGACCTGCGCCGAATTAAAACAACCCAGCGCATCTGTGACCGTTACGGTATATGTACCCGAACAAAGCCCGGATACGTTTTGTGTCGTCTGTCCCCCGGGCGCCCAGCTGTAGCTGTACGGTGCATTTCCGCCGGAAGCGTTCGCACTGGCCACACCGTCGCAGGCGCCGAAGCAGGAAAGACTGGTTTGTACGCTCGTGATGATAATATTCACTACCTGGTTGATGTTGGCGACGACGGATGTTACGCACCCGTTGGCATCTGTAACGTTACAGGTGTACTGTCCTACGCATAAGCCCGTGGCTGTGGGATTGGTGCCTCCCGAAGGCAGCCAGAAATAAGCATACGGAGAAGTTCCGCCGCTTACGTTGATCGTGGCCGTTCCGTTACAGATCCCGCAGCTTGATGTGGTGGCCGAAACAACTGCAGAAAGCGGGGAGGGCTGCGCAATGGTCACCGTCTGGTTTGCAGAACATCCGTTCGCATCCGTAACCACGCAGGTGTATGTACCGATACACAGGCCGTTGATCGATGACGTGGTTTGTCCGCCGGGCGACCAGAGGAAAGTATACGGCGCAGTTCCGCCGGTCGGGTTCGCATTCGCGATTCCGTTGCATTGTCCGTTGCAGGTGGCATCTATCGAAGCCAGGTTCGGCTGAAGCGCGGTTGGTTCGGTTACGGTAATCGTTTCTGTCCCGGTACATGCGTTGGCATCGGTTACGGTTACCGTATAGGTGCCTGCGCAAACATTGTTGATGACGGCTGTCGTCTGTCCGCCCGGCGCCCAGCTGTATGTATAAGCGGGAGTGCCGCCTATCACAGCAATGGAAGCGGAGCCGTCGCACACGCCGTTGCAGGAAGTCGGTGTGGTGGATTGTGTAAGTACCAGTGCGGTAGGCTGTGCAATCGTAACGCTGCTTGTCGTGGTGCAGCCGTTCGCATCCGTAACCGTTACGGTGTACGATCCGGCACATTGATTATTTATCGTGGACGTAGTTTGTCCACCCGGCGCCCACACGTATGAAAACGGTGCGGTACCTCCGGCAACAACGGCGGCAAGCGATGCATTGCAGGAACTGTTGCAGGGAATCTGCGTGGCGTTGACGGAAGAGGTGAGCGGGTTGGGCTGTGTAACGGTGAAGTTTTGTGTCTGCACACACCCGTTGGCATCGGTAACGGTACAGGTATAATTGCCCGCGCAAAGTCCGCTGATCGAAGAAGTGGTTTGTCCACCCGGCGCCCAGCTGTACGAATAAGGCGCCGTTCCGCCGGTCGGGGTCGATGTTGCCGTTCCGTCGCACACGCCGTTACAACTTACGTTCGTTACGTTCACGTTGGGCTGAAGCTGCAGCGGTTCGGTAATCGTTACTGTAGCTGTCGCGGTGCACCCGTTGACATCGGTAACGGTCAGGCTGTACGATCCCGGGCAAAGGTTGTTTATGGTTTGTGTACCAAGATTGCCGGGCTGCCATACGTATGTATAAGGTGAAGTTCCGCCTACCGGGTTTGATGTCGCGCTTCCGTCGCAGGCGCCGAAACAGGTTATATCGATATCCGACGCGTTCGCGATCAGCAGGGCCGGTTGTATAAGCGTAACCGAGCCGGTAGCCGTACACCCGTTGGCGTCGGTTACGGTAACCGTATAGGTTCCCGGGCAAAGGTTGGCCGGGTTGGCTACGTTACCGCCCGCAGGCGACCAGCTGTAGGTATACGGAACGGTTCCACCGCTGGCATTCGCCTGAGCGATACCGTTGCAGGCGTTGAAACAGGTGATGTTGATCCCGGTAGGATTTACCAGCAAAGGCGCAGGTTCGGTTACGTTGAAAACCTGCTGGAGTGTACATCCGTTGGCATCCGTAACCGTGAGTGTGTATGAACCGTCGCAGAGGCCGCTCAGGTTGGGTGTGGTTTGCCCGCCGGGCGCCCAGCTGTACGAATAAGGCGCCGTTCCGCCGCTGACCGAAGTACTGATCGCCCCGTCGCAGACACCATTGCAGGATGCGTTGGTGATATTGCCCTGGATGGCAAGCGGATTGGGTTGCGTAATGACGGCAATGTAAGTCGAGGTACAATTGTTTATGTCCGTTATGGTACAGGTATAATTGCCCGGGCAAAGTCCGTTGATCGAATTTGTAGTTTGCCCGCCCGGCGCCCAGCTGTATGAATAAAGACCCGTTCCGCCAATAGGATTCACCTGCGCCGATCCGTCGCAAAACCCGTTACAGCTAACATCGATGTTGGTTCCCTGCGGGTTGAGCGCGGCCGGCTGTGTAATGACGGAGGTTTGTGTAATGGAGCATCCGTTGACATCGGTCACCGTTAATACATACGATCCCGCGCATTGATTCGTGATGGCCGGCGTGGTTTGTCCGCCGGGCGCCCAGCTGTACAGGTAGCCGGGAGTTCCGCCGGCGACGGATGCTGTACTCGATCCGTTACACTGGCCGTTACAAAGCGGCGGTACATTGCTGAAAAAGATAACCAGCGGTGGCGGATCGGTTACGATGGCAAAGGCCGGGATCTGGTCGCCGTTGATCAGGTCGGTTACTACAACAAGATACGTTCCTGCGCAAAGACTGTCGGCCAGGGCACCGGTATCGCCGTTGCTCCAGACGTAACTGAAACTGCCCGAACCGCCGGAAACAATAGCGGTTGCCGTAGCCATGCAGTCGCCGTTGCACAGGTTCGGCACAACAACGGTGATTACAGTATGCGTTTGAGGAGAAAGTTGTCCGCCGGAGTTTATTCCCGGGACATTGTTGTTGCCTGCCGGGACAAAAGATCTTCCGTTTACTTCATAGCCATCGGAAACGACGGTGATTTTGGCTGCAGGATCTTTCTGAAAACCGGGCCCCGTGAAAAATATTTTTGTTCCCCGGAGTACCAGCTTCGCGCCTGTGCCTGCAGTTGTCAGCCCGCTGCACACGACCTGTTCCGCGCCGGCTTCGAACGTGCCGTTGTTGCTGACCCGGATGGTACCTGTAACGAATAAAGCAGGACTTGCCGTTTTCCAGCTTCCTTTATCAATGAGCAGGTCGCCCTGGATGCGGAGGTTTTCCCGGTGCTGCAGGAAAGCCTGTTTATTTGCAGAAACAGACCAATGGATGGATTGCAGGTGGAGCGGCAGATCGACAGTGACCTGCTGACCGGGTGAAGTAAAGGAGGTATTGGTAAACCAGGCCTGGTCGCCGGAGCCGGGAACCGACGCGCCGGGCCGCCCGCCGTTCGTTGCCGACCAATGTGCCGGATCGGACCAGTTTCCGCTTCCTCCGACCCAATAACGATCTGCAGCCGAAAGACTTGCCGTGTGGATCAGAAAAGAGAAAACCAATAAAGCGAAACGTAGGTGTTTGCCCAAACCTTTTACATGTTTCAAGATTACCTTATACTGAATGGATCGAAGTTCGGTTACAAATTTTACCCGAAATAAGACACCGGCTCAGTCCATGTGTTTATGAATTTCAACAGGGATGTTAACAACGTCCTTGTCAAATCCATTAATTTTGCCACATTAAATATAAGCAATTCCGAATTCCCTGCAAGCATGAAAGCGAAATCCGATAACGAAATACAGTTCCTGGTAAAACTGGGTCCCCATTTTATCAATGAGAAAAACATCCGTTCCCTTTCCCGGAAAGGCAAAGGCACATTGATTTCGCAGGTAAAAGGGAACGATATTTTCGTGAATATCGATTACGATAAACTCCAGGATCTGCTTAAGAAATAAGGTGTTTTATGCCATCAGGGCAGAACGCCCAATGCCAAACGCACAATTATCAATGCTCATCGGAGCAATTCACCCGCCTGCTCCGCCTCAGGCGGATGCGGCGGACAGGTTGATAATTGTTCATTGGGAGTTTGGCGTTGAACATTTATTTTGTTTTTCCGTCAGGTGGCGGCGGCGTTTGCGCTGCGGGATCGGCGGGCGGGGGAGCGGCTTTTTTTGCTTCCAGGTCGGCGATGGCTTTTAATACTTCCGGGTCCCCGGGTTTGAGTTCCAGCGCTTTTTCCAGGCTGCTTTCCGCCGTTGCCCAGAATGCGGGCTGGTTGGTGCAGGCCATGCCATAGCTGAGCCAGCTGCGGAAATTGCGCGGTTCGGTAAACGTTTTCTGCTGCAGCTCGTTGAAAAAGTTCGCTGATCCGAATCCTTCGTTCAGTTTGCTCATCATCGCGGCCACGTTCAGCGTATCCTGCACGGTTGCTTTGCCCAGCGAAATATTGGGAGCAATGCGGGCTTTCAGTTCATAGCCGTAGATATGTCCTTTATTGAAAGCGTCTTTGGCCTGCGCGAATTTCAGCGCCATGAAACTGGTGCCGGCGTAATTGTTCCAGTTGTCCAGGTTCCAGGGATCGACCATGGCGGCCCAGCCGAAATAAACCGATGCGCTGTCGTAATCTTTTCTTGTACCTGCGGGGAAACCGAGGTTGGTGAAAAACTTCGCGTACTCGTTCGTCAGCGGGTGATCGTGGAAATATTCTTCGGCCAACGACCAGCTTTGCGCTGCGCGCGGATAATCTTTCTGGTAATAATAACAGAGCCCGAGGTTGAGATAACTGTTCACGTATTTCGGGTTGATCTCTACGGCCTTGAGCAAATATTTCTCGGCGATTTTGGCATAATACACCAGGCTGTCGCGGTGCAGCGAATCGTCTTTGAACGCGATGCCTTTATCCATGTAGCGTGCGCCGGCATTGCCGTTGGTGAGCGCACTTTCCGAAACATATTTCACATCGCGGCTGAACAGTGTGTAATCGTCGTGCCAGTCGGGGTTGCGCGAAATCGTTTTGAATCCGTACAGCCCGGTAATCACCACCACCAGGCCCGCACCGATCGCCATGCCGGGAAGATTTTTCGTCTTCAGCCATTCCGCACCTTTCACAATTCCCCAGGCGAGCACCATCACGAAACCGAGCGAGGAATGGTAAATGAGTCGTTCGCCCATCGTGGCGCCGATGTCCATAAAAATGTTGGCGATCAGGGCGAAGAAACCAAAATAAATGGCCAGCGCAAATGCCAGCGGATGCCGTCGCCGCCAAAGCGTCCAGGCCCACCAGATCAGCACCGCATAAATGAAAAAGGAAAGCCAGACCATCGGGTCGTTGAAACCGGAATACGGAAAATGCCGGTACGAATAATCCGACGAAAGCGGGTGCGGGAAAACAAGCAGCACCAGGTAATCGTCGAGACGGTTGATTTTCGATGCGGTAATATTTCCTTTCTCTTTCGGTTTGGCTCCGTCTATCTTTTTCAGGTTGAGGTACGGATCGTTCAGGATGTCCTGCGTTTTCAGGTTCACCGGCGTTCGCGCAAGGCCCACCGCGTTGTAACGCATGCCGCCGTATATAACCACGGCGAGCAGCATGGGCAGGAAAGCCGTGATGGCCTGGCGGAGTTTCCTTTTATGAAAGATGACGACGCCGATAATGGGCAGGAAAATCATGGCCAGCGCATATTCTTTCGACAACAGCGCAAGAAGCAGGCAGCCGGCGGCTATGGCCAGGTCTTTTATTTCCTTTCCCAGGTCGTACCGGAAATAAAAAATGAACGTAAGTGTGACGAAGATCAGGGAGAAAATTTCGTCGCGGCTTTTTACGTTCGCAATAACTTCCGTGTGAATCGGGTGCGCGGCGAAAAGCAGCGTGGCGATGAATGCGATATCGGTATTGAACCGGAAAATAAAATTGCGCAGGAAGTAGAAAAGCAGGAGCAGGGAAACAGCGTAATAAAAAACCTGGAACCCGTGCCGTACCGGGGCGATACGCTGGTTCTCCATTTTTTCGAAACGGACTTTTTCTACTTTTTCCTGGTAATCGTTATGCTCTTTTATTTTTTGTTCATCCGCTCCCGGCGGAGGCGGCGCGGGGGAAAAGGTTTTGATGAAAAGCTGCGTTTCAATGGCGAAGCTTACGATGGACAGCGGGCGGTAACGGCCGCCGGAAAGCTGCTGTTCCACGCCCATGCTTTCGTAAAAACTGGCGTAGGCATCTTTCCCCATAATATCGCTGATGCCGGAAGTGCCGTCCATCACGTACCGGTTCTTGTGGATGATGATCTCGTCATCCAGCGCGTACCAGTTGCCGATAGAGTTGACGTACAAACCTGCGCCCACCAGGATGATTATAGCCGCCTGGATCCAGAATGATTTGACCGGAATGAGTCCGCCGGAAGCGAGTTCGGCCTGTTTGAAAGGCGCTGCTGCGTTTGTCTTTGCCATACGAATTACGAATGCTGCGAATTGTAAATTAAATTCGCGCCACGGACGAATTTATAGAAAAAAGAGTTTTGGTCTGAAATTTGTTTTGCTCCGGTGCCGTAATATGGCTGCCCGGGCTTGGGAAGCCGGTATTCCCGAAACTTTTCTACCTTTATTTCCTGTTTCTTAACCAAACACTTCCGACATGAAGAAATTACTCTCCGCTGCCGCAGCTTTCATCCTCGTATCCGCTGTCTCGGCACAAAACTTCGAAGGCACCATCGAATTCAAAAAATTCTCCGAAAAGGACACGATCAGCTACATTTATCATGTGAAAGGCGACAAAGTGCGTATCGACGAAATCGGTGCGCGTTCGAAGAAAGTGGAAGGCAGTTTCCTGATCGATCTTAAAGCAGGCACCACCAGGTTCCTGAGCCACGACCGCCAGACCTGGGGCGAGCACAAACCCAGCCAGGCCCCGGCAGTAACCGGTACGCCGAAAGTGGAAAAGACAAGCAACGTGAAAACCATCCAGGGATACAAGTGCACGGAATATATCGTGAAAAGCACCGAGGAAGGCACGAAGATTTCGTACTGGATGACCAGCGGAAAATTTACCTTCTTCAAACCGATGCTCAAACTGCTCAACCGCAAAGAAAAATTTTCCATCTACTACCAGCTCCTGCCGGTGAAAGACGGTGCGTTTTCCCTCGCAGCCATCCAGACCGATCTCTCCGGGAAAGAAACCGGGCGACTGGAAGTAACCAAGATCACCAAGAAAACGGTGGACGCTGCGCAGTTTACTATTCCGAAAGAGTACAAGGAGTTTAAATAATATCTCAGAGAAAAAAGATAAAGGCTGGAATTTGTTTTCCGGCCTTTTTGCTTTTGTATAGTCCGGGGACTCACCCCCCGGCCCCCTCTCTCCGGGTGAGTTTCGTCGGTTTTCCAAAATGCTGTTCTTGCATCACTCACCCGCAAAGAGGGGGTGTCGTAAAACTGTAAAACCTGCGTCGAAGACGCAGGTTTTACAGTAGTTCCTATTACTATAAGTTGTGGCTCCCCCTCTTTGCGACGTTGTCGCAAATCCGACTTTAGTTTAAACGAAACACACAACGTCGGAGAGAGGGGGCCGGGGGGTGAGTCCCCGGACCAATTACAACCCCGTAAACGAAAGTATCGCCTTCAGCCCGTCGCTCACTTCCATCTGCACTTTTCCGCCCAAACGTAAAGCGACATTTTCTTTTCCGTGCCCGGCGGGAAAACCGAAGCAAACCGGGAAATCATATTTGGAAACGGTATCCAGGATGATCTGCTCCGCCGTTTTTCCGAACGGGATGGCATTGTCTTTCATATCGTCCATGCCGCCGATAACCAGTCCTGCGAGTTTTTCCAGCTTGCCCGCGCGGTCCAGGCTGAGCATCATGCGATCCACGTGGTACAGGTATTCGTCGAGGTCTTCGAGGAATAAAATTTTCCCGGCAGTATCGATATCCGAAACACTGTTGCTGAGCGCATATAATAAAGAAAGATTGCCGCCGGTTAAAGTGCCTTCCGCATTCCCCGTCCTGTTTTCAGCGGATCTCATATCCGTCCACGAATAGATCATATCCTCGCCGAATAAAGTCCGGCGCAGCGATTCGGTGGACGCTTCGTCTTTCGCAAAATTGATCGGCATGGTAGCGTGTAAAGTCTGCACACCGAAATTCCGGTGCACGTGGCTGTGAAAAACAGTCAGGTCGCTGTAGCCCACGATCCACTTCGGCGTTTCGGAAAATTTGCGGAAATCGATCCGGTCGATGATCCGCATGCAGCCGTAACCGCCGCGCGCGCTGAAAACGGCTTTGATTTCCGGATCGTCGAGCATGCGCTGGAAATCGGCGGCGCGTTGTACATCAGTTCCCGAAAACTGGTGTTCTTCATTATAAAGGTGTTCACCTTCCACCACTTCCAGTTCCCAGCCGTAGAGCATGCTGACGGCGGGCTGCATTTCGGCGCGCGATACTTTGCGGGCGGGAGCTACGAGGCCCACTTTGTCGCCGGGCTTCAGCCCCGCCGGGCGGCGCAATTCTTCCTGAATCATTATCTTTGACCCTTTCCGACCGGTATGTGTTTGAACATTTTTCAACTTTATCTCTCCACGGTGCAGCTTCGAATGCGGGGCTGACCATTCCCGCTGCCGTTTCTGCGGCAGTTGCCTCAACCGTATTATATACAAATTTAAAGAATTCAATCCACCGGTTTTATGTCATTACCCAAACGATATACAGTTACCGCCGCCCTTATTTATGCCAACGGCCCGATTCACGTCGGTCACCTGGCCGGCTGTTACCTGCCTTCGGATATTTACGTTCGCTATCTCCGCCTGAAAGGAGAAGATGTGCTTTTCGTGAGCGGTACCGATGAACACGGCGTACCGATTATGATCCGCGGATTTATGGAAAAAATTTCGCCGCAGGAAGTGGTGGATAAATACTATGCGATCATCGACAAATCGTTTAAGGATTTCGGCATCGAATTCGATATTTATTCGCGCACGAGCAAACCGGTGCACCATGAATTTTCGTCGGCTTTTTTCAAAACGCTTTACGATAAAGGGTACTTCCACGAAAAAACGACGGAGCAGAATTACGACGAGCAGGCGAATATGTTTCTCGTCGATCGTTTTATCGTGGGCACCTGCCCGCACTGCGCCAACCCGAAAGCGTACGGCGACCAGTGCGAGAAATGCGGATCGGACCTCAGCCCGGATGAACTGATCAACCCGCATTCTGCCTTGTCGGGAACTGCGCCGGTGAAAAAACCGACGAACAACTGGTTCCTCCCGCTCGACGAACTGCAGCCGAAACTGGAAGCGTACGTGAACAGCCATCCCGAATGGAAAGCGAACGTATCCGGGCAGTGCAAGTCGTGGCTGGCGCAGGGACTGCACCCGCGCGCGATGACACGCGACCTGAACTGGGGTGTAAAAGTTCCGCTGCCGGATGCCGAAGGAAAAGTATTGTACGTGTGGTTCGATGCGCCCATCGGCTACATCACCGCCAGCAAAGAATGGTTCGAACAGCCGGAAACGCGCAAGACGCTGACCTATGCCGGCGCGCCGAAAAGCGGCAACTGGGAAACGTACTGGAAAGATAAAGACAGCAAGCTGGTGCATTTTATCGGCAAGGACAATATCGTTTTCCACTGCCTGATTTTTCCCGCGATGCTCATGGCGCACGAAGGCTATGTGCTTCCCGACAACGTTCCCGCGAACGAATTCCTGAATCTCGAAGGCGATAAAATTTCCACCTCGCGCAACTGGGCCATCTGGCTGCACGAATACCTGGAAGAACTTCCCGGCAAACAGGACGAGCTGCGTTACGTGCTTACCTCGATCAGCCCGGAAGCGAAAGACGGCGAATTTCTCTGGTCCGATTATTTCGCGCGCGTGAATAACGAGCTGGTGGCGATCTTCAGCAATTTCATTCACCGCATCATGGTGCTGACCGAAAAAAATTACGGCGGCAAAGTTCCCCATGCGGATACCTTCACCAAAGAAGACCTGATCGTACTCGAAGAAGCGGCAAAATTCCCGGAGAAGATCGGCGCCTGCATCGACAATTTCCGTTTCCGCGAAGGCCAGCAGGAACTGATGAACCTGGCGCGGCTCGGGAATAAATATTTGTCGGATAACAAACCCTGGGAACTGATCAAAAACGGCGTGCAGGAAGAACGTGTGCGCACTGTGCTGTATGTTTCTTTCCAGCTTGCCGCCAACCTGAGCACGCTCTGCATGCCTTTCCTGCCTTTTGCTTCGCAGAAGCTGCGCACCATGCTGAACATTGCGCAGCTCACCTGGGACCAGGCCAAAGGCACGAGCAATATCGCCGCCGGCCACCAGCTGGGCGCAGCCGTGATGTTGTTTCCGAAACTGGAAGAAAAAGTGATCCAGCTGCAGACGGAAAAACTGGCGCGCATCCGCAAAGAAAACGAAGAACGTAAAGCGCAGGAAGAAGCCGCCATTCAGCAGGCCAAAAAAGACCGTGCGGTTGTCGCTGCGGCCGATTTAAAACCGCTGGCGGAAGTGTGCACCATCGACGATTTTGCGAAAATGGATATCCGTGTCGGCACGATTCTCGAAGCGGAAAAAATGCCGAAGAGCGACAAACTGCTGAAACTGAAAGTGGATATCGGTCACAACGTGCGCACGATCCTTTCGGGCATCGCGAAACATTATTCGCCGGAACAGGTGATCGGGCAGCAGGTGATCGTACTGGTCAACCTCGCGCCGCGGAAAATGATGGGCATCGAATCGGAAGGCATGATCCTGATGGCGGAAAACGCCGACGGTGAACTGAGTTTCGTTTCACCGGTGAAGGAACATATGCATAACGGGGGGATTGTGAAGTAGAGCCGTATTGCACCTTCGGTAGTAAAGCTTATTTGCGATTGCCGATTTTGGATTTGCGATTAACACACC
>VBWE01000009.1:0-68002 GCA_006218065.1 Bacteroidota bacterium
AGACGCGAAGGCGCTAACGTTTAAGTTCAATCGCCAATCCAAAATCGGCAATCGCAAATCGGAAAACGGCCATTTTTGCCGGTACAATCTGGTTGTTCGCCTATATTTTTTTCCGCTCTCCTGCTTTTCGGGTTTATTTGATAAACAAGCTTGTTCCGCAAGTTTTCAAACCCGATGGCATCCAATAACACGAAATACAATCCACCGGTCGATATCGACGCTTTGAAAAGAGGCGACGAAACGGCTTTCCGGGAGCTTTTCGAAGCGTACCGTGACAGGGTGTATAATACCGTGCTTGGATTTGTCGGTTCGGAAGCCGATGCCGAAGACCTCACGCAGGATGTGTTCATTGAAGTATTCCGTTCGGTTGCGCGTTTCCGCGGCGATTCGAAAATTTCGACCTGGCTGTATCGCGTGGCGGTGAATGCGGCCCTGATGCACATCCGCAGCCGCGACCGGAAAGCCCGCCGGGCCAGGATGGTGGACTGGATCAGCTTTTCGAAAAACGAAGGCCGCTCCGCCCTGCAGTTCGATCACCCGGGCATCCGCCTGGAGAACAAAGAAAAAGCGGCCGTGCTTTTCAACGCGCTGCAGAAACTGCCGGAAAACCAGCGCACCGCCTGGACCCTGCACAAGATCGAGGACCTGAGCTATGAAGAAATCTCAGGCGTGATGCAGACTACGCTGTCGTCCGTCGAATCGCTGATGTTCCGGGCCAGGCAGAATTTGCAGAAACAGTTAAACCAGTATTACCGGGGAAATGACTAAAGAAGAAAAAATAAAACAGGAGGTGGAAGAAACACTCGCCGCTTTCGATCGCTCGCAGCGGGCGGAAGCGCCGGCTTTCCTGTTCACGCGCTTACTGGCGCGGATGCAGCGCCCGCACAGCGCCTGGCCGCGCATATTCAAACCAGCGCTGGCGGCATTAACGGTCATCACGATGATCCAGTTGTTCGTGGTGATCGGTAACCGCAATTCCGCAGCGCCCGATCCGATCGACCGGCTCATGCAGGAATATCACCTGGAACAAAACAACGGATTTAATTTCTGATCATGAACACCGCAAGAAACAAATGGTTTACCGCCGGTATCCTGCTGCTCGTAGCGACGAATATCGTACTGCTTACGCTTTTTTTCATGCGCCCCGGCAGGGACGGCAGGCACGGACCCGGGCCGGAAAAGGATCCGCACCTTTTTCTTGAAACGGAACTCGGGTTAAACGATCAGCAGAAAACGCAATACCGCGAACTGCGAAAAAGCCAGCGCACAGTGATCGATTCGCTTAATCATGCGATGCACGGATTACGGTCGGCGCTTTTTGAATTTTCCACGACCAATGCCGCGGCTGCGGATTCGATCAGCCGGAAGATCGGGGAAATTCACGGGCAGATCGATCAATCCACCTACACGATGTTCAGCAAAGTGCGCACGATTTGTACTGCTGAGCAACAGAAAAAATTCGATGCCGTTATCCAGGAAATGCTGCGCAGGCTGGGGAGACGGGCGCCGCATTAATTATAGGCGGCATGCTGAGCGACACGAAAGTCGACGTTTTATGTTTTGGATTTAGAGGAGATTGGGTTAACGGTTTGGGTACTGGCGTTGGCGGTTTTTTGAAACAATGTCTGCCCGCACCAATATTTACTAATTGCTCAAATGTTTATCATCGCACTGTCCGATCACTAACGCAAAGTTTGTCAATCTTTATTATTTTGAATATTTCAAGACTACTCCGCCAGTCAATAGTGGTTGTGTTGAAACGAGAGATAAATTTTTAGAGGCAATGCCTTGTCTGAAAAGTGGTCGTCCACTGCCTAAAATAACCGGTGCAATACCAATTCGATATTCGTCAAACAGATCGTCTTTTATAAATGTCTCTGAAAGGTTTGCACTACCGAAAACATAAATATCTTTTCCACCTTCTTCTTTTAGTTTCTGGATTTCGCCAGAAGCATTTTCACTGATAACTGACGTGTTGTTCCATTCAGCAGATTTCAAGGTCCTGGAAAAAACAAGTTTGGGTATGCTGTTCATCAGTTTAGCAACTTCCTGTTCAGCAGTTTCTCCTTCGGCCTTAGTCCAATATGCAGCCATACCTTCATAAGTCACACGCCCAAATACGAGGTAGTCTGCAGAATTTAATTGTTCAATACTTAGTTTTTCAAGTTCCTGGCCCCAAACAACATGGTGAAATGATAAGTCCCAATTTTGGTTTCCTTCAAAATAACCGTCAAGGGTTATTACGTTCCACATTATAAGTTTCCTCATTTTGTTTCCTTTTTAGTCATTTGTTGTGACGTCCTTTAAGCTGCTGAATAACGGTCCTCTGCTTGGCGTTTGCACCGCATTCTTTTTATTATTATCCCGCGGCATAACGCCAAACCGCTGTTATGTACAGTGCTTCTATCCGTCTATTGGTCTAATTAATTCTTGCCTCTCCTTATTTGGATACATAATATTGTGTTTGTCAATTTCAGCAATTGTTGCCCATTCAAACTCTTTGGGAAAGCCCTCTGGAACATATTCTCTTGTTATTTCCTCCCCTTTTAGGTCAAACAAAATTCGATTTACACCGGTTTTTTCGGTTCCATCTGGTTTGAATGCTCTATAATACTTATGCTTGAAAGAATATTTAGTATAATCTTGGGCGTTCGCAATATCTTTTTTTAAAGTTTCAGCGAGGCCAATTTTTACGATATGTTCCAATACATCTGGCCAGTTTGCTGTCATGTATGTAATCCACTTTGTAGCTTTAAATTCCTGAATTCTTTGTGAGAAAGTCATTGAAACATTCTGAATGCCAAACGTCGATTTAAAGTCTATTCCATGAACAACTTTTGCTTTATGGGTGTAGTTGTTCCTCATCTCATATAGAAAATTCTCTTTATCTAAATCAGTTCCGTCCTCTGAAATTATCTCAATTAAAGGGGGCATAGAATTCGTATGAATTTTAATACTCTCCAGCAATTCTTGTCTGTTTTGGGCAGGGAGGATCTCACGAATAAATCGGAAAAAGGAATTTTTAGTACCATAGATATTTTGATATCCTAGATAAAGTTGTTTCGAAAATTCAACGTTACTCAATTTCGTCTCGATTTTAGCTATCACATTTTCCCTCTCTGATATATTATCGCTTGAAGTAAGCCATGCATCAAAGGTTTTCCAAGAATGTGGTTGTCCCAATAAATCAAAGCAAGTCAATAAATGATAAACAATGACAGGCTCCCAATGATGAAATAGTTTTTTACTAATTTCTTCTTCCTTCAACGAATTGATAAAATTCAGTCGTTCAGCAACCGCAAATATTACTCTAAGAGATGACTTGTCGAATTCGCTTGTCTTATATAGGTGTTCAAGTCGTAATTTAGAAGCTTTATGACTAATACAATCCAAAACTTCTTGGCTAGTCATATATCTTTCCAAAAGTCTTTGAGTTGACAAAACTTGTTCATATTCAAGATAGTATATATCCTTTAATGTAACCGCCCATACTGAAGAAGCAATCCAGCTAACTGCGAACTTTGTACCGCCAGCGATCACTTTTTCGGAAATCTCTATGTCATTACCACCGTCAATTTCTTTAACGTAAAATATTGCACCCAATCTTATTTTAGAACGGTCAAATGATTTCTCAAACGACTTTCCTTTGATTTGAAATTTTACATTATCACCACTCATCTTTTATTCCACGGAATATGTTGGGCTATGCATTACACATAACTCATGTATTGTCGCAACTCATTCAAATATACAAATATGCCCCACTGAACCCAGTTACTTTGCAGATCATCTATCATCAAGCAAATTACCCCACAACAAACGACATTAAACGCTTGCAACCGGATAAGCAAATCCACCTGAAATCCGGCGCCTGGTTCCGGAAATTACCCTTACCGGTTACAAATGAACGAACAGTCCTGAGATTTACCACCCAGAGCAACAATTCAACTCAATTGAAATATTTTTACGAAAATTGAAAAGACACCGCAAGTTTTTATCCCGGCGATCATCCTATACAACAAACGCAATATCTTTAGTCCTATGAAAAAGTTTTTTACCATACTGGCCGCAGGCGGTTTGCTGATCCGGGCGGCGGCGCAAGGTCCCGAAGTAACCTCGTGGATGATCAACACCACCGGCCTCACCGGCTACAACGGCATTGAAGCCGACGTGCAGCAGGTGCAATATTCCACCAACTCCGTTTATGTAAGCTGCTCGGGCATTCCCGATTACACGATTGGTCCCTGGCAGTCGAACCCGAATACGCCTTCGGACCAGAACTGGGTTTTTAAAATTCCGCGCAACCCGGTGCAGAATACCGGCACACCTACGGCAACCGGCCTGGGCAATATCGGCGTATTCATCAACGGCATGACGCTGTTCAACGCGAAAGACGCGTTCAGCTACAACAACCAGAATATCTGGCACCAGAATGCCGTAGTGGTGGAAGCCATCAGCTTCGATGCCTGCCTCGGTCACCCGGCGCCCGGCGGATCGTACCACAATCACCAGAATCCGACCTGTCTCTACGTTGCCAATTCATCGCAGCATTCCGGTATTCTCGGGTACGCGTTCGACGGTTACCCGGTTTACGGACCGTATGCTTACGCGAATACCAACGGAACAGGCGGTATCGTGCGCATGGAATCGAGTTACCAGTTGCGCAACATCACCGTACGCCAGACTTTGCCCGACGGAACGCCGCTTACAGCCGGGCAGTACGGTCCCGCCGTGAGCGGAACTTACCCGCTCGGATATTACATTGAAGATTTCGAATACGTTTCCGGCCTCGGCGACCTGGACGAACACAACGGCCGTTTTTGTGTAACGCCGGAATATCCTTCGGGCATTTACGCCTACTTTATTACGATCGATTCCACCGGCGCTTCGGCTTATCCGTATGCCATCGGGCCCACGTACTACGGTATCGTGGAAACGGCCAACATCGGTCCCGGCGGAGGTCACGTGACCATTTCGGAAACCGTTACGAATTACGTTCCGCAAACCGGCATCGCGCAGCAGGCTTCGGGCAATACTGCGATTAAAATTTATCCGAATCCCGCCGATGATATCATCACGATCGATTTCGGCGGCACACAGCAATCACCTTCCACGATAAGTATCCAGAACAGCCTCGGGCAGCTTGTGCTGAAGCAGGAAGCCGGTGCAGACCTCTCCTCTGCGCAGCTCTCGCTCGGTCATTTGCCCGCCGGCCTTTACCTGGTAGAAGTTGTCACCGCGACTTCGCGCACCGTGAACCGGGTTTCCGTGCACTAGGTTCTGTCTGCGCAGCCCGCCGGAAGTAAGGGACCGGCGGGCTGCGTTTTTTTTTCGAAGATCGGTCAGGCAGACAGAACGCTCAACGCCAAACGCTCAATTTTCAAGTATCATCGGAGCAATAACTTGAAAATTGAGCGTTTGGCGTTTGACATGGAGCGTTCCTTGCCCGGAAAGTATGCGTACCGAAGAATTTTATACTTTCATACAAAATTCAGCATCAACCCTTTTTTGTATGAAAAAACCGGCGGATAATTTTGATTTAAACGAACTCCTCCAAAAAGACAAGGCGGAACTCGACCGGATTAAAACGGCGCTTGAAATCGCCAGCTTCCACGAAAGACAGGCTTTTGAAAAAAAGAAATACCGTACGGAAACGATCCGCATTTTTGCCATCGCCATCATGACTTCGCTGATCACGCTCGGGACCACGTACCTGTTCAAAGAGTTCGATCGCGTAAACGCGCAGGTGGGCAGCGCGCAGAAAGAACTGGCCGACCTGAAAAAAGAATTCGCGGGCAAAACAGATCCCGAACAGAAAAGACAATTCGCCTGCAGCATCGCGGGTATTTATAATCCGCAGAACGATTCCTACGTGGAAAAAGAGAAAAAACGATTCCAGCAGTTCTGCGACACGATGACCAAAACCCTCGCCGCCATAGAGACACAGGGATCGAAGATCGACCAGACGGATACCAGTTCGGTGGAAAACCGGGAACTGATCGCCAAAATAGACGCCTACGAAAAAAACATCAACGATCTCGAGGCGCAGAAAAGCATGGCCAAAACAAAAGACGAGCAGCAGGATATCGAAGCGAAAATCAAAAGCATCGACTCCGAAATCCGGAAGGAAGCCACCACGTCGCCCGAAATCAATGCCGCGGTGAAATCGACCGAAGCGATCAGCAAGAACCGCGTCCTGCAGATCATGCTGATGGACAAGGCCGATGAAGTCGTTCGCGCAACCAACAGCGTGAAGAAATACGAAGTGCAATGGTTTAAAGAAGGCTACTTCCTGCAGTTCGACGATATGCGGATACTGCTGCAGTATCTCGATAAAAAGATCGGCATCCAGGTGGAAGTCTGCCAGACCAATTCGCCCGGGAAATGTGACAAACCGATCGTAACCAAAGCCTGGGTAAGCATGGACAAGCCGCTCGGGTTCACTTCCGGCAATTTCAGGTATGAACTCCGGCTGCAGGCCATCGACCATGCCGGCAGAAATCCCTTTACGGAAGCCGCGTACATCACGCTGGAAAAGTTCAGTAACTAAGTCCCGTGTAGTGCATCTGTTTAAAGGTATTCGCCTTTTACCGCTGCGCGGAGTTTACGCAAAGAAAAACCTCTGCGATTCCTCTGCGTCTTCGCGCCTCTGCGGTGAATTTTGGGACCGCTTAAAATGGAGACACGACTGAATATTTCATACTGATGCACTACCCCTCCCGGGCAGCCCTGCTTTTTCGTAACTTTAGTGGCTATGCATCCCGGCTTCCATCCTTCCGTTTCCGAATGGTTTTCCGGCGCTTTCGGCAATCCCACCGAAGTGCAGGAACAAGCCTGGACGCATATTGTGCAGCGCAAACACACGCTGATCGCCGCACCTACCGGTTCCGGTAAAACGCTGGCCGGTTTTCTCGCCGTGATCGACGACCTGGTGAAACAGGGCATGAACGGATCGCTGCAGCCCGGCGTGCAGATCGTGTACATTTCCCCGCTCAAGGCGCTCAGCAACGATATCGAACGCAACCTGCAGTTCCCGCTGCGCGGCGTGCGTGAAAAACTCGCGGAAATGGGCCTGCCCGAAATCACGATCGAGGCCATGGTCCGCACCGGCGACACGCCGCAGGCCGAACGCGGCGAAATGCTGAAAAACCCGCCGCACATTTTAGTCACTACGCCCGAATCGCTTTACCTGCTGCTTACCAGCACACGCGGACGGCAGATGCTTTCCACCGCACGCACGCTGATCATTGACGAAATTCACGCGCTGATCGGCGGGAAACGCGGTTCGCACCTGGCCCTTTCCGTGCAGCGCCTGCAGGCCCTCACGGGAAATGATTTGCTGCGCATCGGCATTTCGGCCACGCAAAAACCGATCGAACAGGTCGCGCATTTCCTCACCGGCTCCGAAAAAATTCCCTGCCACATCGTCAACACCGGCCACAAGCGCCACATGGAACTCGCGATTGAACTTCCCAAATCGCCGCTCAGCGCGGTGATGGCGAATGAAGTGTGGACGGAAATTTACGACCGGCTGGAACAGCTCATCGGCGAACACGAAACCACGCTCATCTTCGTCAACACCCGGCGGATGGCGGAACGCATTGCATTCCATCTCGCCGAGCGCATGGGTGAAAGCGTCGTAATGGCGCACCACGGCAGCATGTCGCGCGAACACCGCTTCGAAGCGGAACAGAAATTAAAAGCGGGGCAGCTCCGCGCGCTGGTCGCCACCGCGTCACTCGAACTCGGTATCGATATCGGTTCGGTGAACCTGGTTTGCCAGCTAGGCTCTCCCCGCTCCATCGCCGCTTTCCTGCAGCGCGTGGGCCGCTCGGGCCATACGGTTGCGGGAACACCGAAAGGTTTTCTTTTCCCGCTCACGCGCGACGAATTAGTGGAATGCGTGGCGATGATCGACGCCGTGCGCAAAAGCGAACTCGACCGTATCATCATGCCGGAAAAGCCGGTGGACATTCTCTCGCAGCAGATCGTAGCCGAAATAGCCTGCCGCGACTGCGACGAAAACGAAATTTTCGAACTTTTCACGCAGAGTTATCCTTTCCGCGATCTCGAGCGGAAAACATACGATGAAATCATCCGGATGCTTTCCGAAGGATATACCACGCGGCGCGGGCGCAGGGGCGCTTACATTCACTACGATGCGGTGAACGGCAAACTGAAAGCGCGGAAAGGCGCACGGCTGGCGGCTTTACTTTCGGGCGGCGCGATTCCCGATCTTTTCGATTACGATATTATCCTGCAGCCGGAAAGTATTTTCGTCGGCACACTGAATGAAGACTTCGCGATTGAAAGTCTTCCCGGCGATATTTTCCAGCTCGGCAACAATACCTGGAAAATCCTGAAAGTGGAAACCGGGCGCGTGCTGGTGGAAGACGCCGCGGGCCAGCCGCCTTCCATTCCCTTCTGGCTCGGCGAAGCGCCCGGCAGAACGGACGAACTTTCATTCGCCGTTTCCCGCCTGCGCGAAGGCATCGCGGAAAAACTCGGCAAGATGGAAGGACTCAAACCGCTTTCCGCTTACGAAGAAGGCGAACTCGTTGACGAGACCTGGAAAAAAGCCGCCGTCGATTGGGTCATGGAAGAAGCCGGCGTGCAACATGCAGCTGCCGATCAGCTCGTGACCTATCTCGCCACCGGGAAAGCGGCGATGGGTATGCTGCCTTCGCAAAACAATTTGGTGCTCGAACGTTTCTTCGACGAAGCGGGCGATATGCACCTGATCATTCATTCCACTTTCGGAAGCCGGATCAACAAAGCCTGGGGACTTTCGCTGCGCAAAAAATTCTGCCGCAAATTCAATTTCGAACTGCAGGCCGCGGCTACGGAAGATGCGATCATCCTTTCGCTCGGCGCCACGCACAGTTTTCCGCTCGACGAAGTATATCATTACCTGAATCCCGCCGCCGTGCGCAACGTGCTGGTCCAGGCCCTGCTCGATTCGCCGATGTTCGGTACACGCTGGCGCTGGAATGCCACGCGCGCGCTGGCCGTGCTTCGCCGCTATGCCGACCGCCGGGTTCCGCCGCAGATCCAGCGTTCGCAGTCGGAAGACCTCATCGCGCTTGTTTTCCCCGACCAGCTCGCCTGCCTCGAAAATATCGCGGGCGACCGCGAAGTGCCCGATCATCCGCTGGTGCATCAAACGATTCACGACTGCCTCACGGAACTGATGGACATCGAAGGACTGGAAAAACTGATCACGCGGATCAAAGAAGGCACGATCAGCATGCACGCGATGGATCTGCGCGAAGCATCCCCGCTGGCCGCCGAGATTCTCACCGCGCGCCCGTATGCTTTTCTCGACGACGCGCCGCTGGAAGAACGGCGGACCAATGCCGTGCAGCAGCGCCGCTGGCTCGATCCCGCGGAAGCGAAAGGACTCGGCCAGCTCGACATCGCTGCGATAGAAGCGGTGAAACAGGAAGCCTGGCCCGAGGCGCAGAACGCGGAAGAACTGCACGATGCGCTGGTACTTTGCGGATACATCACGCAGGAAGAAGGCGAACGGAATAACTGGAATTTGTATTTCGCGCAGCTGATGGGTGAACGCCGGGCCACCCGATTCGATACGGGCAACGTTTTGCTCTGGGTCGCAGCCGAACGTTTGTTCCAGGTCAGGGCCGTTCATCCCGCGGGAGTATATGATCCGCTGGTGGAAACGCCTGGAAAAATATTAGTCAAACAGGAAGGTAAAGATCCGCTTGCCGAACTGATCCGCGGTCGCCTCGAAGCGCTCGGACCGGTAACGGCTGCGTCGCTGGCGGAAGAATCCGGCCTCGGCGAAGACGTGATCATGCAGGGACTGATCGCACTCGAAAACGAAGGATTTGTTTTCCGCGGTCACTTCGTCCCGGGCGAAGAAAACCTGGAATGGTGCGAGCGCCGTTTGCTTGCGCGCATTCACCGGTACACGCTGCAGAAGCTTCGCAGCGAGATCGAGCCGGTTTCGGCAGCCGATTTCATGCGCTATCTTTTCCGCCGCCACCAGGTGGACGGAAATTCGCCGCAGGGAACCGAAGCGCTCAAAAAAGCGCTCGCACGGCTCGAAGGTTTTGAAGCGCAGGCGGCGGCCTGGGAAAGCGACCTGCTTCCTTCGCGCGTGAGCGATTACGATTACCTCTGGCTCGATGTGCTTTGCCTTTCCGGTAATTCCAGCTGGGGAAGATTCCGTCCCGCCGCGAATTCGAAAAATGAAAAGCCGGTTTCCTCACCCATCAAAACCACGCCGGTCGCCATCGTAAGCCGCGCGAACAGCAGCGCCTGGCAAAACGGCGCAACAGCCGACCCGGAAAACGAACGCAAACTTTCGCCCGAAGCGCAGCAGGTTTTGAAGTGCCTGCAAACGAACGGCGCCTGCTTTTTCCAGGACATCGGGCAAAAAACCGGGCTGTTCAAATCGCAACTGGAAGACGCACTCAGTGAACTGGTCGCTTCCTGTTTAGTCACATCCGATTCATTCAACGGGCTGCGCGCTTTGCTGGTTCCGGCCAAATACAAACAGAACGGCGGCGCACGTTCGCGCAACCTGCCGTTCACCATGGAACAGGCCGGCCGCTGGTCGCTGCTGCAAAGCGGGCAAACGGAAGAACCTTCGCGCGAAAAAGAACAGAAACGTCTCGAAAGTATCGCGCGTATTCTGCTGCACCGTTACGGCGTTTTATTCCGCAAGCTCGTGGAACGCGAAGCCTACGCACCTGCCTGGCGCGAACTGGTGCGCACGCTGCGTATGCTCGAAGCGCGGGGCGAAATCCGCGGGGGCCGTTTTGTCACGGGCGTCTGGGGCGAGCAGTTCGCGCTTCCGGATGCGGTGGCGGAATTGCGCGGCATGCGGAAAGAAGGAAAAAAAGGGACGCTCGTTTCCATTTCCGCCGCCGACCCACTCAACCTCACCGGCATCATCACACCTGGAAGAAGGATCTCCGGCATTTTCAGCAACCGGGTTTTGTATCTCGACGGCGTGCCGGTAGCCGTGAAGGAAGGAAAAGAAATCCAGTTCCTCGTCGAAGCCGATGACAGTGAAAAATGGAAACTGCAGAACGCGCTTATCCAGCGTAAAGTCCCGCCGCGGCTGAAAGCCTATCTTGGTAAAGGAGTTTTTTGAATGTCGAATGCCGAATTGCGAATGGCGGGGAGAAATGACAAATGCAAAATTTCAAATGTAAAATGCAAAACCGAACGGGAGAAAAACTTTGAAATTTTGCATTTGAAATTCTCCTGCACATAAAATCCCACCTTATTTTTCTCTACGTAAACGTTGCGAATCAGCGGCTCCCCGGTGAAGTTTGCATTCCAATTTTTGCTGCGAAAACGCAATTCGACATTCGGAGTTCGGCATCTGGTATTCGGAATTGATGTTAAGTAGTCAACAATTGATGGTTAATATCATTCTACTCCCGGCCGGCAGTGCGTGACATAGTTCTGCCTAATTTGGTCACCGAATCCATGACGGCAGGAAAACAGCAGATAGTTGATCTCATTCGCAAAGTAAACTGGGCGGGCCTGAAACACGCTCATGGCGAAGCTTCCGACGTCGCCACCCAGCTTTCCGACATGCTTTCCGACGACGCCTGCAAGCAATCCGCGGCCATCGAAAAGTGTTATTCCAATATTTTCCACCAGGGTTCGCGCTTTGATTCTTCCGCCGAATCGATTCCTTTCCTGCTTTACATGCTGAATACCGCCGAAGTAGAAAAGAAAACGGAGATCATCCGCCTGCTGGCCCACTTAGCCATCGGTTACCAGGAATCGTACCTGCCGCTGGGTTTCCAGTGGCGTCCCGAACCGCATTACAGTTACAGCGCAGCCGTACAATCATACAACGCGGTGGGCCGCGGCACCGATATTTTCCTGTCCCTGCTTTCGCATCCCGACGAGTCGCTGCGCCTGCATGTGGCTTTTATCCTCGGCTGGTTCCCGTCCAAAGGACGCCAGACGCGCAATACGATCGTGGAACGGATCTCCGTCGAAACCAGCGATTATGTAAAAGCCAACCTGCTGGTCACGCTCGGCCTGCTCGACGGTTACGAAAACACGCGCCAGAACGAAACCCTGATCCGCAGTTACCTGCACAGCACAGGCGATCCGCTGGTTCCCGTTTCCGCCGCACTTGCCCTGGCGCGGATGCTGCAGAAAGATACCGACCGCGAAGTAGTCGAAATTCTCACTGATGGTATCGAAGCATTCAGCGGCCAGTACCTCGAAACCTTATTTCCCTGGATGGGCGGCGATATCGTCGGTTATATCAGCAGCAGTTTTCATTTACTCGGCGTAAATGCCGCGCCCGTGATCATCGAGCCGCTTTGCGACCAGCTTTCGCATTGCAATGCCTGGACGGGTATTGAAATTGCGGCGGTGTTGTTCAACTTTTTCTTCAATGATCCCGACCAGCACCGGCCTTTGATCAAAGCGGATCTTCATCCCGTTCAGCGCCGCATACTCGAAACGATCGTCAACAACAAGAAACTCTGCCCGGATGACAATTCGCTTTTCGTGAATTTCTGGGAAATATTCCCGCTCTATGGCCTGCCGGATACCCCGGTTAAGCTGAAGGAGTTTCTGAGTTAATCTATCCTTCCTGTTATTTTCAGTTCAATTGATTTCACACGAAGTGGCGTAACTGCATACAGACCATTCCTCAGCGTTATCCAAAAAAACAACTACGGAGGCATTTTTGAAGCCCTGCTTTCCATATTCATCCGCTGGCTCAAAGCCGTTATCTTTGGGCTTTATTTTAGCTTATGAACTGGAATCATCTTTTCTCCGCCAAGCGCGACCACAATAAAGATCCCAAACCTTCGGGCGTCGACCGCAGCGATTTCGAGCGCGATTTCGACCGCGTGGTTTTTTCATCAGCCTTTCGCCGCCTGCAGGATAAAACGCAGGTGATTCCCTTGCCGGAAAGCGATTTCGTGCACACACGACTCACGCACAGCCTCGAAGTTTCGTGCGTAGGCCGTTCGCTCGGGCGTATCGCGGGCAGCGTGATCCTCGACCGTCACCCGGAACTGAAAAAGGAACTTTCGGTTTCCGATTTCGGTGCGGTTGTGGCCACCGCGGCGCTGGCACACGATATCGGAAACCCGCCTTTCGGGCACTCCGGCGAGACGTCGATCAGCAATTATTTCAGACACGGAAAAGGAAAATCGTTGTACGAAGACATCGGCAACGAAGCGCAATGGTCCGACCTGACGAGTTTTGAAGGCAATGCGAACGGATTCCGCCTGCTCACGAATTACAACGGAAGCGGCAGCAGCGTGCAACTGACATACACCACGCTCGCCGCATTCACCAAGTATCCCACACAGTCGCTCAAGGCGGATAAAATCGAAGGACGCGTGAGCCAGAAGAAATACGGGTACTTCCAGAGCGAGAAGGAAATCTGCCTCGATATTTTCCGTCACCTGCAGATCAGGCAGCTGAACGATTATTCTTTCTGCCGGCATCCGCTGGTTTTCCTGGTCGAAGCGGCCGACGATATCTGTTACCGGATCATCGATTTTGAAGACGGCATCCGCATCGGCCTGATTCCGTTTAAGGAAGGCGAAGAACTGCTGATCGCGCTGCTGGACAAGGAAGGCGATTTTTACCGCGACCGTTACGAACAGATTGCCGACCCGAAAGAAAAAATCGGTTACCTGCGCGCCCGGGCGATCAACAACCTGATCAAAAAGACTTCGGATATTTTCTGCGAAAACGAAGCGGGACTGCTCAGCGGCGATTTCGACCGTTCGCTGATCGACCTGGTGGATACATCCAAGGAACTGGATATGATCCTCGATCTCTCGATCAGCAAACTGTACCGCAGCCGCAACGTGATCGAAATCGAAACGGCCGGTTTCCACGTGGTCGCCGAACTGCTCGACATGTTCATCAACGCGGTGAACGACCTGCACAGGCATGGCGACAAGCTGCGCAAGGAACGCCCGCTGAGTGAAAAAATAATCCAGCTTCTGCCCAAACAATTCGTTACCCGCGAAGCGGATTTATACGAACGCGTGCTGCTCGTCTGCGAATTCGTGGCGGGCATGACAGACAGTTATGCGGTTACTTTATACCGCAGGCTGCGCGGGATGGAATTAGCTTCTTAAAATAAAACGTACAATGAAAAACTACACCGACGCGCTCGGCAGTGGTTCCCAGGTTGGAACACTGCACATTTCTTCCGGAAAAATCGTAGCCTGCGATCCACTCGCCGATCCGAATACCGAAGGCCTTACGCAAGGCGTTCCTGCCGGCGATTACCCGCTCGAACTGCATTATAATGATGACGAGCGGCCCGTGCTCGCCTGCCTGCGCTTTTCGGATAAGCCGGTTGTTCGCTGGGAAATGGCCGTGATCGCGGGACAGGATGTTTCCACCCTGCAGGAAGGTCATATTTTCGGTTACCCGGTGGACGCCGGCATGGGTTGTTTCATGGATGTGGAATCCGCGAAGCTTTACCTGCAGCGCTTCAGTGAACTGAACGAAGAAATCAAAAAGAAAAAAGGTCCGGATGCCTACGCCAATCTTTACGACGACCTGATCGAACCGGCGATGCAGGAAAGCGGCGAATTCGATTTTCTCGATTTCCGTCCGTATGCCGATAAGCCGAACAACGTATTGTTATTCACCTCGGGCTGGGGCGACGGTTTCTATGCTTCTTACTGGGCTTTTGATGCGGAAAACCGGCCGGTAGCGCTTGTTACCGATTTCGGGTATGGCGAGGATGAGGAATAGTTTTTCAGTGGGAACGCCAGGCAGGATTGGTGGAGAAAATTGCATAGCCCGGCGGAATAAAGAAAATGCTTACAAAACATCGGTTGCCTTATATCAATAATGTACTTTGATATTTTTAGCTGCCTTTTCAATCCGAAGTTGCTCTTCTTTTTTCATCGGGTTTCCGGAAAGAAAAATTTCTTTCAGATTCGGCATTTTGCTAAAATCGATATTCAATACTTCAAGTTTATTGTTTTCCAGGTTTAGCATCTGCAGTTTGGTCATCTGTTCCAGTTCCTTCGGAAGTTCGCTGATCTTGTTCCCGGAAACATTCAGGAGGAGCACTTCTTTCAAATTCCCGATTTCAGCCGGCAATTTTTCGAGCTTATTTCCCGGCAGCTCTATTTTTTTGAGTCTTTTCAGGTTCCCGATCTCTCCCGGAAGAACAGATAAACCGGCATTTTCGATCATAAGTTCCCCTAAACCGGCACACCTGTAGGCACTGGCTATATTCACGGCGCTTCCGCAGGAAATTAGTTGCAGGCACGACAGGTGATCAGGCAGTTCCGGCAATGTTCCTTTCAAAGGAGTTTCAATGATGATCAGCGTTTCCAGTTTCTCCAGTCTTTTCAGATCCACGGGTAATTCGCCTATATCCGTTTTCTCCAGGTCAAGTTCTTCGAGGTTTTTCAAACGAAAAATCTCCGGGGGAAATTTATCCAGTTGCGGTGCGGTAATACTCAATCTCCCGAGCCATCTCCAGTCTTGAATTTCTGCTGGGAAACCGGCTTTACCTTCAATTTCAATTTCAATTGCGTTGATTCGTTTCAGTTCTTTCCCGGGAAATATCCGTTTCCAGAAATGAAGATTCAATTCATTATTGATCTGCGCTGCATTTTCGCCTGTGATTTTTATTCGAAGCGAATTAGTCGACGAGTGAAAGCTGGTCTGGGCATGCATGCTACAAGAAATTAGTATGAGCAAAGCAATATGACGCATGTTTCAGCATATTTGGTTTGATCTTATAAATATAGACAAACTATTTCCCGGTTTTGTATTCTTTCCCTAAGCTAAGGTCATATCCACCAGTAGTTTTATTCCAGCTTGCGCCTTTTGGTTTATCCCCCAACGCCTTGAACCACATTTTCCACTTGTCTTTTCTTGGAATCTGTTTTTCGAGTTTATTTGCAGTGATCAGTTCATCAAGTGTCTTATCGGCGAGTGCGATAACTGTATTTTCATCCCGGAGTACAATGGTCTGCTTGCCGTCATAAAAAAAGTTTTCCTTGCCCTTGAATTCGGGAGTTTTGATCGTATCCGCTTTGGCCATACCAGCCTCGGTTTTTTCTTCATTTTCCCGCTCACCCAGGTAAGTCGTGAAGGCCACGGAGGGAGCCTGTTCCTCCTGCTCTCTTGCAGTAGTCGCTGTTTTGTAAGCATCTTCTGCCATTTTAAATGAGAGTTCCAGGGCAGGCAATTTCACTGCCTTCATCTCGTCAAGTTCTTTCTGAATAGGTTCCCGGGCTTTTTCACCTTTTGTTTTGCCAAGCAGATCTTCTTTTACCCTGATTTTTTCTTTTAGTTCGTCGAGCGATATTTTGGCAAGGTCCATGGTTTCCTGTCTATCGGACTCTTCTGTTTGTGCTGCCCCGATTTTGGCGGGGGCCTCGAGAACGGCTTTTCTCCATTCTTTTTCTTTTTTCCGAAGATCGTATTGGGCAAGGGCCAGTTTATTTGTAGTACCTACTGTGGTTTTGTAATATTCCCAGGCAGCGTCTTCCTCGGCTCCTTGCAGAACAGTATACATACCGTTTTCAAACGCGATCTGGTAAAGCGTATTGGTAAAAGCACCCAGGTCGCTGGTAGCAGGAGGCATAAAGTAGGCACTGTCTTTACCTTTCTTTTTCGCCCGGTTATACTTTCTTACCGCAGAACCACTGCCCATTCCCAGAATTTCCGTATGGCCAAGGAAATAAGCAGCCTTCAGGGCATCAATGCCCAACTGTTTTTCGAGTTCGAATGCCGCATAAGCCGATTCGTACAAATGATAGTGGGGAAGTAATGTTTCATCCGCGTCAGGCGGCGTAAAACCATACTGGCCATATTGTCCTCCCCAACCTTCAATTGCACCACGAATGAGCATTACATCAATGTCACTTTTATTATTCAGCCTGCTTTTAAAATTCTTCCAGATATATAATGCAAATAAATCAATCATGCCTTCCCTTAAAATCGCGTAACGGTAAGGATCACTCTCTCCTATCAGTTCCGTCTCATTCAAATAATTCAGGTGTATGATATAATGAAAAAATTCATGCAGAACGGTTTGGAATATTTTGTACCTAAGCAGAATGTCTTTGTTAGTTAAACCATAAGCATTTACAGTACTCATTTTGCTTCCAAGCGAAGTCATCGACGAGGCAAACATATTCTTTAATTCAGTTTTCTGTCCTGCAGTTGCCCCGCTTCCGGGTTGGTCAAGTCCCTGGTCTTTCAGTCTTTTTATAAGATCATCTAATGCGTGACTTTCCCCGGTATGAGAATCTTCGGGAAAAACACTACTCTCATCAAGATTTTCCGAGCCCATAGTCGTTCCGGTGTCTTTCCGGAAATCCTGCCCTTCTGCTTTATATTGATCGGCCTTCTCTTTGTTGAATACTCTTTTTCGGTGCTCTACCGTAATGAAAAAATAAAGCTGTGTATATTGTTGTACCTGTGCTTCATACTTCGGTTTGTCCGGGGCGGAAGCTGTCGCCAGGTCTGCCTCCGCTTGTATAAGCATCTCGTTAAACAATTGCCCCAGGAGATCAACTGCTTCCAGCGACAAATCATAGCTTTCTATTTCTTTTTCCATGATATCCGTATCAGACATGGAAAAACGCGTTAATTCCATCATGTTATACTCGCCTGTACTTCCAGCATAACCTTGTGCTAAAATTTTAAGTTTCTTTTTATCAGTCGTAGCATATACATCATCGATAGCTTTATCAAAAGGTGCGCTGTTAAGAATAATCCCTGGATAATTAGGGCTTATATATTCTCCCCATAGTTTCAGGTGATAAATAATTTCCTCTTTCCCGGATAGCGTATTTTTGTCGGAACCTGTAATATTCTTACCAAACTCAAACGTAATGTTTCTCGTATTCACTCCTTGGTAATTACCAACCCATCCCAGTGCAAAATTTGATGCTTTTTGGCCGATTTGCTGCAACATATCTTCAGAAACACCGGGAGAACTGCCGGAAATCCGGTTTGATCTGTTATCTATTATTTTTTTCAAACCTTCCGTGAACGCTTTGTAGTCGGGCTTATTTTTTGTACTTCCTGTCGAAGATTTCATGGGTTCCTTCAACACTTTTTCCAGCCGCCCCATCAGGGTCTTTTTCTTCCCGAAAATTCCCAGAACGGGTCTTCCCACCCTTGCATGTGTTCCTTTCTCATTCAGCAGATCTTCACCATCCTTCCGTTGCAGTTTATTCCCAGCCCCCTGCTGCCCCGCATGCACCAGCTCATGCGCCAGCAATTCCTTATTCGCAGGCGATTGGTTCGAGTTGAAATAAATATCCTGCCCGTGCGTAAACGCCTTAGCATTCACTTCCTGCGAAAGCTCGCTGGCAGCATTCCCGGTATGAATCTTCGTCTGCGAAAAATCCGCTCCCATCTTCCCTTCCATCTCCGTGCGGGTATTTTCATCCAGCGATGATCCGCCACCTTTCGTGGAATTCAGTTTGCTTTCAAATGAAGGCGTGATCGGAGGAACATCACCATCCTGCTTGGGTTGCACGTCGCCAGAACTTATTGGAGTAATCGGCGAAACCTCTTCGTTATTCACCACCTGCCTGGCAATGGTATCGGCCTGTTGTTCAGCGGCATCACCCGGATCACTTACAGATAAACCGGATTTTGCCGCTTCTTCTTCCGCTTTGAGCTGATAGAACAATGCAGCATCTTTATTGTACTGGTCGAGCTTTTTCTTTCGCCGGATTTTTGCCTGCCGCTGGTAATTCGGATCTTCCTCCCGGTATATAAACTCAAACTTCGGACGATTATCGTTTTGCATGGTGCCGCTTTTCACGCGATCATACGATCGTCAATAATATTTTTACATTACCGCTAAAGTTCCGAAACAATGCCCCCTCCCGGCAATACCCTTTTTTTGAAATTGACTACAGGGCATAAATGATTATACTTTTTTCAATTCTCTATATTTCAACTAATTAGATATATCATTTTGGGGGAAAAGCGCCCGAAAAACAGGGCTTCATTCGACGAATAAAAAGTTATTAACTGATCTGTTTTATTGCCATAATATCCTAAATTAAATTACAAGAAATTGGTTTTCAATCCATTACACATTTCATAAGATACCCATTTACAGCTGTCATTATTTGAATATTTTGCCAAAAAGCAGGAAAAATGTGCGAAAAATGTGCTTTTTTCCCGGGGGCGAAACAAAAAAAGAAAACCGGGCTTACCCTTTATAGTCCCGAAGGAACTCCAGTAACTTCTCCACCGCCCTCGCCCGGTGACTCATCGTATTTTTTTCTTCCATCGTCATCTCGGCAAAAGTTTTGTCCGAGTGCTCCGGGAAAAAAACAGGATCGTAACCGAATCCTTTTGCACCGCGTTTTTCAAAACCGATCAGTCCTTCCACAATTCCATCAAAAAGAATTTCCTGTTTCCTGTCGGTAAAAGCGATCACCGTGCGGAAGCGTGCAGTGCGGACCGGTTTATCTTCCAGTTCTTCCAGTAATTTGTTCATATTATCGTCCGCATTTTTTTGCTCGCCGGCATAGCGGGCGGAATACACACCGGGGCGACCGCCGAGCGCATGCACTTCAAGCCCGGTATCATCGGCAAAACAAGCCAGGCCGGTTCTTTCAAAAACATAACGCGCTTTGAGCAGGGCGTTTCCTTCGAGCGTGTCGGCCGTTTCGGGAATGTCTTCGGAAATTCCTGCTTCGGCAAGCCCGGCAAGTTCTACCTGCGGAGGCATGAGGCTTTTCAGTTCATTCAGTTTATGGGTATTCGCGGTGGCGAAAATCAGTTTCATTCGTTTTAAAAATATAAATGCTTCGGCTACGAAGATACAAATCACGTTTATGCCTTTTTTGTCCGAAGCTGGTGGCCTCGGACAGCTATAATCATTCACGTTCATACCTTTTTGTCCGAAGCTGGTAGCTTCGGACAACCATAATCATTCATTTCCTTAAGTTTGCAGCTACAGAAAGCAATACCCGAACGCAAGCAACCTGTGGACAAGCTCGTTTCCATCGTCATTCCTGCATACAACGCGGCCAGTTACCTGGCCGAAACGATCGAAACGGTTCTCCGGCAAACGTACCCGCACTGGGAACTGATCATCGTGGATGACGGATCAACGGATAAAACGGCGGAGGTGACGTCGGGTTTTCTGCAGGACAAACGCATCCGGTACGAGAAACAGCAAAACGCGGGAGTATCCGCTGCACGGAATTACGGCGCTTCTTTTGCGAAGGGCGAATACCTTGCATTCCTCGATGCCGACGACCTGTGGCATACAGAGTACCTGGGAAAAAAAATCAGCTTCCTCGAAAAAAACAAACAGTTCGGCATGGTGGTCGGCAATATCCGCGTGATCGATCCGCAATCGAAACCGCAGTTTGTTTTTTATATGGGTATTTCCGCCGATGCGGTTAAATCGACCGTCGAATTCCGCGACCAGTATTCCGCGCACCCGTCCAATATTTTTTGCCGCCGGGATGATTACCTGAAAACGAACGGGTTTACACCGGAGCTTTCCAACTCGGCCGACAAGATGTTTTACATCGATTTCGCCCGGTTTTCTCCCATCGGGAGCATCGACGAAATCCTCGTTTTTTACCGGGTTCATCCGCAGAATATGCACCGGAACCTGGACCTCATGATTTCCGATTTCCGGGTTTTCCTGCAACTGCTGAAAGCGCGAAATGTATTTTCAGGAAAAGAGCAGGAAAAACTCTGCGCGGTAAAAATTTACCGTATCTGCGCCGGCGGTTCATTGCAGCAACGAAATTTCCTGAACTTTTTCCGCTACCTCGCCATCGCATCCTGGGTTTACCCGGGCTTCATGCTCCGCGATATTTTCAGCAGGGATCGCTTCCGCGGAGTACTCTTTTCCGCGCTTCATAAAATGCGGATCGGGAACATCATGCTGAAGCGGAACAGGAAAAAAGGAAGAATTCCCATCCTGCTTTTTCACCGCATTACCCCGGAATTCGATTACCTGTACCCGCCGCTTCCGCCGGATTTTTTTTACAGGCTGCTGCAGTTCCTGTCGAAATACTACCGTTTTATTTCACTGGACGATTTGCTGCACAGGCCGGCGGATGAAAACAGGGACGCTGCCTGTATCGTTTTCGACGACGGTTTTTCCGATTTCCGCCATTTCGCACTGCCTGTGCTGCAGGAACTCAACGTACCGACAACCTTGTTTCTTCCCGCAGCCAATATCCGGAACCAGGAAGTGATCTGGACTTCGCAGCTCGATAACGCCATCAGCAATACGCAACTGCAGGAGCTGACGATACAGATCGGCGGCCCGGAAAGCACATTTGACCTCCGCACAAGCCCCGCCCGCCTGCTCTCCGCCAGGAAAATCCGGATGCTCCTGCTCCGCCTTCCGAACGAAGAATTCGAAACCAGCTTTGCCCGGGTAAAAGAAATGCTCGGGTACCGGGTAAATCTCGACACGACGTTACTGACCGTTGAACAATTGCAGCAGGTCAAAAGCATGGTAAAAATCCAGTCGCATACGCTCACGCACCGTTACCTCCCTTCGCTTTCTGAAGCGGAGATCGAACGTGAACTTTCCGAATCGCAGAAACAGTTGCAGGATACTTTCGGTGAGCAGGTTACCTGCCTGAGCTACCCGATTGGCGGTTATAATGAAGCGACGAAAAAACTGGCTTCCAAATATTATACGGCCTCCTTTGCCGTCAACAACCGCGGCGTGGAACTCGGTCGCCTGCAGGATACCGGTTACAGGCAGGAATTACCCCGCTTCAACGTGCACAATAAAAACCTGTACGAAGTTTTTTTCCGCATCAACGGATTTCACCGGTTATTCGGCAGATGATGCGCGGACCGCTGTAAAATAGGTCCAGTTGTCGTTCGCATCGTCTTCCACCCGCTCGCCTTTCATATTGTACGCTTTGATTTCGCCGAACCCTGCTTTTTTCAGCTGGTTCACCTGTTCCGGGATGGTGATATGATACGTCAGCAGTGCATAATTATGCGCGTCGTCGTTGATGATGGCGTATTCTTTTTCGCGGACCTCGAGCTTTTTCATTTTCATCCTGCGGGATGTGAGCAGGATCGTCTTCAGGCAGTCTTTTACAAAACCGGGACTGAATTTCCACGGCCGCTGCCAGGCCGTTTTCCCGGTGTGGATCCAGTTCCGGTTATGCGTCGAAAACATAAAAATCCCGCTGGGCCGCAGTACACGGCGGATTTCGGCCATCGCTTTGAGCCGGCCTTCATGCGGAATGTAGTCGATGCTGTTGAACGAAAACAAAACAAAATCGAAACTGCCGTCGGCAAACCGGCTCATGTCGCGCGCATCGCAGCAGTAAACGGAATCGAGCCGGAACTTTTTTTTCACCAGTTCCGCAAACTTCTGCGAATAATCGATTCCCGTATAATCGCGGCTGATTTCCAGCAAATGTTTCGTTGTTCTTCCCCCGCCCACGCCGATGTCGAGTATTTTTTTTCCGCGGATGGCCGGCATGATTCCCTCCAGGATAATTTTTTCGGAAGGCAAAAGCGCATCCAGCTGATCGTACCAGTTTACGGTATCCTCGGCGGAATATGCGGCATGATTATGTTCATCGATCTGGTCGGGCTCCGCCATATCAGCTTTTTATTTTTTTGAGCATGCGGAACATTTTTCCTTTCCAGCTGCGGTAAACAATACAATTGTAGTTCTCTTTGACTAGTCCGCCGAATTCTTCCTTGAATTTATTGATCCGGAGTTTTTCCTCGTCCGATGCGCCGTTGTACCAGCCGCCCCAGTCGTACAAACGGGCGCCCTGCGCGCGAAAACCGGTCATGTCCATCCAGTGCGCATACCGGTTCACCTTGCCCACAAAATTTCGCGCCTGGCTGTCCGGGAATTCGAACCAGAGCGCAACGGTGTAAAGCAGGAGAACACGACTTTTGTTGTACCGGTAAACATGCCAGACCAAAGTGCGGTCCCGATCATCGGTTACCAAAGATAAAGCGAGCAGGTTTTTCCCGAGATACGACCGCATCCGCGCTTCTTCCGCACGGGCAATGCCTTTGTACTCCGAAAGTTTATTGTAATCCGAAATAAAACGTGCGAAAACGGTTTCGGAAGGTTGCTGAAACAAGGTGTAACGAACATCGTTTCTCCCGCTCACGCTCCTTATTTTTTCGCGGCAGCTTTTTCCGAAGGAAGCGAAAATAGTTTCTTCATCCGGGGAGAGATCGCTCAGCAGGGTAAACTGTTCGTACCATTCGTCGCCGAATTTTTTTTCCGACTGCAGGTAATAAATAACATCGGCGTCGTGATATGCAGGAGCATTATGGTACCAGGCATCGCGCACCAGCAAAGGTCCCCGGCTGCGGCATACGGTCAGTAATTCCTGCTGCTCTTCCATTCCGGCCAAAATTAGTGAAATGAGTGTAGTTCCTTTAAAATTCCTCCGGTACCTGTTACAAATGAAGCATAATCAATGTCGGAATAGTTTTCTACTAAGCGGCAGTCGGCAGGAGGCAGGCAGCAGTTGACGAAGTGCGCTTCGCATGTTACCCGGATTTTCCAGGGGCATTGCTGTAAATCGGAGACTGCCTCCTGCCGACTGCCTCCTGCCGCTAAATCTATTCCGACGTATAGCAACAGTTTTCTTGTAAAACGGCTCTGCGGAGGAATTTTAAACAGACACACCGTTTCTGCTAACTTTGTAAGGTTCACTCACTTTTATGTGCGGAATTTCAGGGGTTTACCATTTCGACGGCCGCCCGGCGGAACGTGATGAACTGCAGCGGATGTTGCAGCATGTGCAGTCGCGTGGTCCCGACGGCGAAGGCACCTTGCTCGAAGGCCCGCTCGGATTGGGACATCGCCGCCTGAGTATCATCGAACTTTCCGAACTGGGCAAACAACCCATGAACGACGGGTCGGGAACGGTGAGCATCACGTACAACGGCGAAATTTACAATTACCGCGAACTGCGCAGCTACCTCGAAACAGTCGGCATGACGTTCAGCACCGGCAGCGATACCGAAGTGCTGCTGAACGGCTACCGCCGCTGGGGCATGGACGGTTTGCTGAAACGCATCGACGGCATGTTCGCTTTCGTACTTTTCGACCGGCGCCTGCAGCAGCTTTTCGCCTGCCGCGACCGCTTCGGGGAAAAACCGCTGTACTATTTTGTGCATGAAAAACGGATCCGCTTTTCTTCATCGGTTAATTCCATCACCGCTACAGAGCAGGACCTGAGCCTGAACATGGGCGCGCTGGATCATTACCTCTGCGAACTCTGCATACCGCAGCCGTTTTCCATCTGGAACGAGATCCGCCAGCTTCCCCCGGCGAGCATGCTGCAGGTGGATGTGCGGAAACGTAAATTCACCGAAAGCAGGTACTGGCAGCTCGCATTTACCGGCGACGGGAAAATGAGCGAAACGGAAGCGCTCGGAGAAACGGAACGCCTGCTGAAAAAAACGATACTCGAACGCACGGTCGCCGATGTGCCCGTAGCCTGCCTGCTGAGCAGCGGCGCGGATTCGGGACTTGTGGTCAGTATGCTGGCGCAGCAAAGCGAGCAGCCGGTGAATACGTTTTCGGTGGGCTTTACCGGCGATGATGCGCAGAACGAACTTCCCCAGGCAAAGGCCCTGGCGAAAAAATACGACACGAATCACCAGGAAATTATTATTGAACCGGATGCTGTTGCCATACTGCCCGAAATTCTCGCCGCTTTCGGTGAGCCTTTCGCGGATTCGAGTGCGCTGCCTTCGTATTATATCTACCGCGCGATCAAAACAGATTTCAAAGTGGCGCTCGGCGGCGACGGAGGCGATGAACTTTTCGGCGGGTACCACGATTACGCGACTTGTTTCCTGGCCGAAACATTCGCGCGCGAAAGCAAGAGCGGGTTGGCCGGCAGCCTGGAACGTACGGCGAATGCGCTGGCGTTTCGTGCGGGACTGACGGATGTAAATACCGGGCACCTGCGCGATTATACCGGGTTTCCGCCGGAACGGAAACTGCACCGCGAAATGGGATTCGCTCCCGGGGAAATCGCGTCCGTTTATCACCCGGATTTAAAACATGCGCAGGCTGATTTCACGCGCAGCTACCTGCAGCACGCCTGGCAAAAAAATGAAACGGGTTCGATGACCGGTACGTTGAGCGGCGCTTTCCTGGACACCCGTTTGCTCAACGATTACCTTGTGAAAGTGGATCGCAGCGCAATGGCGCTCGGCCTGGAAGTCCGCAGTCCTTTCCTGTCGCCCGAACTGGCCGCTTTTGCGGCTAAAATTCCGGATGCGATCCGCCTGAAAAACGGGCAGGGCAAATACCTGCTGAAAAAACTCGGCGCAAAATATATTGACCCGGAATTTGAAAAACGGCCCAAGCGCGGCTTCGGCATTCCGCTCGACCGCTGGCTGCGGAAGGAGTTGAAGCCGTTTACGCAGGATCTTCTTTTTTCCGGCAAGCTGGAACAGCGTAAATTGTTCGACATGAAAAAACTGCAGGCGGTTTTCGACGAGCATTGTTCCGGTCGTGCCGATCACCGGCATAAATTGTGGGCGCTGATCTGCCTCGAATCCTGGTTTAAACGGAACAGCTTATGAATATCGCCTACTTCACCGATATCCGTTCCATCCACGGGCACAGCTGGATCAGCCATTTCGCATCCGCGCACCGCACCATACTGATCTGCGAAAAAGATCCGGCGGGTAAAAACCTGTACGAAAACGATTCGCGGATTACGGTTTACCCGGTACTTCCGAAAACATACCCGCTCCGGAATTTTGCCGAGCGAAATGCCGCGGTCAGAGAAGTAAAAAAAATTCTCCGTGATTGTAAAACCGATATTGCGCACAGCATGTACGCGCTTCCGTACGCTTTCTGGCCCTGGCATGCGCGTTTTCCGCGTCACATCGCCACCACGCGCGGATCGGACGTGCTGGTGCATTTCCGGAACAACCGCGAAAAGGCGAAGACCTGGAAAGAAAAACTCATCCACGCCGCTCTCGACCGGCGCATGATCCGCTCGCTCGATGCCGCGCAGTGTATCACCTGCACGTCCACGCAACAGGAACAGGTTATCCGGACGATGGTGCGCAATCATGCCAAAATTCACCTGGTCCGCACCGGTGTCGATACCCGGAATTTCCTGGCGCATTGTAAAGGAACGCAGCCCGCAGGACCTCCCGTACTGCTCTCGAACAGGGCGATGACGCCTTTGTATAATATTCACCTGCTTGTCGAAGCATTCGCGCTGCTTAAAAAAAGCGGGCGTTTTCCGGGTATGCGCATGATCGTGCTGAACTACCAGTCCGATCCCGCGTATTTCGAACGCGTGAAAAAAACAGTCGCGGACGAAAAACTGGAAAACGAAATCGAATTCCGCGAAAAACAAAATCCGCAGGAACTGGCGGCTTTGTACGATCAATGTCACGCGGTACTGATGGCTCCGGAGCAGGACGGTTCACCGGTGAGCGGCGTGGAAACTTTGCTTGCGCGTAAACCGTTGCTTTTGCCGCCCCTCGATTATGATAAACAGGTTTTCGGCCCCGGCGCAGTATGGCATTTCCGCGATTATTCGGCCGCATCCATTGCCGAAAGCATTTCTGAAATCCTGGCGAAGGATAAAAACGAACTGGAGCAGAAAACAAAACCGGGTTTCGATGCCGCGATGCTTCATGCCGACCGCGACAGCCAGCTTGCGAAAGTGGAAGAACTTTACCGTCACATGATGAAAAATCCTCGCGCATAAGATTACGATGAAATTAACGGGTAAAAATATCATCATCACATCAAACGAACCCTGGGGCGATACCTGGTATTCGAAGCAGAACTACGCCTGGGAACTGGCCAAACGCGGCAACCGGGTTTTCTTTATCGATCCGCCGGAAAGTTTTCACATCAACGGGATTACGGACGGCAGCGTTTCGGCAAAAAAAATCACGGACCAGCTCACCGTTTTGAAATATTTCAATGCCCTGCCCGTACGCAGCGCAGCGCTTTACCGGGAGAATGACCGGATCGTTTCCGGGAGGATCCGTAAATACCTGGCCGGCGAAGGAATTTCGGATTATATACTCTGGTCATTCGATCCGTACCGGCTGAGCGACGCTCAAAAACTCGGCGCGTCTTTTTCCGTTTTTCACAGCGTGGATCAGTATAATTTCATCCCGAAGGGCGAACGGCAACTCGTTACCGAAGCAGGACTTGTGATCGCCGTCGCTGAACCGATCGCGGCGCAGTACAGATCGCTCAACCCGCACCTCATCGTCGTTGAACACGCGATATCCGGTGAAGAATTTTCGGATGAAATCCCGGAACCGGTAAAAAACGAAATGCCTGCCGGGAATTGCGGGATCTATGTAGGCAATATCGATGCGCGTCTCGATTTTCAGCTGGTCGAAAAAACGGTCGTCGCTTTCCCCGAAACGCATTTTGTGTTTATCGGCAATGTGCTCAGCCTGCCGGATGATGCGGCCCAAAGGCTCTTCGGCGAAAAAAAATACAGGAACCTGCATGTGTTCGGCAGTCGCCCGTTCAAACAATTGCGCCAGTATATTTCAGCCACCGGTTTCTGCCTCGCGCCGATGAACCGGGATCACCCGGGCAATACGATCGCGCATCATAAGATACTGCAATACCTGGCGCTCGGCAAAGCCGTGTTCTCCTGCCGTTTCAGCGCGTACGAAAAAGAACACGGACTGCTTTACATGCACGATGATCATGCCGCTTTCCTGGAATCGCTCGGTAGTTTTCTTGCTTCGGGTGAAGATCCTTCGGCCGGAAGCAGGCGGATTAATTACGCCAAAGGCTTTACCTTCGATGTGCAGCTGAATAAAACAGAAGAAGCGCTCCGTCAATTTTACCCGGAATTATGAGCCTGCATGTGATCTGCCTGATGGCGAACAACAGTTCGGTTCCTTATTTCAACTGGTTTGCCGAAGCGGCGCGCAACCGGTCTGACGTCCGTTTTACATTTATCGCCCTGCACAAAGAACGCCCGGGTATGTTCGCCGATATGGAAGAACGCGGCAGCCGCTGCATCTGGGTTCCGTTCGACGACAGCCGGCGAAAAACATCCATGCTGCGCGCCATCGTTTCGCTTCGCCGGGTTTTCAAAAACGAAAAGCCCGACGTGGTTCACAGTCACCTGTTCGACGATTCCGTTCCCGCGCTCATCGCCGCACGGCTTGCGGGTGTGCCGGTCCGCGTAATCACCAAGCAGGATACGGCCTATCATTGGTTTTACGCTCCGAAAGCCGTGAAATACGACCGGATCAATAACCGGAACGCCACGCATATCGTCGCTGTTTCCGAAGAGTGTAAAAAGTTTGTGCTCGAAAACGAAAAGGCCGACCCATTAAAAGTGACCATGATCCACCACGGCATCCCGCTGGAAAAACTCAGCGCTTCCACGGATGAACGGAAACAGGAACTCATCCGGCGTTTTTCACTCGAAGGGAAATTCGTGATCGGTACCGTGGCGCGGCTCATTCCCTGGAAAGGGTACAAAACCATCGTGGAAACGGCCGCCATCATCGTGCAGGAAATCCCGGAAGCGCATTTTCTTTTTTCCGGTGAAGGCGATCAGAAAGAAGAACTGCTCCGCATGATCCGTGAACGAAAACTGGAAAAACACATCACGTTTACCGGCTGGGTCGATCGTGCCGATATTCCTTCGCTTTACGCGGTCATGGATGTTTACCTGCATGCCGCCGCTTTCGAGCCGTTCGGTTTCGTAATTGCGGAAGCGATGATCAACGGAACGCCCGTGGTTTCCACGGTTACCGGTTCCGCTGCGGATGCCATCACCAGCGGGGAAAACGGCTTTCTCAGCGCTTCACAATCGGCGGAAGGACTTGCCGAAGGCATTCGTTTCATGAAACAGCACGACCGTAAAGCGATCGGTTTGCGCGGACAGGAAACGGCGCGGCGCATGTTTCCTTTTGAAAAGATGTTTGAATCGTACGTTGAACTTTACCGCGAAGCCTGCGAAATAAATAAAATGCGGCATGGCGAATGAACGCCGGAACATATTGGTGCTTACCTACTGGAGCTTCGCCGATGCGCTGGTGCAGGCTTACACGCTTCCGTATGTCCGGCTCATCGCGCAGCAGAGCGGTTCCAAAGTATTCCTGCTTTGCCTCGAACAGGATCATATCGCGCTGAACGAAACGGAACAGGAAAAAGCGAAAAAAGAACTTGCCGCCGAAAATATCGTTCCCGTTTTTATGCGTTACCTGCCTTTCGGAGCAAGGGCTGCGCTGAAATGGATCCCGTATCTCTCGAAGCTGAAAAAAACAGTCCGTGAAAACGGCATCGGCACCATCCACGCCTGGTGCACGCCCGCAGGAGCTATCGGGTATTACCTCGCCGGCATGACCAGAAGCCGCCTGGTCATCGACAGTTTCGAACCGCATGCCTGGTCGATGGTGGAAAACGGCACCTGGAAAGCCGGCGGCCCCGCATTCCGCACACTTTTCCACCTGGAAAAAAAACAGGCGCAAAAAGCGGATATCCTCATCGGCCTGACCGAAAGCATGAAAACATACGCGCAGGAAAAATACGGGGCAGGCGAAAAGAAATTCTACGTTAAACCCGCCTGCATCGATTTCGATGCTTTTCCCGTTTTCCGTGCGCTGGAGAAAAAAGAAATCCGCGCAGGCCTCGGGCTGAACGACAAACTGGTTTGCGTATATGCCGGTAAACTGGGCGGCATTTACCTGGAAAAAGAAGTCTTCGATTTTTTCGCTGCGGCTCACGAACGCTGGGGCGACCGTTTTCATGCGCTGCTGCTGAGCAATGCTCCTGCGGAACTGATCGAAAAACTTTGCCGGCAATGCGGGTTTCCAAAAGAAAATATCAGCGTCCGGTTTGTTCCGCAGCACGAAGTTCCCCGCTATCTCGCGGCAGCTGATTTTGCACTCAACCCGGTCAAGCCGGTTCCGTCGAAACGGCATTGCACATCCATCAAGGACGGCGAATACTGGGCCAGCGGACTTCCTGTGGTTATTCCTGCGGGCATTTCCGACGATTCGGATATTATCCGGCAGAATCAAACCGGGGCCGTGCTGGACGAGCTCAGCAGGAATGCGTACCTGGAAGCGCTGGGAAAAATCGATCAGCTCCTGCAGGGCGACCGCGGGGAACTTGAAGCAAAAATAAAGGAACAGGGACGCCGGTATCGTTCGATGCAGATTGCGGCAAACATTTACCGGGAAATATATGGCAATCGTTAACTTTGATTCGTGAGCAACAAACAGCGTATCCTGGTAACAGGCGGAGCGGGTTATATCGGTTCGCATACCATCATCGAACTACTTTCGAGACCCGGGTTCGAGGTCGTTTCGGCGGATAATTATTCGAATTCTTCTTCCGAGACTTACCGCCGTATCAAAACGATTACGGGTAAAGACGTCGCGTATGCTGAAATCGATCTCTGCGACAGGCAGGCGGTGAAAAAACTGTTCGAAGACTTCCCTGGAATTACCGGCGTGATTCACTTTGCCGCTTTCAAATCCGTTCCCGAATCGGTTGAAAAACCGGCTGCCTATTACCGGAACAACCTTGTTTCGCTGATCAACGTGCTGGAAGCCTGCACAGCGTATGGAGTAGCGCGTTTTATTTTTTCGTCGTCCTGTTCCGTTTACGGCAATATCGGTTCGCTCCCGGTTAATGAAGACACGCCCGTAGCCGCTGCGGAATCGCCTTACGGTTACACGAAAATCGCCGGGGAGCAGATACTGAAAGATTTTACAGTTGCATTTCCTTCCCTGCATGCCATCGCGCTGCGTTATTTCAACCCGGCCGGCGCACATCCCTCGGGCCTCATCGGCGAAATTCCGCTCAACCGCCCGAACAACCTGGTGCCGGTCATCACGCGCACGGCTATCGGCAAACAAAATGAAGTGGTCGTTTTCGGAGATGATTACGATACGCGCGACGGAACCTGCATCCGCGATTACGTGCATGTATGCGATATCGCCGAAGCGCACGTGCTTGCGATCGATTACCTGCAAAAAAACGCCGGCGCAAAAGCATACGATGTTATCAACCTCGGAACAGGATCGGGCGTTACCGTGCTGGAAGCGATCAAAGCCTTCGAACGTGTTGCGGGCAAACCGCTGAACTACAGGATCGGCCCGAGACGCAGCGGTGATGTGATCGCTATTTTCTCCGATTCTTCCAAAGCGCACAGGATACTCGGATGGAATCCGCACCACGCGCTCGACGAAATGATGAGCAGCGCCTGGAAATGGGAACTGCACCTGGCGAAGTAAGCAATCAACAGTTCGGGTATAAATAAAACGGATGGTTACTACAGCGTATTTCGGGCAGATGACCATAGAGGCATGGGAATTCATGCTTCTCCCGATTTACATTTTTATGATCCTCGCCGTAGCCTGGTCGTACACGCGGCGCAAGAAAAAATTACTCCCGCAATACAGGTATTATATCCCCGGCCTGCTGGTCAAGCTTTTCGGAGCGTCTATCGTATGCTGCATCTATGTTTTTTATTACCACGGCGGCGATACGGTGCATTACTGGGAATCGGGCATGGCGCTTACCAACCTGTTCAGTAAAAATCCAGGACATTATTTCGAAACGCTTTTCGGAGACAATACGCTCGACAAAGTTTTTTACTTCGATGAGCATACGGGACTTCCCATCGGTTTTATTTTTTACGACGACCAGACATTTTCTGTCGTGCGGATGACCGCGCCGTTGCTTTTCGTTACGTTTAAAAGTTTCCTGCTGCAAAGCGTGATGGTGGCCTGGCTTTCCTATTTCGGCATCTGGCGCCTGTATATGGTGGTTTGTCATTTCTACCCGGAACTTTACAAAAGACTCGCGCTTACCATTCTCTTCGTCCCTTCGCTGGTATTCTGGGGTTCCGGCCTGCTGAAAGATACCATCACGCTTTCGGCGACCTGCTGGCTGGTTTACGCGGTGTTCCAGGCATTTTTCATGAAGAAAAAACCGGTGTACTATTTTTTCATCATGCTGCTCGCGTCATTCATCATCATCAAAATCAAACCGTATATACTCGTTACGCTGCTGCCCGGCATTCTTTTCTGGATTTCATACGAAAGGCTGGTTACGCTGAAAAGTTCTTTCCTGAAATTTTTCGTCGCACCGCTCATATTCGCCGTGGCGCTCGGGGGCGGCGTATTTATGCTGACCAAGATGGGCGACAGCATGTCGAAATTTTCTATCGATAAAGTGCTCGTTACCGCCGCCATCACGCAGCAGGACCTGAAATCGGAATCATACGGCAGCAATTCGTTCGATATCGGAACGTTCGATCCGACGGTCGCGGGGGTTTTATCCAAAGCTCCTTTCGCCATCGAAGCCGGTTTGTTCAGACCCTACATCTGGGAGTGCAGCAACATCGTCATGATATTTTCCGGCCTGGAGAATGTTTTTATTCTCGGCATGACCTTGCTGGTGCTCATCCGGTTTAAACCGATCCGTTTACTGAATATCATCCGGAAAAATCCGTTTATTTTCTTCTCGGTATTGTTCACACTGCTCTTCTCATTCGCGGTAGGCCTGACTACGGCCAATTTCGGGGCGCTCGTGCGTTTTAAAATTCCGTTCCTGCCTTTTTACCTGAGCAGCCTGGTTATTCTTTCGTATTACCTGCGGTTCAGGCACGCCACCACACAAAAAGAAATCGAGCTGGAAAAACAGAGCATGTATCGCCGGACAAAACCTGTTACGCCGGTGGTTCCGCCCGGTATGTCTCAATCCGCAGGCCTGGGGGCAATAAGATAGGGTCGCAGCGTTTCGCCGAGCAACCGGGAATATACAGCAGCTCCTTTTTTATTCAGGTGACCGGTATTGACGAAAAGTGCAGGATCGGAACAGATGTCCAGCTGATCATGCCGCAGGAAAGGCAATTTATGTTTCGCGGCAAGTTTCGTGATCATCTCCAGTATTTTTGCGCTGTTCGATGCATGTTTCTGCCAGCCTTCCCGGTATTCGGGAGCGTAAGTCAATATGAGCCTGATGTTCCGTGAACGGCAGGTGGAAATAATTTCTTCCAGCATTTTTTTCGCTTCTTCATCTACGGGAATAGTCGTGTACCGGATATTGGTATCCGCGCCCGTCATTCCTTTTTCATCGCTGTTCAGGAACCCCTGGAAAACCCGTGCGGCAGGATGCACGTCCGTTTCACCGCGCAAGCCTTTGAAACAGGTGCTGCGGGTATAATCATCATAATCCGCAACCTGCAGGAAAGGCAACGCGCGCAGCAGCAAAGGCCGGCGATCATCGGCCGACATGGCTGCGGAAACTGCTTCGCTTTCCAGGTAAGGATAATACGCTACCGGGTTGAAAAAACGGCGACTGAGATCGAACGAACTGAGATCGAGCGTCAGCAAAACCATTTTCGGATTTGGATGATTCTCCAGCCAGGCCTTGAACAGCAAATGGAATTCCGCAAGGTTGGCGCCTTCCACGCCCAGGTTATACGAATCCGTTCCGCAAATGCTGTCCACCTGCATCGGGTCGATGGCCGACTGCGTGCGCGAGGAACCGATGAAAATCAGGTCGTGATCATGCTTCCCGTGAAAGATCATTTCGAATTTATGCGACCGGTAATGATGATAGCGCTGCAGTCCTTTGCTTCCGAGCATAAAAAGTCCCTGTGCCGCAACGGTGGCCGCGAGCAGAACAAAGACGATACGGAGCAGCGGTTTTTTCATCAGAACTGGAAATAGATAAAGCTCGTTTGATTGAATACGCCGAAAAGCAGTACGATCAGCAGCAATCCCGTTTCGAAAACAAAATCAGCCGCCGGTTTCTTCCCGATCAATTCCATATCCGGTTTATTGCGCAATTCTACGCGGAATAAAATCAGCATGGCCAGCAAAGCGATCAGCAGGCTTGTAAAACCGAATTCCAGCCGGCCTACCGGCTCGGTCACCACCGCGCTGAAACCGGCGCCTTCGTGCATGGTAAAAATATGATGCAGGATAATTTTCGCATCCGCCAGCGAACCGGCGCGGAAAAATATCCAGGCAAAACAAACCAGCAGGAAAGTCCAGCCGATGGAAACCAGCTGTTTAGCCTGTGGTTGCTCCTGCTTTTTTTCTTTGAACAGGCTCGCGCTGATCAGCAGGAAAGCATGAACCGCTCCCCATATCACGAAAGTCCATTTCGCACCGTGCCAGAATCCACTCACGAGAAAAACAATCGCCAGGTTCAGCATCGTGCGCGCTTTGCCCAGCCGGTTTCCGCCGAGCGGGATATACAGGTAATCTTTGAACCAGGTGGAAAGCGAAATATGCCAGCGCGACCAGAATTCCGCGATGCCGGCTGCGAAATACGGTCGCCGGAAATTCGTCATCAGGTCGAAGCCCATCGTTTTAGCCGCACCGATGGCCATGTCGGAATAGCCGGAAAAGTCACAATAAATCTGGATCGCAAAAAAGAAGGTAGCCAGCAGCAGGTTCAGGTAATGCGCATCCTGCGGGTCGGCATACACCGCGTTTACATAAACCGCCAGCCGGTCGGCGATCACTACTTTCTTGAAAAGTCCCCAGAGCATGAGCCGTAATCCGTCGGCAAGCCGCTGCGAACTGAACGTATGTTCCCGGCGGAACTGCGGGAGCAGGTTTTGCGGACGCTCGATGGGACCGGCGACCAGCTGCGGGTAAAACATTACGTAAAGCGCGTAAATGCCGGGATGACGTTCCGCTTTTTGTTTTCCGCGGTACACTTCGATCGTATAGCTCATCGCCTGGAAAGTGTGAAAGGACAAGCCTACCGGCAGGATGATATTCCACAACGACCAGTCAACCGGGTAGCCCAGCCATTCCAGCAAACCGTTCGCGTTTTCGATGAAGAAATTGTAATACTTGAAAACAGCCAGCGTTCCTACGTTCGCCACGATGCTGAAAAGCAAAAACATTTTCCGTTTCCGTCCCTGCGCTTGTTCGATCCATATTCCCGCGAAATAATCGACCCCGATGGTAAACGCCAGGATGAGCAGGTAAGCGGGAATAAAAGCAGCATAAAACAAGGCGCTTGCGGCCAGCAGGTGTATCCAGCGGAAACGGTGCGGCAGCAAAAAGTAAACAGCTGTTACCAGCGGGAAGAAAAGCAGGAACGACCAGGAATTGAACAGCATATACGCAGGTGTTTCCGGTTACGAATCCTTTTTCGGCTTGTGCCTTTTTCCAAAATACGTTTGCAGGAGAAAACGCATGTAGCTGAAACTGGTCCGCATGATTTTCATTTTCGATTTCCCTTTACGTTTCGACGACCGGAGCATCATGGGCACTTCGAGGATGCGTGCGTGGCAATGTATGGCTTTCAGCAGGATCTCGAGCATGCAGAGAAAACCGGACTCTTCGATCAGGACAGGATACGACGCCTTGATTTTCTTCAGCAGGGACAAACGGTACACGCGATAAAATGAGCTCAGCGTCTGCACTTTTACGTTGAAGAAGAAACGGAAAAACAAATTCGCCGTATTCGAAAGCAGTTTCCGGAAAAAGGACGTTTTCTCGAACCCGCCGCCCTGCGCATACACCGAAGCGAGTACCAGGTCGTAGCCGAGGCCGGAGATCACGAGCATATCGGGGAGAATCGCCGCGTCGGAGGTGTTGTCGGCTTCGAGCGTTACGATGAGATCGGATTCATCCGCCGCATGCTGCAGGATCCATTCGAAACCGGTATTGAATGCGTAGCCTGGACCGTGGTTCGAGCCGTCGCCGAGTACGATGTGTTTTTGCCCGGCGAAAATTTCCGCGATCATTTTCTGCGAACCGTCGGAAGAACCGTCATCGGAGAAAACATAAAACTTATCCGTTCCCGGGGCGGCCTGCATCAGCGATTCGGCCAGCTGCTGCAGGTTGGATGACTCGTTGTATATCGGGATGAGGAAATAAATCATTTTTCGGACAGGCCTGTTTGCCAGCGTATGGTTTCCTGCAATCCTTCGGCGAGATGAAAGCCGGGTTCAAAACCCAGTTCCGTTTTTATTTTACCGATCGAAGGAACGCGGCGTCTTACATCTTCATATTTCCCGAACGTTTCGTACGGAATAAAACTTATCGGCGCAGCAGTATCGCCTTTCATCAGTTTCCAGATCAGCCGGCCCAGGTCGAGGATGGTGATTTCTTCGTCGGGCTTTCCGGCAATATTGAAAATCCCGTTCCGGCTTTTCTCGTGGAAAATACATTTCATCACGCCCTGCACGGTATCGTCAACATAGGTAAACGTACGCGTCTGCAAGCCGTCGCCGTGAATCTCGATCGGTTTTCCTTCGAGGATATTCTGAATAAAAACCGATTGCGGTCCGCCCCACCAGGTGATATTCTGGTTCGGGCCGTACGATCCGAAAAAACGCATGATCGTATATTCCAGGCCGAATTCGTCGTGGTGCGCGATGATGCTGTGCTCGCTGTATATTTTCGAAAGCGCGTAGGCCCAGCGTTTCACGGTAGTGGGACCCATCACGAGATCGGATTCTTCGGAATACGGCAGGTCGGGATTTTTCCCGTACACGTCGGAGGTGGAAGCAAAAACAAGTTTCATTTTTTTGGTACGGCAGCAAACGATCGCATTTTTCAGCATGCGCGCATTATCGTCGAGCGTGCGGAAAGCCGTACTGTAACGTGGAATTTTTTGCGAGGCCAGGTGGACCAGCACGTCGCCCGAAACGGATTCGAGCGTATCGGCATCGCGAACGTCCGCCTCGATGAAATGGAAACGCGGGTTTTGGCGCAGGGCGGAAATATTGGCCGGTGAACCGAACGAAAAATTATCGAAGCCGGTGACCTCGTGATTTTCTTTCAGTAATCGTGTCGCAAGATTGGAGCCGATAAACCCGGCCACACCGGTGATGATGATATGCATACGAAATGGAAAATGTGTTCAGCGGATTCAGGCAAATGTAGGGAATCCCGCCCATTTAATCGGCCCGGCGATAGACGTAGATCGGCAGGAAAAAATCCTCGTGGATGATGAGCGCCGAAACCCGCGTATCCGCGAAATGACGGATAAAGGATTGCTCCTGTTTGTAATATTTCCGCATATACACCGTCATCGAATCGGCTTCGCGCAGCGGGTCAAAGTAATTTGTGGCGGAAACATACCAGGGCGGAGCAACCCGTTCTATCTGCGCCGGGCTGAAATCCGTGGCCCATTTTCCTTCATACGGCGTTCCAACATAACGCTGCGGATGCGACACTTCGAGAATCGTCCGGCAAAGCGCAGGATCGGATCGTTCGGCTTTTTTATCGAACGTAATTCCTGTTCCCAGGTTATGCTCGCGCGTGATGCGGGCTTTTTCCTTAAGCACACCGACGCATTCCTCTAGCGGAGGCGAAACGGCAGTGGCATGGAAATTTTCCACGGCCAGCGTATCGGCGGCGGTAGTATGTTTGAGCAAAAACCGCCGCGAACTGATCCGCGTATCTTCTGAAAAATTAATCGCGTAAACGATTTGGAAAGTAATGCCCGCCATATAAACTACATGCAGGGCCGCCGCAGCATAGCGCCAGGAAGGTTTCTGTATTTTCCGCAGCGAGCTTGCCGCCAGCAGCAGCAGCAGCGTAGAAGCCGGGAGAAAATAGTGCGGGTAATACGAACGGAAAATCAGCAGCGGCAGCATGAACAGGATAAAAGCAAAACGGAAGAAACGCATTTCCTTGTCGCGGAACATAGCGTAGCCCGCACCGGCAACCAGCACCGGCCCGAGTATAAAAGCCGACATCAGCACAAAATAGTAGAACAGGTTGTAACCCATGAGCCCGAAAAGCTCGCCGTTTTTCGCGTTTTCCCACACTTTGGTGAAGATCACTTCTTCGTACGTTTCGACTACGGCTATGGCGTTCCCGCCCGCTCCTGCCCCGCTCCATTTATAAATAAGTACGGCCGGAAGCAGCGTGATGCAGCAATACAGGATCACGCCTTTGGCGGCAGGCCACCATGTTTCGCGGACGTACGGCATAAAACCGTTTGCACGCCATTTCGGGAAAAAGTCGAACCAGAAAAACGCCGCGAGAAATGCGATCATGTCGATGCGCAGGCTCACGCCGATAAACCCGAGCAGGATCAGCCGGTTCCGCAGTTTCGTTTCTCCGCCGGCAAAATATTTCCAGGCGTTGAAAATGAAAATCGCCGTGAAGCAATAACACATCGCGTCGAACTTGATCCAAAGCCCGGAAATCAGTTCGATCGGGCTGAGCGCGAAAGCCAGCGCGAGCAAAATCCGCAGCGGACGATCGCCCGTCATGCGCATCACCAGCCTGATGAGGTAATACGTACCGATCACGCAGAAGATCAGCGAAAGCAAACGCCCGCTGAAATACATGGAAGAATCCTCCGCGATAAGCAGGTCCTGGAATTCCGCCAGGCTGTGCCAGGAACCGGTGAGCAAACCGAAACAAAAAACAAGCGCGTACCAGGCGCCCATCGCCCAGAAAAAAAGATTGGTCGGTTGCGAGAAATCACCGTGACTGAAATTCAGCAGCATCTTGAACGAGTCCTTCATCAGGTAGGTCTCGTCCGGGTAAAACTGGTACGGCAACCCGTAATCCAGGATGGAATATTTGAAAAAGATAACGGGCAGCAGAATCGCCAGGGCAAGCAAACGTTCCGATCGCATCATGGAATCAATTTTCAAAAATCAAAGCCCGTTTTTGTTTTCACTTATGATGATACGACTCTCCTTTCAGAATCGTGAACGCCCGGTAAACCTGCTCAGCCAGGAAAACACGTACCATCTGGTGTGAAAACGTGAGCCGTGATAAAGATAGTTTCATATCCGAACGGGCGTACACCTCTTCCGAAAAACCATACGCGCCGCCGATCACCAGTACCAGTTGCTTCAGCCCGCTGTTCATCTGCTGCTGAATTAACTGCGCAAGTCCGGGCGAGTCCGTTTCTTTCCCGCGCTCATCGAGCAGGATTACCCGGTCGGACGGCTGGATGTTTTTCAGGATCAGTTCGCCTTCCGCTTTTTTCTGTTTTTGCTCGTCGGATTTCCCGGTTTTCGGCGCGGGAATTTCCAGCCATTCCATCCCGGTATAATGACGCAACCTGTCCAGGTAAATTTCAAGCCCTTCCCTGACCCAGGCCTGGTCGGTTTTACCAATAAGCAATACCTTGATTTTCATGCAGTTGACTTAATGATGAAAAGCCTATTTTTGTACCTGTAACCGGTCATGCGAATTTACCGGATAATTTGGCTCGATTGTTGCAAAAACAACAAGTAAATATTCTGAGCGATGAAAACTGTGTTGGCTGTCATTTTGTTTATCCTTCCCGGCATGTTTGCCGACATATCGGATAATATTGCCGCTGCGATCCGTACCGGCAATGCGAAAGAAGTATCGAAATACTTCGCCGATAATGTCGACATGAAAGTGCTGGACCAGGAAAATATTTACAGCAAAGCCCAGGCCGAACTGATTCTGAAAGATTTTTTCACGAAGCACCCGGTCAAAGCTTTTACACTGGCCCACAAAAGCGCCGAACGCAACGATTCCCAGTTTGCGATCGGAACACTGACTACGGCCAACGGTACTTACCGTGTTCATTTTCTCATGAAGAAATCGGCGAGCGGCATGGCCATCCACCAGTTCCGCATCGAACCGAGTGATGACTAAGACACGCTACGTTCCTTTTTCACCCGACGAACAACTTATTCAACGTTTTATCGCCGCCGCGCTGCTGGAAGATGCAGGTAGCGGCGATCATACTTCTGTTTCCACCATTCCCGAAACAGCGCATGAGCGTGCGCGGCTGCTGGTGAAAGATACCGGCGTGCTGGCGGGTGCGGAACTTGCGCTTTATATTTTCCGGCAGGTCGATCCCGCGCTCGCGGTAAAAAAATTCATCACCGACGGAACATATATTCAGCCCGGCGATATCGTACTCGAAGCGGAAGGTCCCGCGCGTTCCATCCTGCTGGCCGAAAGGCTCGTGCTCAACTGCATGCAGCGGATGAGCGGGATCGCCACGCTGACCGACCGGATGGTGCGCAAACTTGACGGGCTGCATACGCAACTGCTCGATACGCGCAAAACCACGCCCGGCTTCCGCTACTTCGAGAAATGGGCAGTGCTGACCGGCGGCGGCGGCAATCACCGTTTCGGACTTTACGACATGATCCTGATCAAGGACAATCACGTGGACTATGCCGGCGGAATTGCACAGGCCATCGGCCGCGCGAAAAATTACCTGGCGGAAAAAAAACTCGCGCTGGATATCGAAATTGAAGTGCGGAATTTCAAGGAACTGGACGAAGCGCTTGCCGCCGGCGGAATACAGCGTATCATGCTCGATAATTTTTCCATTCCCGATCTGCTGGAAGCGGTGAAAAAAATCGGCGGGCGTTATAAAACCGAAGCTTCCGGGGGCATCGGCGAACAAAATCTCCGTGCATACGCCGAAACCGGCGTCGATTATATTTCCATGGGGGCGCTCACGCACAGTTACCGCAGCCTCGATCTCAGTTTAAAAGCCGAACGCAAATGATCTGGCTCATCCGGCAATTGCTGAAAACACGGTTCGGGCGGAGCATCGCGCGCTTCCTGAATCGTTTCTCCCTGCCTGGTTTTGACGGTTTATCCGTACTCGAAGTATTGCGTTTTTTCTTCCTCGGCCTGCAGAAAGGCGCGATCAAAACGCGGGCGGCGTCGATGGCGTATCATTTCTTTCTCGCCATTTTTCCGTCCATACTTTTCCTCTTCACGCTCATTCCCTATGTCCCGATCGAGAATTTCCAGGTACGCCTGCTCGAGCTTCTGCGCGAAGTGATGCCGGAAAGCGCATTTCTCGCCGCGCAGGATACGCTGATGGAAATCATCCACCGCGGCAACAGCAAACTGCTTTCGTTCGGTTTTCTCGCCGCTTTGTTTTTCTCCACCAACGGGTTCGATTCTATGTTTACCGCCTTCAACAAAAGCATTCACGTTGAAGATACACGCCTGCCCTGGAAACAGCGGCTGATAGCCCTGCTGGCAGGTTTGGTTACTGCCGTGATTATCGTCATTACACTGAGCCTGCTCATCGGCAGCGAATACATGGTACACCGCTACATGGATCCCGGCGCATTATCATCGACGCTGCTCTGGATCGGGAAAACGTTTTTTCTCGGCCTGCTGATTCTCACCTCGATCGCTTTCTTTTATCACGTCGGTCCGGCCAAGCGCATGCACTGGCGTTTCATCAGCCCGGGCGCCATCCTGGCCACAGTGCTCATGCTGCTCACTTCCGAAGCATTCGGTTTTTACGTAAACAATTTCGGAAGCTACAATAAACTCTATGGTTCCATCGGCACGATCATTATCGTACTGATCTGGCTTTCGCTCAACTCCACGATGCTGCTGATCGGTTTCGAACTGAACGCCGGTATCGACGCCGCCCGCAAAAACCGCCGCTCGCTGCAGATGCCCGAAGTGGAAGAAGAGGCGTAAATAAGGATCAATACCTGCCCGGTATTCCCGGGTTTGTCAAACCGCCGCATCATGCCGATAAAACACAAGAACCTGTTCCGGAAAGCGCTGAGAAATTGTGTAGTTTCTTTGCTTTCGGTTTCCTGTGTGGCTGATGCCGCCGCGCAGTCGCAGCTTCCGCTTATTTACGACGGTCACCAATCGCATTATTTCGGCGCTTATAATGCTGTATTTATCCAGCGGGCTGTTTATTCATTCCAGGACAGGTATATCCCGGATACGCTTAAAAGAGAAAACAACTTTTTCAGAAAAAGCGCCGGCTTCGGTTACCGGATGAGCAAACTTTTCCTGCTCGATATGCAGGAGGATTACCTGTTCTTCATTATACAGCATGAAGCATTCGGTCATGCGGCACGTTACCGGGAATTCGGATCGAAGAACAATTCGGTTAAAATAAATATGGCCTTCCCGTTCGGAAGCGGGCATGGAGAAGCGAGCCCGGGCAGCATCATCCGGAATTATACTCCCCATAAAAACATTGCGGTATCTATTGCCGGCGTAGAAGCCAATATGGTTTTGGCCAACACGCTTTCCTCCGCTTTTTTGCAAAGCGATTCCATTCATTACAGGCAGGCCCTGCTCTATCTTATTTCCCAGAACGACCAGCTTTTCTATATCTGGAGCGACCGGATCAGGGGATCGAACAACAGCGGCGGCGGCGATATGCGCGGCTATGTTTCCAAGCTCAACAACCTGTATACTCCGCTGCAGAATTCATACACCATAGAAAAACTTTCCGTTCAAAGCCTGTTCTCTTTCGTTAATCCGCTCCAGGCATATTCAGCATTTACTATATTGTACAGCTACGGCATAAAAGGGAAAAAATACCTGTCGAAAATTCCGATGATCCGTTTCGGGCAGGTTCGCTACCTGCCTTACCTGAACTATAATCTTTCACCGTTCGGAAGCGAATACCTGTTCTGCAATATCGTGAAGTATAAAAACAAACTGCTTACCGGCGACCTGGGCATGGGAGAAAATACGTTTAACAATTTCTACAGGGCAAGATTCCGGTTTATCAATCTCGTTAAAAACAACCGGATCGGGATAAACCTGCATGCAGAAGGCTGGATACAACCGGAACTCGAACTGGAAACAGGCAGCAATACGCAAACGGAAAACCAGGCAGGAGGAGCGTTCAAAACCGATTTCATGCTTCGCCCTTTTCAAAACAGGAACACCTTCAGTCTTTTCACCCAACTGGGTTATAAAACAAAAGGATTTACCATCGGTGAACCGCTCGCAGCATCTTTTATACTGCGCTACGGTATAGCCTTGCATTTATAAGCCGGGAATTCCTTTTCTTTTCCTGCCCCGCGGTTTGCCGTGCGACAAGAAAAACCGGCGGTTTGCCGCACATGTAATTCCTTGCTATTCAATCCGTAAAGATTCGTATTTTCGTTCCTTATTCACGAAACTACGCATGCTACATACCAGACTCCGCCTGGGAGGATTTTTACTCCTTTTTATTCCGGGTTTTCTTGCCGCACAGCAGAACGATTTCCGCAGCCCGTCCAATCCGTATTACTGGAAAAATAAAATGCCGCATCCCGGCTACTGGCAGCAGGATGTTCATTATACGATAAAAGCCAGCCTGAACGATCAGACCGATATCGTAACCGGCAGCGAACAACTCGTCTATTCGAACAACTCGCCCGATACGCTGTACTGGGTTTATTTTCACCTGTACCAGAACGCGTTTCAACCCGGTTCCTATACCGAGGACATGCACCTGGCAAACAAGTTCCCGGTGAAATTCGGAAACTATGAGCAGGCTGGACTCGGAACCAAAGTGAGCAAAGTAACCGTGGAAGGCACCGAAGTCCAGCCCGAGTTCGACAATACGATCATGAAGGTGAAACTGCTTTCTCCCCTGCTGCCGAACGCCTCGGTAAAACTGACCGTGGATTTCGAAACGTATTTCGACGCGGGCGGAAATATCCGGCGGCGCATGAAAATGTTCAAGGTGACCGGTGGTTTCAAGCATTACGACTGCGTGCACTGGTATCCCCGCATGTGCGTGTACGACCGCAAGTTCGGCTGGGAAACCGACCAGCACCTCACCCGCGAATTTTACGGCGATTTCGGGCAGTACGACGTTGAACTCACTATTCCGAATCACTACGTGCTCGACGGTACCGGCACACTGACCAACGAAAGTGAAGTACTTCCCGCCGACCTGCGCGAAAAGCTCGACATTAAAAACTTCGTCAAAAAGGAGCCCGGTTCGCCCGCGGTTACCGAAATCATCAAAGCCGACGGTACCACGAAAACCTGGAGATTCCATTCCATCAACGTGCACGATTTCGCTTTTACCGCCGATCCTACGTACCGGATCAGCGAAGCCAAATGGAACGATATCCGCTGCATAGCTTTAGTGCAGGAACCGAATGCCCCGCGCTGGCAGGACGCCGCTTCGTTCACCGCACGCGTGATCGAATGTTACTCGCGCGATTTCGGCATGTATATCTACCCGAAAATGATCGTGGCTGACGCGCGCGACGGTATGGAATATCCCATGCTCACGCTCGACGGCGGCGGCGCGCCGGATTATTACGACCTCATCGCGCATGAAGTGGGACATAACTGGTTCTTCGGTATGGTCGGTACGAACGAAACCTACCGTGCGCTGCTCGACGAAGGCTTCACGCAATTTCTCACCGCCTGGTCGTGCCGCAAACTCGTCGGCGAAATCCGTAAACGGTACAAATACAAATCCGACTGGGTAGAACGTTTTTCCGAACCCGATTACTACAAGAACAGCGAAGTGTATAACGGTTACATATTCGATGCGGCCAAAGGCGACGAGACCGTGATCACGACACATTCCGACCAGTTCGGCGGTGCGCTGCGCCACGGCGGCGGCTACCGGCAGGTGTACATGAAAACCGCTACTATGCTGTACAACCTGCAGTACGTGCTCGGCGATTCGCTTTTTACAAGCGCGATGAAACATTACGTAGCGCAGTGGAAGATCGGGCATCCGTATCTCGAGGATTTCCGCAATTCCATTATCCAGTACACGCACGTGGACCTGAACTGGTTTTTCGACCAGTGGCTCGAAACCAGCAAAACGATCGATTACGGGATTATGAAGATCCGCCAGGGCAATGCCGACAATGAATACCTCGTTACGTTCCGCCGTTTCGGGCGTATGCAGATGCCGCTCGATTTCAGCGTGTATTCCAAAGAAGGTAAAAAGTACGATTACTACGTTCCCAACAACTGGTTCGAGAAAAAAACCACCGCAACCGTTTTACCGCGCTGGATCGGCTGGGATAATATTCAGAAAACCTATGAAGCCAAACTGGTCATCCCCGGCGGCATTGAAAACATCGTGATCGATACCACCGAAAGACTGGCCGATGTGAATATGCTGAACAACAGCAAAAAACTGCCGCTGACCGTTCGCTTCGATTCGAAAATCTGGAATACACCTTCGTGGACGGAATACGATGTCCGCGTCCGGCCGGATATCTGGTACAATGCCTACGACGGCATCAAAGCCGGCATCTGGGTCGGCGGTGATTACATGGACGTTTTCAATAAATTCGATATTGGCCTGTTGTATAATTTCGGCATCGGCCAGCAACTCCCGGTCAATGCGGAACTGAACCGGTACGATGCGTTTTCATTCCTCGCGAACTACCGCACACCGACGAACAAGCTGATCAAAAACTCCGCGATTTACCTGCAGGGGAAATACATGGACGGCATGCAGGGTGCACTCGCCGGCTTTGAGATCAAAGACCGGAAAGAAGTCAACCGCTTCTTCGTCCAGTTCAAAATGATGTACCGGGCTTCTTACGATGCGCCTTACCTGCTTTACCCGGACGAATGGCAACTGCGCCAGTACAACAATTCGATCACCACCGGCATCGATCATCCGTACACGTACAAAAACGGCACCGGCCATATCCGCCTGCAGCTGCGTTCCACCGCGCTGGGCAGCAGTTACGATTACCAGTATGCGAATATCAGCGCCGTGAATAAAAACAACCTCGGGAAGATCAACATCAATACGCGGCTTTTTGCGCAGTTCGGAACCGGCGCTTTGTGGGCATACGAATCGCAGCTTTATTCGGCCGGTGCAAACCCGGAAGAACTGATGGACAGCAAGTACACGCGTTCAGTCGGTATTTTCCCGGAAACCTGGGGCGGGTACGATAATGTCACGAATCATTTCCATGCCGGCGGCGGACTCAACCTGCGCGGCTACGCGGGATACGTGATGCCCGAATACGATGTGAACAGCAACCTGAGAGCCACATACAAAGGCACCACCGGCGCAGCATTCAACACGGAACTCGAGTTCAATGAATTGTTCAGCCCGCTTGCGCGTGCGGCGGGGCGCGTGAGCAGTTACATTCATATCGGCACGTATCTTTTCGGGGATATCGGCGTGATGAACTACAATACGCCTTCGGAAGACCTCGTGTTCGGAGACATCCGCGCCGACGCCGGCGTGGGGACAACGCTCACGATTAAAAAATGGGGCTTCCTGCAAACAGCCAACCCGCTCACCATTCGTTTCGACATGCCGCTTTTCCTGAACCGCACGCCGAACCTCGATCCGGATTTTGTTAAATTCAGGTGGATACTCGGTATCAGCCGCTCATTCTAAACGACCATGAAAAACCTGCTCCTCTCAACCTGCTGCGCTATCCTGTCCGTTACGGCCATCGCGCAGCCCAGTGTAAACGAACTGCAATACCAGCGCGCGCTCAAGCTGAAACAGGAACGGAAGGACAGCGATGCCTTCCCGATTTTCCAGTCGCTGCTCAAAGGCGATTCGTCGAATGTGAATTACCTGCAGTACACCAGCTACCTGTATTCCCGCATGGGTTTCAGGCAGCCTACGGAAGAAGCCAAACAGCGTTATTACAAAATCGCGGAATACCTCGCGAAAAAAGCCATCGCAGCCGACGAGAAAAGTGCGGAAGCGCATTATGCCTATGCACTCGCCCTCGGGCGGATCAATGAAAATGCAAGCTCGAAGCAGAAGATCGCCAACGCAAAACTGATCAAGAAAGAAGCCGACCGCACCATCGAGCTGAACCCGAAACACGGCGGCGCGTATCATATCCTCGGCCGCTGGCACCGCACCATTGCCGGTTTCAGCACCATTGAAAAAGGCATGATCAATTCGTTTTATGGCGGCGTTCCTCCCGGGGCCAGCTACGAAAAAGCCGTGGAATGTTTCGCCAAAGCCGTGGAAATGGAAGGCGATTACATGCTTCACAAATACGAGCTCGCATTTACTTACAACGAAATGGGCAAAGAAGCCTACGCCAAAGTCTGGGTTCAGAAAGCAATGCAGTTGCCCCAGCTGAACAACGACGACAAGGAAACGTACAAGAAGTGCCAGGACCTGCTGAAGGATCTCGATTAACCGTTCAGCGCCGCAGCCATTTTTTCCGAGAGCGCTTTCCTGGAATACAAAGCGACTTTTCCCGATACGGAATTTGTGCGCGCTGATTTATAATCGGCATACAACTGCAGCAGTTTTTCTCTCAGCGAATTTTTATTTTCAAATCCCGCGATCAGTCCGCAGCCGGTTTCCTGCATGACTTCCGCAAGGTCGCCGTCTTCGGGACCGATAGCCAGTACGGGCGTTCCGGAAGCCATGTATTCGAAAACTTTACCGGTCAGTATGCCTTTGGCGTTCGGCGTATTGTTGACTAGCAGGAGCAGCACCCGGCACTGCTGCTGGAATTTCGTCACTTCGCGGTGCGGCAGGTAATCGATTTTATTGAGATACTTTTCCAGCCCAGCTCCGCGGATGGATTCGAGTACTGCGCCGTCCACCTTCCCGACCAGTTTAATTTCCAGGTCGGCGGCAAAAACGGGATCGGCTCCGGTGAGTTCCTGCAAAACGTTCCAGAGCAGCGCCGGGTTGCGCGCCTGGCCAAGCGTACCGACATGCGCGATGGAAAATTTCGCATCGCGTTCGAGCGCGCCTTTGTAAACATCGTCTTCATCGTACCCGTTCGCGATTACGATAAAACGTTCCGGGTCGCGTTTATTTTCCGAAGCCAGCGCACGAAACTCATCGCTCATCGTTTTTCCCACGCTTACGATTTTATCCGCATGGTCGAGTACAGCCCGTTCGAGCCGGTGATGTTTTCTATCGGCCCAGGAAGTCAGTTTCAGCTCGTGGTAAAAATCGATATTCGTCCAGGGATCACGGAAATCGGCAATCCAGCGCAGTCCCGGGTTTTCCTGTTTCAGCCCGAGCGCGACCAGGTGCATGCTGTGCGGCGGCCCGGTAGAAACGATGGCATCCACCGGTTTTTCGCGGATATAATTTTCAAGATACTTTATGGAAGGACTGATCCACCACTTGCGCGCATCGGGAATAAAAAAATTACCGCGCACCCACATGGACAGGTTTTCTTTCCAGCCTTTTCTTTTTTTCTCGGAGAGCATACCTGCGCCGAGACGATCGTCTTTTTTCCGGCCGGTAATTTTTTTGTACGCGCCGTACGGTTCACGGATAGGCGTGCGGACGATTTCAATTCCTTCGGGCACGTCGTGCACCAGCGATTCGTCGAGTACCGGGTACTCGGGATTGGAAGGAGTATAGACTACCGGTTCCCAGCCGTAATCCCGGAGATACTTCACAAACTTGAGCCAGCGCTGCACCCCCGCTCCCCCGCTGGGCGGCCAATAGTAGGTGATGATGAGGACGCGTTTGGGCATACGCCGTTTACTTTTTCTTTTTACCGGTTAAATTTTTCACAAAGTTTACTATTATTCCTTTTGTTTCGGGACTAAGCCTGAGTATATGCACCAGTGCGGCATACAGAACGATAATAATAACCGACCGAATGGCAACGGACAGATACAGGTTCCCGGGCATCGGGATAAAAAAAGCGAGTGTTCCGGTGACCAGGATAACCAGCACCATCAGGAAAGTTTCTTTATCGAAAGGCTGCAGGTTATATTTCTTCCAGATAAAAAGATACTTGGCCAGGTTGTATAAAAAGGCGGAGAGTACCGTTGCAGCAGCAGCGCCTTCCATTCCGTAAAGCGGGATAAAAATAAGATTGGAAATAAAGGCGAGGATAAACAATCCGACCAGCAGACCTATGCCGTACACGTAGTACCGGTCAGAATTAAAAATCAGCGTATTGTTCGTTCCTGTCGCCATATTGAACAATGTACCGATGCTGATAATCCAGACTACGTTGATGCCTTCTATATAATCTTTTCGCGGAACGATCGAAAGCAGGTCAAATGCATTCAGGTTGACCAGCAGGAATAAAAGTCCCCCGAGCAACAGCATGTACTTGGTTGAACGGTAATACAGTTCGCGGATATGTGTTTTGTCGTCGTGAACCATGGCATGCGCTATCCTCGGGTTGGTAATTTTTTCAAGCGCCCCGAGCGGAATTTCAATGATCGTCGGAATGAATGCAGCAATAGCATATATGCCCACTTTATCCAGTTTGACTTCCCGGCCGAGCATGATCGTGTCGAGGAATTTCAACCCGAGGGAAGAAAGTGACGCGAAGGTCATCAGCAATCCGAACGTAAATATTTTTTTAGGCTGCTGCCGGCTGAAAAAATCCCTGTCGAGCGACAGTTTCAGTTTATCGATCCTGAAAATGAACAGCAGGAGCAGCAGGGTTTGCAAACCGTAAACAAGCGTAAAGATCAGGATATATTGATCCAGCGTGATCCAGCGCATAAAGTATATCCCGGTAACGGCAATTACGGCAATCCGCGAAACCACATCGTTCAGCAGGGCGGGAACGCCGGGACGAAATAATGCGAATGCATACGTCTGCAGAATGGTGAACAGCCCGAGGAAAAGCGAAAGCGGGAATACGTAGTCGAAAAACTCGGCAAACAGCCCGGATTTTTCAACGTATTGTCCTATAAAGAAATCCCGGCCGAACCAAAGTAAAACCGCGATGAGCAGGTAACCGGCAAGTGCATACAGGATCATAAAACCGAAAAAACCGTGATGTCCTTTTTCGGGATTCCGGAATACCGGGAAATATCTGGTAGTGATACTGGTGATGCCGAGCGGGATAAACGTGGAAACGAGCGAGGCGAATGAAAACAGTATCCTGGTTAAACCCAATTCTTCCGGGGTGAGGAAGAACGGCTGGATAAAAATGATGTTGGCAAAGGCGATGAGGGTGCCGGTATACGTGATGATCGTATTCTGAATCGCCTGTTTCTGAATGATGCCCAAGCCCGGTCTTCCTGTAAGTTTTGATTAACTTTGCTTTCTGAACAGAAATTGTTCCGATTATGCAAAGCAAAGATATAGCAAACTTTTATGACGATTACACCAGCAAGCAGAAGAAAACTGGTGTGAACGCCCGCCACCGGACTATTCTCAAGCGTTTAAAGCGGTTCGGGCTGGAACCGAATCACCGGGTGCTCGAAATCGGATGCGGCATCGGAACAGTAACCGGGTTGCTCGCAGCCTACCTCGAAAAGGGCCAGGTTGTTGGCGTCGACATCAGCCCGAAAAGCGTGGAACTCGCCCGAAAAAACCTTTCGAAATTCGGCAATGCCGAGTTTGTCGTTTCCGATATGTCCTCGTTCAGCCACAGTTCGAAGTTTGACGTCGTACTTCTCCCCGATGTGCTGGAACATATCCCGGTTGATCAGCACGCCAACCTTTTCCGTGTGATCCGCGAGAATATTCATGAAAATTCTTTTGTCGCAATCAATCTCCCCAACCCGTATTACCTGGATTGGATCCGCGTGAATAAACCGGAACTGCTGCAGATTATCGATCAGTCCATTTATACCAACCTGCTCCTGCCGAATGTTTACGCAAGTGATATGTTCCTCTTTCACCTGGAGAGTTACTCCCTGTTTTCGAATGAATCGAATTACCAGTGGATCATTCTGAAACCGAACCGACCCTATCACCCGGGGCAGCCTGATAAAATTTCTCTTGCGATCGAAAATTTCAAAACACGCATCGGCTGAATGAAGCGCAGGAAGTTATTGTACTTCTATTTCACGCGCACTTCTTTCGTTGCCAAGGATCTCGCTATTTTTCAGTCTGCTTACGAAGTGAAAGAATTTCATTACCCGGCAACGGGCCGTGATATTCTCATCTATCTTTTCAAACAGTTTTTTTTCCTGCTCAGGCATTGCCGTTCCTGCGACGTGCTGGTTTGCCAGTTCGCCGGGCATCACAGTGTTTTAGCCGTTTTTTTCGGTCGCTTATTCCGCAAACCCGTATTGCTGATCCCGGGAGGAACCGATTGCGTTTCTTTTCCATCCATCCGGTACGGGCAGTTTTCCAAATCATTTCTTTCGAAAACCACCTGCTACTCCTATCGTAAAGCGCGCCATATTGCACCCGTGCACGAAGCGCTGATCCGGTCCGCTTACACCTATACTGCCGATGATTTCCCGGAACAGGGGTTTGCCGTTTTCTGCAAAAACATAAAGACGCCGGTTACGACAATTTACAACGGCTATGAAACGGACAAGTTCCGTCCGACGGGAGAAGCAAGAAACAAAAACTCGTTCCTGACAATTGCCGCCGGGCTCGACAGCGAAGTCCGGATCAGGTTAAAAGGAATTGACATTATCCTGGCAGCTGCGGCGCAGTTGCCGGACTGCAGTTTTACCATCATCGGGGCGAACCGGCCTCCGCAGCTCGAAGTTCCTGCGAATGTGAAAATCATCCCGCCTGTTCCAAACCAGGAATTGCCGGCTCTGATGAGCAGCCACGAGTTTTATCTCCAGCTTTCTTTATCCGAAGGTTTTCCGAACGCGCTTTGCGAGGCCATGCTTTGCGGGTGTATTCCCGTGGTATCCGATGTTTCGTCTATGCCGGGGATTATCGGCAAAAGCGGTTTTGTTTTGAAAAAACGGGATGCGGGAATGCTGGTTTCACTTCTTAAACCGGCGCTGGAATGCAACAAACCCGAACAGTCTGCCGCAGCAAGAAAAACGATTGAAGAAAATTACACGCTTGTGCGCCGAACAAAAGAATTGTTGCAACTGCTGTCGGAAATGACAACCTGATGCACTTACGTTTTCGCCGCTCCCGGTTTATCTTTTTTATCCTTGATCTCTTTCCAGATCGCAAAACCGAGGAACGCTAAAATCAGCAGCGAACCGATCGACGCTATCGTGCCGCCCGTATTGTACATTTTCGGCTCGAATTTGAACACGATCTCGTGGTTGCCCGCAGGAATTTTCAAACCGCGCAGCGTATAATCTGCACGGAAATGCGGCACAAGTTTGTTGTCGATATATGCGTTCCAGCCTTTTTCATAATAGATCTCGGAGAAAACGCCCACCTGTTCGATGTTGTTTTTCGACTGGTACTTCAGTTCGTTTGCTTTATATGAAGTCAGCGTAATGCTTGCGTCCGGATCTTTTTTCACTTTCTGCGGCGCGACAGCAAATGCTTTGTCCACCAGCGCTGTTTTTCCCGGATCAATTTTGCCGAGTTTCACAATCTCTTCATCGGGACTTTGCACCTGCATCACTTCTTCCACGAACCAGGCATTGCCCAATGCGTTCCGGTTGCGCATTACGCCCTGCCGATAACCCGGGTTGAAAATAATATACCGTGTATTCAGCATATTAAGCACACCCATTTTCGCCAGGCCGGCCTGCACCATGCTGTCGTTCCCCATTGACTGGTTGATCAGGTTACCCGATTCAATACGCTGGTTTTCGATATAGAATTCGACCAGGTCCTGGTAGCGGCGCATTTTGGCCGGGTGATAACCGCCCAGCGATTTATGATAATAAGAAGTCGAAGCGTCGTCGGTAACGCTGGCCAGTGTATTGAGCACACGGTAATTCGGATCCGGATCCTGCAGGATGGCCGAGTCCGCCTTCGATTTTTCCGGTTCCGGCACCGGCGTGTTTTTCCGGGTAGGATTTTCCGCGTAGCTGCTGTTGTATTTATTATCGTTGACATAACGATGTGCAACCGGTATCTGGTCGATCATAACGAGAATAAGCACAGCGCCCGCAAAAGCATGCTGGTTGAAACCTACACGGATAAACACGAGCGTAATACCTGCCGCAAGAAGAATAAACAGGAAACTCCTGATCGCATCATCCGAAGTAAGTTTGAGACGAACGGCGATGATATCGGGCTGGATGCGCTTGTGGAACTCAAGCGCCCCGGCTTTGATCTCCCGCTGCACTTCCGGCTTCTGCATTTCCATGGCCACCTGCTGCTGTGGCATTCCTCGCTGCATCATTTCCTGCGCTTTCTGCTGGCGAAGATCGCTTTCGATGCGGCGTACTGCTTTGGCATCAAGTTCAGGACCGGTAGGTGTTACAAAAGAATCCGGCGACATCCATACAACCAGGCAAACAGCAAGAGCGAAGCCGGTTACGCCATAAAAAATCTTAATTTTTTCGCGGATGACGGCCCGGTTCGTGATGATCTCTTTGATGGCCAGCAAAGCCATGAGCGGGAAGGTGAATTCCACGATCACCAGTGTCATGGCCGGTGCGCGGAACTTATTGTACAGCGGAACATGATCGAAGAAAAACCGGGAGAGCGGTTCAAAATTATATCCCCAGGCCAGCATGATACCCAGCACGGAAATGCCGAAGAGCCACCATTTCAGCCTGTCCTTTACAAAGACCATGCAGAGCAGGAAGAAGAAACAAACGATCGCTCCCACATAAGCGGGTCCGCTGGTAAAAGGCTGATCCCCGAAATACGCATCGATCCTTCCGCCGATATAATCTTTTGAATCCGGGCCGGCGGCTTCCAGCGCTTTCTCATCATAGGCAATAACGGGAAGCGAGGCCCCGCCATTGTAATTGGGAATAAGCAGGGTCATGGTTTCACCCACACCGTAGCTCCATCCCATAGCGTAATCGAATTTGAGGCCGGGTTCTTTTTCTTCCTCTGCCGTTTTCTTTACACCGCGCTCATTGATCGTAAGTACCGATCCGCCGCGCATACTGTCCTTCGCATATTCCTGCGTGAGCAGCAGGTTGGAAATGTTGGGAAGCGCTCCCAGCAAAGCAGCTACAACTAATATGCCCACCGCTTTAAAAAGGTACTCCCGTTTGCCTTCCCGCCATAGACGGATCAGTTCCCCGATTCCTATCGCCAGGGAAATCAGGATCAGGTAGAAGGTGATCTGGATATGGTTCGCTTCCAGTTCCAGTGCAAGCGCAAGCGCCGTAAGCGCACCGCCGAGAAGCAACCGCCCGCGGAAAGTCATCAGTACCCCCGCAATAACCGGCGCCATGTAGGCGATGGCCATGCCTTTGGAGTTATGCCCTGCCGGGATAAGCGTGAAAAAATAAGACGAGAATGCAAAGGCAATTGCTCCTGCCGCACTCATCAGCGGCGACATGTTCAGCGTCAGCAGCAGGATGTAAAAACCAACCATGCAGACGAGAACGAAAGTAACCGGGTGATGGATGATGCCGCGGAAAATAGTATTGATGGCCGAAATATAATTGCCCTTGTAGTTGGTCGAAATCTGGTATGCCGGCATGCCGCCGAACATGGCATTGGTCCAGAGCGGTTCTTCATGATACTTTGCACGATGATCCGCGATCTCTTTCGACATGCCTTTGTGCTGTTCGATATCGTTCTGGGCAATCGCCCGCTTATCGACCAGGTACGGCTTGAAAAAGGCAAAACAGAGGATGATAAAAAGGACGATAAAGCCTGCGTGCTGAAGATTTTTTTTCCAGTCGATCATAACATGAAGATTGCAAACCGGTTCTATTTCCGGCTTCCGGCAAAGTTATCAAAAAACATGGGCGGCTAAAATGCAGGAAGCCCGGCTGAGACGAACACAGCCGGGCTTCCCGTTAAAAAATCTTAATTTATCTCGCGATCACCAGGCGGTGAATACGGTAGTTTTCTTCGCCGCTCAGTTTAAGCAGGTAAGCTCCGTCGGGCTGGTTGCGGAGATCGAGCATGAAAGGAGATTGTGCCTGTTTGCCGGAAAGCACAAGCCGTCCGCGGGCGTCGAAAATTTCAATCGTTTGCATTCCTGCTGTTTTCCATTCCATGTAAAAAGTTCCGTTGCCCGGGTTCGGATAAACCCGCAGGTCGTTTTCAATACCCGCTTGTTCCCCGATGCCGGTACACGCATCGACGAAAACAGTAAATGTACTTGAACCCGTACATCCGTTGATATTGGTTGCCTGGACAGAATATGTGATCGTGGACGACGGTGTGGCCGTTACATTCTGGCTGCTTGTGCTGCTCAGGCCGGTAGGCGGGCTCCAGGCAAACGTACCGTTCCCGGTACAGAGCAGTTGCGTAGATTCGCCAGCGCAGATGCTATCGTCTCCGAGTATGGCAACTGTCGGCGGGTCGTAAACGATAATGGTAACCATCGTGGTGTCGGCGCAACCCTGGCTGTTGTAGCCGATCAGGTAATAGTTGGTGTTTGTTGTCGGGCTTACGGTTACTGTTTGTCCGACCGTTGTAATGCCGCCCTGCCATTGATACGTGGTTGCGCCCATGCCGGTCAGTGTTGTGGAACTGCCGGGACAGATGGCCGTATTGCCGATGATGCTCACCGTGGGTGTGGGCTGAACGGTTACGGTGATCGTATCGAAACCGCTGCTGCAGGCACCGTTGGATGTTGAAACAAAATACGTGGTAGTAACAACCGGGCTTACGGTTATCGAAACGGTTGTATCGCTCGATCCGCCGCTCCACTGGTAGGAAGTTCCGCCGCTGGCGGTGAGTGTTGTGCTTTGCCCTGCACAGATCAATGTATTTCCGCCAACATTCACGATCGGTGTCGGTAATACAGCCAGGTTCAGCGTATCCGAAACCGCCGGGCAAACTCCGGAAGATGCCGGTGTTACATAATACGTTGTTGCAGATGAAGGGCTCACCGTAATGGATGAAGTTGTGGCGCTTGATCCGCCGCTCCACTGGAACGGGCCGTTTCCTGTGGCCGTGAGCGTAACGGATTGCCCGGAACAAATGCTGTTAGGTCCGACGATAATAGCGACCGGTGAATTAAATACCGAAACCGTGAACGTATCCGGTACGCTGGAACAGGTGCCGTTCGATACGGTAGCATAGTACGTGGTATTAACTGCCGGCGAAACATTGATGGAAGACGTGGTTGCCGTGCTTCCGCCGCTCCATTGCACGCTGGTTCCCCCGCTGGCAGTAAGCACAAGACTTTGTCCCTGGCAGATGCTATCGGAACCCGTGATCGAAGCGACCGGGGCCTGGTTAACGGTGATTACCTGCGTAATTGTATCTGCATCGCAGGCGCTGGATGCAATCAGTGTAACTGTATATGTTCCACTTGCAGCATAAAGGTGAGCCGGGGATGCTGACGTTGATGTACCGGTATCTCCGAAATCCCAGGAATAGGACGTGGCGCCGGATGATGTATTGGTGAAACTGACCGGTATGCTGGTGCATCCGGACGAAGAAGCATTGAATGTGGCGCTGACTACGGAAGGACTGATCGTGATTATCGATGCCGTTGTATCGATCCCGCAGGGACCTGTTGCAATCAGCGTAATTGTATACGTTCCTGCTGCGGTGTAAATATGACTTGGACTTGTTGCCGTAGATCCGTTACTGTCTCCGAAATCCCAGGAATACGAAGTCGCGCCAACAGAATTGTTTGTAAAGTTGATGCTTGTACCGCAAAGCCCGGATGCAGATGTGAATTGCGCCTGCGTTGCAGCAACAGCGTTAACCGATTGTGTTATGGTATCCTGCCTGCAGGTATAGCTTAATATCACCTGCACAGTATATGTTCCTGAGGAGGAGAAAGTATGCGTCGGTGAAAACAAAGCGGAAATATTTGCAGGACCGCTTGACGGATCGCCGAAGTTCCAGTTTGCAGAAAGGACATCCGTAGTATCGGTCAAACCGAAAGAATAATTGCAGTTGCCTGAAAAGACAATGGCCGGCGGCTGAAAACTTTGAAAAACACAGTTATCCAATCCGGCGGTGCTCAATTGTCCTCCCAGGTAAAAACCATTATCCACAAAATTACATCCGCTTCCAAGGACGTCCGGGTTATTGACGACTGCAAGATAGTTGCTGGTATATTTCGCAATATATATTTTACCGTCCGGTCCACGCTTCATATAAGACGACTGGTAGGAACCATTAGGGCTGCTTGCATTTCCGATTATTTGTGAAGAAGCCTGGATTGCGGCGGCATTACCAGCCAGCAGGTTCAGTTGCTTTATCTGGCTGCCGACCCATTGTGATACATAAAGTACGTCTTCATCAGGAGAAAACTCTACTCCCCAGGCATTGCTGAAACCAGTCATCTGGACCGGGTTGGAAAGCACACCCGTCGAATTGTCGAAATCGAACAGTTCCACAGCGCCCATATCGTAAATAGCAAGCGCTACCCGCGAACCGCTTTCCGAAACATTGATCTGCCCGGCGGCATTATAGAAACCGGACGTGCCGCCGGTATGGACTGTACCGATGGAGGTTTGAACAGGCGTGGTATTGAGCCCGTTATTATCGATCAGGTAAACATTAAATGTATTTGAATTCCACATATGCGTGATCAGCCAGTAGTCGCGCCTGTTGCAATGCCTGACTGCTATTACTTTTTCCGTTGCGGGAGTGTACAACTGCACGTTTTTTGTTGCTGTTACTGCACCCAGCCCGCTTTGCTGCGACATATCGATGATGGAATAGCGAATACCATTTGACCAGGCCCAGGCATCAACAGTAAATAAGTAGTACAAGTTCGGATTACCCGGGTGAGGTACGATCGTTGCCGGCTGTCCACCGCTCTGGTGTCCCAATAAGCCGGTACCATTGCTCATTACGTTGTGCTGGCTATTCCAAACTGTTGTTCCTTCGGAATAAAAAAGAATATTGCCCGATGCATCTGAAATCGCAGCTGTATTATCGGCAGGAGTATTCAACGAACCATTCGTCAAAGCGACAGCTGTTCCGCTGTTGAAATCCATGCCTGCATTCTGGCCGAAATACCAGATTTTGTTTTCGTTCTGGCCATTTACTGTTGCTGAAAGCATCAGGAATGGAATAACTATAGGTAAAAAATGTCTCATGAGGGATCCGAGGGTTTTATTTAGCACACAAAAATAAACCATTTTTCCCTGAAAAAGTCAATAAAAAACGCCGCCCGGCTGGAGAACCGGGCGGCGCAGGTAATCAATTCTTTCAGCCTTTGCGGGAAGCGGATCCGTTTTGGGATGGACCTCTAAAGCTGACCAAACACCTTTAACCAGAACCCAAAGCTATTCCCGGGAACAGAGCTTTACAAGCGACTTTTAATAAGTGGCATGTCTTTCTAATAAGTGGAAGATGGTCGATGATAACTGGCGAAACAGCCTGCTCAGTCTTTGATTTCCTCAAAGTCCACGTAATCGCCGGCTTTGTTGTTGAAATTCTTTTTACCGGAAGCTTCGGCCTGCTGCCTGTTAATCCGTGCCGATTCTTCCTCTTTCTGCTGCCGCTGCTGCGCATTATAGGAATACGTACGGAACGAAGTCCTTGCGCTTCCTCCGAAAATTTTCCAGAGTACCCAGATAATCAGTATGGTAAAAAATAGTTCCTGCATGTGACAAAGTGCTACCCGCAAAGGTACGGCATTTCAGGAAACAGCCGGCAAACGGAAAGGTTGAACCAGCTTTCGTAAACAAGACTTCGCTAGTCGACGACTGAGTCGTCGACTAGCAGAGACTCCGGTACCGAAGTCTGTTATTTGCTTTTTTAAGTAAGGATCAGTTCTGCGGAGCGCCTTTGTTTACCCAGCAGGTCAATACATCCAATTCTTCCTGCGAAAGATGTTCAACTGTCGGCATGGTTTTATCAACCAGTACAAGCTGTCTGAACCTGCCGTTATCAACAACAGCTTTCAGGGGCTCGTAGGTTGTAAAATCGCCGGAGATATAACTGGCGGTATGGCATGAGCCGCAGCGGGCGCTGATGATCGGGGCCACATCACGCTGGTAGCTTACCGAATCGCAGTTTATGCTCACCGGTTTTACCGGGGGAACTTCGATCCGGTCGTAAGTGCAGGAAGAAAGAAAAAAGGCGGACAAGGCGCCGAAAAGCAATATCGTTTTCATGGTCATAGCTTTATGAATTTCTGTACACCCTGTTTTCCCGAATAGCCGACGGAAACGAAATACACGCCCGGGTTAAGCATGGCCAGGTCAATTTCTATTTTTCCGTTCGGACCGGATTCGGCGCCGGCATTTTCAAATACTTTTTTTCCTTCGATGCTGAACACCTGGACGGTCGCAGTTACTTCCGGTTCGGCGGTAATGCTGATCATACCGGCCGCAGGATTCGGGTAAATGGAAAAATCAAGCACATTGGAAACCGTTTCCGATACACTGCTCAGATCTTCCTGCACCGTCAGCGTAGAGAGATAAACCACATCGCCGGAGTTCAGGTTATTGCTGTTCGACGAATTGAAAGCGCCGTAAAAAGTTACTGCACCCGAAGCAGAAGCCGGCGCTATCCAGCTGAAAGTCCAGGTTCTTGTACCTGACCCCGCAGTGCCTGCCGTTCTATGTGTAATGTATTTTCCCGCGCCCTGCGTCATCGTTTCCGCTGTGTTTGTAGCAACCAGCGTTCCGCGCTGCTGACCGGTGCTTGTTTGCGGCGATAACTGGAAACCGAATTTGTTGCGTCCTGCGAAATTGACCGTTGCCGTTACCTGGTAAATAAAACCGGGTGTATACCCTGTACCCGGTATGTCTGTGGTGATCAGTCCCGGCTGCTGCGTAACTGTACCGGCATGGCATTGCGTGCAATTATTTCCATCGCCCGGCGAACCTGTTTTTGCAATCGGTGATCCGCCTGTGCTCGAATGCGCCTTATCGCCTGCAATTCCTGAGGCGATAAACAACAGCGGCAATGCTGCGAGCGATGTAATAATTACCTTTTTCATAATACACTGAATTATACGTGTCAAAGCTATTTCCTGTTCGGCTCTTCCGATTGGATAATATGCCCGCCTGATAGCACAGGACGCCTCCGGCATGGTGCAATTCGAACAGGGTATTGCACAAAAAACTAAAACGCTTCAGGAATCCTATTTACGGTTTTTTCGCACGAGTCATTTCGCGCTTTCCGGGAGGACCGGGAACGGTCTCTACAAGGAAGCCGGCCGCTTTGAGATTTCGCTTCACTTCGCCTTTGGCACAATGGGTCACCAGGAGCGATCCGGGGCACATGCAGGCAAAAATCCGCCAGCGTTGTTTCCAGTTTGAGCAGGGAAAAATTGCTGCCGAAATTTTCTTTCACTTCCCAGGGGCAGGTATGCATTTTCATAAAAATTTCTTCCCCGTCGGGCGATTTCAGTTCGCCGGGATAATTCAGCTGCGCCGCCGTTGACGCATCCACCGGAAACGCTTCCAGCGAAGTATAATCAACCGATACGGCCACATGCCGGTTCCGCTCCCAGGTGAGCAACGCATTCAACCCGGTGCCGAAACCCATTTCCAGGATGCGTAAACGTGCAGAGACTTTGTAAATCAGTTCTTCGTACCCGTGTTTGATAAAAACATGCAGCGACTCGCGCAGCGCACCGTGCGTGGAATGATAATGTTCGTCAAAAGCAGGCAGGTAAATGGAATGCGAACCGTCGCCGGTAGCCACCAGTTTACGTTCGTAGAAACGGGGATCATTCATCCGGGTATTTTCGATCAGGTAGTTTAGAATTCCCGGCAGCGGAAAAACAGTTTGTAGTCATTGCGAGCGCAGCGGGCGCCATCGCTTGATTTGGCAACGTTGCCCTTCGGAAGCGATGGTGCCCGCTGCGCAATGACTACTTAGACGTTGTCCGCTGCGACTACAAACCTGTTACTTACTGAGAATCTTAAATTCCGTACGGCGGTTTTGCTGGTGATCTTCTTCCGTAACGCCCTGCGTGATGAGTTTGGTTTCTCCGTAACCCATCGCGGTAAGCCTGCTGGGCGCAATTCCCTTCTGCGTGAGGTAATCCACTACGCTCTGGGAACGATTCTGCGAAAGCCTCAGGTTATAATCGTCATCTCCGCGTTTATCCGTGTGACCGCTGATTTCAATTTTCATGGTCGGGATATCGGTCAGCAGTTTGATGAGGCGATCCAGTTCCACCTGCGACTCGGGGCGGAGCGTGGATTTGTTGTAATCGAAGAAGATATTCCGCAGTACGATCACGGCGCCCACCTGTACGTTTTTCAGCTGCACGTCTTTCACTACTTCCTGGTACGCAGCAGTGGCGGGAATATCGAAGTTTTCCGAATGGAACAGGTAGCCGTCCGCTTTTACGGCGATGCCGTAGTTTTTACCCGAAGGCAGCGTGACCAGGTACTTGCCGGTAGAACTGTTCGAGGTAAACGTAGCGATCACCTGCCGCAGTTCGTTATCCACCAGTTCGATCTGTGCGGCAAGCGGTTTCTGCGTGACAGCATCGGTGATGGTGCCTTTCAGGATGGTAACCGACGACGTTTTGATTTCTACCGGCGGAGCGGCGGCGTTTTTCACCGGCGCGGCCAGGCTGGCGATCAGGTTGTCTTCCGTGTTCAGCGCCAGCGGCTTTTCCGGGCCGAGAAAGGTGATTTTGTAAATGTCTTTTTCCCCGTAACTCTGGCCATAATCTCCGCCCGATTTGGCGGAAGCGAAATACCCGTGACGACCGCTGCCCGAGATGACGAAAAATACGTCGTCGTCCGGACCGTTGATCGGGTAACCGAGATTTTCGGGCGTGCTCCATTTCCCGTTTTCGAACGTGCATTTGAAAATATCGTAGCCGCCCATACTCTTGTGTCCCTGCGAACTGAAGTAGAACGTCTTTCCATCGGGGTGAACGAAAATGGCATCTTCGTTATACATGGTATTCACCGTGTTCCCGATATTGATTCCCGTTCCCCACTTCCCTTTCGGGTCCCTGGTCGACATCCAGATATCATGCGTACCGAAAGAACCTTCTTTGCGGCTGCTGACAAAATAAAAATTCGCACCGTCGTACGATAATCCGCAGGAAGGTTCGTGTCTTTCGGTGTTGATATTTTTGTTCATTCTTTCGGGCTCGCTCCATTCAATACCGAAAAGCGAACTTTCGTACAGGTCGCCGCCGTTATCGCCGCGGTAGATGAACAGCGTTTGCCCGTCCGGGGAAAGTCCGCCGGTGGCATCGTGGTTCTTCGAGTTAATCTTGCTGCCGATGTTTACCGCCGGCTGCCAGGAACCGTTTTTGTAAAGCGACATAAAAACGTCCTCGAAATAAATTCCTTCCTGCAAACCGCCGGTGCAATTGTCGCGAACGGAGGTGAAGAACATCATCGATTCGTCGGCGGTAATGATCGGACCGTATTCCGGGAACTTGGTATTGATACCGTTTCCTACGTTATCGATGAACACGCGCTGCGGAGTTTTCATGAAATCTTTGCCGTTGATGCATTCGTTCACTTTTTTATCCATGTCCGAGATGCGCTCTTTATTGTCCTTCGGATTGGTACGCAGCATGGACTGGTGCATTTTATATTCGTCCATCGCTTTGTCCCATTGCATATTGAGATGATACAACCGTCCGAGGTAATAATGGATATCGGGATCGACGCCCGGCTTCAGTTTAAACGCCTGTTCGAGATACGTCAGCGCTTTCAGTTTTTTCTCCGGCTGGAAATAATACGCTACGCCGATGCGGTAATTCAGCAGGGCGTTATTCGGGTTGAACGCGTTTGCTTTCAGGTACGGATCAATGCAGCGTGAAAACTGGTCGATGGCTTCGAAGGTTCTCGTTTCGTTGAGGCCTGCGGGATAATACCCGTTCTCTTTGGCAAAAGCCTGGAATGCTTCGAGCGAAAAGCCCATCCCGACGTTAAAAAAATCATCGCCGGCTTCCACATTTCTTTTTGCCTCTTTGTATTCGTCCTTTTTGCCGGGGAAATTGTCCTTTTCAAATTCCACGTTTGTCTGTGCGCCGAGTGTGGCGGAAAACAGCAGGGCGGCAAGTGTATATCGTTTGATCATGGCTTTCGTTCTTGAGATCATTAATTGCATACGTACGCTTTGGCCTGCACATTACCGAGCGAGGCGGCCTTCTTGAAATCGTTGCAGGCTCCGTAATCGTCGCGCAGCATTTCTTTTGCGATGCCCCGGTTCATGTACGCTTCGGCATAATCCGCCTTGAGCGAAATCGCCTTATCACAGTCGGCCACACAGCCTTTGTAATCCTTCTGTTTGTATTTCACCGCTGCGCGGTTGTTCCAGGCAAAAACGTAATCGCTTTTCAGTTCCACCGCCCTGGAGAAATCGGCCAGCGCACCGGATACGTCGTTCAGGTCGTGCTTTGCGCTTCCCCGGTTATTGTATGCGATATAATAATCCTGTTTCAGGCTGATCGCCGTTCCGTAAGCGTCCACGGCGCCTTTGAGGTCGCCCTTTTCGCGGCGTGCGCTGCCGAGGTTATTATAAACGAATGCCAGCGCCGGGTTTGCTTTGGCGGCCTGCTGGTAATCGGAAATGGCTCCGTCCAGGTCTTTCAGCATACGTTTTGCGCTTCCGCGATCGTTCCAGGCGTAAGCATAATCGGGCTTGAGCGTGACGGCCATACTGAAATCCTCCACGGCGCCTTTGTAATCCTCTTTACCGAATTTGGCAACGCCGCGATGATAATAGGCCTGTTCGTTTTTCCCGTTCACAGTGGCAGCCAGCGTAAAATCGGCAATGGCCCCGTCCACATCGCCGCCCGCGTTTTTCGCCTGTCCACGGCTGAAAGCGGCATAATCGGCTGCGGGATTCAGGCTGAGCGACTTGTCGAAATCGGCGATGGCGTCTTTGTCCATTTTCAGTTCGATCTTAGCCAGCCCGCGGTTGTAAAATGCTTTTTCGAAGTCGGCTTTCAGGGCGATAGCCTGGCTGAAATCGGCTACGGCGCCGGCATAATCTCTCGACTGGAATTTGGAAATTCCGCTGTTGTAGGCTTTCTCAGCCTCCTGGTTGCCGGGAAGTGTACTGACTTTTACCGTATCCTGGGCGAAAATCCCGAAAGGCAAAAGCAATACTCCCGCGAAAAGTAATTTGCGAATCATAAGCCTGGTTTGGTTGTTGGTTCGATAGGGTGAAGATAAAAAAAAACGCGTACCGTTCATCATTCTTACCGACCGTTTTCCGGGGAAGGCCCCGACCTGATTTCCGGGCAAACAGCAGTAGTATTTTAACCGCAAAAGACAAGCAGCAAAAGGAACATTAATTATTACATTTGCAGTCAAAGTAAATTTTATGGCGAAGAAAAAGACCGCTTTGCTCGGTCCGTCCTCCATCTCTTTCCTCGAAAGATATCTGAACAATGCCTCCCCGACCGGTTTTGAAACCTCGGGACAGAAACTGTGGCTTGATTATGTCAAACCCTTTGTCGATACGCATTTTGTTGATTCGTACGGCACAGCAGTCGCCGTAATCAACCCGAAAGCGGATTACAAAGTGGTGATCGAAGCGCATGCCGACGAGATTTCGTGGTTCGTGCATTATATAACGAAAGACGGTTTTGTTTACCTGCGCCGCAACGGCGGTTCCGATCACCAGATCGCCCCGTCCAAGCGCGTGAATATTCATACCTCCAAAGGCATCGTCAAAGCCGTTTTCGGCTGGCCGGCCATCCATACCCGCGAGCCGGGGAAAGAAGAAAGTCCTACGCTGAAAAACATTTTCCTCGACCTGGGCTGCTCTTCCGATAAAGAAGTGGAAAAGCTCGGTGTTCACGTAGGCTGTGTGGTAACGTACGAGGACGAGTTCATGATCCTCAACGACCGTTATTTTACGGGCCGTGCGCTGGACAACCGCGTGGGCGGATTTATGATCGCCGAAGTGGCGCGCCTGCTGAAAGAACAAAAAACGAAACTGCCCTTCGGGCTTTACATCACCAATTCCGTGCAGGAAGAGGTGGGCCTTCGCGGGGCGGAAATGATCGTACATACCATCAAACCGAACTGCGCTATTATCACGGATGTAACGCACGATACACAAACCCCGATGATGAACAAAATTTCGCAGGGCGATATTGCCTGCGGAAAAGGTCCTTCGCTCACGTACGGTCCGGCGGTTCACAACAAACTCCTGCAACTAATTATCGATACAGCCGTAAAAAACAAAATACCTTTCCAGCGTGAAGTCGCATCGCGATCAACCGGTACCGATACCGACGCGTTTGCCTATTCGCTGGGCGGTGTGCCTTCGGCGCTGATTTCGTTGCCGCTGCGCTATATGCACACCACGGTAGAAAGCGTACACCGTGAAGATGTTGAAAGCGTGATCCGGCTGATCCTGGCTTCCCTGGCCAATATCAAAAAGAACCATGATTTCAGCTACCTTCGCTGAAACACCGTTCCCGAATGAACCGAACAAAGTCCTTACTCTTCTTCCTGCTCCCGGCTGGACTTTTTTTCCTATTGGCTTGCGGAGGCGGCAAAGACACTTCGGGCGACAGCCTGATCGGGGAAACACCGGATTCTGCCGCCGATAGTGCGCATGCCAAGTACAACAGGCTGATCAGCAATATCCCGATCCCTTTCGATATCATGAAAAGGCTCACCGGCAGCGGAATCACCTACCGCGACAGCCTCGTGAACCCGGTTGCCAGGCTTTCGAATTATTCGAAATCGAATATCCAGGCGATGAACCTGGGCATTTACGGCGCCGATCTTACCTACGTGATCTCGATGGAACAATTCGGGCAGGTGGCTTCGCATATCAAAGCGGTGAAAAAGCTCGCCGACATCATCGTTATTCCGACCGCTTTCGATGAAGGCATGATGGAACGCTACAATGAAAACCGGAACAACCGCGACTCGCTGGAAAATATGATCTTCCAGTCGTACCGCCGCATCGACATCACGCTGAAAAGCAACGAAAGGATCAGCCTTGCCGCGCTGGTAGTTGCCGGCGGGTGGATTGAAAGCCTCTACCTCACTACGCAGCACCTGCAGCGCGACCCGGATTCGGACAAGAACAAAATTCTTTACGAGATCATGAGCGACCAGCAGCGTCATTTAGGAAACCTGGTTTCCCTGCTCGCCGATTTTAAGGACGACGAATACATCCAGGGTCTGAAAAACGATCTCGCCGAACTCAAGGGGTATTACCTTCCCGGCGGAAGTTTTGATGCTGAAGCCCTGAAAAAAATTACGGAGAAAATCGCCTCTATCCGTAAAACAGCGGTTGAGTCACAGTGATTTTTGCAAACCGGTATTCATTTTTTTCTTCCCATTATAAGAATAGTCATATTTCCGGCTATTAAAGTTTTGTACTTTAGTTTCCTAACATCTTACGCTTATGGCGCTGCTGGGATCCATCCTGAAGCGAACGATAGAACTGAACAAAAAACTTCCGAAAATCCGCCGGAAAACGAATTCGCGCATTCAGCAGAAAACGCTGAAAAAGCTGTTGAATAAGGCGGAGTTTACGGCTTTCGGAGAGCACTATAATTTTTCGCGTATCCTGGCCGACAGCAACCCGGTTGACCTTTTCCGGAAAACCGTGCCGGTACATGATTACAATTCCATGTTCAGGCGCTGGTGGTACCGTTCGCTCAACGGCGAAGCCTTCGTTACCTGGCCCGAGAAAGTAAAATATTTCGCCCTGAGTTCGGGCACTTCCGAATCGTCGAGCAAGCACATTCCCGTTACCAAGGAAACCCTGCGCATGATCCGCCGCGCGAGCATCAAGCAGATACTCGCCCTGGCGCACTACGATCTTCCGCCCGAATTTTACCAGAAAGGCATCCTGATGATCGGCGGAAGCACGCACCTGAATTTCAACGGCACGTATTTTTCGGGCGATCTGAGCGGAATTACCACCGGCAACATACCGTTCTGGTTCCAGCATTTTTACAAACCGGGCGGCCGCATTTCGCGCGAGCGCGACTGGAATACGAAGATCGACGAGATGGTGCGCAATGCCCATACCTGGGATATCGGCATCGTGTGCGGCGTCCCCGCCTGGATCCAGATCCTTTTCGAAAAAATCGTCAAACATCATAACGTCAGCACCATTCACGATATCTGGCCGAACCTGCGCGTGTATGTGTGGGGCGGTGTTTCTATCAAACCGTATAAACAGGGATTCGACAAACTGCTTGCGCGGCCGATCGGCTACCTCGAAACGTATCTCGCTTCGGAAGGTTTTATCGGGTACCAGGATCATCCCGAACGGCCCGGCAACCGGCTTTTGCTGGACAACGGTATTTTCTTCGAATTCATTCCGTTCAACAGCGAGAATTTCGACGCGGACGGGAACATGATCGAAAACCCGGTTACACTCACAATAGAAGAAGTCGATACACATACCGAGTATGCGCTGCTGCTGAGCACCTGTTCCGGCGCCTGGCGTTACCTGATCGGCGATACGATCCGTTTTACGGACGTGGACCTCGCGCATATCGAAATCACCGGCCGCACCAAGCAGTTCCTCAGTCTCTGCGGGGAACACCTTTCGCAGGATAACATGAACCGGGCGATCGAACTCACGGCGGAAGAACTTGATATCACCATCAACGAATACACCGTGGGTGGAATAAATTACAAAGGACTTTTTGCGCACCACTGGTATATCGGTACGGATGACCAGGTGGACGCCGAACAATTAAAAACACGGATCGACGAACACCTGAAAAATCTGAACGACGATTACCGTGTGGAGCGTACCGCCGCGCTGAAAGAAGTAATCGTCGAAGTGCTTCCGCTGCATGTTTTCCACGACTGGATGCGCAGCCAGGGCAAGGAAGGCGGGCAGCACAAATTCCCGAGGGTGATGAAAAATCAGCGCCTGGAAAACTGGCAGCAGTTTATCCGCGAGCAACACAAACAACTGGGCTGATTATATGATCTGGCGTGCGCTAAAAGACGGTATCCTGCTCGGACTTCCACTCGCCATTTCCATCGGGCCGGCTTTTTTCGCCTTACTGCAAACCAGTATCCGCTATGGTTTCAACACCGCTGCGGCGCTGGCAACAGGCATCATCATCAGCGATATCGCCTGCGTCATCGTATCCTACCTCGGCGCGAATACGTGGTTCAGCGATCCCAACGTGAAGGGCATCATCGGGCTGTGCGGCGGTGTGGTGCTCATTATTTTCGGTACGTTCAATTTTTTCGCGAAACCCAAGGACTACGGAACGGCCGACGCGGACCTGGAAATCAAAACGCCGGGATTCTGGATCAACGTGATCAAAGGATTTTTCCTGAACATCCTCAACCCGTTCGTGATCGTTTTCTGGCTCGGTGCAGTTACGTTTATCGGCTCGAAATACGATTTCGAATATGCACCGGTTATCGTTTCTTTCGGCGCAACGCTGGGTATCGTATATGCGTCCGACCTGGCCAAAGCCTTTATCGCCAACCGCATCCGCGGATATCTCAACGCGAAAAAAGTGCATGTCCTGAACCGCGTAGCCGCGCTCGTCCTGATCGGTTTCGGCATGTGGATGCTTTACAATTACCTGCACGAACTGCTGATCAGTCATAAACTGATGAAGTAACGGAACTTTCCGGGATTGAATTTCGAATGGCGAATGCCGAACTCCGAATGACAAAGTTTATAATTCCGACTACCCGTCAACTTGCCCGTCATCCCGAGCGCAGGTTACAGGTTCTTTATAATTCCGACTACCTG
>VBWE01000009.1:68010-74673 GCA_006218065.1 Bacteroidota bacterium
CTGTCAACTTGCCCGTCATCCCGAGCGCAGGTTACAGGTTCTTTATAATTCCGACTACCCGTCAGTCCGAGCGCAGTCGAGGACAGGGGAAAAACCGACTTACTTCTCCAGCAACCTTTTAATATCCGGGCGGAAATAGCGATCGCTTTTCAGGATTTTACCGTCCTCGCGGAAAATGGGATTTCCGTTTTCATCGAGCTTCGACATGTTGCTGCGGTGGATTTCGTCGAATACCTCTTCGATTTTGTGCTGCAGGCCGTGGCGTAAAATCGTTCCGAAAAGAATGTACAACTGGTCCCCGAGTGCGTCGGCGATTTCCACGATATCCCCGCGTTTGCAGGCTTCGGCGTATTCGTCCAGTTCTTCTTTCAGCAGGTTGTAGCGCAGCGTAAATTCTTTTTCCGGGATATCGCCGGTAGGCTCATAGCGGTTCCCGATCCGGAACACGTCGTGAAATTCGCGGACACTTTCGATTTTGCTGATCAAAACGGTAGTGGTGGAAACGGTTTCGCTCATGGCTTTATTTTTTGATTGTTAATCTCTCAAGAGAATCAAATGCTCAATTTCAAACGCTCAACGCGCAATTATCAATGAGTCCGATGAACATTGATGATTGTGCATTTGGCGTTGGGCGTTTTTATTTCATTTTTTGACGTTACAGCACTTTATTTTTTGGGTGCGGGCTGATTTTTTTTGAGGCGGTATGCTTCGTTCAATCCTTTCAGCACATCATTGGTAATATCGAGACTGTCATTCGCGTACAGTACTTCTCCCTTACTCGTATAGCCGAGGATAAAATCGATTTGATTTGTTTTGCTGTATTCGCGGAAATACGCGTTCACGTCTTTCAGGATTTTATCGTTCCGGTCATAGGCCTGGTCCGTCATACGCTGGAGCTGCGATTCCATCTGGGCGAGTTCTTCTCCCCCGGCGTTCAGCGTGGCTTCCGTTTTCTGGGCTTCGTCGGCCGAGATCGTACCCATCTGTACTTTCTGCTGGTACGCGTAGGCCTGCTGCTGCAGATCGCGCTGGCGGTTCTGGTATTTGGTCTGCAGCGCTTTAACCTGCGCCTCGGTTTGTTTGCTCAGCTCGGCGATCGCTTCGTATTTCACGTCGAGCGTATCCACGTTGATGTACAGTATTCTTGCGCCATGCATCGCCGAGGGGATATTGAATTTAAGCTGCGGCGTGGAATCGTTGCCCGGTTTACCCGGATCCGAAGCGGTTGATTTGGCCGAAGAAAAATGCAGGTAAAACAATACAGCTACGGCGATGAGCAGAACAGCGTTCAGGGCAAGCGAAAGATTTTTCACGAAGGTGGTTTTTGTTATCGAACAAAGATAGTTCCTGCCCCGACGGGACAAAGAAGCCGGGCGGATGGATTATGAACAGAAGATTAACATTTTATGGGGTCCTCTCCGTTCATTTTACCGCGGGGACGCAGAGGCGCGGAGCATACGCAGAGGCTATTCCACGCCGAACTTCACGGCGATATTGTATTCCATATCCACCGTTTTCCCGTCTTTTTTGCCAGGTTCCCAGGCGGGCATCAGTTTGGCCACACGCAGCGCTTCTTCGTCGCAGCCGTAGCCGAGCCCCTGCCTGACTTTAAAATCTTTCAGCGAGCCGTCCTGCATCACGACAAAATCCACATACACGATTCCTTTGATGTCTTTTTTTCTTGCTGCTTCAGGATATTTCACATTTGCGGCGAGGAATTTCTGCAGAGCTTCACGGCCTTCCTTGTAACGCGGTTCGAGCGGGAGCGCGGGCGGATGTTTGCGGTCCTGCTGCGCCAGGGCGATGGAATCGGCGATACGGGCGGAATCGGCGGCACGCATCGCGGCAATTTCCTTTTCGGCATCCACCAGCATCGCGGTGGAAATAGAATCTTTCTGCTGCTCGGTATTCGCTTTTTTACTCTTGCAGGATTGACTTTGCAAAGTGAACATCGCGATCAGAACGAAAAAAAACGAAAACACATTTTTCATACCAGCAAACGTCTAAATTCCGTGCCAAGTTAATGAAATGCCGATTTGCGAATGCCGAATGTCGAATTGCGAACCTGTTAAACTTTAACCTTCACAATTCGGCATTCGGCATTCGCAATTCATTTCGGATCTTCTTTTTTCACCTCGCCCTTGATATTCACCGGAACATACGCCGGTTTTCCCATCAGTTTTTCTTTCGGTTTAGCCGTATCGACAACCGGGCATTTCACTTTGCCTTTGATCGGTTCCGGTAAAACAGTATCGCCCATCAGGACGTGGCTCGGGCTGTCCACAACCTGCGCGGTTTTAAGCGAATCTTCATCCACGTAAGCGATTTTTCCAACCAGCGGTTCCGGCTCACCTTTTATCGAACTGCAGGAAGTAAAAAGAAAAGCGCCGAAAACCAGGTAAAGCGCATATACGAAACGCGAAAGCCGTTGACGGGTATTTGCAGCGCGTACCGGGACAGGCTGCAACTGGTCGGAGTTGAATCGTCCGCAGACTTTTTTACTGCCGATGTTTTCAAAAAAAGATTTGATCTCTCCGGTTGTTTTCGCGGTGAAATCGACCACGGTTTTGCAGCAGGATTTGCAGAAAGAACCCTGTTCGTTTGGCGTCATTTTATTCCAGTCCTCGTGGCAGGGCTTGGGAATGGTGAGATTGAGCGGTTGGTCGGACATTGTTTTTAATTTGTTCCGTGTATGGGATGACGGCTGCCTGCTTTTTCCACAAAACAACCGGGGAATTTTCAACACAAGTGTAGCCTGCGGTTCAACAAACGATGCAGGGGCTTATGCCCCAACCGCCTATCTTTGTTTCAACCATTTCCTGCATCCTATGTCCATACGGGATCGCCTGCGGGTACCCGATTTCCTGAAACGCGATTACAGGGCTTTTTTCGCGCCCCGGCTTGCTTTTTTCAGGTCGAAGCGCGGCATACGGCTGCTGGTGCTTTCCGCGCTTGCGGCCTGGTACTGGTTATGCCTCCCCGACCCGCTTTTCAGCGATCCCACCAGCACCGTGCTGCTCGATAAAAAAGGCGAACTGCTCGGCGCGAAGATCGCGGGCGACGGGCAATGGCGTTTCCCGCTGAACGATACCGTTCCCGAAAAATTCACGCAGTGCATCGTGCAGTATGAAGACCGGCAGTTTTACCGGCATCCCGGCATAAACCCGTTTTCACTTTTCCGCGCGATGAAGCAGAATGCCAGTTCCGGCGAAGTTGTCAGCGGCGGAAGTACGCTCACCATGCAAACCATCCGCATCGCCCGCAACAACCCGCCGCGCAACCTCTGGCAGAAAATCATCGAAATGATCCTCGCCACGCGCATCGAACTTTCGTACAGCAAGAACGAGATACTCTCGCTTTACGCTTCCAATGCGCCTTTCGGAAGTAACGTGGTGGGACTCGACGCAGCGGCCTGGCGTTATTTCGGTCGCCGCCCGCACCAGCTTTCCTGGGCCGAATCGGCTACGCTGGCTGTTTTGCCCAACAGCCCTTCCCTCATCTACCCGGGAAAAAACCAGCTGCGGCTGAAGAAAAAACGCGACCGCCTGCTCGACCGTCTCCGCGAAGCGGGCATTATCGATCAAAGCACCTGCGAACTTTCGAAAGAAGAACCCTTGCCGGGAAAACCCTTCCCGCTTCCCCGCCTCGCTCCGCACCTGCTCGAGCGCACGTCGAAAGAAGGACACAAAGGGCAGATCGTGCACAGCACTGTTGACGGTTACCTGCAGGAACGTGTGAATTACATCATCGAAAAACATCACCGCAGCCTGAAAGCGAACGAGGTGCATAATGCCGCTGCACTGGTACTCGACGTGGAAACCGGGAACGTGCTCGCCTACGTGGGTAATACCGACGCGGGCGATATGCACGATCACGGCAGCGAAGTGGATGTGATCAACGCGCCGCGCAGCACGGGAAGTATTTTGAAACCGTATCTCTACTGCGCGATGCTGAATGACGGCGAGCTGCTTCCCTCGAGCCTCGTACCGGATATTCCCACGGATATTTCCGGTTACTCGCCGCAGAATTTCAACCGCGGTTTCGACGGCGCCGTTCCCGCCAAACGCGCACTGGCCCGCTCGCTCAACGTACCCTGCGTGCGCATGCTGCAGAGTTACCGCACGGAACGTTTCCACGACCTGCTGAAAAAAATCGGCATGACCACGATCAACCAGCCGCCCGATCATTACGGCCTGTCACTGATTCTCGGCGGAGCCGAAGGAAAACTCTGGGATCTCGCGGGTGTTTATGGCAGCATGGCGCGTTCGCTGAACCGCTACAACCGCCATGCGTATTACCTGAAAAGCGATTACCACCCGGCAACGTATATCGCCGCCGAGTCGCGCGACACCACACCGACAGGCGAAGCCGGGTATTACGATGCCGCTTCCATCTGGCTCACGTTTGAAGCGATGGTTGAAGTGGCGCGGCCGGATGAAGAATCGGGCTGGGCGGAATTTACCAGCAGCAACCGCATCGCCTGGAAAACGGGAACGAGTTTCGGGTACCGCGACGGCTGGGCGATCGGTGTTACGCCGAAGTACGTGGTGGCCGTGTGGGTGGGCAACGCCAACGGGGAAGGCCGCCCGGGACTGACCGGTATCGGGGCTGCCGCGCCGGTGCTTTTCGATATTTTCAATTTGCTGAAATCGCCTTCCTGGTTCAAACGCCCGGATGCGGAGATGCGGAAAATAGAAGTCTGCAAACAAAGCGGCCACCGCGCGCTCGACATCTGCGAAAAAGAATGGCAATACGTTCCGAAAGCCGGCCTGAAAACCGCGCCCTGCCCCTATCACCGGATGATCCACCTCGACGCTACCGGCCAGTACCGCGTAACCAGCGACTGCGAGGACGTGTCGCGCATGCAGCACAAACCCTGGTTCATTCTTCCGCCCTCGATGGAATATTATTACAAGAGTAAAAATCCCGCCTACAGCGCACTTCCCCCGTTCCGCGATGATTGCATTCCGAATTCGAATACCGTTGCCATGGAATTCGTTTACCCGCGCGAGTCCACCAAAATTTTCGTGCCGGTGGAACTCGACGGTAAACCCGGCCGCACGGTTTTCGAGATCGCGCACCGCAAATCGAACACGATGGTTTACTGGCACATGGACGAACAATACCTCGGCAGTACACAGGGCATCCACCAGATGGGCTTGAACCCCGAGCCGGGAATACATACGATTACGGTGGTTGATGAGAACGGGGAAACGCTGACGCGGGAGATCGAGATCCTGGGGAAAGAAAATTAATTGTCACTTTTACCCGCAGCAGGATTATACGGTCAGCTTCTTTTATTTTCACCGATGACCCTTCGTTTGCTCTTGCTGCTTTTCATTCCTTCCGTGCTGCATGCCCAGTTTATGCCGCAGAAGGAAGCGCTCCGTCTTCACCTGAAAAGCATCAAAATGTACCAGCAGCATGGCAAGAAAAGCTATCTCAACCAGGAAACACGGATGGACAGCGCCGGCAGAACCTGGTATATGCTTTACCAGTTTCCTTACAAGAAACAGATCCGGAGATCTGTCATCGCATACACGTATGATGCAGGCGGGCGCATAGCCATGGAATTGCGCGTAAGTCACGATACTCTTCGCGACAGCACGGTTTATTTTTACCCGGAAGACGGATTCCTGCTCACGTCAAAATCCTATCGCAATGGCCGGCTCCAGTCCGTACAGAAAACCAACCAGCCCTGCGGGACCCTTCAATGGGAAAAACAAAGCGAACAGGGCATCGTGCGAAGCACGCAGCAAACGGATAGTCTCCGCGATCCGGCTTCCTGCACTTCGGGCATAGTCCGGCAGGAAACCCTGGATTTTTACGGCAGAAAAATAGTAACGGAAACGACCGAATGCACGGAAGATTGCAAAGGAATATACAAAACCGTGATCCGTCACGGTGATGAAAATGAACTGCAGCGCATGGAAACGATCTATGATACCGTCCGCCGCACCCGGGAAATGATTGATTACGACCACATAGGAAATATGAAATGGCGAACCGTCAGTCAGCTCGATTCGCTCGGGCGGACAAGCAGCACAACCAGCTACGATGCCAAAAGCAGGATATCCGGGCGAAGTGTCTTTTCATACCGCGACGACGGCAAACTCCTTCATTCCATCCAGTACGACCAACGCGGCCGGGTAACTACAGAAACCATATTCACATACTGCGAAAACGGTTTGCAGCAGGAAACGCAGGCTGTTTCCCGGAAGAAAAAGGAGAAATTCCGCACCTGGTGGGAATATGAGTATTACCACAACTAACCATCCTTTTTTTGCAGTTATATCACAAACTTGTATTTTTGCACCCGCTTCCGCTCAAACGGAGGTAAATGGTGGATGTAGCTCAGTTGGTTAGAGCATCAGATTGTGGTTCTGAGGGTCGCCGGTTCGAGCCCGGTCTTCCACCCGCAAGTGCCTGGAAGCCCCGTATTTAGGGGCTTTTATGCTTTTATAGGCTAAAAGCAGACAAGGATTTACCTGGAGCAGACAAAATATCATCGTCCACTGGAGAGCAGGTTTTGTTGTTTGTGCACTTGGCCGTTTTCCGGGGACTCACCCCCCGGCCCCCTCTCTCCGACGTTGTATGTTTTGCTTAAACAAAAGTCGAGTTTGCGACAACGTCGCAAAGAGGGGGAGCCACAACTTATAGTAA
>VBWE01000058.1 GCA_006218065.1 Bacteroidota bacterium
GTACAAACGTTCGAAGTGGAAAACCGCAGTCAATGTTGCCGGCGGAATCCTCGCGACGACGCTGACCATTGCCACGCTGGGTGTTTTTAACTGCGATTGCATTTACCCGGGACTCGATCCCTATAAAGACAACTCAGTAAAGGTATTTGCCGCGTACGTTACGGAAGACGGGCAACCGTTGCCCGTGGAAACGACGTATATCCTGAACCGCTCGTACAATGGTATGCTGACTTACCAGAACCAGAGCCCGGGGCGCGGACATAACGTGCGCTACGGCAAGGTAAAAGGGAATGTAATGCTTTCGCTCGCGCCCGACGGTTCCGTGTATTACTTCGCTGCCTCCGATTTCAAAGACACCGATGTGAAAGGCGGACCCTTTACGTTCCGGATGCATGCATCACCGAAAAAAGTGAATACGGCCGATGAACTCCGCCAGATGGTTTACGACGATAAATTATATAAGGAATAAGGTTTTGTTTGTTTGAGGTAATCGTTTGTACTGCTTTGTAGCGATGCAGTTCGGACGTTTGGGAGAAATGGCGCCTGTACATGACGGGCGCCATTTGCTTTTGAAAAAAGCAGGCAACGCCCCGTGTCCTTTTACGTCTTATCTTTAACGTAAGAAAGACTATGAAGAAAACATTGTTATTCAGCCTGCTTTCTCTTTGTATCGGGGGAGCAAACGCGCAGGATCCTGTTTTTACGCAGTTCCATTCTTCGTCTTTATGGCTCAACCCTGCATTGACCGGAAATGCGGATGCGATGCGGCTGAGCAATAATGTGCGTTTCCAGTGGCCGGGTATCAGCGGCTATTATAATACCCAGGCGCTTTCATTCGATATGCCGGTTTTGCGCGACAGGCTTGGCGCCGGTTTTTTATTCCTTCACGATAATGCCGCCGGAGTGATCCATACCTACCGCTTTGAAGTTCCGGTTGCCGTACGGCTCCCGATGGCACGCGGGCGATATGTGCAGATCGGGGTTTCCCCGGGATTGCTGTATCAGCATTTGAATATGGAAAAGCTGTTGTTCGGAGATATGATCGATCCGCGGCGGGGTCTCATTTACCCGGTCGGACCGCTTGTAATCAATCCTGACAGGTACAGTTTTGATCTTTCCGCCGGGGTAAGTTTTGCATTCGACAGGTTGCTCGGCGGATTCAGTGCAAGTCACCTGGCAAGACCCCGGTCGGGGTATTTCGGGGATTCCCGGCAACCGGTACATTACGCGTTACACGCCGCAGCGATCCTCGGCAAAATCCCCGATGAGTTCCCGAACAGCCTGACTGTTGTTCCTGCGGTGCAATACCATGCGGAAGATAATTTCCGCATGCTTCATGGTGGAATTACCTTCATGTTCAATCATTTCTCGCTCGGACTTTCGTACCGGGAATCGGATGCTGCTATCGGTACGGTGGGTTACCGGGCCAAACGTTTCCGCGTAGGGTACAGTTACGATTATACGATTTCGAAACTTACCAATGTTACCGGCGGAGCACACGAACTCGCCGTGCAGTATGTATTCCGGAAAAAAGAAACGGTTCCCGGCGAACCTGCTTTCCTGGATGGGTTCTGATTATTGGTTGTGTCGTGAGAAGAAAACGCTCAACACCAAACGCTCAATAATCAATGTTCATCGGAGCAGTTACTTGATGATTGAGCGTTTGGCGTTTGACATTGAGCGTTTTTTGTTCCAACTGTCCAAAGGGATAATCGCTTTCTGAAAATTACTGCTTTATCCACTTCACGGTCTGCGTACGACCGAAACTTCCCGAAGCGTAAACGAAATAAACACCCGGGGCAATATCCGCAGGCAGGTTCAGCAGGTGCCTGAAATTATGCGCGCTCGAATTTTTCCAGACCAGTTTCCCGGATAAATCGCGCAGTTCAACCTGCAGTTCATCCGCCTCGGGCAGCGTGATGCTCAGCTGCGCGGATGCGCCGGAAGGATTCGGAAGCACGGCGAGGGCGGGCTGCACGTTTTGTATATCTCCGGCAGCCAGCGGGTAACTGATCAGCGGAAACGTAATGTAGGAAGCGTTGACGCTGTTCGTATAAACCGTATTCACGGCAGTCTGCGGGTTCTGCAGGCTGTCCGGGCTGAGTCCCGGGTAAAGCAGGCCGCCGGAATTGGCATTGCGGTTATACTGCGGATAGTTGGAAGAACTGATGTCCACGCGGATCCGGTGACCGGCCAAAAACGTAATGCAGGTGGAAGGCAGATCGATCACGCAGTCGTACACCTGGTTCGGCGTGATGAGCGAAGTATCTGCAGCCGTGTACCCGTTGCGCGAACGCATGCGGCGCACACCGGTCTGCACAAGCATCGATCGCCCGTCGGGATATACGTCGGTGAGCCGGATATTGAAATCCGTGTCGGGATGATCGGAGGCGATTTTCAGGTGCGCCTGCACGATTCCTTTCAATGCGACATCCTGCGTGAGTACCGGTGAATTAAAAACAAGCACATCATTCCTGCTTTCCACCTGCGGGGCCTGGTCGAAAGGTCCCTGGTCCAGGTCGGGACGGAGCGTGGCGCCGCCGATAGTGGGCGAAGGATCAAGCGGATCGTAGCTGTAACTGATGCTGCCGGTGGAACTTCCGGGCATGGCGACATCCAGCGTGGTATCGGGTTGCAGGTAGAGGTTGTAATTCGTCAGCCCGGCCGGAGGCCATACGGCGGAAGTCTGCCACTGGTTTTCGCCCATCTGGTAATACTGAACGAACGGCGTATTGTTCCAGTTGTTCTGGATCCCGCGCAGGTGATAATCGAAGAAAGCCAGGGCCAGCGAATCGCTCCAGCCTGCGGCGTTGTTGTACTGCAGCTGGCCCTGCGTGGCTGTTCCCACCTGCGCTGTACCGCTTCCGCCGTGCGCCCAGGGTCCCATCAGCAGGCGGTGTTCGTTCTGCACGCTGACCGGCGACTGCGTACGAAGCCCGTTGAAAAAACCGAGCATCGTTTCAATATTGTGATCGTACCAACCGCCGACCATCAGCGCCGGAACAAGAATACTGTCCGGGAAATTGGTCGTGTTCTGGAGATATTGCCAGACGAAATTTTCCACCTGGTTGGGCATCACCAGCGCCGACAGGCCGAAACCGAGCTGGTCGAGCTGTTCGAGGTATTCCGTACGCAGTACACCGCCGGGATAATATTCCAGGTAATCATACTGCGGAGCGGCAACCAGCGGAACCATGCATTTGAGCGCGGCCGGGTTTTCCACGGCCGTAAGGAACTGAACCTTGCCGAGCGCCGAAGGTCCCCAGGTCCCAACTTGCCCGTCGCTCCAGCTTTGCTGCGCGATCCAGTCCACGCAACTCTTTCCGTCTTTGCCGCGATCGGGTTGCTGGACGCAGGCCGACATGGAACCACCGAAGCAGCGCCAGTCCACGATCACGATATTATAGGGAAATCCCGCCATGCTCTGGTCCAGGCCGAGCGGAAGCCCGAGATGATAAAGCACGCGCAGGTAAGGCGTTTGAATCAGGATCGTAGGCGCCTGCGGATCGACCGGGGAAAGGTAAATATCGGCAGCCAGTTTTTTTCCGTCCCACATCGGGATCGAATCGACCATGTCGGGAAGGATGGCGCTGGCGCGGAAAGAAAATGCAAATACAAGACTGAACAGGAGTAGCGTACGTTTCATACGGGACATGAATTTGGTTTGACGTTACTCAGACGATACACAAACAGGAAGGTTTAATCCATCTTCTGGAAAACAAGTTCCTGGATCGCATTTTTCCCGTCGCGCAAACCGCGTAATTCCACGTGGATGACTTTATCTTTTTCTAGCGTGTAGATGATCTGCTGCGGAAAATCGTGCTTCATGTTTTCGAAATGTGCGCTTTTATTTTTGAGCGATTTCAGTTTGAAATGCACGGGCCCGGGATTTTCAGGCAGGGTTGCCACATAAAAAGGCGTGCCTTCAATGGCTTCCACTTTCAGCACTTCCTTGAATAAGGTGTCGCCTTGCGCACTCAGCGCGCAACCCTTGCCGATAAAGGCCCCGGTGGCGTCTTTCTCCCACTGTTCGCAGAATTTCTGCCCGTCGGGACTGATTCCCTGCCAGCTTCCGATCATCCATGAAAGATCATCCATGGTCGGTTTTTCTTCACCTCCGCAGGCGCAGAGGAGACAAACCATACAAGCGATTGTACTTTTCAGCAGTCTGTTCATATTGTTCTTTCTCTTCGGTGTTTTGTCCAATAACCCCGGGCTCTTTTCCGCGTTAAAGGAGTATCGAAGATAATTCAAAACAAGCATATGAAACGAATAATGAAAACTTGTTTGATCGTGGGCGGAATCATCAGCCTCACCGGGAAATACAAAAACCAAAACCGGCTTCGGGCATTTTAACCCAAATCAAGCGGTAGAAAACTATTCGATACAGTATTCTGTCTAATCAATATGTTTCCAACGCTTAGATTTGAGAATCCTGATAGCATTAGACCATAAAAAATGTTTTACTGCTGATGCGTATTTCGGGATTAATGAACCGTATTACCGGCTTGCAGCCGGAGAAGGGAGAACTTCGGCTGCAAGCGGTAAACGGCGAAAAATTTCCGGTTCGTTTGGCATTTCAGTATGATTGAGAGTAAATCATGCATACCAGATAAAAACAACCGGCCCCGGAGTTGTTGGTTGACTCTTCAAGCACGGTATCCTGAGTTTCGCCTCCTTTCTCAGGATGCCGTGCCCACGAGTCCGGCTCCGGGACCGGTTGTTTTGTTTTTCTTTCAGTGATTTGATTTAATGTAAAATGTCAAATTTCAAATGATAAACTCTAAAGTGAAATCACTTTTACATTTAGAGTTTATCATTTGAAATTTGACATTTCTCGCCGGCAGGTCATCCTAATTCTTCGGAAATTTCGCGAGTATATCTTTCACCATGTCTTTATGTACGGTGAACGACATCATTTTCAGTTTCACAAAATCTTCGTGGTAATAATAGTAACCGGGATTCTGCGCATTGTTGCGGCTGCCGCTGCCGGAATCTTTGATGAGGAACCAGGTGCCGTTTGATTTTTCGGTATAACCTACGAGGTGCACGCCGTGATCGTCGGTGGTGCTGCCGTTGCTGAAGCGGAACTGGCGCGCGTTTTCGTCGATGTTCTGCGAAGGAATATCATAGCTGGGAATCATCGCAACACCCAGCTGCGGATTCATGCCGCCTTCCGAAACGTCGCCGCCGATGGCGATGCTGTACCCGGCTTTGATCGACGTTTTGATGATGTTCATGAAATCATCCAGCGGAACATTGTGATAATCGGCCGAATGCCACCAGTTGTCCGGCACTTTGTACTCAGCTTTGGTCCAGTAAGGCGCTTCCATCAGCGACATGAATTCGATATAATCGTCGGGATTGATTTTACATACGTCTTTCATATACTGCAGCGGGGGGATATCCTTGCCGTTTACTTTCACGGTTTTCGGCGGAACGCCCATGTGCGACTCCATGATCGATTTCACGGTAGCGATTACACCTTCTTCGTTCCATGCGCCGCTTGTTTTTACGTTTTGCAGGTACTTGTTCAGTTCATCGAACAGGTTTACATGATCGTAAAAAGGCTGTTGCGGTTTCAGGCCGGTGTATGCATCATACGGAACGAGGCCGTACTGTTTCATCATGCGTGTAACCGCGTTGCTTTCCGATCCTTCTGCGAAAGCGGATGTTCCGCGTGTGCGCACGAACTCGCGCGTTTTTTCCACGTATTCCCAGTATACGATATACGACTGCGAGAGGCGGATATGCTGTTTGCTCGTGCGGTTGATTTCCGATTCGATATACGAAAGCGTGGAGAAACACCAGCAGGTATTCGTTGCGCCCTGCGAGATCGGGTCGGTGGCAAAAACCGTTTTGAATTCGCTCATGGCTTTCGGCACATCCGCGTTCGTATAATCCATCACGAAGCGCGTTTCGCCGGGAGCTTTCGGTGCGCTGAAATCGGCCAGGCTTTTCTTGATATTCGCGAAAGCCGGGTTGCTGTATGGTTTCATCGCGCCTTTGTCCTGGCGTGCGGGCTGGGCGATGGCAGCGGCGGTGAGCAGCAGGCCCATGCCTGTAAAGAATACGTTTTTCATCGTAGGAAAAAAATTGGTTTCAGACGGGCCAAAAGTAACATTTTCGGGCTTCCGGAGGATGGAATCAGGACGAATGGGATGAGCGGGGCGACGAAGGCGGTTTTTGAAGCAATACTTATCAACAGGTTCCGGGATTTTCTTGACTTGAGGGGTAGTAAATCTTATATTTCTTCATTGGAAAAAGTATCCTTTCGTTCTGTTAATCCGGGAAACCTTTAAAGTTTTAGTCATGGGCAATAATAAAGTACAAATCAACCGGAGCGAAGAAGCGCGTAAGCGCCAGCAAGGCAATAATTCATCCCTGACTGATTGGGGAAATCCATTTACCGACAATTGGCTGGAATGGCCAAATCCTTTTGGCGGTAGCAAATCGGATATAAAAGCGAAAATGGAGGTTTCGCAGCCCGGTGATGCTTCGGAAATGCAGGCCGATGCCGTTGCGGATGCTGTAATGCGGGGTGATGCAAACGCTGCACAGGTAGAACTCGAGCATAGCGATACGGAGATTTCTGCAAAAGCCAGCGGCGTAACATTGAATACACCTCCGGGCTTTGATGAACACCTGCAAAGCATGAAAGGAGGAGGGATGCCGCTGGATGAGGAGCAGCAGGACCGGATGGAAGAACAGTTCGGAGTTAGTCTTGATCATGTGCGACTGCATACCGGGGAGGATGCCAGGGAATTAACCGACAGTATAGATGCAAAAGCTTTTGCACACGAAGACGAAATATTCGCGCCCGGTGAAATGGACGACCATTTATTGGCGCATGAGATTACGCATACATTGCAGAAAGGCAATGATGCGCAACGGGTACATCGGGCGATGAAGTTTGAGTTGCAGACCGAGAATTATGTCTGGCGTGTTAACAGTGCGGGAGGGAATCCTATGCCTCTTGGCCGTAAGTATAGCCCATCAGGCGGGCCACAGGAAGATGGAGATGAGATTGCTTATTTGTCGAAGGGTGTATCAGGGGAGCCGGCTAAGCCTGCACTTAAAAAAGTAAATAACTACGTGAAAGTGGAGCGTCCCCTGGTGATGAAAGATGCGGGGGCGAGCACTTCGAAAATGGTCAGGGCAAAAGACGGGGACTTACTTAGCGACGGATCTGTGATTGACATGACGAAGCCTGCACAGTATGTTGTGTATTACAGGGTTAAAAAGCTAATGGAATACATAAATAATGCGACAGTACCCGACCCTGCAGATATTATTGAGTTTCAGCGCGAGGATAAGAATCAAATACCGAGCAGGTATTACCAGTCTCCTGAAATGTATAACGCAGGTACTTATGAGTTTCGGTACTTTGTAGATGAAACCTACTTCAGAGATGAATATGAGCAGGATCGACTGGCCTATTGGGATCCGGAAAAAAGAAGAATGATACCTGCTGTTGATCTTCATGCAAAACCACAACCGGTGTATCGTGATAAAGATGGAATATTTAAATGGGGGGATGTTCCTCTCATGATTGAAGAGAAGCCTAAAATCGATGAAAAGCTGGAAGCCCAGTTCATTAAAATATATAAAGTAAAAGGAGACTTTGTTTTTGGAGAACCCGTTACGGATGAAATAATAGAACAAGAAGGCAAATCCCCGGTAGTGAATAAAAAATTAGAACTCGTCAAGCAAATTAACAATGCTAAGAATCCGGCAAAAACAGGGCTGTATCATCCCAATTCGTTTGAATTCCGGTTTTACAGAGAAACGGATTTCGATGCGAATAATGATTTGCTTCAGGTTGACGTGAATGGAACAATGCAGGATGTCATGTATCTGGATATTCATTTAGACCAGGATCGTCGCTTCCAGCCGGGGCATAAAAAAATGATGGTTGTCGGAAAGCAAGATCGTGGAAGCTTTGTTGAGGAAAAAGAGGCACAATTCATCGAGAAATATAAGATTGTAAAAACTCCTGACGGGAAATATGAGAACCTTGAAGGCGAAAGAGTGAGTGTTTCACTGGTCAGTAAAACGGATAATGCGCAACTACCGCGCATGAACGGTATGTACTTCCCCGGGGAAACAGAAAAAAAATACTACTACGAAAGCGATTTTGAAGACGCATGGTTCCTTAAACCGGATGCGAAGAGGCAGGATATACATTTGAATGAGGATGAAGGTAAGTTTGAAAAGGGGCATGTTGAGCCTAAAAATATGCAGCCCCAGTTCCAGGAAATCTACATGGTAAACGGCGCTGATGAGGGTACCGCGACGTTGATAGGGAAAAAAGCGAGCGTTGTTAAAATAGGTCCGACGATTGATAATACAAATGACGCCTTACTCGCAGGCAAAATAAACATGGGCAAATGGAGGCGAAAGTACTACAAGCCCAAAGACTTCGATAACGGAGTTCTAAAACCGGGAACGAAACACCTGGATGTGCATGTTGATGCCGAAGGTAAATTACAGGATGGATATATAAAATGGCTGGAAATAAACAGAAGTACCGAAGACGCCAGTGAACAAACCGCCATCGAATTGCAATCGGAAAGCCATAGTGTAATCGAGTTTGAAACGCCCAAATGGTTTCGCAAATGGTCTGAACTCAAAGCCAGGATACAGGAAGCTTATGACATGACTGTTGCACTAAGCAACTCGAGGGAACTTACCTCTGCCAATGCCGCGGATAAAAAAATTTTAGAGGCGATGGCAACTAAAATCGGAAGTGCTTCGCAGGTGGGCAGCCTGATTGAGCAAGGTGAAAGAGATCTCCCTTTGGGGACTGTAAGGGAATGGCCTTTTGACACCAGCCACCTTACCGCACTGGGAGAAGGCAGGTTATTGGTTGAGATTGTTGATCCTGCATGGCATGCATTCATTCAATCTTCCGAAGGAATTCCTTTGTCAGAATACGAATCATTGCACAAAGAACATGAACGTCCTTTTGTAAATGAACCTGCAATAACGCACGCGAATAACATTTTCAATACAGCTTTCGCTGCTGCAAAAACGAAAACACCCTCTCTTCAGGAATCTCTTTTTGAAAACCTTAAAGGTTTTATTCAGTTGATCGCAACATATATTATACGAGGGCAGGTTGTTGATCTGGGTAACCCTAATACTTACGCTAAAGCGGCATTGCGATTGATGGCCCGAACAGATTTCGCATCTATGTATAAAGTAATTTTGAGTGAGAAAGAAAAAGTGCTGTTCAAATCAATAGTAGAAGATGTTACAGATCCGATTCTGACAGAACTGAATACTCCTATTTCACCAGAAACTGAAACCACAATAACCAAAGAGCGCGGAACACCCATAGTGCTGGGAAGAGGAACCCGGGTATTTTATAATGGCCAGGGGGAAACTAATCATACTTCAGGTCCGACAATTTATGAATGGCTCTCAAGCATTCATACCGTAGGTGATAAAGAAGGAAACTCAGGGGGAGATAAAATCTCGGAAATGGGTGGGAGCAACGCAATTGGAGCAAAAACAGTATCGAGTACCCCGGGTAAAAAAGATTTTAAGCAAGCATTATTTGAAACCAGGGGAACGGTTGCTCATGGCGGCCGGTATCAGCCTGCTTCTAATTGGATTAGCTATGCGGAAGAAATATTCAAAGAAGCAGCTAAAAGAAGTGCCGATACTCCCGACGACCCATCTACTCCAGATGTCAATGAAGCTTCAAATACCGGGTTGATTTATGATCCGTAATATTTTCCCGGGATTATTTCTTATAAATAATAATCATGTGAGAATCCTTCGGCCATCCTTTGGGATGAATGACCGGTTCCAATCGCAGTTGTCTTTGATACCAGGCCAGTTTTAAATCAAAACGGAACTCCCTCTTTTTTCCATCGATAAAAAGAAACATCTTTTTGTTTTCCAAGGCGGATGGACTGATGTCTTTTCGAGTAATAACAAGCAAAGCGTTGGGTTTGAACGGGTAAACAAGTTTGGATGGCGCTTCTCCGTGGCCATCGCCCGGCGGAACATACTGCCAGGTACCGAGAAGGCAGTCCGTATTCATAGTGTCTTTTTTAAGAACACGTACCACAGATGCACTTACAGTATCGCGAACGTAGCGGCGAATAACAGGACCTTTGATATTTGCATGTGTGAGTATGAGTGTATCCTTGATCAATGCGACTTGGTAAATGCGGGTTCTGTCGAAAGCATTTCGTGTTTTGATAATATTGGATTTTATAGAAAAAGTATCCGCATGCAGCAACAGGCATGGATAGTCGAAAGTCCACATACTGTCGCCTTCGAAAACAATGGTCGGCAAATCCAATATGGCCATATTGGTAAGCACCTTTTCCTCATCTATTTCAGCAGGATAAGATTCAATTACATGTATGCATTTCCATGCTCCCTGTATATCTGAGGCTGAAAGGTTGTTTTGCAATGTATCGTTCGCCAGCACCAGGGTAGTTTCGATGCTGCGACCGCTGGCTTGCCAGGAAAAAAAGAGTATGGCTGATATACAGAGGACTTGTTTCAATTCGGTACGTAGATTGCATTTAACATATATTACAAATTACAAAATTAAATGCATACGTACGAAAATGGTACTGTTAAAATAGATTAAAGCTCCGGCGTACCATATCTATTTCATCCCGTTTAAATTCGCTGATGATGTTGTACAAAACACTGTGCGAATATTCATTACTGCACCTTCATCGTATCCTTATCCTGCGCTTCTTCCATATTCGCGATCGCCGCATGTATCGCTTTCAAACGCTCTTCCTCGAAACTGCGGATATCGGAACGGAGCGAGGAAAATGTCGTTTTAATAATGAGCGGCGGCGCGCTGAAATGCGATACTTCCCAGTTGGTGCCGGAGGTGTAATTATTTTCTGCCGGAAGTACGGTGTAATAATTATCGTCATCATCTGTCCCGGCCGAATCTTCCCCGGTGAGTTCAATCACGTTCTCCATATATTTTTCCAGGTTGCCTTTCAGCCTGTGCGAGCCTGTGCGCCCGGCCTGCTTTGATGAAAAAATGCTGTGAAACCAGCATCCCGCCGAGAAAACCTTTGCCTTTACTCCGGGCATTGACGGTATCGCGGAATTCGTTGCTCAGGTCATCGATCTGCGCGAGCAGGGTTTCCGTCTGGCTTTTGAGGGCATCGGTTTTCCTTTTCAGCGCCGCGTATTTCTGGCTGTCGGAACTGTAAATGGCATAGAGGTTATCATACTCCAACTGGTTGTTGGTGTACGTTTCAGAAACTTCCGCTGCAGTTTCTATCGTATCGTGAATGCCGTCGGATATTTTTTTGGTGAAGTAATGCACGGCGAAAATGCCGATGCCGATCAAAAGACCTAAGCCGAGGAGCAGGCTGAACACCAGTCCGTTTCGCTGCCACCAGGTTCTCGGCGGGCGGGGCGGTGGCGGCGGAAAGCCTCCGGGAGGCTGCTGGTACGGATATTGTCCCTGGTTGTAATTGTTGTAGCCCTGGTTGTAGTTCTGGTTCATGGCTGATTGCTCTTTTAATTACGTAAAAATATGAAAGAAGTATAAAGATTGAACTTTTAGGATCCGGAATCACCCTTAAGAATTGTAGAAGAAGGGGCTATTTGATGCGGTTCTAGTTTGTCAAATTTAAAATCAGAATCCGGCATTTGATCAAAAAGATCATTAACTGCAATTCCTTCTGCCTTGCGAATGGCATTTTCAAATTTACCAAGTTGTGTACGAGCGACAAGCGCTGTGATATGATAAAAATGAAAATATTCCCAGGAAACAGTTTTAGAATCTTTGAGGAGATCATTTGTAGACAACAATTGATTTAATTCACGACGGGCTGTGGAATCAATTATTACTGAAGCTAAATGTTTTTTGTATGATTCAATTCGTTTCCTGAGCACAGATGCCCTGCCTTGGTCATAAAGAAAGCGAGTAGGATGGGCAATGTCGCTGGGACTTATGCTGTCTCCATTTTTATCAAAGGCCAGACTGTCCTTGAGCTTATTTATATATTCCCCAAGGGAGTCACATCGTTTTTTGATAATATTGGCCTTTTCCCAAGTTTTTTTTGCAGATGCAGGTGTCTTCGAATTAAAAGCAGTATCCTGATTCTTCCGTAAACTCATAGCAGCAGATAAGCTGTCAAGAGTATCCGCGGTTTTTTTTAAGTTGTAAGTGGGCCAAAGGATAAAATATATAAAAGCAAGGCTCAAAAACAGGCATATGGAAACAACAATAATGACCTGTGTCCCTTTTCTCATTTTAGTGTAAATGGTTTTGCCAGCTGGCCGGTGCATTGCTGACCGAACATCTGGTCGTTATATAAATCCTGTTCCGGGAGAAAAGTTACGACATATCCGCGACTGATGAGTTCTTCCATCTCCGCGCAGGTGCAATAAAATTTATACTCCACGTTCGTTGTTTTCAGCGGCTGATGATAGCGTTCTGCAACGAGTTCATTATACCACCAGCCGGCGATGATCGCAGTTTTTTGCATGGTGCTGTTCACCTGTTCAATTACTTTCCGGCAGTATTCCAGCTTGCGCAGCCTTTTGGAACGCTCGGAGAAAACGGGGCCCGAAAGCGGATCGAAGAAAATTTCCTGCCCGGCAATGTGAAACGTAACCGACGAGGCCGTGGATTCCGATCCGCGCAAAGGATCGGTAAGGTTGATGCTGCAGCAGAAAGACGAAACGGCCATCGCCCCGCATACGATATTGAAACTGCGCCGGGATAAAGTCACCGCGAGAAAAAGAATCACGAACGGAATAATGGGAATCATATACGCCGATTTCTGCGGCAGGCGGAGATAGGAAAAAATATGCAGGACGATGATCAGCAGGCAAACCCAGAGCAGGCGATCGACGCGGACCGTGGTGGTTTCGCGGATACGTCTTTTTTTCCACAGGTAAATCCCGGCGATAAAACCGAGCGTAACAGCGATCATACCCACCAGGCCGAATACGCCGATGCTCGCTTTGTAAATAATCTTCGCCAGGGGCGGGTAGGGGAACTGGTCGCTGTAATCGAAAAAAGACGCACCGTGATTCATGTATGATGGAATGAACCAGAGTATGCCCACCATCGTCGCCGGTATGCCGATCAGCAGCGCTTTCCGGAAACTGATCGCAAAACTCCTGCGGTCCCAAACGAGCAGGAGGAAAGGCAGCAAAAACGCGCCGGCTGTTATCCTGCACCCGATGGCCATGCCGATCATCAGCCCGCAGGCTACCAGTTTGTTTTCCAGCAGCAGCCAGAAAGCCAGCATAACGAATGCAAGCGTCCAGGTATAATCCGCGGTATATGTGCCGGCGATATAAAAAACAGGTACGAAAGCGAACGCCAGCGCGCCGGGCCAGGCGCAGGCCGGGCAGATTTTGCGGAGCGAAAGAAAGAAAAAACATATTGCCGCTGCCGCAAAAACAGCGCTGAAAAAATTATAAACGAACGGCGATGCATCGTGGAAAAACAGGTAAGCGTATTCTTCCACCGGGTGGCCGGGCACGCGCGAGGCGATGTAATGGCCGCTGTCGTGCATTTCGTAGGCATTCACCACCAGGCCCCAGGAATCTTCTTCCACGCCATAGCCGTCCGACAGGAAGAACCAGCGCGAACCGAGCACCAGTACAACAAGTACGGCGAGCTGAAACCAGCGACTTTGCAGAATCGTCTTCAATCCAAAGAATGGAAAATCCGATAAGAATATTTTATGTTTTAAAGATACTCACTATTGATATTTTTCAAAGGAAAAAAACTCAAATATGAAAACCATGTTGCTTGTATTTGAAGTAAATCCAGAACAATTATTCATTATTAATAGGCATCTCTGTTTTGATATTTTAAAATCAATAGTATTTTTGACTTGTAATCAAACATCTTTATGTTTTATGCGCTACTTTAATATCGTACTATTTACATGTGTTTCATTTTTGATTAATGCACAATCAACTAGCGTTTTTGATGCTTGCTATTTTGATCGTGATGGGGCTAAGCCGCCAATTAAAGCCGGTAAAGGTTTTCACATTAATGACGTTTATAAACAAACACGGAGTTGTTTTACACCGGAATCAGTTAAGCCTGATTTAATGACAAATTCAGGAGGGGGCAGTAGTACTACTATCAAAGTTCACTATACCAGTAGTGAAGAAGAGTATTATTATTTAAGAACAAGTGGGTCATCCGGAAAAATTGGGTTTTTGAATCTTTTTTCAGTAGGAGGCAGTAAACTTGAGCAATATGCTACTATGGAGCACCAGTCAACAGAACGATTGGTTTTTATTGCGCGAACAGATTTTGGAGTTTACTCTTATGATACGGATCCGATAATACTTCCTGAACCCAAAGCCTTGCTGGAAGGTGGAAAGTATGGCGACTTTATAGATATGTATGGTACACATTATATCAGTGGTGTTCGAAAACAGAATAGTATATGGGTAGTACTTACCAGAACAGGAGCATCATCCGGAAGTTCTACAGGGACTCAAAATACCGTTGGTGTTGGTGTTGAATTGCCTAGTCGACTTGGAGGGACATATGAAGTGACCGATGAGACAAAAGCAAATCAACTGATTTCAAATAGTAACTATTCAATCAGTATTGAAGTTTATGGCCCGGCTATGGAAAAGGGGAGCCTTGAAAGGGGTATAAATGGTATATTAAGCAGCAAGCGAGCTGATCAGTTAAAAGGCATTAAAGATCTTATTGTTTCTGCTGCAAAAGGCCTTTCTGATCCGACGAATAGTTATATTGCTCAATACTATTATTCACCGTTTACTCTTTATGGACTAAAAAGTATTTATTGGGATCAGAAAAAAGAGCAGGAATTATCGCAAGTGAATGAAGCTGTTTTTACAGTATGCACAACAAAAAGCGAGTTGGATGAATTTCTTGCGCCTGATGGGTTGAATAAACTGATTGATACAGTAAACATGTACATACCGGATAATTTCTCCCAGAAGCAATTTTATCTTGGTGAAATCAGAAAGACATATAACAAAATCCAACCCACATTAAAAATCTACAAAAAACAGCTCGATACCTCAATATCATATTTAGAAAAAGTTTACCTCCGCTGTTCAGATATCCGTTGCAACTCAGTTTCTAATTGTTGCAACAACAGTAACATTGAAAGTAAGTACAAAAATATAGATACCAAGATTGACGCTGAGTACCAGAAATTATTGGATGTGATCGAAGCCGCAGCTAAGGCTTATGTATCGGAAGCTAGTGTTCCTGAGTGCCAGAAAGAAAAGATCGGTTATCTGTACGTCGTAAATAAATCGACGAATCCGTACGAACTCTATCAAGGAGATGAATTTATACAAACCCTTTCAGGAGGGAGTACAACTACGTTTAAGTTAAAAGCAGGAACGTATAAATTCAAAGCAACACAGAGATCTGGTTACGCATTCTATCCAACAGTTAATTACCGTACTATAACCATTTCAAATATTTGTGAAGAAGTAACTATCAAAGTAGGCTTTGAAGATTGACCAAGTTTAATTGTTCTTCATTCGTTTCCGCACGGCTTCGAATAAAATAATACCGGCTGCAACGGATACGTTGAGCGAAGCGATGGACCCGCTCATCGGGATTTTGACCAGCACGTCGGCGCGTTTCAGGTACTCGCCTGAAATACCGTCTTCTTCCGAGCCCATGATAATAGCAAGCGGTCCGTCGAGTTCGGCGTTGTAAATCAGCGTATCCGTTTTTTCCGTGCAGGCTGCGATTTTCAGCCCGGAGTTTTTGAGGTACTCGATCGTTTCCTTCAGGTTGTCTTCGCGGCAAACGGGTATGGAGTGCAGCGCTCCTGCAGACGTTTTTACCGCATCGGCATTCACCTGCGCGGCTCCGCGCGAAGGAACGACAATGGCATGCACGCCCGCACAAACCGCCGTCCGCGCAATGGCGCCGAAATTCCGCACATCGGTCACGCGATCGAGTACCAGGATCAGCGGTGTTTCGCCGTTCTCAAAAATGGACGGCAGAATATCTTCGATATGCTGGAAGCTGACCGGCGAAAGAAAAGCGGCCACGCCCTGGTGATTGCGGTTCCCGACCAGCCGGTCGATTTTTTCGAACGGGACATATTGAAATTGAATTTCGCGTTCGTTGATTAGTTTGCGGAGTTCGCTGAACAATTCGCTTTTCAAACCCTGCTGGATAAAAAGCCGGTCGATTTCTTTGCCCGACGTAATGGCTTCGGCAACGGCGCGAATCCCGTAAACAAGCGCTTGCGGATCAGTTGCTTTTTTCTTTGGATAACGGTCGTTTCTCACGTTCAGCGTTCGGAATATACGCGCCCCTGTCTCCACTGGTCCACGGCATGTGTCCATGGAGCTTTGTAGTTGGCGCTTCGGTTTAAAACAAAAAGGTTGCCGGAATACGGGCTGCGCACCCGCGAAAACTGGAACTGCAGCGACATGGGCGTTGTGCCGTCGCCGTAAATCCAGGTTTCTGTTTCGCCGGATTTGTACACGTGCTGCGGCGGACCGAAAATCACGAAGATCATGCCGCGGTCTGTTTTCCAGCCTTCGGTGTACGAGGTAAAGTGACTGTTCGCTTCTTCCACGCGCCCGTAAAATTTTTTGATGATCACGCGGGCCCGTTCTTCGCTGCCGGCTTTTTCGAGCCAGAACGCATCCACGGCTGCTTTGGTATCCCGGTTTTCCGACATCTCCCGGTATTCTTCGCGCATGGTGAGGAAACGGAGCGGCGGAAGCAGCTGGCTGGTTTGTGATATTTCCGGGTAACCGTTTTCGAAACGGAAAAGCGTCAGCCCGTTTTTCACCATCGTGTCCGGCCGGAAAAAGTACATGCCTTTTCGCGGCAGGCGGAGCACGGAATCTTTTCGCAGGTCGATCGTATAACTGCTGTCCGGTTTCGATACGAAAGGGGGAGCGGCGTGCAGGGCATAAGGCGCGGGCGATGCGGGATTTTCCCCGAACCAGCATTGCACGTGAAGCTGCGCGGCATTCGGATCGGTGTGCCGGATGCGGAAATGCTGCCCGGAATCCAGCACATCGTCAAACAAAGGAAACTGATCTTGCGGCGAAGAAACGAGGAAATACGTTTTCGCACCGGTTGTTTTGTCCAGTTCGAGCTGCTCCGCCACGGCTGTTTTGCGGTTCAGGTCGCGCAGCGAAACTTCGAGAGAAAAAATATGTTCTCCCGGCGCGTCGATATCCGTTTGCCCGGCCAGTTCGCGCGCCGGACCTGCTGTCTGCACATCGCGCAGGCGAACGCTGCCGCTGTCGATGAGCGTATTTTTTTCGTTGTACAGTTTATAAAGCAGGAGCAGCTGCGCGGAAAATTCATCGCCGCTTCCTTCGCGGGTATAAAGCAATTCGGAATTGCTGATCCGGAAAAAAAGCCGTGTAGTGGAAGCGTCGATGTTAAAAAGCGCGTAATGCGGATGCAGCGTATTTTCTTTCCCGCTGTACAGCGAAGCCATGTTCTGGTTGCCCAGCCTGCTGCCGGTGTTGCAGCCGGCGAAGATCAGCGGCAAAAGGAACAGTGTCAAAAGCAAGCGTATCATTCCGAAGGAGGAGCTTGTTCGTTTTCGTTTGCTTTGTCGAGCAGTTCGGGCGGAAGTGATTTATTTACTTTCAGCCCGAGCGCTTTCAGGTTCTCGATGCGTTTCACCACGTTGCCCGGGCCGATGTAAAGCCTGCCCATGGCAATCTCGTAGCTCTTTTTGCTGTCGTCGAGTTTTTTCCCGACGGTCACCATCTCTTCGATGAAGCCTGCAAATTTATCGTACATCGAAGCGGCTTCATTGGCAATCTGCAGCACGTTACGGTTCTGGTATTCCTGCCGCCAGATATGCGCCACCATGCGCAGCGTACCGAGCAGGGTAGTGGGCGTTACAATAATCACGTCGCGTTCGATCGCTTCGTTGAAAAGATCGGGCGATGCTTTCATCGCGAGATAAAAAGCCGGTTCGTTCGCGATAAAAAGCAGCACGTAATCCGGGCTTTTGATCCCGTAAATATCCTGGTACCGTTTATCGCTGAGCTGGCGGATGTGGCGGCGGATGGATTCCGTATGCTCTTTCGCATAGCTGATCTGTTCGGTTTCATTTTCCGCCGAACTGTAACGTTCGTAGGCCACGAGCGCCACCTTGGAATCGATCACGATATGCCGGTCTTCGGGAAGATGAATGATCACGTCCGGCTGCAGGCGGCGCCCGTCTTCGCCCTGGAAATTCGACTGGACAGTAAATTCGCGGTCGCGGACAAGCCCGGATTTTTCAAGAATATTTTCGAGCACGATCTCGCCCCAGCTACCCTGCGTTTTCGATTCGCCTTTCAGTGCTTTCGTGAGATTCTGCGCGTCCTTGCTCATCTGCTGGTTGAGCTGGTGCAGCTGGAGTATCTGTTCTTTCAGCGAAGCGCGTTCCTTGGTATCGCTGACGTAGACTTCGTTCACTTTTTTCTCGAAATCCTTGATCTGCTCACCGAGCGGTTTGAGCAGGATATCGAGGTTGCTGCGGTTCTGTTCGGTGAACTTCTGGCTTTTCTCTTCGAAGATGCGGTTGGCGAGGTTCTCGAATTCGGTGACTAATTTTTTCTGCAGCGCATCGAGTTCCTGGCGCTGTTCGTTCAACTTCTTTTCCAGCGCAGTATATTCTGCGTTGCGCGTGGCAAGACTTTCACCGAGCTGCTGCGCGCGTTTCTGCGCGTCTTCGATAACCTGCTGCAACTGTTTGCGCTCTGCGGCAGAAGCGTCCTGCGTACGCTGCTGTTCACCCTGCTGCGATTGCAACTGTGCTTTCAGGGCGGCATTCTGCCGGTCGAGTTCCTGCGTGCGCGCACTGTCGCCACCTGCCGGCGAACGGTTTCGCAGCAAAAGCCAGGCGATGAGAAAACCCAGCGCAAGTCCCGTGAACAAGTAGAGAAATTCCATACAGCGTAGCGGTAAAAATACGGAAAATGCGACCTCGGAAACTGTTTAAAATTCCTCCGGGGATCATTTTACAGGCGAAGTCATTTTATACGTCGGAATAGCTCAGTTTTCCAGTTGGCAGTTTGCAGTTGGCAGTTTAGGTATTCCAGGAATGTCGTCAAAATCTACTTACCTCAGGTTTAAACCTACTAAAACTGCAAACTGCCAACTGGAAAACTGCCAACTGAAGTATGGACATATTGAACAGCCGGCTATCCGTATAACACGATCGCAATTTTAAACACACTATCAGAACACGCCCACAATTCCGAAATGCACCTTGCCCGAGCGCAAAGAAACCGGGTTGCCCTGCTGGCTGCCGAGCGCGTAGTTGATGGAGAAAATACCGGCTTTGGTTTCAAAGCTGATGCCCGCGCCGAAACCGTAAGGCGTATCGGTGGCGAAATTGCCCACGCTGCGGTTTTCGTACCAGGCGCCGTCGCCGAAAAAGTAGAGGTAGGAATTTTCTTCCAGCAGGAAACGGTACTCGAGCGTAGCGATGGCAAAGGAGGAGGCGAAAATCGATTCTTCGTCAAATCCGCGCAGCGTGCGCAGTCCGCCGATGCGGTACAATTCATTCGTGAAAACAGTCGGACTGAAAATGTACGCGCCCTGTGCAGAAGTTTTGATGGCACCCCGGCGTGCGACCGGCCAGAATTTTTCGATCACGCCTTCGCCGCTGTACTGTACGGATTTCAGTTCGATGCCGTTGTAAATAACCGGGTTCAGCCGCGCATTTTTCCGGATGGTGCGGTTGCCGATGTCGCTGCTTACCTGCATCACCCAGCCTTTGCGCGGATTGAGCCGGTAGTCCAGCTTTTCGCGGCGAAAAGCGAGTCCGTAGGCAATCGTGTTGATATCCGCGAAAGGCGGAAGCACCGTCAGGTTTTCCAGGTTCTTCGTGGAAAGCAGCGACGAGTTCCGCGTATTGACGAATGCTTTCAGGAAATTTCCGCCGCTGAATAAATACTGCACGCCGAACGATTGCTGCACGTCGATAAACGTCGTGTCTTTCCGATACAGTTTGATCCCGTAATCGATGCCGAATGGCGTGCGCAGGATGAACGGGTAAACGAAACGCGCTTTCAGGTCCTGCGTTTGCTCCTGCAGCCTGCGCCAGTTCAGGTCGATCAGTTCACCGCGGCCGAATCCGTTCTGCAGGCGCAGGCGGACATCGCCGGTAAACGTAATTTTGCCCGTGTTTTTATCCGGCAAAATGCCTACGATACCGTCGAACTGGCTGGCCCGTTTTTTCTCGAGGTAAAAAATAAGTTTTACGTATTTCTCGGTAAATAAAACCTGGAACGGCTGCTTTTCGCGCAGGAAAGCCAGTTCGCGGATGCGTGCGCTGATCTTCTGTATCGTGGCTTCGTTGTAGGGATCGCCGGGCTTTATCCCGATATAATTGTAAAAATATGCGGGCGCGATTTTTACTTTTCCCTTGATGCTGATGCTGTCCACTTTGAGGTACAGGTTTTTTACCAGGCTGAGGGAGGCGTGCATGGTGAAACCATCCGCAATCCGCACGCTGTCGAACTTTACCACGGCGAAAGGATACCCGTGATTATCGCACCAGTTCAGTATTTTCTCGTGAAGTTTGGCCACGTCGCCGTATTTCAGCGGCCGGTCGCGGTACATTTTTTCGCGGAAACCGATCTCGCTCAGCAGGCCTTCATCCACATTCCCTTTCGAAAGTTTCGCCCATTTGTGCATCGCGCCCGGGTTGAGGTACGCCGTCATCGCAAGCGTATCGCTGAGAATACTGTCGTAACGCGCGGCGAGGTAGGCGCTGTTGAAAAGCGTGGTGAGTACCTGCTGCAGTTCTTTCTCCCGCGCGGTTTTGCTGGGGAAGCTGGTTTTGTAATCTATTTTTTTCAGAATGTTTCCGCCGCCGGTTTCTTTGATTTTGAGCGTAAAATTCTTCTGCGCCGCAGCGTGAAAGATGCAGCCCGAGAACAGAAGAATGGAAAGAATGCGCTTCACGGAAATAGTTCCGTTAAAGATACGGAGGAATAGGGGAGTTATTGTCCTGCCGCGGGAACGGAAGGATCAGCCAGCTTCCGGCTTTTCAGGAAATAGTACAGCGAAGCCAGCACAATGTAAATGAGAAAACCGATCCCGAACCAGGTCCAGATGCTGGTGAACCGCGCGGCCATGCGGGCGAAAACGGAAACCTGTTTGTAATTTTCAATCACCTCGAGCAGCGCGTACCCGTAAAATGCGCTTGTGGCGAGCGTGAGCAGGAAAAACGGCAGGAACCAGCGGCGCACGCGCGGGATCAGCATGAGCGCGGCGAGTAAAAATACACCGAGCACAACCGCCGTATATTCATTGAACAGGTTTCCCCAATAATCGGGCGCCGCCAGCCCGAATTTTTCATACGATTCCACCATCGGCGACATCATTTTCCAGGTGGAATAAACAACTAATCCGAACGTGATCAGCCCGAGCAGTCCGCCCGTCGCCGCCGCAAACGCCGCCGCTTCACGGGCAAGCCGCATTTTCGGCCGCCATTTTCTGGACAGGAGCATCGGGAAAATGATCACGCCGCAGATCGTCATCGCCAGGAAAATGCCCTGTGTCATGCACATGAAAATAATGACGTAATAGTTGGTCCCGAGGAGCGCCTGCATAACCGCCGTTATTTGTAAACAGGCGGGCAGTCCTCACCGCTTTTGGGAACAAATTTCACGCCTACGCGGAGTTCCCATACTTTCTGCTTGATGTCGAGCGGATCGCTTTGAAAGGACCGGGTGAAATCGGGCACGTAATGAATTTCAGTGAGGAATTTAACCCTGCCGAAGCTCACGATTTCCGTTCCCGCGCCGACAGAACCCGTAACGTGAAATTTGCTGAAATCCTGCGGCGTTTGCAGGGTATATTCCAGGCGCGGCCCGAATAATACGTATGGAATCAGGCTGTATGTTTCCTGCCGGATCTTGAGGTAATTGTTCCAGGCAATCACGTTATTCGACCAGTTCTGTTTAACGCCGAAGCCGTCGGTTTTGGTACCCTTCATATTGAACTGTGCTTCGGTAACCCAGCGGATATTGTCGTGCCCGATGAATTCCGCGAAAATTTCGCCGTTGAAACGCAGCAGTCTTTTCGTTTTTGCTTCCATGTCCGATCCGTCGGCCTGCTGCATAAACCAGCGCTGGT
>VBWE01000059.1 GCA_006218065.1 Bacteroidota bacterium
TCGCTGACGATTACCGTCGGCGGCTGCACCAGCGCACAAAGTACGGTTGCTGTAACGGTGAGCAATACACCGTCTGCGCCCACACTCGGCAGCAATACGCCGGTATGTTCCGGAAACAGTTTAAACCTGACAGCGAATACGGTTGTCGGCGGAACGTATACCTGGACGGGCCCGAACAGTTTTTCTTCGGCCGCAGAAGACCCGACCATCGCAAGCGCGACCACCGCCGCAACCGGAACATATTCGTTAACGATTTCTGTCGGCGGCTGCACCAGCCCGATGAGCACGATTTCTGTAACGGTAAATCCGACTCCCGCCGCGCCGACCGTCGGCAGCAACAGTCCGATCTGCGCAGGACAAACCCTGAACCTGACGGCGAACACGGTTGTTGGTGCAACGTATGCGTGGACGGGTCCGAACAGTTTCAGTTCTACAAACGAAGATCCGACCATCCCCAGTGCAACTACTGCGGCAACCGGAACATATTCACTTACCATCACACTCAACGGTTGCGTCAGTGCACAAAGTACAGTCAGTGTAATTGTCGGAACTACGCCGGCAGCACCCACACTCGGCAGCAATACGCCGGTATGTTCCGGGAACAGTTTGAACCTGACGGCGAATACCGTTGTCGGCGGAACGTACGCCTGGACTGGCCCGAACAGTTTCTCTTCTTCGAATGAAGATCCGACGATCCCGAGTGCAACAGTTGCCGCATCCGGAACCTATTCGCTGACGATTTCCATCGGCGCTTGTTCCAGCCCGCAAAGCACGATATCGGTAACCGTAAATCCGACACCTGCTGCTCCGACTGTCGGAAGCAACACGCCGGTATGTTCCGGAAATACCCTGAACCTGACGGCGAATACGGTTGTTGGCGCAACGTATGCGTGGACCGGTCCGAATAGTTTCAGTTCTACAAACGAAGATCCGACCATCCCCAGTGCAACTACTGCGGCAAGCGGAACATACTCGCTGACGATTACCGTCGGCGGATGCACCAGCGCACAAAGCACGGTTGCTGTAACGGTAAATCCGACGCCCGCAACACCGACCGTCGGAAGCAATTCACCGGTTTGTTCGGGACAAACATTGAACCTGACTTCAAACACGGTTGCCGGTGCAACGTACCAAACGCCTTCATCACCCGGCCCGGGAAGCAATACCCCGATCTGCGCAGGACAGAGTCTCAATCTCACATCGAATACGGTTGCCAGCGCGACATACTCATGGACCGGTCCGAACAGTTTCAGTTCAACCAATGAAGATCCCACGATCTCCGGTGCAACTACAGCGGCTACCGGGATGTATTATGTAACGGTAACTGTATCCGGCTGCACGAGCCCAACGGATTCCGTAGCAGTAATCGTCAACCCGCTGCCGGTTGTTCTTGCCGGGTCGGATGTGGCGATCTGTATCGGCGACAGTACACCGCTGAGCGGAACAGGAACAGGTACCATGGTCTGGTCCAATGCGTCGGGTCTTTCCTGCACGAACTGCAGCGCACCGAATGCCAGCCCGGCAGCAACCACGACTTATACGCTGACGCTCACCGATGCCAACGGTTGTGTGAATACCGATGACGTGATCGTTACCGTAAATACGTTACCCGTTGCAGTTGCCGGAGCCGATGCAGCGCTTTGCAATGGCGACAGTGCCGTACTCAACGGAAGCGGCGGCGGAACATATAGCTGGCTGCCCGCAACGAACCTGAGCAATACGAGTTCCGCTACACCAACTGCAGATCCGTCAGTAACCACTACATATACGCTGCAGGTTACCGACATCAACGGCTGCCAGGATACGGATGCTGTTGTGGTGACCGTGAATGCGCTTCCCGCGGTAACTGCCGGGCCTGATCAGTCCATGTGCCCCACGGGCAACGTACCGCTGAACGTAACCGGTGCGCAATCCTATGTATGGTCACCTGCGTCAGGCTTAACGTGTACGAATTGTTCAAACCCCGTCGCTACTCCTGCAGTTACGACAACCTATTATGTAACAGGAACGGACAGCAACGGATGTATCAATAACGATACGATCGTAGTAACCGTCGCACCGAATCTCGTGATCACAGCCAGCGCCGACCAGACGATTTGCGTCGGTGATTCCGCCTCACTGAATACGAACGGAACAGGAACATATGTATGGTCGCCTGCCGGAACTCTTTCTAACGCCGGTTCGCAAACACCGATGGCCGGTCCGGCAGTAACCACAACATATACCATCACCGTTACCGATCTCAGCGGATGCTCGGGAACGGATTCGGTAACCGTATTCGTCAACCAGCCTGTTGTCGCGACTGCAGCAGGTGCAACGACCATCTGCATCGGCCAGTCGGCTTCCCTTTCTGCAACGGCCACAGGTGGAGACGGTAATTACACATACACCTGGAACCCCGGAGCCTTGACGGGATCGCCGGTTTCGGTTTCTCCCACCACCACAACAACGTACTCCGTGGATGTAACGGACAGCAACGGTTGCGCCGATCAGCAAACGGTTATCGTTACCGTCAATCCGCCGATCACCGCAGCGGTCAGCCAGTCGGCACTGAGTATTTGCACGGGCGGCAGTACAACGCTCGGAGCATCGGCCACCGGCGGAAACGGCGTGTATTCGTACACCTGGAGCCCGGCAACCGGTTTGAGTTCCGCCACTGCGCAGAACCCGGTCGCCAACCCGATTGCAACCACAACATACACGGTTGTAATAAACGACAACTGCGGATCACCGGTTGATTCGGCAACGGTAACGGTTACAGTCAACAGTTTGCCGACTGTTACGGCTTCTTCCCTGGGCGCCGGCGGTTGCGCACCGTTCTGCACGGATTTCAGCGGGCAGTCGAGCGGAAGCTGTACGTCGACGCTCTGGGATTTTGGCGACGGAAATACGAACACGACTTCTGCAACACCGAACCATTGCTTCAACCTGCCGGGAGTTTATAACAGCCAGTTCACCTGCACCGATGCGAACGGATGTTCTGCAAGCAGTTCGGTTGCCATTACGGTAACTGCGCCGCCTGTAGCCAGTTTCTCGGTTGTCGGCGGAACCACGGTAACGCTGCAGAGCGGAACAAGTGTACAGGTTTGCTTCACAGACAATTCCACCGGCGCAGTAAGCTGGAACTGGACGTTTAATTCCGGCACATCGACGTCGCAGTCGCCCTGCTTCCCGGTCAGCGATACCGGTTCATACACAGCGATCCTGGTAGTAACCGATGCGCAGGGCTGCACCGATTCGACGGCGGTTACGGTGAACGTGGAAAATCCCTGCACCGACCTGTTCCTGCCGACGGCATTCTCGCCGAACAACGACGGGCAGAACGACGTGCTTTACCTCTACGGGACCTGCATCAAATACATGCAACTGGAAATCTACAGCCGCTGGGGCGAACGCGTATTCATCACCAACGATCCGCTGATCGGCTGGGACGGAACCTGGAGAGGGCAGGCCTGTGAGTCGGCCGTGTTCACGTACGTGTTACGCGCGACGCTCTCCGATGATTCGCAGATAGAGCAGCAGGGAAATATCACACTCGTTAAATAATCAGCAAGAAAAGAAACCATGAAAACGAAACACATATTATTTTCCTGCATTATGCTCGGGGCTTTTGGCCTCGGTGCGCAGGATGTGCATTTTTCGCAGATCACGGAAACACCGCTCCTGCTGAATCCCGCGCAGGCCGGGCTTGGTCATGATGTCCTCGCAATCATCAATTACAAAGACCAGTGGCGCAGTGTGGCGTCTCCGTACAAAACATTCAACGCGGCTGCCGATTTTGCGCTGCTCAAACAAAAGAGCGGAACGCATCTCGGGCTCGGTGTGGATATTTTCTCCGACAAAGCCGGCGATGCAAACATGGGAACCACTATGGGCCAGCTGCATGTGGCGGGCATTGTCGCGCTGAACAGCACCAACCTGCTTTCGGTAGGCGTGGTGGGCGGTTACGGCCAGCGGAGCATGAGTATGGCCGAGCTGACCTGGGGAAATCAATACGACGGGCAGCAGTACAATCCCGCACTGAATTCCGGCGAACCGAATACGTATTCCAACCTGAACTACCTGGATGCAGGCGCCGGACTTTCCTGGTTTTTCAGCGCGGGTCACTCCACGCTGAGTTCGAACGACGCGAAACTGTTTAACATCGGTGCGGCTGTGCATCACCTGAACAAACCGGCTTACAGTTTCTACGGGGCAAGCACGAACCGCCTGCCGCTGAAATTAGTTTTTCACGGGAACGCATCCATCGGGATGAAGAATTACAACCTCGTACTCGAGCCGTCCTATTTTGTAGCGCTTCAGGGTGCACACCAGGAAATCACGCCGGGGATGATGTTCAAATACATCCTGGGACAATCCTCGAAATACACCGACCGGAAAAAATCATCGGCGCTTTCACTCGGCGCTTACGTGCGTTTCAAAGATGCGATCGTTCCCACGGCCCGTTATGAATTTACAAACTGGTCGATCGGAACGAGCTATGATGTAAACATATCCGGGCTGACGACAGCAAGCCGTTCGCGCGGCGGATTCGAAATTTCGCTCCGTTTCATGACGCCGAACCCGTTCAGCAAAACAGGTTCCGTGTCGAGTTTCCAGTAAAAAATGCCGAATACCGAATCACACTTCGGCATTCGCAATTACTATTTCAACCTTCCGCCTTTGAAGTAGTATTTCTTGTAATACTCTTCTTTCAGTTCGTTAATCATCACCCCGCGTTTAGTGGTGGCGTGAACGAAGCGGCCGTTCTGCAGGTAAATACCCACGTGCGAAATCCGGTTCCCGTCGATCTTGAAAAAAACGAGATCGCCTTCTTTCAGTTCATCCTGGCCGAGCGGCTTGCAAAGGCTGTACAGGTTTGCGGCGGAACCGCTGATGTTTTTGCTGAATACCTGCGTATATAAATTGCTGGCCAGTCCCGAACAATCCACACCCGATTTCGTTTTTCCGCCGTACTTATAAGGAACGCCGTACCATTCGTCGATAAAAGCATACAGCGGGATGTTCGAAATATCCGAAGATTCAACGGCGAGCAGCGTAGCGTATTTTTGCTGCAGCGCTTTGTTTTTCTGATTTGTTGCGGAAGTATTCGTGTTGTTATTCGTGCTGGTCGCAGCGCGGTGATTCCGGCAGGATGACGCCGAAAGTAAAACCAGGACCAGGAAGCCGGGGAAAAGGATTCTTTTCATTGCTCTCCGAAAATTAGGCAGGGCAGGGGCTTTTGTGCCGGGCTTCCCCGGGCTTTTATCCACAGTACCCTGTACATAAAAGATTGTGCCGTATTTGCAGGGAAGGCGGGATTATTTACTTTTGGTATCACTGCCGGGGGCCATACAAACAAAAGAAACCCGTGTTTTGGCCCGGAATTTGAACCGGCTACTGACAATGAAACGGACTCTGTTTCTTATTGCGGCTTTTATACTCATCTCCAGCGGCTTTTCATTCCAGCAGCCGGCCAAGGATGATACCAATGCCCGCGTGAAGGCCGTTTTTCTCTACAGCTTTACAAAATATATCGAGTGGCCGGATAATTACCAGGAAGGTAACTTCGTTATAACAGTATATGGAGGATCGGCTTCGCTGATCACCGAGCTGAAAAACATTACATCCACAAAAACGCTCGGTACCCAGAAATTTGAAATAAAAAGCGCCTCATCCATAGACGCTATAGGGAAAACGCATATCCTGGTCATACCGCAAGAAAGCACTTACAAAATCAACGAAATTCTCGCCCGAATCAAGGGAAAGAGCACGCTGCTGGTCACCGAAAAATCGGGCATGGCCAAACAAGGCTCGGCGATCAATTTCGTGGTGGTGGATAACAAACAAAAATTCGAATTGAATAAATCGAATGCAGAACGATACAATCTTAAAGTAAGTTCAAACCTGTCTTCACTGGCCATTGCCGTGGAGTAAATAAGATGTCATGAAGCGTATTAAACACATACTGCTGATTATGATGCTCCTCTTTGCAGGGCATGACATCGCCGTGGCCCAGGTAGAAGAATACAACACGGCTTTCCGTTTCGTGGAAGCCGGAAACTGGGACAGCGCGAAAGTGCATATCGACCGTTTCGTTCTTTCGCGCGAAGGCGAGAAGGATGCAGAAGGCTGGTACCTGCGCGGCTATGTGTATGCACGCCTCTACAAAAAATACGAGATCAGCGACCACTACTCGAAATACCGCGCAGAAGCCGTCAACTCCGCCCGGAAATCGATCGGGATCGATCCTTCACAGAAAAACGTCGCCGGGAACCGTCCCGTGTTCTGCTCACTTGCCGCAGGCTTCTACAATTCCGCTGTTCAGACACTCGATACCGCAAACTTTAAAACGGCCATCGACAATTACAACTGGTACAAAAATATCGTCGTCAACTGCGATTCCAGCGTAAATACCGCGCAGAAAGACGTCGACTTTTACCTTGCTCTTGGTACCGTGTTCCAGGATCGTCTCGATTCCTGCCACTGCGATGATTCGCTGGCATTCGTACGCGCCCGCGATGCGTACATGAAAGTGCTGAACATCGATCCGAAAAACATCAAAGCGAATTACGATCTCGGCATCCTGTACCACAACCACGCCGTGCACCTGATCATGAGCCTGACCGGCGACGAGGACCTGTCTGTTATTATCGCCCGCCAGGATAAAGCCGATAAAAACTTCAAATCCGCGCTTCCCTTCGGTGAGTTCGGCCTGCAACTGCCCGACAGCTATCCCAAGAAAATCGATTACCTGACCCTGCTTTTTGAAATTTACCGTGGCCTGAGCGAAACGGATAAAATGAATAAGGTGCAGCAGCAGATCGATGAACTGAAGAAAAAAAGCGGCGGTTAAGTGGTAGACCCCGCCTCTTTCCTCCCCAAAGGAGAGGATGCTGGAATACACAAGTGACGTTCCTTTTGTTTTTAACAAAAGGAACGTCACTTTATTTGTAATACCATCCTCCCCTTTGGGGAGGAAAGAGACGGGGCTTTGCCCCCGTTCATGTTGTTTTAAAAAAAGATGGTAACTTGACGCCCTTATTATGGGGTTTCGCATTACCATAGGTCGCCGGATCATCCTCGGATTCAGCGTGTTGATATTCCTGACCCTGTTGGCTTTCGGGCTGACACTCATCACGCTTCGCCAAAGCCGCGAAATCAACGAAAAAATCACCAACCTCTATACGCCTTCCGTCGATGCACTGGAAGAAATGAACCTGCTCGTGGTCCGGTCCAAAATGCTGGTCACAAACTGGGTCAATACGCAGGCTTTCTCGGAAGATAAACCCAAGCTGAAAAAGCTGATCCAGACCGAATACCCGGAACTGAAACGGCGCGTGCTCGCGCTTTCCAAGGAATGGAGCACGGATAATATCGAAGACGTCAATTCCATTTTCAGTCTCAGCGAAAAGCTCTGGGAAAAGCACAACGAGGTGATGAACCTGCTGAATACGTTCGAAAGCTATGAAGAAGCTTCCGTTATCTTTTCGGTCAGGCTCATGGTGCTGGATGAAGATGCGGACATCCCGCAGCAAACACGCGTAATCCTCGACCAGCTGTCCAAACTGATCGAAAGTCAGCACAAAGCGGCAACGGCCAAGAGTACGGAAATGCTCGAGTCGTTCCAGCAGTTGCAGCTCGTCGTCATTGCGCTCGGCATCGCGCTGCCCATAGGCGGTATACTGATCGCGCTGCTCACGGCACGCACCATCGTCCGGCCGATCGGGCAGCTGAAAAAAATACTGCAGCAGATGTCGCGCGGTGTGCTGAAAGAGGACACTATCCGCAACAGGAACGACGAGATCGGCGAAATGTCTGTAGCGCTCGGAAGCCTGGTTTCCGCCATGCGCATGACCACCGAATTCGCGAATGAAGTGGGTTCCGGCAATTTCGATTCCTATTATAAACCGCTTTCAGAAGACGATACGCTCGGCTACACGCTCCTGAAAATGCGCGACGATCTCCGGGAAAATGAACGAGAACTCGAAGCGAAAGTGATCGAGCGGACCGAAGAAGTCGTCAGGCAGAAAGAAGAAATCGAAATACAGAACCAGAAACTGGAGGTGCTTTACAAACACGTTACCGACAGTATCCGTTACGCCAAGCGCCTGCAGGAAGCCGTGCTGCCTCCGCCGTCGATAGTCAAAGGACTGATGCCGGAATCCTTCATTTTGTACAAGCCGAAAGACATCGTCAGCGGTGATTTTTACTGGCTTCACCAGAAGGATGGAAAAGTACTTGTGGCTGCCGTCGATTGCACCGGGCACGGCGTTCCGGGTGCGTTCATGAGTATTCTCGGCAACAACATGCTGGCGCAGATCATGCGCGAAACTCCGCTTACCAACGCGGCGGCAATCCTCGATACGCTGAACGAACTCGCGGGAAAAACCATCAACCAGAATTCCGACGAAGGCGCCGTGCGCGACGGTATGGATATGTCGCTTTGCATCTTCGATCCGGCGACAAGGCAACTGGACTATGCAGGCGCAAACAACCCGTTATACATTTTCCGCGGAAAACAGTTTACGGAAGTCAAAGCCGATAAAATTCCGATCGGGTACATCGAAGACAGCGAATCGAAAAAATTCACCAATCACCGCATCCAGCTCGAAGCCGGCGATACGGTTTATATTTTTTCGGATGGTTATGCTGATCAGTTCGGCGGTCCGAAGGGAAAAAAATTCATGGTCAACCAGTTTCGCAATATGCTCGGGCAGATCTACAACAAGCCCATGGAAGATCAGAAAAAACAGCTCGATGAGACCATCGAATCCTGGAGAGGCGGATTGGAGCAGGTCGATGATATCCTCGTCATCGGTTTCCGCGTAAGTTGATTAAACCCCAAATCAAGCGTTAGAGAATTATTTGATGCTGTTTCTTTCCTACTAACAGCCTCTTAGATTTGAGAATTCCGGTAGCATCAGGCCATAAAAGGTTTGTTTTATCGCTAATGCGTATTTCGGGATAAATCACATCCTTCCTTTTTTTGAAACAATTTCCACCGGATTGTCGTATTTCGTTGCGGAATTAACGATAATTTTGCTAAATTGGGAACGGTAAACACTTGACTCTCAAATCACACGCATGATAAGAATGCTACGTTCTGCTTTCATAGCTGTATTACTTTTCCTCGTTTCCGGGCCGGCTTCTGCACAAAGCGTCCTGGTTTTGCCGCCGAATGACAATCCCTGCTCGCCGCCGATCTATCTCGGCACACTCAAGGATCCGCCTCCATGCCCTTTGCCTAACCTCGTTCCGGATACCATTTTTGCCGGTGACAATACCAGCGCATCCGCACAAACACCGTTCAATACACACTGCGGAAATTGCCCGGGCATGTCGGACGCGAAAGACCTCTGGTACAAATTTTTTGTCGTTACCGAACGCCTGGAAATACGGATGACTTCAACCGGCAGCCTGCAAACGCCGTCTATCGCACTTTACCAGTACCAGGGAAATTGCAACGCGCTTATCCCGCTGGGTTGTGCGCAGGGCAATGGTACGGTTATCAAAGTTTTCGAATCGCTTACTGTCGGTATGGAATATTTCCTGCAGGTGAGCGGCAACGGCAATGCGGATGCCGGAACGTTTAACATCACGATGACCTCGCTGAATTCCTGCGATGAATGTGTGAAGAACACTTACTTTGACGTATCGCCGTTGCCGGCCAGCGGCGGTTATCCGCCCAACACAACGGTAAACATGTGTTTTTCAGTTATCGGTTACGACGGCTCGGGCGGAAACCTGCTGCACGGATTTTACCCCGTACTCGGAAGCGGCTGGGCTGCAGGAAGCCTGACGCCGGTATCGGCTCCGGTAACCGCCGGGAACCAGGGACAGTGGATATGGACCACGCCTACGCCGGGAAACCTCGGGTATTACTTTGATGCGAACGGAAATAATATCGTTTCCGATAATGCCGGCGACCAGGGTTCTTTCGGAACAGTTTGGACGGCCTGCTGGAGCGCGACCACAAGTACGAATTGCTCGGGAACGGCACCGATCGACGTGCAGATTTTTACAACATCAGATGCGGAGACCGGGAATAATTCCGTTCCGGGATGTGCCGGCGATACGGCGTTCACATTTGATCCCTGGGCCATCTGCTGCACGGGAGGACCGACCTTTGTAAATGCGACAGCGGTTTCCTGCAGCGGGGTAAGCGCAGACGGATCGATCGGTTTTATGAGCGGAACAGTACCGTATGATTATATACTGGTTGACGTATATGGCGTCACTGTATCTTCTGCAACCGGATCGACCAACTCAACCGCTGTTATAAACTCGCTGGATGCAGGGACTTATTATCTCTATATCTATACCGGAACCTGCTGGTCGGGCACTACGGTTGTAATTCAGCCTTCGATGGACATTACGGCTTATCAAAGCGATTTCGGTTGCGAAAATGTTCCGGGAAGCGGCGGCGCTGTGGCCTATACGAGCGGAGGATCGGGACCTTATACATTTACCTGGCTGGAAAACGGAAATCCCTTCGATACAAATACGCATATAAACCCGCTCGATTCAATATCCGGTATGAACGATGGCAATACGTATGAAGTAACCATTACCGATGCCGCCGGATGTTTTGTAACAGCGACAGTTTATGTTGATCTCCAGCCCGCCGACGTGGTCAACTTCATGTACCAGGGCGATTCCGTTTGCCTGAATTTCGGCGATACGCTTTTTGTAACCAGCCAGCCCGATGTATCCGGCGGAACATATTTCATGCAATCGAGACCGGTAAACTCAACGGCGGGAATCAATACGGCAACGGGTACTTTTATCCCCGATCAGCCCGGAACGTATATTATCAAATACGAAACCGCAACAGTAAGCTCGAGCATTTGCCCGAACCTTTTTTATGACACGGTACTTGTCGGGTTCCATCCGCCGCCGCCGGTTGCAACAACGCCGACCTATCTGCAGATATGCGCCGGGCAAACGCCGATTCCTGCGCTCGGAGCTTCAGCAACCAGCATGGGAACTGTCGTGATCTGGTATGAAAATCCGAACCTCACTTTTCCTGCCGGCTATGGAAACAGCTATACACCGACAGATAATACTACGGTCGGATCTACATACTATTACGCCTTCCAGATCATGACGGCCGCTCCTTACTGCACAAACTTATCGGGCGTTTTATTCGAATATGCAGTACTCGGCATACAACCTGTTGATGCCGGTCAGCCGCAGGTAACCATTTGTCCGGGCGATACGGTTCAACTTTTCGGTACGGCGCCGAATGTTTCCAGCGTACTCTGGAATCCGCCGCTGCTCGTCAGCGATACTGCTGCTTTCAGCCCGATGGCCTGGCCCACAGCCACCACGATGTTTTACCTGACCGCTTTCCCGCTCGCCAGTTCATTATGCACCGGTGTGGATTCGATCCTCGTGATCGTGGATAACAGCGGCGCCTGCGATTCCTCAACGGTAGTACTCCCGACGGACAGTATGATTCCCAACGGGTTTACGCCGAACGGGGATGGCCTGAATGATTCCTGGGTCATCGATGCTATCGACACCGCCGATAATGAAGTCATTATTTTCAACCGCTGGGGCGATGTGGTTTGGAGAAGAACAGGATATGATAATTCACGCGTGGTTTGGCGCGGGGAACACGACAACGGAACTAAACTGCCCGAAGGAACATATTTCTATCTCATCACTTCGGGAACCAAGAGATACAAAAACTGGATTGAATTAAGCAGGTGATACGCATGAGCAGACGACTATCCATTCTCGTTTTTTTTATACTTACCGGTGCGGGCCTTTTTGGCCAGGCTCCTGAACTGATCAACTACCAGGCGATAGCGCGCGACGCTTCGGGCAACGAAATCCAGAACACGCCTTTGCTCGTGAGTATTCGCATCGCTACCGATGCATCTGCAACCACGATCGTTTACGAAGAAACACATACGCCGACAACCAACGCATTCGGCCTGCT
>VBWE01000060.1 GCA_006218065.1 Bacteroidota bacterium
TCCCGATAGCTATCGGGACCACCACCCAGGCAAGTACAATGACAATGACTGTAAAGAACTCACATGCAAACTACGCAAATAAAAAATCCCGCAGGGATGCGGGATTTTCCTGAGCGGAAGACCGGTCTCGAACCGGCGACCTTAACCTTGGCAAGGTTACGCTCTACCAACTGAGCTACTTCCGCTGCTATTTCAATTAACGTGATGCTTCCGTAATCTGCCAACCCTGTCCGCCGAAGCGAAGCGAAGGAGGATGAGCTACTTCCGCAGTATTTCAAAGATTTGGACGCTGATCCGCCCCCATTTTGGGAGGACAAAATTAACACGCTTTTCCAAACCAGCAAAATTTTCCTGCTTTTTTTCCGCATCCGCGAAATCGGGACACAAATCGGGAAAAACAGCGTGCTTTCGTTGCGGAGATTAACTCCTGCAATGTACATTTGTATCATCCTTCAACTCAACGCCATGCTCAATCAAACCACGTACGACTCCAGCCGCAAACTCAACAAAGCGATTGCCGGTTATCACCTGCTTATGATCCTTTCACAGGTTGACGGCGATTTCGATGTCTCCGAAGGCGAAGTGGTGGTGAAATACATGAAGGAAACTTTTCCTTTTCACGTCGATCTCGACAACGAAATCGATTTCCTCTGCACCCTTCCGCCCGAAAATTTTATGGCGCATTTCACCAAGGCGATGAATGATTTTTACGACGATTCCACCGCGGAAGAACGTACGCACTTCCTCGATTTTGCCGTGAAAATGGTGATGGCCGACAAAGTGCTGACCGTAGATGAAAACATTTACCTCAACGCGCTGTTCAACGCCTGGGACCCGGAACACGAGGAAGAATGAACCAATGACTTAATTTGAAAATTGAGAAGATGCGCGCTTCCCCGCACACAGGTCATTTTCAAATTGGCTCAATTTTCAAATTGATTCATTTTCAAATTGAACTGTTAATTTCTTCTCACAACTGCCCCGGCCACCTTGCACTGCTTCTGCTATTTTTGAATCGCCGGAGGATTTTCGCTTCGCCGTTTAAAAGGAACGCATGACCACAATCGACTGGATCATTATCGCAGCGTACATGCTGCTTTCCCTGCTCATCGGGCTTTATTACAGCAAAAATGCAGGCAAAAATACCAGCGAATTTTTTCTCGGCGGACGGAATCTGCCCTGGTTCGTAGCCGGTATTTCCATGGTGGCTACCACCTTTGCCGCCGATACGCCGCTCGCCGTAAACGAACTCGTGTACCAGAAAGGCATTGCCGGGAACTGGCTCTGGTGGAGCTTTCTGTTCGGCGGCATGCTCACCACTTTTTTCTTCGCACGACTCTGGCGCCGCGCCGAAGTGCTCACCGAAGTGGAACTGGTTGAACTGCGCTACGGCGGCAAACCCGCTGCATTCCTGCGCGGCTTCCGGGCCATGTACCTTGGACTTTTCATCAACACGCTCATTCTCGGCTGGGTGAACGTGGCTATGGTCACCATTCTGCAGATTTTTTTCGGACTCGATACTTCGGAAGCTTTACTTTATACGGCGGGCGCCATGCTCATCACGGCCATCTACTCTTCTGTTTCAGGACTGATGGGCGTGGCAATTACCGACATGGTGCAATTCCTGATCGCCATGACGGGCTGTATCATTCTCGCCATACTCGTACTCGGCTCCGAAAAAATCGGCGGCATCGACGGGCTGAAAACCAAGCTGGATGCCATGGGCCGCACGGAAAGTTTATCCTTTCTCCCGGAAATCAATTCCGGAGCCGATCTTGCCGGGAAACTCAGCCTCAGTCTCGGCGCATTCCTCGCTTTCGTCGGCATACAATGGTGGGCCAGCTGGTATCCCGGCGCGGAGCCCGGCGGCGGCGGCTATGTAGCCCAGCGCATGATGAGCGCGAAAAATGAAAAACACGCCGTTTACGCCACGCTTTTTTTCCAGATCGCGCACTATGCCCTGCGCCCCTGGCCGTGGATTATCGTCGGGCTTTGCACCATCGTACTGTACCCGGGACTTGATGCGACACACGCCCGTGAAGGTTACGTAATGGCCATGAACGATTTTCTCCCCGCCGGGCTCAAAGGTCTGCTGCTCGTGGCTTTCCTCGCCGCATACATGAGTACCATTGCCACGCAGCTGAACTGGGGAGCCAGCTATATCGTGAATGATTTTTACAAACGTTTTATGCGCAGGCCCGATACTTTTGAATCGGATGAAATCGCTGAAAAAAATTACGTGCGGCTGAGCCGGATACTCACCATCGCGCTTATGGGATTATCCATGGCCGTTACACCTTTTATAAGCAGTATTTCCGCAGTCTGGGAATTCATCATGTCCTGCGGAGCAGGTCTCGGCCTCGTGCTCATTCTACGCTGGTGGTGGTGGCGCATCAACGCCTGGAGCGAAATCGCCGGAACGATCGCTCCCTTCATCGCTTTTGCCGCCCTCAGTTTCTGGATCAATCCCATGATGGGCGGAAAAGATCCCGAAGTATATAAAACCAGCTGGTGGGCAGTAAATAATATCCCGTATTTCATCACGGTCGGTTTTACCGTACTCACCATCCTGCTCGTTACGTTTCTCACCAGTCCCGAGAAACCGGAAAAACTGGCCGCCTTTTATAATAAAGTCCGTCCCGGCGGAGCCTGGCAGCCGGTCAGAACAGCGCTCGGCGTAACCGGCTACCGCTCCAAACTGCTTCCGCTGCTGGTATGCTGGATCAGTTCCATCGTATTTACTTATTCGACGCTCTTCTTCTTCGGAAAACTGATCTTTAAAGAATGGGCGGCGGCAGGCTGGTGCGGACTGGCGGCGGGCGTTTCGGCAGTAGTCCTCGTTATCTTCGTCGGCAGAACGCGCATCATGGAAGATTAAGCCCTGTATTTCAAGGACTAAGGCCTATTCTTTTTGAAAACTCGCGGATTTTTTATTACTTGCATCGATTTTCCAAAACAAGCTAAAACATACCCACTAAGTATGGCATTCAAGCGTTTTCCGTCGTTCAGGCTCATCACTCCCGCAGTCCTGGCCGCCTCACTTTTTATTATCCCGGCATGCGGCCCCACTGAAGGCCCGGTAGGTGATACCGCCGATACAGGCAAAGACGTTATCGGCAACGTGACCGGCGTAAAAGTTAAAGGGCAGAATTTCATGATGCCTTCACCGGTTCAGATCGCCCTGCTCGTCAGGAGCAGCAACGTCGGTTATGACAAGACCTTGCTCAACCCGACATCCAACGTTTCCAACTACAACGATAAAATGAAGTGGGCGCTGAATATCGGCGTTTACGGCGCCGACCTCGGCTACATCACCATGTACGAGCAAACGCCGGAAGCACTGCCCTATTTCAATACCGTGCGCAAACTCGGCGATAACCTGAAGATCACCGCCAGCTTCGACGAGAAACTGATGACCCGCTTCAGCGAGAACATCGGTAAAAACCGCGATTCAGTTCTCGCTATCGTGGGTGAAGCCTACCGGCGCAGCGACGACTTCCTGAAGCAGGGAGAACGCGACGAAGACGCCGCACTTATCCTGACAGGCGGCTGGATTGAAAGTATGCACTTCGCCGTTGATGTACAGAAGAAAAAACCCAGCAACGAAGTTTCTACCCGCATCGCCGAACAAAAAAACACGGTAAGTAACCTGATCAAACTCCTCGTTTCCGTAGGAACCGACCCGAACACCAACACGCTGAAAGAAGCCTACCAGCCGCTGATCGATAAACTGAACGACCTGAACAGCGTGTACCAGGGCATCGTAATCAAGTACAACTTCTCGGCGCCCACGCACGATGAAGACAAACACCTGACCACGATCAACGGTACCACCGACGTAAAAATCACGGAAGAACAACTGAAACTGTTCGGGGAAAAAATCGTCGCCATCCGCGATTACATCATCAACTAAAGGAACAGTCCATACCATGAAAAAGATACTTGCCCTTCTTTTCACTTTTACCGCAATCACCTTCGCACACCAGGCTTCGGCCCAGTGTGATTCTGTTGCCGGCGTCTGCGGCAAATTCATCAAAGCGCCTTTCGTTTCCGACGGACAGGCCTACCGCGCACTTGTACTGCCCAACCAGGAAGCGGAATTCCGCACCACGTTCTACGCCGGCACCACATACCGCCTGGCAGCCTGCAGCGGAAAAGGCGACGGCAACCTGCTGTTCAACGTGTATTCCGAGAACATCGATAACCCGAACGAACAGCGCAACCCGATTTTCCTCAGCGCCGAACATAAAGACGCACCTTACTGGGATTTTAAAGTCACTACCACCGTGGATGTAGTCATTACAGCCCTGCTGAATCCCAAAACGGGAGCGGCTTCGGGTTGTGCGGTACTCCTGGTCGGTTTCAAACAGTAAAACTTCGTAATACCTGCAGGTAAGGGCGATCCACCGGGTCGCCCTTACTTGTAGGTAATCTGCCTGATTTTCCTATTTTTACCGTTGAAACGCCTCAAGTAGTATATGAGTGAACGAATTCTGAAAGCCCTGATGCAACTCTTCGCGATAATCGCGAAAGTTGACGGTGTTACCAATGAAAGCCGGGTCGTTGTACAATCGTTTCTCCGCCAGCAGCTCAGCCTCGAGCTCGTTGATCAATACCTCCGCCTGTTTGATGAATTTCTCGAACAGCATCACCAGATTTCCAAACGTAAAGACGGCTCAGCCAAACGGACTTCATTGAATTCCGTTAAAGTGCTGCGCATCTGCACACAGATCAACGAAGAACTTACGCAGAAACAGAAAATCGTTGTGCTGCTGCGTTTGCTCGAATTCATCCATACCAGCAACCAGATCTCGGAACAGGAACTGGAATTTGTTCAGACCGTTGCCGAAACATTTAATATCGAGCCGGGCGAATTTCACCGCATGCGCGATTTCGTGGAGAAAGCGATCAATGACCTGCCGGATATCGCGGAACTGCTCGTTGTGGATGATCATAAAGACCCGGGGTACACGAACAAGCATCATATCTACTCCGATTCCATCGGCGGAAACGCGAGTGTCTGCGTCCTGTCGATTCCCAGCGTGGGCATGTATGCCGTGCGTTACATCGGTCACGTAGAACTGAACCTGAACGGGCAGGCCATGATCCCGGCCAAAGTGTACATCCTTACACCCGGCTCGATCCTGCGCAGCACCAAAGTGCAGCCGATTTATTACAGTGATATCGTGAGCGCTTTCATGAGCGACAAAACGAGCACGTATATCACGTTCTCGGCGCAGCATATCGAATTCGCATTCAAAGGCGGCAAGCTCGGTCTCCGCGACGTGAATATCCATGAAGAATCCGGCAGGCTGATCGGCATCATGGGCGGTTCGGGCGCGGGCAAATCCACGCTGCTGAACGTACTCAACGGCAACGAAAAACCGACCAAAGGTGAAGTCCTGATCAACGGCGTCAATATCCACACCGAGAAAGACAAAATAGAAGGTGTGATCGGTCATATTTCGCAGGATGACCTGCTGATCGAAGAACTTACCGTTTTCCAGAATCTTTTTTACAACGCCAAGCTCTGTTTCGGAAACCTCGGCAACGAAGAGATCACGCGCATGGTGCTCGACCTGCTGACTGATCTCGGTTTGTACGAAACGCGTGACCTGAAAGTGGGCAGTCCGCTCGACAAGAAAATTTCCGGCGGGCAGCGTAAACGACTGAATATCGCACTCGAACTGATCCGTGAACCTTCCGTGCTTTTCGTGGATGAACCGACTTCCGGTCTTTCTTCGCGCGATTCGGAAAACATCATGGACCTGCTGAAGGAACTCGCCCTGAAAGGCAAGCTCATCTTCGTGGTCATTCACCAGCCTTCGTCCGACATTTTCAAAATGTTCGACAAACTTATCATCCTCGACGTAGGCGGTTACCCGATTTACAACGGGAACCCGGTTGACGCCGTCATCTACTTCAAGCAGATGGTGAACCACGTAAACGCTAACGAAAGTGAATGCGTGGCCTGCGGCAACGTGAACCCGGAACTTATCTTCAACATCATCGAAAGCAAGGTGGTGGATGAATACGGCAACCTCACGCGCAACCGGAAAGTATCCCCGGCGGAGTGGAACAGTTTTTATAAAGAGAATATCCAGTCGAAAATCGAAGTACTTACTCCTTCGAACGACAACCCGGAAAGCACCTTCAACATTCCCGGCCGGATCAAGCAGTTCTTCGTATTCTGTACCCGCGACATCAAGTCGAAGCTGACGAATTCGCAGTACATGATCATCAACCTGCTGGAAGCCCCGGTACTTGCGTTTATCCTCGCCTACCTCGTTCGCTTTTACAATACCGACGTATCGAATAAAGTAGGATACATTTTCCGGGAAAACGAAAACATGCCCGCATACATGTTCATGTGCGTGGTTGTGGCGCTCTTCCTCGGTCTCACCGTCAGTGCCGAAGAAATCATCCGCGACCGGAAAATCCTGAAGCGTGAAAAATTTCTCAACCTGAGCCGTTCGAGTTACCTGATGTCGAAAATCATTATCATGTTCGTGCTTTCGGGTATCCAGATGTGGTCTTTCGTCCTGGTCGGCAATTTCGTGCTTGATGTAAAAGGCATGTGGGTGGATTACTGGCTGATTCTTTTCACCACGTCCTGCTTCGCCAATATGCTCGGCCTGAATATTTCAGCCAGTTTCAACTCGGCGGTTACGATTTACATTCTTATTCCTTTCCTCATCATCCCGCAACTGCTGCTGAGCGGCGTGATCGTCAAATTCGACAAACTGAATCCCGCGATCACTTCGCAGCGTACGGTCCCGGTTGCAGGTGAACTGATGGCTTCGCGCTGGGCTTTTGAAGCGCTGGCGGTGAACCAGTTTATGAGCAACGCGTACGAACGCAGCTTCTACCAGTACGACCAGCTGATGAGCATGTCGGATTTCAAGAAGAACTACTGGATTCCGCATCTCCGCGGCAAAGCCGACAAGAGCGAAGCCGGTGCGAAAGCCAGCGCGAACAACAGGGCGGAACTGGAAGCCGATATCGCGCTGATGAAAAATGAAATTGCCGACGACCTGGAAAAACTGAAGGAAATCCAGCGCCGCCGGAAAATCAAACTGTCCAAAGATCTTATCGCGCAGCTCAACGACCTTGCGAAAAAAGTAGCCGGTATCGTCCCGGCAAAATTCGACGTGAACGCGGCGAACGATGTACGTAATTACCTCAACCTGGTAAATACGGTGTACATCAAGATATTCAACAACAACAGCGACCAGCGCGACGAAATGATCCGCAAACGGAACATGGACAGCACGGCGAAGAAGGCGTTTATCCAGATGAAGGATGACTACATGAACGAAAGCCTGGCCGACCTGGTGAAGAATGCCAACGAGTTCAACAAGATCATCGAACAGGACGGTAAACTGATCCAGCGCGCCGATCCCGTATTCCTCGAACCGACGTATTCGAACTACGGCAATTCACATTTCTTCGCACCGCGCAAGAAAATATTCGGCCGTTACTACGATACGTTCTGGGTCAATACCTGCGTACTCTGGTCCATGTCGCTGCTTATGGCGATTACACTTTACTTCGACGTGCTGCGCCGCATTATCGACGGGCTCGGCAGCCTGGGCGAACGCTTCGGGAAGAAAAAGAAAGCGGAGTAAACACTGCCTTTCCCTGCACTGCATTCCTCCTTCCGCTTCGTTCCGGGCAGACAGAACCTTCATGAACAAACCGGGAACAACAGCACAAAAAAAACCTCCACACCTTTCAGCATGGAGGAAAAAAAATATGGGCTGACAGGAATTACTCCTGTACTTCGATCATTTTGAAAGGCACGTTGATAATGGCCTGGTAATCTTCCCCGGCTTCGAGCATATCTTCGTCGTCCTGTTCGTAGTACCAGTTGATCACGATCTGGTTCCCGTTCTTGTGAATGGATTCCAGTTTCTTGAACACGTCCAGGATACATTTCGAAGAGCTCGTATTGAAATACTCCAGCTGGATGTTGACGTTTGTATTCGACTGCGGCTTCTGCGCATAACGTTCAAGATGCTCTACAAGAGGCTTGTAAAACTCGATCGAGTTTTCAGGGATTGAACGACCTTTAATTTCAAGCAATCCCACGATCATATCAAAATTGATCGTCGGGGTTTTAGGCGTTCCTTCTATTATTACTTTTTCCATAACCGGTGTGTTTATTGAGTGTTGCTACTGTGCGATTTTAATATTCAGACTGAAGAACGAATAATTGTCGTCGACAGGCTGGAAATGATAATTAAGTTTTTGCCCGGTTTTGCGCGCGATGTCGATCATACCTAATCCGCCGCCGCCTTTATCCGACATTTCACCGTTATTAAGCACGAGCTTGTAATAGTCTTTCAGTTCTTCTTTCGAAAGCTTATTGATCTCGTCGAGACGGGTTTTGAGCCCTTCCACGTTACGGCTCCGGATATAGTTCCCGGTAATGATATTGTATTGGTTATCCAGCTTGCCGATCATGAAGATAGCCGACCGGATTTTTTTCTCCGCTTCAGCCCCGTCGCCGATACTGGGAATCTCGTCCATGTGGTGGTAGAGATTCTGCAGGCATTCTACGAGGACATTGTAAACTTTTCTCTTGATTTTCGGCTCCTCCTGCATATTATCGAGCTTGTTCTCCATAATCTGCAGAATAGAGGTAAGCAACTCCGATGTAATATCGCCTTTGAACGAGAGCATAATGTTATTACGCTCCATCTTATCGTAAAAATCGAAGATATCAACCATCATAAAGAGTTACCCATCCTAATGGATCAAGGCAAATTTAGATAAGTTTTTGAAATACGAAAAGGTAGCTGTCTTTTTGTTCGATTCGCTTAAAAAAAGGCCCGGCCTCAATTTTCATCGAAGCCGGGCCTTTTTTTGTGAATATGATCGTTTTCTGCAGGCAATTCTTAGTTCATGGTGAACTCGAACGTGTTGCCGTCAATGGTTATCGTGGCTTTATCGTCGCAGCCGACAGTACCGAAGTCAACTGTCCGGGTGGGTTTTCCGTTGGGCGTGAGTTCCACGGTTCCCTGCTGAATCCAGCGGCATCCCATACTCTTGATCAGGGGGCTGGTGATATTCACCGTGAAATCAAGGCCGTTACGGTCGGTACCTGCACCTGAACCGGATACTTCAACGATATCATCGGCAACAGTGGGCGTGCCCGAACCCTGTGTCCAGGTGTAGTTGCGGGTGCACTCCCACAGGATCGTCCAGTTATTGGTTGAACCGGTACATTTTCCATTCGCCGTACTCTGCGTGAAGGTGTACTGGCCGGTACGGGTGATCGTGGTCGTTCCTTCGAACTTGATCCCGTTTACGTAGTAATCCTGGAAAGTAGCGGTCATCGTGGCCCCGTTGGTATAGAAAGGAGCGCTGAAATCGATCAGGATCTTGCCCTTGCGGGTCTTGCCGTCGATCGAGTCCGTGCAGCCTACGGTGCCATAGTCCACAGTCATAAGTACCGGGAAAGCCTGGGCCGTGTCGATCGTGATCGTGGCGCAGCCTGCATTCCACTGTACGTTTACCGCACCGGGCTCGATGCGCTGTACGCCGGGCTCACTGATACCGAAATTGTTTACGGTAGGCAGAACACGGGTGAATTCCGCTTCGCAGATGGTGTTATCCGTTGCCGAGGTCGTTTCCGTGTCCTGGGTTTCTTTTTTACATCCGTTCAGCATGACTATACTGCCGATCAGAAACAGGGCGGGTAATGTGATCCTTTTTATCATGGTTGTGTTGTTGATGTGTGCGATTTGGTGCCTTGTACGACTTAAGATACTAAAAGTTCCTGATGGTTTAAGCCGATTTATCCACAAAAGTAAACTATTTCGTGAAAATGCCAGTATCGGGGATGATTGTGCAATGCCGTCCTTTGAGTCTGTTTAAAATTCCTTCGGAATAGCTCTTACTTCAGCAGCAGCGGCAGTCGTCAGCAGGCAGTCTTTGTATTACAGGGATGTCGCCAAAATTTACCTGCTCCGGGTTTAACCGGGCTCGCTGCTGCTGCCCCTGCCGCTGCTGACTGGATCTATTCCGACGTATGCCAACTGTTTTCCTGTAAAACGGCTCTTCGGAGGAATTTTAAACAAAAAGGAAGGACTCAGGGCAGTTTCTGCAAAACAATATCCGGGGCATTGCTGAGATTCACCCCGATCATCAGGATATCATCCACCTGCTCGTAATTACCCATCCAGTCCTCCATGGCTTTTTCAAGCAGTTTGCCCTGCGCTTTCATATCCAGGTGCTGTATGGACAGGAGTGTTTCCTGCAGGCGTTTGAGCATGAATTTTTTGCCCTTTTCGCCCCCGAACTGGTCGGCATATCCGTCGGAGAACAGGTAAAGTGTATCGCCTTCGTCGAGGAAAAATTTATGATTCGTAAACGTTCTGTCTGCCGTATCCTGCTTCCCCCCGATGGAGTAACGATCGCTGTCGATTTTGCTCAGCAGGCCTTTGCGGACCACGACCAGGGGGCGGAGCGCGCCGGCGTACTGCACTTCACGGCGGGGCATGTCGATGCTGCAGAGGCATACATCCATACCGTCGGCGCTGTCCTGGCCATCTTCCGAATGGTGATGTCCCTGTTTCAGCGCGGTGCGCACGCCGTCGTGCAGGGCGGCGAGGATGGCGCCGGGTTCGGTGATTCCTTTTTCAAGAATGATCTGGTTGAGCAGGTTCCAGTAAAAATCGCCGCTGACGATATCTTTGGGTTTATAGAGTATGAACGCGTTGGGCAGGTGCGAAAAAACCAGGTCGAGCGAAGGCAGCATGGCGAACTGGATGCGTCGGGCGTACTGGATGGACGCGGTGATGTCGGCGTTTTTCTGCGCCAGTTCATAAGTGCGTTCGGTGACTTTCGCTTCCAGGATTTTGTTTTCCTTCTGGATAGCGCCGGTACGGTAACGTATGAATCCGAATACCGAACCGATAGCGATGATCACGCAGAGCGTATAAAACCAGTTCGTTTTCCAGAAAGGCGGGTTGATGCGGATGTGCAGCGTGGCGCCTTCTTCATTCCATACGCCTTCGCTGTTCGCACCGCGCACGCGGAAAACATAATCGCCGCCGGGAAGGTTCGTATAACTCGCAAAACGGTTGTTCGTGGGCGGCGACCAGTCGTCGTCGAAACCTTCCAGCTTGTACTGGTACTTGTTTTTCGACGGCATGGCATAATCGAGCGCGGTGAATTCAAAAGAGATGTAATTATCCTTCCAGTCGAGCACGATCTTCTTTTTGAAGATAATGCCGGTATCCAGTTTTACTTCTTTTCCGAAACGTTTGTACGACGTGATCAGTACCGGCGGAACATTGGAATTATCCATGATCTTGTCCGGGTAAAACGTATTCAGCCCGTACATGCCGCCGAAAAATATCTCGCCCTTGCGGTTTTTGAAATACGCACCCTGGTCAAATTCGCCGCGCTGCACACCGTCGTTCACGCCGAAATTCCGGAAAGCGGAACCGTCCGTATTTTTTACAGCCGGATCAAAACGCGTGATGCCTTTATTGGTACTCAGCCAAAGAAAACCTTTTGAGTCGGCCACGATACCGTAAACATAATCGCTCAGCAGGCCGTCGCGCTCATACCAGGTCGTTATCTTCCCTGTTCCCGGATCGAGCATGTTCAGGCCGTTGGTCGTTCCCATCCAGACATTTCCTTTGGAATCTTCAAAAACACAATTCACCATGTCGTTCGACAGGCTGCCCTTGTTGTTTTTGTCATGGCGGTACGCGGTAAACTTATTCGCTTTCCGGTCGAAGTAAATCGCGCCGCCGCCTATTCCGCCGATCCACAGGTTGTCCTTCCTGTCGAAGCAAAGGCTGAACATACCGTTGCAGGGCATCCCCTCTTTTTTGGTATAGTTCGTCACTTCTTCGGTCTTCAGGTTCATTTTATAAAGCCCGCCGTCATACGTACCGTACCAGACATTTCCTTCCTTATCCTGGGCCATGCACATGATGGTCCCGTCGGTCATGTAATTCGGGATAGAATAGTGTTTTACTTCTTTGGTCTTTTTGTCGAACACGTTGATGCCGTCGCCGTAAGTTCCCACCCAGATGCGGCCGTCGCGGTCTTCGAGCAGCGAAAGCACAACGTTTTGCGTAGATGTGGACAGTTCGGGATAATGCGTGTAGCGGTTGGTCCGCCTGTCGATCGTGGTCAGTCCGCCGGAATACGTTCCGACCCAGAGCTGGCCGTCGCGGTCTTCGAGCACACTCATAACTACGTCGCTCTTCAGGCTGTTTTCGGCCACGCCGGGCCGTTCCGATTTTTTGATGTGCGAAAATTTGCCCATCGATTTAAAGAACACGTTCACGCCTCCCCCGTTTGTACCGATCCACACGTTGCCCTGCCGGTCGGGAAGGATGCATTTCACATCGTTGTGGTTCAGGCCGTACGGGTTGCGGTCGTCGGCTTCATACCGTTCGAAATCGGCGGTAAGCGAATTGTATACATTAAGTCCTTTACCGAAAGTTCCGACCCAGATGCGTCCGAATTCATCTTCGGAAATGGCATGCACGCGGTTGCCGCTGATGCTCCGGTAATTTTCCGTCTCGGGATAAAACAGTTTTACAAAATTTTTATCGCGCGGATCAAAAACGAGGATGCCGCTTCCGTCGGTTCCCAGCCAGAACATGCCGTCTTTTCCTTCATAGATACAGCGCACACGGCTTGCCTTGAGCCCGAGTTCAACGGCATTCCGGTTGGTTTTCTCCGTATTGTACAGTTGTTTTATTTCCGGTTCCGACAGCGGGTAACTGCTGAAACGGCCCGTTTTTTTATCGAACACATTCAGCCATCCTTCGTAGGTGGCAAGCCAGATCAGCCCGTCTTTGCCGATATGAATATCATACACCTGGCTGGCGGCGATGCTGTGCGGATCGGATTCGCTGTGCTGGTAGCGGGTAAACTTCCCGGTTTTCGGATCAAACCGGTTCAGGCCGTTATCCGTTCCGATCCAGATCATGCCGTCCGTATCTTCTTCAATGGCGCGCACCGTATTATTACTCAGTGATTCCGGTTTTTTCGCATCGTGCGAGAAATGCCGGTAGCGACCTGTGATTTCGTTGTATTCATCCAGTCCTCCCCCGTTCGACCCGACCCAGATATGGCCGTTTTTGTCCTGGAAAACCACATTCACGAAACTGCTGGAAATGGAATTCGAATCGTTGGGGTCGTGCTTGTAAACGTGGAAGCTGTAACCGTCGTACTTATTCAGGCCTTCCTGCGTGGCAAACCACATGAATCCCTGCCGGTCCTGGAAAACATCATTCACCACAGCCTGCGACAAGCCCTGGTCACTGCCGAGGTGATTGAACTTCAGTTCCTGCGCCCGGCTGAAAAAAGGGCAAAGCAGGAACAGCGTCGAAAAAACAATATGAATCGCCTGAAAACCGCGCATAGGCATGGGGACTAAAGGTATAAAAACTTGAACAATCTGTTTCTTTAAACGTTCCTTTAAAATTCCTCAGCGTATTTGTTACAAAACAAGGAGCTGTTTGCATCGGAATGGTCTTCAATCCAGTTTACCGTTTACCCGTTTCCAGTTTACCGTTTACCCGTTTCCAGTTTACCGTTTCCCCGTTTCCAGTTTACCGTTTCCCCGTTTCCAGTTTACCGTTTACAGTTTTGGTATTCCATGGATGTCGCCAGTATCTATGTACTCCGGGTTTAAACAAGCTTAACGGTAAACTGGAAACGGGTAAACGGGAAACCGAATCTATTCCGACGTATAAAAACACTTTTCGTGTAAAACGAACTCCGGAGGAATTTTAAAGGTCCGTTTAATTTACTTTTGTACCATGCCCGATACTAAAAACTGCGACTGGTTCAGCGATTGGTTTGATAGTCCGTACTATCACCTGCTTTACAGTGAGCGTGATGAAACGGAGGCGGAAAAATTCATTCGCACGCTGGCCGGGAAGCTGGCTATGCCTGCCGGGAGCGAAGTGCTCGACCTGGCCTGCGGGCGCGGGCGGCATGCGGTAACATTGAACCGGCTGGGCATGTCGGTTACCGGGCTCGATCTTTCGCCGGAAAATATCGCTTACGCGAAAAAATCGGAAAATGCTTCGCTCGTGTTTTACGAGCACGATATGCGCCGGCCGTTCCGGAGCAACTATTTCGATTACGTACTCAACCTGTTTACGAGTTTCGGCTACTTTGAGCATATCCGCGACAATGAAAAAGTAATCGACTCGGTTCACAAATCGCTGAAACCCGGGGGGATTTTCGTACTTGATTTTTTCAACGGGATTAAAGTGGCGGAAATTCTGCAGCAGGAACACCGGTTTGAAAAAGAAGCCGGCGGAGTCAGGTTCGATATCCGGAAATACATCCGCAGCGGAAAAGTGTGCAAAGAGATCCGTTTTACAGACCGGGGACACGATTTTTTCTTTACCGAAATGGTCCAACTGCTCACGCCTGCCGATTTCCGCAGGCTGCTGGAACCGCATTTTAAAATCCTACATTTGTCGGGCAATTACGGGCTTGGTCCTTTCGATGAAAAAGAATCGGACCGGTTCATCATCATAGCAGAAAAAATAAGCGGAAAGTGATTCTTCTTTCGGGCATCGTCGTTTTTCTTTCGGTATTCGCCAGCGGCATCAGCATGCTTTTTATCCGCATCGGGAAAAATTCGCTGAAGATGCTGCTCGCGTTCAGCGGGGCTTTCCTGCTCACCATCTGCGTGATGCACCTGATCCCGGAAATTTACCGTGGCGGGAATGCGCAGATCGGTATTTTTATCCTCGCCGGATTTTTTCTCCAGCTCCTACTCGATTTTTTTACCGAAGGCGTGGAACACGGGCATACCCACGTTTGCGAACACGATCACGCCAAAGGCCGCCTGCCCGTCGGCATGCTGATCGGCGTATGCCTCCACTCGTTCCTCGAAGGCCTGCCGCTGACGGAAACCGGTGCCGCCGACACGCACGCGCATCATGAACTGCAATACAAACTGCTGGCCGGAATTTCACTGCATAATATCCCGATCGCCGTCACTTTTATGTCCATGCTGCTGCACGTACACATCAAAAAAAGTGCGGCGGTTATGCTCCTGCTCGTTTTTGCGCTGATGACGCCGCTGGGCCTGCTCACCAGCGAACTGGTCGGTGCGCAGATGGCGAACGTGGCTTCTTATTATGATATGGTGATGGCCGTGGTGGTGGGTATTTTCCTGCATATTTCCACTACGATCCTTTTCGAAAGCAACGAAAACCACCGGTTCAATTTGCTCAAGTTCGTTGTTATCCTGCTTGGCACCGGCGTGGCGCTGGGGCTGGCGTTTTTGGAGTAACAAACAGATATGAGATGTGAGATGTGAGACTTGAGATACACGTATTCCCCAAATGTGTTCTCGTTTTATTCCCGAACTATTCTGGCACATTTATAGAAACTTGTCATGTCGAGCGCCTGCCCGCCGTATCCGGCTGAGGCGGAGGAGGCGGGGTAGCCGGGACATGACGAACAACATCATCTCAAATCTCAAGTCTCACATCTCATATCCGGAAAACGGCCCTGCGAAGCTTTAAACCTACATCCTGAACCCGACCGCAAAACTCAGCGAAGCATTCTTAATCACCAGGTCGTTCGTATCTACGTTTCCCGAATAGATATAACGTGAAAGCCCGTAGCGATAAATCACTTCGAAGAAAACGGATTCATCCGAGTGATTGAACCGGTGATCGAGGCCGAGACCGCCCACGAGTACGTTCCCGATGGAAGGGCGGATAAACCAGTTTTCGAAATCGAGCGTAGCTTTTCCTTTCCAGACTTCTTCGCCCGTGGTGATTTTTTCTACCCGGCTTCGCGCAGCCAGCTGGTATTTCATGGCCCAGCCACCGAGCATGTAGACCGCGTTATTGAGATCGCTTTCGTTTCGCATGAGCCCGAGGCGGAAAACGACAGGCAGGTGAACTTCATATGTCCGCAGGCCGTGCGTATAATCGAATACTTTATCGTAATACGTGGAATGACCGGTGGCAAAATAATAGGTATTGAACGTGCAGGCCTGGCTCAGGAATTCGAGGCCGGTGAAAATGCGAAACTCTTCGGTGAAGATAAATTCCGTGCGCGCATTCAGGCCGAAACCGGTGCGCGGGTTCGCGGGCGAACTGTGCCGGTCGTCGGTTTTGAAAAACGACATGAGGCCCATGCCGCTCGTGCTGAACGCCACCCGTTTGTCCATACGCGAATACGGCGTGCGTTGCGGTAAACGGGCATCAGCCGCGGCATAAAGAAAAACAAAGCAGAGTAAAAAAACAGTTCTCATTCGCCGTACACTTTTTCACCGTTGATGAACGTAGCTTTCACGTTGATCGCGGGAAGTTTTTCAAAAGGTGCTTTCATCATATCTTCTTCAAGAATGATGAAGTCGGCAAATTTACCTGCTTCGAGCGAACCTTTTTCTTTTTCTTCAAAATTCGACCAGGCCGCCCAGCTGGTCATGCCGCGCAAAGCCTGTTCGCGCGTGAGTGCATTTTCGGACTGGTAGCCTTCCGCCGGCCAGCCTTTCAGATCTTTCCGCACCACAGCCGCATAAAAAGTATAAAACGGGCTGATGTTTTCCACCGGGAAATCGGTGCCGAGCGCGAGCCGTTTGCTTTGTTTCAGCAGGTCGGCATACGCGTAGGCTGTTTTTACGCGCTCCGGTCCGAGACGTTCACCGGCCCAGTACATATCGCTGGTAGCGTGCGTAGTTTGCACCGAAGGAATAATATTATCCGCCGTGTTCAGCAGCAACTGGTCTGCAGCGCTCACCACCTGCGCGTGTTCGATGCGCCAGCGTTTATCCCGCACATCGCGCAGGTATTTCTGGTAAAGCGCGATCACGAGCCGGTTCGCCGAATCGCCGATACAATGCGCATTACACTGGAATCCGTGCTGCAGGGCCCAAACGAATTTTTCTTCGAAATGGGTTTGCGTGCTCAGCAAAAATCCCTGTTTGGCCGGCATATCGGTGTATGGCGCCAGCAAACAGGCTCCGCGAGAACCCAGCGCACCGTCGGCGTAAAATTTATAGGAGCACACGTTCAGCCGTTCGGTTTTATACGGCTTGGTGTATGCCGCATAATTCGGTGCGCTGTCGCTGAGCATGGCGTATACGCGCATCTTCAGCGTTCCGCGCCGGTGCAGCGTATCGATCGCGTCGATTTCGTATTTCAGCAGGCCGGCATCGTCAACCGTGGTAATGCCCATGGCCAGGCAATTTTTCTGCGCGGCGAGCAAAGCGTAAAACAAATCGTCGTTCGACGGTTTCGGAATAATTGCTTTCACAAGATCAACCGCATTATCGATCAGGATGCCGGTCATCCGGTGCGAAGGATAACCCATGTGTTTCATTTCGCCGCGCGCATTCGGATCGAGATCGGGATCGTCGTCGGGGTTGACGGAAATTACTTCCACGTCGCCGCCGCTCACTTCCGTCATGTAATGAATACCGGCCCGCTGCAGCGCTTCCCCGTTCACCAGGGCCGCATGCCCGTCGATGCGCGTGAGGATCACCGGGCGGCCGGGGAAAAGCGAATCGAGTTTGCGGCGTTCCGGGAATTTTTTCTGGTCCCAATCGTTCTGGTCCCAGCCGCGTCCCACGATCCATTCGCCGTCTGCACGTTTGGCGAATTCCTCCACACGTGCCAGCACGTCATCAAACGATTTTGTACCTACGAGATCCACTTCGGTCAAACCCAAACCGTAATGCAGGAAATGACAATGCGCGTCGATGAAGCCCGGGAAAACCGCTTTACCCTGCGCGTCGATCATGTGTTTCGATTCATATTTCGCCAGGATGGAATCGTTTTTTCCGACCTCCAGGATGCGGCCGTCTTTCACCGCGAAACTT
>VBWE01000061.1 GCA_006218065.1 Bacteroidota bacterium
ACATACATCTGCACTGTAACTGATTCGGCAGGATGTACAGCGACTACAACAATGACGATCACAGAACCTGCAGTGCTTACCGTTACTCCTTCGGCAAACACGAGCGTTTGCAATGGACAGACCGCTTCGATCAGCGCAACGGCTGCGGGTGGAACACAACCGTATAACTATTCCTGGAACCCGGGACCACTGGCAGGAGCAAACCAAAACGTGAGCCCGTCGGCAACAACTACGTACACCATAACAGTAACTGATGCGAACTCATGCACAGCAACAGGCACAACAACGGTAACCATAAACCCGGTTCCGGTAGCTGCTTTCTCGTCTGATGTGCAGTCGGGCTGCTCTCCGCTCATCGTGCAGTTTTCCGATCTTTCAACCGTAGCTTCGCCGGGAACGATTACTTCCTGGTCGTGGGATTTCGGCGATGGAACAGGATCAACGCAGAGTCCTTCGCACACATATAATACAGCGGGCGTTTACACCGTGATTCTCACAGTTACTACATCCGACGGTTGCACCCACACACTCACGATGCCGAACTACATTAACGTAGCTCCTGATCCTGTTGCCGAATTTGTCGCAACACCGCAGCCCACAACCATCCTTGAACCGAATATCTGTTTCCTGGATCAGTCCATCGGCGCATCCACCTGGAGCTGGAGCTTCGGCGATATCGCCAATTCCGCTTCTTCACTGATGAACCCGTGCTTTGTTTACCAGGACACCGGCTGCTATGATGTGCTGCTTGCTGTTGCAAGCCCGAACGGATGCGTGGATACCGTTGTTCACCCGATCTGTATTGCGCCGGATTTCACCATGTTCATACCGAATACTTTCACGCCTGACGGCAACGGTTCAAACGATGTTTTCATCCCGGTGTCGTACGGTGTTGATCTCAGCACTTTTGAAATGTGGATTTTCGATCGCTGGGGAAATATGATCTATTACACCGACAATCTTTCCAAAGGCTGGGACGGAAAAGTGCAGGGCCATGACGGCATTGCGCAGATCGACACATACGTATATAAGATCCGCTGCAAAGATTATTTCCAGGTCAAACACCTCTATATCGGGCATGTAAACCTGGTCAAATAGGCCGGAATCTATCTAAAACGATTTAAAAAAGGAGTCTTGAAAGGCCGGTTCTGTGAACCGGCCTTTCTTTTACAACTGCTTGTGAATCAGGGGGAATTTTTATACCTTTTCCCCGGCAAATACTCATTATGGGATGAAATACGCCCGAAAAAAAGGTACCATGATCAACTTTACACGATCTTTCGCTACAGGATTGATGTGCATCGGTTCGTCGCTGATTGTTCATGCGCAATCCTCCTGCTACCAGAATCCTTCACTCGAAGGGCCTTCTCAGGCACACGTCGTCCCTGCTCCCTGGCAGGCCTGTTACGGCTCTCCGGATACACAACCCGGTCAGTGGGGCATTACGCTTCCGCCGTCCAACGGAAATTCGTACGTGAGCTTCCTGCACTCCGGCTGGGCCAATAACGCCTATAACGAAGGCATGACGCAGTTGCTCACCCCCTGCATGGTTGCCGGGCAAACCTATACGTTCACTGTCGATCTCGCACATACCAACGTTTATACTACTGCTGATCCCAATGGTTGCTACAGTTCACTGGCGGTTTACGGCGGCAATACAGCCTGCGCGCAAACCGAAACGTTGTGGCTTTCGGGCGTGATCATGAACACGAACTGGCAGCAATACACCATCACATTTACGCCTACCGGAAACTGGTGCTACCTTTCTTTCAGCCCTTACTTTATCAACCCGTGCGGATCAACCGGATTTGATTACATCAATTGCATGATGGATAATATTTCCTGCATTTCTCCTGCAAGCGGAGCAGCCACAGGACAAGATGTAACCTGCAACGGCGCATGCGACGGCATGGCCTGGGCTACACCTACTGCCGGAACTCCGCCTTATACATTCAGCTGGGCGCCCGGCGGATCGACTAACGATACGATCACCAATATTTGTCCCGGCAATTACACCGTTACCATCACCGATGCCAATGGCCAGACAGCCGTTGATTCGGTTACTATTGTTGAACCGACTGCGATTGTTTTACAAACTACTTCTACCGACGTAAGCTGCAACGGCGGGAACAACGGAACAGGCGGCGTTACTGCAAACGGCGGCACACCACCGTACACGTACAGTTGGGCGCCGGGCGGACAAACGACTTCCGGCATCACCGGCTTAACAGCCGGGCAGTATGTGGCAACGGTTACCGATGCAAACAACTGTACCGTAACGGCCACCATCAACATCACCGAACCAACGCCGCTATCCGCACCGATAGCGGGAACCGATGCAACCTGTTACCAGCAATGCAACGGAAGCGCAACAGTCACGCCCGCAGGCGGAACAGCGCCGTACTCTTTTAACTGGTTACCATCCGGAGGCAACGCAGCAACCGCATCCAATTTATGCGCAGGAAATTATTCGTGCGACATTACGGATGCAAACGGTTGTACAACACAAGCTACCGTAACAATTACCGAACCCACACAGGTAACACTGAACGTGGCCGGGCTCGATGCCACCTGCAACGGCGCATGCGACGGGCAACTTATCGTTATTCCCGCAGGGGGAACTCCTGCTTATAACTATGCGTGGAGCAACGGCTGCAACGTAGCGAACTGTACGAACGTTTGTGCAGGCGCTTACAACCTTACGGTTAGCGATGCCAACGGATGTACCGCTACCGGGAACGCTACAGTGAACGAGCCCGCCGCATTGCTGACAGCAACCAATTTCGTTACCTCGTATTGCGGACAGTCCAACGGATCTGCAACAACGGCGCCGAACGGGGGAACGCCTCCTTACACGTATCTCTGGCCTTCGGGCGGAACGAATGCAACGGAAAACAACCTGCCTCCCGGAAACGTTTGCGTACAGATTACCGATGCGAACGGTTGCGTGCTGAATGATTGCGTTACTATCCCGACTACGCCCGGTGTTACGATCACCAACGCACAAACCAACGTAGCCTGCTTCGGCGGAAGCACCGGCGACGCAACCATAACGACAACGAGCGGACAAGCTCCGTTTACGTACCTGTGGACACCCAACGGCCAGACCACGGCGTCCATCAACGGACTTATTGCCGGGCAGTACGCGGTAACCGTTACCGATGCAAACAACTGCACCGCTACGGCAACGATCACCATTACAGAACCTCCGCTGCTTACACTTACTCCCGGTGCAGCACAAACCATTTGCAATGGCCAGCAGGCAACCATCACGGCGAATGCAGGCGGCGGTGTAGGTCCGTACAATTATCTCTGGGTTCCGGGTAATCTCCCGGGAACTTCGCTGACTGTTCAGCCCGCTATCAGTGTAACATACACTGTTGCTGTTTCCGATGCGAACAACTGTACCGCTGTGGATTCCGTTCTTGTTACCGTCAACCCGTTGCCCGCTCCTGCGCTCGGTTCGAACACACAAAGCGGCTGCGAACCGCTGGATGTATCATTCACCGACCAGTCGTTCGTTTCGGCAGGAACGATCACCGGCTGGCTCTGGGATTTCGGCGACGGTTCACCGACGAGCAACGCACAAAATCCTGCGCACCAGTACAGTGCTTCCGGAACTTATAATGTTACGCTTACCGTAACCACTGCCGCAGGATGTACACAGACACTCACCATGCCGAACTACATCACCGTCTTTGCATCGCCTTCGGCAAGTTTCACGCTCGGGCCGCAGCCAACAACAGTACTCAACGCAACGATTTCGTTTACTGACAATTCCCTGCTCGCTTCACAGTGGCAGTGGGATTTCGGCGATCCGCTCGATGTAAACAACACCAGCACCCTGCAGCATCCCACACACGCCTACGGCGATACGGGTTCATACTGCGTGAGGCTGATGGTTACTTCGCCGAACGGTTGCGTGGACAGCACCATCAACTGCCTGGAGATCGAGCCGGAATTCACGTTCTTTATTCCGAATGCATTTACGCCGAACGCGGACGGAACCAACGACGTTTTCTACGGATACGGAACATTCATCACGGAATACGATCTCTGGATTTTCGACCGCTGGGGTAATATGATTTTCCATACCGACGACCTGTACAAAGGCTGGGATGGAAAAGTCCAGGGCAAGAGCGCTGAAATCTGCCAGGAAGACGTGTATGTCTGGAAAGTAGTCCTGAAAGACGTCCAGGGAAGGAAACATAAATACATCGGGCACGTGAGCCTGGTCAAATAAAAACGGGTAAGTCCGAAAAAATCATGCGCAACATGACACGATATTTCGCTACAGGATTGATGTGCATCAGCTCATCGCTGATCCTCCACGCACAATCTTCCTGCTATCAGAATCCTTCACTCGAAGGACCTTCTGCACCGCACGTTGTTCCCGCGCCCTGGCAGGCCTGTTACGGTTCGCCGGATACGCAGCCGGGTCAGTGGGGCATTACGCTTCCGCCATCAAACGGAAATTCGTACGTGAGCTTCCTGCACTCCGGCTGGGCCAATAACGGCTACAACGAAGGCATGACGCAATTGCTCTCGCCGTGCATGGTTGCCGGACAAACGTATTCGTTTACTGTTGACCTTGCGCATACGAACATTTATACTACTGCCGATCCCAACGGCTGTTACAGTTCGCTGGCGGTTTACGGCGGCAATACGCCCTGCGCACAAACGGAAACGCTCTGGCTTTCGGGCGTGATCATGAATACGAACTGGCAGCAATACACCATCACATTCACACCTACCGGCAACTGGTGTTATCTTTCTTTCAGCCCGTATTTCATCAACGTATGCGGAACGACAGGATTTGATTACATCAACGTGATGATGGATAATATTTCCTGCATCGCTCCCGCAAACGCTACCGTCGGCGGGCAGGATGCAACCTGCAACGGCACCTGTAACGGCATGGCCTGGGCCGCACCGACCAACGGAACTCCGCCTTTTGCATTCAGTTGGGCACCCGGCGGATTGACCACCGACACCATCACGAATCTGTGTGCCGGCACTTACACTGTTACTATTACCGATGCCAATAACCAGACAGCGGTTGACTCCGTAACCATCGTTGAACCGACGCCGATTGTTTTGCAAACTACTTCTACCAACGTAAGCTGCAACGGCGGAAACAACGGAACAGGCGGCGTTACAGCAAACGGAGGCACTACGCCTTTTACATATAGCTGGGCTCCGGGCGGACAAACAACGTCATCCATTACCGGGCTCGCCGCCGGAGCATATATTGTTACCGTTTCCGATTCGAATAGTTGCCCGGCAACGGCAACCATAACCATTACGGAACCACCAACGCTTATCGTGACGCCGGGCACGGCACAAACCATCTGCAACGGATTGCAGGCACCCATCACGGCGAATGCCAGCGGCGGCGTAGGTCCGTACACGTATCTCTGGACTCCGGGTAATCTTATCGGCGCTTCGCAGAATGTTCAACCGGCGACTACTACAACATATACTGTTACGGCTACCGATGCGAACAACTGCACTGCCGTCGATTCCGTTTCCGTTACAGTAAATCCCTTGCCTGTTCCTGCGTTTACTTCGAACACGCAAAGCGGCTGTAAACCGCTGGACGTAACATTTACAGACATATCCACCGTTTCGTCGGGAACTATCACCGGCTGGCTTTGGGATTTCGGCGACGGTTCGGGTTCCAGCAACGCGCAAAATCCTTCGCACCAGTATGGTGTTTCGGGAGCTTACACGGTTAAACTTACCGTAACCACTGCTGCCGGATGTTCGCAGACGATCACCATGGTCAATTACATTACGGTGTTCCCTTCTCCTACAGCCAGCTTTACAGCGAGCCCGCAACCCACCACCATTCTCGACGCGACGATTTCGTTTACCGACCTGTCCGTGATTCCTGCACAATGGCAATGGGATTTCGGCGATCCGCTCGATGCGAATAACACGAGCACCTTGCAGCATCCCACGCATTTCTATGGCGATACCGGCACATACTGCGTAAAACTGGTGGTTCATTCGGCCAACGGTTGCGTGGACAGTACCGTCAACTGCCTCGTGATCGACCCGGAATTCACCTTCTTCGCGCCGAACGCATTTACTCCGAACGGCGACGGCAAGAACGAAGTTTTTTACGGCTACGGAACATTCATCGAGGAATTCGAAATGTGGGTTTTCGACCGCTGGGGCAACATGATCTTCCGTTCCAATGACCTGTACAAAGGATGGGATGGAAAATTAAAAGGTGAACTCTGCCAGGAAGACGTATACGTTTGGAAAGTCGTATTGACGGACGTCAACGGTAAAAAACGCAGGTACGTCGGGCATGTGAGCCTCATCAAATAAAAAAACGGATAACCCTCCCCGAAATGCACGCTGGAAATAAAATCCGGCTGCTGGTTTGCAGCATTTTATTGTTAGCAGGAATTCGTTATGCCAGTGCGCAAACGGATGACTGTGCAAACCTGGTCCGTAAAGCCGACAGTTTATTCCGCATCAAAAAATACGAAGAGGCCTGTTCCTTTTACCTCGATGCCAAAAAGTGCAAAGCGCATGACGACTATGCGACTAAGCAACTCGAAGCGATTGCTTCGGTAAAAGGCTGCGAAAATATCCTGGAGAAAAAATATGCCGATGCCATGGCCGCTGGCGGTTTGTATTACGCAAAAAACGAATGGCTGAAAGCGAAAGAACATTTCGAAATGGCGCTGGCGATTAAAAACGGCGACCCGTTTGCTACTGCGAAGCTGAGAACCGTTCAAACGATACTCGACGGGCAAAACAGATCGGAGATGATCGAAGCCGACTCCGCTTTTAAAAAAGGACATTACGAAAAAGCATATAAACACTACAGGGCGATCGTACGATCAGATAAAACGGATACCGCTTCTGCAGCCGCCATGATGCTGAGCGATTCGGCCATGCGGGCAAACGATCCGCAGATCGATTTCATCTGCGGATCGGATTATATCCTGAAAGTTCCGAATGTACTTTTTCCCAACAGCGAACGCGGATACGATACCTGGCTCATCAGGTATGACGGTCCGGAAATAGATTCCTTCCAGGTTTACATTTTTAACCGCTGGGGAGAAGTCCTTTTTAAAAGCAACGATATTCACTTTGCCTGGGACGGAAAATATAAAAACAACCCGGTGCAAACAGATACCTATGTCTGGCAAATCGTTTTTCGCAGGAAAGAGAACGAAACAAAAAAACTGGTTGGCAAATTCAATCTCATCCGATGAACAGGTTCTTCCTCCATTCCTTACTGTTCGCATGCTTGCTTTTTCCCGGTTGCCGCAATGCAGCAAAATCGCAGGCTGCTGCGGCAAAATCCCCGGTCATAACAGTACAAACTGAAACGCCGGCGGCAAGCCAGGACCCGGGTTTTGAACTTTATATCCCGAATTCCATTTCTCCGAATTCCGAAACAAACGATGTTTGGTTTGTCACTTATAAAGGTCCTCCGGCAGACGTATTCCAGGTCTCGCTTTTCAACCGCTGGGGAGAAAAAATATATGTCTCTTCCGACATCAACTTTCGCTGGAATGGCGAAGATAAATCCGGGGTTGCGCAAGCCATGGGTACTTATATGTACATGCTGGAAATTCAACCGCATGGACTCGAGAAAAAGCAGTATTCGGGTTATGTTACGTTGATCAGGTAAAGCAATCCGTATTTTTGTCCCGTGAAACGCATCGCATTACTTTCCGATACACACGGCCATCTTGATCGGAAAAATTTCAAGTATTTCGAAAGTTGTGACGAAATCTGGCATGCCGGCGATATCGGTACACTGAGCGTATGCGAAGAACTGGAAAAGTATAAACCGCTTCGCGCAGTTTACGGAAATATCGACGGGCAGGATATCCGCATCCGTTATCCGAAAGACCTGCGTTTTTTTTGTGAAGGCGTAGACGTATGGATCACGCATATCGGCGGAACGCCTCCGAAATACAACCCGGATGTTTCACCGCTGATGCGCACCAATCCGCCGAAGCTTTTCATCTGCGGGCATTCCCATATCCTGCGCGTGGAGTTCGACAAAAAACACGATTGCCTTTTTATGAATCCCGGGGCTGCCGGTGTGCACGGTTTTCACAAGAAAAAAACATTGCTGCGTTTCAGTATCGAAGGCGGCCGGATCAAAGACCTGGAAGCGATAGAACTCGGCTCAAGAGCGTGATTTTTTGTTTCGCAAAAACTACCGGATACGATCTGCGGAGCGGACGAGCTTTTCATCTTTGCGGATAAACAGCATCGCCATAAAGAAAAAAGTATCGATACCGATCACCAGCCAGGCCCCGATTTCCTGCTTCACCGGTAATGTACCGATCGCTTTAAAAAGCATGCCGGGGAAAACGAGTAATCCTGCAAAAAGCGCCAGGGAAATCAGCCCGCCGAGCATGGCGATACGCGACTGCAGCGGACGGTTTTTATACAGCAGCAGCGCACCAAGACCGGTGATTATTAAAACCGCCAGGGTCACCTGCACGATGATGCTGTCTGCCGCCTTCAGTTGCAGGGCCGCACCTGTCGCGGGCTGGATATTCAACAGGGGAAAATAAAGTACGGCGCCGCAAACGGCAATGGCCAGGAGCAGGAAAACGGATTGTATGCGCTGAATCATCAGGTATCGGTGTTTCCTGCAAAATTAAATGTTTCGTCCTTCACCTGACAGAGAGGGACGGAAGATCAATTTTCAACACTATTTTGTCCAAAAGATATTTTTGCGGACTTGATCGTATTTGAATTATTCTTTGTAATATTGCATCACCTTTCGATACCGAAAACGTTAACAGTATTTCTATTAACGCTTACGCAATAAGAGGTTTAGTTTCTGATCTCTTTCTCCGGTAAATCATCGCAGGCACAAAAAGCAAGAATGGTTCCATCTTATTCCTATTATTCGTTTTATGCGTTCCCAGCGCGTAAGTCCTTCCAAAACTAACAAATCCAAAACTCTATTTATTTACCATGTACGACATTGTCGAACTGAACAGCAAGCTGGTCGGTGAACTCCGTGAAATAGCCAAACAGCTGAATATTCCCAAGTACGAGACTTTAAAAAAACAGGAACTGGTTTACAAGATCCTCGATCTCCAGGCCGCCAACCCGTCCACTTCCGGCGCAGAAAACTCCGGGGCCGGCAAAAGCGGAGCCGATAAAACCAAAAATGTCCGCGGAAAAAAGGTGAAACTCGATGTTCCCAACCCGGACGAAATCAAGCATCCCGAAGAAATCGATCCTTTCTCGGACGATACGCCCGATCCCCGTTTTATAACGGTTGAAAATACCGATGCTACTCCGAAAACCGAAGAAAGCACCGATCCCCCGGCCAAAAACGATGTCGTTGCGGAAGAAAATACCGCCGAGAAAAAACAACCAGAAACCACGACTCCCGAAACGGTTAAAAACCAGCCGCCGAAACAGCAGCAGCAGGGCCAGCAGAATTTCCAGCAGAAGCCCCAGTTTCAGCAGCGCAAACAATACGGGCAGCAAAACCAGAATCAGCCGCCGAATTACCAGGCTCCCGCTTACCAGCAGCCCCCGGCATATATCCAGGCACAGGTCGGCGGAAACCAGAACCAGCAAACCGGTAACCAGAACCAGCAGGGCGGAAACCAAAACCAGCAGCGCCAGCAGTACGGCCAGGGGCAGCAAAACGATCCGAACTTCAACGCAGGATCGCAGCAGAACCGTTTCCAGAAAACACAGGAAGAACATTATAATTTCGATAACCTCGTCGTAAGTGAAGGTGTACTCGAAATCATGCCCGACGGCTACGGTTTCCTGCGTTCATCGGATTACAACTACCTGAATTCGCCCGACGATGTGTACGTTTCGCAGTCGCAGATCAAACTCTTCGGCCTGAAAACCGGCGATACCGTCCGCGGAGCCATTCGTCCCCCGAAAGAAGGAGAAAAATATTTTCCGCTCATCAAAGTCGATCGCATCAACGGCCGCGACCCGGCTTTTGTCCGCGACCGCGTTCCTTTTGATTTCCTTACGCCGCTTTTCCCGAACGAAAAATTCAAACTCTGCGGAGCCGGCAAATCCAAATCGGCGCTTTCCATGCGCGTGATGGATATGTTCACGCCGATCGGTAAAGGTCAGCGCGGACTCATCGTGGCACAGCCCAAAACAGGTAAAACCGTACTGCTGAAGGAAGTGGCCAACGCCATTGCCGACAACCACCCGGAAGTGTACCTGATGATCCTGCTCATCGACGAACGCCCGGAAGAAGTAACCGACATGGCCCGCAGCGTACATGCCGAAGTCATCGCCTCCACCTTCGATGAACCGGCCGACCGTCACGTGAAAGTCGCCAACATTGTGCTTGAAAAAGCGAAACGCATGGTCGAGTGCGGGCACGACGTAGTGATCCTGCTCGATTCCATTACCCGTCTCGCACGCGCATACAATACCGTACAACCCGCATCCGGCAAAGTGCTTTCGGGCGGTGTGGATGCAAACGCACTACATAAGCCGAAACGTTTCTTCGGTGCTGCGCGGAAAATCTGATCGATACCGGTTCGAAAATGGACGAAGTGATCTTCGAAGAATTTAAAGGAACCGGTAACATGGAATTGCAGCTCGACCGCAAACTCGCGAACAAGCGTACTTTCCCGGCGATCGATCTCGTTTCTTCATCCACACGCCGCGACGACCTGCTGCTTGAAAAAGACTGGCTGCAGCGTATCTGGATCCTGCGCAACCACCTGGCCGATATGAACCCGGTGGAAGCGATGGAATTCCTGAAAGACCGGATGAAAAACTCGCAGAGCAACGAAGAGTTTTTGATTTCGATGAACGGGTAACCTGCGGAGAGCAGCATTGAAAAACGACTGAACTTACCATGAAACAATCCTGGATTGTCGGTGCTTCCGGCGGTGTACTCATCCTGGTACTTTCCATTCTCGACCTGAAGGTCATTCACGACGGAACGGGATATCTCCGTTACGGCATACTGCTGATTTATTTCGCCATGATTTACCTCGCGGTGATGCGCACGCGCGATCGCGACCTGGGCGGGGAAATCACATTCAAGCAGGCCCTGCGCGCCGGGATGATTGGGGCGATCGCCTCTTCGCTCATCACCGCTCCTTTCTGGTTCTGGTTTTTCCGCTACGAATTGCCGCTCAGCCAGCTGAAATATTCCACGGTCAAACCGCTTCCCTACCAGTTCAGATTGATTACGGAAGACAGCGTTGTTGCGATCCAGTACACGATCAACAGCGTGATCATGAACCTGCTGATGGGATTTATCGTGGCGTTGGTTGCGGGAATATTCCTGCGCAAAAAAGATCAGTCCGCTTCGATTTAGTAATTACTTTCCGATCAGTTCCTTCGCCAGCGCATTAAAATCCACGCCGTCGAAATTCCCGGAAGTCATCAAAAGGAGATTCGCATTTTCCCACGATTTCGTTTTTAATTCCCCGACCAGTTTTTCCGAATCGGTGAATACCTGCAGGTCTTTTCGCGCGAAAGCTTCTTTCACCTGTTCTTCGCTGATCGGGGGGAGTTTTTTATGCGCGATGGTATGCGGGTTGAAATACACGTATGCTTCATCCGCCGTATCCATAGCCCCGGCATATTCTTTCAGGAATTCCGCTGTGAGGCTGCTGAACGTATGCAGTTCCATGCAGGCCGTCAGCTTCCGCCCGGGAAACTGGTTTTTAACCGCGGCGGTCGTGGCTTTCAGCTTGGAAGGAGAATGTGCGAAATCTTTGTAGCAGGAAAACGTATCGTTCCTGTCGACCAGTTCCAGCCGCCGCGCAGCGCCTTTGAATGATTGAATCGCGTCCAGGAACTGGTCGTCGGTTACGCCCATGCGCAGGCAAACGAGTCTTGCGCCTTCCACGTTCATCAGGTTGTGATTTCCGAAAACCAGCAGCGGACTTTCTTTCCCGCCGCGCGTCAGCGAAGTCACGCCATCGCTCACTTTATGTTTCGGAATTCCGTACGGTACGCGCGTGATATCCGGTCGTCCTTCGGCAGCGATTTTCCGCAGCACGGGATCGTCCCAACAGTACACCAGTGCGCCGTCTTTTTCGATCAGCTGGATAAACGTCCGGAACTGGTCCACGTAATTTTCAAACGTCGGGAAAACGTTCACGTGATCCCAGGCGATCCCGCTGAGTAAAGCGATATGTGGTTTGTACAGGTGAAACTTCGGGCGGCGATCGACCGGTGAAGAAAGGTATTCATCGCCTTCGAGCACGATGAACGGCGCTTCTTCCGTGATTTTCACCATCGTATCGAAACCGGCGAGCTGTGCGCCCACCATATAATCCGCATCGATGCCGCAGTGACGGAGCACGTGCAGGATGATCGCGGTGACGGTCGTTTTCCCGTGACTTCCGCCGATCACGACACGCGTTTTATTTTTGCTTTGCTCGTAAAGATATTCCGGGTACGAATAAATTTTCAGCCCGAGTTCCTGCGCCTTCAGCAGTTCCGGGTTTTCGGCGCGGGCATGCATGCCGAGAATCACCGCGTCGATTTCAGTGCTGATGATGTCCGGGTTCCATCCTTCGGATGCGGGCAATAAACCGTGCTGCGCGAGACGGCTGCGCGAAGGTTCCAGGATTTCGTCGTCGGAACCTGTAACCCGGAATCCTTTTTTGTGCATGGCAATCGCCATATTGTGCATCGCGCTTCCGCCGATTGCGATAAAGTGAATTCTCATAGTGCTATTCTTAGGCCGGGTACAATTACAGATCATGCAACTTACAATGGAATTTACTGCGGGATAATGCCTGTATGCGGGTTTTGTTAACAGGGCACTGTTATTTTAAAATTCCCCTGCCTTCGCGTAGCTTCGGCGAAGCAAGGTCCGCAGAGCCGTTTTACAGGAAAACTGTTGCTATATGTCGGAATAGATCCAGTCGGCGGCGGCAGTTTGGGAGCAACCAGTCTGCGTAAATCAGACGCAGCTGGTCGAAGTCTGAGACTTCGACCAACGAAGATCCCCTTTACCCAAAACTGCCAAGACTGCCTCCTGCCGCTGCCGACTGCCGCCTGAAACACAATCTATTCCGAACTAAAGAATACTTTGATGTAATTGATTCTCCGGAGGAATTTAAACCGTTTCGGAAACCCTGTGCAAAAAACGATCTTTTCCCTGTTTTCAATGGTTTCAGCATGGTTTTTCTTTACTTTGCAGAAGAAACATTCAAAAACAAAACCATGAAAGCGCTCTCCATTATCGGCATTATCGTCAGCCTCGCCGGTTTACTGACCGGAGTTTACACCATGTCGGAAGGACATTGTTACTGTTCCGGATCTTACGACTATTCGTACGGGTATTACGGAAGCAATTCGTACACCGATGACGATGTAACGGTCGGCGCAACCCTGTTCATGCTGATCAGCCTCTTCTTCCTTGTTTTCTCGATCATCGCCACTGCGGTGAGCTTCCGCAAGAAAAACAATGTTCCGCCGTATGCCGGGATGCAACAGCCGGGTTATTACAACCAGCCCTACAACCAGGGATATAACCCGAACTACAGCCAGGGTTACCAGAATCAGCCGAACCTGC
>VBWE01000010.1 GCA_006218065.1 Bacteroidota bacterium
ATGGGAAATTGCTGCGCTTGTAATTTTCCTTCCACCATGCCCGATATTTCAGCCACGATCGAATCGTTCGTGATGCGGTTGTAGGTTATTTTTTTAGGAAAATCGTGGCTGGGGTTTTCAAATACCAGTTGGTTCCCGCTTTGAGAAGTCATTTTAAATTTGACCGGTTGCCCGTTGTTCTGATCTTTTACAACAGGGATATAAAATAAATCGCCGGCGGTTTGGACAAGGCTGAGTTTCTCGGAAGAAACCGTATCTCCTCCTGCTACGAAGTAACTGGCTCCTTCTAAAGTGGAATCGTTCTGCTGTTCCCAGGTTTCCGCAGCATATCCTTCGGATGAATTGTTTTCCCATTTCCCGATGAGCCAGTTCAGCTCTTTCAGTTTGGAATAATCGGGGACTGTTCCTGTTTCCGCTTTCGTTTCGACCGGTGTTCCGGAGGAACAGGAGCAGAAAATTACCGGCGACAAAATCAGCGCGGCAACTATTGCCTTGTAAGTCTTTCTCATGGCGCCTGTTCTATTGAATTGAATGTAATGCCAGTTTGTTTCCTTCCGTATCAATAAACATCGCGAAGTAACCCATCTCGGGGCTGATCTGGGTTTTGGGTACAATGACTTTTCCCTTGTTGCTTTCTACTTTATCCAGGACAGGTTGCAAATCATCGCCGGCATTCAGGTAAATCGTTACGCCTTCCATGGAAGGAGCATAATCTTCGCCTTTTACAATAGCGCCTGAAACATGCTTGCCGTCCGACGGGAAAAAGCCCATTTTAGAGCCGAACATTTCCGCTTCGTGAATTTCGACGTCAAGAACACTTTTGTAAAATTTTACTGCCCGGTCAAAGTCTTTGGCAGGAATTTCGAACCAATTGATCAGATTTTTCATTTTTACAAATTTTACGGTTAATGCATTATTGCAACGCAAAACTGCAAGATCGGAACCCGGTAAAATTGTAAAAACGCGACAGGCTATTCGCTGTCAATAAAAAGAGAAGACATTTTAAGGCTGCCTGCGTAGAATTTTTTGGGACTCATGCCTGTAAACTCTTTGAAATCCTTTATGAAATGCGCCTGGTCGTAATAATCGCCTTCATGCGCTATGGAAGTAAGGCTGGTAAATCGTTTATTCGCCAGCATTTTTAACGTGGACTGAAGCCGGATAATTTTGGAGAGTTGTTTTGGACTAAGGCCTATGGCTGACGAGAATTTTCTTTCGAGCCTGCGGCGGTTGATTTTAATTTGTTCGGACAGTTCGTCAACGGATACCTGCCCTTTCAGGTTTGTAATGATCTCCACGCTCTCTTTGGCAATACGGTCAATCGATTCGGGCGAAAGCAGCCTGTTCAGTAAAAAGGTTTCGATTATTTGCTTTCGCGTTTCATTTTTTTTGGCCTTCAGTATTTTCTTCTCTACGTGAATTACCTCTTCCCCGAAAAGTTCCTGCAGGGGAACAGCCCTGTTTTCCATTTTGGACAGCGGTAACGCAATCAAGGGACTGAGCCCGTCGGGATGAAAGCGGGCTGCGAAAATACCCGTAGTCCCTGTCGGCTCTATTTCCAGGGGTTGCGTGATCTGGCCGAATACAAAACACCGGGGTTGTATAATAGCGTTTCCGTTCTCCAGGTATTGTTTATACAGGTCGCCGTAATGGAAAATCATTTCCATGCAACCATCGGGAACGATGCGTTGTTTTTCCGGTTTATTTTCTGCGGGTCCGTCCAGGGACCAGAAACATTTTACAAATGCCGATAAATCGGAAACAGGATTATATGTTTTGTAATCCATATGATTTACATGCAATTTAAAAAAATGCGGTCAGGTATTCTTCTTTCTTTTCCTCCACTGCAGGAAAAGCGCAAAAAGCGAGAGCAGGGACAAACTCAGGTAACCATACATCGCGGAGGACTGCAATACTTTCGGTTCGTTTTTCAGGTTCGCTTTGCCGCGTACGTGCAGTTTCCTGTTCAGTTGCTCTTTGGCGTAACGGATTACGAAATGATGTTCCTCTCCATTCACCCGGTCTTCCTCTACCGAAAGAACGGTGATGGCCTGGTTCGGCTGGCTTCTCTGGAGAAAAATAACATTGGTTTTTCCTTTTACTTTTTTCGGAACCGCCTCGATGGTCAGTGAAAATTGCCTTTGGGCGATGTAAATCACGGAATCGCGCAAACGGTACCTGCTGCCATCAACATCCACGTAAAAATCAAAATCCGGGAAATTCCTGCTGTTGAGGACTACCGCGTGACATCGCGTAAGATCCGGCGTAATAGCGTCCCAGCAATCGCCGCAGGTAGGGCAACCCAGGGCATCGGCCCGCGTCTGTATATGAGCAGACAATATGAACAGCAGTAAGATAAATCGTTTCATTGGGGATTCTGTCCTGCAATTTAGCGATTTTGGCTATCTTGAACGAAACATTTGCACCGATGCGTAACCTCTTTTTATTCCTCGTATTTTTTGCATCCATCCGTCTTGCCGCGCAAACAAGTGATACGGCTAAAAACAGGGACGATATCGTTGCTCTGAATGACGGTATTATCCTGCGCGGCAAAATCGTCCGCCAGCAGTCGGGCGTGATGATTTTTGAAGACAATGTCTCCGGGGAAATCACCATCAAAAATTCACGCATCAAATGGTTCGCCAGCATCGATCCGGGTAAAACCTACCGCGTATTAACCACCACATCCACCAACTATTACGGGAAACTCGTTTCGGCCGAAGCCCAGGCTTTCCAACTGGAAACCAGCGCGTCGGGCATCGTTTCCATTCCTTACAATTCGGTCAAATCGGTCGAGCTGATCATCGAAGGCAAAGCCAGAGAACCGGCTATCATCAGCGAACTGGGCACCTGCGACCCGCTGCTGGCCCAGTATGTGGTCAGTCCTTCCGCTATTCCCGTGGAGCGCGGCCTCTATTATTATCACAATTTTATGCTGATCGGAACCAATTCGATCAGCTACAGCATTTCGGATCATGTCAGTATCGGCGGAGGCGTCCTCGGCATAGTCTTTCCTTACCTCTATATGCGCAGCGGTTTCAAAGTCGGGGATAACAGCTATCTCGGCGCCAGCCTGGGCCTGGGCAGCACATTCATCGACGCCGGCGTCGGATTAGGCGTTACCGGGACATATACGTACGGCAACGAAGAAAAAAACATATCCGCAGGAATAGCATACGGCGCTTTTGCCGGTTTCGGAAGCCAGTTCGAAAGCCCGGAATCACCGGTTTTTACGCTCAGCGGAATCGCTCCTATCGGCAAGCGCGCCCTGCTTGTGACCGAAAACTGGATCATTCCCGGAACTTTCGGAGCATTTTCACAAACACAGTCCGTTCACACGCTGGGACTACGTATCCGCGGCAACCGCGGGGCGATGGACTTCGGACTGAGCACTTCGCCGATCTGGTGGGGCGATATTCTTTCCCTGATCCCATATGCAGGGTACACGTACAAGTTTTAAGTGTTCAATCCTCCCGGGATATTGAACGCTCAATGTCAAACGCACAACGTACAATGATCAACCTGTCCGCCGCATTCACCTGAGCAGACGGAAGAACCGATCCGATGAACATTCTTCTCCCGGTAGCCATCTGGAGAACATTTAATATGGAGCGTTTTTTTGCCAATGTGGTGATTCCGCAACTCCGTTTTGAACAAAATCTTTTCTCATTTGTTAACCCCGAACCACCCCGGGCTCACTATTTTATTTCAGGTCTCGCCAGGGTTTTCGTAATTTTGCACCAACCAAACGACAAAACAAAACACAAAAACAAAATAAACCATGCAAGTATTAGTCGGTAAAAAAGCGCCTGTATTCAAGGCCAAAGCAGTTGTTTCAGGCGGAGAAATTATAACCGATTTTTCGCTCGAACAGTATATCGGGAAAAAATACGTGATCTTCTTCTTCTATCCGAAAGATTTCACTTTTGTTTGCCCTACGGAACTTCACGCTTTCCAGGAAAAACTCGCCGAGTTTGAAAAACGCGATACGGCTCTTGTTGCCTGTTCCACCGACACGGAACAGTCGCACTGGGGCTGGCTGCAGATGGACAAAAATCACGGCGGCATCAAAGGCATCACCTACCCGGTAGTTGCCGATACTAACAAAACGATTTCATACAACTATGGCGTGCTCAACGGTACATACGATGTGAGCGACGAAGGCGAAATGCTGGCTACCTCGGAAATGATCGCATACCGCGGCCTTTTCCTGATCGACAAAAAAGGATTAGTCCGCCACCAGCTCATCAACGACCTGCCGCTGGGCCGTAACGTAGACGAAGCCATACGCATGGTGGACGCACTGCAGTTCAACGAAGAAAACGGTGAAGTTTGCCCGGCCAACTGGACCAAAGGATCCGACGGACTCAAAGCTTCGCACAGCGGTATTGCAGATTACCTCGCGAAACACTAAGAGTCTGTTAGGAATTTGTTTTTCGAGGTTTTTAGGATGGATTTTTTGCTCGATCGACCTGCCTGCGCGTAGCCGCTACGGCGGAGGCAGGGGCGCTTTTTGAGTAAGTAGGCAAAAAAGGCTCCTAAAAAGCCGGAAGGATAATTTCCTAACAGCCTCTAAACTTTTTTGAACAAAAGCCGGCCGGTTGGAATGCAACCGGCCGGCTTTTTCATTTTCACCGGTTTTATATGAACAGCCGGCCTCCCGGGACGAACTTTTTGGCTTCCGCGACGTATTACTACTCAAAGGCCTCCGTTGCGGAAACTTCGTATATGATGAAAGCCGTATTTTGATTTCGGCAGCCGATGAACTTTGCATATTTTCACCACCGTATGAAGCGAGATTTGCCCGTTTATATTTTTTTGCTGCTCTTCGGGGTTTCCGGCTGTTCTTCATCCGAACAACAAACAGAATCGTGGGTGGAAGAATCCATTTCTTTCTTTTCGCTTCGTTGCCCCCAGCCCTGTGTAGTCAGCAATATCGAACGCATCCGCGATTCCGCTTATGTCAGTCCCTTTGCAAACGGCATCATCCATTTCGGCAAAATCAGGATTAAATTCAAATCACTCGAAGTGAAAGGAAACGACTTTAATCCCTGCCCCTGCGAGGATCATACCTTCATGCACGCCAGCAAATACACCATCGAAAACAAAAAGGTGAACAACCTGCAAAGCCGGATCGCTTACGTGGAAGAAGGCGCTACGTACCTGGCCGAACTATGCTGCAGCAATAACCGGTTCGACAAGCAGCTTTACCTTTTTGCCGACAGTCTTGATGCCACGCAGCTTTCTACGGTGCTGGCGGTTTTTAAGACGGTGAATTTTCCGGAGGATCGCTGAGCGTCGCTCAATACTTCATCCCCAAATTGTAAAACACAAAAGCCCACATATCCGAATATTCTTCGATCTGCTTCGCCGTCGGTTTTCCTGAACCATGTCCGGCGTTGGTATCGATGCGGATCATCACCGGGTTATTTCCTTTGTGATTCGCCTGCAGCGTGGCGGCAAACTTGAAGGAATGCGCCGGGACAACACGGTCGTCATGATCGCCGGTACAGATCAGCGTGGCGGGATATGCTACTTCCTTCACATTGTGCAGCGGCGAGTATTTGAACAGGCAGCGGAATTCTTCTTCGTTTTCGCTCAGGCCGTAATCCGTACTCCAGGCGCGGCCGATCGTGAACCGGTGATAACGGAGCATATCCAGTACGCCGACCTGCGGCAGGCATACTTTACAGAGGTCGGGACGTTGTGTCATCACCGCGCCGATAAGCAAACCGCCGTTTGAGCGGCCGTGGATAGCCAGTTTTTCCTTGCTCGTATATTTTTCGCTGACTAAGTACTCGGCAGCTGCGATGTAATCGTCGAATACGTTTTGTTTTTTGCATTTCGTGCCGGCTTTGTGCCAGTCTTCACCGTACTCGCCGCCGCCGCGCATATTGGCCACGGCATACACACCGCCCGCTTCCAGGAAAACGGAACGGTCGATGCGGAATTCGGGAGCATAAAAATTATTGAAACCGCCGTAACCGAAGAGGAAACAGGGATTCGTTCCGTCGAGTACGATGCCTTTTTTATGCGTAATGAACATCGGGATTTTTGTACCGTCTTTGCTGGCGTAAAAAACCTGCTTCGTTTCATAATCATCCGAATTGAAATCGATAGCCGGTTTAATATACAGGCTGCTCTTTTTCGTCGTGATATTGTATTTGTAGATGGATGCGGGCGCCGTGAACGAAACCACGCTGTAAAACACGAGGCTGTCCTTCCTGTCACCGTTCAGCCCGTCGCAATACGCCAGGCCGGGAAGTTCGATCTCGTTCTCCTCTTTTCCGTTCAGATCGAAAACGTACATTTTCGATTTTACGTCGACTAAATATGTCGCAATGATTTTATCACCGGCGATCGTCACTTCTTCCAGCAGGTCTTTTTGTTCCGGCAGGATATTTTTCCACGACGCCGCACCGGGATTCATGATGTCGATGGAAACCAGGCGGTATTTGGGCGCGCCGGCGTTCGTGCGGACGATCATATTCGTTCCCTGTATATCGAGCACACCGTAATTGTTATCGAAATTATCCACGATCGTAATAAAATCGCTGCCGGGTTTCAACAGGTCTTTTACGATCAGCGCATTTCCGCTGGTGGATTCGTAGCTGAACAGTACGAGCCAGCGCCCGTCTTCACTGACCTGCGGACCAAATGAACGGTTCGGGTGAGCATCGTCTTTGTAAACCAGCACATCTTTATCCTGCGAAGTGCCGAGTTTATGGTAATACACTTTCTGGTTTTCGTTTTTCGAAGACAATTCACTTCCTTTCGGCGCATCGAAACGTCCGTAATAAAACCCGTCGTCTTTCCAGGCCACGCCCGAAAACTTGATCCATTTCAGGTGATCGTCCAGTTTCCTGCCGGTTTCAATATCCATCACATCATACTCCACCCAGTCCGAGCCCGCTTTGCTCAGGCCGTATGCCAGGTATTTCCCGTTTTTGGAAACGCTGCTTCCGCTGAGCGATATTGTTCCGTCTGCCGAAAGCGTATTCGGATCGAGCAGCACGCGGCCGGTTCCGTTCAGACCTTCTTTCACGTAAAGCACGGCCTGGTTCTGGATGCCGTTGTTGTATGAATAGAAATAGTTTTTCCCTTTTTTATACGGCACGGAAGTCTTTTCAAAAGACCAGATTTTGGTCAGGCGCTCGCGGATCTTATCCCGGAAAGGAATTTTAGCGAGGTAATCAAAAGTCACTTTGTTCTGCTCCTGCACCCATTTTTTGGTTTCTTCAGAATTATCGTCCTCGAGCCAGCGGTACGGATCGGGAACTTTTACGCCGAAATATGTATCGACCGTATCGGTTTTCCGTGTAGCCGGGTATTTGAATGCGCTGTCGTTCTTTGTTTCGCCTCCGCCGCCGGAACAAGCGGTGAGCAGAAGAACAGTTGAAAAAACGGGGATCGTGTAGCTTTTCATAGTCATGCTTTGGTAGCCAAATGTAATCGGAAACCGCCTGATCCCCAAAGCAAATTGACGAACGGAAACAGGCCTTGTCGGGCGGAGCAAAACCGGTTGAAATTGACGTGTTTTCCCCCGGGTCTCCAAACGCTCAATACACGATTATCAATGTTCATCGGATTGGCCCTTGATAATCGTGCATTGAGCGTTTGACATTGAGCGTTTTTTTTCGCTGCCGCGAAAGCATAGACACCAAAATTTTACCTTTAAGCTCAAATTCCGTGTCTATGACAAATACAGCCATTAAGGTAAAACAGATGACTGTTCATCGCTATCCAGACTTGTCGCCCGACGAAAACAATGAACTGGCCACAGAAGAGCGGGAACGTTTTCTGCTCCGTGAAGTGCATTATCATCCTTCCGGAAATATCCTGACCGATACCGAATACGACGAATCCGGCGAAGCCATCGAAAAGTTTGAGAATGGTTTTGACGAAAAGAACCGCATTACCGAGCACAGGCATTACAGCGGAGGCGAACTGGTGGAGCGCGTAACACTGGAATACGACGAAGCCGGTCGCATTGTGAAAGAGTTGAAACACTACGAAGACGGGGAACCGGCACAGACTATTTACGTGTACGATGAAAAAGGCCAGCTTACCGAAAAACGGGTCGAGTCTTCTCCCGGCGAAACAGAGCAGCGTGAGCGTTTCGAATACCACCCGGAAGGCAAAGACAAACCAGTACTGTTTGAAGAATTCGGATACGAGGACAAACTGTTTCGCCGCGAAAAAAACAGGTATGAATTAAAAGAAGATAAACTCATCCTGCTGGAAACCGAACATGAAAACATGGAGAGCGGAAAAAAATATAAAGTCGTACATCATGACCCGAAGGCGCACGAGGATAACGTAGCCAACGTGGTTTATGACGCCGACGACCGCATCGCGGAAATTGTGCGCGAATGGTACGATGAAAAAGGTAACCAGGTTAAAATGACGCACAAAACGAGAAGCGCCGCAAACGATTCGGTCGTTGAATTCGGTTACGACGATCGTGGCAACATGATCATGCGCAGGCAGGAAACAGGAACAAATTATTACAAGGAAACCCGTTTTTTATACAACGAGCACAACTTGCCGGCCTGGCAGTGCATCAACTTTGGAGGTTCTTCTACTGCTGATGTTTATTCGTACGAACTTTATTGAGAAGTGCATAGCACCATTTCCAAAAAACAAGCCGCAGATTGCACAGATTATACATGGTTATTCGTAGTCGGCGACTACGGATAACTGCGGACTGCGAAAATCTGCGGCAAAAAAAACAGGGCCGCTTTTCCCCTTCACGTAGTTTCCATCCGGGAAAAGCGGCCCATTCACCCACTCTGCTGCCTCCATCACATTGCGTACCCACGCAACACAGAACAGGTGCTGAACACCGTTGCAGCCTGAGATCATTCTGCTTTCCGAACACTGCTTTGGTGACCAGGCGGCTCGCAACGGTGATGCTGTCAAAAAGAAGGAGTTTCACTGAAAAACCTTCAATCGTTTTCACGCTCAACTCTCCAACAAGTTTTTCGTGAAACTCCGTAATGTTATATTTCGAGGATCCGAATCACCCGCACAGTATGGAAGCAGCAGGAATATATACTGCCGGACCAAGAAATTGCTGAACGGGAGAATTCATGCACACTCGGATTTACGAGCATAACCCCTTCCGGGGGAAAAAGTTACGCTTCAGAAAAATTTTAACAGGGTGAACTGGTTATTAGAAAAACGACAAGGCTTGACCGAAATTGTGCATTTGTTGATAAATCCGGCTCAATTGTCGAAAACCGGCGCGAGCCGCAGGGTCACGCGCGTGCCGGTTGCTACGCCGGAAGCATCTTCCAGGTCGGTAATGATCACGCGGTTGTTCTCCGCGCCCTCGCTGTTCATATGCTCCAGGCGTTCCTGCGTGATGCTCAGCGCGGCCGATTCGTGATCTTTCGGTTCCTGCTGTTTCAATTCGGCGGCGCGTTTGCGGCCGATGCCGTTATCCGTGATCGTACATTCCACCAGGCCGCCGCGCAAACCGAAATGCAGTTCGATCAGACCGCCTTCCGCGCGGTGACGCACGCCGTGCATGACGGCGTTTTCCACGAAAGGCTGGATGAGCATCACGGGAATGAGTACGGCGTCGGGAATAATTTCTTCGTCCACTTCGACAGAATAGCTGAAACGGTTCCCGTGACATACTTTTTCCAGTTCGAGGTAATTCGAAAGCAGTTCGGCTTCCTGCGCGATACTCGTGAGCTGCTGCCTCGAATTCTCGAGAATGAGCCGCATCAGTTTGGCGAATTTCGCGAGCAGGCGTTTCGCTTCGAAAGTATCATTCCGCGTAATGTAGCCCTGGATCGAATTCAGCGCGTTGAAAATAAAATGCGGGTTCATCTGCAGGCGCAGCGCTTTCTGTTCCAGGTCGAGCAGGCTGCGTTCGAGTTCCAGTTTTCTTTTTTCCAGCTCGAGCTTTTCCAGTTGCTCGCGGTTTCTCCTTTTGATGCGCCGTATCCGCAGGCGGATGAACAACCAGATGAGCAGGATTACCGTGATGGTAACGGCTGCACGGAAAGGCCATGTGGCATAAAAAGGAGGCGTGATGGAAAAAGCGTATGTAATTTCTTTGCACCAGACTCCGTCACCATTACGCGCCTTCAAACGGAAATTATATTGCCCGGGCGGCAGGTTGGAATACACGGCCTGCTGCTCGTTGCTTTCGGGCGACCAGCGCGGATCAAAGTTTTCGAGCTTCCACTGGTAACGCACGCTTTTCGGATTGCGCAGGTGCAGCCCGATGAATTCGAAACGCAGGTGGTTCTGTTCGCTCGGCAGTACGAGCGTCGCCGGGAGCGCATACCAGCCTTTGCCTTCTTTACCGAAGGAAGTTTCCTGTATCGCGTCGAAGAACAACCGTATGCCTGTCAGGTGGAGCAAAGGCGCCACGGCATCGCCGTAATCCGCTTTCGGGTTGTAACGCGTGGCCCCGTGAATGGTTCCGAACCAGACGTGCCCGAGTTTATCCGTGCATACGGCGTTCTGGCTGACTTCGATGCCGGTGAATCCTTCTTCTTTTCCGTAATGCCGCAGGTTTTTCAGATCGCCTTTCGCATCGCGCGCAACCCGGTCGATTCCTTTTTCCGTACCGACCCAGAGATTTCCTTCCCGGTCGATGATGAGCGAATAAATATTATCCGACAATAATCCGTTCACCGTGCCGATGGCATTAAACAGCGGGTTGTCCGCATGTCCTTTCCCGGCGTGCGCAGCCGGCGTATGCCGCACCACGCCGCCGCCAGCCATGCCGAAATAAATACGTCCCTGCGCATCGCCCGTGATGGATCGCACGGTTGAACCGGTGAGCCCGTTCCCGGGTCCGTAATGACCGGTAACTTTTACGTTCGCCGAATCTTCCTGTTCAATCCTGTACGCGCCGTTGCCCACGCTTCCCGCCCAGATTACTTTTCCCGAAGGCGATGCGTACACCGCGAGTATCCGGTCGGCGCTCAGTCCCTGCTTTTTCCCGATCACGGAAAATTCACCGGTGACCGGATCGTAAATGCTGATGCCGCCGCCCGCAGTTCCCATCCAGATGCGGCCGGAGTCGTCGCTGGTAATGCTGTTCACGAAATTGCTGCTCAGGCCGTTCTTCCGCAAAAAATGCCGGAATGAATTTCCGTCGTACGACCAGGCGCCATCGCTCACCGTTCCGAACCAGACCGTGCCCTGTTTATCCTGGTACATGCATTTCACTTTGGCCGCGGTAAAACCTTCGCGTTCACGGAAAGCGCGGTAATATTTCCCGTCGTATTTCATCACCCCGCCGTTCGAGGTGGCGAACCAGATATTGCCCTGGTCGTCTTCCATCACGGAATATACCCAGGCGCCGAAGTCCTCTATTTTTTCATTGAAGTGCAGGAAGCGTTCCCCGTCCAGCCTGCACATGCCGCCGCCGGACGAACCGAACCACATATTACCCCAGGAATCTTCGAGCAGGCACATCACCACGTTGCTGCACAAACCGGTGGTTTCGCTGAACACAGTAAAACTTTCCCCGTCGAAACGGCAAACGCCGATCGGCGTGGCTACCCAGAGACGGCCGGCCTTGTCGGGATATAATGCGTGAAGCGTATTCGTGGTCAGTCCATTCTTCACGGAATAATTCCTGAACTTTTCGCCGTCGTATGCCGAAAGCCCGTTCCCGTAAGTGGCTATCCAGATGATGCCGTTTTTATCCTGCTTGATGTCGCGGATATTGTCGGCGGCCAAACCATCGGCACGTTTGAAGATTTTAAATTTTCCGTCGGCTTCCGCAGTCTTTAATTCCACGCGCACCGCGCCGAGATCGGTACCGATCCAGATATTTCCTTTACGATCGGCGGTGATACAGTTGACGATATTATCCGGCAGATGATTCTCACGCCAGTGATGCTGCACGAATTTCCCGTTCTCGATAATATATACGCCGGCTTCTTCCGTGCCCACCCAGATGCGTCCTTTGCTGTCTTCGCAGAAGGCGTTCATCATGGCCGCTTTATTTTCGGGAATAAGCACCGTGTGAAATTTCAGGCCGTCGAAATAACAAAGTCCTTCATCTGTTCCGATCCAGATATTGCCTTTCGAATCTTCGAGCAGGCAGCGGATGAAATTATTCACCAGCCCGTTCGATTCCGTATAATTCTGGAACTGCATCCCGTCGAAACGGCTGAGTCCCCCGCCCCGCGTGCCCAGCCACAGGTAACCGCGCCGGTCTTCGATCATGGCATATACCTGCGATTGAGCCAAACCTTCACCCACGGAAAAGCTGCGGAAATTATATTGCTGGGAAAAAAGACGGGATGCCGCAAACAGCAGGAGCAGGAAAAGCTGAAAACGGCGAAGCGGCATAAGGGCGTTTATGGAAAGTAAAGTTACGAATCGAAAACAGAAGAGCCGCCCTTTCCGGAGCGGCTCTTACCCAGTTTGTATGTTTTTGTTATTCCATCGTTTTCAGTTCGGCCACCAGCTCCGTAAGGGCTTTCTTGGCATCGCCGAAGAACATGGAACATTTCGGATCGTAGAACAGCAGGTTGTCGATACCGGCGTAACCGGCGTTCATCGAACGTTTGTTCACGATTACGTTTTTCGCGCGATCCACTTCGAGAATCGGCATGCCGTAGATCGGTGAAGAAGGATCGGATTTCGCAGCCGGGTTTACCACGTCGTTCGCACCCACGATCAGTACTACGTCGGTCTGTTCGAATTCCGGGTTGATATCGTCCATTTCCACGAGCTTTTCGTAAGCTACGTTCGATTCGGCAAGCAGTACGTTCATGTGTCCCGGCATACGTCCGGCTACCGGGTGAATGGCGTATTTCACTTCTACGCCGCGTTCTTCGAGAATCATTTCCAGTTCGTGTATCACGTGCTGGGCCTGGGCTACGGCAAGACCATAACCGGGAACGATCACTACTTTCTTGGAGTAGTTCATCATCACCGCGAGATCGCTTACCTGCACGTCTTTGATCGATCCTTTTACATCCGGGCCGCCGGTTGTTGCACCGCCGCCGCCGAATGCGCCGAAAATAACGTTGCTGAGCGGACGGTTCATGGCTTTGCACATTTCAAGGGTGAGCAGCGTGCCCGCCGAACCGACGAGAATACCACCGGTAAGCATCACGTAGTTGTCGTACAGGAATCCTCCGAAAGCGGCGGCAAGTCCCGTAAACGAGTTGAGCAGCGAAATAACCACCGGCATATCGGCTCCGCCGATCGGAACGGTGAACAGGATACCGTAAACAAGTGCAGCAGCAAAAAGCAGGTACAGCATCATGGCTGCCGAACCGGACATGACCGGTGCGCCGGTTCCGTCTTTCAGCATTCCCCAAAGCGACCCGCCATCTGCAGAAGCAGCGTAAACGATCCAGCTGGCAAAGCCAAACACACCGATCATGACCACTGTGTTGATGATATTGTAAGCGGGTAAACGGATCGGTTTGTTCATCGTGCCGTTCAGTTTCAGGTAAGCGATGATCGAACCGGAGAACGAAACACTTCCGATCACCAATCCAGCGATAATCGGGATCAGCGGGCCGACCTGGCCGGGATAGTGTTCAAATTCCATCAGCCCGATAAGCGCCGCGCAGGCTCCGCCCATGCCGTTGAACATCGAAACGAGTTCGGGCATTTTGGTCATCTGCACTTTTTTGGCGGTCATCCAGCCGATCACGGTTCCCAGCGCGATAGCACCGAAAATAAGGCCGTAGATCAGCGTCGGTATTTTGTAGGGTTGTTCAAAACCCTGCTCGTTGACGATTGTTTTGTTGTACAGGAAGATCGTGCCCAGGATGGCGATGATCATACCGGTAGCGCCGATCAGGTTTCCTTTACGCGCAGTTTTCGCGTTGCCCATCATCTTCATGCCGATGATGAAAGTGACCGAGCCGATTAAGTAACAGATTTCGAGGAGATGATGCTTCATATAGCGTTTGGAACAGAGTCCGTTTTACTTTTTCTTCTTGAACATTTCGAGCATGCGATCCGTAACCACGAATCCGCCCACTACGTTGAGCGTACCGAGCAATACGGCGAGGAAGCCGAGAATCAGCGCCACGATATTGTCCGGGTTAACGTTGAGCATAACGTGGATCGCACCGACGATCACTACGCCGTGGATAGCATTCGCGCCCGACATGAGCGGCGTGTGCAGTACAGTGGGAACGCCGCCGATTACTTCGATTCCGACAAATACGGAAAGCACAATGAAGTAGATGATCTCGCGGTGATCGTTAATGTATTGGAGAAAGTTTTCCATAAGTATCCGGTTCTTCGGGCTATCCGGTGGATCGCCCTTACAGTTATTACGCAGTTACGGGTTTAGTGACGGAAGGATGGACCGCTGTACCATTGTGCACGATGAGCGATCCTTTGGTGATCTCTTCATCCATTTCCCATTTGAAATTATCTTTATCGGCCAGGTGAAGCAGGAAGGCTTCTACGTTTTTCGCGTAGAGGTCGCTGGCGTTCATCGGGAGCAGGGAAGGAATATTGCCTTCGCCGATGATGGTTACACCGTGCTTCTGTACGGTGTTATTGAGTTCGCTGCCGACCACGTTGCCACCCTGTTCAACCGCCATATCGACGATAACCGAACCGAAACGCATGCTTTTCACCATGTCTTCGGTAACGAGTACCGGGGCTTTCCTGCCGGGGATGAGGGCCGTAGTGATGACGATATCGGCATCTTTTACGTGCTTGGCGACCAGTTCCTGCTGCATTTTCAGGAATTCTTCCGAAACGCCTTTTACGTAACCGCCTTCGATCTTGATGGATGCATCACCTTTTACTTCGATGAATTTTCCACCGAGCGACTGCACCTGTTCTTTGGTTTCGGGGCGGATGTCGGTTACTTCGACTACTGCGCCCATGCGCTTGGCTGTTGCGATAGCCTGCAGACCGGCAACACCGGCGCCGAAAATGACAACTTTCGAGGGACGGATCGTTCCGGCCGCGGTGGTCATCATCGGGAGGATTTTGCCGATCGTGTTTGCGGCCATGACTACGGATTTGTATCCGGCCAGGTTAGCCTGCGAACTGAGCGCGTCCATTTTCTGCGCGCGTGAAATACGCGGAACGGCATCCATCGAGAATGCGGAAATGCCGGCTTTGCAGAAGGCTTCGACCAGTGCAGGGTTCGTGGCGGCCCAGATAAATGAAATCAGGATGCTTCCTTTTTTCATCTGCGCCGTTTCCTCGGGCGTGGGCGGGTTCACTTTCAGCAATACATCGCTGTCGGTAAATACCTTGTTCTTGTCTGTTACCGTTGCACCGGCAGCCGTATAAGCCTCATCGGTGAAAAAAGAATTGGTGCCTGCACCGGACTCCACGATTACTTCAAAGCCTTTTTTTACAAGACCTTTGATCACATCGGGAGTAAGCGCTACACGGTTTTCTTTGAATTTGGTTTCCTTGGGAACTCCGAGCTTCATCGTCGCGTATTTTTCTGGTAAACCCGTTTTTTACGGGCAGGGCGAAAGTACGAAAAGGAAACAAAAGCGCAAAATGGATTAATGGCTGTTTTTCAGCAGGTTCAGGGCTTTGTCCGGGAAATCCGTGATCAGTCCGTCAACACCCATCCGGATCAGCCGGCGCATATCTGCCGTATCGTTCACCGTATACGGATGCACTTCAATGCCGAGGCTGTGCGCTTCTTTGACCAGCCCGGGCGAAACACGTTTATAATGCGGGTTGAACATGTACGGAGTAAAACCGAGTTTTTTCACCTTTCTCTTCACTGAAGCCGAGGTCATGGTCAATATGCCGATCCGCAGGCTGCTGTCCAGCTTATGGATTTCCTGTAAAACACGCAGGTCGAAAGACTGGACCAGTATCCGGTCATTGATATTATAGCGGCTGATCACGGCATAGACCAGTTTCGCGAACTTTTCCGGCTTCGGGTGAAAGCGTCCGTCGCCCGGTTCCAGGCATTTGATCTCGATATTATAGGTGACCGGATTCAGCCCGGATGCGGCGGTATGTTTTTCCAGTTCCGTGATCACTTCCGAAAGCAGGGGTTTGTGCTCGCTGATTTTTTCCTGCAAAGGGAATTTCCTGTTTCCGCGGATTCCGCAGTCATATTTCCTGATTGCGGCGTATTTCATTTTGTACAGGTTGTGCTTCTTCCCTTTTTTCACCGGTTTTCCGTCGGGCGTCGAACAGTAGAGCGCATGCATCCAGGGTTCATGCGAAACTACCACCTGGCTGTCGGCGGAAATCACCACGTCCAGTTCGATGGAAGGCGCGCCGAGGTTTACGGTTTCCCGGAATGCGGTCAGCGTGTTTTCGGGAAAAAGTCCCCGGGCGCCGCGGTGTCCGTGGACCAGGATCTGTTTATCGGTTTTGGCAGGCATATTTTTCCGGTTGGCGCACGAAAAGCCTGTAAGCAGCAGGAAAACGAACAGGCTCCATCGGGAAAGGTTCACGAAGCAAATTTAGACTGTTTAAAATTCCTCCGGAGTCTGTTTTAGAGAAAAGTGTTTTTATACGTCGGAATAGTTAGCGTTCAGCGACAGTCGGCAGTGGCAGCAGCAGTCGATGTGGTGCGCTTCGCATGTCGCCCGGATTTTCCGGGAGCATTGCTGCAAAACAAAAGACTGCTGTTGCCACTGCCTCCTGCCGCTTAGTAAAGACATATTGAAAAAGGAACTATAAATATCCACGGGACGCAATTTTAAACAGGCTATGTGTAACATTTCGTTTTCCCTGCCCGTCATATGCACAAAACAGCCAAACATCTCCAAAAAATAAAGTCATGAAAAAGTTCCTGATCACCGCGCTTCTTTCCGTTTTCTGCTTCAGCATGCAAGCCGCAACCATCGTTTCTGCCAAAGACCACAATGATCTTGTCCGCACCATCCTGAAACAGCTCCGTTTTTCCGACGAGGTGAAAGAAGAAGCAAACGGAACCAATGCCATCGTCAATTTTATCATCAACGACAAAGGCATTATCGAAGTAAAAGAAGTGATTACCGACAACAAGGCCGCCAAAGAATCCATCGAGCGCCAGATGAGCAGCATGCCCATCAATAAAACGCCGGTTTTGCCGAATACACTTTACACCATGAAGGTGAGCTTTACGCAGCAGTAAACCGCTTGCCGATCTCCTGGTGCTGCCGTTTCGTATATTTACGAAACGGCTTTTTTTATGCGGCGATTTACAGTCATAGTGCTTTGTTTTATGATCGCGACGGTTATACTGATGTCATTTATGCAGCAAAAGAAACAGGCTGCCGTCCGCTTTCTGCCTTTGGGCGATTCGTACACCATCTGCGAAGGCGCAAAGCCTGCCGAATCCTGGCCTGTACTGCTGACTGCGCACCTGGAAGAAAAAGGACACGATATCGCTTTGCTGGCCAACCCGGCGCGCACCGGTTTCACTACGTTCGACCTGATGCAGGAAGAGCTCCCGGTGCTGGATAAGTCGGATGCGAATTTCGTAACGCTGTGCATCGGCGTAAACGACTGGGTTCGCGGAATCGACAGCACCGTTTTCAAGAAAAACTTCTCGCTTATCCTCGACCGCATCCAGCGGAAAATCCCGGACAAGCAGAAAATCATCGTACTCACCATCCCGGATTTCAGCGTTACGCCGAACGGAAAATTATACGGAAACGGCCGCGACATCAGCAAAGGCATTGCCGCATTCAACGGGATAGTCACGCGTGAAGCGAACAAACGGAAACTGAAGATCGTGGACCTCTACCCGATCAGCAAAGGCATGGCGGATAACGATGCGCTGGTTGCACGCGACGGGCTGCATCCTTCCGCGCAGGAATACGCGATCTGGGAAAAAGCGATTTTGCCGGTGGCGGTGGAAATATTGAAACCGTAGTACATTGTTATCCGTAGCCGGCGGCTAGGATAGCAACGTACTACTTTATTCGTTCTAAGCGATAAACCAATTTTTCCCGACTCGGCATTCCTTCACCGGAAGCATTTTTCACGGCATACAAAAACAATACATTCCCTTTCCGTTCAAAAGCAAAAGTCGGGAAAGGCATACCTTCTTCGTTACTCAGCATCACCATATCGAAAGGCGGCGCGTTGCCGTGACCGAAATCCGTTTCCACGCGGTACCAGGTCAGTCCCTGGAATCCTTTCACCGTGCCGTCGGCAGCAAAAGAAACCGTATCGGATGCCTGGCTGTATTTTCCTGTTGTCAATTTGTAGACGCCTTCGAAAAGTGTTTTGTTCACCAGGTATTCCAGCGCGGTAATATCTACTTCATTGCGCGAGGGCGGTTTCCGGAAAACACGTTTGTAAACGCCCTGTGCACCCAGGCGGGAATTGAAGATGCTGAGCAGCGTGTCATTCCCCGTAAAAATATAGTTAAGCATGATTTTAACCGACGCAAAATTCCGCCCGTCATAAATCTCCATGAACGGTTTTCCTTCCAGGTTTTTCCGGAAAATAATATCGAAACGTTCGCTTTCATGATAGAATGAACGGCCGCGGGAATTGATCAGCGTATCGCCGGAAAGGCTGGAGATATCAAAATAGAATTCCGCTTCGTTCAGTCCTTCGGAATATCCCGCACGCACCGATTTTTTTCTTTCGATCGCACCGGCCAGCACAGTATCCACCCAGCCGCCTTCCACGATCTGCAGCAACCGTTTTACTTCGGCTGAATCCGTTTGATTTGTTTTGAAACTATCGACAAGAACTTTTAGCGTTTCCGGTTTTTTTTCGCTGCAGGACTGACCAAGCAGCGCCAGGGCGACAAGTGCAAATATTACCGGTGAACGCATGCCCGTGTTTTACAAAAACAAATCCTGCTGCAGATCACTACCCGGCACAACGCTGTAATGCGCGAGATCGGTAATACCTTCCGCCGCCAGCACATCCTCGTCGATGAAAAAATGGCCTGTCGTTTCCTTGCTGTTTTTCGAGAAAATATAAAACGCGCAGTCGCCCATGATTTCCGGTTTGCGTGACCGGTTTATCAAATCGTCTCCGCCGAGAATATTCCGCACCGCCGCCGTAGCGATGGTGGTGCGCGGCCAGAGTGCGTTTACCGCGATGCCTTCCTTACGCAATTCTTCCGACATGCCGAGCACAAGCATGCTCATGCCGTATTTGCTGATCGTGTACGGGGCAAAATTGGCAAACCAGTCTTTGTGCATATTGAGCGGCGGCGAAAGCACGAGAATATGCGGGTTCGCCGATTTGCGCAGGTGCGGAATACAGTGCCGCGAAACGAGATAGGTGCCGCGGGTATTGATATCCTGCATCAGGTCGTACTGTTTCAGCGGCAGCATGGAAACCGGCGACAGGTTGATGGCGCTGGCGTTATTCACCAGGATATCTATACCACCGAAGGTTTTCACGGTTTCTTCCACCGCGTTCACCACATCCGTTTCTTCGCGGACATCGCATTTCACGGCGAGTACTTTTCCGCCGGCTTTGATCATTTCTTCGGCGGCGGAATAAATAGTGCCTTCGAGTTTAGGATGCGGCTCTACTGTTTTTGCCGCGATCACGATATTGGCCCCTGCGGCGGCCAGCTTCAGCCCGATGGCTTTTCCTATGCCCCGGCTTCCGCCGGTGATGAATACGGTTTTGTTGTGGAATGTCATGGCAACAAGGTAGGAGAATGTGCGCTATCAGCAAAACGGGTTTTCATAGTCCGGATCATAGCTATCTTTGCATGATGGATATCCAATCCTTCCACCAGCGCGCCGAGAAAAACCGCGTAAGCAATAAAAAACTTATCGCGAAGCTGAAGCGCGCCAAACCGAAAGACCTCGACGAGCATACGCATCAGTTCCACGAAGAAGCCTTTGAGCATATCGACTGCCTGCAATGTGCGAACTGCTGTAAAACCACCAGCCCGATTTTTTACCAGAAAGACATTGAACGCGCTGCCGCACATATGCGCATGAAGCCCGGCGATTTTCTGCAGAAGTACCTGCACATGGATGAAGACGGTGATTTCGTGGTGAACCATGCGCCCTGCCCTTTCCTCGACGGGGAAAATTACTGTACCATTTACGACGGCCGACCCACCGCCTGCCGCGAATACCCGCATACCAACCGGAAGAAAGTATTCCAGGTGCTGGATATTACGGAGAAAAACGCGCTGATCTGTCCCGCGGTTTTGGAAATCACGGAGAAGCTGAAGAAGATTTACCTGCAGCCGTAGCATCTGTTTAATTCCGATAGCTATCGGGGCAATCATCAATCCGATGAACATTGATATCCCGATAGCCATCGGGAGAACGTTTGGCATTGAGCGTTTTTTTCCATGTTCCGCAGCAGTAAAACTATTCCGGTGGTTTCTGATTTTCCGTTCCGGCCTGCGTCGCTTTCGGTTTGAAAATTTTATCCGCAACCGCATCCGGCAGCAGCGGGTGAATCATCTGCCCCGCATAATTTTTCGGAAACGTTTCTTTTATCCCGAATTTTTCCGGCTCGTGTTCCGGGCAGGTGTAGGTTCCGAAAAGAATATCCATCAGCGGCGAAATGTTCGCGTAATTCCCTGCATCACGGTCCAGGTCGTGGTGCCAGTGGTGCAGTTCCGGCGCACCGATCAGCATGCGCAACGGACCGATCGGCAGGCGTACGTTCGAGTGAATATAAATCGCCCAGATGCCGCGGAAAGCGATAAATCCGGCGATTGTTTCCAACGGAAAACCGAGCAGGATGGCGGGAAGATTTATAATGCCCACCGTGTAAATCGTATCCAGCGGGTGCTCGCGGTGCGCGGCCAGCCAGTCGAGGTGTTCCGCACTGTGGTGCACTTTATGAAAACGCCAGAGAAAACCGACTTTATGCTGCAGCCGGTGCGCCCAGTAAATCAGGAAATCGCTGAGCAGGATCACTTCGATCGCCTGCAGCCACCAGGCTTGCGCAGCTACCGACTGGCGGAAGCCGGCAGGAAGAATTCCATTCAGCCAGTAGCTGAAATAACCGAGCGCATACGCCACCAGTCCGCCCCAGAGAAAATACTGCCCGAGAAAATAGCACAGGTCCATGATCCAGGCAGGGCGAAAAAAACGCTGGCCGGGTTTTGCCGGGAATACTTTTTCCATCGGCGTAAAAAGCAGCGCAAGAAAAATCAGGCTGAGACCGGTAAGCGGTAAGATCATCAGGAAATTCATGATACGCTATTTTTCTTCGTTCAGTTTCTCTTTCGAAATGGAATCCATCATGGGTAACCGGAATGGAGAAGGCGTTTTTGGCCAGGGCATTTCAAAAAAGAGGATCGTTTTCGAACTGCTGATCAGCCTGGGCCGGTAAACTGAAAAAACTGGGCCGGACTTGGAACTGGCCATCATTTCCTGTGTCCCTGCGGGAAGCTCCGGTTCTTTTGCCGCGATTGGTTCTTTTGCCGCGACGGTATTTGACGTTGTGTTTTTTGAAGCAGTTTTCCCGGGTTTGCTTTGCAGGTTATCCCTCAGCGAATCCACTTCGGCATCCTGTGTGCGTTTGCGCGCATAAGCAACACCTGCGGATTCAGCATTTTCGTAACCTGTTTGCGCAGCATCGGAAAGGAAAAAATGATCGAAAGCGCCTGAGCGAAAAGCCACGAAGCCGGAAAGCAGCAAAACAAAGCATGCAATCACCATGATTTTTATGGCGTAGTTTGATCGACTCATGATGGCAGCTTTTATCTCGGCTTCTTCTTCGACGTATCTGTCTTCGGAACAAAAACCGGTCCCGATTTGGAACTGGGAATAACGATGGGATCGATCACAACAGGCGTTTCGGATTTCGGAACAAAGACCGGTCCGGATTTGGAACTCGGAATAACGAGAGGAGCAACATCCTGGTTTTTATTTGTGTTCGCCTGTTTCTTCGTCGCAGTATCTTTTTGCGGCGCCGCATTTTGTACCGGCCTCGGCTCGATCACTTTTCCCGATTTCGAGCTGGGCATAATCATATCCGCTTGTTTCGGAGAATCCACAGCCGGCGAATCTGTTTTTCCGGCCTCGCCCGGAAGAGCGATAGCTGTATTATCCAGGTAGTGATCGAAAGCGCCGGAACGGTACGCTACGAAGCCCGACATCAGGACAACGAATACCGAAACGACGGCGATTTTCAGGACAGGTCTGGACTGGCTCATGCTGCTGCTGGATTTACAAGAGCAAATTAATTCATATCGCCGGATTTCACGCGAAAAAATGTGTTAATAATGTTTAACCGTCCCCGATTCGTATCTTCGCTTATCCATAAACATTTTACATGAGAAAGCTTACGATACTTGCGCTCGCGCTGTTCCCGGGCATTTCCGTTTATTTATTTTTTACTTCCGGCAGCGCCGCTCTTCCGAAACGCATGGGCGATGCGATGGAAGACAATGCCCGCGAACGCCACGAATACGAATTCAACCGGCTGGTTTCGCCCGACGGCACGATCCCGGATCATATCCGCGAAAAAGAACTCGCTTTCGCCGCTACCCTGCCCAGCGACGCATCCCTGCGGGCACAAAACGGACGCGCACCGCAGGCCTTCTTCGACCCACGCGGTCCGTGGAATGTAGGCGGACGCACACGCGCCTTCGCCATCGACGTAACGGATGAAACGCATTTCATCGCCGGTACAACCTGCGGTGGTATCTGGTCGACAACCACCAGCGGCGCCGGCTGGAATAAAATGACCACGCTCAATACCTACCACGGAATCACCTGCATCGCGCAGGATAAACGCCCGGGACATACCAACACCTGGTACACCGGCTCCGGCGAAGCATACGGACAATCAGCCAGCGGCGGAAGTGCATACTTCCTCGGCAACGGTATGCTCAAGTCCACCGACAACGGAATGACCTGGACGGGCATCACGCCCACCATTACCAATACGCCGCAAACTTTCGAATCATTCTGGGACATGATCTGGAATGTGGCGCTCGATGAAAACGATACGGTGAACGACGTGGTTTATACCGCCTGTATGGGCGCCGTGTACAAAAGCATCAACGGCGGAACGAACTGGACCACCGTGCGCGGCGGAAACCTGAGTGCGTATTCCTATTTCACCGACGTAGCCGTTACCAAAGATTCGGGTATCGTTTACGCCACCTTGAGTTCCGACGGTCCTGCGGTTTCACGCGGCATCTGGCGAAGCGTTGACCAGGGCGGCACCTGGGCGCATATTTCCACCTCGCTTTTCGGGGATTCGCTTTGCAACCGCATCGTAATGGGCATCAATCCTTCGAATGAAAACGAATTGTATTTCCTGGCCAATACGGACGGCATCGGTATGCCCGACACGAATTTCAACGGTGATATCGAATACAATGCCTTGTGGCGGTACACCTACCTCGGCGGCGACGGCAGCGGCGCGGGCGGCATGTGGGAAGATCTTTCGCCCAACCTGCCCGGCGGCGGCGTTTACGGACCTTTCGCCGATTTCAATGCGCAGGGATCGTATGATCTTACCGTCGCTGTAAAACCGGGTGATCCGAATACGGTTTTTATCGGCGGAACGAATATCTACCGCAATACGAACCGGTTTAACGATACGGCGAATACGGAATACATCGGTGGTTATGAAGTGAATGCTTCGCTGCCTTTCGTGTATTCGTATCCTGATCATCACCCGGACCAGCACGGTTTCGTTTTCCTGCCGAGCAACCCGGATGTGCTTTTCAGCAACAACGACGGCGGCATTTTCAGGACGAACGACTGTACGGCGCCTTCGGTAACGTGGACGTCGCTGAACAACGGCTACCTCACGAGCATGTTTTATACCTGCGCGATCGATCACGGTACCCCGGGAAACAATATCATCGTAGCCGGCGCGCAGGATAACGGGAGCTGGTGGACGAACAGCACCAACCTGCAGACGCCCTGGGTTACACCGCGCGGCGGCGACGGTTCATACTGCCAGATCGCAGACGGGCAGAGCATGTATTATTTCTCCATCCAGAAAGGCAAGATGAACAAAGCGCAGCTCGACGGCAGCGGAGCAGTAACCGGTTACCGCCGCATCGACCCGATCGGCATCGACAAGGACGATTATCTTTTCATCAATCCTTTCACGCTCGATCCGAACAACAACAATATCATGTACCTCGCCGGCGCGAAATACCTCTGGCGTAACGATGATCTCTCCGCCATCCCGCTCAGCAACCAGTTCGATTCGATCAGCACGAACTGGGTGCAATGGACCGATTCGGTTCCGACAGTGAATTCCAAAATCACCGCGTTGGCTGTTTCGAAAACACCGGCCAACCGCGTGTATTACGGCACAGACAAGAAAAACGTGTACCGTGTGGACAATGCGCATACCGGTACGCCCACGCCGGTAAGCATTACCAATACAGGGTTCCCGGCTACGGGTTATGTGAGCTGCATCGCGGTGAACCCGAACAATGCGGACGAACTGCTGGTTGTTTTCTCGAACTACGGCGTGTACAGTCTATGGCACAGCGCCGACGGCGGAACGACCTGGGCGAAAGCGGCGGGCAACCTCGAACAAACGATCACCGGCGGCGGTAACGGTCCTTCACTGCGCTGGGCCGCATTTTTACCGGTAAGCGACGGCATGATTTACCTGGTTGCGGGAAGCACCGGCGTTTATGCAACGGATACGCTGCTGGGCACGAATACGGTTTGGGTACAGCAGGGCGCGAATTCCATCGGCAACGTGGTTTGCGACATGATCGATGTGCGGACTTCCGACGGGCTGGTAGTGGTTGCCACGCATGCGAACGGCATTTACACCGCCAATTTCACGAGCGTGAATGATATTGTTACGGTACACGACCAGGTGAAACCCAACTTTTCTATGACTGTTTTCCCGAACCCGGCGATCAGCGACATTACTATCGAATTCGACCTGCCGCGGGCGGCGCGGGTGCGGATCGATCTGCTGGACGAGCGCGGGCGGCTGGTACAGGCTTTGCCGGAACAGGTGCTTTCCGCCGGCAAACAAAAATCCGTCATTGAAAACAAAAACCTGCCCGCGGGTGTTTATTACTGCAGGCTGATCGCCGGAGAGCTGGTACAAACCAAAGCCATATCCATTATCCGCTGATTTCAACAGATTGCTATTCATAAATAAAGGCTCCTGTGCGATCTCCCGGCGCAGGAGCCTTTTACTTTTATGCCTTCAACCATGCTCGACTTTTTGCGCAGTGATGATTTTATGAACTGGGTGGCGATCCCGCTGCTCATTTTTATCGCACGCATGAGCGACGTTTCGCTTGCGACGATCCGCAATATTTTTATCTCGAAAGGTTTTCGCAAGATCGTTCCCTTCATCGGTTTTTTCGAAGTGCTCATCTGGCTTATCGCGATGAAGCAGGTGATGACTTACGCCAACAACTGGTTTGCCTATTTCGCCTGGGCTGCCGGTTTCTCCATGGGTACGCTTGTAGGCATGCGCATCGAAGAACGGCTGGCGCTCGGCACGCAGATCATCCGTATCATCGTCAACAATAATTCGGACGAATTCATTGCAGCCATGCGGAATGCCAAACACGGCGTAACAACTACGGATGCACAAGGCGCTTTCGGACCGGTGAAAATGATCTTTACCGTAGTGCAGCGAAAAAATGTGGCGGAAGTGATCGCGCTCATCGAAAAATACAATCCTTCGGCCTTCTATTCCATCGAAGATGTGCGCACGGCCGAGCACGGGTATTTCGCGCAAGGCGGGAACAGTTTGTCCGTTGTCCGCCGGCTGTTTTCGGGAAAATCGGAAAAATAACCCCGGCTCTTTTCTATCTTCTCAGCGAATTCGATTTCACCACACATTTCGGAATGTCCCATTTACCCTTCCACTTTTCCATATCGACCCTGTTTCCGTCGCAGTCAAGCACATAACCTTCCGCATCTTTCGAAATAATCCAGGCCTCCCCTGTTTCGATAAAATAAATCGTGCGCCGGGTGCTGACATCCGGGAAAACATGCCGCACACCGTCGTACTTGCCTGCCCGTTTGCCCCACGAGATACCATATTCGTTATTCTTTAAATCCATGATCATGCTGGCGGAATCCGGTTGGGCGCCATCTTCCACGGCTCCTTTTTTAAAAGCAAGGTAATTGCCTTTTTCGTGCGCTTTGCCCAGCTTCCTTGCTTTTCGCGCTGATGTTTTTTTAGTCAGCAAAGCCATCCAGTACACATGCCGGAAAGCATCCAATTGTCCGCCGGCGGCATCACCGTCCAGCGCTTTCGCTTTCGCCAGCGAATCGGTTACCGCGCGTGCATGCAGACTTATACGATGCGCTTTCTTCGCGATGAACGGATGAAAAATCACCCAGCGTTTTTCCGGCGCACTCAGCCCGCGAAATGACTGCATGTTGTTTTGCGCAGCAAGCGAAAAAGAAAAGAAGCACGACAACAAAAGAATCCGGATCATCGTTTTAAAAGTACGTGATAAATTTTGCTCAAAGATGTTTTTCCCAAAGAGGTTTAAGGCTCTGTAAATAAGAGCCCGTTAAAGAGACTTCGTAAACAAGACTTCGCTAGTCGACGACTCTGTCGTCGACTAGCAACAACCTTATAATACGGACTGTATACCAACCACTTACAACTTTGGCACAGGTTTCGCATAATACCTCATATAACGCTTAAAACGATGCATACTGATCACATACAACAATATGAAAGGCTGAGCCGGATGATTGATTCGAGCAGCAACCTGCTGCAACTGGAAACTACAGCGAAGTTGCTCGAATTGTTCCGGGTACGCGAACCCGCACATCCTGAACTGCATGAAAAGCTGCAGGTGCAGTTCACAGGCAAAGCCCGCCAGATGTATTACTTCGAATGGAAGTATAAAGACTTCGACGCTGAAGCAGCGTAAGGAAGGCCCACTGGACATGGGACAACCGCCGCACGGAGCAATCTGTAGCGGCGGTTGTGTTTTTGCAGTTCCGAAAGCTCCCGAAATGTAAAATGTAAAACGCTGAATGTAAAATGACAAAGTGTATCTCCTTTATCATTTTGCATTTGAAATTTTGCATTTGATATTAAATGCCCGGCAAAAACCACGATCATAATACGCTGCAACCTTCTCCCGAAGCGATCAAATGCCTATCTTCGCGCCGCTTTTAGGGCTAACCAGGAGATGATCACAGTAACCAATCTTACATTGCAATACGGGAAACGCGTCCTTTTCGACGAGGTGAACCTGAAATTTACGCCGGGTAATTGCTACGGTGTGATCGGCGCGAACGGTGCGGGAAAATCGACTTTCCTCAAAATATTATCCGGCGAGATCGATCCGACCAAAGGCCAGGTGAGCATTTCGGCCGGGCAGCGCATGTCGGTACTCAGCCAGAACCACTTTGCTTTCGATACGTATCCCGCACTGCAAACCGTGGTAATGGGAAATACGAAGCTGTGGAAACTGATGCAGACCAAGGACGCGCTTTACGCCAAAGCCGATTTCAGCGAGAAAGACGGCGAACGCGCAGCGGAACTCGAAGCGGAATTTGCGGAAATGAACGGATGGAACGCCGAAAGCGATGCCGCCGACCTGCTCAGCAAACTCGGTATCCGCGAAGAGCTGCACCAGAAACTCATGAGCGAGCTCAACGGTAAGGAAAAAGTCCGTGTACTGCTCGCGCAGGCCCTGTTCGGGAATCCCGATATCCTGATCATGGACGAACCGACCAACGATCTCGACGTGGAAACGATCAGCTGGCTTGAAGATTTCCTGGCGGAGTATAAAAATCTCGTGATCGTGGTTTCGCACGATCGTCACTTTCTCGATACGGTTTGCACGCACGTGGCCGACGTGGATTTCGGAAAAATTTCGCTTTATACCGGTAACTATTCGTTCTGGTACCAGGCTTCGCAGTTATCGGCCAAGCAGCGCGGCGACCAGAACAAAAAGATAGAGGACAAACGGAAAGAACTGCAGGAGTTTATCATGCGTTTCAGCGCCAACGCCTCGAAAAGCCGGCAGGCCACTTCGCGGAAAAAGCTGCTGGAAAAACTGAATATCGATGAAATGCCCGCCAGCAACCGGAAATATCCCGGCATCATATTCCAGATGCAGCGCGAACCCGGCGACCAGATCCTGAACGTGGAAGGTCTCGCTAAATCGCTCGACGGTCAAACGCTTTTCCGCGACATCAGCTTCCGCCTGAAAAAAGGAGACAAAATCGGCGTGCTTTCGCGCGATCACCTGTCGATCACCAAGTTTTTCGATTGCCTTTCCGGCGAAGACAAGGCCGACAAAGGAACCATCGAATGGGGACAAACGATCCAGCCCGCTTATCTTCCGAATGAGAACAGCCAATATTTCACCGACGATCAGAACCTGATCGACTGGCTGCGCCAGTTTTCTAAAGACAAGGATGAAACGTTTATCCGCGGATTTCTCGGCAAAATGCTTTTCACCGGCGAAGAAACACTGAAAAAATCATCCGTGCTTTCCGGCGGCGAAAAAGTGCGCTGCATGATCTCGCGCATGATGCTCCTGAGCGCAAACTGCCTGCTGCTCGACGAACCCACCAACCACCTCGATCTCGAATCGATCACGGCCTTTAACAATTCACTGAAGGATTTCAAAGGAATCGTGCTTTTCACTTCGCATGACCACGAATTCATGCAAACCGTAGCCAACCGCATCATCGAAATCACCCCGCGCGGGATTATCGACAAGATGATGACATACGACGAGTTCATTACTGACCCGGGCGTGAAAGAATTGCGGGAAGAGATGTACAAAGGAGTGAAAGTAAAAGCGTAAACCACAAATTGTAGTCATTGCAGGCGGAAAACAGCCACTTGCTTTGGCAACGTTGCGCTTCGCAAGCGTCCCGATAGCGATCGGGAGCCGCGCTGCGCCTCCGGCTTCGCTATGACTACAGTAACTTTTACGGCTTCGTAATTGGAATTTACTTCCAGAACTTCCTCACAAGAAAATAAATCACGAGAATCCCCACGCCGGAACCGAGGATGAGCCAGAGATTAACCCAGCCTTTCGGAATATCGTTCTTGCGATCGGGAATCGGTTGCAGGTCGCCTTTTTCCTGCATCGGTTTGTGGCGGTGATATGTCTTGTCCACAAAAGCGAGTTCTTCGTCAAACGTCTGGCCCGATGAAACGAGGTACATATCGAGCACCGGGTTGCTGATCCGCCGGCGGCTGCGGCTGCACACTTCGGCGGTGGCTTCACCGTACTTTTCGTAATCCGTGTACATCAGCCACTCCTGCCCTTTCGCAAAATTGAATTTACAGTCGGTATTGCAATCGTATGTCACCGGCATACGCACAAGGACTTCGCCTTTGTAAACGGAAGTAACGTTAAACCAAACTGTTTGTTTCCCGCTGCACTCGCCTACCGAATCCACGCGCCCGATAAAAATCAGGTCGTATTGCGCCGTATTCGCTACCGATGCTTTCCCGGCAATCTGGCAATCACAGGCTTCCTGGCCGAAAATCCCGGTAGCGATAAAAAATAAAATCACCGAAAAATAAAATCGCATCAGGCGAAACGGTAGGACTGTATGAATGAAATACTGTTTTCAATGTCTTTGTAAAGCATCCGGTCTTCGCTCACGAACGAAACCTGTTTCCGGAAATCCGCGAGCATACTTTCCAGCGCCGGCGATGATTTACCGGGACGGCGGAATTCCAGCGCCTGCGCCGCGGTCATCAGTTCGATCGCAAAAATCCGTTCCAGGTTGCAAACCACGTCGAAACATTTCGTCGCCGCATTCGCGCCCATGCTCACGTGATCTTCCTGCCCGTTCGAAGAAACGATCGAATCAACCGAAGCCGGTGTGCACAATTGTTTGTTTTGGCTCACGATGGACGCCGCGGTGTATTGCGGAATCATAAAACCGGAATGCAGTCCCGGCGAAGCCACCAGGAAAAGCGGCAGACCGCGCTGTCCCGAAATAAGCAGGTACGTGCGCCGCTCCGAAATGCTGCCGAGTTCCGCCAGCGCAATCGCCATAAAATCGAGCGCGAGCGCGAGCGGCTGCCCGTGGAAATTACCGCCGGAAATCAGCAGGTCGTCTTCGGGAAAAACAGTCGGGTTATCCGTCACGGAATTTATTTCCGTTTGAAAAACCTGCGCAGCGTACCCGATCGCATCACGCGAAGCGCCGTGAACCTGCGGCATGCAGCGGAAAGAATAGGGATCCTGCACGTGCTTTTTCGGCTGCGCAATCAGCATACTTCCTTCGAGCAATATGCGGACGTGCGCCGCAACGGCGATCTGCCCGTTGTGCGGACGAATGTTCTGGATATTCGGATGAAACGGATCGGGGCGGCCGTCGTAGCCTTCGAGCGAAAGCGCGCCGATCATGTCCGCCGCTTCCGCCAGTTTTTGCGCGCGCAGCATGCACCATGTTCCGTAAGCGCTCATGAACTGCGTACCGTTGAGCATGGCCAGTCCTTCTTTCGATTGCAAACGGATCGGGGCAAGTCCGAGTTTTTTCAGTGCGGCGGCGGTGTCCTGTTTTTTTCCTTCAAAATGCACTTCGCCGAGCCCGAGCAAAGGCAGCGTGAGATGCGCGAGCGGGGCCAGGTCGCCGGATGCGCCGAGTGAACCTTGTTTGTAAACAACCGGCAGCAGGTCGTGATTGAAAAAATCGACGAGCCGCTCGACGGTCACCAGTTGCACGCCGGAATTTCCGTACGATAACGCCTGGATTTTGAGCAGGAGCATCAGGCGGACCACATCGTGCGGCACTTCCTCGCCGGTTCCGCAGGCATGCGACATCACGAGGTTTTGCTGAAGCTGCGAGAGGTCGTTTTCCGGGATGGAGACATTGTACAAAGCCCCGAACCCCGTATTGATCCCGTAAACCGGCCCCGCACCCGAAGCGATTTTTTTATCGAGATATTCCCGGCAGGCCGTGATGCGCCGCTTCGCTTCGTCCGATAAAACAAGTTTTTTCTTCCCTTCCAGTATCGATGCGATCACCTGGAAATCGAGTTTGGTTGCCGGGTTTATTATGTAGTCCATATGTAGAAGTCTTTACCGCAGAGTCGCTGAGGCGCAGAGAATTCGCAGAGTTAAAAATTATTACTGTAATGGTTCATTTGTATAAGTCTTTACCGCTGAGGTGCAGGGAATTCGCAGAGTTAAAAATTGTTTACGAATCTTTTGATTCCCTGTTTTATCAGCGGCACATTGAAATTTATCAATAAGCCAAGTTTTTTATCCGTCAGCCTGAGGTATGAAATAATCTGGGCTTCGTAAACCGGGATCATTGCTTCGGCCGACTTGAGTTCAAGTATGATCACGTCCTCAACCAGAATATCAACTTTGAATTCTTTTGACAGTTCATATCCTTTATAAACCAAAGGAATAACGACTTGATTCTGAGCTTTGATCCCGCGAAGCTCCAGTTCTTTCATCAGGCAAATTTCGTAAACAGACTCCAATAAGCCCGGTCCCATCAGTGAATGAACTGTAATACAAGCATCAATAATCGATGACGTCAGTTTGTTGTAGTCTTCTTGATTCATATCTCTGCGAATGCTCTGCGTTCCGGTAACTCCCGGTTCATTTCTCTGCGAATCCTCTGCGCCTCAGCGCCTCTGCGGTGAAAAAGTTACGCGATCTTCTCTATTAAACCTGTAATAGCAACTTTCTCCTGCTCCCCTGTTTTCATATTCTTCAGCATCACCACGTTTTCTTTCCGCTCGTTCTCCCCGACAATCGCCACAAAAGGAATTCCTTTCGCGTCTGCGTATTTCATTTGTTTCTGCATTTTTACCGCATCCGGGTAAAGCTCCGCAGCGATGCCTGCTTTACGTACCTGCTGCAAAATACTCAAACAGTATTCCTGGTCCGCTTCGCTGAATGTCACGAAAAGCAATTTGGTGGATGCGGAAACTTCTTCCGGGTAAAGGTTCAGTTCGTTCAGCACATCGTAAATCCGGTCGGCGCCGAACGAAATACCCACGCCGGAAAGATTCGGCAGACCGAAAATACCCGTCAGGTCATCGTAACGCCCGCCGCCGCAAATGCTGCTTTTTAGCGACCCTGCCAACGCCTTCACTTCAAAAATTGCGCCTGTGTAATAATTAAGTCCTCGGGCTAATGACATGTCCAAAATGAGGTTGGGTATTTCCTTGGGATCCTTATCAATATATATTTGACTCAAATAGCTAAAAATCTGATAGATTTCCTCAACGCCTTTTTTCCCAATTGGAACAGATTCAAACACATCCATTAGTTTAATCAAGGCAGACTTACCCTTACCTTCTTTATACAATTCTTGAACCTCAACAGCGAGGCTCATAAATTTCTGGAGTTTAGAAACAACCTCATCTGAAAAGCCCTTCTCTTTCAGCTCAGAATAAATTTTGTCTCCTATTTTTTCGTACTTATCAATTGCAATGACAATATCCATGAAACGATCTTTCTCGTTCACATATTCAGCAATTCCTGCAAGAATTTTTCTATTGTTTATTTTTATTTCAACGGACACTTTCAGCACGGCGAAAACCTCATCGATAATCTGCACGAGTTCCACTTCGTTCAAAAGCGAATTGCTTCCGATCACATCCGCGTCGCACTGGTAAAACTCCCGGTAGCGGCCTTTCTGCGGACGGTCCGCACGCCATACCGGCTGAATCTGGTAGCGTTTAAAAGGAAACGTAATTTCATTCTGATTCATCACCACGTAACGCGCAAAAGGAACAGTGAGATCGTAGCGAAGTGCTTTTTCGGAAATTTTATTGGTGAACGCACCGAAGCCCGCATTTTTTGCCGCAATAATTTCTTCGTCGTTTTTGAAATCGGATAAATAATTGGCAGAATTCAGAATCCGGAAAATCAACCGATCTCCTTCTTCCCCGTACTTCCCCATCAGCGTTTCGGTATTTTCCATCGCCGGCGTTTCAATCGGCAGATAGCCGTACTTTTTATACACCGAACGGATCGTATCGAAAATATAATTCCGGCGCACCATTTCCTGCGGGGAGAAATCGCGCGTGCCTTTGGGAATGGAAGGCTTCTGCGTAGCCATAGTTTTGTATTTCTAAAAACTGGTTCCTGTTAATTTCAAATGCAAAATTTCAAATGTAAAATGACAAAGAAGTACACTTTAGCATTTTGCATTTAGCGTTTGATATTTTGTATTGTTTATCGGCCCTGGAAAACAATATTTTTCAGCGCTCAAAGGTAGCAAATAGCAGGAAAAGCCTGTGGAAGTTTTTTACCGCGAAGACACGAAGACGCGAAGTAAAACGTTAGCGCCTTCGCGCCTTTGCGGTGAAAAAACGGAAAACTTACTTCCCCCCGATCAGTTTCCTGATCTCGTTCAGTTTCATCAGCGCTTCCACGGGCGTGAGCGTATTGATATCGGTCTGGAGAATTTCTTCCTTGATCTGCCCGAGTACGAAATCGTCGAGCTGGAAAAAGCTGAGTTGATACTCGTCGTTTTTCTTCGCAGGCTTGTCCGATTTCATCAGCTCGGTATCGCTGTGCGAACGTTCGAGCTGGATGAGCACTTCTTTGGCGCGTTCCACCACCTGCCGCGGCATACCGGCCATGCGGGCCACGTGGATACCGAAACTGTGCTCGCTGCCGCCCGCCACCAGCTTGCGCAGGAAAATCACTTTGTTACCGACTTCCTTCACGCTCACGTTGAAATTGCGTATGCGTTTCAGGCGATTGGTCATTTCGTTCAGCTCGTGGTAATGCGTGGCGAACAGTGTGCGCGCTTTGGCTTCGGGCTGCTCGTGGATATATTCCGCAATCGACCAGGCGATCGAAATGCCGTCGTACGTGCTTGTTCCGCGGCCGATCTCGTCGAGCAGGATCAGGCTGCGCGCCGACATATTGTTCAGGATGCTCGCGGTTTCGTTCATCTCCACCATAAACGTGGATTCGCCGGAGGAAATATTATCTGAAGCGCCGACCCGCGTAAAAATTTTGTCCACCATCCCGATATCCGCATGCGTGGCCGGCACAAAACAACCCGCCTGCGCCAGCAGCACGATGAGCGCGGTTTGCCGCAGCAGTGCAGATTTACCGGACATGTTCGGACCGGTGATCATGATGATCTGCTGCGAAGCAGGATCGAGGTACAAATCATTCGCCACGTAATTTTCTCCCGCGGGAAGCTGCTGTTCGATCACCGGGTGGCGGCCGCCTTTGATATCCAGGATATGCGAATCGTTCACGTGCGGGCGGACGTAATTATGCTTCTGCGCAAGCTGCGCATACCCGCAAAGGCAATCCAGCCGCGCGATAATATTCGCGTTCTTCTGGATGGCCACGACAAATTCGCCGAGCCCGGCGACCAGCGCAGCGAACAAACGCGTTTCGATGGCGAGAATTTTTTCTTCCGCGCCGAGAATTTTTTCTTCGTATTCCTTAAGCTCCGGCGTAATATAACGCTCGGCATTCACCAGGGTTTGCTTGCGCAGCCATTCGGGCGGCACTTTATCCTTGTGCGCATTCGTGACTTCGAGGTAATACCCGAACACGTTGTTGAACGCGACTTTGAGCGAAGTAATGCCGGTACGTTCGGTTTCGCGCTGCTGCACTTTCAGTAAATAATCTTTTCCCGAAGTGGAGAGATTTCGCAGCTCATCCAGTTCCGCATCCACGCCCGCAGCGATTACGTTTCCTTTATTGACCAGCGCGGGCGGTTCGGGCATGAGTTCGCGCACGATCCGTTCACGCGCTTCCGCACAAAGGTCGATCTGCCGCGCAAGTTCCTGCAGTTGCGGGTTATCCGACTGCAGCGCGAGTTCACGGATCGGGATGAGCGCTTCGAGCGAGCGGCGGAGCTGTGCGGTTTCGCGGGGCGAGATTCGCCCGACAGCCGCTTTGGAAACCAAACGTTCGAGGTCACCGATATCGGCGATATGCCCGCTGATCTGTTCGCGCTGTTCCGCTTTGCCGAGCAGGAAGCCGACGATATCGAGGCGTTCATTGATCGCGTTGATGTCTTTGAGCGGCAGGGCCAGCCAGCGTTTCAGCAGGCGCGCGCCCATCGGCGAAACGGTGTGGTCGATCACGTCGATCAGCGTGCGCGCGTTGTCGTTTCCCGAACCGAAAATTTCGAGGTTGCGTACCGTGAAGCGATCCAACCAAACGTAACGGTCTTCTTCGATCCGCGACAGCGAAGCGAGGTGCTGCACTTTATCATGCTGCGTTTCGGCCAGGTAATGCAAAGCCGCGCCGGCAGCGATAATGCCGAGTTTCATGCTCTCCACGCCGAATCCTTTGAGCGAATGCGTGGAGAAATGTTTGAGCAAACGCTCCTGTGCGAATTCTTCGGTAAACACCCATTCGTCGAGACCGAAAATGTAGAATTTGTCTCCGAACTGGCCGGTAAAATCCTTGCGGAGCGCCCGCTGGTAAAGCACTTCGCTTGGGCGGAAATTCTGCAGCAGTTTATCCACGTAATCGAAGCTGCCCTGCGCTGCGAGAAATTCGCCGGTGGAAATATCGAGAAATGAAACGCCGGCTTCTTTTCCTTCGAAATGAACTGCGGCGAGAAAATTATTCGATTTGTGATCGAGGACTTTATCGTTGAATGAAACGCCGGGCGTGACCATTTCCGTTACCCCGCGCTTGACGATGGTTTTCGTCATTTTGGGATCTTCGAGCTGGTCGCAGATGGCTACCCGCTGCCCGGCCCGCACCAGGCGGGGCAGGTACGAATCGAGCGAATGGTGCGGAAAACCCGCCAGTTCGATATACGCCGCAGCGCCGTTGGCCCGGCGGGTAAGCACGATGCCGAGGATATGCGACGTTTTGATCGCATCCTGGCCGAATGTTTCGTAAAAATCACCCACCCGGAACAGCAAAAGCGCGTCAGGATGTTTCGCCTTGATCGCGTTATACTGTTTCATGAGCGGCGTTTCCACTTCGCCGGTTTTCGATGCTGTTTTGGCTTTGGCCATGCGTAGCGCGAAAATACGAGGAAAGCCTCCTTTTTACATGCAAAGTTGTTAACAGGAAGCTGACAATTTTGTAGCCGTTTCCGATTGGCAGAAGCAATTCCTGCTATCCGAAGCTCCCAGCTTCGGATAGCAAACGTTTCAAACTGCCAAACGGAAAAAGTATCTTCGCGGATTAATTCATCATCCTTATGAAAATAACGATCGTCGGTTGCGGGAATATGGGGCTGGTTTATGCACGTTCGTTCCTGCGTTACAATATTGTCACGAAAGAAGACCTGTTGCTGGTTGAAAAAAACGTATCGCGGAAAGAAGAATTGCGTTTGCTGCAGATCGGTGAAGTTGTTGTTCCCACCGACCCGATGGTTACGGAAAGCGACCTGATGATCCTCGCTGTGAAGCCGCAGGATTTTCCCGCGCTTGCTCCGCAGCTGCAGCCCATGCTCCGCCCGGGCATGACGCTGCTTTCGATCATGGCCGGTATCCGGATGAGTTCCATCGAGGAATATCTTTCGCACCGCAATATCGTGCGCGCCATGCCGAATTCCCCGGTGGAAGTGGGCATGGGCATGACGGGTTTCTGCGCGCATCCCGAAGTTCCGGCCGACCGCGTACGCAAAGTGGAAAACCTGCTGGCAACCACCGGGCGCACCGTTTTCCTCGACGATGAAAATATGCTCGACGCCGTTACCGCGCTCAGCGGAAGCGGTCCGGCTTATTTTTTCTATATCGTGAAGTCGATGATCGAAGCCGGGAAAAAAATGGGTATGGACGATGTAACCGCATCCACGCTGGTCAAGCAAACCATGCTGGGCGCATTCCAGCTCGTGAACAACGGCAGCAAATCGCTCGATGAACTGATCCGTACCGTTTCGTCCAAAGGCGGAACGACCGAAGCCGCTTTCCAGGTTTTTAACGCGAAAGGCGTAGGCGAAGGATTAACCGAAGGTATTCTCCGAGCAGAGCAGCGCGCGAGGGAGCTTTCAAAATGAATTGCGAATGCCGATTTCCGAATGCCGAATTATTTTATGGATATATTTCATTCGACATTCGGTATTCAAAACACCGGCGCAGTCCACGGTTTTCGGCTGAACACGGTTGCATCATCCACATCTTTCAGCCCGCAAACATAACGCGTCATCCGCTCCACGCCGAATCCCGCACCGGCAGAGCGCGGCAGCAAACCGGCTTTCACCACTTCGAGATAATGTGCAAAAACTTTTTCGTCGGTACCGGTTTCTTTCATCCTTTTCAGTATCTGTTCATAATCGTATTCGCGTTCCGCACCGGATAAACCTTCGCCGAAACCGTCAGGCCAGATGATATCGTAGTTGCGGTATGTTCCGGGAACAAGCGGTTCTTCCCGGTCATAAAACTCGCGGGCATGGTTGATCAGCCAGAAAGGCTCGATACTTTCTTTTGACTTTTTCATCTCGTACTGATCGCCGTACAATTCTTCCAGCGTTTCCGTCCGGTAGCGCCGGAATTTCCCGGGAACCGGTAAAACCGACCCGCGAAGCTTTTGCAGTTCTTCGCTCATCTCCACATTCAGGCGGACGAAAATAAAACGCACGAGTTCTTCCATAAATTCCATCACGAAATCCATGTCCTTATCGCGGAATTCGAAATCTACCTGCGTGAATTCGAACAGGTGCCGGCCTGTTTCGCGGCGGTCGTCAAGTTCGAGCCGCACGTTCGGGGAAACGATATAAATCGCTTCCAGCATAGGGTTTGTAAGCGCAAGCTGTTTATGAAAGATCATCGATTTGGTAAGGCTCCAGCGCTGACCCGCATACGCGACAGCCGCATCGATCACGCCGTGGTTGAGCGGATCGGTAATCGGTGAAAGCAGGAGCGGCATCACCTGCACCAGGTTTTTCCGGAACATAAATTCGTGCGTGGCGCGGATGATACATTGCTGCACGCGAAGAATGTCCGCCAGTTCCTTCCGGCCTGCATGTGATAATGCTTTTTGGACAGCGCCTGTTTCTTTTTTTTGTCCCGAGGACTCTTTCGGACTGCTGATAATTGTTTCCATTTTTCCGGTGATTTGGCTGCAAAGCTATGGCAGGGATAAAGTAATTTGCAAATATTTTAATGATTATGAATTATTATTATAAATTTGGCAAAATATAAACCATAATACTATCAATAGTGAAAACAAGGACGCCAAAAACAGCCCCGGATTACCAACTTGATAAACTCGACCGGCAGATACTCCGCATCCTCGTCCGGGATGCAACCATACCGTACACCGATATCGCCAAAGAACTTGTCGTTTCGGGCGGAACGATTCACGTCCGCATGAAAAAACTCCGGGAGATGGGCGTTGTAACCGGCTCGCATCTTTCCGTAAATCCTGCGAAACTGGGTTATGACATCACAGCATTCATTGGCATTTATCTCGATAAAGGCTCGGAATATCACGATGCCGTTGCGCGGATGAAAAAAATACCGGAACTGGTAGAACTGCATTACACGACCGGTTCATACAGCATGTTTGCCAAGATCATCTGCAAAAGCACGGAGCATCTCCGCCAGGTGCTGAACGAAAAAATACAAACGATCCGGAGCGTGGAAAGAACGGAAACCTTCATCTCGCTCGAAGAAAGTATCCGCCGGCAGGTAAGTATCGATTAATTTTTATTCCCTGCATCGCCCTGCGGATAAGGGATTCAGCGCAGCAATACCATTTACACCCCGAACATGGATTTGGAAATATGCATCATTCGTTTTTAGATTTGCAGCGATTCATACAACCATGCAGAACAAACGCAACTATTTTTTCTTCTATTTCATCGGCACCCGGCGGGGCACGATATAGGAGATCTGTTGCATAAACGATAACAATCACCGAAAGCGTCCCGGAAATACCGGGACGCTTTTTTTATGTCCGTTTTCCAAAACAAACTATCATGATCAGCACACAGACATTACGCAGCATGAAGGTCGCTATACAAGGCAGCCCGGCATCTTTCCACGAAACCGCCGCACACCGGTATTTCGGAAAACGGATCGAACTGGTTTACTGCAAAAGTTTCCGCGAATCGTGCGGGATGCTTGCCGGTAACCAGGTGGATTACGCCGTGATGGCCATAGAGAATACGATTGCGGGCGCGATCCTGCCCAATTATGGATTGCTGCATGAACTCGGCCTGCACATTTTCGGTGAAACGCAGATCCCGGTCCGGCTCAGCCTGCTGGCGCTTCCCGGCAGTTCCCTGCATGAAATCGAATTCGTGCTTTCACATCCCGTTGCGCTGCGCCAGTGCACGCGCTACCTCGCCGGGCTTCCGCACCTCGTGCTGCAGGAAGGACCGGATACGGCATCCTGCGCACGTACCGTTGCCGGGAAAAAACTCGCTTTTACAGCAGCCATTGCCACCGCCGAAGCCGCTCCGCAGTATGGGCTGGATATCCTCGCGACGCGTATCGAAGATCACGCAGAAAATTTTACGCGCTTCTGGATCCTTTCGAAAGGCAGAAATCCCGCGCCGGATGCCGACAAAGCAAGCGCCTGTTTCCTGCTTCCGCACCGGGGAGGAAGTCTCGCAGACCTGCTCTCCGAACTCGCGGCAACAGGCGTCAACATCCAGCGGATCCAGTCACTGCCGGTAGCCGGGGATGCTTCGCAGTACCGCTTTTTCATCGACTTCAGTTGGTCAGAAAGCGGCTGTTATGAAAATGCGCTGGCCGCACTTTACCGGCATTCCGCACAAATGCGCGTACTCGGGAAATACAAATCAGGAGAGATTTTGAAAACGACAAAAACATGAATACGACGAAAATATTATCCGCTGAAAATACCGGCGCAGGCAAACAACCGCTGCTCATTGCCGGTCCGTGCAGCGCCGAAACCCGTTCGCAGACGCTCGGCACGGCACAAGCCATTGCCGCGCATTTCCCGGATGCGATTTTCCGCGCAGGTATATGGAAACCGCGCACCCAACCCGGAAGTTTTGAAGGCGTTGGCGTCACCGGGCTCGAATGGCTGCGCGCGGTGAAACTGAAGACCGGCCTGCGCACCGCCACCGAAGTAGCCAACGCCGCGCACGTGGAAGCCTGCCTCGAACATCAAATCGATTTGCTGTGGATCGGCGCACGGACGACGGTCAACCCGTTTTCCGTCCAGGAAATTGCCGATGCGCTGCGCGGAGTCGATATTCCCGTGCTGATCAAAAACCCGGTGCATGCCGATCTTGCTTTGTGGATCGGTGCGCTGGAACGGTTGAGCCGCGCTGGAATAAAAGAGCTTGGTGCGATTCACCGCGGTTTTCACCAAGCGGATACGCAACCCTTCCGAAACGCGCCGCTCTGGGAAAAACTCGTGGAACTGCGCACGCGCTGCCCGGAAATTCCGGTGATCTGCGACCCAAGCCATATCTGCGGGAATACTGCGCTGATTCCGTACGTATCGAAACATGCGCTGGACCTGGGGCTGGACGGACTGATGATTGAAACGCATATCGTTCCGCAGCAGGCTTTGAGCGACGCCGCGCAACAACTTACGCCCGCGGAATTGCAGATGCTGGTCAGTCAACTGCGCCTGCGTTCCAAAACATCACCTGCCGACGATTTGCTGCAAAACCTGCGCGGGAAAATAAACCGCACGGACGAGCAACTGCTGCGTTTGCTTTTCGAGCGCATGAAAATTTCGAAAGCCATCGGGAATCACAAACAGCAGCGGAACCTGGCCATCGTGCAGCCTTCGCGCTGGGAAGAAGTGCTCGGGCAGCAACTGCAGCTGGCCGACGCGCTCGGACTGAAGCCGGATTTCGTGAAAGAAATTTACACGCTCATCCATGAACAATCGGTGAAAGAGCAGATGGATGATTGAAAAATACCCTGGATGGCAGTCGAAGGGCGGGTACTGAAACGCTGTGTATAAAAGTCACAGGTACATGCCCTTCGACTGCGCTCAGGGTGACGTCGGTATATTTTAGTTATCGGAATTTGATTTTGTCCGATCCGCAGGATTCCTACGGAAAGGAGTCCTTTGGAGAAAATTGTTTTTTTCTGAATGCTATCTTTGAATCATGCGTAAACTCGCCAACGAAGAACTCGACCGCAAATCCCGGGAAGAATTCCGGGCCGCCCGGAAAATGCCGGTGGTGCTTGTGCTCGACAACGTGCGCAGCATGCACAACGTGGGTTCCGTTTTCCGCACGGCGGATGCTTTCCTGGTGGAAGCGCTTTATCTCTGCGGACTCACCGCCACCCCACCCCACCGCGAGATCCAAAAGACCGCGCTGGGCGCCACGGAAACCGTGACCTGGGAACATTTTACCGATACGGTTACAGCGATTGAAAAATTACGGCAGGACGGGTACAAAATTTACGCGCTCGAGCAGGCGGAAAAAAGTATTTCACTGGAAAAATTCGCACCGGGAAAAGAGGAAAAACTGGCGCTGATTTTCGGAAACGAAGTGGAAGGCGTCCAGCAAAACGTAATCGACCTGTGCGACGGCTGCATCGAGATTCCGCAATTCGGAACGAAGCACTCGTTTAATATTTCCGTTTCGGCGGGGATTGTGTTATGGGATTTGTTTACGAAAAAATTTCATGTTTAACGTTTCAAGTTGGATCACGGAAGACTTTGAACACCAAACTTTGAACCTGAAACAAACGCCGGCTGGTGGAAAGGCTTAGTTTTTCCTGGGAGCACTGGCTGGAACCCCGCTGCGGCTCTTCGCGCGTGAGCGGTTCAGCGAGTCGGCTTCCGTTTTTTCAATCGCGTAATACTCGCGGTACATTTTGTTCAGTTCCGAATTGATCTTGTTCGTGTACGTCGCATCGTAAGTAAACTCTTTAGTATATGCCCGGTAATTCACTTTGGCGATCGGGTTGTTCAACACGGCGACATCGAGGTTTTTCACTTTCGGGAAAATGTCCACGTCAAAAGTATAGTCGAATGCTTTCTGCGTTCCGGCGGGAACTTTGGTATCGATGAGGATTTTCTTTTCTACAAACCCTTTCCTGGTGAAATGGATCATGAATTGCCGGTTGAGCGGCAGGCGGAAAGCCAGGCGGCCTTTATGATCGGTAATTCCGTAAAGAACCAAAGCTCCTTTTTCATTCCGCACGCTGACTTCTGCACTGTCGAGCACAGGATTTCCGGCCTTGACATCGCCTTTCGAAAGACGGACCTGGCCCTGCAGCTGCAGGTAGTTTTTGGATTTGCCGACGAGCGAATCTTCCGCTTCGGCTACCGAGCCGATACTCTTTTCTTCTTTATCTCCCGGGCGAAAGCTGTTGAGCGTAAACACCATACTTACAGCCAGGAAAGGCAAAAGCAGTTTGAACGGATTGGTTTTCATTTTCGGATACGGGAATTAAATTCAGGTCGGTGTCAAAAATAGAAAAATCAGCTTAGGGAAATCAAATTTTGCCGGCGAAACGGGGGTATTTATCGGTTTTCCACTGACTGATTATCAACAGCGACCTGTTTACCCATAAAAAAAGCCCCCCAGCATCGCTGGAGGGCTTTTCAGAAACAATCAGATCAAATCAGTTGACAACAGCCTTGAACTCGGCGTTTTCACGCCATTTCAGGAATTCCATGTCTTCTTTTGCTTTCTCTTTCAGGGAAGCATCTTTCTGGATAGCTGTAGTCAGGTTGCTTACCACTCCGCCGGCGTCGCCTTTGCGGGCGCTGATCACGGCACGGAGGTAGTAAGAAATAGCGTCTTCTTTGTCGCTTCCGCCGTCAAGTGCACTGCTGCCTCCGTCGGGGCTGCCGTTGAGTACCTGGGCAAGAGCTGCGTTGAAGTCTTTTGTTCCGCCGAAGTTGGTAACAGCATCAGCATAAGCGCCGTCCTGGATCTGAACGATACCCATGTTGTAAACTACTTCCGGACCAGCGCCAGCAGCTTTCTTGTACATTTCCATAGCCTGTTTGCGGTCGCCCATCCAGCGGTAGCAGATGCCCATGTTGTTCATGACGATCTTCTGGCTCGGATCAGCTTTCATGGCTTTTTCGAACTGGGCTTTTGCGTCCTGCAGTTTGTTCTGCTGGAGGTAAATGCAGCCTACGTTGTTCGAGGTGCGCCAGTCGTTCGGGTATTTGCGTTCAGCGGCTTTGTAGAAAGCCAGCTTCTCGTTTACATCTTTGGTCAATGTACCAGCATACAGGATTTCTTCCACCGTAAGGCTGTCGGGGCTGCTCTTGGCAAGCATCAGGATGTTGTCATCCGGGCGTGCATGCTCGTCGGCCTTCATGGTCATTACCGAGCGGCGGAGTTTCGGAAGAATGTCGTTGGCGATTTCCGTGTACGTCTTCGACATGTTCTTGATTTCACGCTCGCGGGCTTCGCCGTCAGGATACTGGGAAAGAACACGCAGTACGAGGTCCTTGTCTTTGATGCTCGAAGCTTCCATGGCTTTCTTGAAACCATCCCAGTCTTCGGCAGTAGTTACTTTGCTGTAAAACGCTTCAGCCTGTGCAGGTGTAAGCGCAAGTTTCTTGTCTTTGAACATCGCCATAAAGGCTTCGCTCGATTTTTTCGCACGATCGTTGGCCAGGTTGGCGTTCAGCGTCATTTCACCGTCCGGTGAAGCGTAAGCCGAAACGTCGCATCCTTTGAAATCATAGCCCCAGCGGTGCTTCATGCCTTTGTCGACCCAGGTTTTGAGGTCTTTCATCGGCTGCGCGTTCATTTCAGTCGGACGAACCGTAGACTGGTTGATCACGAAGAATATCTGCGCTTCGCCGGTACGCGGGATGATCTTCTGGAACTGGTCTTTCCCGATGATGCTCTTATCGTCGGGCTGAACGAGAAGCGGTGTAACGATAGTACCGTCACCGATTTTCTTTTCAGGCATTTCTTTTGATTTCGACTTCACAACACCGGTTGCTTTTACTTTGAAGTCGGTGTTTTTCATTTCCGGCGAATACGGCTGCTTGTCCGTATAGGTGAAGCTGCCACCGGTTTTGTAAGCGATTTTAGTACCTGTTCCTTCGGCTTTCTCGCCGATGAGGGTAGCAGGCTTGAAGTTCTTACCGCCGATTGTAGGAGTAACGGTAAGTACGACTTTCTTTCCGAAATACTTGGGAGGATACGTTACTTTGACAGTAACCGCTACACTGTCGCCATGCATTTCCAGCGGATTCGGCGTAACAGAGTAAGTCACCAGGTCGGCTTTCTTCGCCATTTTTTTCAGCCCTGTACAGGCGGTGAAGCTTACTACGGCTAATGCAGCAAGACCGAGTGTGAAAACGTGCTTGTTTTTCATGTTTGGTTTGGTTGTTCTGATTGTTCCTTTAAGGTGGAGCGTTATTCACGCCCGCGCAAAAATAAAGAAATTTCCAAACTTCGAGCAGTCCGGCGAAAAGATTTTGCACAAACTGCGTTTCCTTGAAAAGCCTTCTGTTTATGAAATTTCCGTTAAGCCGTTTGGAAAACGTTTCCGGACTGTTTCTGAAGCCAGTTCAAAAAGCGAATCGGCGTCGTGCGTGGATGTGTCGATTAACAGCACCGGGAAAGGCATTTTTCCATGAAAATGCTGCCGGTATCCTTCCCCGATTTTCTGCAGGTACCCGTCTTCAATGCCCTGTTCGTAGCTGCGGCCGCGATTCTGAATATTTTGCCGGAGGGCCGCCGTATCGCGGTGCAGGTAGATCACCAGCCCGGGCATGCGCATCCGTTTTTCCAGGTGCCCGAAAAAACGTTCGAATAAAACCAGTTCTTCCCCTGCGAGATTGATCCGTGCAAAAACCAGTGATTTGGCGTAATAATAATCGGCCACGATTTTTTTATCCGCCGCAATTTCCTCGCTGAGCTGCCTGTACCGGTCTTCGAGAAAGGAAAGTTCGAGCGGGAAAGCATAGGTGGCGGGATCTTCGTAAAATTTCGGCAGGAAGGGATTGTCCTCGAAACGCTCGGTAACCAGCTCAGCGCCAGCCGATTCCGACAACCTGCGGGCCAGCGTGGTTTTCCCGGCGCCGATATTGCCTTCGACCGCGATAAAATCATACCATACGGGATTTTTCATGGACGGACTTTCAGGATGTTCGGTTCGGTTGTTCCCGGTACTTGCGCAGCATTTCCGAAACGGTTTCGCCGGCTTCCGGGTGCGTAAAGTCCGGCGCGATTTCATAAAGCGGCTCCAGCACAAAGGCTCTTTCAGCGATATGCGGATGCGGTATGTGCAAAGTATCTGAATGGATCACGCGGTCGTCAAAAAACAGGATATCGATATCAATCGTACGCGGCGCCCATTTTTTTTCGCGGACGCGGCCCAGCACCTGTTCAACCTGCAGAATGCGGGTCATCAGTTCCTCCGGGGAAAATTGCGTTACCAGTTCCGCCGCAAGGTTCAGGAACATGGGCTGGTCGGCGCCCGGGGGCCAGGGCTCGGTTTCGTATGTTCCGGAAACCGCCGCGATCGTACCGGCATTCCCGCGGAGCAAATCCAGCGCATGATCCAAAAGCGCTTCGCGATCGCCAAGATTCGAACCCAGGGACAAATAAACAGTATGCGGTGCATCGCTCACGCAACAAAAGTAGAAGAAAGACGTTTTGGCGTATCTTACATTAAATAAAAACTATTTGGAAACAAGACTTCGCTAGTCGACGAATGAGTCGTCGACTAGCAGCGACCGTTTTACAGAAACCTGTTTTACAAACTCATGAAAAAAATCCTACGTTCTTTTATACTGGCACTGTCCCTTGTTCCTCTTTTTTCGTCCGCGCAAAATTTCAGTACGCAGACGCTGATCGACAGTCTTTCTTTACCGATCGCGTTTGATTTTGCACCGGACGGGCGGATTTTCCTCACAGAAAAAGGCAATCCATCGAACCCGTACGCTGAATCGCGCATACGTTTATACGATGCTTCCTTCCAGGATCTCGGTGTTTTCTATGATCTTTCCGATTCGGCGCATACCACCGGCGAATGCGGCCTGCTCGGACTTGTGCTGGATCCGGCTTTCGCGACGAATCATTACGTGTACGTTTATTATACGCATGTGTGGAATACCGATCAGCGCATCCGTATTCTCCGGTTGACCGACGTGAACAACAGCGGTACCAGTCCTGCGATTATTTTTGATCACAACGCGCCCGATTCGCTTTTTGCGCACGTAGCCGGGAACCTGCATTTCCGCCCTTCGGAGCCGAACAATATTTATTTCGTGATCGGCGAACGGACCATCGGGTCGAATGCGCAGTTGCTGAACAATCCGTACGGCAAGGTGCTGCGCATCACCACGTCGGGCGGAATTCCCACGGACAATCCTTTTTACGACGACGGGAACCCGCTTACCGGGAATAACGATTGCATCTGGAGTTACGGTCACCGCAACCCGTATGATTTCTGTTTCGGTCCGAACGACTCGCTTTACATTTCGGAAAACGGCGCGCTGGCCTGGGACGAAGTGGACGTGGGACACAAAGGCGCGAATTACGGCTGGCCCGCCTGCGAAGGCGCCTATGTAACCGCATCCACCACGCAGCCCTGCAACACGCCCGGCTTCACCGATCCGATCGCAGGATGGAATCCTACGGTGGGACTTACGGGCATCGTATATTATACCGGCTCCGTTTTACCGGGACTGGATAATCACCTGCTTGTGGGCGATTTCAATACGCACAACATTTATGATGTTACGCTTGGAAACGGCCCGGCATTCGATACGGCGCTTTTGAGAACGACCTGGATCAGCAATGCGGCTTCTTCGGGCATCACGGGAATGAAGCAGGGCCCCGAAGGTTGTCTCTACGGGCTTGCCGTCAATTTCTTCCCGGCAGGAAATTTTTTCCGCATCTGTCCTGACGGTGTTTCGACCGGTGGGGAACATGTTCTTTCCGCGCCGCTTTTCGTTTCGCCCAACCCGGCCGGCGGTCTGCAAACGATCCGGTATGCGCTGAAAGAACCGGCATCCGTATCGATCAGTGTCCGTGATCTTCGCGGGAAACTGGTCCTGCATTTTTCCGAAGGGCAGAAAGCGGCCGGTAATCATACCCAAGCGATTGACTGGGATCAAGTAACTCTTGACGCAGGAATTTATTTCTGCACGCTCGAAGCAGGAGAAGCGCATCAAACAATAAAACTGGTGCATACCAAATAACAGGATCCTTATTTCCGGTTAATCTGTCCTGTGCTGAATAAGCCCATTTTCCTATATTTGAGACTTCTTAAAGAAAAAACTATGAAAAAACTTCTACCCGTACTTTTTCTCGCAGCTATCGGATTTGTCCCCGGACTGAAGGCACAGACCTATACTAACACGGCCTACCTGTCGGCTACCATGGATTACCCGGTTGCATTTGATATTGCGCCTGACGGACGCTTCTTCTGCACGCAGAAAGGCGGAAACTTCCTGCCTACTATCGATGCGCAGATTAAAGTGTATAATGCCAGCGGTACGTATATCGGTGTTTTTTACGATCTGACCGATTCGGTAAACGCCGATTTTGAACGCGGCCTGCTTGGCATTTGCCTGGATCCCGACTTCACGAACAACCATTACGTTTACGTTTATTATAACTACAATTCCGACAGCCAGAACGGAACCGGAGATGAACGGATACGTATTACCCGTTTCACGGAAGTGAACAACGTGGGAACCGCACCGATGAATATTTTCGATCTCGACGTATCGAACAGCATCGCGGGAAATCACGTCGGCGGAAATCTCCACTTCCGTCCTTCCGATCCGAATAATATTTACTTCACTATCGGCGACCTCGCGTACCAGCAGTCGAACCCGACACTGAACTACGCCAATAAGCTGACAAACCCTTACGGAAAACACCTGCGCATCGGCAAAAGCGGCCTGAACGTTGTTCCGACCGACAATCCTTTTTACGATGACGGCAACCCGCTGGCCACCAACTGCGACTGGATCTGGAGTTACGGACACCGCAACCCGTTTGATTTTACGTTCAGCACGGTGAGCGATTCCCTTTATTCTTCCGAGAACGGTCTCAATACCTGGGATGAAATGAACATGGTGCACAAAGGAAGTTTTTACGGCTGGGCGAATTGCGAAGGCAATTATGTGAACGGTTCTACAACCACTCCTTGCGGCGAACCAAATGACGTGCTCCCGATTGAAGACTGGGGTTCGCCGTTGCCTGCACTCACCGGTATCCTGTACTACAGCAGCCAGGTGATGCCCGAATTTGACAACCATGTGCTTGTTGCAGACAATGATTATGGCCGGATTTATGATATTACCCTGGGCAATTCCCCGGTATATGATCAGTTCATCAGCCGGGTTACCTGGATGGATGTTGTTACCCCGGGAGGCCTGACCACACTCAAACAAGGCAGCGACGGTTGCGTATATGCCATGAAAGGCGGATATACCACCACAGGCCAGATTCACCGGATTTGTCCGCAAGGCCTGTATACAGAAGACAACAACCTTGTCTTCAACGAACTGAAAGTAAGTCCGAATCCCGCTTCCGGCGAATTCGAATTAACATATTCCATCTCGCGCAATGCAAAAGTAACCGGCCAGCTTTTCGACATCACCGGCCGCAAAGTAGCCGACCTGTTCAGCAGCGAACAGCGGACCGGTGCACAGCGTATGACATTCAACAGTCAAACACTTGGTCTCACAGCCGGCGCTTACATCTGTACATTGCAGGGCGAAGGTATCAGCAGCACCGTAAAACTGCTCATCGCGGAATAATATTTTTTTCACCAGTAAAAGAGCCGGGTAAAATAATCCGGCTCTTTTCTTTTTTACGATCTTCACCGTCGTTAACCCGATGCTGAAACAGAACGATTATTTTCCGCATGTCAACCTGCTTCGCGGCATTGCTGCGCTGATGGTGTGCGTTTATCATTTCAGCCATTTCCAGTGTTTCGACGGATCGCTTTTCAGCAAAGAGGATTGGATTTACCGCATCGGGGAATACGGCAGCCAGGGCGTGACGGCGTTTTTCGTGATCTCCGGTTTTGTGATTCCTTTTTCCATGCACAAGGGACAATACGTCTATCGTGCATTCGGCCGTTTCCTGGTCAAACGCAGCATACGGATCGAACCGCCTTACATCGCCACGATCATCGTCATCCTGCTGATCGGCTATTACCTTTCGAGACGCTGGGGAAACCCGTTCGAATTCCACCCGGAACAATTTGCGCTGCACATCGGGTACCTCATTCCTTTCTCGGAATACGAATGGTACAACCCGGTTTTCTGGACGCTGGCCATCGAGTTCCAGTATTATATCCTGATGGCATTGATTTTTCCGCTGATCACCGGGAATAACCGGATCATGCGTCACCTTGTCCTTGCCGTTTTCCTCGCCGGGCATTTTCTTCCGCAGTACAAATCCACCTTACCGGAACATGCGGGCATATTCATCCCGGGCATCGTTTTGTTTTTGTACCGCGCGGGATATTTCAAACCGGCGGAAATGCTGGGCTGGTTTTTCGCCTCGCTCTGTCTTTTGTTCTACGATCAGAGCCTGGTGATCTGCGTAATTACCATGCTCACTTTTTTTGCGATCTGGCTGCTGCGTTCGGATACGAAAGCCGGCAACTGGCTGGGGAATATTTCCTATTCGCTTTACCTGCTGCACGGAAGTACGGGCATGATGTTTCTGCTTTTCCGGAGCAGTTCCACTTTTTCGACGCTTGATAAATACGGGGCCTTCCTGCTGGCTGTGCTCATTTCGCTTATTGCTGCGTATGTTTTCTGGTTCTTCGTGGAGCAGCCGAGTAAAATCATGTCGCAGAATTTCAAACTCCATAAACCGAAATAACCATGAAAAAGAGCTGGACCAACTGGTTTGAAATACCGGCCGCCGATTTTGAGCGCGCAGTAAAATTCTACGAAACCATTTTCGACATTCAACTGGCTATAAACGATTTCGGAAATCTCAAAATGGCGATTTTTCCGCACGAGGAAGGCGGCGCGGCCATTTGCTGGAGTCCCGGCTGGTACAATCCCGGCGCAGGAGGTGTAACGGTTTATATGGATGCCGAACCCGATCTGCAGGTTGTGCTCGATCGCGTGGAAAAAGCAGGCGGAAAAATCATCCAGGTCAAAAAACTCATTTCACCGGAAAACGGTCACATGGCTTTGTTTACCGACAGCGAAGGCAACCGAATGGCACTGCATTCCATGAAGTGATCCGAACAAACACGAAGAGCATTTGTTCTTATATCAAAAGCATAAATCATGCGTACCTTTGTCCTGATGCCGGAAACAGTAACTCCTTACAATAACGAGGCGACCAAAAAGGAACAGGTAGCGGAGATGTTCGACAACATCGCTTACCGGTACGATTTCCTGAACCAGCTGCTTTCCCTGGGCATCCACAAAGGCTGGCGGAAAAAATCGATCCGTTTTCTCAAACCGCTCCAGCCGAAACAAATACTCGATGTAGCCACCGGAACCGGCGATTTTGCGATCGCTGCGCTGAAACTGGATCCCGATAAAGTTACCGGAGTCGATATTTCCGAAGGCATGCTGAAATTCGGCCGGGAAAAATTAGTGAAGGAAAATCTCACCGGTAAAATCGAACTGCTCACCGGCGATTCCGAAAACCTGCCTTTCCCCGATAACAGTTTCGATGCGATTACCGTCGGTTTCGGCGTGCGCAATTTCGAAAACCTGGAAAAAGGATTGCAGAACATGCTGCGCGTGCTTCGTCCCGGCGGTATGCTGGTAGTACTCGAATTCTCCCGCCCGCGCAAATTCCCGGTCAAGCAGCTTTACAATTTTTATTTCAAGCGTGTTTGTCCTTTCGTGGGACGCGTATTTTCCAAAGATGCACGCGCCTATTCCTACCTCAACGAATCGGTGAATGCATTTCCCGACGGCGATGATTTTCTTACAATCATGAAAAAGACCGGGTATACCGATGTGAACTGCCGCCCGCTTTCGTTCGGAATTGCCTCCATTTATACCGGGAAAAAATAAAGTTTCACGTTTAAAGTTTCATGTTTAAAGTTGGATCACTCAAAAACTTTAAACCTGAAACTTTAAACATGAAACATAAACAGGCAACCCGCAGGGTTTTCCTCCGTCTAACATCCGGAATACAATACTACGCCTCACCATCCGTGCTTTTTTATGCGGCCGAACACTGGCGTTTTATTGCTGTTTCTTTTTCTTTCCGTACAACTCTCTGCGCAAAAGAACCGCGTAGCGGAAAATCTTCCCTGGTATTACAGCGAGCATGGCCACGTGGGTACAATCCTCGGTGGCAGCCGGCTCGATTTTGTACTGCGGCCTGCGGCGGATTTTGCGCGGTTCGACAGTTTAAAAACGATCAACACCGGTTTCCAGTTGGGATTTCACATCAAATTCGTGGGCGAATGGCGACCGCAGCGGTATCTTTTATTTCGCTTCGAACCGGCGCTGGTGCTTGCGCAGCGTTCGCTGGAATATCATTTTGAAACGCCGACCGATACGTTCAATATCATCCAGCCAGTAGAATCGAACCTGCTGGAATTTCCCGTCAACTTCCGCCTGCGTTCGAAACGGCTCGGGAATTTTGCAGCGTATATGCAGGCAGGCGGTTTTTACAGTTATGATCTCGCTTCGCAGAAAGACGTGAGCAACGCGGCATCGGGAAAAGCGATTGTGAAACTGAAGAAACACGATTTCGGGATTCAAACAGGAACCGGGATTGATTTTTTCCTGCCGTACTTCAAATTCGGAATCGATTTCCGCGCGGGACTGGGCATACGGAACCTGTTGGTAAGAGATCATACGATTTACTCGGACTCGGTTGAAAGCCTGCGTTCGAGGTTCTTTATGATTTCGTTTACTTTCGAGGGATAATTTCGTACTTCCTCCTCTGAAAAACCGGCTGCAGATTACGCAGATTGATTTGCTTAAACCGGCGTGTAAATCGACTTCTGCCGTGCAAACTGGAAGCAATAAATTATCTTTGCTGCCGTTACATTAAAGACGAGATGCCGCTTAAACGAATTTTTATCCTGCTTGCTTTCCTCGCTGCGTTTACTTCCGCGTATGCGCAGGGCAAGGTCAGGCCGCAAAATCGCCCGGATTATTACAGTGAAAAACTGCATTTCGGTTTTTTCCTCGGCATCAACAAAACCAATTTCGTCGTTACCCCGGTCGATACGCTCAAGCAGGTTTCCGACAGCCTGAAGACCATTCTTTCCGCGCCCGAAACGGGTTTCAACCTCGGCATCGTTTCGGAACTGCGGCTCGCGGAATACCTCACGCTGCGTTTTGTTCCCGATCTCGCTTTCGGACAGCGCAACCTCGAATATCATTTCGAAGGCACCACGGACACGTTTACCATCCAGAAAAAAATCGAATCCACCTTTCTTGATTTTCCGCTCAGCCTGAAACTGCGGTCCAAACGGCTCGGGAATTTTGCCGCACACATGATCGGCGGCGGACATTATACGCTCGACCTGGCTTCGCAGAAAGACGTGCAGAATAATATTCCCGGCCAGGAAGTCGTCAAAATCCGCAAGCATGATTTCGGCGTACATGCCGGCGCCGGCGTCGATTTCATACTTCCCTATTTCAAGTTCGGCATCGAATTCAAAGCCATGCTGGGTACGCGCAACCTGCTCATCCGCGATGAAACGGTTTACTCGCGCGCGCTGGACAACCTGCGCTCCAAAGTCTTTCTCATTTCACTCACCTTCGAAGGCTGAGCCGTGATACACCCGCTCCAGCTCAACCTGAGTCCGCAACTGGCTTATGACGAAGCCGCGCTGCGCGAATACATCGCACAATATCTCGCCGTCGATTCCCCGCGTATCGCAGGCATCAAACTGCTCAAACGTTCCATTGACGCGCGCAAGCGACCGATCAAAGTCGTTGTGCAACTGGAAGCCTACGTCGACGAACCTTTACCGGAGCATGCATTTCGTTTCGATTATCCTGACGTCAGTCGCGCAGAAGAAGTGATCATCATCGGTTCCGGTCCGGCAGGATTATTTGCTGCACTCCGTTTAATCGAACTCGGTTTCAAACCGGTGATCCTTGAACGCGGGAAAGACGTACAGAGCCGCCGCCGCGACCTCGCCGCACTCAACAAAGAGCATATCGTCCATCCCGATTCCAATTATTGTTTCGGTGAAGGCGGCGCCGGTACATACTCGGACGGCAAACTCTATACGCGATCGACCAAGCGCGGCGACGTGCGGCGCATACTCGAAACCTTTGTGGCGCACGGGGCGGATGAAAACATCCTGACCGAATCGCACCCGCATATCGGCACGAACAAACTGCCGAAAATCATTACCACCATCCGCGAAAGCATCCTCAAAGCCGGCGGCGAAGTGCATTTCGAAACGCGCGTCACCGATTTTGAAATCAAAGACGGCCGCATAAAATCGGTAATCGCTTTGCAGAAAGGCGAAACCGTAAACTTTGAAGCGAAACAGGTCCTGCTGGCCACGGGACATTCCGCCCGCGATATTTTCGAAATGCTGGACCGGCACAAGATCCTGATCGAAGCGAAACCGTTTGCGCTCGGCGTGCGCGTGGAGCATCCGCAGGAACTCATCGACAGCATGCAGTACCATTGTTCGCGAAAGGAAGCGGCGGAGCAGCGCGAATATCTTCCCGCAGCATCATATAGTTTGGTGCAGCAAATAGAAGGCACCGGCGTATATTCTTTTTGCATGTGCCCGGGCGGAATCATCGCGCCCTGTGCCACCGGCCCGGAAGAAGTGGTGACCAACGGCTGGTCGCCTTCGAAAAGAAATAATCCTTACGCCAATTCCGGGATCGTGGTCGCCATCGATCCCACGAAAATGCGCAGGTACCAGCCTTACGGCGTGTTCAGCGGCATGCAGTTCCAGAAAGAAATGGAACGCATCGCCTGGGAAGCCGGCGGCCGCACACAAACCGCACCCGCGCAGGCGCTCGACGATTTTGTAAAAGGAAAACTTTCCGTTTCGCTGCCGGATTGTTCGTACCAGCCCGGGGTAAAATCCGCCGCGCTGCACGAACTGCTTCCGCCTTTCATCGCGCGCCGCCTCCAGGAAGGACTGAAAGCGTTCGGAAAAAAAATGCGCGGATATATCACCAACGAAGCCTTGATCGTAGCCACCGAATCGCGCAGTTCCTCCCCGATCCGCATCCCGCGCGACCCGGAGAAACTGCACCACGTGCAAATTGAAAACCTCTACCCAAGCGCGGAAGGCGCAGGATACGCCGGCGGAATCGTTTCGGCCGCTATCGACGGGCAGCGCTGCGCGGAAGCGATAGCGGTTGTAAAAAAGAGTTCGTGATTTTTCCCGGTACGAAATTTCAAATGCAAAACGCCAAATGTAAAAGGCCAAAGTCTCTCACTTTGACATTTTACATTTGGCGTTTGATATTTGGCATTTGATTTTTTCATTGGTCTTTATAAAAACAAAGTCCGCCGGACCTTTCGGCCCTGGCGGACTGTTCTCCTCCGGGAAACGCTACAAACCCGGTTCTGGAGCCATACACCGAGCGGTGATGTATGGTAATCGGTCGTCTAACCCAAATCGTTAATGCGTGCTGACGTACTGTGCAAGTTCTGTTGTGCTGCTTTCGAAAGAGAAAGCGTTGCTCACCAGGTGATAGTTATGTTTGTCAGCAGTAAAGCTGTACGCATGTTTTGCAAGAGCCAGTTTGGTCGACTCGAAAGTCATCAGGTTGACCAGTTCCGTTACCTGCGAAGCGGTGATGCCGTTGCGGATACCTTGTTTGGCCACGGTAAGGCGCGTATCGTCGAATGACTTGTTGCGGATGCTGTTCTTCAGCGCTTCAAAATCAGCCGAAGGGATTCCATAGTACCCGTAACCGCCGTAGCCGTTGTTGCCGTAACCGCCGTTACCGTACCCGTTGTTCCCGTTTCCGCATCCGCCGCCGTTACCTCCGCCGTAAGGATCATACGAACCCCAGGGATCATTCGGATTGCCATAGGACGGGCCGGAGTAAAGCGGCGTAACGCTCAGCACGCTATATTGATTCATGCCGTTAATCATCGCTGTGATATTCGACGCGGCCGGAACGGTAACCCATCCCTGGTAAACGGTCACCGGCATGGTATATGAACCCCAGCCCTGGCCGTACTGCACCATCCGCGATACCTGCAGGTAGTGATTGCCCGGCGTGATATTCGTGAGCTGGTAATTATTCGAAGGCGTATTGTAACGCTGGTTATCGAAGGTTACTGCAATCGGAGCATTATCATAAAGATGCAAATGTATCTGCGAGGCATAACCATTTGCTTCTGCCAGTTGAGCTCCTGACAAGCAGGCGAATATGAGTAGTACATTTTTCATAGCGACTTTTCCTTTCTTTTTGTTTTGCGCTGACAGGGATATTTCAACTGCCGTGCCAAAGTCTGAAAAACGCCGCCGGGAAATTTATGAGTATATGAACTCACACCATCCATCAATATTAAGATCAGGCAGTTACAATGATTTCAACAAAACTGTTCTTCGCCTGTTATTATCCCAATAGTATCTGACTATAAAAGGGTTTTATCGCTGATGCGTATTTCGGGATTATTTGCACAGTTGTAAAAGAGTCTCTCTAACTTTGCGCCATGAAATTCATTATCCGCATTCTTGTTTCTACACTTGCTGTCCTCGCAACGTCTTATTTATTGCCGGAAAGCATGATCAGCGTGGCCGATTTTAAAACCTGCCTGGTTGTTGCGCTTGTGCTTGCGTTTCTGAATTCGGTGATAAAACCGATCATGATTATTCTCACCATACCGGCCACGATCCTTTCTTTCGGCTTGTTCCTGCTCGTGATCAATGCAGCCATCATCATGATCGCCGATTATTTTGTGGATGGATTTAAAGTACACGGATTCTGGTCGGCCCTGCTGTTCGCCGTGATCCTCGCGATCGTGAACAGTGTTTTTGAAAGGCTGCAGAAGAAAGATGAACAACAGAATTGAGTCACTTCGTTTACAATTGAGTCAATTACCCGATTTGAAAATGGAGAAGATGACCACTGCTTGTTAATTGAGTCAATTAGCCGATTTGAAAATGGAGAAAATGACCATTACTTGTTAATTGAGCCAATTGCTCAATTTGAAAATGGAGAAGATGACCACTACTTGTTAATTGAGCCGATTGCTTAATGGGCAAATGAGAAAATGAAGGACATTTTCAAATTGAGTAATTGTCTCCATTTTCAAATCAGCTAATTGACTCAATTGAAAAATTAAAGCCGCTACTCTTTCGCTTTCCTGAGTACATCCATAATATGCACCATGGCGAGTGTATCCAGGCGGCCGTATTCGAACAGTCCTTCTTTCATTTCGGCAAGCGTGAACAGGTCCTGTTGATCGTGCAGTTGTTCATACGCGGCCATGGCCTGGCTGCCGTTTGCTATTTTCAGCTGCGTATAACTCATGCCCGGAACGAGTGCGGGCAACACGTTCTTGAGTGAAACCGATCCTTTCATGGCCGGGTGATGGTAGGCGCGTTCCATGAATGGCTGCATCAGGTCCGTAAGCCGCGAAATACGGTCGAGGAATGCATCACCGTATTCCGGGAAAAGGTTTTTCATAGCGAAGAGCATACTCCGTTCCAGGTTCGAATCGTATACGATGATGCTGCCGGTTCCTTCCGTATCGCGCAGTATGGATTCAGCGAATTCTTTGCGCGGATCGTTCCCGGGCTCGGCGATGAAGCTGATATGAACCGCCTCCGCGCCTTCCTGCTCAACCGCGTGAATCGAATACTGGAAAGGCAGGTGCTGGAATGGTTTTGTTCCTTCGTATTTCGGGATCGCGGGCATGAACGTTTCAATATCCATGAACAGCAGCGGGAACTTCAGGCCGGAGAAAAACTTATCCAGCTTTGCTTTATCCACCAGCGGTTTCATTTCCCTCAGGCTCCGGAGCTGCGCACGCGCCATTTCGTTGAGCGAATCTTCATTGACAATATCGGTGATCGATTGTATGCCGCTGCTGTAAAGTAAAAACGCATCGCTGCGCGAAAGCCCGGTGAGTTCGAAAATATTATGCTCCGGCAACGGTTTCCAGCATTGCCCGATAAAATCGCAGGAATACGGAGAAAAACAATGATCGCCGATATCGCGGGCGGGAACCTGCGAGCCTTCCAGCATGGTTTTCATTTCCCCGACGTTGAGCGCGATCTGTTTTTCTTTCTGTTCGATCTCCTCCAGCACAGAAACCAAATTGAACAGTTTGTTCAGCTGCACATCCCCTTCACGACGGTACGCCGAATTGATATGCGCCAGCGAAAAATTTGTAATCTCCAGTCCCGCTCCTTTAAGTACATAGTACTGGAGTGCGGCATCATTCACATGAACCGGTGAAAGCCGGAGCGAACTTTTCACTTCCACGGCATGCCAGCCGTTGCCGCTGCGGGCCAGGATATCCACGAAAATGAGCACCCCGTTGAAACGAAAAGCAGCTTCATAAATGACATCGGTTCCGCCCTCGATCAGGTCCCTGGTTTTTTCAACAGCCTGCTCGTACTTGCGGCTGAGCCCCACGGTGGAATCGATTCCGCCGGGAAATAATTCGCGCGCGAGAATACCGACATCTATGCCGCGTGTAAACTGTGCCTGTCTTTCCGGGGGAATGGGATCGCGGAGCTGCGGATAATGCCGGTAAAGGAACAACGCTTTGGAGCACTGCAGTCCCTTGATATAACTTGTTTTACTGAGAATATGTTTTTCCAAACGTCAATCCGCATTTTAAACGGATCACGAAGCTACGGAAACTGTTTAAAACTCCTCAGCGTACCTGGGAATTTTAAACAGTATCTACTCCCTACTGCTATCCCGGTTGTTCTCGAAATCTTCTCCTTCCGTTTCCACCTTCTCGTTCATTTCCGCCGTAAGATCGTTCAGCTCCGCCAGTGAATAATTATCCGTAGTCGTAGTCAGGAGCCATACGTTACCTGATTTCCGGAAAACCTGCACATAAACGCCGAACACATCGGTGAACGATTTTTCCACATCGGCCACTTTCATTAAACCGTCGATATGAAAAAGTCCGTCATGCCCGGAATCGCGGACGCTGCTCACCGGCACCTGGGTCTGAATAATACGTTCGTTTGCGGTGTATTTTCCGTCCTTGTTGGTGTCATAAAAAAATTCCAGTTTGAGAAAAGGGAATCGACTGGCAAATGCCTGCTGGATTTCTTCAAGACGGGTATGACCTGCTATTTTAATATTCATGGCCTGGTTTTTTTATTTTGTCAAAAATCGTTCAGTCCGCACCCGGAGAAAATGATACGCATCATCGTTGCGGTTTCATTTTACAGGAAAGCAGGTGATTAAAATCACTTTTGAGCACGACCGCTTTGCTGCGCGGGGATTTTGTAATTTCGTGCCGTCATTCCGACTTAACCAGACAGATTATGCCAAAAGGATTTTACAAAGTACCCGCCGCGGTAAACGAACCGATAAAATCATACGCCCCGGGTTCGCCCGAACGTGCGGAACTGAAAAAAATGCTCGAACAGCTTCGCTCGGCCGAGCTCGATATCCCGATGTACATCGGCGGTAAAGAAGTACGCAGCGGGGATAAAGTCCGCCTGGCGCCTCCGCACGACCATAAACACACGCTCGGTTATTTTCACAAAAGCGGCAAAGAACATATTCAGCAGGCCATCGATGCCGCACTGGCCGCAAAGGAAAAATGGGCGGCGCTTTCGTGGGAACACCGCGCATCCATTTTCCTGAAAGCAGCCGAACTGATCGCCGGTCCTTACCGGGCCAAACTGAATGCCGCGACCATGCTGGGACAAAGCAAGAATGCTTTCCAGGCGGAAATCGATTCGGCCTGCGAGATCACGGACTTCCTGCGTTTCAACGTGCAGTACATGGCCGAGATTTACAGCCAGCAGCCGAATTCTTCCGCGGGCATCTGGAACCGCCTGGAATGGCGCCCGCTCGAAGGATTCGTTTATGCGCTTACGCCGTTCAACTTCACGGCTATCGCCGGGAATCTTCCTACATCCTGCGCTATGATGGGTAACGTGGTGGTGTGGAAACCGAGCAATACGCAGGTATATTCCGCCAACGTGCTCATGGAGATTTTCATGAAGTCCGGCGTTCCTGCGGGTGTGATCAACCTCATCTACCCTTCGGGACCGGATGCCGCCGAAGTAATTTTCAATCACCGCGACTTCGCCGGTATTCATTTTACCGGATCGACGGAAGTGTTCCAGAGCATCTGGAAAAGTATCGGGAACAATATTCACAGGTACCGCTCGTACCCGCGCATCGTGGGTGAAACCGGCGGAAAAGATTTTATCGTGGCGCATCCTTCGGCCGATCCGGCCGTGGTGGCTACGGCCATTTCGCGCGGCGCATTCGAATACCAGGGACAGAAATGTTCGGCGGCTTCACGCGCGTATATTCCTTCGAATATCTGGAACGCCGTGCGCGAACAGGTGGTTGCCGATCTGAAATCGTTCCAGATGGGCGGCACGGAAGATTTCGGGAACTTCATCAACGCCGTGATCGATGAAAAATCATTCGACAAGCTCGCGGGCTTTATCGACCGCGCGAAAAAAGACAAAGGCGTGGAAATCGTGGCCGGCGGCGGGTACGATAAATCGAAAGGTTACTTTATCGAACCGACCGTGCTGAAAGCCGACGATCCGAAATATGTGACCATGTGCGAAGAACTTTTCGGGCCGGTGCTCACCCTGCACGTTTACGACGAAAATAAATTCGAAGAAACGCTCGACCTGGTAGACAGCACTTCGATTTATGCGCTTACCGGCGCGGTGATTTCGCAGGATCGTTACGCAATCGAACTGGCTACGAAAAAATTATCCAACAGCGCGGGTAACTTTTACATCAACGACAAGCCTACCGGCGCTGTGGTCGGTCAGCAGCCTTTCGGCGGCGCGCGCGGATCGGGGACAAACGACAAGGCCGGTGCGATGATCAACCTGCTGCGCTGGGTATCGCCGCGCACGATCAAGGAAACCTGGGTTCCGCCTGTGGATTACCGCTACCCGTTTCTCGCGAAGGATTAAACCGGAACACATTATAAAAACAGGAACGGGGAAGTTTGTACAAACTTCCCCGTTCCTGTTTTGTTTGCGTATAAAATCAGTTTTTCGTTTTCACGAGCTTTTCGCGAAGCACGGTATTGCCCGAGCCGATTTCCAGGAAATAAAAACCGTTGCTCCAGGCGGAACCGTCGATCAGCATATTGCCCGTTCCTGCGGGATGCGTCCCGGATGAAACCGTTTTCCCGCTGATGTCGAAAACACGATATTGCGCGTCAACAGACTGCATGGTTTCCGGAAGCGTAACGGCAAAGTTGCCTGCAGACGGGTTCGGATTTACATGCACACGCCGGTACATACTTTCGGCCATACCGACGGTTGTTGCCGAACCCGGGCAATTCGCATCGACATAAGCATAACCGTAATGCCCGCTCTGCGTGCAGCCTGCTGCTGTAAAACGCAAAGTAACCGCCGTTCCCACAAATGCCGAAAGATTTACGCTCAGCGTATCCCAGGGCTTGAATGATGTCGGCGCTATACATACACTGAAACCGGGTACGCTTCCGCCTGCGTTAAGCAGCAGCGTTCCGGCAGGAATTGCGGCGCTGGCTGCGTCGAACATTTCGATATTAAAATACGGCTGATCTGTCGGAGCATGTCCTCCGTCATTCAATACTACGGCGTAATAAATATCCAGTATAGTATCGGCAGCACCTACGACAAATGCCTGCTCAATGATCTCGCCCTGGTAATTGGGCGTGGTTCCGCCAAGACGTACCGAGTATTGTCCGCCGGGATGAACAACCGGGAAAAGTCCGCAGGGATCCGTCCCGCCGGCAGTAGTCATAATCGTATGGCGGGCGTTCGGATCGTTGAGCGGAGCATTCGGAACCGTGCTGTAAAAACCGGTAACGATATTATTCAGCGGCCCCGACGAGCTGGTCTGGTTATCGCCGATAGACCCGGTCCAGCCGGTAAAAGCGCTGTCTTCAAAACCGAAGTTCGTACACACCGGCAGTTGCGCGGTTGCAAGCAGGGGAAAAGCAATAGTAATAAGCGGAGTAAGGATTCTTTTCATGGGTTTTGTTTTTAGTTTAACAGGTTGGGGTTATAGAACTGGTGGGATTAGGAACACCGTTTTCATAATCTGTTGCCAAACAGAGCATGCAAGTTACGATATTCTGATGCGGCAGCGAGGTCATTATTTTCCCGCGAACCGTATCAAAAGCATGAAAACGGCTATATTATCGCTTTTATGCGCTGATTTTAATGAAAAATATGATAATTAACGGATGTGTTTTATTTAAAATACTTGTTTTCCATGATAAATCCGCTTTGTAAAGGCAGGGGTTTTTGTTTGGTTTGCTTTTCGAAAAAAGAATAAATGCTTTTTCAACACGGAAAGTATAGCATTTAAACTAATTTCTTAATTAATTTCATTAATTACACGTTCTTTTCCATTATTGAAAATAATTGCCACCCGGGCGTATTTTTTTGTTGATTAGGACAAAAAACAATTACATCCGCGGCATAGTGCTTTTGCCTGATAATGCTGAGTTTTGCGCATGTCATTACACATCGGAAAATTGATCCTGAAACACCTGGAAAGCCAGGGCATCAACAAAAGCGAATTTGCACGCCGGATCGGCGTTACGCCGCAAAATGTTTACAGTATTTTCCGGCGCTCTTCCATCAGTACGGACCTGCTGCAGAAAGTAACGCAGGCGCTCGGGTTCAATTTCTTTCAATACTACTCGCCCGAAGCCGAGTATCACAATACCGTCTCCGAACCGCTGGCGAGCGTTTCGGAACTGGAACGTGAAACGGCGACATTGAAACGGGAAGCAGAACTGCTCCGGCAGGAAAACGAGTACCTGAAAATGATAAACGAATTGCTGAAAGAACGCAGCATGGGCAGGCCCGAACCACCTGTCGATGACCTTCACGAAGCAAAAATGAAAAAACAAAAAACAGCGGTAAAGCAGCAGCGGAAGAAGAAGAAAAAGTAATTGGCGAAAATAAATTGGCGATTTCAATAAAAGTTCCCCGTATCACTTAACAAACAAAAACCTATGAGCAAAAAAAACACCAAAGAAAAAGAATCGGCGAAAGAAAAGGCCCATAAGCCGGTCAACATCCACATCGGCAAAATCGTACGCCAGCACCTCGAAGAGGTAGGCATGACGAAGAGCGAATTTGCACGCCGTATCAATACATCACCGCAGAATATTTACGGTATTTTCAAGCGCCAGTCGATTGATACCGAATTGCTGCGCGACATTTCACGCGTACTGGGCTATGACTTTTTCCAGTACTACGCTTCTACGTCTATGGTTGTAAGCGAAGACAAAACCGCTTACGGCAAACTGCAGGTGAAAACCGCCATGGAACTGCAAAACGAACTCGATTCGCTTCGCAAGGAAGTAGAAGTACTGCGGAATGAAAATACCTACCTGAAAGAGATTCACCGCCTGCTCAAGGAAAAAGGAAAGCTCTGATCAGCCGATCCTGATTCCTGCAAGCAGTACATCATCGACCTGCCCGTAGCCGCTTTTCCACTGTGAAAAGTATGCCGCGAGCAGGTCTTTCTGCTTTTGCATGTTTTGCGCCGAACCGGCAAGCAGTTGCTGCTTCAGGTTTTTGGTCATCAGTTTTTTGCCTTTTTCTCCGCCGAACTGGTCGGCATAACCGTCGGTGAACATATAGAGCGCGTCGCCAGGCTGCAGTACGGTTTCTTTCTGTGCAAAAATAAAATCGGGAGGAGTCACTCCGCCGATGGATACGCGATCGGGAAGCAGTTCTGTAATTTCTTCTTTCCGGATGACGATCATCGGCCTGTTGGCGCCGGAAAAAGCGGCGCTGCGCGAAACGGAATCGATCACGCAAATACCGATATCCATACCGTCGCGCACAACGATCTCTTCCTGCCCGTCATCTTTTTTCATACCGCTTTCCTGGTGCAGCAGCAGGCTCGCGAGGCCTTTGTTCAGTTCGGTGAGGATGCGGCCGGGATCGGTTATTTTTTTCTCGTACACCACCTGGTGCAGCAGGTTATTCCCGATCATGCTCAGCAGCGCGCCCGGAACGCCATGCCCGGTACAATCGGCTACGGCGATGACTGTTTTTTGCGCGGCTGTCGCGCACCAGAAAAAATCGCCGCTCACGATATCGCGCGGCAGGAAAAGCACGAACGATTCCGGGAAAATATCGCGCAGGTTTTTCTCATCCGGCAGTACAGCCTGCTGCAGGCGCTGCGCATAGGTAATGCTGTCGGTGATTTCCCGGTTTTTGACTTCGATTTCGAATTTCTGCGCTTCAATGGTCAGGTTCCGGTTTTCCAGCAGGCGGTTGGCTTTCTTTTTCTCCCGGTAACGCAATAGGAACAGCGAAGCGGTGATCAGCAGGGCAAGCACGCCGATCGCCAGCGTACCGATGAATAAATTCTGCCGTTCGCTTTTCACCTGCAGGAGCTCATTTTCTTTTTGCTTGCGCATTTCACTTTCGCGCGCTTCCTGTTCGCGGAGCTGCGCGGCTATTTTTTCCTGCGCTGCGGTGATCTGCTGCTGCACATCGCTGCTGCGCATGCCTTCGTCTGTTTCCATGTAGCGTTCCTGGTACTCGTACGCTTTCCGGAAATCGTTTTTCTGTTCGTACAGTTTCGCCAGCAGTTCGAAGCCTTCCTTAACCAGGTTTTTCATATCGTTGCGCTGCGCGAGTTCCACGCCTTCGAGCAGGTATTTCTCACCCAAAACGAGATTTCCCATGTCGAGATAAAGCGAACCGATATTGTTTTTGTTCATGGCGATGCCGGAACTGTCGCCGACCGCCACGTTCATTTCAAGGGATTTCTCCAGGTATCTTTTCGCTTTTTCAGATTCGCCCAGGTTGACCAGCACGCCGCCGATATTGTTGTACGAAGCGGCGATCTCCGATTCATCTTCCCCGTTCCTGATTTTTACGCCGAGCGCCTTCTCGAGCCATTCCAGCGAACGGCGGTAATCTTTTTTCTGGTAATACACCGCGCCGATGTTGTTGTAGATCCCGGCAAGCGCCATGGAATCTTTAATTACCGGCATGGCTTTTTTGTAATAATCCAGCGCGCCTTCCTGGTCGCCCTGCGCGCTCATCAGGTTGGCGATATTCACGTATGTCCGCGCCATCCGCTCATATTCCCCGATCTGCTGGTAAATGCCGATCGCCTGCAGGTAATAGTTCATCGCTTCTTTCATATCGCCGCGGTAGCTGAAAATATTCCGGCCGATATTGGTGCAGATCACGCCCATGCGTTTTTTATCGCCGATGCGTTCGGCTACGCGCAGCGCTTCTTTCAGGGTGGCGATGGCTTCGGGCAAAAGGTGCTTTTTTTCGTATGCCGATCCGAGCGCGGAATTCGCTTTCACGATCAGCTTGTCGTTCGATAAAGCGACGGCTTCATCCACCGCCTTACGCGCCAGTTCCAGCGCCTCATCGGCCTGTTTCGACGGCAGCGCGGAAACCAGTTCACACATCGTTTCGATACGCGCTTCACCTTTCTGTGTTTTCAGCAGCGTGCGGAGACTGTCGGCATTGGCTGCGTAAAATCCCGGGACGGAGCAAAAAAAGAAGATAACGAGGAAACGTATGTTCATGGTTCGCTTCAAAATTAAACGAAAAACAACAGCGCAGTCTTATGAAAACAAACCGGCCTCCCGAATTCAATCGGAAGGCCGGTACCACTTACTTAAACTCTGCTTTCAATATGCTCCGTTTTATCGGAGGTGAATCGTATAAACGTGGTTGTTGATCGTTACTGTAGCGATATCATCGCAGGCGCCGTTTCCGAAATCAACTGTGCGCATCGGTTTGTTCGAAGGTGTGAATTCGAATGTACCCTGTACGAAGTGGCGGCGGCAACCGAAAGCCATGTTGCGGATAAGCGGGTTGGTGATGTTTGCCGTGAATGTATTTCCGCTTGCTCCTGTTCCGCTGGCCGATCCGGTAATCGAGTACGTATCGTCATACCACACCGGGGTGCTTTCGCCGGCTGTCCATTCGCGCTGGCGCTGTGAAGTCCAGGTAATTGTTCCGCCGTTGTTGGCGAGCAGGATCGTACCGTTTACGTTGATACTGTAAACAAGGTGGCCGGCGGAATTGTGACCGTTATTGGTTACCGTTTTCGAACCCATCACCTGGTTGTCGTTTACAAAATAGTTGTCGAATGTAATGGTCCAGGTAGATCCCGAATCACGGTATGTTCCGTTGTAAACGATCAGGATTTTCCCGCGGCGGTTGCGGCCGTCGTTGCAGTAGCAATTCACTGATCCGAAATCAACAGTGATCGTGTCGGCATCGGCGGAGTTTGCCGAATCGCGTGTGATCGTAGCGCAGGTGGTCAGCAGTCCGCCGTTTTCCGGGTCGATACGGTAATTGCTCAGTGCGCCGGTTCCGGCTTCATCGGCAATGTTTGCGGCATCCTGGTAAGTCGATTCGGCAAGTGCGTTATCGCTGGCGCCGGATGTGTCGGTGTCTTCATCTTCCTTTTTGCAGGACGTTAAGGTAAAACTGACTGCTGCAAGAATCGTGATCGCGTTCAAAAAATATTTCCTGGTTTTCATGACTGTTGTTTTTATTTTGTTTTGTTGTTTGGCTGGTTTCGTTTGTATGACGGGCAAACCGGGCCGAGCGTTTAATGGAGGAAATAATTATTTTACAAATGACTGAAAACCAGATCAATATAATACCTTATTCCAGTTGATCCGATAACGATCAGCCGTTTCGCCGGATCTCTGAACAGATCACAGCAGCCGCAACAGCCGCATTGAGCGATTCCGCTTCGCCGGTTTTATTTTCCGTTGCGGAAAACGAGGGAATGGTGATTTTCTTCGTTATAAAAGAAGCGACTTCCGGCGAGATGCCGTGCGCTTCGTTCCCAATCACGAGAAAACCGCTGTTTCCGAATTTCGTTTTGTATATGCTTTCGCCTTCCAGGAAAGCGCCGTAAACCGGCACGGGATGCGCAGATTTTATTTTTTCAAAAAAAGGAACCAGCGCAGTATAATGAATACGGACACGGGTGATGGAACCCATACTGGCCTGAACTACTTTGGGATTCCAGGCTTCGGCGGTTTCTTCCGAGCAGACGATGTCGCGGATGCCGAACCAGTCGGCGATACGGATCAGCGTGCCGAGGTTGCCGGGATCGCGGATATCGTCGAGGACGAGCGTGAGCGTTTTTCCGGCAGACCGGTAATCCAATTCGTAGCGGGGAATTCCGGCCACGGCCAGCGCTTCGTTCGGCGTTACCAGTCCCGAAATGCGGGCCAGCTCCTGTTCCGTCACTTCGTGCAGCGTGGTTGCGCCCGCAAGTCCGCGGTTGGCTGCGCACCAGGATTCCAGGGCGTAAATTTCCCTGATTTTAAAATCCGAGCGCAGCATTTCCGGCACGATCTTCGCGCCTTCGGCAATAAATAACCCGTGCTCACGCCGCTGTTTTTTTTGCTGCAGCGAACGGACAAAGACGACCTGGTTCTTCGAAATCATGCTTGCGCGGTTATCTTTGCAAAAGTACACGTAAAACGACGCCCTGATAAATTACGCCGGCACAATAGTATGAATGGATTTACCCAACCGATGAGCCGTATGCTTTCTGCCGGAAAAATCCTGCGAACTTCTTTCCTCTTTTTTATAATCGCCGGCCTGGTTTTCGTTCTGCCCGGCTGCCGCACCACGCGCCGCATCCCGAAAGGACAGGAATTGCTGGTCAAAAATAAAATCGAGGTAGACAAAAAAGAAGTCGACGTAGATGAAATGTACGGGTACGTCAAACAAAAACCCAACCGCCGCATTTTTGATTTCCTCGGCTCGCGCGGCTACCCGCTTTACCTGCATTTTTACAACCAGGTAAACCTGGAAAAGCAGGATAAACGCAGGGAAAAAAGCCGCCTGCGCATGATCAAGACGAACGAGCGCATCAGCAAAAAGAACGAGAAAATTTTCGCGTACAATAAAAACAAACCGCTTAAAAAACACCGGAAAACGCACGACCTGCTCACCAAGCCGCGCCGTTCGGCCAAAGAAGCATTTTCGGACTGGCTGCTCGATATCGGTGAACCGCCTGTTATCCTCGATACCAACCTGGCTTATAAAACACGCCGCCAGCTGGCGCTTTACCTGAACAACAAAGGTTATTTTAACAGTGAAGTGACCGATACGGTTATTTATCACTACAAGCGTAAAAAAGACAAGGAAGGAAAACCCATCCCGAAGCGAAAAGCGGAAGTGCATTATTACGCGAAGGTGGCACAGCCTTACAAGATCAGGAATGTGCGGTTCAACCTGGAAGATCCGCAGCTCGGAATTTTCGCCGATACCGGTAAAACGCTGATCAAAACGGGAGGCAATTACGATGTGGACGTATTCCAGCAGGAGCGCGACCGGATCACGACGGCTTTGAAGAACGACGGATTTTATTTTTTCAACAAGGATTACATTCACTACACGGTCGATTCTGCGCTCAATTCGCACCAGATCGATATCACGATCGATATCCGCAAACAATATATCATGCTGCCCGACTCGACCGTGTATTCGGCGAATCATACACGGTATCGTATCCGCAACATTTATATGATCACGGATTTTTCGCCGCGTGAAAACAACGATACGGTACGGCGCATCGTAACGCGCCCGGATACGGCCGACCAGGTTTACCTGCTGAGCCGCGGAAAACTGGCTTTCCGCCCGTCTGTACTTTACGACCGTCTTTTTTTTCATACCGGCGATATGTACGACGAGCGGAACTATGAACGGACTTACCGTGAACTTACTTCGCTGCGCAATTTCAAACAGGTGGGCATCGAGATGAAGCAGGTGTATGCGGGAAACAACGACAGCCTCGATTGTTATATCCGTATGCTTCCGGCTTCCCGGCAATCCTATATTACGCAGATCGAAGGCATCAACACGGGCGGCAACCTCGGTATCAGCGGCAGTTTCGCTTACCAGAACAACAACGTATTCCGCGGAGCCGAACTGCTCGAATTCCGCGTCAGGGGCGGAACGGAAGCGCAGCAGCTGGTGAGTAATATTTCCGGGCAGCAGGGCGATGAACAGCTTACATTCAACACGATCGAATTCGGGCCGGAATTGTCGCTGCGTTTTCCTCGGGCGTTTTTCCCTTTCGGCCCGCTGGGAAAAATTAAAAATTCCGAAAACAGGAATACCGCCCTGATCAGTTCGTTCAACTACCAGCGCCGCGTGGATTATACGCGTTCGATCGGTAATTTTTCGTACGGTTATAATTTCCGCGTAAGCGACCGGAATAAAACCACCTACTCCTGGTCCATCAACCCGGCCGAGATCAACGTGGTGAACGCATCGCTGAGCGAAGCGCTTTTCCTCCAGCTTATCGAAAACCGCGACCTGCTGCTGCTCTATCGTTTTACGGATCACCTCACGAATGATTTCCGCGTCAACTTTGTAATGAATACGCAGGATCTGAAAAAACGCGGCAATGTTTTTTACATCAAAACCGAAGGCGAATTCGCCGGGCTCACGCCGTACATGTATTTCAAACGCAGCAATGCAGTTCCGAACCAGAACGGGTCCTACGAAATTGCCGGCATCCCGTTCTCGCATTACTGGCGCTACTTTTTTGACGCGCGTTTTTACAAGGATCTCGGCCCGAGCCAGCAATTGGTGCTTCGCCTGGCGCACGGACTTGGAAAACCGCTGCAGAATTTCGCCACGCTGCCACTGGAGAAAAGTTTTTTCAGCGGGGGCGCAAACGGAATCCGCGCGTGGGAATCGAGAAGCCTCGGTCCCGGTTCGTATAACGTTCCCGTCGAACTGAAATACGTACAATTCGGCGATATCCAGCTGGAAGGAAATGCCGAACTCCGCTTTCGGATTACCAAATCGCTGAACGGCGCCATTTTCGGCGATTTCGGGAATATCTGGCTCATCGAAGAGGATACCACGCGCCCCGGCGGCGAATTCGATTTTAAACGTCCGCTGGATAATATCAACGACATCGCTTTCGGCGCCGGGGTTGGACTTCGTTTCGACCTGAGTTTCTTTATCATCCGCCTCGATGTCGCCGCACCGTTGCGCGATCCGGCTTTCCCGCAGGGAGACCGCTGGCTGCTGCATAACCAGGGCGCCCTGCAGCGTACCAATTTCAACTTCGGCATAGGTTACCCGTTCTGATCCAGCATACCTCCAAGTTGTTGACAATCAACTGAAAAGATTAGTAAATTTTCTTCCCCGTTACCGGATTTATGCTATCTTTGCTTGAATGCGCCTGCCCTGTACTTTGGCAGTATAGTTCAGGCGATCTGCTATCGGAGTACATGCACGGCATGCATGTTAATCTTACAGTAAAAACACATGGCAAGTTTTATTCGGAAAGTTTTCATCCCTGCGTTTCTTATCATTGCCGGTACCGGGTCTTTGTTCGCTCAAAAGGGCAAGACACCTGTCACCGGTCAAAATCCGTATACGCAGCGTACCTCCTCCCCGCAAAATCCCACACCGCAAAACGGCAATGCCGTACTCGGCCCGGTTTACCAGGCCAGCGAGTGCGGACTTGATTATGTGACTGCAACGCAAAAGCTGAGCATGCGTGTTCCGCTGCTGAACCAGCCGAGCGTGGCGCAGCCGGCCACCTTCGCCATTGCGGGAATTCCGGGAGGAGCCACGATCCAGAAAGCATACGTATGGTGCGATGTTTCAGGCAGCGGTATCCCGGTCACACTTACAGTGACCAACCCGGTGAGCGCAACCTCCAATTACAACATGAGCCTGGTCGGAAGCGATATTGACAAATGCTGGGGATATGCCGGCACACATACGTACAGGGCTGATATTACAGCCTCAGTCGCCGGGAACGGAAACTATGTCCTCAGCGGCATGCCCACCAATCCGCCTACTTCGGGTGAAGATACCGATGGCGCTACGCTGATGATCATCTGGAGCGACAATACCGCAACTTTCCAGGGCGATGTTGTGATCTGGGACGGAGCGGTTGTGCTGGCCGGTGGAAATACATCGCAAACAATTACCGGCTTTACCAATACCTGTTCCGCAGCAACATCCGCGAGAGCATTTATGTGCATCGGCGATTTGCAGGGGCTTGGTACAAATCTCACGATGAACAGCAGTGCCCCGTTCACCGTAACGGAAGACTGGTGGAATTATATTGATCAACCGACCAATGTCGCGGCAGGACAAAACACCTCGAACTTTACCGTCAGTTCCTCGGGCGATTGTTACAACTTCTGCATGATGGGACTTTATTTCCGGACGACCTGTACCACATGCTGTCAAAGTCCGTACACGCTTGCGATGACATCCAATGCGAGCAGTTGCTCTGCGAATAACGGAACGGCAACCGCAACGCCGAACGGAGGAACGGGACCGTTTACATATTCATGGAATACTATTCCTGTGCAAACCACGCAAACGGCAACCAACCTCGGACCGGGCCAGTATATTGTTACGGTCATGGATGCTTCGGGTTGCAGTACGATAGACACGGTCAATGTCGCGGGCCAGGGATCGCTCGGCATTGCGCCCGCGTCGGTAAATGTGACGTGTAACGGCGGAAATAACGGGAATGCAAGCGTTACGCCAACGGGCGGAACTGCGCCTTTTACGTATGTCTGGTCCCCGAACGTAAGCGTAACGAATACCGCGAGCAACCTGGCAGCCGGAACATACACGGTTGATGTCTCCGATGTATTCGGTTGTGCAACTTCGTACACATTCACTATAACCGAACCTCCGCTCGTTCCGCTTAACGTACTGACCGGAAATGATACGACGATCTGCGTCGGCGGAAATGTCACATTAACAGCAAGCGGAAGCGGCGGAAGCGGCGCACCGTATACTTACACCTGGCTCAACGGAGTTGGTTCAGGTCAAAGCGTGCCTGTTGTACCGACTACAACTACAACATACACCGTAGTCATCAGCGACCAGTGCAATACTCCGCAGGATACGGATATCATCCAGGTAACTGTAAACCAGCTTCCGGTTGTGAGTTTCACCGGCGCTCCTTCACTCTCGGGCTGCGCGCCGGTTTGCGTTGATTTCACCGACAACAGTGCACCTGCAAGCACATCCTCTTTCTGGGACTTCGGTGATAATTTTACTTCGAATCAAACCAACCCGACACATTGTTTCTACCTGCCGGGATCATATGATATCAAACTCACAGTAACCGACATCAACGGTTGTTCGAATAATATCACTGTACCGAATTATGTCACTGTACATCCGTTCCCTTCGCCCGGATTTACAATTTCATCGGAGCAGCCCATTACACTGGAAGATCCGTTTGTAACATTTGCAGATGCAACCAACGGCGCTGATACCTGTTACTGGGACTTTGGCGACGGCAACCTGCAAACAGTGATCGGCTGCTCCAATGTCGCACATAATTATCCCGATACCGGGACATATCACGTCATGCAGATCGTAGTCAACCAGTGGGGATGCCGCGACACCATTTATGGCGACGTTGTGATTTTCCCCTTCAGCACGATCTACATTCCGAATACGTTCACGCCAAACGGAAACGGAACAAACGATGTTTTCAAACCCACGGGCGAATACATGTCCGATTTCCAGATGCTGATCTACGATCGCTGGGGAAACCAGATATTCAAATCGAATGATATGAACTGGGGATGGGATGGAAAAGTTCAGGGACATCCTGACCTCTGCCAGATCGATACGTATGTTTATGTAATTACCTGCACCGAAACCATTACAGGCCGTTTCCACAAATTTATCGGGCACGTCAATCTGATCCGGTAGGCCTTTCGTCTTCAAATACCCTCTATCCGTCGAAAACAGATAGAGGGTATTTTTTTGAACTTTTCCACAAAAAAAATCAACATGCAAGCCCTAACTATTTGGATTTGAGGAAAATTGTTTTATTTTTAGACGTTTTTCTGAGCATTTTACCTACACACACACCGCACACACATGATCAGAACGCTACGCAATTTCTCCCTGTTGCTGATTTTAGGCTGGACGAATGTTAACGCACAGGCACCGGCAACAACCCGAAGCGAATGTCCCGGCGTACCCGGGGCTTGCGGTTATCCTGCAGGCGGGAACCAGCTCCACGCACCTTCACCGACAAATCCTACTCCGCAAAACGGAAACGGAACGCTTGGCGTAATTTACGATATGCAGAAATGCGGTCTTGACTTCGCATCCGCATCGCAGCGGATCGGGCAGCGTTTCAGCCCCGTGGGTGTTGCGCAGCCTGCACCGTTTGTCATCAGCGGTATTCCGGCATGCGCTGTAATTGAAAAAGCATATTTGTGGGCAGAAGGTTCCGGAAACGGCGCTGCGCAAACAGCAACTGTTAACGGGCCGCTCGGATCAGCCAACTACCCGATGACCATCGTCGGTTCCGGTCCGGATAAATGCTGGAGCTATGCCGGATCATACACCTACCGCGCCGACGTTACCGCATCAGTAAATGGAAATGGAACATACAATGTCAGTGGCCTGCTCACAAGTCCCCCTGTTTCAGGGAATGATATGGACGGCGCAACACTGATCGTTGTCTGGAGTTTGCCGAGCGCCAACTGGGCCGGGCGTATCGTCATTGCCGACGGCGCAATTATCGTAAACGGCGGTATAGCCAACTACAATATGCCTATCGCTCCCGCTGTTTGCGGTGTAACCAACAACGCACGTGCATTTTTCTGCATCGGCGATATTCAGTTCAACCCGACTTCCTGGTCAGCAAACGGAACAGCCGTACCACTCAGTTGGAACTGGTGGGATTATGAACAAGTAAATACGACAGTAGCAAACGGACAAGCTACGGCAAACTATAATATAAATACGGGCGGCGATTGTTTCAACCTATGCGTAAGCGGGCTTTATTTCCGAACGACGACGTGTACAACCTGTCCAACCACATCGTCACTTACACTTACCACCAGTTCAACACCCGCAAGTTGTTCGTCGTGCAATGGTACTGCAACGGTGACCAGCGTTACAGGCGCACCCGGTCCATACACGTATAGCTGGGCGCCCAGCGGCGGAACAGGAGCAACGGCATCTGGTCTTTGTGCAGGCACATACACGGTGACCGTAACTGCAAACGGCGGTTGTCTTACACAAACAGCAACCGTAGTTGTCCCGGGCGGCGGCGGAAGCATTACGATAAACAGCGTAGGTCAGACAAACATTCTGTGTAACGGTCAATGCACCGGAACGGCAACGGTAAGTCCGTCCGGCGGCACAGCACCTTATACGTATTCCTGGGCGCCGAGCGGTGGAACGGGTGTTTCTGCTTCCGGTTTATGCGCAGGCACTTACACCTGCACGGTAACGGATGCAAACGGATGTACAGGAACACGCACATTCACAATCACACAACCGCCCGTATTGAGTAGTACAGGAGCGCAGACCAACGTGCTTTGTAACGGACAGTGTACTGGTTCAGCAACAGTAACGCCCTTCGGCGGAACAGCGCCCTACTCCTATTCCTGGGCGCCAAGCGGTGGAACAGGCGCGACGGCAAGCGCGCTGTGCGCCGGTACATATACGGTTACAGTTACTGATGCAAACGGATGCGCCACTACACGGACATTCAGCATTACACAACCCACCGCGCTTTCAACAACGGGCGGGCAAACAAACATCCTGTGTTTCGGTCAGTGCACCGGAACGGCAACGGTAACGCCTTCCGGCGGAACTGCACCCTACTCCTATTCCTGGGCGCCGAGCGGCGGCACGGGCGCAACGGCAAGCGCGCTGTGCGCCGGCACATATACTGTTACAGTTACTGATGCGAACGGTTGCACAACAACACGAACATTCAATATCACGCAACCGCCTGCAGGTGTTTCTGCAACAGGTGCTCAAACCAATATTCTCTGTAACGGTCAGTGTACAGGTTCCGCAACAGTAACAGCATCCGGCGGAAGCACACCTTATACGTATGCATGGACGCCCAGCGGCGGAACAAGTGCATCGGCATCCGCACTCTGCGCAGGTACCTATACGTGTACAGTAACCGATGCAAACGGCTGTACAACAACACGCACGTTCACCATCACGCAGCCGCCCGCACTAAGCACAACAGGAGCGCAGACCAACGTGCTTTGCAACGGCCAGTGCACAGGTTCGGCAACAGTTACTCCTTCCGGAGGAACAGCACCGTATTCGTATTCCTGGGCGCCCAGCGGCGGAACAGGAGCATCGGCATCCGCACTTTGTGCAGGTACGTATACTGTTACAGTAACTGATGCGAACGGTTGTGTGATCACCAGGACATTTACCATCACGCAGCCGACAGCCATCACAGCAACCACTTCGTTTACCAGTGCAACCTGCGGCGGAAACAACGGTACGGCCACAGTTACACCGAGCGGAGGAACTTCACCTTACACATACAGTTGGAGTACTACGCCGGTTCAGACAACACAAACGGCCACAGGCCTTGCTGCAGGTACATACGCTGTAACTGTTACAGATGCCAACGGATGTACTGCGAGCTTCAGCGTTACCGTACCCAACGCGGGATCGCCCACGGCGTCGATCGCTTCTTCTACGAACGTTACCTGCTTTGGACTTTGCAATGGTACTGCCAACGGAAATGCGACAGGCGGAACAACACCGTACACCTATGCCTGGGCGCCGAGCGGCGGAACAGGTATCAACGCGACGGGCTTGTGCGCAGGCGTATATACGTTTACCGTAACTGATGCAAACGGATGCAGTTCGAGCGCAACGGTTACCATTACAGAACCGACAGCCGTTACTGTAAGCGGAGCGCAGACCAACGTGCTTTGTAATGGCCAGTGCACCGGATCTGCGACAGTTACTGCAGGCGGCGGAACAGCGCCTTATACGTATGCATGGGCCCCCAGCGGCGGAACCGGCGCAACTGCCTCCGCTCTCTGCGCAGCCAATTACACCTGCACGGTAACTGATGCCAACGGTTGTACAATCACGCAAAGTTTTGCCATTACACAGCCGCCCGCACTTGCGATCGCTCCCACACAAACAAACACATCGTGCAACGGTTCATGCGACGGAAGCGCTACGGCGACAGCTTCCGGCGGAACAGCACCTTATACATATGCATGGGCGCCCAGCGGCGGAACAGGTGCAACAGAAAACAACCTTTGCGCAGGAACTTATACTGTTACAGTTACCGATGCTAACGGTTGTGTGCTTACGCAGACGTATACCATTACACAGCCCGCTGCAATTACGGCAACAACTTCCGCAGTAAACTCCACCTGCAGCCAGGCAAACGGCAGCGCAACAGTAAATGCGAGCGGTGGAACAGGTGCATTTACGTACAGCTGGAATACCACGCCGGTACAAACTACACAAACCGCTACCGGTTTATTTGCCGGACCTTATACGGTAACTGTTACCGATGCGAACGGATGCACGGCATCATTCAGCGTTACCGTTGTCAATGATGCTTCGCCCACGGCAACCATACAGGCTTCTGCGGATGTAACCTGTTTCGGTGCGTGCGATGGAACTGCAACCGGATCAGCAACGGGCGGAACTGGCGGTTATATCTGGAGCTGGAATACTACGCCGGTTCAGACTACTGCGGCGGCAACCGGACTTTGCGCAGGTTCTTATATCTGCACCGTAACGGATGCGAACGGATGTACATCAACCACAAACGTTACCATCAGCGAACCGACACAGCTTACTTCTTCGACAACATCCACAGATGCTTTGTGCTTTGCAGCCTGCAACGGTTCAGCAATTGTTACCGGAACTGGTGGTACAGGAGCTTATACGTATAGCTGGAATACCACGCCGGTTCAGACTACTGCGGCTGCGACCAGCCTGTGCGCAGGTTCTTACGCGGTTACTGTTACCGATGCAAACGGATGTACTTCTGTTTCCAACGTTACGATCACCGAACCGCCTCAACTTACACTGGCCATTGCCGGATTTAACACGACGTGCAACGGTGCATGCGACGGGCAGGTCGTTGTTATGGAGCCCGAACAATACCTGCAACCAGCCCAGTTGCAGCAACGTATGCGCAGGTACATACACCGTTATCGTTACCGATGCAAACGGTTGCACCGCTACTGATTTCACCACGGTAACCGAACCGCCCGCAATTACGGCGACTACTTCAACCACAACTTCGCATTGCAACCTGCCTGACGGTACGGCAACGGTTAACGCTGCAGGTGGAACAGGAACACTCTCTTACTCCTGGGCTACTGTGCCGGTACAAACAACAGCTACGGCAACAGCACTTATTCCCGGATCATACGTTGTTACGATTACTGACGCAAACGGATGTACCATGACAGCAACCGCTATTGTTCCGAATGCTCCGGGCGTAACGCTTGCCCCGGCGGCGTCAACAAACGTGAGTTGCTTCGGTGTTTGCGATGGCGCAACTTCGGTTACTGCAGCCAGCGGAACATTACCTTATGCATACAGTTGGAATACTGTTCCCGCACAAACAGTTCCAAACGCTACCGCACTTTGCGCAGGCACATACATCTGCACTGTAACTGATTCGGCAGGATGTACAGCGACTACAACAATGACGAT
>VBWE01000011.1:0-182623 GCA_006218065.1 Bacteroidota bacterium
TGTGTCAAGTTCGTTCCAGCTTGTTTCCGTGGAAGAATACGAGCCGAACGAAAATCAGCAGCGCACGAAAAAAGTCACGATGCTCGTTACCTGCACGCTGTTCAACGGGACGAATACGCAGTTGCTGCAGAATGCGGAAATCGTTTTTTCAGTTGCTTATCCGTAAATAAAACAGGCAAAAACTGTAACAGATTTTAAACACAGAGATCGCACCAGTCATCCCACATGGAGATCACGAGCGGGTTTTTACCTGTTTTAAAGTTGCGTATCAATAAATTTCTCCCGATGAAAAAGAACGTTCTCATTTTTTTATGCAGCGTCCAGGCAGTTTTCAGTTTTGCACAAACTGCGCCTGATTTCACCATCACCACAACCGACAGCATTACGAAAAACCTGTACGATACGCTGAATGCAGGCAAGACTGTTGTGCTCGACTTTTTTTACCCGAGCTGCCAGGGCTGCTGGTATTATTCGCCAATCATTGAACAGGCGTACCAGGCGCATGGCGCGGGAACCGGCAGTGTGCAGTTCTGGGGAATCAACGGCGGGGTGCTTTCGAACGATGCGCAGATCATCGCTTACCGGCAGCAGTACGGCATTACCAATCCCTGCGCCAGCGGCCTGCAGGGGAACGGCGGTTACGTGGACAGTCTTTACCAGTCCGTGTTCGGTACGTTCGGTTACCCGGCTTACGCGGTCGTTTGTCCCGACAAAAGGATTTACTGGAATGTCAACTATCCGCCGGTTGCCACAGGTTTTGATACATATATCAACGACTCGTGCGGAATTACGTCGGGTACAACCGATGTATTTTCACCCGCATCGGTCAGCGTTTTCCCGAACCCGGCGAATGACCTGCTGCATATCCGTTCCGAAAATTTCGTCATGGAGAAAACCGAGCTCTTCCATTTAACCGGGCAGTTGCTTTTTTCGGAACAAACAAACGACATCGTTACCAGCCTGCGGCTTTCCGGTTATGCTCCCGGACTGTATTTTTTAAAACTGACCGGGCCCGGCGGAATAAGCTGTTTCAAAAAGATTGAAATAACCCGGTAAAAAAGCACAGCGACCCAACCAAACTCACCCGTTGCCCGTGTATGTGTTCAGAAACCAAGAAAATCGCCATACCCATGAAGCCAATCAAGACTCTACTGCTCACATTAACCGCTGCTTTCCTGCTCTGCTTCACCGCAACGCAGTCGCATGCGCAGTGTCAGGCCAGCTTTACTTTTACAGTAAACGGAGCCACTGTTACTTTTGCCAACACATCGACCGGCGTTACCATGCCGACGTATTACTGGAGTTTCGGCGATAACACGAACAGTTGGGCGACCAACCCGGTACATTCGTACAATTCGCCGGGTACTTACGGAGTATGCCTGATGCTTTGGGACAGCCTGAACAATTGCCAGGGTACTTTTTGCGACACGATCGTCGTTACACAAGGCTGCGGATTAACGGCAACGACCAGTTCCACGAACGCTTCGGCCTGCAACCAGTGCGACGGACTTTCCACGGTAACCGCTGCCGGCGGAACTCCTCCTTACACATATTCCTGGTCCAACGGCAGCACGACGAACTCGGCTTCAAACCTTTGTCCCGGCGGTATTTCTGTAGTTGTTACCGATGCCAACGGATGCCAGGCGACAGCTACTTCTGCTATTTCCTGCCCTCCCGGGAACTGCCAGGCCGGTTTCTCGTTTACAGTTAACGGATCTTCCGTGACTTTTGCAAATACGTCAACAGGATCGAGCCAGCCGCTGTATATCTGGACTTTCGGAGACAATACGACTTCCATGACAATCAACCCGTCGCACAGTTACAACAGCGCGGGTGTTTACCAGGTTTGCCTGACTATGTACGACAGTATCAGCAATTGCCAGGATACATACTGTGATACCGTTACTGTTACTGTCGGCTGCAACCTTTCCGCTGCGGTAAGTACGACCAACGCTTCCGCCTGCAATATGTGCGACGGGATTGCCGCAATCACGGCGAGCGGAGGAACACCGCCTTATACTTACTCGAGCGGACCGAACGTTACCAATCTTTGCCCGGGCAATTATACTTCAACAATTACCGATGCCAGCGGATGCCAGGTGACCGTAGCGTATGCCATTTCCTGTCCTCCCGGAAACTGCCAGGCCAGTTTCACTTACACGATCAACGGCGGAACAGTAACCTTTGCGAATACGACGACAGGCGTTACACTGCCGACTTATTACTGGACATTCGGCGACAACACCAGTTCGTATGCAACCAATCCTTCGCACTCATATCCCAATATCGGCTGGTACACGGTGTGTCTTACCGTTTGGGACAGCGCAAGCTGGTGCCAGAGTACCTGGTGTGATTCAATTTACATTTCGACCGGCTGCGGCATGACCACCACGATCAGTTCGGTGAACGCCTCCAACTGCAGCACCTGCGACGGAATAGCGACCCTGGTTGTATCGGGAGGAACAGCGCCTTACACGTACCTCTGGTCGAACGGAGCAACGACAGCATCGGTAAGCAACCTTTGTCCGAACAACGTTTACACCGTTAACGTAACGGACGCAGCCGGTTGCATGGCCAGTGCAAGCGTATATATCAGCTGCACGCAAAACACCATCTGCAGTTCCGCATTCATTATGGTACAGGATACGGCGAACCCGCTCCAGTGGTACGCTACCTCGACGGTAACCGGCATGGCACCTTACAGTTACTTCTGGGATTTCGGCGACGGCAATTTCTCCACGCAGCCGTATCCCACGCATGTGTATGCCAGCTCCGGTTCTTACCAGGTATGTCTCACGGTGATCACCGCTGACAGTTGCACGGATACGTACTGCGATTCGTCCACCTTCCTCATGCAGGACAACCGCAGCACCACGCCCGGCATGCAGTACCTCAATGTGATCAACCCGGCCACGGGCATCGCACAGACTGCAACACAGGTAAGCTACCTCGCCCCGAACCCGTCCAGCGAATTTATCGACCTGGTGCTTGACCGTGAAGTGAGCGGAAGCGTGCGCATCACCAACCTGCTCGGCAGCGTGGTTTACGAAAGCCGCCTCGAAGGCCGCAGCACACGCATCGACGTGAGCACATTCAACAACGGGTATTACAATATCAGCATAAACACAGGTAAAGAAAACATCAACCGGAAGATCACGGTGATGCATTAAGAAGCAGAAGTTTGGTCTGTTATCATTTACGCGATTTGGGAGAAACGTGTAAATGCCAAGCCCCGGGGAGTGTGTGCCCGGGGCTTTTTTGTGACTTTATTTTTGTGCGTCTTTACTTCTGTGCGGGAATGAATGTTAAATATCGAACTCAAAATGTCGAATGCCGAAGTAACTATCCTGCAGAAAATTTACCTCAGCATACCGAATGATTGATCTGGGACTCACTACTTGCTGACACAAATTTTTCCTGAAAATACAGCCTGATCACTATATACCTTAAAATAATAGAACCCCGCCGGTAATGGCCGGCAATCCATTTCAATATCCAGTTTTCCATCGCTCCACTGCACGGATTGAATACCAGCATCCATGCACTTGCCATCAGGCGTAAATAAAATCAGTTCGGGCGAACAATTCGTTTTATTCATGGGGATTTGAATGTGTGCTACATCAGACGATGGTTGCGGAAAAACGAAAGGTGCGCCGGTAATTTTTTCGGCTGCAGACAAACCTACCGGTACCGGGTACACACAGGCCGACCCGTCGATCTTCACGAAATATCCGTCAACCGGCAGGCTGCTGAAAAGCCCGCTGTAACCGGCGAATGCGAATCCTCCTTCATTATTCTCCATAACCGCTCCGGCCCAGCGACACGAATTCGCCCAGGAAACCGTATTGGTCCAGAGCGAATCGCCATTCAGGTCGACTTTAAGCATCAGCAAACCTTTCCCGCAGGAAGACGAAGACACGCCCGAGGTGGATGCAGCAAAAAGCAGGCAGGTATCTGAAGTAACGATCATATCTACCGCATCCTGCTGCGCAGAGAGCAAAAAAGTCTTTTGCCAAACAAGGCCGCCGTTTTTGTTTACGCGCAACCAATAAAGATCACGGGTACTACCGGACCCGATATGTCCGAAAACCACATAACTGCTGTCGGGAAGTTGGCGGAGCGCAACAGGAACGTCGGGCAAACTATAAGCCCAACTTAAGCTGCTTAACGAGCCGACATACGTTCTGATTAACTCTTTTTGTATGTTCGACACTTTGAGATACGCGAAGGCACCTTCCCTTGTCCTGATCATTGCGGTGCAGGAGTCCTGAACTCCGCTCGAAAAAAAATAGCTCGAACCGACACTGTTTCCTGAACTGTCCGTTTTCTGAACAAAAATATTGACCACCGAAGAACCGTTCTGGTCATAACCGGCCAGGTAATAAGTCGAATCGTTGACCTGAACGAGATCTTTTGCGTAACAATTGCTGCCGCTGGTTGTACCGACATGGTATCGCTTATCAAACAAAACCGTACCGGCTGTATCCAGTTTTATGAGATGCATACGCCAGTAGCTGGTATCTTTAACGCTTCCGCAAAGCAGGAGCTGGTTAGATGGCATAAGCAGCAAAGCCGCTGCAACCGAAGGGCCGGCCGCAGGATAATTTTTTCGCCAGAGCATACGTCCGCAGGGATCGGTTTTGATCAGCAGCTTTTCTTCCACGCCGCTCCCGTTGCGATAGTCGCCGGCTATTATGTATGTGCTATCCGGCAATTGAACTATTCCGCAGGTGCGCAAAAAGTACGCATTTCCCGGGTAAAGATATTGTGAGGTAACCTGCTGTGCCTGCATCCCGGAACAATAGCAAAGGAGCAACAGCATCTGGAAATGAAAACGCATAGAAATCGTTTTTTAGGAGGGGATGCTGTCGTAAGATAGCAAATTCACGGCAGAATTACATCACCGCCCCTTTCACAATCTCCTCCACCACCGCAGGGTCAAGTAACGTGGAGATATCGCCGAGGCTGGATGTTTCTCCTTCGGCGATCTTGCGTAAAATACGCCGCATGATTTTTCCCGAACGCGTTTTCGGAAGACCGGTAACGATCTGGATTTTGTCCGGCTTCGCAATCGGGCCCATGTATTTATTCACCGTATCGATAATTTCTTTTTTCAGCGACTCCACATCTTTCCGGCCGTTTTCATCAATGCAGAACGCGTAAATGCCCCAGCCTTTGATATCGTGCGGAAAAGCGACGACCGCGCTCTCCACGATATCCGGGTGCTCGTTGATCGCGTTTTCGATCTCCGCGGTTCCCAGCAGGTGACCGGATACTTTGATCACATCGTCCACGCGCCCGGTGATACGATAGTATCCGTCTTCGTCCCGGCGGCAGCCGTCGCCAGTGAAGTAAAGATTTTTATACGTTTCGAAATACGTCGCGCGGCAGCGTTCGTGGTTGCCGTACGTGGTACGGATTATGCCGGGCCAGGGAAAACGGATGCATAAACGTCCTTCCACGCCATTGCCTTGCAATTCATTTCCGGCTTCGTCAACCAGGACAGGTTGAACACCCGGCAGCGGCCATGTGGCGAAACCGGGTTTTGTTTTGGTAATGCCGGCCAGCGGCGAAATCAGGATTCCGCCCGTTTCCGTTTGCCACCAGGTATCCACGATCGGGCATTTTTCTTTGCCGATATTTTTATGATACCATTCCCAGGCTTCCGCGTTGATCGGCTCGCCCACTGTTCCGAGCACACGAAGCGAATCCAGTTTGTACGGTTTTACAAAATCAAGTCCCATCGCTTCGAGGGAACGGATCGCGGTGGGTGCGGTGTAAAAAATATTCACCTTGTGCTTGTCAATCACATGCCAGAAACGCCCAGCATCCGGGAAAGTCGGGATACCTTCGAACATCACCGTGGTGGCTCCTGCGAGCAAAGGACCGTACACCAGGTACGAATGCCCGGTAACCCAGCCGACATCGGCGGTACACCAGAACACGTCCCCGGGATTATACTGAAACACATTTTCGAATGTATATTTTACGTACACCATGTACCCGCCGCAGGTATGCACCACGCCTTTGGGTTTGCCGGTCGAGCCGGAAGTGTAGAGAATAAACAGCATGTCTTCGCTGTCCATTTCTTCGGCCGGGCAATCGGCAGAAACGGTTTTTATTTCTTCGCTCCACCAGAGGTCGCGTCCTTCAACCATGTTCACGGCAACCCCGGTACGTTTTGCGACAAGCACTTTAGTTACAGACGGACAGGTTTTCAGCGCTTCATCCACGACTGATTTCAGCGGAATATCTTTCGCTCCGCGGAAACCGCCATCGGCAGTAACCACGATCCTGCAATCCGCATCGTGAACCCGGTCGGCCAGCGAACTAAACGAAAATCCGCCGAAAACAACGGAATGGATCGCGCCGATACGTGCGCAGGCCAGCACAGCAACCGCGAGTTCGGGTATCATCGGCATATAGATGCATACCCGGTCGCCTTTTTTCGCGCCGTGTTTTTTCAATACGTTGGCAAAGCGGCAGACTTCCGCATGAAGTTCTTTGTACGAAATTTTTCTGCCGGCTTCATCCGGGCTGTTCGGCTCCCAGATCATCGCGGTTTGATCGCCGCGTTCCGCCAAATGCCGGTCGAGGCAATTTTCCGTAATGTTCAGTTTTCCGCCGATAAACCATTTTACATCCGGGCCGGTGAAATTCCATTCGAGCACTTTATTCCATTTTTTCCGCCAGGTAAATTCAGCGGCTTGCTCTGCCCAGAAAATCTCGGGCTGCTCTATGCTTTTCCGGTATTCGGCATGATATTGCTCCAGGCTGGTGATGCGTGACATATTATTTCTTTTTTTGAATCTGTTCCCCTTTTCGTACAGGAAACCCAATTTTAGCCATTTTCAAAGGATGCGCAAAAACGCAGCGCAGCCGGCTCTCCGCTTTTACCGGTCAAAAGCCGGTTTACCGGGTATGCAGACCGGGCTATAATCTTCCGTATAATGCTGTTCTTTAACCCTTTCCGGCTCAAAAACCGGGATAAATAAAAAATATTTTTTTAACTTTGGTATAATTCATTTATTACTCACAATCAAGTTCTTTTCCATGAAAACAGGAGTTATTAAATTCTTTAATGCGACCAAAGGATATGGTTTTATTAAAGACGACAGCACCGGCAGCGAAATATTCGTGCACATTACAGGCCTGATCGATCAACCGGTCAACCAGGGTGATAAAGTGTCATACGATGTCAGCGAAGGCCGTAAAGGCGCGAATGCAATCAACGTCAAAAAAATATAATTGACTCACCGCATTCTCCCGAATCCCCTCCGAACCAATCGGGGGGGATTTTTGTTTAGATGCTGTTGGAATGCGGTATCTTTGAAACGCTTTTGTGAACTTCCTTCGTAAAAATTTCAGGATTATCAGCCTGGTGACTTTGCTCTTTGTTGGCATCATCACCGTATTCTCTTTCTCTTCGGCCCGTCACCTGAAGTTCGATTATGATTTCGAAAGTTTTTTTCCTTCGGGCGATCCGGAACTGGAGATTTACCAGGATTTCAGGAAAACATTTGAGTACGACAACGAGTTTGTTCTCCTGGCTTTCGAAAATAAAAAAGGGATTTTTCAAAAAGATTTCCTGGAAAAAGTACAGGGATTTGCGGATTCGCTCCGCCAGGCCCGGAATGTAACGTCGGTTATTGCTCCCACCGATCTCGAATACGCCGTGGTCGGTCCGCTCGGCCCGGTCAAACTGCCTTACCTCCATATTGATGAACCGGAACAATACGCAACCGATTCTGCGCGGATTTATAAAAGCGAAGAACTGGTCGGATCATTTTTTTCTACCGATGCCCGTTCGCTTTGCCTGTACATCAAAACCACCGAGGGCATCGCCAAACTTCCTTCCGATACGCTGCTCGGCTTGATGAACGGGATGATCGAAACGTCCGGCTTCGACGGGTACCACATGGCGGGAAAAATCAACGGGCAGAAAGTGTACCTCGACAGGCTGCAGAATGAGTTCGTGGTGTTTTTCATCAGTTCTTTTTTTCTCATCATGCTTTTCCTGCTCATCTCTTTCCGTTCGGCCTGGGGCGTTTGGGTGCCCATCGTCATCGTGCTGCTGGCGATCCTCTGGACGATGGGCCTGATGCAGGTTACGGGCAAAGCGCTCGACATCATGACCGTGTTGCTTCCCACCATGATGTTCGTGGTAGGCATGAGCGATACGGTGCATATCATGAGCAAATACCTGGAAGAAATGCGCGCCGGCCGCGACCGTTTTACCGCGCTGGTGAATACGATCCGCGAAGCGGGTTTTCCGACTTTCCTCACGCTCATCACCACCTCGCTCGGTTTTCTCACGCTGCTGTATTCCACCATTAAACCGATCCGCGATTTCGGCATTTATACTTCGCTGGGCGTATTCATCGCGTTCATCCTCTCCTACTCGCTCATGCCGGTCATCCTGAATTCGATCCGCGAACCGAACCTGCGGCGTGAATCGAAATCTTCGCAGTTCTGGGAAAAGCGCCTGCACCGCCTGCTGGGCTGGATCTTCCGGAACGCGAAAGCCATCATGATCGCCGTCGTTCTTTTCATCGGCATTTCCATTTTCGGGATCACCCGGATCGAACTGAACAATTACCTGATCGAAGGACTGACGCGCGGAGACGAACTGCGGGAGAATTTTACTTTTTTCGAAACGTATTATTCCGGCGTACGTCCGTTCGAAATGATCGTCGAGCCGCGCGATTCCACGCACAGCCTGCTCGGTCCCGAAGAACTGCGCGCGACGGACCGGCTTGAACAGTACCTGCAGACCGAATACGGCGTCGGTTTTATTTTCTCCCCGGCCACGCTGGTCAAAGGCGCGAACAAAGCACTCAACGGCGGCGACCCGGCATTTTACAAGGTCCCGGAAACGGATTCGGCCATCACCGAAGCGGTCGATCAGCTCGCGCAATTCAAAAAACGGAAAGAAATAAAAGTCTTCCTGGCGAAAAATGAAAAACGCGGCCGCCTCTCCGGTAAAATGCACGATGTAGGCAGTAAAGTGATCCGCGAATTAAATGTCGGGCTTGAAAAATTTCTCGCCGGCCCGGATATGAAAGCGCTCAAATGCACGATGACCGGGGGCGCGATGCTGCTGGATAAAGACAACGTGTACCTGGTGAACAATATGCTGTCCGGCCTTGCGCTTTCCATACTGGTCGTGGCACTGATCATCGCGCTGATCCACCGCTCGCTGGCCATGACCGTGATCGCGATCATCCCGAACGTGGTGCCGATCCTGCTCATCGGCGGACTGATGGGCTATTTCGGCATTGACCTGAAATCGTCCACCTCCATCATTTTCTCCATCGCTTTCGGGATTGCCACGGACGATACGATTCATTTTCTTGCCCGGCTGAAAATCGAAATGAACAAGGGGAAATCCGTGATCTACGCGGTTAAACGGACTTTTATTTCCACCGGCAAAGCGGTTATCGTGACTTCGCTTATTCTTTCGGCAGGTTTTCTCACGCTGATTTTTTCGGGATTTGAAAGCACCTTCTATTTCGGCGTACTGGTAAGCATCACGCTGTTCATCGCTGTGCTCACCGACCTGCTGCTTTTCCCGATCCTGGTCGTGTGGCTGCTGAAAAAGAAAAAGTAATTTCGTACCCGTGCTGCGCTTCCTTGTTTCCACCTTCTGGCGTCCTTACGTAACATGGTACCTGAAAAAACCGCGCAGGTATAACCGGGCCGGGCTTTCCATGCTCGTGCAGCCGGGCGTTTTTCACCCGGGATTTTTTTTCAGCACGAAATTCCTGCTCACATTCCTGGAAGAAAAAAAAGCGGCACTGAAAAACAAAACATTCCTCGAACTGGGCGCGGGCAGCGGGCTTCTCGGTCTTTTTGCAGGCAAACACGGCGCAAAAGTCACCGCTTCCGATATCAGTAAAACAGCCGTAGAAAATATCGTGGCGAATGCCGCATCGAATCATATCGCGATCACCGCGGTGCATTCCGACCTCTTCGACCGGATCGATCCGCAAACTTTCGATTTCATCGTCATCAATCCGCCGTATTATAAAAAGAAACCGGCCACCGAAGCGGAACAGGCCTGGTACTGCGGCGAAGAGCTGGAATACTTCCAGGAATTATTTTCACAACTGGGGAATTACATGCACCCCGCGAGTGAAGTGTACATGATCCTTTCCGACGATTGCGACCTGGAAGGAATCCGGAGCATCGCTTCGCAGCGGCAGTTCGGAATGAAACCGGAAACATCGAAGCGCATCGCCTGGGAAATCAATACCATTTTCCGACTGAAAGAAAAAGAGCCTTAAAGTCCAATAGCTTAAGCCATTCGGAATTTCCCCAAGGACTTTATTCCCTAACTTTATCGAGGTGAACAGAATATCTACGCTACATCATTCCGATAATCCTGCGCTGAGTACGGCTCATTCGGCCGTGCTGCGGACAGTTATTTATTTCGATATTTTCAATCACCCGCTGAAATCAACGGAAATACAGGACTACTGCCAGCAATCCAGGCTGCGCCGGGAAGAAATTACCGGTGCGCTGCACGAACTCTGCCGGGATAATTTTCTCGAAGAGCAGGAAGGTTATTATTTTCTCAGCGGGCGGAATATTCTCGCCGGCATCCGGAAAGAACGAAACGAACGCGCCGAAGCCTACCTGAAAAAAGCGAAACGCTACAGCAAACTGATCGCTTCATTTCCTTTCGTCCGTTCCGTCGGTATCAGCGGTTCGCTTTCCAAAGGCACCATGGATCACGACGGCGATATTGATTACTTCATCATCACCGAACCGAAACGCCTCTGGGTATGCCGGACGCTGCTCGTATTGTTCAAAAAAGTTTTCCTGCTCAATTCGAGAAAATATTTCTGCGTGAATTATTTTATCGACACGCATGAACTTTCCATTCCCGACCTGAACCTGTTCACCGCCACGGAAATCGTTTTCATCAAGCCGATGTACGAAGGGGCGGTTTTCGAAAAATTCGTCCGGGCGAATACCTGGGTCAATGAATTTTACCCGAATCGTGCTGAAACAGCCGACCGGCATGACCTTCCTTCCGGCAACCGTTTTTTCAAACGCAGTTTTGAAAAAATAATGCGCGGACGTTTGGGTGAAGCGCTCGATACTTTTTTCTTCCGGCTCACGCTGAAACGGTGGAAAAGAAAATTCCGGAACGTGGATGAATCGCAGTTCGATCTGAATTTCCGTTCGCGCAGGAACGTATCCAAGCACCACCCGCAGGGATTCCAGTTCAAAGTGATGAACCAGCTGGCGGAACGCGTGTTCGAATTCGAACAAAAGCACCGGGTCGTTTTGCAGAAAAGCGAATGGCGCCTGGATAACCCGGTGGAAATGCAAGGCTGAACCATGCGCATCCTCTTCTCCCATTCCTACTTCATGTATTTCGATCCCAAGCAATGGGAACTGGAGCAGCCGTACCCGCCGCTGGGAACGATTTTCGCCGCTTCGTTTCTCCGAGAAGCCGGGCATGAAGTCTTTTTGTTCGACACCATGTTCGAGCAGGACGAGCGGGGATTGCCTGCGCAGCTTGACAAATACCGGCCGGATGTTTTCGTGATTTACGACGACGGGTTCAACTACCTGACCAAAATGTGCCTCACCAACATGCGCGAAGCCGCTTTCCGCATGCAGGAAATCGCGAAGCAGAAAGGTTGCACGGTCATCGTTTCCAGTTCCGACTCTACCGATCATTTTGAGAAATACCTCGATCACGGCGCCGATGCGGTGATCAAAGGAGAAGCGGAAATCACGCTGCTGGAAATTATTTCACTCCCGGCGGAGAAAAAAAACGATTTCAGTTCCATCGCCGGTATCGCATTCCGGCAAAACGGGCAAACGGTACAAACCCCGAAACGCCAGGTGATGAAAGACCTGGATGCGCTGCCGCTTCCCGCCTGGGATCTCGTGGACATCAAACCGTACCGGGAACGCTGGATGCGCAGCAGCGGCGAACTTGCGCTGAACATGGCCACCACGCGCGGCTGTCCTTATAAATGCAACTGGTGCGCCAAACCCATTTACGGGAACCGCTACAATTCACGCTCGCCCGAAAATGTAATCCAGGAACTGAAACTGCTCCGCGAAAAATTCCAGGTAAGCAAAATCTGGTTCAGCGACGATATTTTCGGTTTGAAACCCGGCTGGGTAAACCACTTTGCCGACCTCGTGGAAAAAGAACAGATCAGCTTCCGCTATAAAATCCAGTCGCGCGCCGACCTGCTCATCCAGGAAAACTACGTAGCCGATCTCGCCCGCTCCGGCTGTGAAACGGTCTGGCTCGGCGCCGAAAGCGGCTCGCAGCGCATACTCGACGCGATGGACAAAGGCACTACGGTGGAACAGATTTACGAAGCGGTCCGCCTGCTGAAGAAACACGGCATCCGCACGGCGCTTTTCCTGCAGTTCGGTTACCTCGGCGAAACGATCGAAGACATTCACAAAACCATCGGCATGCTGAACGACCTGCTGCCTGACGATATCGGCGTTTCGGTTTCGTACCCGCTGCCGGGAACAAAATTTTACGAGATGGTGAAGCACGACCTGGAGGAAAAATCGAACTGGAGTGATTCCGACGATCTTCACCTGATGTTCCGCAATACCTATTCACCCGATTTTTACAGGCAGCTTCACCGGTTTGTACATAAAAATTACCGGAAGCACCAGGCATACGAAAGCATCGGTATCTTTTTAAAGAAACCTTCCCGCATCAGCCGCACGCACCTGCGCCGCGCGCTTTCTACTTTGTATTATATCCCCGCTTCGTTTTTCGAAAAGCGTAAACTCAAGCAGATAGAGCATGCCTGGAACTGAAGCGGCTTTCGATTTTCACGCGGCTTCCTACGATTCCACCTTCACCCATTCGGAAACGGGAAAACGGCAGCGCAAACGCGTGCACGATTATCTTGAAAAAAAACTGGATGCTGCACTTTATAAACGTGTACTCGAACTGAACTGCGGCACCGGCGAAGATGCGATCTGGCTGGCCCGCCGCGGGCACGAGGTAACGGCAACCGATCTTTCACAAAAAATGATCGACCTGGCTGAACGCAAATCAGCCGAGGCAAAAACGACGATCCGCTTTCAGAAAACCAGCTTCGGTGAAATTGCATCCCGGTTTGCTCCCGGTTCTTTCGATTGTATTTTTTCCAATTTCGGCGGACTGAACTGCATCGATTATGCCGCCGTGAAAAAACTCGCAGACGATTCGGCGATCCTGCTTCGTCCCGGCGGAAGGTTTATTGCCGTGATCATGGGCAAAAACTGCAGTTGGGAAAAATTCTATTTCCGGCTCAAAGGAGACCGCGAGAATCGTCTGCGCAGGAAAAAAAACGGCGGCGCAGAAGTCATGATCGGCGAAGAGAAATTCACTACCTGGTATTATTCCCCGGCTGAAATCCGGGAGGCTTTTTCAAAACAGTTCGCGTTTGCAGATAACATCCCCGTCGGCTGGGCCCTGCCGCCTTCGTACCTCGAACCCCGGTTTAAAAACAAAAAGAACCTGCTTGCATTCCTGCACGGGATAGAAAATATGTGCTCCCCGTTTTCCTTTGCCGTGAACCGTGCAGATCATTTCCTCATCGATTTCGGGCGAACCGGTGCGGGGGATGCGCGCGAATCGGGTAACTTCGGCATACCGCAATGAATATCCTGCTGACACACGGTTACTTCCTCGAAGAAGATGAGAAAGAAAAACTCATCATGAAACCGTATGTTCCGCTGGGCATCCTGTACATTTCCGCCTGGCTGAGCAGGAACGGTTTTGAAAATGAAGTTTTCGACAGTACGTTTTCTTCTTTCGAAAAATTAAAAACAAAACTCACGGAAAAACGGCCGGAAATACTCGGCATCTACGTCAACCTGATGACGAAGCTGAACGTATTGCGCATCATGGAATTCATCCGGAACACCCCGGCCTTGTCGCATACGCGGATCGTACTCGGCGGACCGGAAGTCAAAAACCATGTGGCGAATTTCATGAACCACGGCGCGGATATCATCGTGCTCGGCGAAGGAGAAGAAAGCATGGCGGAAATCGCAGCGGCTTTCAGTAAATCGGCGGATCCTGATCTTTCCGGCATCGCAGGCATCGCCTGGAAAAACAAATCCGGCGAAACCATCATGAATGAACCGCGGCAGTTGCTGAAAGAAGTCGATGCGCTTCCTTTTCCGGATCGCAGTAAAATCGATTTGCACCTGTACCTCGACGCCTGGAAAAAACATCATGGACAATCCACCATTTCCGTGAGCACGATGCGCGGATGTCCCTACACCTGTAAATGGTGCAGCCGCGCGGTTTACGGATTGAGTTACCGCCGGCGCAGCCCGGAATTAGTGGCGGATGAAATGGAACATATCCGTGAAAAATACAAGCCGGACATGATCTGGTTCGTGGACGATGTTTTTACGATCAGTCACAAATGGCTGCGTGAGTTCGCGGATGAAATTGAAAAGCGTAAACTGGAACTTCCGTACGAAATCATCACGCGCGCCGACCGGATGAACGAAGAAGTGATCGACCTGCTGGTGAAAAGCGGCTGCCGCCGGGTGTGGATTGGTGCGGAAAGCGGTTCGCAGAAAATCATCGATGCCATGGACCGGCGCGTGGATGTGAAACAGGTGAGCGACATGATCCGGCTTTCGCAGCAGAAAGGAATACAGGCCGGCACCTTTATCATGCTCGGTTACCCGGGCGAAACGCAAAAAGATATCCGCGAAACTATCCGGCACTTGGTCAGTTCCGATCCCGACCTGTACACGATCACCGTGGCTTACCCGATCAAAGGAACGCCGTTGTACGAAGAAGTGGAAAGCCGTTTTATCCAACAGCCCGACTGGGCAAAATCCACCGACCGCGATATCGATTTCGAACGCAGTTTTCCGCGCAAATATTACGACTATGCCGTGCGCTGGGTTTATAACGAAGTCGCTTTCAGCAAAAGCCGCAAAAACGGGCACTGGATGAAAATGCCTATCCACAAACTAAAATCGCTGGCTGCGCGGGGCGGAATGTTTCTGAGTAAGATGATGTAAAAACGAATTCCTTCCGGGCATTAAACGCACAACGCCAAATGCTCAATTACCAATGTTCATTGGACAGATGCACCTGCCTGCCATAGCTGTGCTGCGGACAGGTTGATAATTGAGCGTTTGGCATTGTGCGTTTATTCCTTGTTTCATGGAATACGCACTAAAAGAAACTCCCATCCCACGTTAATGGAACAGGAGTTCGCATGCTCTGCCTGAGCTGTATTTAGTTTGCTTTTTGTTCTGTTTTGGCGGCAGCCGGTGCGGGCTTTGCCGTGGCTTTGATCCGGCGGGCTTTTTTCCAGCTCGCTCCGCCTTTTTTCGCATCAGCGGAAGTAGCCTGTTTTGTGCCTTTGCCATCCTGCCTGGTATCTGCAATTCCTGTGGCAGGCGCAGCAGCCGGTTTTTCTTTTTTAGATGTTGCCGGTTTTACGGTTGCAGCAGAAGGTTTTGCTTCGGCATTGGCCGGTTTTTTATTGTCCTGGGCCATAGCTGCTGCCGAGATGAGCAGGAATGCAGCCAGGGAGAAAACGAGCTTTTTCATGTTGTTATCTTGTTAGTTGGTTACTGTTCCGGGGATATAACAAACTTAATGCCATTTTCCGGTAAAAGCACTATTCTCCCTATTTTCGGGGTTCATAAGGGCATACTCTCTTGACAAAAAGCTTTCTTACCCGCAACATCATCCTGCTTTCGCTGATCAGCCTGTTCAATGATCTCGCGGGTGAAATGCTCTATCCTATCCTGCCGCTTTACCTGGAATCGGTAGGATTCAGCGTACTCTGGATCGGCCTGCTGGAAGGCATGGCCGAAGCGATTTCCGGGATTTCGAAATCTTATTTCGGGAAACTTTCCGACCGTTCGGGCAAGCGGGTGCCGTTTATCCGGATCGGTTATGCCATGAGTGCATTCAGCAAACCCATGCTCATTCTTTTTCGTTTCGCGCCGTACGTGCTTTTTATGCGTACCGTGGACCGGCTGGGTAAAGGCGTTCGGACAGGCGCGCGCGATGCGCTGCTCTCGGACGAAAGCGCGCCGGAGAACCGGGGAAAAGTATTCGGTTTTCACCGGGCCATGGATACCCTGGGCGCTGTGCTCGGGCCAACCGTGGCGCTGGCCTGGCTGCTCACGCAGGGAGACAAAAACCTGGAACCGGTTTTCTGGTTCGCTGCAATTCCCGGGGCGGCCGGTATCATCCTTACTTTTTTGATCCGCGAACAACGGAAAGAACCGAAAATCAAAACGGGCAACGGCGGATTTTTTTCTTTTTTCAGCTACTGGAAAATCGCCAAACCGGAGTACAAAAAAATAGTTGCCGCGCTCGGTGTATTTTTCCTGCTGAACAGTTCCGATGTTTTCCTGCTCCTGCTGGTGAAAAAAATGGGATTCGGAACAAGCACGGCGGTACTGCTTTATATCCTGTACAATTGCACCTATGTAATCGTTTCATACCCGGCCGGTCGCCTGGCGGATAAAATCGGGATGAAAAAAATGCTGCTCTCCGGGCTCTCTATTTTTGCGCTGGTGTATGTGATCGGGGGATTCCTCTTTTTCTTTTCGCAACCTGCGCAGATCAATCTCGTCCTGCTTATCGCTGCTTTTGCGCTTTACGGAATTTATGCAGCCTGCAGCGACGGCGTGGCCAAAGCCTGGCTCAGTAAAACCTGCGAAAAAAGCGACAGTGCGCAGGCTATGGGACTTTTTTCCGGCGTGCAGAGCCTCGGTGCGCTGGCCGCAAGTTCCATCGCGGGTCTGCTCTGGACCTTCGACACCGCCGGGGCCGGGACTTCTTTGCTGCTCACCGCGGGCGCTGCACTTTTTTCCATCCTGCTTTTAAGACGCATCCGCGAAGGCGCGTGATTTGCCCGTTCGGTATGCTTTGACTAATTTTCATGTTCTAACTTTCCTGCCATGAGATATTATTTCGTTTTGCCTGCTCTATTATTTCTTTTTGCCTGCGGAAATGCCGACAAACCTGCCGAAACAGCCGATACGGGAAAGCACACCACGAAGGATTCCATGAAAGACGCGCTGGCCGATATGCCCCCGCCTTCGGAAGCCAAACAGTTTGAATGGTTTTACAGCCTCTTCGTTAAAGGGATGATGACCGACAGCATTTTTCAGAAATTCATCCACCCGGAAAACGGCGTATATATGATCGAATCGAACGGCGCGATGCCACAGATGAAAAACGTGACGGATATCAGCGATTTTACAACCGCACAGGGAAAGCCGTTTTTCACCATTTCACGCGACGACCTGATCTGCGAACTGAAGGACGAAGAACTTCCGAAGGTGGATTGCGACAGCAAGGATTTTTACAGCAAGTCCGGTTGCTTTACCCGTGAAGAAAACACGTTCAAAGAAGAAAAAACCTGGCAATATTGTCACCTCACGCCCGACGAAGAAAAGAAAGTAACGAAAATGGCCGCCGGCATTACCCGTGTCGTGATCAACACAAAAAACTACCGGTATTATTTTTCGCTGATCAACGGCAGTTGGTACATCAGTTTCATTGATATGCGGAAGCCCTGCCAGGCTTGAGTCGTACCATTATAAAAGCAACGGCCCGGAAATTCCGGGCCGTTGCTTTTATAATTCGTTTTGTCACTTGCTCATATGCTCGCGGCGCATTTTCATGCCTTTCTTCGGATGTATGATACGTTTGGCACTCATCCATTTTTCATACTGGGCAGGAGTCAGCACTTTTTTCATGCCTTCGCGGAATTCTTCGTTCGCTTTTTTTCTTTCCTGGTCCATCAGCTCTTTGCGCATACCTTTCTGGATGGTGAGCCTTTCCATTTTTTGTTCTTTTTTGAAGGCGAGGTGATGCACATCCATGCGCTGTTTCGCGTTCAGCGAAAGCTGCTTGTCGATCCGTGCGGTAATTTCATCGGCGCGCTGGCCCGGCGTTTTTTTCGCGGGTACGGCCTGCTGGGCGAAAGTAAAGACCGAAAACATAATGCATACGGTCAGGGAGATTATCTTTTTCATGGCTTTAAGCATTGTTGTGCAGGAACATATTCAAACCCTGTGCCAATGCTTATCTCAATACTTTACGCCCGGCTTTAAGTGCCTCAGTCACAGCCTTAAAGCGACGTTCCCGGGTTTCGTCTCTTTTGGCCGAAGTAATCGCCTGGACCATTTCTTTACGGTTCGTATATGCCAGTGAATCAAAAAACGCACGGGCTTTCGCATTCTTTTTGAACCAGGCTGCAAGTTCCGGCGGCGTTTCGAGCGTCTTTTTGATTTTTGCAACCGGCGTCGGATCGGAGTTGTTCAGCCTGGCCGCTTCGCGGATGTATGCGATGATATGTTTCTCATTCGCTTTCACCTGTTTTATATCGGTGAACTTGATCATCCGGTTACCGCGGTTCTGCTCACCGTAATTAAAAAGTTTTTTATCGTCCTTCATCAGCGAACCGCGGAAGAAAACCAGTGCAGCATGCGCTTTGAATCCCCACACGTTGCAGACCATGCCGTTCTTGTGGAAATTCGGTCCCCATTTCCAGTCTTCGATGATTCCCGGTTCCGCTTTGTGAACCAGTTCGCGCAGTTTGATGCAGATTTCCTTCCAGGGCGAAGGCATCGTGTTAAAAGCGGCGTCGATGAGTTTTGTCGCCTGCGGATTGATTTTTATAGCCATACAGTTGATCGAAAAAGTGATACGGCTGAAAGATACGACGGCTGCGGCAAATGCAGGCTCCCGACATTGGCTGAAAAGCAACCCTTATGAAAAATCCAACCTTCAGGCGCCGCGTGTTCCGGGTCAGTTTGTGGCTGATGACCGGTTACCTGCTCCTCTTCGGCTTCCGGCTGCTTTACAGCTACAGCAGCAAATCGCGCGAAACGGAAAGCAGTTACATCAGCAGTTTCTTCGACGATTTTACACCAAGCCGGAAAAATTACGCCAGCGAAAAGACGTACCGGGGCAAAACGGAAACGACCACCACGGCCAAAGACGACGCCGGCGGAAGCGTACAGCACAGCAGCAGCCCGGGTATCAAGTACGAAAAAACCGCCACGATCAAATCGCGCAGCGCGAAATTCACGGAAGACGAACAGAGGCTTCGCAGCGATGTTACACGTTTCCGCGGCATCATCCAGTACGAGGAAAATACCGGGCAGGCGGGTGATCGCGAACTGCACCTGATGATCGGCGTGCCGCCCGAAAAATTCGATTCCTGTTACCAGGCGCTCAAAAAAAACGGGCGCGTCCGCACAGCCGACATCACCAAGGTGGATAAAACCAGCGAGTACAAAGACCTGAACGCCCGCCGCGCATCACTCGAGCAAACCCGCGCATCACTCATCGAATTCAAAAAGCAGAACGGGCGCATCGAGGAATTCATGATGCTCCAGAACCGTATTCTCGAGATCGAGGAAAAACTGCAGGCACTCGGCGTGCAGCTCGGCGATTTTGCGGAAGAGAACGAATTCTGCACGATCCGTTTCTCCCTGGTGGAAGGCAACGGTCCCGCGCCCATTTCCCTGCTGCACCGACTGAAAGTCTGCTTCGAGTGGACAACGCAATATTACCTGGCGCTGGTCGGCGGGATAGCTTTAACAGTCGCTGCAGCGTTTTTCGGATTGCTGGTTTTCGGAAAAGTCCGCGAGCTGATTAAAAGCTACACGGGTCGCAAAAAAGAGGAACCGGCCGCTTAAAAATACAGTACGCCTTTCGGAAAGCAGGATGTTAATCTTGTTTTTTCCGCGTCAGTTACCGGGTTCCGGGCTAAAACTATACGCTCGGCCTTGTTCAGTTTACAAAATGACTGCGGCAGAAGCACGATCTTATTCAGGTGAAAAACGGCAAGTTTCAGGTTCGTTAGCATGCCGATGGACTCCGGTAACGAAGCCAGTTTGTTCTGCGAAAGATCAAGCTGTTCCAGGTTGACCAGTTTACCGATACTGTCCGGAAGCGCTGCGATATTATTATTGGATAACCAAAGATTCTCCAATTCGCTCATCCCGCAGATTTCAGTTCCCAGTTTTTCCAGTCCTGCACCGGTAATCAGCAATGTTTTAAGATGCAGTTTGGAAAATCCTTTCGGTAATGTTTTCATCGTTCCTCTCCTGATGGAAAGATGTTCCAGTTTCGGAAGCTGCGTGATGAGTTTCATAAAATGAGCCCAGTCGAAAACGGAGGAATCGGCAAATTCGATCCGTAAATCCTGCAGGTTCCGGAATTTCGTGAGTGCTGCCGGCATACGTTTTCCCGCAAAAGCGACATCGAGCGTAAGCACCGAGTCCGGTACAAGCAGCGCTTTTTGAAAATCTTCGTAATACCCTTTTGTGCTTTGTCCCGGAAGGGCCGAAGGTATTGCACATGCAAAACAAAAAAGCAAAAGAGAAAAACGAATGAAACGAAACATGGTTTTATTTTTTCAGATCGGTGGCCTCGGCAAGATTTTTACCGGTTAAGCGCATACAGGTTGCATTATCAAATATCCCGGTCGGTTTTTCCCCGTTGGCGAGCTGGTAAAGCGCTACCAGTTGCGCGAAATAAATATTGAACCGGTCGGGATTCAATCCCAGCATGGCATTTTTAATTTTTTCATCCTTGATCTCCGTGGTTTTTGCCCTGATGGCAGCGGTGATTTTTACGGCGTCCAGGTCGTTCACTTTGCCGTTTGCAATATTTTTATCGACTGCTGCGGATTCGTCGATTTTATTATTCCCTGATAAAATTTCTGCAACGCTGGCCGAAGTTTTGGCGTTGGGCAGATTTTCTTTGGGTGGACTGGCGGTAATATTCGCGCCGATCCAGTAGTTACCAAAACTCGTATCTGTAAAGAGATCTTGTCCCCACTGATTGGCTGTTTTTACATGAGTAATTTTTCCTTGGGGATCATTGTTTTCACGAACATATTCCAGGAAAATAAATGAATGTCCGAACATTGCCGAACCTGTTTTGACCTTCTTATAATCTTCTTCAGAAGGCCAGGTCTGAATGACTGCACCCGGTCTAAGTTTACCGTCTTCCCATATTCCTTTGTGATCAACAAATTCTCCCCATCCCTGGTTAACAATCGCTCCGGGCCCGCCTCCCCCGGCGACATCCGCAGGATTATCTTTTCCCTGGCTCGACCAAAGTCTGTAATATGTGCTTTTAACAGGATTGAAATCGTCACCGGTAATATCTTTCGTATCGACTCCCATAATATCCTTATACGCACGGTTAAAGCGACCTTTTGCGGCATCATAACAATAGCCACCGCAGTTTTGCTCTGCCTCGGGTGTATTGGTAAAATTACTTGCGACACGATTTCCAAGCACATTTTCCTTCGCCCCGGGATCAACAATATCCTGCACCCTGTTGGCAGAAGCAGAATTCGGCGTAAGTGTGAGTATCAGTTTTTCAGAATCCACCAGGAATTGATTGATCATGATCTGAATCTCCGTATCCGTCGAATCATCTATCAGAACTGTGACGTAAAATGAATCTTTATCAGAAGGCGCACCAAACATCATTTCACGAATCAAGAGCGCTTTGTCTGAAACAAGAAGCGTAGGTTTCGTGGGATTCGAACTCTTCCACTCCATTACCGTTTCCTGCGCAAGCCCTTTGCTGTCTTCCTTCATCTCGATATCTCCCTTGCTCCGGATGGACTGCAGATACTCGTCAACCGTACGCGGCGGATCTATGCTGACTGCAGGTTCTGCGTGCTCAATATCCTGTTCGTTATCCCAATCTTCGTCGTGCTGAAATGACGGGGACGGGCGTTGAAGTCGTTCGAAGCTCATTTTACAAGGGGTTAATTTGATTCTTTAAATGAATTCATGCTACAAGTTACAAAAACCGGACCCGTTTGTCAAGGTTTAGCGGAGATACTTTATGAAACACAGGAATCCCGGGCACGGATATAAAAACCGTATCCGCAGGAATCTTGCAGGCCGGGGTAAAACAACTAAATCGTTTAAAATATGGTATTTCAAAACGCAGGCATGGCTCAAATTCCCGCTTTTTGCTCTAAATTTGAATTTCCGTTTCACAACAACGATTTCCATGAAAAAAATTATCCTTTCCCTCGCAGTTATTGTATGCTCTGGCCTGCTGAACGCACAAACCAATCCCGGCGATACCATCGTGATGCAAACCTTCACCTTCGGATCGCCGCAGGACGCCTGGTTCGTTTTTCCTCCCGATACGAACAGCTACGAAAAAGTGATCATGAAATACACGCTCAAATGCAACCCGGCGCAAAACCCGGCCTGCGGCGAGTGGGATTACCTGACCAATACATACGTTTATAAACCGACCGGCCTGCTCGATTCTTCGCAGGTGATCCAGCCCATGCTGCTGGTAAACGGCGCAAGCGCTGACAGCGCGGTGTATTCCAACACGCCGACTTACAGTTACGATACGCTCTGGCAATATTTTATCGTGCACAGTTCCACCACCTCGCTGGTGAGTTCCGTGATCGGTAACGGAAATACGACTACTCCCGCTCCCTTCGGCGCATCCAGGCCCGTTTCGAGAACGCAGTATCTGTGGAAAGCATCGGAAATGACGGCGGCGGGCATGAACGCGGGAAATATTACCGGCATGCAGTTTTTCCTGCAAACGCTCGGCGGACAGTTGCGCAACATGACCATCCGCATGCAGCATACCGTGCTGGATTCGCTGACGCAGCAAACATTTACCGCCGGCGGGTTTACGGATGTGTACATGCAGAATACCAGCTTCGCTTCTGGCGGCTGGAATTCGCTGCAGCTGACCACGCCGTTCAATTGGGACGGGACATCGAACCTGCTGATTGAAATCACATACGACGGATTGCAGGCTTCTGCGGATAATGTGCTTGCAGCAGATACTACGCAAACCTTTAAATCGGCCCTGCTGAATGCCGGGAACGACCGCGATGTTTCCGCTGTTTCCGGCGGATACGTGAGCATCCCGCTCAACGCCGAACTCGCCGGTATCGACAGTTTTGTTACGGTTTCATTCTGGACTTACGGCAACGCAGCGCTTCAGCCGATGAACGGAACGAGCTTCGAAGCGGTGGATTCGCTCGGCCAGCGGGTGATCAATGCACACCTGCCCTGGAGCGACAGCCGCATTTACTGGGACGCTGGAAATTCCGGCGGAAGCAGCTACGACCGCATCGATAAAGCGGCGACGACTGCGGAGATCGAAGGACAATGGATTTACTGGAGCTTCACGAAAAACGTGGCCACCGGTTCGATGAAAATTTACAAAAACGGCGTTCTCTGGCACAGCGGCACGAATAAAACGCGGTACATGAACAATATCCGCACGTTCCGTTTGCTCAAAGGCGCGGGGAACGGATCGCTTTCGTACGAAGGCCGCATGGATGAGTTCACCGTTTTCAATAAAGAACTTTCCGCTCCTGAAATTCTGAACTACATGAACCAGCCGGTCACGGTCACCGATTCGAATTTCACACGCCTCGTATTGCGTTATGATTTCAATGACGGCAATTACATCACCGTATCCGATTCCGCCGCAGGCAATCATCCCGCTGCGACGCTCGCTTCGGTGCAGAACGCGCTGAAACCCGCTTCCGAACTGGTCAGCAATTTCACCGAAAGTAAAATCCGTCCGCGCGTTACATTCGAGCAGGGCGTTTATACTTCGTACATCGACTCTTTGCAGGTACTCGATTCCACGATGAACGTACCGATGCAGATCCTCGTGTTCAACGATTCGGTCGTCAATCCCGGCATCGCTACCGATACGATCATCGGCTGGCCGGCGACTTCGGGCATGAATTCGGACAGCACGATTTATTTTTCGCAGTACGATTATTACAACACGTTCCCGGAAGTCATCCGCTACGAACTTGCGCGTTACATCACACCTTACGGCAACGGCCTGAGCCTGGGCGCAGGCTGGACCTGGACGTTCGACGTGAGCGATTACGTAACGCTGCTTCATGATTCCGTACACCTGGCCGCAGGAAACTGGCAGGAACTGCTCGACGTTAAATTCCTGATGATCCTCGGCACGCCGCCGCGTCCTGTGCTCGGCATTGAAAACCTGTACAACGGTAATTTCAATTACGGCATCGGCAGCGACCCGATCGACAATTACCTTCCGCCGTAACCGGGCACGGCATGGACACGCCGAGTAACTGCGCCGAGTTCTGCCCGAAAAACCATTTCTATAATGTGAACAACACGCTGCAGTACACCAAGCTCGTGTGGCGCGACAACTGCGACCGCAACCCGCTTTACCCGCAGGGCGGAACCTGGGTGTACGACCGCTCGAACTGGTGCCCCGGCGCGGAAGTGTGGACGTATGACATGGAACTCACACCTTTCGTAACACCGGGCAACACCGCGATCCTGAATCACGATGTGCAGGCGTACGTGCAAACCGGCGGCTGGGATTATTACCAGATCGAAGACCAGGTGGTGTATTACGACGCACCGAGTTTCACGCTCGACGCTTCCATCGACGATATCATATCGCCGAGCACGAACCAGATGTGGCTGCGCTACAACCCCGTTTGCACAAACCCGATCGTAAAAATCACGAATACCGGTTCCACTGCGCTGACCTCGCTCACGATCACGTACGGATTAAACACGGGAACTCCGGCAGTTTATAACTGGACAGGCAACCTAGCTTTCCTGGAAAGCCAGGATGTTACACTGCCCATATTCCCGTGGGCGCAGGGCGCAACCAGTTTCACCGTAACGATCAGCAGCCCGAACGGCGGCGCCGACCAGTATGCCTACAACAACAGCCGCACGAGTTCGTACGTCTATCCGCCGGTGATGCCTTCGCCGATGGTGATCGAATTCAAGACCAACAATTACGCCTGGGAAAATGATTACACGCTTAAAAACAGCGCCGGTGTAATTATACATTCCCGCAGCAATCTGCTGAACAATACGGTTTACAAAGACACGCTCACGCTGCCGTACGACTGCTACACGTTTGAACTGCTCGACACCGGGGAAGACGGGCTGAGCTGGTGGGCCAATACCGCGCAGGGATCGGGATACATCCGTTTCCGCAGCGCGACATCAAACCAGATCCTGAAAAGTTTCGGGAATGATTTCGGCGGACAGGTGTACCAGCAGTTTACCGTGGGACTGACGAGCAGCACCACCGATTATATTATGACCAACCAGCTGGAGATGCACGTCTATCCGAATCCTTCCGACGGCCATGTGTACATCGACGTGAACATGACGAAGCGCGACAACGGCCTGATCGAAATTCACGATATGCTCGGCAAAAAAGTGTACAGCTACCGTTTTGAAAATCTCACCGCAGAAAGCGTGGAAGCCGATCTTTCCTTCCTGGACAAAGGCGTTTATTTTGTAACGCTGACCACGGGTGATCAGAAAGTGAGCAGGAAGCTGATGATGGATTGATAACCCGGCTTCAGTAAATTACTACGCGTCGGAAATACAGATTGTAATCAAAGCGAGCGTCCCGATCGCTATCGGGACGCTCGCTTTGCTTTTATAATAGGCTAACGCAGCGAAGCAATCGCTTGCGAAGCGCAACGTTACACCTTCGGAAGCGATTGCTTCGCTGCGCTCGCAATGACTACCAAAATTTTTAAGGATATGTATGCTGACGCAAATTACCCTTTCGGCCTCGCGTAAGCGATCACATCTTTATCCGTGATCGTCTTGTCGCAGAGGATGACTAAACGTTCGATCACGTTGCGGAATTCGCGGATATTGCCGCTCCAGGTTATTTTCTGAAGTTCTTTGATCGCTTCTTTCGTGACCGTTTTCTGCGCCATGCCGTGTTCTTCGCAAACCAGTTTCAGGAAATGATCGGCGAGCAGCGGGATGTCTTCGATACGTTCGTTGAGCGAAGGCACATGCACCAGGATCACGCCGAGGCGGTGGTACAGGTCTTCGCGGAAATTTCCTTTTTCAATTTCCTTTTTCAGGTCTTTGTTCGTGGCCGCAACCACGCGCACGTTCACTTTGATTTCTTTTTCACCGCCCACGCGCGTGATTTTATTTTCCTGGAGGGCGCGCAGTACTTTTGCCTGTGCGGAAAGGCTCATATCGCCGATCTCGTCGAGGAAAAGCGTCCCGGCTTCCGCCAGTTCGAATTTTCCTTTACGCTGTGAAACGGCGGAAGTAAATGCTCCTTTTTCGTGCCCGAACAATTCGCTTTCGATAAGCTCGCTGGGAATGGCTGCGCAGTTCACCTCGACCAGCGCTCCGCCGGAACGGTTGCTTTTTTCATGCAGCCAGCGCGCAACGAGTTCCTTGCCTGTTCCGTTCTGACCGGTGATCAGCACGCGGGCATCGGTAGGCGCTACACGTTCGATCATCTCCTTGATGGCAGATATGGCTTTCGAATCGCCGATCATGTCGAACGTCTTGCTTACTTTTTTGCGTAGGACTTTCGTTTCCGATACTAATTTCGATTTGTCGAGCGCGTTGCGGATCGTTACCAGCAGCCGGTTCAGGTCGAGCGGTTTCTGGATGAAATCGTAAGCGCCTTTTTTTACCGCTTCCACGGCCGTTTCGATATTCCCGTGCCCCGAGATCATGATCAGCGGCATGTCGGGATTGGTCAGCATCAGTTTGTCGAGCATTTCCAGCCCGTCCATTTTGGGCATTTTAATGTCGCAGAGAATGATATCGAATTTATCTTTCTGCGCCATCTGGAGACCTTCCTGTCCGTCTGCAGCTTCTTCAACGGTAAAATCTTCGTATTCGAGAATATCACGCAGGGTGCGGCGGATACTTTTTTCGTCGTCGACAATGAGAATTCGGGCCATAGTTTCCTGGAAAGAGGAGTAAAAATAGTAAAAAGACCGAGTTTTCAGCGATTGGAGTCCTGCCCGGGATAAATTTCAAATGCAAAATTTCAAATGTAAAACGCTAAAGTGAGGACAGTTTTACATTTGAAATTTACCATTTTGCATTTGAAATTCGCTGCGGATAAAGTTTCTCCGACTTATTTTTTTCGCTTTTTTTCTTCCCCGATCACATACTGCGCATCGAGATACAGCAGCGAATCAATAGAAATGCCCATTTGCCTGCTTTTCTCGATTTCCAGCGGGTACCAGCCCGGATCGCGGACAATGCGTTCCATCACCGTACGTATTTCCGGTGCCGCCCGTTTATAAATGGATTTCGGATCACTCATCCGGCTGCCGGCTTTCAGTGCGACAAGCGCGTCAGCATAAACCAGGGAATCGACTTCGATGCCACTGACGCCTGACTTCTGTTTCAGCAGCCCGATCCAGCCGGGTGATGCGTAAATCTGGTCCATCATTTTTTTCACAACCGGCGACGATTTTTTCAGCGTCTGCTCTTTGCCCAGCACAACCAGGTCGTAAGCCTTATCGATGAATCCCCAGGAAAAATCCGGCAGGTTACCGTCGGTGCAGAGGATCATGATCACATCGTGACTGAAAATTTCGCCGCGGTAATCCACTTCCGCCGAATCGAGCAGGCCGTCGCCGCGGCAGTGCGGGTAATACTGCTGGTTGTAATAGAGGTAATCGATCCGTTCAAAACTGCCGCCTTCGATATCATAAAGCGGGAAAGTCCAGAAATAGCTGTCGGCAATAGTGAGCAGTTTCGGGCGCTTTTTGCCCACGGAATCTTCGAAACTGAAATCGGCATACGCCATCGCCGGCGCTTGAGGTCCGAAAAGAAGGTTCATCCCGTTCCCGATATCGTAATCCACATCGTCCAGCGTATTGCTGAAATGAATATTGCGGAGTACGAGTCCCGGCACACGCGTTCCGCGAAGCTCCCCGATCTTTCCCGTGATGCTGTCGGCTGCAAGCAGCGCCCCGTAACGGCTCCAGTGAATGCCGCATTTCGGGAAAAGCGGGTATTCCGAAACCGGTTTCATTTCCCTGAACCAGCTGTGCGCATCGATGTGATTCAACTGCAGTTCTTTTGAAAGACGCGCATACACGTCGCTGTTTTTCGGCCCGACAACCTGCTGGTATTTTTCGGGCAGGTACTCGTGGAAAAACGAACCTTTTCCGGGGGCAAAAACAAGCAGCAGCGTAATATCACGTTCCGCCAGTTTATCCTGCACGGCTTTTGCTTTCTCCAGCTGCGCGCGTATTTTTTTCTCGCCGATAAAATCCACACCGCTGTATGCTTCCATGTAATTGGTCTCGTACAGGTAACCTTCCTTCCCGATCTTGACATTGTTGGCATACGCCCGGGCCAGCAGCCAGTACCCGGACTGGTTGTGGATGCGGACAGCCATGCTCCGGAAACCGAAATTTTCGTTATGCCAGTCGTCGAAGGCATGCTGGTACGAACCGCTCCACCAGCCGGTATCGGTAAACTGTGGTTTTACTTTCTGCTGAATATCGCCGCTGAGCGGTTTCAACTGCGCGAACGGAACATATTGCTGCAAAAGCGGGAGCAGCATAAAGCCGAGGATAATTCCCAGCAGCAGCCTTTTGATATGTTCCTGTTTTGGCTTCATCAGAACCGGAAATAGATGAACGGGTTAAAACCGGCTGCCGTGATATAGCTCAGCGAAAGCGTGAAGAGCAGGAGCGAAATGGCCGTAAGCGCGATATGCCCGGAAATATTCGGTGTACCGAAATAAATTTTCTGCTGGAAAAGATCGCCGCGTTTGAAGAAGCAGAAGAACCCGAAGAAAATCGCCAGTGCGAATGCCGGCCAGTATTCCGGCTCCGGCAGAACGAATGCTACGGCGGTATTCTGCCCGAGCATGGCTTTGTAAAAAGAATCCGCCCCGGCAACGGTATCCGCACGGAACATCACCCAGCCGACCACGACGATGAAGAAAGTAAACAGTACGCGCGTGATTTTCCCCGTCCGTTTAAGCAGCCGGTCGAGCAGAACCCGGTCGAGAATAAGGAACAATCCATGCCAGGCTCCCCAAAGTACAAACGTCCACGCCGCACCGTGCCAGAGACCGGAGGCGAGAAATACGAGATAGAGATTCAGGTACATCCTGCCTGTTCCGGCGCGGTTTCCGCCCAGCGGGATGTAGAGATAATTCCGCATCCAGTTGCCCAGCGTGATATGCCAGCGTCGCCAGAATTCGGTGATGCTTTGCGAGATATACGGATTGTTGAAGTTTTCCGGGAAACGGAAGCCCAGCATTTTCCCCAGGCCGATGGCCATATCGCTGTAGCCAGAAAAGTCGAAATAAATCTGGAAAGTATAAGCCAGCGCGCCCATCCAGGCTGTAGCCGCATGCAACTGCCCGGGATCGGAATCGAAAACCGTGTCGGCATAAGCGGCGACGTGGTTGGCGATGATCACTTTTTTCGCAAGGCCGATCCCGAAACGGTAAAATCCCGATAACCGGTTGTCCAGCGTATCGTTGGCGCTGCGATCGGTGATCTGGTCGGCAATTTCATGATAACGGATGATCGGGCCGGCGATCAGTTTCGGGAAAAGAATAATGTACAGCAGGTAATTGAAAAAATTGTCGAGCGGTTTGTGCACGCCACGGTAAACGTCAACGACGTATGTAACCGTCTCGAACGTATAAAATGAAATCCCGATAGGAAGAATCACGTTCAGCGCGCCGATTTTGCCGATTCCCCACGATTCGAAAAGCACGTTGATGTTGTCGATGAAAAAATTACAGTACTTGAAATAGAACAGCAGTCCCAGGTTCATGCAGAGCGAAAGTACGAGCAGGGCCTTTTTTTCGACAGGATCCTCCCTGTTGTGCATCGCACGCACGAGAATAAAATCGAGGAACGTGGTGCCGAGTATGACGAGAATAAATTTCGGTGCGCCCCAGCTGTAAAAGAAAATGCTGCCGAACAGGAGTACGTAATTCCTGTACTGCCTGCCGCTCAGGTAATACAGAACCAGGAGCAACGGCAGGAAAAAAGCGAGAAAAACCGAACTGCTGAAAATCATGGTATGCCGGGCAGTGTAAAACTAATTCTTTTTTCAGTTGGCAGTTTTGGTGGAACGCGGTCTTCGTTAGTCGAAGTCTGAGACTTCGACTAACTGCGTCTGATTTACACAGACTTTTTGATGCAAACTGCCAACTGATGTAGCATTTTAAACACCTCCTTTATCAATCAGTTCGCGGATGGCGCCTTCCTTGAGCGAATAGGACGAGTAACGCATGCGCGTGATCTGCAGGACTTCGATCACGTGCTGGACAAGAATAGCCGAAACCACCATCATGTCCACGCGCATGGGAATCAGTCCTTTCATCTGCAGGCGCTCGGCGTGCGTCGAACGTTTCAGCTCGTGGTAAATGATCTCGCACTCGTCAATGTTATAAGTGTATTCCGTAAGTCCTTCGATCATTTCGGGCGAATAAAAACGGTGCGCGATCATCTCGGCGAGCGATTCGAAAGAACCGGTGGAGCCGATCATTTCCGTGGGCGGGAATTCGCGGGCGGCGAGGTAGAGCGGCTGCAGGTACGTATCGAGATAATCCCGGATCCGGTCTTCTTCCTGCTGTGTCATCGGGTCGGAAGGGCGGAATTTTTCCAGCAGGCGCGCCGCACCGATTTCGAAACTCTGTTTCCAGTAAATTTTCTCGTCGTCGGCGATGATGAATTCCGTACTTCCGCCGCCGATGTCGATGATCAGCGAAAGTTCCTTCGACATGTTAACCGCATCGCGCACGCCGCAGTAAATCAGTTCCGCTTCCCGGTTCCCGTCGATCACGAGAATATCGATACCGGTTTCCGCTTTCACGGCCTTTACGAAATCCGCGCCGTTCGAAGCGTTGCGCAAAGCGGAAGTTCCGAAGGCAGCCACTCTTTCCGCCTTGTAATGGTGAATTACGTTCTGGTGCGCCAGCATGGCCGTGAGCCCGCGCTGGAAAGCCGTTTCGGTAATAAAACCTTTGTTGATTCCGCCTTCGCCCAGCCGCACGGGCGTTTTTTCATTGTACAGCATCTCGTACTTCCCGCCTTCGCGGGTTTCCGCGATCAGCAGGTTAAACGTATTCGTTCCGAGATCGACGATGGCGATACGCATACTTTAATTTTCGATTGCCGATTTCAGATTGCCGATTTACCGCAATCGAAAATCGGCAATCGAAAATCGAAGATAGTTTTGTTATCCGCGGTAAAAAAGCCATTTCCCGATTTCTTTCCAGGAAGGTTTTTTGCCGTACATGAGAATGCCTGTGCGGTAAATTTTGCCGGCCACCCAGGTCATCGCCAGGAATGAGATGGCGAGGATCGACAGGGAAAGAATGACTTCCCCGGCATATACTCCGCCGAAAGGCAGGCGCATGAGCATGGCTACGGGAGATGTAAACGGAATATAGGAGAGCCAGGTCGCGATCGATCCGTCGGGATCGGAGGCAATAGTACCGGAAAGCGCAACGGAAATAATAAGCGGGATGGAAACGGGAAGCATGAACTGCTGCGTATCCGCTTCCGAATCGACGGCAGAACCGACCGCGGCGAACATCGCTCCGTACATGAGGTAACCGAGAATGAAGTACAGGAAAAAGCACAGGATCATATTTCCCCAGGGAATCGACATCAGCGTGGCCACGGTTTTGTCCATCTGGTCGTTGGTATCAAATTCCATGACGCCCTTTTCATTTTCAGGCATCACTTTATTCATCTGCGCGGAGTTCGCCTGTGTAAAATCGAGTTTTTTATCCTGCACGGAATTCACCAGCGGCGTGATGATGAGGAAAGAAAGTAAAACCCAGATGGTGAATTGTGTGACGCCGACCAAAGCCACGCCGATTACTTTCCCGAGCATGAGCTGGAACGGGCGGACGGATGAAACGATGACTTCGACGATGCGCGTGGTTTTTTCCTCGATCACGCCGCGCATTACCTGCACGCCGTACAGGAATATGAACATGTAAATGATCATCGCGAAACCGATGCCCACGAGCACTTTGATTTCCGTTTTGCTTTCTTTTCCGCGGATGCTGTTACCCACGGAAATTTTTTGCCCGAAAATATTGATCGCCGCTTCCGGAACGCTGTCCAGCCGCATGGCTTCTGTCCGGTAAAGTTTGGTCAGCTCGAATTCAATATAACCCAGTGTATTGTATCCCGGTTCGTTTTTCGAATGCAGGATGGCCGAGCGGCCCACACTGTGCGCGGCAGAATCGTTTCCGCCGAAAAAATTGGCCGGAATTTCGAGGATGGAGACCTGGTCCGAGTCTTTGAACAGTTTTTTGGTTTCGTCCACATCCGACCGGACATAATGGAAATCAAAATGCAGGTTCATCGTATCGTGGAAAACCTTGTGGTAGTTGAACGCGGTTTCCGCACTGTCGAGTTTGATCATTTCCACCACCACGATCGTGCGCGGGGCGCCTTCGGAGCGGGCGAGCATGGCCGGGACGATGATGAGCGCACCCCAGAGTACCGGCGCGAGGAAACACATGATGATGAAAGTCTTGTTCTTGACCCTCGTGAAATATTCGCGGCGAATGATGAGACCGATTTTACCCATGGTGTGCTTGCGGTCGTTTATTTATTCGGTGTAATTGCTTTTGGTTCCGATGGCCGCGCCTGCCGGTTCTTCTTCTTTCACTTTCGTGATGAAGATATCGTTCATGGTCGGCATCACTTCGCTGAACGAATGGATTTCGGCGCAGGAAAGCACGGCTTCGAGCAGTTTATTCGGCGAGGTATTTCCGAGCAGGCGCACCCGGATCCGGTGCCGGTCTTCTTCCTCTTTCGTATCCACCAGTTCTCCGCCCGTCCACATGGCATTGGTAAACGAAACGAGGCTTCCCTTGAAACTGATATCGTATGTATTGGTGCTGTATGCGCGTTTGATCTCTTTGACCTGCCCGTCGAGTATTTTTTTCGATTTGTTGATCAGGGCGATATTGTCGCAGAGTTCTTCCACCGAGCCCATGTTGTGCGTGGATAAAATGACGGTGGTTCCTTTTTCGCGCAGGCGCAGGATCTCGTTTTTGATCAGTTGCGCGTTGATCGGGTCGAAGCCGCTGAACGGTTCGTCGAGGATCAGCAGGCGCGGCTCGTGCAGCACGGTAACGATAAACTGTACTTTCTGCTGCATGCCTTTGGAAAGTTCTTCCACTTTCTTTTTCCACCAGCCCTGCATGTCAAAGCGCTCGAACCAGTCTTCGAGTTTTCGTTTCGCGTCTTTTTTGCTCAGTCCTTTCAGCTGGGCGAGGTACATGGCCTGGTCGCCGACACTCATCTTACGGTACAATCCGCGTTCCTCGGGCAGGTAACCTACCTGTTCCGAATGTTTCGGTTCCAGCAGCCGTCCTTGTCCGGGCCGGTAATCTGGTTGATGATCCGGATGAGCGTGGTTTTCCCCGCGCCGTTCGGGCCGAGCAATCCGAAAATGCATTGTTCCGGGACGGCAATGCTCACGTCGTCGAGCGCCGTGTGATTGGCAAAACGTTTAACGATGTTTTGTGCTTCGAGCAGAATAGCCATAGCGTGCACGAAGATACGTAAAACAGGAGGGAATTATTGTGGAAGAATCGTACTTAAAATTCCGGTGCGTACCTGTTGCCAAACCGGGACCTGTCTTCACCGGAATAGTCCCCGATCAAGTTCCAGTCGGCAGCGGCAGGAGGCAGTCAGCAGGTATCCGGCGAGGAATGTTGGACATCTTTATGCTTCGTCAAAGACGAAGCATAAATTTTACTTTCCCTGCCGACTGCCTCCTGCCGCTGCCGACTGGAACTATTCCGACTTACGCTAACCGGTTTTCCTGTAAAACGGCTCGCCGGAGGAATTTTAAAAATCAACTTATTAACAGACTTTGGTTTTTAACTCCTCCCGGCTGTATCTTGTTTCAGAAAACAAACTCACATTCTTATGGCAAAACCCTTTCTCATTCTCAGCCTCGACGGCGGCGGACTCCGCGGCATTGTTCCCACGATGATCCTGATGCAGATCGAACAGATCACCGGCAAAAAAATCCAGGATATGTTCCAGCTGATGGCCGGCACTTCCACGGGCGGACTCATCGCGCTCGGGCTTTCCATCGGTAAAACGCCTGCACAACTGAAGGATATTTACGTTCAGAACGGCAAGAAAATTTTCCCCGCGACAGGCGGCGGCATCACCGGGCTCCTGCACAAAGCGGAACAACTCTTCGAGCCGAAATACAGTCCTGCCGGACTGCAGTCGGTACTTGATCAGTATTTCGGCAATACCACCATGGCGGATTGCAAAGTGCCGGTAATCGCCTGCTGTTACGACCTGGCAAGCAATACGCCGCTTTTTTTCAAGAGCCGTTATACCAAACAGGCGCAGCCTATTAATGCGAAACTCACGGAAGTTTGCCGGGCCACATCGGCTGCACCGACTTACTTCCCGGCTTTCCGGATGTCATACAACAACATGGACCGCGTGTGTATTGACGGCGGCGTGTACATCAACAACCCGGGCATGGCGGCGTTCAGCGAGATCTGTAAATATTACAAAGACCCGCTGTACAATCTCCCCCCCGATTTCAATCCCGATGTGAATGTATTTATGCTCTCGCTGGGAACGGGAACTTATACCGCCAACCTCGCGCAGAAAAAATGGATCGACGGCGGATTAGTCAACTGGGCTACCAAAATCAGCGATATTATGATGCAGGCCACCAACCAGAGCACGGTGTACGAATGTTCCGAGATGCTTCCGGCCAACCAGTATTACAGGATGAACATCAGTATCGGCGACGATAAATATTCCGACATGGCCGATTCGTCCGACGCCACGCGCAACTATCTCGAACAGCAGGTGCAGGCGCAAATCTTCAACAATGCGCAGGTGATGAAAGACCTGCAAGCATTCCTGGTACGCGCAGGCGTTATGCCGGCGGGAAGCATCAGCAAACTGACGCCGTAGCAGCAGCTATTCCTTCGGGGAGGTGAATTTCAAATGTAAAATGTCAAAGGCAAAATGTTAAAGTGAATCCCACTTTTACATTTGAAATTTGACATTTTGCATTTGATATTTATTGGGTTCAGGAGAAATATTCCTTCATCCGGTCAAAAAATCCTTTGTCTTTTTTCCCGGGAGCCGGCTGGAAATTTTTGGACTCGCGCATTTTTTCGAGCAGTTGTTTTTCCTCGGCGCTCAGGTGCTGCGGGGTCCATACCTGCAGGCTTACGAGCAGGTCGCCGCGGTTGTAGCCGTTCAGGTCGGGAAGTCCTTTTCCTTTCAGGCGGATAATTCTTCCCGACTGTGTTCCGGCATCTATTTTCACGCGGGCTTTCCCGTCGAGCGTGGGAATTTCGATGGACGTACCGAGCGCGGCGTCGGAAAAATTAAGGTAGTGTTCGTAAAGTAAGTTGTTCCCGTCGCGCGTAAAATGTTCATGTTCCACTTCTTCGATCGCGATCACCAGGTCGCCGGGAATACCGCCGCGCGGGCCGGCATTTCCTTTGCCGTTCATGCTGAGCTGTATGCCTTCGTGAACTCCCGGCGGAATACGGATGGTAATCACTTCTTCGCCGCGCGTTACACCGTCGCCGTAGCACGATTTGCATTTATCGGTAATGGTTTGTCCTTCGCCGCTGCAGGCCGGGCAAATGCTGGCGGTTTGCATGCGGCCGAGGATGGTATCGGTAACGCGTGTAACCTGCCCGCGGCCTCCGCAGGTGCTGCAGGTATTGTATGAAGACCCGCCGGCAGCGCCGGTTCCCTTACATTTTTCGCAGCTGACGTATTTCTGTACTTTGATTTTTTTCTCCGTGCCGTTGGCGATTTCATCCAGCGTGACTTTCACTTTTACGCGCAGGTTCTGCCCCTTGTTCACCCGCCTGCCGCGCTGCTGTCCCTGCCCGCCGAAGCCGAACGCGCCGCCGAAAATATCGCCGAAATTGGAGAAGATGTCCTCCATATTCATTCCGCCCCCGTAGCCGCCGTTTCCGCCCGCCGCGCTGCTGCCCACGCCGGCATGACCGAACTGATCGTAGCGCTGTCTTTTTTCCGTATTGCTCAGCACTTCGTATGCTTCGGCCGCTTCCTTGAATTTTTCTTCCGAAGCCTTGTCGCCCGGGTTTTTATCGGGATGATATTTAATCGCCAGTTTCCGGTAGGCCTTTTTGATATCCTCCGGGCTGGCGTTTTTCGCAACACCGAGTATTTCGTAAAAATCGCGCTTTGCCATTTTGTTTATTTGTTGGTTCGGAGGTATGTATCACTTCGAACTAAAAACTCCGAACAAGGAATGCATGCTGTTAATTTCCAACCACAACTTTCGCGAAGCGGATCACTTTACCGTTCAGCGTATATCCTTTTTCCACTTCATCCACCACTTTCCCTTTCAGGTCTTCGGTCGGTGCGGGAATATTGGTGATCGCTTCGTGCTTATCCGTATCAAAAGCCGCACCCACCGATTCCATGGCTTCCAGCCCTTTCTGCGAGAGAATGTGGCGGAATTTCTGGTGAACCAGTTTTACACCTTCGTTCACGGCGGCAATGTCGGTAGCGGTTTCGTTGCTGCGCACGGCGCGTTCGAGATCGTCGATCACCGGGAGCAGGCTTTTGATGATTTCCTCGCCGGCGTTTTTCAGTAAGTCGATCCGTTCTTTTGCGTTCCGTTTCCGGAAATTGTCGAAATCCGAATACAGGCGCAGGTATTTATCATTCATTTCCGCGAGCTTCTGTTCCATCATTTCTGCTTTCTGCGCATCATCCGTCGCGGTGGAATCGGTTGCTGTTTCCGGGTTTTTGTTTTCAGAAACAGGCTCATCATTCCCGGCCAGGTTTTCGCCGGTTTCGTTGATCAGGTCCTTGTCTTTCTGGCTCATAATTCTTCAGAAATCGATGCTGTTAAAATATGACGAATTGACCGGAACCGTCAGGTTTTACTGCCGTTCCGGGTATTCCTGACTATGGTTCAAAGATCAGGCCGACGAAGATAATGCGTCAAATTGACATGGAATGCCCTGCGGGATGGTTTTGTGGAAAGAAAAACCCGTTCCTGCGAGAGCGGGAACGGGCTGATTTTAATATCGGGCAGCTTACTGCTTGTCCTGCTTGACCGCTTCTTTGACCGGGGCGGTAGTCGCTTTTTTAGCCGTGCCTGTTTTTTTCTTTTTCTTGCCTGCTTCTTTGGCTTTCTCCTCGCGGAGCTTTTCTTTTTTCCTGATGCTTTCCGGATCCTTGTCCAGCTGCATTTCAAGGGCTTTGTCCAGGCTGGCCCCGCGCAGGTTCTTGGCTACGATAATACCGTTCTCATCGATCAGCACATTGGTCGGAATGGAATATACCTGGTATTTCTGTGCGGCCGCATTCTGCCACCATTTGAGGTCGCTCACATGATACGGCCAGTTCAGGCTGTCTTTGGCGATAGCCGATTTCCAGGCTTCTTTTCCACCTTCCCGGTCGAGCGAAACGTTGAAAACCACGAAGCCGTCGCCGTTTGTGAAAAACGAATCCTTGTATTTTTTGTAGGCTTTTACCACGTTCGGATTTTCCATCCGGCAGGGGCCGCACCAGGATGCCCAGAAATCGATCAGGACCAGTTTGCCGCGAAGCGACGAAAGCCGGATCGTATCTCCGTTCGGGTTCTGCATGGCGATTTCGGGCGCGATATTGCCCACGTTCAAACCTTCGACAGCGCCTGTCTGTGCGCTGGAAAATCCGGAAACAGCAAAAGCTGCTGCGAAAAGTAAATGACGTAATTGTTTCATGTTGAGGCTAACTTACGAAAAATTCCCGGTATGGGTTTTAGTGCGCAGGACGGCCGGGCCGGCATCCTGACAAAAGGTAAATCAGGCTTTTCTTACAATCTCCGCGCCAAGTTTATTCAAACGCTCATCTATTTTCTGGTAACCCCGGTCGATCTGTTCGATATTGTGGATCGTGCTTTTTCCTTTGGCCGAAAGCGCCGCGATCAGCAGTGAAACACCGGCCCGGATATCGGGCGATGTCATCGTTACCCCGCGGAGCTGGTGCTGCCGCCCGAGCCCGATCACCGTAGCCCGGTGCGGATCGCATAAAATGATCTGCGCGCCCATGTCGATCAGTTTATCCACGAAGAACAAACGGCTCTCGAACATTTTCTGGTGAATGAGTACGCTGCCCTTGGCCTGCGTGGCGGTAACCAGCACAATGCTCAGCAGGTCGGGCGTAAAACCGGGCCAGATCGCATCGGCAATAGTGAGGATGGAACCGTCGATGAACGTATCGATTTCATAAATCTCCTGGGCGGGAATGTAGATGTCGTTTCCGCGGCGCTCGAGTTTAATGCCGAGCCGCTGGAAAACGCCGGGAATCACGCCGAGCTCATCATACGCCACATCTTTGATCGTGATCTCGCTCTGCGTCATGGCCGCGAGCCCGATGAAACTGCCTACTTCGATCATATCCGGAAGCAGGCGGTGTTCGGTGCCGCCGAGTTTTTCCACGCCTTCAATCCGCAGCAGGTTCGAACCGATGCCGGTGATTTTGGCGCCCATGCGGTTGAGCATTTTGCAAAGCTGCTGCACATACGGCTCACATGCGGCATTGTAAATGGTGGTGGTTCCTTCGGCCAGCGAAGCAGCCATCACGATATTCGCCGTACCGGTTACCGACGCTTCGTCGAGCAGCATGTACGCGCCTTTGAGCCGCGGCGATTCCACTTTGAAAAATTCGTGCTCGGCGTCGTATTCGAATTTTGCGCCGAGATTTTCAAAGCCGATGAAATGCGTATCTAATCGCCGGCGCCCGATCTTGTCTCCGCCGGGTTTCGGGATGTATCCTTTTCCGAAACGCGCGAGCAGCGGACCGACGATCATGATGGAACCACGCAGCGCACCGCCTTTTTTCTTGAAGGCATCAGAACTGATATAGTCGATATCGACCTGGTCGGCCTGGAAAGTATATTGTTCGTGGCCCGTTTTTTCGACTTTCACGCCGAGTTCGCGCAGCAGGTCCATGAGCTTCATCACGTCGATGATCTCGGGAACATTGCTGATGGTTATTTTTTCGGGAGAGAGCAGTACGGCCGATATGACCTGTAGCGCTTCATTTTTCGCGCCCTGCGGAACAAGGTCGCCTGATAAACGTTTACCGCCGGTGATCTCGAAAAAACTCATACAATCTGCTCAGTGTTTTTTTCCGAATTTTTTATGTCCGCCGCCGCCTTTGTGGTTGTTGCTCTTCCGCTTGTTCTGCCCGAACTGCTGAACCTGGTTTTGCGGGATGGCGTTTTTGGGAAGGATTTCGCTGGTATGCAGGAAACGGAAATCATCAGCGACTTTCAACTCGCCGGCCGACAGCATTTCAAGCTGCTGCACGATAAGCTGGTCGTTGACCGAATCCCTGTTCCAGTTCAGGTAATGTTTTTTCTTTCTGGATCAGCGCTTCGAGATTTTTCCCGTAATGCTTGAAACGGATATCGCCCTGCGGATATTTGAGCGCTTCGGGTTTCGAATGAAACAGTTCCGGCTCGGGTTTCGGGAAAGGCGCATCCACATCCAATTTGTAATCCGAAATAATGAACAGGTGATCCCAGAGCTTATGTTCGAAATCGGAAAAATCTTTCAGGGAAGGATTCAGGATAGCCATCACTTTCACGATCGTACGGGCGCAGCGGTTGCGCTCTTCACGGTCTTCGATGGTCAGGCAATGATCAATCATCCGGTACACGTTACGGCCGTACTCGGAAATGCTCATCTTGGGCTGGTCGGTATTGTAATCCATCCCGGTATTATTCACTAAGGGTGTTTCGGTGTTCTTTGCTGTCATTTTAAAAATAGGTATTCGTCAAAGGTACGTTTTTCGGTTTGTATATGCTTTCCAGTGGAAAAAGGGGGGCTTTCGTGTTAGTTTTCAACAAGTCTGAACCTTCAGGGGATTTTTTCGTACAAACTGCTGATTCTCTTCCGGAAACGGCTTCGGAACATGGCCCGAAGCAATTCAAATATACTGAAAATGAGGCTATTATTACTATCCGGGCTTGTATTTATTGTTATTCCCGGCCCGGTTTCCGCACAGACGGGCCCTGGCGGAGTGGGATCAAGCGCCAACAATAAGCTTTGGCTGGATGCGAACCGCGGTACAACCCTTGCCGGGGCAGCCGTAACAGCCTGGTCCGACCAGTCGGGCGCTGCGAACAATGCCGCCCCGCCCTCCGTCGCCGCCCGCCCCAACCTCGTCGCCGGAACGGTAAACGGTTATCCTTCCATCAATTTCGACGGCACGGATGATGAATTCCGCGTTACGGACAATGCTTCCCTTGATCTTACTTCCTGGCAGATTTATATCGTGGTAAGAGCCGATGTGCTGAAAAATTACAACGCCATGGTCGTGAAGGGTGACGACGGAATGGAAAATTATGAAATGCTTTCTTACAGCGACGGTAACGTGCATACGCCTATCCGCTGGACGGATGCCACGCGCACATTTCCGAGTTCGGCAGGCGGACAACTGACCACGACCGGTTTTAATATCCTGGAATATTCCTATTCCGCCGCAGTGGGCCGCGATGTGTACAAGAACAACGCAAGCATTTATACCGACAACGAAAGCAAAACGCCAGCGGCCAATAATTTCGACCTGTACATCGCCAACGAACGATCTACTGCAGGCCGTTTCCACGACGGCGATATTGCCGAACTGGCTATTTTCAACGCGCCGTTAAATTCTGCGCAGCGTATTATTGTCAACAATTACCTGTCTGCAAAATACGGTTTGACGCTTTCCGCAAACGATCTCTATACGATGGACAATCCGGCTAACGGCGATTTCGATCACGATGTGGCCGGGATCGGTCGCGTAAGTGCAGCCAATATCCAGAGCGATTCGCGCGGATCGGGTGCGGTGCGGGTGAATAATCCGTCCGGGCTCGGGAACAACGAATACTTTATGTGGGGACATAATAACGGCACCTGGGGCTCCTGGGGCGTGGCCGATCTCCCGGTCGGTATCCAGTCGCGGCTGGCGCGCGAGTGGCGGCCGAGCGAAACCGGCGACGTGGGTACGATCGACATCGGTTTTGATCTTTCCAACCTCGGACCGATTACCACGAGCGACCTGCGTTTGCTGATCGATACCGATAACGACGGCGTGTTTTCCGACGAGACTGCGGGCGGCGGCGGTGTGATTTCGGGCGCGAGCCTGGTGGGCGGATTGTATTATTTCACCGGCATCAACATGGTGGACAGCCGCCGTTTTACGATCGGTTCCATCAACTCGACGCAGACGCCGCTTCCGGTGGAGTTCACCGAGTTCAACGCCGTGATGACGGACGGGCAGGTACAGATCAACTGGACTACGGCCAGCGAAGTGAACAACGATTATTTCGAGATCGAACGTTCGAAGAACGGTACGGATTTCGAAGTGCTCGGCCGCGTGGAAGGTGCAGGAAACAGTACCGTGAACATCGACTATTTCGAACTCGATGCCAAACCGTACGAAGGAACTTCCTATTACCGCATCCGGCAGGTGGACTTCAACGGCGAAAGCAGCCGCACGAAAATAGTCGCAGTCAATCTCTTCTACGACAAGAAAAAAGGCATCATGACCTATCCGAACCCGTCCACGATCGAAGATTTGAAAATTGAACTGACCGGTTTCAAGGACGAAGAAGTACTCGTGGTACTGCGCGACATCAAAGGCAACGAGATCGCGACGAAAATGCAATTCATTGCAGAAGGCGCCACGATCATCGGGCTTGACCCGGGACGCACCGTTGCGCCGGGGACTTACCTGGTGGTGGCTTCATCGAAGAATGAATTGTTTACGCAGAAGGTGGTGATCAGGTAACTTCCCAATACCAACTTTCTCCAAAGGAGTCCTTCGGACAAATACCGACTTTCCAATAACTAAAAATCACGATGTCACCCTGAGCGCAGACGAAGGGTGTGTACCGGGTACTTCTGTACAACGGATGTATTACACACCCTTCGTCTGCACTCAGGGTGACATTCTTATGCTTAGTGTAGCGTTCTTATAATGTTTGTACCTGGCCACGCGTGTTTGTCCGAAGGACTCCTTTGGAGAAAGTTACCGTTTAAAAGTTTTGAGTGCTACCTTTGCCCCCATGCAGGCCCTAGGCTTTTACCTCCTGTTACCTTTTATCTACCTGGTCTCGGTATTGCCATTCCCGCTGCTCTATCTTTTTTCGGATTTCGTTTTTTTCTGGGTGTTCATCGTGTTCGGCTATCGCCGGAAAGTGGTGATGCAAAACCTGCGCAACGCATTCCCCGAAAAAAGCGAAAAGGAACTGAAACAGATTTGCCGCCGGTTTTACCGCTACCTCTGCGACCTGTTCATCGAAACCTTCAAAACGCTTACGGTCAGCAAAGAAACCATGCTCCGGCATTGCGTGATCACGCCGCAGGCTGCTGAAATTTTCGACCGTTACCATGCTGAAAAACGTCACATCATCATCGTCATGGGTCATTTCGGGAACTGGGAATGGGCGGGGAATTCGTTCAGCCTTACGCGCAAACACCAGCTTTACGTGATCTATCACCCGCTTCAGCATAAATACTTCAACCGGCTGATCGTGAATATGCGGACGCGCTTCGGCACCAAACTCATCCCGATGCGCGATACGATGAAGCAGATGCTCACCAACCGCGATACCGGCCTGAACGCCACCGCCTTCATCGCCGACCAGACTCCCCTGCCCGACCGCGCCTACTGGATGCAGTTTATGAACCAGGATACGCCCGTGTTTTTCGGAACAGAAAAGATCGCGCAGAAGCTGGACTACCCGGTCATCTATACTTCGGTCCGGCGGCTCCGCCGCGGGTATTATGAAATCACCGCGGAAATCCTGTTCGATCATCCCGCCAAAACTTCCGCAGGCGAAGTAACCGAATCCCACACGCGCCGGCTCGAAAAAGACATCCACGCGCAGCCCGAAAACTGGCTCTGGTCGCACAGGCGCTGGAAGCACAAGCGACCTTCTGCATAACTGCCCGGCAGTTGCCCGATTCATTTAAAATATCTTCACTAGCCGAAGCCTCAGAGGCTGTTAGGAATTTGTTTTTCGAGATTACAGCGGAGGATTTTTCACCCAGATGACCTGCCTGCGCGTAGCCGCTACGGCGGAGGCAGGGGCGTTTTTTGAACAAGTAGCAGGAGGCTACAGGTGAAAAAAGCAACGAAGTATGGGTGAAAAAGATCCGCTGGAAGCCGGAAGGATAATTTCCTAACAGCCTCTCAGACTTCGGCTCCCTGCCGACTATTGAAAATCGTAACTTTGCCGACCATGCCTCAGGATTCCAGGCCCAGTTTATCCGGCAAATCGCTTATCCTGGCCACTAAACCTTTTGCGAAGGAAGTGCGCTGGAAAAGCTGGTATTATACCCTGTCCACTTTCTTCATTATGCTCGCCCTGCTGGCCGGAACGGTGTGGAATTATCACTGGTCGCTGAAAATCGTATGCAGCGTGCTCGGGGGATTGACTGTTGTACGTATGTTCGTTATTTACCACGATCACCAGCATCACGCCATTCTCGATAAATCCGTCCCGGCCAAATGGCTGATGACTTTATTCGGCCTGTATATTTTAGCGCCGACGAGTATCTGGAAACGGTCGCACGATTATCACCACAAGCACAATTCCAAACTGTTCAGTGCGAGCATCGGCTCGTACCCGATCGTAACGCGGAAAAAATTCCTGGAAGCCGCACCCGGCGAAAAAAGGCTTTACCTCGTAACGCGTCACCCGGTTATGATCTTCGGCGGATACATCAGCATGTTTTTCGTAGGCATGTGCATCGATTCTTTCCGCAGCAACCCGTCCAAACATAAAGATTCGCTGCTGGCGCTGATCCTTCACCTGCTTGCGGGAGCGGCCATCGCGTATTTCGGCGGATGGCAGATGCTGCTGCTGACCTGGATTATTCCGTTCACCATTGCCTGCGGACTGGGCGCGTATCTTTTTTACGCGCAGCATAATTTTCCCGGCGTTACCTTCCGCGACAACCAGGACTGGTCGTACGAAGGCGCAGCGATCGAATCATCGAGCTATATGAAAATGAATCCGGTGATGCGTTGGTTTACCGCCAATATCGGGTATCATCATATTCATCACGTCAATTCGCGGATCCCGTTTTACCGGCTTCCCGAAGTGATGGACGCTATTCCCGAACTGCAGCAGGCCAGGACAACGAGCCTGAACCCCGTGGAAATGTACCGCTGCCTGATGCTGAAAATCTGGGATCCCGAAAAAGGGAAAATGATCCGGCTGAACGAATTGAACAGCGCCGCCTGATCAGAAGCCATCTCAAAAATGTTTTTCGAGATTTTTCCAAGTATTTTTCGTTCTGGCGAATATCGTTTCGTAGCGCATAGTCGGGCACTCTGTGCAAGAAAGGATGTGAAGACAGGGCGAAAAAGACGTAGCGGAAAATCCGGAAGGATATTTTTGAGATGGCTTCTAGTTCAGGAATTCCTGGCACCTGCGTTTCCGGACTTCGAGGAATGATTTGCGCGTAACCTTGCTCTCCAGCCAGCCCACGAGATCGAAATTTCCCAAAGCGCCTTTTTCAAATTTATCGTATTCGATCGCCGCGAGCAGGTGATCGTGCAGCTGGCTGAAAGCTTCCGTTTGCTGCGCTTTCGAAGGGATCGCTTTGATCTTGGTGCGGATAAAATCCATGATCAGCGCTTCCACTTTGTACAACTTCTGCTTTTTCAGCAGCATCCGGTACGTGGATTTGATGCGGTATTCCAGCAGTTCCTGGTCGCCCTGCTCGAAGTGAATGATGAGACTTTTGATGTACGCCCAGGCGATCAGGTCGGGACGCATTTCGCCCGACATCTGCAGGAGGTCCTGCGTAAACCGGTTCGCTCTTTTCCAGTTGCCGAGCGTCATGTACAGCGTTACCGCCATGTTCCTGAAATGCAGCAGGTCGATGGTGGAAAACTGCGTGGGCGGGTTGTTCCCGATCAGTTCCTCGATTTCCTGCGCCACCGTATCCGCTTCTTCGAAATTTCCGACCGTAGTCATCACGAAAAATTTTTTCGAAAGAAAATGGAACTGCGTATCCAGTCCGACGTTTTTCGTGCGCTTGACTAAATCTTCCAGCACGCCCAGCGTAGATAAGGCTTCCCGGAATTTCCGCAGGGCGATCTCGCAGATGATTTTGTTGCTGATGGACGCGAGAAAAACATGCGGACGCACTTCGAAAAAATGCTCGTGTTTCCAGAGCAGTTCCTGCGTTTTGATCAGGTACTTGTACATTTCTTCGAGCTCGTCGGAAATGTGGCGGTACAAATACTGGCAGCGGTAGAAAAAGAAAAGCGAGTACGGGTCCGAAAACTCGTCTTCACTGAATTTATTCACTTCATTGAATACCGCATCGAAAGGTTCCATGTCCTTTTTGTTGCGCACGAAACCGCGCAGCACCGTGGTGGCCACGAGTTTATCGGAAGCTCTCCGGAGCTGCATGGCCTTGGTTTTCATGCTTTCGAGCAGGAACCATTCATTGTAAACGGAATCGATTTTTTTGAGCGTGGCTTCGTTGATCTCCCGTTCGCGCGCCAGCAGCAGCTCCCAGTCGAGCACTTCTTCCAGGTTTTCGTGCAGATCGTAACGCGTGGCCGTTTTTTTGGCGCGGGCGAGTATCTTTTTGCACTGATCCGACAAACCTTTCCGGTGAAGCACTTCCACCCGGTCGAGCATGCGGCGCATTTCCTGCTTTACGCTGGAACCATGGTACGCGGTAAGTCCGTCGAGAATAAAATTGTAGAGGTAGTTTTTCGCGACCGCAAAAGCCGACGATTCCGACGTGTACGCAAGTTTTTTGATCAGCGCAGCTTCGTTGTACTCGCGCTGCCGCTCAATCGCGTCAAAAAGCAGGATGTATTTGTTTTTCCCGCCTTTCTGGTGAAAAGAAGAGAGCTTTTTGATATAACCCTTTTCGTTTTTCGTCAGCGATTTGATCAGTTCAAAAAGAGGCTCCATACAACCGGCTAAGGGAAACGAAATTGTTTGCTATATACAAGTTTAGTTAAAAAGCCGGAAGCGGACCGAATCGGATCCGATATAAATAGTACCTCCATGTTTAAAATTCCTCCGGGGGCGTTTTATAGAAAAGTCTTTTGTGCGTCGGAATGGATTCCGTTCACCGTTTACCGTTTTCAGTTTGCCGTTTTGATATTGCAAGGAAGTCGTCAAAATCTACATTCTTCTTTATTTCAACAATACAAAACGGCAAATGGTAAACTGAAAACGGTAAACGGTGAACGGTGAACGGTAAACTGAAAACGGTAAACGGAATCTATTCCGACATAAACAGTTCCTGGTTTTGTAACAGGCGCCCGGAGGAATTTTAAACAATTCAACACCCCAATTCCTTGTACGTAATCCACGCCAGCAGGCCCATGCCCGTTTCCAGCGCATTTTCATCGATATCGAAATCCGAGGTATGCACGCCTTTTGTAAAACGGCCGTCGGGCGAAGCCGTTCCCAGCCGGTAGAAACAGGCGGGCAATTGCTGCGAGAAGTACGCGAAATCTTCGGCGGTCATCCGCATATCCAGCTGCGTTACATTTTCTTTCCCGAGGAATTCTTCCGCTGCTGCCTGCGCGCGGCCCGTCAGGTCGGGATGGTTGATGAGGTACGGATACCCTTTACGCACTTCGAAATCGCAAACCGCACCCATTTCTTTCGCCAGGGTTTCGGCGGTACTCTTCATAAATACATGCGCTTTTTCACGCCACTCTTCGTGCATCGTGCGGAAAGTTCCCTGGATATGAACCGTATCCGGAATAACGTTCGTCGCGCCCAGTCCTTCGATCCGCCCGAAAGCCAGCACGGTCGGAACAGCCGGTGTGATCTTCGTTTTTTCTTCCATGAACAAAGCATGCAAGGCCGTGATGATCGTGGAACCCACGATGATCGGGTTCACGTAATCCTGCGGCATGGCCGCATGGCCGCCTTTTCCTTTGATCGTGATGTACAGTTCATCGGTAGAAGCCATGTACATGCCGCTGCGGAAGCCGACTTTCCCGGCAGGCAGCGATGGGAAAACATGCTGCGCGAAAATCGCTTCAGGACTCGGATGATTGAGCACACCTTCGGCAATCATCAGCGATGCGCCGCCGGGAAGTTTTTCTTCGCCGGGCTGGAAAATAAGTTTAACCGTTCCTTCAAAGCGGTCGCGAAGCTGGTTCAGGATGCCTGCCGCGCCGAGCAGCGATGCAGAATGGACATCGTGGCCGCAGGCGTGCATCACCCCGCTGTTCTTTGATTTGTATTCGGTTTCGCCGGTTTCGGTGATCGGGAGCGCATCCATATCAGCGCGCAGCGCGACGGTTTTTTTCGCGGGATTTTTTCCTTCGATCAGCGCCACGATCCCTGTTTTCACGAAGCCGGTTTTGTACGGAATTTTCAGTTCATCCAGCGCTGCGCAGATGTAGGCGGACGTGTTGAATTCTTCGAAAGAAAGTTCCGGGTGCGCGTGCAGGTGCCTGCGATAGGCTATCGTTTTGGCCAGGCTGCTTTTGGCCAGCTGTTTTATACTGTCGATCAGGTCGGACATGGCGTCAAATATAGCCGGGATTTAATTTATGACAACCCGGAACTGAGAAATTGCTCCAGGCCGCCCGACAGGTAGGTGAACCGGTCTTTACCGAAAAGCAACTCGTACTGCGCTTTGGCCGATTCGCCGTGCTGTACAACGATCACATCATTTTTCGGCAGCGTTTTCCCGCTCGAGTTTTTCGCCCGCACCAGCAGCGACTTGATGGCGATATCTTCCGGCGGCAGCGAATAACCGATAATGATCAGCCGGTCGGCATTCCGGATCGCTTCCAGCGCCGATTTCCAGATGTGCAGCAGGTTCGAATCGCGCACGTCCCGTTCAAAGGAAGGTGCCACGATCAGGCTTTTCAGCGGACCGTTGCCGCAATGACAGGAATTCAGCGTATCGGTTTCGTTGCGGAACGACTGGTGAATAATATTGCCTGACGGGTTGATATACACGTGATCGCAGAGGTCGCATTTCAGCCAGTTGAGCGAGCCGTGCAGTTTCAGTATCTGCAGGTAGGTTTCTTTGGTCGGGTAAATAACTTCACCGGTGTCTTCTTCCGCATGGCGCCAGCTGAAACCGAAATCAACGTTCCGCGGATCCTTGATATTCTGCCGGTAGATTTCCATTTCCACCTTGGTATCGTAGTTCGTCGTGATCAGCGCGGTTTTATTCGCGGCGGAAATCTGCTGCGTAACGAAACCGACAAACCTGTCGAGCTTTGATTTTTCTTCGGCTGTATAATACGGCTGATCTTTCAGTGTTTCGTAAATCGCCCGGTCGAGCAGTCTCCGGTAGTAGTTGAGATCTTTTGCCGAATAGCTGTTTTCCCTTTGCACACGGAAATCTTTTACCGGGAAAGGAACGTTGTTGTTCACGTTCAGGTGATCGACCAGGGAAAGAATTTCGGTGATGAGCGGGAACTGGATTTCCTTTTTCTTTTCCGCCGCCGCATTTTCATATTCCTGCCAGCGATTTTGCAAACCCGGCATCAGGGAGTACAGAAAGTACAACAGGTCTTCTTCCATTTCCCTGCGGACCGCAGGCGGGAAATCGCTGTGCGGGTTTTCGGCGAACAGGTTTCCCTGGGCAATGGAATCGAGAATCACCGGAAGTATTTCGCGCGTAAGCGGAATGCCGAAAGGTTTCGATGCCCCGGCGCCCATGAAAATGGCAATCTTTTTTCCCATATTTCGAATTGCGAATGCCGAATGTCGAATGATGAAGGGATGATCACTTCGGCATTCGCAATTCGGTATTCGGCATTATTTTAAAAGTCGAGGCTGAACGAGAGATGGGTAACCGGCTGCAGCACTACGCCGCTGTCGATACCCCAGGCGCGGTCGAGGCGGACGAAATAACCCCAGATACGCGCGCGCAATCCGAAACCGTATCCGCCGACGATCGGCTCTTTGTGGTTTTTCAGGATCACGGTGATCGGGTTACCGGCCGAACCGATGATCGTGGTGTTAAGCGAGTTTTCTTCCGAGTACGGGTTCGGTCCGTTCCAGGCCGTTCCGATATCGCCGAAACCTACTACCTGGAAGGTGTTCAGGAAGTCGGAACGCATCGGCCTGTTGAACAGGTAACGGAAAAGCGGCACACGCAGTTCCGAGTTGATCACGGCGAAATTATTCCCGTTGCGGGTATTCTGGTGAAAACCGCGCATCGGCGTGGCCAGCGTCTGGTACGCGTAATTCTGCTCGGTCGAGATCGGTATGCTGTTGTTGAATTTCGGCAGCAGCCAGTTGTCCACGCCGCCCATGTAATAAATCAGTTTCTGGTGACCGAATGAGGTACTGGCGGCGAAGCGCGTAGCCCAAACAATTTCGCGGTGTACTCTCTGGTAATGACGGATGTCGATGCCGAGTACGTACATGTCGTTCGTGTATCGGTTATCCTCGTTCTTCGCTTTGAGCAGGCTGTCGAGTCCTTCGAATGCTTCCGCAAAAACTTTCAGGCGCATGCCGTTGTACAAATTAAGCCCGCGTTTAATCGTATTGTCGAAAACGAATTCCAGTTTGGCGCCCGCCAGGTTGTTGTATTTGTTTTTCGCAAGCAGGTTGCCGTAGTCCGTCGATGTGTATACCGTACGGTCGTTACGGTACGTTGCCGATCCTCGGAGGAAAGCCACTTCGCTGAACGGCCATTTCAGGCTGTAGCGTCCTTCGTGCGTATGGATTTTAATGAGCGAAGTCCCGCCCCCGGCCACGTTGAGGAACGACTGGCGATGCAGTACGATCTGGCGGTCGAGCCGGCGGACGCGGTCGTCGTAAGCCAGCATGTATTCGTTACTGTTCAGGTTCCCCGACAGGCGGACACCGGCGGTGATTTTATAATCTTCCAGCAGGTCGCTCATGCCGATCTTGAACAAGCCGGTGAAGCCAGGGTTCAGGTAAACCGGTGCGCCGCCACCTGTAAAGCGCTGGTAGCCCTGGTTCAGGAAACTGTTGTCGAGCTGGCTGACCACGTATTCGGTGCCGTACTGGATTTTGTAATTGCGCGCGATCGGCAGCAGGAATTCGTCTTTCGGCGTTTTCGGAAGCGTGGTATCCGCAACAGCGACTTTGTTCGTATCCGGGTTCACCGGGTTTTTCTTAACGGTATCCGTGCTGAACTGGTAATTCTTGATGTCGATTTTTTTCGCGGTGTCTTTCGGCGTATCGGTGGTTTTTACCGTCTGCAGTTTCTGCGTGCCGGACTCTTTTTTCTTTTGCTCCTGCTTGACTTTATCCAGCGAATCGATTTCCAGGTCGATGCGGAACTGTTCGATGGCCAGGTCGCGGTAGCCGGTATTCTTCAGCTTCGAGGCTCCCATGGCGGTAAACGGGATCATCTCCCCGATATACATCCGGTAATTTCCATCGTGGTAAATGATCTCGCCGTATTTGTTGGCGGCGGGATTCACGTCCTGCTCGAGAATATTTCTCGCATAGTTGGTCACCGGGATGCTTCGCGCGAAATAGCGGTAATGCGCCGCCGTGTCGATGTAGGCGATCGTGCTGTCGAAATACGCGAGGTAGCGGTTGCGGATGCCGTTCTGGTCGCTCACGAAACAGTAGTGCGTGGAATCCCAGGCGGTGGCCTGTATTTCATTTACACCGGGCGTATTGGTGAGCCGGCGCAGTACGTTCGATTTGGTTTTGTAATTGTACAGCCACAGGTCGTAGGTTCCCGGCAGGATGATATCGGGGTTCACCGTTTTCATCGTGTCGAGTTCCCGGTTCGAGCTGAAAATGATGCTGCGTCCGCCGTCCACGAAACGCGGGTTCAGGTCGTCGTAAATGTCTTTGGTAACCGGCTCGGCCGATCCGCCGGCAATATTGTACACGAAAATATCGGTCTGCCCGTTCTGCACCGCCGACATGACCAGCTGCTTGCCGTCGTCGGAATACGCGAAATCGATGATCTTGATGAAATTGAAAATCGGCCGGATAATTTTTTCTTTGGTCTCCGGCGTATAAATCACGAGAAAGGTTTCTCCTTTTTTCTCGTAGATGTAGGCGAAAAGTTTGCCGGACGGATGCCAGGCCATGATCGGATACGAGTAGTCGTTGATCCGGTCGAGTTTCTGCCCTGATTTCAGCAGGCGTTTCGGTTTTCCGCCGCTCACATTGTAAAGCCAGAGTTTGTACTGCCCCATTTCGTTGGTGGCGAAAACCACGTTCTGCCCGTCCGGGCTCACTTTAAGCTGGCTGTAAATGCGCGTGTTTTTCGGTTTGGCCAGTACCGGGGCCTGTTTCGGAAGTACGCGGGTAGTATCGTTCGGAACGTAACGTTTCAGGTAATAATCCATCCATTCGAAACTGAGGTTTTTCACGCTCAGGCCGATGACGAACATGTACGAGCTTTCCACGTTGCGGCTCACCTTGGTCATGTAAAGCAGGTTCGAGATCACCGAAGGGCCGTATTTCTCGGCGATGTAATACCAGATGGAATGCCCGGCAAACTCTGCGTCGGTGCCGGTGAGGTGGTTGAACTGGCGGTATTTCCCGGTCATGATGCCGTCGCGCACGCGGTCGTCCACCTCGGTATTCCAGCCTTTCGAAACATACGCGACCAGGCCTTTGGTGTACCATTCGGGCAGCACGAGCAGGGTGGAATTTTTGAGCATGTCCTTCACATTACCGCCGTACATCATCTGGTTGATGAGCACTTCGGCAATGCCTGCGCGGATCTGTTCGTCGAGCCGGCGGTGATCGCCTTCGTAATAGATAAACACTTTACGGCCCACGATACGCGTAACGCCGCCCACGTTGAACTGGTCTTCGTTGAACAGGCCGATATTGCTCTGCTTATAGTCTTCCTGCTTATTGTAAATGATGAACTGGATCCGGTCCTCGAGCGTGTAATCGAACATCTTCTCGATTTCGGCCAGGTGGCGTTTGGCTGCGCGGGCTACGTAAATCGCGAGTTCTTTGCCGCCGGTATTGAAATAGGTTTCGTACTTCTCGAATTTAAAATAAGCCCATTTGAAATCCTGGTACTGCACACGGCTTTTGCCGAAATCGATATTGGAGCCGCTGTAAAACTGCGCAGGCATGCTGCACGGAAACAGGAGGAACAGGAAGGGGACGAAGTACCGGGTTAAATTCAATCGTTGCATCGCATGTATTATAAGGTAGAAACGCCTGGGGAGCTGCATTTCTTGTAAACAGCTAATTTACGACAAAATATTGTTTATGTATAAAACTCCTCAGCGTATGGTACTTTCGGGAAGTTCCGGGTACTTCGGAGTGGACTGGATTGCCGATTTTGGATTGCCGATTGGCGATTTTACTCTGCGTAAACCCTGCGTCCCTGCGCCCTGCGGTGAAAACGGAATACAAACTTCACCGCGAAGGCACAAAGGCGCTAAAGCATGCTGCCAATCGCAAATCGGCAATCGCAAATCGGCAATCGGAAATAAGTCCCGCTGCTCCGCCTTGTAAAACCCATCTCAAAGATTCCTATATTCGTTCTGCCTTTTGGCCGGCTTTTTGCTGATTCGGCACGACCATGAACCTGCGTTTACTTTTTGTTTCCGTTATCCTGTTTTGTTCCCCGGCTCTTTTCGGCCAGGCGATGCTGCTTGTAAAGACTTCGCTGCAGCGGGAAATCGGCCCGGACAAGAAAACCGTTTCCGAAACCTGTTTCGTGGATTTTGAAAAACGCGCGGCTTTCCCTTTCGTGGTCGATTCGGTGAAATCAACGACCGGGAAGAAGATCGAATTCGAATTCTTCCACGTGGAGATGATCATGCAGAAGGACGATATCGAATGGAAACTTTCCAAAGACTTCCCGGCGGATAAAATGGGCTTATTTCAACTCCAGATCAAAAAGAGTTCCGGCGATCAGAAACAGCCGGCAGTCAACGCGAAAATCGATCTCACCAAGGGTTTCGTGATCTACGCGCACGATAACGGCAAACCGGTACAACTGAAAGTCGAGAAGATCGACCATTTGCCGGATGCGGAGAAGAAGTGAAACTCCAACTTCTAACTTTCTCCAAAGGAGTCCTTTCCGTAGGAATCCTTCGGATCGGACAAGCAGCAATTTCCGGATATAAAATGATCAGGATGGCGTCAGGCATCTGGAAAGGCTACATTTTTTTATTTCGGATTTAGGGGTATTCTGTAACGGTTTGCGGCTACCAGTAGTTGGCGTTTTGGAACACTCAACTGTCTTTATCCACCTAAGTTTATTAGTTGCACAACTGTTTATATTTGCACTTCACCCGCCATAACGCAAAGCTGCTGTTACCACCAGTGCTTTTTCCCCTTTGCGTCAGGTCATAGGTGACCACAGTCTATTGTGTTGCAGTTTTCGGTCTAGCTTGTTAAAAAACCTTTTGCCCCTTGCCTGTTGTAATCAAACTGAATAAACTTTGTTGCACAAGCATTTCCCATGCACCTGAACAATCACCGTAACACTGAAAATTGGGAACTAATCCAATGTGAGTGAAACGCAATTGTGTCTTGCCATTTATTTCCTTGATTTCAAAAATGATTTTTGTGCCGTTCCATTCGTGTTTGTCTTTAAACGAACTCAAATTGCTGTCAGTAACAAGCCACACTACTTTTTCATTTGGAATAATTTCAACTAATTTTTGTTTTGAATAATGGATGTCAAGCATATGATACTCAAACTCGTCATTCAATTTATTTGAACTGCCGTTAATTTCACCTTGCCACCAACCGTTAACATTATTGATTGCATTAAACACTTCTTCGGGGGGTTGATTTACAAAAAAAGTAGTGGTGAAATTTGCTGTCAATTCCTTTTCGTCTTCGGTTTGTGGTTTGTCTTTACCGTTGGGATGTCCGCTACCTGTGGTTATCAAACTGCGTAAACTCTTTTGAATGTAAGTGCTCCATGCGCCTTGACAAATATCGTAACACTCATATTCAGGAACTAAACCAACTTGGGTGAATTGAAGTTGAGTCTGATTATTTTTTTCAGTTATCTCAAAAATAATTTTGTTGCCGTTCCATTCGCTTTTGTCTTTTGTAAAACTGAAAAAGTTGTCCATCACCAACCAAACAATTTTTTTGTCGGGGATGAACTCCACTACTTTCATTTTGCAGCGATGTACATCTTGATAATGATAGCTCCACTCGTCATTCAATTTGTTTGTGCTGCCTTCAATTTCTTCACTCCACCAAGCACAAACATTGTTGATGGCATTGAAAACTTCCGTTGGAGAATTCCCTACTAAAATTGTTGTTGTAAAATCAGTTGTTGTCATTTTGCTTTGTTGTTTAAGATTGTTTCTAATTTTCTGAGTTTGGTTAGCCAGAATTTATCAAAGAAGTTAATGAAGTTTTGCAACTCATTAAAACCCTCTTGTTTGAGCATGCAATGTCTTTCTCTGCCAATGTCTGTAATGGAAATAAAACCTGCACCGTAAAGAATTTTTATATGCTTTGAAACAGCAGGTCGGCTCATGTCAAAATTATCTGCCAATGAGTTTATCGTCATGCTTTCTTTTGAAAGCATCATCAGCATTTGTCTTCGGCTTGGGTCGGCAATTACCTGAAAAGCATCAAGCGTTTGCGTTCTCATTTAGTAGCTTTTAAAAGTTCGACTAATTTGTTGCACAAGAACATCCAACCACCATTGTGGTCAGTTAAATTTTTGAATACTTCAAAGCCACTATGAACTAAAAATAATTCCGTTCCGCCTTCAATCGATGTGAGTGTCCAACTCACTTTTGATGTGTAGGGCGTCTTGGTTACAGCCCAGTCATTTTTCCATACATAACTAAGGTGCGTGAATGGTTTTACTTCCAACACTTCGCAAACAACAAATGTGTTATTAGGATTTGTGAACCGAAAATGATGCCCGACAAGTGGCTTAAAATCACTTGGCATCAGCCACTGTGCCATCAGTTCGGGGTTGGTTAAATACTCCCAAACTTCTTCTGGAGTCTGGGAAAAATAAAATGTGTGTTTGATTTCTTTTTGCATATTGAGTAACTTTAAAGTTACGCAAATATATGTAACTTTAAAGTTACTAAACAAGTTTTTCTGTAAATATTTTTGTCTGCAGGTATGGCAGTTATGATGCCTAATGAAAATCAATCAGTTAGAAATTTCTGAGATACTACGATGCCGTCCACCACATTTTTGTTCTCGTTTTTGTCTGTTCAAGGAAAAGGCTTAATTGCCAGCCAATAAATTGTCTATTTTAGCATTGGTGGTAACGTTTTACGGCTTGGCGATGTGGCGGAGTTTTAGCACAAAAACTCAATAGAATTACTGCTGTTGAACCTTGCACAAATGTTTCATAGAAGCACTTCAGCCGCCATATTGCCAAACCGCTGTTATAGGGCGTTTTTTCTCATTCATTCCGTTGTTTGTCAGCTATGTTTTATACACGTTGTTATCACACGTTTTTTATTTTTCAACAATTCTTTTAATCTTCAAGAGAGCTTCCTTCCAAAATTCATCCGAGCGATTTTTTTGTTTTTCAGTCGGGATATTGTCTTCGCTAATGGTTAAGAGAGTTGTTCCTCTCTTTTCAGTTATGTCAAAAGTCCAAGTCCGATAATTTTCTGGCGTGTCAGGTAGTCCATCGAAATGGCTCCAATGAGAATATTGAAGTTGAGTATTTGGTTCAACATTTAAAAGAATCCCTTTTTCCTCGTATTTATTACCGTTGTATTCACCCTTGAATGTGATTGGACTTCCTTCTTTCCAATCTGTTTGGATTTCTGCTCCAAAGAAATACTCCTTAGCTATTTCTGGTTTAATTAATGCTTCCCATATTCTTACAGGTGAAGCGTCTATGTTCATTGAAGATTGAGATATTAATTCTTTATTCACTTGTTTTGCTTTAATTTGGATTTTCCTTTTACTTTTTGTTCTGTCTTGTCAGCAAGTTCTTGTCCTTTGTTTTTAATTCGGCCGCAAGAAATTAGTGTCTAAACGAATATTAACTTGTGTATAACCGCTACTCCTCCAAATCTACAACTCCAAGCCAACAAAAACAAAGCCTCGTATTTTACTGGTTATCATCCTAATTACTCGACAACAAACGCTTACAAACGAATACGAATAATTTGACGTAACAGTCCCTGCCCCAGTCAACACAAGGGGCTGGTATATGAGCAAAACAAAAGGACATTTGCCTAACTCCCGAGCGCAGTCGGGGGGCGTGTACCTGGAACTTATTTACACAGGATTGTATTACACGCCCCTCGACTGCGCTCGGGGTGACGTCGTTATATTTTAGTTATTGGAATTGTTTTGGGAATTGTTTTTTGAGAAAGTTGAAAGTTCCCTCAGATTTTCTTCAGCACCTCAATCGTTTTCCCCATCATCTCTTCCGTAAAATCCAGGTGCGTAACAAAACGCACGGTCTGTTTTCCGAAACCGACGGCTTTGATATGCTGCTCCGCCAGCAATTGAATGAAACGCTCGCTGGGCATTTTTTCGCTGAGCGTGAAGATGATGATATTGCTTTCCACCGGCAGCAGGCTTTCCACGTAAGGCAACCGGCTGATCGTTTCGCCCAGTGTTTTTGCCCGGCGGTGGTCGTCTTTTAATCTTTCCACGTGGTTGTCGAGCGCGTAAATGCCCGCTGCCGCGAGAATCCCCGCCTGCCGCATGCCGCCGCCGAAAACCTTGCGCACCCTGCGCGCCTGCCGGATAAATTCTTTGGAACCGAGCAGCACCGAACCTGTCGGCGCACCGAGTCCCTTGGAAAAACAAACCGAAACGGAATCGAAGAGCATGCCCACGGCGCGCGTATCATCTTTGGTTTCCGTCAGCGCGTTGAAAATCCGCGCGCCGTCGAGATGGTATTTCACGCCATGCTTGCGGCAGACTTCCGAAATCTCTTTCATCTGCTGCAGCGAATAGCAGGAACCGCCCGCGCGGTTGGCTGTATTTTCCACGCTCACCAGCCGCGTCCGCGTCAGCCAGTCGAAAGCCGGGTTGATGCTTTCCTCCACCTGCTGCGCGCTCATCCGCCCGCGGTCGCCGTTGATCAGTTTGGCCTGCGCGCCGGAATTGAAACTGATTCCGCCGCCTTCGTAGTTGTAAATATGCGCGCTCGCATCGCAGATCACCTCGTCGCCGGGTTGCGTATGCACTTTGATCGCCACCTGGTTCGTCATCGTTCCCGAAGGACAAAACAAACCGGCTTCCTGTCCGAAAAGCGCGGCCGTTTTTTCCTCCAGCGCAATGATGGTCGGGTCTTCATTAAACACATCATCCCCCACCGGGGCGTGCAGCATGGCCTCGAGCATGGCTTTGGTCGGACGGGTAACGGTATCACTGCGTAAATCGATTGTCATTTTTTACTTTTTGGAAAATCGAAAGTACGGTTTTTCAGTGGCAGCGGCAGTAAACAGACTGGTTCAAGGTTCATCGCTAGTCGAAGTCTGAGACTTCGACTAACCGCGATCTGATTTACGCGAACCGTTTACTACCACTGCCGCTGAAGTAAAGTCCCATTTCGAAAGCAAACCATCCTTAAAAGTATGCGGACGCTGAGAAATTTTATACGAACTTTTCTTAGTAAGTTTGAGGAATGACCAAAAAGGCCCTGCTGCTTTTCCTGCTCAGCACCATTTGCCACATACTGCCCGCACAAACGGGATGGTGGGTCTTTTTTACCGATAAAAAAGGTTCGACGCTCGACCCGTTTTCCTATTTCGCCCCGGAAGCGCTGGAACGCCGGGCCCTGCATGGACTTCCCGCATGCGATTCGACCGATTTTCCCGTGAATGAAAACTATGTCGCCGCTGTTTCCGCTTTGGCAACCGAAGCCGGCTATCCTTCCCGCTGGTTCAATGCGCTGGAAATTACGGCGGATGACCGGCAGATCGAAAAAATAAAATCGCTGGCTTTCGTGCATCACGTGGAAAAAAGCTTCGACTCGGGCTGGAATTTCTGCAGCGCCGACGATCAGCCGGCCAAAGAAAAAGCGTACGCGAAAGACGTTTTGCGCCAGGTACGGGCTTTGCAGGGGCAGCTGTTTTTCGAAAACGGAATCGACGGAAAAGGAATCATCATTGCCATACTCGACGTGGGTTTTCCCGGCATCAGCGACAACGACGGTTTTCATCACCTCACGCAGAACAACCTGATCAAAAGTACCTACGACTTTCTCGAGAAAGACGAAAACGTGGATAAAGGCGATGAGCACGGAACGCTTGTGCTTTCGTGCCTGGCCGGTATCGACGACAGTTCCTGCATCGGCATGGCGACCGGGGCGAGTTACCTGCTTGCGCGCATCACCCGCCCCAACGGAAACCAGTACAATGCCGAAAGCCGCTGGCTGGCCGCGATGGAATGGGCCGATAAAAACGGCGCGCGGATCATCAACAATTCCGGCGGGCCGAACGAACTTTCGTACTTCCCGGAAAACATGAACGGCAAAACCTGCATCGTATCCCGTGCGGGAAATCTCGCTGCACGAAAAGGCATACTGGTTGTTTCCGCCGCCGGAAATTACGGCGACCGCGGGCGTCCGTACATTTTACCGCCTTCGGATGCCGACAGTGTTCTGTGCGTCGGCGCCGCATCCATGAAAAAGGGAAGCTGCCTGCGCGATGATTACAGTTCGTACGGCCCGACTGCCGATTTCCGCGTGAAGCCGGACGTTTGCGCACCCGGTCGCGTGGAAGTAGCTATGTCGTACGAAGGGTATTCGGAAGACGAAGGCACTTCCTTTTCCAGTCCGCTCACGGCCGGTTTCGCAGCCTGCGTGCTGCAGCTCAATCCCGAAACGAAATGCATGGATTTATTCGAAGCCATCCGGAAATCAGGCTCGCTTTATCCTTATTTCGATTATTCGCACGGCACCGGTTTTCCGCAGGCGTCGAAATTCCTGCAGAAAAAAATGGTCCCGGCCGATACGTCGTACACGCTGAAAAAAGATGATTTCGTGGTTTGGGTGGAAATGAAAAACATGGAGGAAGTCGACGAAGAATGCACCGGCGGCAAATTACTCTACTACAATATCCAGGATAAAAAGGGGCGGATCATCGAGCACAGTGTGGTTGAAGCCTGCTCGCGCAGGATCACGCTCGTGCATGCGCGGCAGAAGTACGAGCAGCAAGGTTTTGTACTGCATATTTTTTGCAACGGTCAATATGAGCAGTTTGAATTATAGACATGTTGTTTTCCTCTTCCTGCTCACGCTGCCGTGCATGCTTCACGCACAGAAACGGCTCGAGAGTTTGAAGGTGGATACTTCCGGCCGCGTGGAAACATTCGGACCGAATCGCCGGATCTTTGCGCAGGCCGTAGCCAGCGTCGGTTTGTTTGCCGATAACGGCGACCCGGGCGCGCGGACCAGGAGAGCATATTCGTTCCAGGCCGGCGGGCGCATGAAACTGAAACTCTGGTCCTGGGAAGCGCTTACGCTCGACGTGTACTGGAAAATGCAGCGCTGGAACCTGGAACAGAAACCGGGCAAATTATTGCCCGACGGAAACCTGCACCAGCGGGAATTGATCGTTACGCATTCGCTGAGCGGCGATTTCTGCAACCGGATCAATATCGGCCGGAGAGGCGATGTACTCGGTACTTACGTGGATTTAGGCGTTTACGGCGATTATGTTTTTCACTCCGTTCACGTGATGAAAGACCTGTACCTCGATCCTGCGGTCAGCGGAAAAGAATCGCAGCTCACCAAAAATTTCGGACTGCCCTACATGGCCCCGCTCAATTACGGGTTCAAAGCCCGCGCGGGCAACGGCTGGATGAACATTTTCGCGATGTACCGGGTATCGGGTATTTTTAAGAACGAATACACGTCACTTTACCCGCAGCTTCCGCGTATAACCATCGGGATCGAAATCGGGACGGAGTGATTCCCGCAGATTCCTATATTTGAAATCCACAATAGTATTCCCTTATGGACGTAAAACGCCTTTTTGATATCCTGCCGAATTACCAGGAAAAATTCGGAAACAAACCCGATGCGCTGGCCGGTAAAGTGAAAGGCGTATGGGTAAAGTACAGCCTGTCGCAATGCATCGAGTACGCAAACAATATCGCGTACGGTTTATTGCACCTCGGCCTGCAGAAAGGCGACCGCGTTATAATCATGTCGAATAACCGGCCCGAATGGAATTTCATCGATTTCGGAACGCAGCTCGCCGGCGGTATCCTCGTGCCGGTTTACCCGACCATCAGCGAAAACGACCTGCAGTTTATCCTGAAAGATTCGGAATCCGCTTTTGTTTTCGTTTCATCCAAAGAACTTTTTGATAAAGTAAAAAATGCCGGCGCGGGATTGTCGTCGATCAAAGGAATTTACGCCATCGATACTTTCGAAGGAGGAACAAACTGGAATGAACTGCTCGATGCGGGAAAAAAGAACGCCGCGCCCGAAAAAGTAAAAACGATCACCGACGGCATCGGCCCCAACGACCTGGTCACGATCCTCTACACCTCGGGAACCACGGGCACTCCGAAAGGCGTGATGCTTTCGCACAATAACCTGGTCAGCAATTTTTACGCCTGCCGTCACCTGACTCCCGCAAACGAAACCAGCCTCGCGCTGAGTTTCCTGCCGCTGAACCACGTGTACGAACGCATGAAGATTTTCATGTATCTCTTCCTCGGCACATCCGTTTATTACGCGGAAAGCCTGGATACGATCGGCGACAATATGCGCGAAGTGAAGCCGCATATTTTTACCGCGGTTCCGCGCCTGCTCGAGAAAGTGTACGACCGTATCGTGGGCAAAGGACAGGAACTGAAAGGTTTCCGCCGCTGGATGTTTTTCTGGGCGCTCGATCTCGGCCTGAAATACGAAATCAAAGGTGCGAACGGCTGGTGGTACGGTTTTAAACTCAAGATCGCGCGCAAGCTGGTTTTCAGCAAATGGCAGGCGGGACTCGGCGGACGGGTACTCGCGGTAGCTTCGGGCGGAGCCGCTTTGCAGCCGCGATTAGCCCGTGTATTCTGGGCCGCAGGAATTCCCGTGCTCGAAGGTTACGGGCTCACGGAAACTTCGCCGGTGATCGCCGTGAACCAGATGAACGAAGAAAATCTCCGCTTCGGCACAGTCGGACCGGTGATCGAAGGCGTGCAGGTGAAAATTGCCGAAGACGGTGAGATACTCGTCAAAGGACCGAACGTGATGCTCGGCTATTATAAACGTCCCGATGCCACCGCCGAAGTGATCGATGCAGAAGGCTGGTTTCATACCGGCGATATCGGCGAATTCGTGGAAGGAAAATTCCTGAAGATCACCGACCGGAAAAAAGAACTGTTCAAAACCTCCGGCGGCAAATACATCGCACCGCAGATGATCGAGAACAAACTCAAGGAATCCCGTTTCATCGAGCAGTGCATGGTGATTGGTGAAAACCAGAAGTTCCCGTCAGTGCTCATCATCCCGGCGTATGATTTTGTAGCGGACTGGGCCGCACGGAAGAGCCTGAAATTCGGCAGCCGCGAGGAAATGGTCGCGCATCCCGAAGTCATCAAACGCGTACAGGAAGAGCTCGACAACGTGAACAAAGGTCTTGCGCAATACGAAAGCATCAAGAAATTCAAGCTGCTGGCCAATCCCTGGACAGTGGAGGCCGGGCAGATGACGCCCAAACTCAGCCTGCGCCGGAAAATTATCGGCAACGAGAATAAAAAACTGATCGACGAAATGTATGGCGTTGCGGAATGATCGCACGCCGGTTTATTTCCCGGGACTTGGCGCTTTACGTTTTCTCGCCGCCGCCATTGTTTTCTTCAGTCATATCGAACTTTTCCGCCGCCGCGCGGGATTAGAACATCACTACGATCATATTTTCGTTTCGGAAGCCGGGCGTCTCGCCGTGAGTTTTTTCTTCGTTCTCAGCGGTTTCCTCATTACGTTTCTGCTGCTGAAAGAAAGAGCATCCGCCGGCGCCATCCACATCGGGAAATTTTACTGGCGGCGTGTACTGCGGATCTGGCCGATGTATTTCGTGGTCCTCGCACTCGCTTTTTTTGTTTTCCCACAACTCGTTTCCGCCGCCGGTTTACGTGAAACGGAAATGCCAGCGGCGCATTTCCCGGGAAATTTATTGCTGTTCGTTTTCCTCCTTCCGAATCTTGCGCTGAGCATCTGGCCGCCCGTTGCCCTCGCCGAGCCGCTCTGGTCTATCGGTGTGGAAGAACAGTTTTACTTAATCTGGCCCTGGCTGGTGAAACTCCTGCGGAAATCGCTTCCCTTCGTGCTCGTTTTCCTGCTCATTTTTATCCCGTTGCTACGCTGTTGGCTGGGCTATCAATGCAGTCAAACAGCTGATCCTGTGCTTTACCGGAAATGGTCCGTGGCATTCAGTTTCATATATTATTCGCGCATCGAGTGCATGGCGGCAGGTGCACTGGCGGCCTGGTGCCTGTTCGAGCAAAAAGCGCTGCGGATACTTTTTCACCCGCTGATGCAGGCGCTGGCTGCGGCCGGGCTGATCGTTTTGCTGGTTATTATGAAAGCCCCGGTTTACCAGCACCTGCCTTTCGCAGGATGTTTTGCGATACTTATGCTCAACATCGCGGCGAACCCGAAAAGCCTGCTGCGCCTGAATTTTGTTGCCGGCGACCGGTTGGGAAACTGCTCCTACGCTTTTTACCTGCTGCACGAAATCGTGATCCTCTCCTGCCTCTGGCTTTTCAGGAACGTGATCGGCGCTGACCTGAACGATGGCGCCGGTGAAATCCTGTTCACGCTTACCGCATTCGGGCTCACCCTGCTCCTTTCCTGGATAGCATACAGGTTCTTCGAAAAACTCTTCCTCGACCGGAAGAAAAAATGGCAGGTGGTGCCGAGTGGCAGCCAACAGTAAGTAGCGTTATTGGCGATTACCGGGAACTGAAAAACTGCTTCGGAATTGCTACCTTTGATAAAGCAAAAACAGATTTCATGACGGTGTTGCAAAAAAGGAAACAAGTATCCGATTTCCTGAAAAAAAAAGCGGATGACCGGTTCATTAACATGGTTTATGCCTTGATGCAGGAATATGCAGCAAAACTGGAACCTATGACGGAAGAAGACTTGCTCGGACGGATTCGTAAATCACGAAACGACGTTAAATCGGGTCGCGTCTATTCGCATGCCGATGTAAAAAAACGTTTCCGGGTAAAAAAATGAAACGTATTACATGGTCGGCATTCTCAGTAAAATGCCTTGAAGAGATACGGGATTTTATCGCCACGGAGTCAGGATCACGGGAAATAGCCGATCGTTATGTAAGTAAAATAATCAACCGGACCGATCAACTTTCCCGTGCCCCGGAATCCGGGCAGGAAGAGGATATGCTAAAGTCATTTGATGGCGATTTCCGTTACCTTGTAGAAGGTAATTACAAGATAATCTATGAAAACACGCTGAATGGAGTATTTATCCTGGATGTATTTCATACACGTCAGCATCCCCGGAAAATCAGGCGCTCAAAAAAGAAATAATTTTCGGGTTATTCCCCGAAAAGACAAAACAGCTCTATGAACCGTTCAATCCGCAAAGTTGCAGTACTCGGCTCCGGCGTGATGGGCTCGCGCATCGCCTGCCATTTCGCCAATATCGGCGTCGAAGTTTTGCTCCTCGATATCGTTCCCAAAGAACCGAATGAAGCCGAACAGAAAAAAGGACTCACGACGAACGATAAAATTGTCCGCAACCGGGTTGTGAACGACGCTTTGCAGTTCGCGCTGAAATCCAACCCTTCGCCGATTTACAGCGCACGTTTCGCGAAAAAAATCACGACCGGGAATTTCGACGACGATATGCCCGCGATCGCTTCCTGCGACTGGATCATCGAAGTGGTCATCGAACGGCTCGATATCAAACAGCAGGTTTTTGAAAAAGTGGAGCAATTCCGCAAAGCCGGTACGCTCGTCACCTCCAATACCTCCGGCATCCCGATCCACATGATGATCCAGGGCCGCAGCGACGATTTCAAAAAACATTTCTGCGGAAGTCACTTCTTCAACCCGCCGCGCTACCTGCGCCTGCTCGAAATTATCCCGACGCCGGAAACTTCGCCAGACGTGATCCGCTTCCTGATGGATTACGGCGAACGCTGGCTCGGGAAAACAACCGTACTCTGCAAAGACACGCCGGCCTTTATCGCCAACCGCATCGGGGTGTACAGTATCATGGCGCTTTTTCACCTGGTGGAACGTATGGGACTCACGGTGGAAGAAGTGGACAAACTCACCGGTCCAGTGCTCGGTCGCCCGAAGTCGGCTACGTTCCGGACCTGCGACGTGGTTGGACTGGATACGCTGGTCCACGTAGCCAAAGGACTGGAAGCGAACTGCCCGAACGACGAAGCCCGCGATTTGTTCCGCCTCCCCGGCTACCTGCAGAAAATGGTGGATCAGAAATGGTACGGCGACAAAACCGGCCAGGGTTTTTATAAGAAAGTGAAAAACGCGCAGGGCAAAAGCGAAATCCTCGCACTCGACCTGCAATCACTGGAATACAAACCTTCGGTGAAAGTGAAATTCCCGACGCTCGAAGCGACCAAACCGATCGAAAATCTCCGCGAACGCATGAAAGTGCTGATCGCAGGAAAAGACAAGGCCGGTGATTTTTACCGCGCTTCTTTTTTCGGTTTGTTCGCGTACGTATCGAACCGCATCCCGGAAATCACCGACGCACTTTATAAAGTGGACGCCGCGCTGGCCGCCGGTTTCGGCTGGGAACTCGGTCCCTTCGAAGCCTGGGACGCCATCGGTATTCCCGAAGCCGTGAAAGCCATGGAAGCTTCCGGCAACAAACCCGCGCAATGGGTTTACGACATGCTCGAATCCGGCACGAAAAGTTTTTACGTGATCGAACAGGGCGTGAAAAAATATTACGACATCGGCTCGAAAAATTACAAACCCGTTCCGGGAACGGAGCAGTTTATTTTACTCGATACGATCCGCCCTTCGAAAACCGTCTGGCAAAACAGCGGGACTACGATCACCGATATCGGCGACGGTATTCTCAACGTCGAATTCCATACGAAGATGAATACCATCGGCAGTGAAATCCTGCAGGGCGTAAATAAAGCGATCGATCTTGCCGAGCAGGATTTCCGCGGCCTGGTGATCTCCAACGAAGGATCGCATTTTTCCGCCGGCGCGAACGTGGGCATGATCTTCATGTTCGCCATCGAGCAGGAATGGGACGAACTCGATTTTGCCGTGCGCGCGTTCCAGAATACGATGATGCGCGTGCGTCACTCCTCTATTCCTGTGATCGCTGCGCCGCACAACATGGCGCTGGGCGGAAGCTGCGAGATGAGCATGCATTCCGACAGCGTGGTGGCGCATGCCGAGCTGTACATGGGACTCGTGGAATTCGGCGTGGGCCTGATTCCCGGCGGCGGCGGCACCAAGGAATTCGCCCTTCGCCTGAGCGACGAACTGCACGAAGGCGATGTGGAACTGAATGCATTCCGCCAGCGTTTCCTGACGATCGGCCAGGCGAAAGTTTCTGCTTCCGCGCAGGAAGCATTCGATCTCGGTTATCTGCGGAACGGGAAAGATATCGTAGTCGTTTCGCGCAACCGCGTACTCACCGAAGCAAAAATGCGCTGCATCGAAATGGCCGAAGCCGGTTATACCCGCCCGCAGCCGCGCAAAGATATCCGCGTACTCGGCCGGCAGGGACTCGGTCTCGCCTACCTCGGTGCCAATTCGATGCTGAAGGGAAATTATATCAGCGAACACGATACGAAGATTTCGCAGAAGCTGGCCTGGGTACTGTGCGGCGGCGATTTGTCGCAACCGACGATCGTTTCGGAACAGTACCTGCTCGACCTGGAACGCGAAGCATTTCTTTCGCTTTGCGGCGAACGGAAAACGCTGGAACGGATTCAGAGTATTTTGACCGGCGGAAAAATTTTACGTAACTGAGAAATATCATGGAAGCATACATTGTAGCCGGTTTTCGCAGTCCCGTGGGCAAAGCGCCACGCGGCGTTTTCCGTTTCATGCGAACGGACGATCTCGCTGCGGCGGTCATCAAACGGCTGGTGGCTTCGGTGCCGCAGCTCGATAAAGAACGCATCGACGACGTGATCGTGGGCAATGCGATGCCCGAAGCGGAACAGGGACTCAATATGGGTCGCCTCATTTCGCTGCTTGCGCTGGATACGGACAAGGTACCGGGCATGACGGTGAACCGTTACTGCGCATCCGGACTGGAAACGATCGCGATTGCTACGGCGAAGATCCGCGCAGGCATGGCCGATTGTATCATCGCCGGCGGAGCCGAAAGCATGAGCCTGATCCCGATGGGCGGCTGGCGTATCGTACCGAATTTCGAAGTAGCGAAAACGAATCCCGACTGGTACTGGGGCATGGGACTGACGGCGGAAGCCGTGGCTGCGGAATTCAAAATTTCGCGCGAAGACCAGGACCAGTTTGCGTACCAGTCGCACATCAAAGCGATCAACGCCATCCACGCGGGTCGTTTCAAAAGCGGTATCGTACCGATCACGGTGAAGGAAACGTACCTGGATGAAAAAATGAAGAAACAGGTCCGCGAGTCGATCGTGGATACGGATGAAGGACCGCGCGCGGATACTTCGCCGGAAGCGCTGACGAAACTCAAACCCGTTTTTGCCGATAAAGGAAGCGTAACCGCCGGGAATTCTTCACAGACTTCCGACGGCGCCGCATTCGTACTCGTGATGAGCGAGCGCATGGTGAAAGAGCTGAACCTTACGCCGATTGCGCGTTTGGTGAGCTTCGCCGCAGCCGGTGTTCCGCCGCGCATCATGGGCATCGGACCGGTAAAAGCGATTCCCGCGGCGCTGAAAATGGCTGGTATGAAACAGGATCAGATCGACCTGGTGGAACTGAACGAAGCATTTGCATCACAGTCGCTGGCGGTTGTGCGTGAACTCGGTTTAAATCCCGAGATCGTAAACGTGAACGGCGGCGCCATCGCGCTGGGCCACCCGCTCGGCTGTTCGGGCGCCAAACTTTCCGTGCAACTGTTCAATGAACTGCGCGAACGCAAAAAGAAATACGGGATCGTGTCGATGTGCGTGGGCACGGGGCAGGGTGCGGCCGGGGTTTTTGAAATTGTATCTTAAATACTCCGAAAAACGTATAATTAGTAGTTATTTCAAACCGTTAAAAAATGTTCAATGTCAAATTTTCAACGCACAATGACCAAGGAAATTTTCCGATGATCATTGAGCATTTGACATTGAACATTCCTTCTGTCAAATTACAGAAACTGTTTTTATGGACAAAGCAATCAAAGGAGGAGAATTCCTCATCCGCGAAACCAATGCCGCCGATATTTTTATCCCGGAAGAATGGGACGAAGAATCGCTCATGATCGCGCAAACCTGCCGTGAATTCCTGCAGCAGGAAGTCATGCCGATCCTCGACCGGATCGACAGCCAGGAAGAAGGACTGATGCCTGCGTTGCTGGACAAAGCGGCTGCACTGGGCCTGCTGGGCATTTCGGTTCCCGAAGCCTACGGCGGATTCGGCAAGGATTTTAAAATGTCGATGCTTACGACCGAAGTGGTCGGGGCCGGGCATTCTTTCGCCGTGGCGATTTCCGCGCATACCGGTATCGGGACTTTACCGATCCTGTATTACGGAAACGAAGCGCAAAAACAGAAATACATTCCGAAACTGGTGAGCGGCGAATCCAAAGCCAGCTATTGCCTCACCGAACCCGGCTCCGGCTCGGACGCGAATTCCGGGAAGACGCGCGCGGTACTCAGCGCCGACGGGAAAAAATATGTAATCAACGGGCAGAAAATGTGGATCACCAACGGCGGTTTTGCCGACGTGTTCATCGTATTCGCCAAAATCGACGATGATGAAAACCTGAGCGCATTTATCGTGGAAAAATCTTTCGGCGGAATTACGCTGAATCCCGAAGAACATAAAATGGGCATCAAGGGCAGTTCTACCCGCCAGGTTTTTTTCAACGATTGCCAGGTGCCCGTGGAGAACCTGCTTTCCGAACGCGGCAACGGTTTCAAGATCGCGGTGAATATCCTGAACATCGGTCGCGTGAAACTCGGCGCGGCGGCAGTCGGAGCCAGCAAAGCGGTGATTACAACGGCGGTATCGTATGCCAACGAGCGTCACCAGTTCGGCCGTCCCATCGCCAAATACGGCGCGATCCGTTTCAAGCTCGCCGAAATGGCCATCCGCAATTACGCTTCTGAAGCCGCGCTTTACCGCGCCACGCAGAATATCGACGACGCGATCCGCCAGCTCGAAGCGGGCGGCATGGACCACAGTACGGCCATCCGCAAAGGCATGGAACAGTTCGCTCCCGAAGCCGCCATCCTGAAAGTGTATGCGTCGGAAGTGCTCGACTACGTGGTGGACGAAGGCGTGCAGATCTACGGCGGTATGGGTTATTCTGCCGAAGCGCCGATGGATCGTGCGTACCGCGATGCGCGCATCAACCGGATTTTCGAAGGCACGAACGAGATCAACCGCATGCTTATCGTGGACATGCTGCTCAAGCGCGCGATGAAAGGCGAACTCGACCTGATGGGACCCGCGCAGAAAGTAGCCGGTGAGCTGATGGCGATTCCCGATTTCGGCGAACAGGACACGAGTCTTTTCGCGGCGGAAAAAAGAGCGATCGCCGCTTTCAAAAAAGCGATCCTGATGACCGCCGGTGCAGCCGTGCAGAAACTGATGATGCAATTAGCCAAGGAACAGGAAGTGCTGATGAACCTGGCCGATATGCTCATCGAATTATACATCGCAGAGTCCCTCATGCTGCGCGTGGAAAAACTCGTGCAGAAACGCGGGGAAGCCGCCTGCGCCGTTCATCTCGACATGATGCGCGTATATATATACGACGCCGCCGACAGCATCGCGAAAAACGGCCGCGACGCGCTGAACAGTTTTGCCGAAGGCGATGAACTGCGCATGATGCTGATGGGGATCAAACGGTTTACGAAAACAGATCCGCTGAATGTGAAGGAAGCGCGCAGGCGTGTCGCTGCGAAGCTGCTGGAGGAGAATAAGTACTGTTTTTAAAAAAACACTTCACACAAAAGCCCGGGCCATGCGCCGGGCTTTTGTGTTTTATATCCCGCACAAAAAACAAAATGATACCAGCGCAGCCGTATAAGCCGCGAATTTTTCTTTGATATAAACTATGTGAAAAATATTGCAGCAGAAACTGCATAAAATATTTTTCAAACACTGTTTATACCTGTATTTTTACCCGCTCTACTCTTGCCGGATTCCCGGCTCCTATTGTTTTATTTTCTCTCTCTGCTCAAAGGTTCGCAAATGACTTTGGGCGATCAATTCCGAATTTTCCGGTAATCAGGACTTGTTACCCGGTCGTTATTTTACATACGACTGATTAACAGGGTTTTATTCAAACAGAATTGTAAAAAAATAATACACTGAAATCATGAACGATCTCTTATTCGACATCATTCAATCCATGTCGAAAAACGAAAAAGGGTTTTTTAAAAAGAACAGCCGGGTACATTCCGCAAGCAACGATAAAGAGTACCTGCGATTGTTCGACGTCATTGACAAGATGAAACAGTTTGACGACAAAAAGCTGAAGAAAAAGACAAGCCGGTTTATACCACCCTCTCTTCTGCCGGCAAGGAAGAATTACCTGAAGAATATACTGATGAAATCCATGCGCCAGTTTAAAGATTCGATTTCACATGAAATGGAATTGAATAACAGGCTTTCAAACATGGAAATCCTCTTCCGCAACAGGCTGATTGAGCATTGCAAAAGGGAAATTGTTATTGCAAAGCGTTTGATGGAAAATGCTGAATTATATAATTATTTCCACGCGATCGCTTATTGGGAAAGACAACTGCTTAACGACGGAGAACGTTCGACGATGAACGAAGCGTGCTCATTGTCGCTGGCCCGGGAAGAATCTGATGCAAGCACAAAAATCATGAACATAGCTGCATTTGAGCGGCTGGCATACCGCATGTACAGTATTACTTATGCATCGGGTGATCTCATTGTAAAGGAAACCGAAAACTGTCTTCGTGAATTACTCAGTGACCCTTTGCTCTCTTCCGAAAAGCAGGCTCGTACCGTCACATCAAAAATCATATTCAATAATATTTACTCAAAATACTTTGAAGTAACCGGCGATGCGGAACAGATGCTGCATTGTCTTGATCGTGTAATTTTTTTATTCGAGGAGCATGAAAAATACAAACATGCGCATATCAGTAAGTATATGAATGCGCTTTACAATAATGCGAAAGCCTGTGCCTGGATGGGTAAGAGCGGGCGTTTCGACCGGCTGTACCGGCAACTGGAGGAGATCCCGGCCCTGTCCGAAACCACCTTATCCCCTTCTTTCCTGAGATCACACCGGTTATTGATGATGAACCTGCGCATGCACCGGATGGCCCGGGATAAAATGTACGCCGACATAATTTGCGAGATCGACGTATATCACAGCAGCGAGTTATATCATGTACCTTCGGGATATGCCATGGTGCGCATGGAACTGCAGTATTTTTTCGCTTTTTCACTTTTTTCCGCGGGGCAAAATAAGCAGGCACTTAAATGGCTGAATATACTCCTGGAAAATAAAAACCTGCGGCAGGATATTGTAGCATACGCCCGGTTAATGCTGCTGGCTATACAGTATGAGCTGGAAAACGATATCCTGCTGACTTATGAATTACGATCGGTGAAACGATACCTGGAAAAGTCGCAGCGGAACGGGGCTTTTGAAAACAATGTTCTCGATTTCATCCGTTTGCTTATCAACCTGAACGGTAATAAGGTAAAGGTGCAGGGAAAGCTCGAAAGAATTTACCATGAAACCAAAATGATGGAGCAGCAAACCATGACCGGTAAGATATACAGCGAGTTCAGTCTTATTCACTGGATGGAAAAGAAAGTAAAAGCGAAAAAAAGATAGAACCTCCCTTCGTTTTATCCCGAACTACGCATTAGAGGCTGTTAGGAAATCATCCTTCCGGCTTCCACCGGATTTATTTCATACGGATAAATTTATGCGTTTCCGTTTTTTCACCGAGCAGAATATGGAGAAGAAATATCCCTTCCGGCATATCCGCCAGGTTAATTGCAAAAAATTCCATTCCTCCCCGGCAGGAATATCCATCGACGGGTCGCATCAGGAGCCTTCCGGCCTGGTCGTACATCTTAAGGGATAACGTATCGTTTTTTGATGCATTTACCCGGATTGTAATATATTCCGAAGCCGGGTTGGGTGCAATGATAACCATGTCTTGTGATGCGCAGGGCTGTGCCGGTATTATGGAAAGCATTTCTTTTTGCCCGTTGTAATCCGTTTGTGAAAGCGCATAATAAACCGCATCGTCTCCCATCGCTTCATCGATATACTGGTAATTTACAGGCTGGCTGGTCGTGCCTGAACCGGGAATAAGTGCTATGTTCTCAAACATCATTCCGTCGGAAGAGCGATCAATAGAAAAGTAATCATTGTTTGTTTCCGAAAAAACACGCCATTTTAATGTCATCCGGTTATCGTCACAGCCTGCGGAAAAATAATCGAACACTACCGGGAGCGGCGCTGTAGTCCAGTTCACCGAACCAATAGTAAAATAATAACCGGTAGCCGGCGTAAAATCAAACTGGAACCGGACGGTTGAACCGCTGATGAATGACGGTGAAACTATTATGGTAGCCGGCGGGGCGAAAACACCGTTCTGGCTCACGAGCAGGCGTACATCGTTCAGGTTATTCGTACCAACTCCGCTGGGTCCCGGAACGTTACTGAGATCATATTCCAGTGTAATCGTTCCTACTGTTCCGCTTTCCTGGCCTTGCCATACACGTTCCAGGCGCGTCATAATTCCCGGCGGGACATCCAGTATGGATGAGGCTGTGGACATTAGCTGAAGGTTATTATTTCCGCAAATGAAATAAGACCGGTCAACACCGAATGCGGAAGGAGATGCAAAATTGGTTCCGTTCGAAATAGTCAGGACATCGGTTGTTCCATTGAGGCTGGATGAACTTGTCGATTTCAACTGGTTAAGTGAACTGGTATTGTCACGGCCGATACCGATAACATAATTATGGTATCCTGTTTTGTTTACCCAAACAGGAAAACCGTTTGTGGCGAAATAACTCAGGCTGCTTCCGTTGTTCCTGTTGTTTCCAAGTGTAATACCATATTTTACAGCGAGATACGTTTCAACCATACGCAGCTCACCTTGTACCAGTTTCCTGTCGTATTGAATTAATTCATACATATCTATCTCGCATGGAAATTCCCAGACAGAAAGTTCATTATTCCCGATCGCAAGGTAATATGGATTCACCGGGTCGGGAGTAAAGCTGATGCCTGTAATATTTTTTACTCCATCCATATTGCTGTTGAAAGAAACCCAGGAAAAAGAAGGATCCGTTCTTGCTGTAAAAATGACATCCTTGTGTGCGATACTCGTTGTACTCAGGTTGTTTTTGCCAACCACATCGTCATCAAAATCGAAGCGAAGTGCATTGCCATTCGTTTCGAACCCGACACGGTGCGCTCCCCAGGCATTGTCTTCCCACTTATACCAGACCACACCGGATTTTTGTTTGACCACACCCATGATCGTATTGAAATTCTGATCGTAAAGACTACTGCCTAAAAACAGGTTCGAACTGGCCAGGCTGCTGGTTAGTCCGTCAAAACGAACCCCGGCATTTCCGTTCAGTATGTTTGGCACGTAGACTGGCGCGGTCTGTGGGGTTATCCACGGATTAACCGACGACAATACGGTAAAATTACCGGTAATGCCCGCACCTGAAATATCATCCCATTGCGTTACAAGTCCGCCCGATACGGTAACGCCGGTCGATGCGTCCAGCCACAGTTTGAAATTCGGATCACCCGCTCCCGGGTAAGCACTGCAGGCAGCCAATGTTCTTGAACCGCCCGGGGAAGTTATTGCCGGAGTATATGGAGTTCCGTTTATAGTAATCTGCAGGCATTCTGCATCGAGCAGGTTGCCCGGGGTACCGGTTGCTCCATTCGGATCATAACACAGCCAGAAATAATTGGTGCCGCCGTACTGCAGTGTCTGCGATCCATTCCAGTTCATTGTTCCCGGCGCAGGCAACATGCCTCCCGGAACAAATTCGTTTTGCGAAGACATGACCGGGCTATTCCCGGTATAATAAATATGCAGGTTGCTGACATCGTTTGCGTTTGTGCCGGGAATCGTTGAACCGTTCATTGTAATCCGGAACTGATCAACAGTAAAATTACCGCAGATAGTTCCCGGGCTAAGGTTTACTTCCATGCGCAGAATTTCCTGGTCGGCGTCGCATAAAGTAACCGGGTTTGCACTCGCCTGGACCGTCGTAGCAGAAACAAATGTCGTCAGAGGAGGATCAACGGCACGAAAAGCCAGTACGCCGGGATCCCCACCGGCACACCACTTGGTATTGACAAGTACATAATACGTTCCTCCGGACAGAGGTGTAAAAGTCAGGTGCGACTGGGTTCCGCAAAAATCATCATTGTATGCAACGGGCAATACGTTCTGATCCAGGATAGTAATCTGGGAATCGAATACAGCGTTGCCTCCATCGGCTGCGCAAAATGAAAAGTCGTACGTAGGTATACAGGTAGCGGGTACCCAAAAATTATACAGGTCGCCCGTTACAACCGGCATCGTTTGATATGGCCCCGGTACGGGATTTATGGGACCGATATAATTTCCGCTCGAACATTGCCCCTTCGCCGGTAAAATATTCACATATACAGCAAGTGCAACTGCAATTAAAATCCGGGATAAATGCATAGCCAGTTTTTTAAAAAAATTTCAGAAACGTGACTATGAATCGACAAGAGCGGTAAAATTAATTTCATAAAACATGGAATTGCGCACATCCTTCTTGCAGGATTATCGGGCGAATATTTTCCAGGTTAATGAAACAAGATTCGTTCATACGATTGATCCGTCACATATCTTCTCTATGCGAAGGTCAGTCCGGGCAAAAACAAAAAGAAACAAAAATGATGCTTTGTAGTATATCTTGGTCCCGGCATCTCCAAATACAGATAATTGATAATCAGTATGTTATTTCGAATATAAAAAATAAAAAATCAGTTCTCGAATGCGTTTTTTCGGGATGCGTATCCGGATTTTAATTCGTGGAATAAAGCATAAATCCAGGGAAAACCTGGTTTCAAAAACAAGACTGCTCCGGCAGCATCGTTCAGATGATGTTGTGCAAATCATTTTCACCTGCTTTTACTGAACGGGAATATCAATTCCCCGCAGACTTTGTTACAGCAGTGTGTTGTTCAGCAGCTTCCCGCTTTCGAGTAATTTATGCAGGTACTTTTCCTTACGCACCTGCTGCATGAGGTTGACATGCCCCTGGTGGTGACAATCCGTGCCGAGGAATTCGATCATGCCCCTGTCGATCATCTGCTCGGCAATCCGCTTGGTGGAAATGGAATAATAACCGGTCAGTGAATTGATGTTCATCTGGAAAAGCACGCCCTTGTCTTTCAATTTTTCGTACTTCGCGAAATTATCCTCGTACCAGAACGGGTAACGCTCCGGGTGCGCCAGTATGGGTTTGTAGCCGTTCGTCTGCAGATCGAAAATAAATGATTCCAGGCCGTCGGGCGCATTCATGTACGAAACTTCGAACAGGAGATATTTGTTTCCGAAGGTGAGCAGCTTCTCCGTTTTAACTTTAGCCTGCAGATCAAAATCGAAATAATATTCCGCAGCCGCGTCAATTTCCAGCGTGATACCGGCTTCTTTTGCAGCAGCCCGGACTTTTTCCAAACCATCGAGAATAATTCCAGGTGTATTGCGGTACCCGTCGCTCATCACGTGCGGGGTGGTGACTACTTTTTTGTACCCGAGATCCTGCATCTGCCGCAGCAGGTTCAGCGAATCTTCCATATTCTTCGCGCCGTCATCTATGCCCGGGATAAAATGCGAATGCATATCACAGGCCAGCACACCGAGATCGGCAGGAGGAAATTCTTCTTTCTTCTTAAAAAATTTGCTGAACAGGCCCACAACGTAAAAGTAACAAAATCAGCCGCCCAATTTCCCTTTCAGCGCTGCGAGCTGGTCCTGCCAGTCGTTGCCGCTGCCTTTTTTCGGCTGTTCTTTTTGCGGAGCTGAATTGTTCTTCGGTTTGGATGACGGCTGTTCACGCTTCTGCTGCACCTGTCCTTTCATGGAGAGCGCAATGCGTTTGCGTTTCACATCTACTTCCACCACCGTTACCATCACCTGCTGCTGCACCTTCACCACTTTGTTCGGGTCGTCCACGAACTGATCGGAAAGCTGGCTGATATGCACAAGCCCGTCCTGGTGCACGCCCACATCCACAAAAGCGCCGAAATTGGTCACATTCGTCACGATGCCGGGAAGCTTCATGCCTTCGCGCAGGTCTTCGATGCTGTTCACGCCATCCTGGAACTGGAAGGCTTCAAAACTTTTCCTCGGGTCGCGGCCGGGCTTATCGAGTTCGCTGATGATATCGTTGAGCGTAGGAAGACCGACTGTTTCGGAGACATATTTTTTTACTTCTATTTTTTTGCGCAGTTCTTTTTCCGCGAGCAGGTTTTCCACTTTGCAGCCGAGATCACCGGCCATTTTTTCCACCAGCGCGTACCGTTCAGGGTGCACGGAACTTTGATCGAGCGGGTTGATGCCGTCGCGGATGCGAAGAAATCCGGCGGCCTGTTCAAATGCTTTTTCACCGAGACGCGGCACTTTCAGCAGGTCTTTCCGCGAACGGAAGGGGCCGTGTTCATCACGATATTCCACGATGCTTTTCGCCAGCTGCGGCCCGATGCCGGAAACATACGTGAGTAATTGCTTGCTGGCCGTATTCACTTCCACACCTACTTTGTTCACGCAGCTTTCCACCACTTCGTCCAGTTTCTTTTTCAGCAGCGCCTGGTCCACATCGTGCTGGTATTGCCCCACGCCGATGGACTTCGGATCGATCTTCACCAGTTCGGCCAGCGGATCAGCGAGGCGTCTGCCGATAGATACTGCACCGCGTACGGTTATATCGTGACCGGGAAATTCCTCGCGCGCCACTTCGGAAGCGGAATAAATGGAAGCCCCGCTTTCGTTCACCATCACGACCATGATTTCTTTTGGAAGTTCCTTGATGCTGCGGACAAATTCTTCCGTTTCCCGGCCGGCAGTTCCGTTACCGATGGCAATAGCTTCCACGCGATGCTTCGCCAGCAGGCGGAACAAAGTATCTTCTGCCCCGCGGCGTTCACCGGCCGAAGCATGCGGATAAATCACATCGTTTTCCAGCAGCTTTCCCTGCCGGTCGAGTACCACCACCTTGCAGCCCGTGCGGAACCCGGGATCGATGGCGAGCATGGTTTTCTGCCCGAGCGGCGAAGCCAGCAAAAGTTCGCGCAGGTTATCAGCAAAAACGACGATGGCTTTTTCGTCGGCTCCTTCTTTGGTAAACTGGCGGAATTCGGTTTCGAGCGAGGGCTGCAGCATACGTTTGTATGCTCCGACCAGCGCAGCCTGTACCTGTTCGGCGGCTTTGCTGCGGTCTTTCACGAACATGTTCTCCAGCAGCGCGATCGCTTCATCGGCATCCGGTGCAAGATCGAGCACCAGCACGCCTTCGTTTTCACCGCGGCGCATGGCCAGCAAACGGTGCGAAGGACATTGCAGCAGTTGTTCGTTCCATTCAAAATAATCGCGGAATTTTTCGCCTTCGTCTTCTTTGCCCGGAACGACGCGGCTGCGGATCATGCCGGTATCTTTAAAGAGCTTGCGCAGCTTTTCGCGGGCTTCGCTGTTTTCGTTGATCCATTCCGCGATAATATCGCGCGCGCCGTCGAGTGCACTGTCCGCGTCTTCCACTTCTTTTTCTTTGTTCACATATTTCTCCGCTTCCGCGTGGAGATCGAAATTTCCCTGCGCGAACACTTTTTCTGCGAGCGGTTCCAGTCCTTTTTCACGGGCAATGGTGGCGCGTGTTTTACGTTTGGGTTTGTACGGAAGATATAAATCCTCCAACTGCATGATCGTATCCGCAGTATTGATTTTATCGCGCAGTTCGTCGGTAAGTTTGCCCTGTTCTTCAATCGTTTCCAGGATAAATTTCCGGCGCTGTTCGAGGCTGCGTAAAATTTCCATCTGGTCGCGCACGGCGGCTACCTGCACTTCGTCGAGACTGCCGGTAGCTTCTTTCCGGTAGCGCGAGATGAACGGGATCGTTGCACCTTCATCCAGCAAACTGATGGTAGCGCTTACCTGCTTCGGATCAATTCCCAGTTTAAATGTAGTTTCACCGGGCTCGCGCAGAAAGGGGTTTTCAACGCATGTTGATAAATAAACATGTTTAATCCCGATAGCTATCGGGATCCTCCAGGGTAAATATTACAAAATCAGGAACTGTTATTGTCGGAATAGATCAAGCGGCAGTCGGCAGAGGCAGTATTTGTAATACAGCGATGTTGCCGAAAAAAATCAGGCAACATGCGAAGCGCACTGCGTTGACTGCTGCTGCCGACTGCCGCTTGATCTATTCCGACGTATAAAAAACTTTTCTGTAAAACGATCTCGGGAGGAATTTTACTTCTTCTTTATGTTCCTGATTTCCGCCATGCGGCCAACCGTGCATCCTTCGGGATTCTGCATCCGTAAAAGCCTGTAATTGAACCGGACTTCAGCATTGTCCACATCCATATCGCCGAGATTGTCTTTCGGAATCAGTGTAACGGTTTCGTTATTTTCATCCGTAAAGATGATCACCGTCGGGCAGCCGGGTTTATACTTGTGGCTCACCTTGCCTGTGGCTATGGCCATATCGGGATCGAGTTCGCCATCAACAGTAGAAGTTGTTGTCACGGTTTCTTTTGTTGTTACTGTTTCTTTGGTTACAGTTGCCGTCGAAGCCGTTTCCTTTTTCCTGCATTTGCAGGATACGGAAAGGATTGTTACCAGGACTAATAAAGTAAGATAACGCATGGTGCAGTTTTTGGTTATTCATGCTGATGCAAAGTCTGTACCTAAAAAAAGCAGTCCGCCGATTGGCGGACTGCTTAGTATGTTAAGATTGCATAATACGGATCAGTTCACCGAAACTTTTACCACTTTCTGGAAGCCGATGTTGCCCACGCGTACCATGTAAACGCCTTTTGCAAGACCGTCTACGCTGATCGTTGTGCTGAGCATGTTGGCCACCGGAACCAGTTTCTGGCCGCTGATGAGTTTGCCGCTCACGTCGAAAAGGTCAACAAGCATTTCGTCGTTATTAACCAGGTTAGAGGCATTCACCTGCAGGTTGGAACCGTTCTGGTAAACAGTCAGGTTGTTCGCTGCGTTCTGGTTTTCAGCCATGCCGATGCTTGTAGCGATCTGGAAGGAGAAAATGCGGGTACGCTTCGCAGGTCCTGAAGCATAGTATTCGCCGGTGTACCAGAAAGTAACACCATCCGGATCGAGTGTGCACTGTGCATAATCACCCCAGCGTTCGATACCGCTCTGGCTTCCGCCACCTGCGATGGCTGTTTGCTCGGCCACTGTCATCTGGCCCAGCGGATCAGCAGCAAGACGGCCGGTATAATAAAGACCGGGATACGTGCTTGTCGCGTTCGATTTGTTGTAGCCCATACCGATATTTCCCTGGTCATCCATGGCCAGGCCGCCCATCCAGTAATAATCAGTTGTAGGAGCGTAAGTGCCTTCCTGGTATATGCTCCAGGTGCTGTTCGCTGTGTTTTCACGGAGTTCCAGCCAGCGGATACCGGCCTGGAGTCCTGTTACTTTAACCGGCAGGCAAACCAGCACGGAATTGTATCCCGACCAGCGGCGATATTGTGCGCGGAATTGAACAACGCCGGAGATAACGTCCAGTTTCTGTGATGTTCCGGGCTGCGGAACGTCTGTCCAGGACGTAGTAAATACTGCGTTGAACGGTGTGGTAAGCAGTGCGGTAACCAGTGTGCAGGTTGTGCTGGGCGGGTTCGACCAGTTGGTGTTCATCTGGTAGATACGGATAGCGTCCTGGTTGGAAGAGCTCCAGCCGTCATCTTCAAAAGAGAAGAACAGTGCGGGAGTTCCCGAAGGAGGAAGCTGGCCGTCGGCATCAGCCGGCATCGGTGCAAAGAACCCGTTGGTGGGTGTAGTGGACATGGCTTTAACCATCATACTCGGCGAAGCGTTGCCGGCAAGCATGGCTGTGCGATCGAAAGCCACCACACGCTCGTTCCAGTTTGCAGTCATATAATAACCGTCATGCCAGATCGAGAGTTTGAAATAGTCCGGGAACTGCGAAGCCTGCGGAACAAAAGTCCAGGTGTAATATGAACCGGTCGGGTCGTTCGTCTGCGAAACCGCAATCAGGATCTCGTTACCCGAAATCTGGAACTGGCTGATGATCCAACGGTCAGCATAACGATCATACAGTACGATCGGGTCGCCGTCATTGGTGCTTCCTGACCACATCGAGCTCAGGTTAAGCGTTCCGGTCAAACCAGTGCCTGTCTTATTATATACACGGTATGTCGTGTTCACCGCCTGGACGTAGTGGTTCGGGCCGGCAGCGCCTGAAGGATCGGGCGGATAGCCTGAGCCGCTCTGCGCCTGCCAGTTGGCGATCGGCGGAGCAGCTGTGTGAATCGGGTTATAACTTGAAGCTGCCAGCGGATCATCACCCTGCGGCAAAGCATTCGGATTGGTCATGGCATGTGTGCGGCGTTCCCGTTTGTTGCTCGGTTCTTTTGCCTGCGCTTCCGCCAACTGCTCCGCTTCCGATTTTTCAACGGCTTCGTAGAGTGCGTCAAGATCGCGGATGGGACGTGTAACGGAGAAGTTTTTAGGCTTGATCATCATTACACTTCCACCGTCGGGTGTAGGTATTTCGACATCATACTGTATCTGGCCGATAGCCAGGACAGAAACAGAAATGCCAAATGCAAAAAGTAGCTGCTTCTTCATTTGTTAATCGATTAATGGTTTATGACAGGATGTTTGGTAATACGATGTTAGTAACAAATCGGCAGAGTTCCAAAAAAAAGAGGCATCCAAATAGGAACTCTACATGTAATAGGGACAAAATCCGCTTTTTTCCACAGCTTTTCAACCGGTTTTATCGATTTAATGCTTGTATTTATCGAACAGGACGCTGTGTTTGTGCCCGCCGGCAGCATGGGTTTGGAGAAGGTGTTCTAAAAGCTAACTTGCATGAAAATAGTTATGTTGAGCCAACCTTAAACAGCATGAAAAATATCGGTATGATGAACGAGAAAAGCAACCGCAATAATCCGTTGGCAGGACAATCCTGAAAAATCAGGGTATCTATCCCTTCAGGAAACTTAGAAGCTGTTTAAAATAATGCCGAACTCCGATCCGATAGCTATCGGATGATGAATTTCGAACGCCGAAGTGTATATGTTGAAACGACACACTTCGTAATTCATTATTCGACATTGGGCGTTCCTTGTTCAGAAGGGATACATATCTTTATTTTTCAAAGAAGTCCGGAAGCCCGCTCAAAACATTATTTTTGCCTGAACAAAATCATTTACCAATGGATGCTGCAGCCGATACTCTGAAAAACACCGCCCTCCTGGAAAAACACATCGCGCTCGGCGCGAAAATCGTTCCTTTTGCAGGCTACAATATGCCCGTTTCGTATTCCGGGTTGAATGACGAACATCTTACCGTGCGGAATGCAGTCGGTGTTTTCGACGTTTCCCACATGGGCGAATTTATCCTGAAAGGCGATAAAGCGCTCGACCTTATCCAGCTCGTTACTTCCAACGACGCTTCCGCGCTCACCGACGGCCGCGTGCAGTATTCCTGCCTGCCCAACGGCAAAGGCGGAATCGTGGATGACCTGCTCGTGTACCGCATCGACGGGAAAACCTATATGCTCGTGGTGAATGCCTCTAATATTGAAAAAGACTGGAACTGGATCAGCAAGCACAATAATTTCGGCGTGGATATGAAAGACATTTCCGACCGTACTTCGCTGCTGGCTGTGCAGGGACCAAAAGCGACCGACACGCTGCAGAAACTTACGGACATCAGCCTGGCCGATATTCCGTATTACCATTTCAAAAAAGGAAAGTTTGCCGGGGAAGAAAATATCGTCATTTCGAATACCGGGTACACCGGCGCCGGCGGGTTTGAAATCTATTTCGATAATAATCTCGCTTCCAAAATATGGGATGCCGTTTTCGCCGCCGGTGCGGAATTCGGAATCAAGCCCGTGGGACTTGGTGCGCGCGACACCCTGCGCCTGGAAATGGGATTCTGCCTTTACGGGAACGATATCGACGATACCACTTCGCCGATCGAAGCCGGGCTGGGCTGGATCACGAAATTCAACAAAGAGTTTACGGACAAGGCCCTGCTTTCCGAACAGAAAGAAAAAGGCGTGTCGCGCAAATTGGTCGGGTTTGAAATGATCGACCGCGGCATCCCCCGGCACGATTATGAAATTGCCGACGCGGCCGGAAACATCATCGGTAAAGTAACGTCCGGAACACAATCTCCTTCTTTGCAGAAAGGCATCGGCATGGGTTATGTGCAAACCACTTTCAGCAAACCGGAAACGGAAATTTTCATCAAAATCCGCGACAAGGCATTGAAAGCGAAAGTGGCGAAGATTCCTTTCTATAAAAAGTAACTGCGCTGTTGGAAAGTAAACTGAAGATCGAAGCCTGCTTCTCCCCTTTCCTGTACCCGGTGTACAGGGATCACGAAAGTATCGTCGTTATTATTGATATCCTCCGGGCCACCTCGGCCATCTGCACCGCCTTTCATTACGGCGCGGAAAAAATCATCCCCGTAGCGAAAGTCGAAGAAGCGCTCGAGTGGAAAAACAAAGGATTCCTGGCCGGCGCCGAACGCGATGCCATCAAAGTGGAAGGATTCGACTTCGGCAATTCGCCTTATGATTACATGGGCGATCATGTGAAAGGAAAAACGATCGCACTTACCACCACCAACGGTACGCAGGCCATCGACGCCGCGAAACATGCTTACAAAGTAGTGGTCGGCGCATTCACCAATATCAGCGCGCTCTGCGACTGGCTGGTGAAAGAAGAACGCCCGATCCTCCTGCTCTGCTCGGGCTGGAAAAACCGGTTCAACCTGGAAGATTCCCTCTTCGCCGGTGCAGTAACGGAAGAACTCTGCAAACGTTCTTCCAATTTCAAGCTGGGCGACGGCTGCCTCGCGCTGCGGTATCTCTACCAGCTTGCAGAAACCGACCCGAGTAAATTTCTCGTGCACGCTTCGCATAAAGAACGCCTCGCGAAACTGAACCTGAAAAAAGATATCCGGTATTGCCTGACGCCCGACCAAACCACCGTAATCCCCATTTTGCAGGATGGCGCGCTGGTGCCGATGGTTGTGTGATTTCCCTTCATTGATTTTTGCATTTGGCATTTGATATTATTTTTTTCCTGTCACTATTCTTTCCGGAAGGCATTATGAACGATATGCCCTGCTCCAAAAAAAATCTCCGCTTCGGTTTTTTCCTGCTCATACTGGCGCTATCATCCTGCATCATGCCACGCAGGGATAAATACGTAGTCCGTGAACAACCCGCACAGCAAGCATTCGCACCGGAAAGACTGGGCATAGTCTGGCTGCGCGACAGCTTATGGATAGATCAATGCGAAGTCCGCAACATCGACTGGCAGGAATTTTTATACTGGCTCAAACGGGAAGAAGAAACGGAACTTCACCGCGAAATGCTTCCGGATACTTTGGTCTGGCGCAAAAAACTGGCGCTCTGCGAACCTTACGTGGAATATTATTTCCGGCACCCTGCCTATCATGATTACCCGATGGTAGGCATTACGCTTCGCCAGGCAGAAGAATATTGCAAATGGCGAAGCGCGCGTGTGAATGAATTTATCGCCATACAAAAAGGACTGATCAAAAACCGGAATCCCGATTCGAATTACGTGGTGCCGCAATACGTTCGTTATCGTATTCCCACCAAAGCAGAATGGGAATCCGCCGCGATGCCGAATTACGTCGCAAGGCCCGTTAAAAAAACACCTTTCCCCCGCGTGACCGACCGACGCGGCGAACCCGTGAATCTTACGCGTGAATTCCAGCACTACGAAAGTATTGTTGCGCCTGTAAAAGCCGGGCAGCCTAATTATTACGGTTTGTACCAGGTAAACGGGAATGTTTCGGAACTGGTTTCCGACAGCGGCGGCGTGATGGGATTGAATTACAAGACCGGCATGAACGGCATCGAATACGATGAGGATAAAGGCACGATCCTGCTGCATCCGGATACGTCCGTTTCGAAAATATACCCGGGATATCGCCATACCCGGCCCGAATCGTGGATCGGTTTCCGTTGTGTCTGCGATGTTTTAATTTTACCGGACAGGAAAAAACAATAGATCGTGAAAAACATAAGCCGGGGTTTGCTCATACTTATACTTTCATCCTGCGGAGCAGAACATAAAAGCGGGCAGGATACCGCGCAAAAACCTGTGCATAAACAAGCCGATACTGCACAAACAAAATCCGCTTCTACTGATACGGTTGCTTATAATCAGCGTGATCAGCTCGGGTGCAAACAGGGCAAATGGTTTTATCAATTCCAGGGAAACGACGGGTACCAGTACTGGAAAAACGATACGCTCAACGGTTACTTCCGCCAGTGGTATAAAGACAGTACGGAATTCCTCGTGATTGAAGGCTATTACAAAAACGGGCAATTCGACGGTTTACAGTTCCGTTTTGATGCCGGTGTCCGGCTTCCGCGAACCGCTTTTTTTTACCGGGAAGGGAAAGTACTCTGGTCCGTTTTTGTAGGCCCGGAAGCCATTTATACCATGCATATAAAAGGTATCGGAATCAGCACCGATGATTCCACTTTTATCGATTGCCCTTACGGAATAAACCAAAAAACGTTTTACCAGGGTTGGCTTGTAAACAAAAAACCGGTCGGCATACACAAAAACTTTCGTGAGGACGGCACGTTACGGTACGACATAAATTATGACAAAAAAATGATTTACCACTACGACCGGAACGGGAAAATCCTGCGTAAAGTTTCGACCAACGGTTCCTATGACCTGTCCATAACTTTCCCGGAAGAAGAAGATCCGAAAACGAAATAATATACACCCTTCACACCCGCTTTACAATCCCGAGTCTGCTTTTGCGTATTTTCGTAAAAGCAATGCGCAAACGTTTTATCATCCCCGTCGTTTTTTTTCTCGGCATTTTCGCCTGGAGCAATTTCTGCTCGCCCGAAACGGCGCAGTCGTGGGGATTTTACGGGCACAAGCGCATCAACCGGATGGCCGTGTTTACGCTTCCGCCGGATATGATCGGGTTTTATAAAAAGCATATCGACTTTGTCACCGAACATGCCGTCGATCCCGACAAACGCCGCTACGGCAATCCGGACGAAGCGCCGCGGCATTATATCGACATCGATCACTACGGTAAAAAAGCGCTCGACAGCATGCCGCGTTACTGGAAACAGGCCGTAACAAAATACACCGAGGACACGCTGATGGCATACGGCATCGTGCCCTGGCATATCGACAAGATGCTGTACCGGCTGACAGAAGCATTCAAGGAAGGAAACATCGACAAGATTTTACACTACTCGGCGGATATCGGTCACTACATCGGCGATGCGCACGTGCCTTTGCACACCACCGAAAATTACAACGGCCAGCTCACCGGCCAGCACGGCATCCACGGCTTCTGGGAATCGCGCGTACCCGAACTCGAAGCGGAAAATTACGATTACTGGACCGGGCGCGCACGTTACGTGGATAAACCGCAGCTCAAAGCCTGGGATTTTGTAAAAGCCAGTCATCTCGCCGTGGATTCCGTATTGAATTTCGAAAAAGAACTGACCAAAACATTTCCGTCCGACCGCAAATACGCTTTTGAAAACCGCGGAAGTTCAACGATCAAAACGTACAGCGAAGATTTTTCACTGCAGTACAGCAAAATGCTGAACGGCATGGTGGAACGGCGCATGCGACACGGCCTGGGTCAACGCCGGGCAGCCCGATCTCACACGGATCGAAAGCAAAGAAGTAAGCGACTCGCTGAAAAAAGTAATGGAGCAGGAAGAGTATTTGTGGAAGAACGGGAAAGTGAAAAATCCCAAAGGTCATGAGGATTAGTCATTTCCCGGCTCCCCCGCCTCCTCCGCCTCAGGCGGATACGGCGGGCAGGCGCCCGAAATGACAAGACCCTGATACACTTTACCGTTCGAACTGACCAGAACCATGGCTAAAAGAAAAATTTCGGCTCTTCTTTTTTCGTTCCTGTTCCCGCTCCTGTGTTTGCTGCTTGTTGTTTTTCTTACTGACAGGCCCTTATCCCTGCTTCCAAAAACAGCATTGAAAAACAAACGTGCGGTATTGGCCGTGCGGGATGATGTTACGCCGCTGCAGAAAACAGGTTCGCGTTTATTCACACTCGGCCTGTTGGATGAAACCTATTCGCATACCTGTTACATCACCGAAAATGACGACGACCACCGGGCTTTTGAAGATTCGCTTCACAGGTTGCTGATTCAATACGATACCGTGGATATTTTCCTGCTCGCGCACGGCAACTATTATTACGAATATGCTTCGCGGATAGATTCGGTACTGCGGCAGAAGATCGGGCTGGTGTACAATACCGGTTGCGGGAATGCCTGGCAGTGGACGGAATGGATCGCACGCGGAGCCGATACATACATCGGGCATACGGGCGGACAAAGCAGTTCGCCTTATTTTTATTTTTTCTTCCTGCGCCGCTGGTGCGCCGGTGAAAATGTACTGGAATCCACGATGCACGCCAATATGCTGATGCGTAAAAAACTCGTGCTCTTCGCCGGTGAAACGGGTAACGAAATCAGCAATGAATCGGAAGCGCTTATTTACGGAAACCGTTCGATCAAACTTGCCGCGGATGAGTAAACTCTTTCATTCCGTACCTGGACTTTTACTGCTGTCGGCTATGCTGGTCGTCAGTGCGACGCTGCTGTTGTGGCTCACCGCTTCACTGGCCTACCCGGGCGAAATCATCGGGGAAGGAACTGCGGCGATCCTCGTTAAACTATTTTTGCTGACCGGAAGCCTGGCCATATTGCCGGCCGGCCGGGCGACTTACCTCGCCGTGATGCACGCACGAAACTGGAAAATTATTTTTCCGCTGCTGGCCGCCCTGCCCGTTTTCCTGGCCGGCTGCGCTTTCTTTTACACGCTGTTGCTGGTAACGGGTTTCTGCTGATAATCAAAACGTATCAATACTGTTTACAGCGCCGTTCGCTTTATACACCTTGATTCTTTTCTGCCCGTTTTTCAAATACTCCACGCAGAAAAAACCGGTTTGCTGATCGTCCTGGAATTTCGATTCGAATTTCTTTTTCTTTTTAAGCTTGCCGAGTTTGCTGCCTGCGCCGCTCACGATGAACGTATTTCCGTTCGCCCTTGAAAAATACTGGAGGTTGTGATCGTGACCGCTGGCAACGGTGAGCCCTTTGTGTTTTTCAAGGACAGGAAGCAGGGCTTTTCTCATTTTTTTATAGCGCGGATGGATCATATCCTGCGACAGCAAACGATCCACACCGAGCCAGCCGAATATTTTGAGCGGCGTGTACGTAATCAATGCATGGAGCGGGTACAAATGACCCTGGTGTTCGCCATTGGTAAACATCGGGTGATGCATGGCGACGATCAGCTGTTCATTGTTTTTTTTCGCGGCGGTCAGCATGCTGTCGAGTTCCCGGGCCATGCGCGACAGGGTTCTTTTTCTTTTGCCGGGCGACATTTGCCCTCTGCCTCCTTTTATGCACGACTGCAGCGGCCATTGCGTATCGATCACGATCAGCCGGAATCCCGCAAAGGGCTGAACGGAAACCGGCCCGGGTATCTGCCCCGAAGGCAGGAATCGTTCTTCACGCGGATTCTTAAGATAAGCGCAACTGTCGGCCAAAAGATTTTTCACTTCCAGTTCTTGTCTTTTCAGGGCGTATGCTCCTTTCCGCTTCTGCGCCAGCCAGTCGTGATTGCCGGGAATCACGTACGCGCTTCCGTGGAAATTTTCCAGTTGCTGCAGTTGCGCATGCACCCGGTTATATGCGGCCGTATCGCGGAAAGGATATGCCTTGTATTTTTTCGGAACGAAGCCTTTCGGATATACGTTGTCGCCGAGAAAAATCACGGCGGCGCTGTCGAGCCCGTTCAGCTGCCTGCCCAGCAACTGGAGCGCAGGNNACAATACTGGTATCCTGCGCGGGTGCGATCTGCGCAAAAAAGAAAAATGTGCAAGCGAAAAAGAATTTCATCCATGCAATGATACACATTCGGAAGCGATTGTGTTAAGCCTTGTTAACCGGCAAAAGCAGCGCATCATTTTTGCGTTACTTTTTATAAACCAAAAACAAAAGGTCATGAAAAAATTCAGCAGCGTACTTGTATTATTTCTTGCGGTTCTGTTTTCCGGAAACGCATCCGCACAAACCGACAGTGCACGTTCGGGCTGGGGCGATAAGGTTCTTACGGTTACCGGCAGCAAGGACCTGTACCAACTGACGATTAAATCGGGCGACATTCCTGCCGCAGGCGAAAAAATCAAACTTTCACGCCTTTTCCTGAGTTGCGGTATCGGGCACGATCATATTGCCGATGCCGTTGTTACTGAAAGCAAAGACAGCATCGTCACATTTCACATAGAAAAATTCCACACCGGGGAAACAGCCCAGGCTATCGAAGGCTTGCTGGTTATGGATTGGTCAGGAAAAAAAGCAGGGCATATCGAATCGAAGATCGATTTGTACGATTACTTCATAAAAAAAGAGATCGAAAACCGTGACTGATCCGGCAGCAGAAGTAACGTTCATACATTTTCAATACATAACCGGCGGCATAATCATATCCTTCGAAAGAAATACGGTTACACCGCCGGATTAATCTGGAACAGTTTACTGTGCAGGAATCATTTGTATTTCATATTCATCCGCACCAAGTTTAAAAGAATGCCAGAATTCCTGGTTTTTCAAACGGGTGATATGAATCGTATCGACGTCGGATGCATTGACAGCGGAAACGGTTCTCAACTCCTCCTTGTCATGGATAAACTCCCAGGTACCATTATCCGTACTGGTTCCTCCTCCAAAGGCAGGTGTGTACGTAGCAGTAAAAGTATATTTTCCGTCCTTGGTAAATTCCATTAATTCACTAGCCGTACCGGTTCTGTAGTCGGAAGTCATGTCTGCACCGTTTTTATAATATGCGCCGACTTTCCATTGATTGGCCACACGCGCTTTTTTAGAGCGCAAAGAGAGCGATGGCCCCTCTTCGTATTTCTTGCAGCCTGTATGTAATGCAGCTAAAGCGAACAAGGCTATCATGACGGGTTTCATTTTCATGGCAACAAGTTTTAGTGTTTACTTTTTCTTAAAAACTCTTCCGTTATTCTTCGCCGGGACAAATGTTTCCGTATTGTCTCCTATTATCCACAGGAAACTTCCGTCAAACTCGTAATCCAGGAAATAATGCTTTTTATTTCCCGGCATATCGATAAGCAGGAAACTTCCCCGCTGTTGCTTATAATACATTTGCCCGTTTTTGGTAACCAGTTTAGCCTGGTCAGGATTAGGAAGTGCGATGGCATTATACGGATGCACCATCTGCACCCCGCATAAAATCACGTCTCCGCTGTTTTCGTCAATCACCAGTTCGCAGCCCGTAAGATTTTGAGTTGTTGTGCTGTCTATTTCTGCCCATGTTCCGTTCAGATCGGGTTCAACAAACGTTTTTCCGCATCCGAACAGGGCGATCATGGCACACAGTGTTGCACATGCATAAAACAGGGCGATTTCCGCTTTCATGTCCATTTTTTTTAATGATAAATGAAAAAAACGGCAGGGTTATTCCCTGCATAACCCTGCCGTTTCATGGTTTAGTACTTCACTATTTTTTTCGTGAGCCTTTTGCCATCGATTTCTGTTTGCAGGAAATAAATTCCGGAAGAGATTCCTGTCGTGCGGAACGTTTTTCGGAATACCGACGTCGCAAATACTTTTTCCGATAAAATTTTATTCCCAAGCATATCCGTGAGCGTAAAAACAATTTCCGCCGATCCAAGCGGATCCATCTGAACTTCGAAATTGTCCCATGTGGGATTGGGATATACGGAAATGTCATAAATATCTTCGTAGTAGGCTATCGCGGTACCATCGCTTATCAAAACCGTATCACAAACGGGACCGCATCCGTTAGCATCAGTAACACAAACGACATACGTTCCCTGGCCAAGTCCTGCCGCAGTTTGCGTGGTTTGATTGCCCGGTGTCCATAAATACGTGTACGGGCCAGTTCCGCCGGATGCTGTTGCAGTCGCGCTGCCATTGGTACAGCCTACGCAGGTGGCGTTTGTACCTGTTGCGCTGGCCGTCAGCGCTGTCGGTTCTGCAATGGTAGCCGCCTGGTTGACAGAACAGTTATTCGCATCGACGATCAGCACCGAATATGCGCCGGCACAAAGGCCGGAATCGGCGGCAGTTGTTGCACCCGAACTCCAGGAATAGAGATACGGAGGTGTTCCGCCGGTCGGCGAAGATGTTGCAACACCATCGCAGGTTGCATTACAGGTTGCATCGGCTACTGTAATATTGGCAGCGAGCGCATTCGGCTGCGAAACAGTTACCGGGCCCGATACCGTGCAGCCGTTTGCATCCGTTACGGTAACAGTATATGTACCGGCAGAAAGGCCCGTAACATTAGCGCTTGTCTGGCTTCCGGGACTCCAGAGATACGTATAGCCGGGTGTTCCGCCACTGGCCGACACGTTTGCAGTTCCGTTTGTCCCTCCGTTGCACGACACCGCTGTAGATCCAACAGTTGCCGACACGGCACTGGAAGGCTCCGCAATGGAAACGGCTGCGGAAGTCACACATCCGTTGGCATCTGTAACTGTGCAGGCGTATGTTCCCGGAGGTAAACCTGTGGCGGTTTGCGTAGTTTGCACCGGGGAACTGTTCCAACTGTAACTGTAAGGCGTTGTTCCACCGCTGGGTAAAGCGGTAGCGGTTCCGTTGCTTCCGCCAAAACAGGATACGTCGGTTTGCGTTTGTGTTGCAGTGAGCGCTGCAGGCTCGGTGATGGTCACTACAGCCGTATCGGTACATATACCGTTTGTGGCAGTTACAGTATAGGTTCCTGCACAAAGATTCGTGGCGTTAGCTGTGGTTTGTGCAGGTGATGTACTCCATGAGTACGTCGGAGCAGGAATAAAGTTTGCCGTCGTCGTATTTGCAGTTCCTGTGCAGTTTCCGAAACAGTCAACGTTCGTTTGTGATGATATGGAAATCGAACATTGAGCGAATGCACCATACCCTAAGGTGATGGCAGTTAAAAAGGAGTAGATTTTTTTCATACCGTTTTTTTTGATTTGATTGTTTGAGTTTATTGCATGCACTGTATTATTCTTACCGATTACAATATCTTTTTCGCCGGCAGCCTGGACCAGGAATCCGGATCGATTGTATCGTTTCTTATTCCGCTAAAAAAAATTGTTTTCGGAGTCATATAAACCATCAAAATCTTCTTTTCCCGGTGTGCAATAAACAGCATGCAGGTTCAGGTTTATCTAATCCTGAACCATTTGCAGGCGCTTACTGAAACAGCCTGAATCGGAAGAAATGGCAACATGTGTGTTTGACTTGCCTAAAATAACGAGAAGGGCAAACGGAAGTTTCTGAAATTCGACGCCTGGCAGCATAATGCCGGCACTTGACTTAAAATAACCGGTACCTGGTTTTTTACAGCAGATTCAGTCTTTCCATTAACACCTTGCGGTGCGCACGGCTTACAGGAACAGTATATTTTTCGACATGAACAACATTGTCCTGCATTTCGGTAATACTATCCACACGAATAATATAGGAGATATGTATTCGTAAAAATTCCCCTGGTGGTAATCGTTCCTCCAGTTTTTTCATGCTGGTATGTACAGTGTACTTTTCGTTACGGGTATAAATGCTGACATAATCACCCAGGGCCTCTATGTAGAGTATTTCACTGAACAGGATTTTGACCAGGCGTGCATTGGCTTTGACAAAGATCTGCCGGTTTGTTTTTTTCACTTCCCGGCTTTCCTGTATTTTTTTTGTCGCTTTATTTACCGCTTCGGCAAAACGATTATAGGAAGGAGGTTTAACTAAAAAGTCGGCCACGGCATAATCAAACGCTTCAACTGCGTGCTTCTGATGCGACGTGATCAGGATAACCTGCTGGGCATTCTGTTCGAGTGTTTTCAGGAATTCCAGCCCGCTCATTTGAGGCATTTCGATATCCAGGAAAACCAGGTCGATATTCTCATGCTCCATGGCCTGCATAGCTTCCGCAGCGCTGGTGCAGTTTGCCACGAGATGCAGGTTATTCATCGGCCTGACAAACGTTTCGATCGTGCTTCGCATGAGTTCATCATCGTCCACAATAATACATTTGAAGGCCTGCGGTGTATCTTTCATCTTCTACCGGTTTTGCACAATGATCTTCAGTTCATCCATTGCCTGCCTGCACACATGCGAAAATTCGTTTATTTTTTCCAGTATTTCTCCGGGAGACCTGGAGTTTTTATCCGTATGCTCTATTTCTTCGATGAGTTGAACCGCGCTCCGGGACAAGAACATGCTGGCCCCGGATTTTATACTGTGCGCAAGAGCACGCATATCGGCAAACCTGTTTTCCCGGCAACAGGCTTGCATATTATCAAGCATCCCGGGTGTGTTTTTCAGAAATATTTCGACGATCTTTTTTCCGCCGGCTTTATCAAAAACAAAAATTTCATCCAGGTATTTCATACTGACACAGGATTTACTGTTTGTATTTTCCAGGTGTGCAACATTACCGTTCACGTAATGCTCCCGGATGTTCTTGTCCCCGGAAGTATGTTTTAATATTTTTTTCTTCAGTTCACCGGGGTTAAACGGCTTGACGACATAATCGTTCATACCGCTTTCCATACATTTTTCCTCTTCGCCTTTTACCGCATGCGCTGTAAAAGCAATAATAGGCACGGCGGTATTTTTTATTTCATTCCGGATCATACGGGTTGTTTCATAGCCATCAACAACAGGTATTTTCAGATCCATAAGGATGCAGTCAAAATCATTTCCGCTCCTGAGCAAATCAATGGCGGATTTTCCATTGTCTACAACAGTAACTGTACAACCCTGCTCTTTTAAAACAATTTCAGCAAGTTTCTGGTTGATCTCATTATCTTCTACCAGAAGTATTTTGATATCCTTCAGAAAATCTTCCGTTACGTCCTGCTCGGGGACGGCGCCGTTTGCAAGATGCCGGGGCGTGGCTTTCAATACCGGTATTGTGAACGAAAAATCACTTCCTTTCCCGGGTTTGCTTTCCACATATATTTTACCTCCCTGGAGTTCTATAAGTTGCTTGGTGATCGTCAAACCGATGCCCGCGCCTTCATTTTTTTGGGTCTTGCTGCCGTTAGATAAACTTCCAAAACGTTCGAACAGGGTTGACATTTTTTCAGGATCAATCCCGATACCGGTATCTTTCACACTAAAATGAAGAAGCGTGTGTTCATCCGTTTCCTTCATTTTTTTGACAGAGACCCGGATATTTCCCGCATCAGTAAATTTGACTGCATTGCTGAGTAGGTTTAAAAGTACCTGGCACATGCGCACCTGGTCGCAGACAATGTACCGGGGCACATCCTTATCCACTTCCGAAATGATCTGCAGTCCTCTTTCCTCCGCCTTCGGCCGGATGAGCCGGATACAATGCTCCACTCCTTCTACCGGGGAGCATACCGTTTTTTCAAAGGTGATTTTACCAGCCTGTATTTTTGAAAGGTCAAGCACATCGTTGATGATGCTGAGCAAATAGTCTCCCGAGTCGCTGATAATTTTCAGGTATTCTTTTTGCTCATCCTTAAGTTCTGACTTCCCGAGCAGTTTTGTAAAGCCCATAATGGCATTCATGGGAGTCCTGATTTCGTGGCTGATGTTCGCCAGGAAAGCTTCTGTGATTTTTTTCGCAGCTTCAGTCTGCTCTGCTTTCTTTCGTTCGCTTATATCGCGAATATGCGATACTTTGAATTCCTGCCCGGCATAGGAAATATGATTGGTAAATATTTCAATCGGGAAGATTCTGCCGTCTTTACTCTTTACCATGGCTTCCAGTGTCATGGCTCCTTTTTGTTTCACTTCTTCCCAAAACTTCGGCCAGTTTTTACGCGAGTTGCCGGCTGTTTCCAGGTCGTGGATGCACATTTTCAGCATTTCTTCACGGCTATAACCGAACAGTTTGCATCCTGCCTCATTCACGTAAACAAACTGCGCATCCGGTTTCACCCAAAACACCGCATCGGCGGCTTTATCTACCGAGAACTGCGTGAACTGCAGTCGTTCTTCTGATTTTTTTCGTTCGGTAACATCACGAATAGCTGCCGAAACGAGGCCTTCCTCAACCAAGGGACTCAGGCTTATTTCTATAGAAAATTCCGATCCGTCCTTTCTTTTTCCGAACAATTCCAGGCTGGAACCCATGGGACGCACATGAGGATTCGAAAAATAACCGTCTCTATGCACAGGATGATTAAACCCGAATCTTTCCGGCATAAGTATTTCTGCTTTTTGACCGATCAGTTCATCCCGTTTATATCCGAATATTTTTTCAGTCTGAAGATTGACCAGGACAATTACACCTTCCTGGTTTACAATAACCATAGCATCGGGCGCCGATTCAAGCAATGCTCTGAATTTCTCCTCCTGCTTTTTGCTGTCTGCAATATCCCTGGCCAGGAAAAGCACAACGTCCGGGCTATTGGGTTCGGAAATAACGGATGCCGACACCAGTACAGGAATTTTATTTCCATCGGGAAGGAGGAGTTCAATACTGTTGTTTTCAAGACTGTTATGCTGAAGCGCATCTTTCAGCAACCCCTGGTGCTCTTTCGGGAAAAAATCACGGAGCTTGTACTCTTCAATAGCCGAAGGAGATATTCCCAATCGTTCCGAACCGCATTTATTGATAAACTTGAGCCTCCCGTCACTGGAAGAAATAAAAAGAAAATCAGTTATTGTTTCAAGGACTTTTGTTGCTGCTATTTCAGGTGAAATACTGAACAGGTTGTAGCGGGTAAGCGCAATGATTGTAAAAACTGAAAATGCTGACATAAATGTAGAGGCTACAGGAAAAGGATCTATGCCTAAAAAATTCGGGAAAACGAACTGCATCAGCGATCCCTGGACGGTAGGTATCGCAAAGCCTGTTGCTATAAGCAATGCCTGCGCACGCTTTTGCCTGTCGTATCTTACTTTCCGTGCATGCACGAGCAGCATGATAAAAATAGCGAATGCAAGCGCCGACATCCACATACCCATAAAAAGGAATGCAGGGTTATTCGTCGGTGTCAGCAACCAGCCCCAGGTCGGTTTATAAACAAAAGAACTGTTATTTAACCCGATGGGCAAAACCGAATGAAGAACAATAACCGGCAGATACAGCATTAACAAGGAGAAATACGAGTTCATCAGTTTCCCGCGGCCTGTATATAAAATCGTAAAGTGCAAACCCAAAGGAGTGATCAGCAAAGCCCCGATGCTTAAAAGACTGTTCCACAGCACCAGTGTTTCCGCCGTATTGCTCATACGCGCCATGACATCGTTTATTTGCCATACAGCAAGAGCAGCGCAAAACAAAGCAAAGGTTTTCGAAATGGTATTCCTGGGAAGCGCAACCAGGACGTAGAGAAAAATGCTAAAGTTGAGTATCGCGGGAATAAGAGCAAGCAGGATACCAAGAACATTTTCCGTATTCAGGTCGAATAACGTTTTTGTCATTTTACGGCTGATTTGGGTAATTCGTGGCTACAGAGAATCACTCCGTTTTTATAAAAAGAGTGCACCATCTGGAGAGCCGGGCTAATTCGCGAAAACCATCGTTTTCGTCATCATTGTTTTTCCGTCCAGTACCAGCGAATACATATACGTACCGCTTGCGCCGTAGCCGTGCTCGTAAAGCACTTCGTTCAAACCGGTTTTTAATTCCAGCGGGATGGATTTCACTTTGCGGCCCTGCAGATCGGTGATGCGGATTTCCGCCTGGCGGCATTTCGGAACACGCTCCACGTTCACACCGATCCAGGTCGCTTCGTCAAAAGGATTCGGACGATTCTGCATAAGCGCGTAGCCTTGAGTTTCAGCAGCCGGCTCGGTTATGCCGACATTGGTAACGAGGTATTCGTTCGAAAAAAGACTTTCGATTCCGTTCGTATCCACCGAAGCGATGCTCACGTAATACGTTGTCGAAGGCGGAACGTCGAGCGTATCGTCGAGCCCGCCGATCAGCGTATAAACGGAATCCCAGTCGTTGGTCGTGGTCCGCACCCCGATGCGGTAATGCAAATATTGCGTTTGCTGCGTTACGTGGATCACGAGGTCGCCGATCCAGCCGGTGAGCTGGAAATCGGGCGTTTTCGGACCGATACCGGCCATACCTGCGGCATTCCCGTTGATCACGGCATTACGCGCGAGGTAATTGAAATCGACAAAAAAACTGTCGATCACCTGGTCGTTATCCGTATCCACCCCGAGCGTATCGCGCGTACTGTGCTGGCGGTCGGCGTAGTTCACGTTACTCACGTTCGCATCGCCGTGTTCGTTCGCCGAAGTAAATCGCATAGCCGTGTAGCCGTGTGCGCGGAAAGGCACGTGATCACCCGAGCGGCCGGTACGGTCTTCGGGCGACATGATGCGGATATCCATCGGCACCGTTACAAACGGGCGTAACATTTCCTTGTATTCGAGCTTTACGAAACGTGCGTATCCTTTGTGTTTCGAATTAAAGCTGCCGGACGAAAACAAACGAACGCCCGTACTGTCGATAGCGCCGTCGCCGGGACAACTCGGCGCCGACGAAGTCTGCCCGCAGATAATTCCGCCGATCACATCGTTATTCTGTACCGCTTTCACCGTGATGCCTTTCTGCTGCACATAATCGGCGAAAGCTTCCGCCCCGTAAAGTCCTTGCTCCTCGCCGATCGTTACCAGGAAAACAACCGGGTGATTGTAACTGTAATGACTCATCACGCGGGCGAGTTCGAGCACAAGAGCCGTTCCGCTGGCATTGTCTTCCACGCCCATCGCCTGGCAGAGGCTGTCGCAAAGTCCTTCGCAGCGGCTGTCGATATGTCCTTCGATGAGGATGATCCGTTTATCCGTCGTATCGATCGCCGGAAGCACGGCGAAAATATCACGGTGCTGGTTCATGGAACAGATCTGCTGATCGAACTGCAGGTACGATGGAATGAGCCTGCTCTCGTTCGCCGCGCTGAACTGCTGGAACTTCTGATAGATCCACCGCCGCGCCACACCGATACCCAGTGCAGATGAAACCGTATCCGAACCGGTATTCCGGTTGTAAAAACCGGCCAGCGTAATGATATAGCTGCGCAGCGAATCGGGAGAAATCCGGGCGAGAATTCCGCGCGAGATCGTATCGGGATGGTTGCGCACCACGGACGCGAGATACGTCGCCGGGTTGTAGTTCCCGAGCATCACCTGTTCCGCCAGAGGAGCGGTGGAAATAATATTCGTTTGCGCATGCAGGAACAATCCTGAACATAGCGAAGCGAGAAAAAGCAGTGTTTTACGCATGGCTGTGGTGTTTTCTGAACGGAAAAGATACGACGGAATCTATTAACGATCAACGAATTATAATAAAACAGGGTATTCCCGTATTAAAAAAATGATTTAATCATTTGTTTAAATCAAAAAAACAAACATAACTTTGCTGCGGATAAAAAACCGATGAAAAAGAAAACAACCAGAAGCATCGACCAGAACGCGGAAGCGAAAATCAAGGAAGCTGCGCGCAAATTGTTTACGCAGAAAGGATACGCAGCGGTTAAAACCCGTGAGATAGCTGCGGAAGCCGGGATCAATCTCGCCCTGCTGAATTATTATTTCCGGAGCAAGGAAAAACTGTTCGAGATCATCATGATGGAAAGTATGCAGCAGTTCATGCAAAGCATCAGTATTCTTTTCCTGGATGAGAAACTTTCCGTCCACAGAAAAATAGAACTGCTCGTGGAAAGTTACATCACCATGCTGCTGGAAAATCCCAACCTGCCGCTGTTCATCCTGAACGAGATCGGGAGCAACCCGAAAAAACTCGGGGAACACATGGATAATCCCACCAAAGCGATGCGCGAAAAATTCATCGGGCAGTTGAAGTCCAATGCAGGCGGAAACAAAAAGCAGCAGCTACATTATTTCCACATCATGGCAAACATGATCGGCCTGACTATTTTCCCTTTTGCTGCAGCGCCCATCATGCAGCAGCTCATGGGTATCGACAAGAAAGAGTTCGCCGTGCTGATGACCGAGCGTAAAAAACTGATCCCGCTGTGGATGAAAAGCATGATGGAAAATTCCTGAGCCTGTTCAATTGAAAACTCATACCGGATAACCCAATGAAAAATAAAATCAATATCAAAAAGAAAATACTGCCGGCTGTTCTCGCCCTGCTGCTTTTCCCGGCAGTGTCCGAAGCGCAGGAAACGAAACCGCTGACACCGGAAGACTGCTACCAGCTGGCCCGGCAGCATTTTCCGCTGGCGAAGCAGCAGGATCTTATAACCAAAAGCCGCGACTATTCGCTCGCCAACGCTTCGAAAGGATATTTCCCGCAAACGGGGATTTACGGGCAGGCGACTTACCAGTCGGATGTAACGAAAATCGCCGTGCCGATCCCGAACGTTACGATTCCTTCGCCGGACAAGGACCAGTATAAACTTTACGGCGAACTGGTTCAGCCGCTCACCGACCTGCTGGTGATCAAAACGCAGAAAAGTCTTTACGAAGCGAATGCGGGCATCCAGCTGCAATCGCTGGAAGTCGAGCTGTACAAACTGCGTGAACGGATCAACCAGCTTTTCTTCGGCATCCTGCTGGCGGACGAGCAGATCGCGCAAACGGAACTATTGAAAAAAGATATCGCTGCGGGAATCGATAAACTTAACGCCGCCGTGAACAACGGAACCGCCGTGAAAAGCAATGCCGATGAACTTCGCGCGGAATTGCTCAAAGCCGAGCAGCGCAAAACCGAACTGAAGTCCATGCGCAAAGCGTACGGCGACATGCTCGCGCTTTTCATCAACCAGCCGGTGGATGAAAAAACAAAATTCGTGCGGCCCGGGAATAAAGCGCCGTCGAACACGGTTTCGCGGCCGGAACTGAATCTTTTCGAGCGGCAGAAAAAGTCGTTCGATTTCCAGGACAAGCTGCTCACGGCCAAAGCCGCTCCGCGCGTGAGCCTGTTCTTCCAGGCCGGGTACGGCAAACCCGCGTTCAACATATTCAGCGACGAATTCGATTTCTATTATATCGGCGGCGCGCGGCTGAGCTGGTCGCTGACTACTTTCTACACGCTGAAAAATGAACGGAAAGCGCTCGGCATAAGCCGCGACCAGCTGGACCTGCAGCGCGAAACGTTTTTGCTGAACACCAATCTCGCGCTGAAGCAGCAGGACAACGAAATTTCGAGGTATTCCGAACTGGTTAAAAACGACCGGGAAATCATCGCGCTGCGTAAATCGATCCGGGAAGCGGCGACTGCGCAGCTGGAAAACGGGACGATTACAGCAACGGACTACCTGCTTAAAGTAAATGCAGAAGACCAGGCCCGGCAGAATCTCACGCTTCACGAGATGCAGCAACTGCTGGCCGAATATAATTACCAGGCAACATCAGGCAATTAATCATTAAAGACCTATTTATGAAACGATTCACTTTCATGCTCCTGCCCGCAGCCGCGCTGCTGTTTTCCTGCAACGGGAATCAGAACGGCCATGACGCATCCGGTTCATTCGAAGCCGACGAAACCATTATTTCATCCGAAGCCTCCGGCACGATCCTGCAGCTCAATATCCGCGAAGGACAGGCGCTTGAAGCCGGGCAACTCGTCGGGTATATCGACAGCACGCAGCTTTTCCTGAAGAAGAAACAGCTCGAGGCGCAGATCAAAGCGACGCTGAGCCAGCGTCCCGACATCGCCGCACAAACCGCCACACTGAAAGAACAACTGAAGGCCGCGGAAAAAGAGCAGCAGCGTTTTACTAACCTCGTGAAAGCGAATGCCGCGACACAGAAACAACTCGATGACGTGAATGCGCAGGCCGATGTGCTGAAAAAACAGATCGCCGCTTTGCAGTCGTCGCTCGGCATCACGTCCGCAAGCATTACACAAAACGCGGAGCCGCTCGAAATACAGATCGAACAGCTGAATGACCAGCTCAGCAAATGCCGGATCGTAAACCACGTCAAAGGAATCGTCCTTACGCGGTATGCCGCTGCAAACGAAGTGGCCGCGCCGGGCAAACCGCTTTACAAGATCGCGGATATTTCCACGCTCACCCTGCGCGCGTTCATTACAGGTGCGCAGCTTCCTTCGGTAAAACTGAACCAGAAAGTAAAAGTGCTCGTGGACGACGGAAACGGAACCTATAAAGAACATGAAGGTATCCTGAACTGGATCAGCGATAAAGCGGAATTCACGCCGAAGTCGATACAGACCAAAGACGAACGCGCGAACCTGGTGTATGCCGTGAAAATCGGCGTGGTGAACGACGGCTCGCTGAAAATCGGCATGTACGGAGAAGTAAAATTCTGAACCATGTCCGCAGTCAGGCTCGAAAATATTACGAAGACTTACAACAAAGGAACCGTTTCCGCAGTCAGCGACGTGTCCTTTGAAGTCGCGCAGGGCGAGCTGTTCGGGCTGATCGGTCCTGACGGCGCCGGCAAAACGAGCATTTTCCGGATGCTGACCACGCTGCTCCTGCCCGACGGCGGCAAAGCGTCGGTCGACGGGTACGACGTGGTGAAGGATTATAAAACCATCCGCAGCCGTGTGGGGTATATGCCCGGGCGTTTTTCGCTTTACCAGGATCTGACGGTGGAAGAGAATCTTGCTTTTTTCGCGACGGTTTTCGGAACCACGATCGAAGCGAATTACGAACTGGTCAAAGATATTTACCGGCAGATCGAACCGTTCAAAACGCGCCGCGCCGGGAAATTGTCGGGCGGGATGAAACAGAAACTGGCGCTGTGCTGTGCGCTGATCCACAAACCGGGCGTGCTTTTTCTCGATGAACCGACCACCGGCGTGGATTCCGTTTCGCGGAAAGAATTCTGGGAAATGCTTCGCCGGCTCAAAGAACAAAACATCACCATCCTGGTTTCAACGCCGTACATGGATGAAGCCACGCTCTGCGACCGTATCGCGCTGATCCAGTCCGGGAAAATCTTATCCATCGACACGCCGGCCGGCACGGTAAAATCCTTCCGCGGAAATTTGTTCACGGTGCGCTCTGCAGAAATTTACCGGCTGCTGAACGACCTGCGCGATTATGAAAACACGGGGACCTGTTTCGCCTTCGGCGAGCACCTGCACCTGACTTTTGCCGAAGAGCGCGCGGGACAGGAAGAAGACCTGCAGCAATACCTGCGGCAAAAAAATCATACCGATATCGAGCTGGGTCGCGTGGAACCGGGCATAGAAGATTGCTTTATTCAATTCATGAAACAATGAGCGAACCAGTTATCAAAACGGAAAAACTGACCAAACGTTTCGGTGATTTTATTGCTGCAGACGCCCTGAGCTTCGACGTGATGCCCGGTGAGATTTTCGGTTTTCTCGGCGCCAACGGGGCGGGAAAAACAACGGCCATGCGGATGCTCTGCGGTTTATCGAAGCCCACATCCGGCGAAGCGACGGTGGCCGGTTACGATGTGTACCGCGAAACCGACCTCATCAAAAAGAATATCGGGTACATGAGCCAGAAATTTTCGCTTTACGAAGACCTGACCGTCGTCGAAAATATCCGGTTTTACGCCGGCATTTACGGTTTGACGGACAAAGCGATCCGTGAAAAAAGCGAAGCCCTGCTCGATCAGCTCGGCATGACACACGAAGCGAAAAAACTGGTGAGCGAACTGCCGCTCGGCTGGAAACAGAAACTCTCTTTTTCGGTGGCCGTGATTCACCAGCCGAAAGTGGTTTTCCTGGACGAACCTACGGGAGGCGTCGACCCGGTAACGCGGCGCCAGTTCTGGGACCTGATCTACGATGCATCGGACAAAGGCATGACGGTTTTTGTAACGACACATTATATGGATGAAGCCGAATACTGCAACCGGGTTTCGATCATGGTCGACGGCCGGATCGACGCGCTCGATTCGCCGCAGAACCTGAAAAAACAGTTTTCGGTGCATTCGATGGACGAAGTATTCTACCAGCTCGCACGCGGAGCCAAACGAACAGCCGATTAATACGCAGATCATGAAACAACTGCTTTCCTTCGTCAGAAAAGAATTCCACCACGTGTTTCGTGACAGGAAAACGCTGCTTATGCTGTTCGGTTTGCCGATCGTGCAGATTATCCTGTTCGGCTTTGCGCTGACCAACGAAATCAAAAACGCGAAGATCGTCGTTGCCGATTATTCCAAAGATTTTTCCTCGCGCCGCATTACCGACAAGATCGAAGCCAGCAGGTATTTCGACGTAGAGAAAAACCTGCTGAGCCACGAGGAAATCGAACTCGCCTTTAAAGAAGGAAAAATCAAAATGGCCGTGGTTTTCCCGGAAAATTTCGGGAACGACCTGCTGCACCTGAACAAAGCGCAGATCCAGGTGATCGCCGACGCGTCGGATATCAACACGGCCACCACGCTCACCAATTACGTTTCTTCGATCGTGGCCGACTACCAGGCACAGCTCCTGGTGAACAACAGCGTCCCGTACCGCATCATGCCTGAAGTGCGCATGCTTTACAATCCGCAACTGAAAGGCGAACATACGTTCATTCCCGGTATGATGGCCATGATCATGATGCTGGTTTGCGTGATGATGACGGCCATTTCCATCGTGCGGGAAAAGGAACTCGGCACCATGGAAATCCTGCTTGTTTCGCCGTTCAAACCGATGATGGTGATCGCATCCAAGCTGGTGCCGTACCTGCTTATTTCGCTTATCAATATTACCTCTATCCTGCTGCTGAGTTATTTTTTCCTGCACCTGCCGGTGAAAGGCAGTATCCTGCTGCTTTATGCCGAGGGCCTGCTTTTTATTCTTTGTTCGCTTTCGCTGGGACTGCTGATCTCCACCGTTTCGCAATCGCAGCAAACGGCCATGTTCGGTTCGCTGATGGCCACCATGCTGCCCACGCTCCTGCTCAGCGGCTTCATGTTCCCGATCGAGAATATGCCTTTGCCGCTCCAGGTCATTTCAAACGTTGTTCCTTCCAAATGGTTCAACATCATCGTGAAATCCATCATGATCAAGGGACTCGGTTTTTCCGCGATCTGGAAAGAGACGCTGATCATCGGCGGGATGACTGTTTTTTTACTGGCGCTGAGTTACCGGAAATTTAAAATCCGCCTGGCATGAGAACATTGAAATTTCTTTTGCAGAAAGAGTTCCTGCAGATTTTCCGCAACAAAACCCTGCTGCGGTCCATCCTGATCGCGCCGCTCATGCAGCTCATCATCCTGCCCTGGGCTGCGAATTACGAAGTGAAAAACATTTCGCTGGCGATCGTGGACAACGATCATTCGGGATATTCGCAGAAACTGGCGACTAAAATTTTTTCATCGGGATATTTCAAACCGGCAGGTGCAGGCCTTTCTTATCGCGAAGCGGAAAAACTGATCGAGTCCGACCAGGCGGATATCATCCTTGAAATTCCGCCGGGCTTTGAACGCAATCTCGTACGCGAAGGACAGCAGAAACTTTTTATCGCAGCCAACGCGATCAACGGCACGAAAGCCCTGGTGGGCAGCGGGTATCTCGGGGGCATTATCACCGGCTTCAACAGCGAAATACGGTTGCAATGGATTACTCCGCCGCGTTTTAATCCCGCACCGGTTATCGAGATCACGGCGTCCAACTGGTACAACCCGCTGATGAATTATAAAGTGTTCATGGTGCCCGGCATTCTCGTCATGCTGGTTACCATGATCGGCAGCATGATGTGCGCGCTCAACATCGTCAAGGAAAAAGAAATCGGCACCATCGAGCAGATCAACGTAACGCCGATCCGGAAATATCATTTCATCCTGGGCAAGCTGATTCCTTTCTGGGTGATCGGCATGGTGGTTTTCACACTCGGGCTGGTGATTGCCTGGCTGCTTTACGGGATCGTGCCGCTCGGGAATATCGGTTTGCTTTATGCATTCCTGGCGGTTTACCTGCTGGCCGTGCTCGGGATCGGGCTGCTTATTTCTACGTATTCAACTACGCAGCAGCAGGCTATGTCGCTCTCTTTTTTCTTCATCATGATCTTCAACCTGATGAGCGGCCTGTTCACACCGATTGAAAGCATGCCGGGCTGGGCGCAGGTGATCACACAATTCAACCCGCTCAGCTATTTCATCAGCGTGATGCGCATGGTTGTACTCAAGGGAAGCGAATTTTCCGACATCAGTCATTCGCTCCTGGTCGTTTCCGTTTTTGCCGTTGTATTGAACGGATGGGCGATATTGAATTACAGGAAAACTTCGTAGTCTTAAAAGCAGTTTCCAGTTGACCGTTTTCAGTTAACAGTTGGCAGTTTGACTTCTTTAAACGGAAGCAGGTAGGTTTTGACGACATTCCTGTAATGCCCAAACTGCCACTGCCAACTGCCGCTAAATCTATTCCGACATATAGCAACAGTTTTCCTGTAAAACGGTTCTGCGGAGGAATTTTAAACCGCAAATCAGGGATTCTGGTTCGACGACCGGTTTTTCAGCTTTTCGAATTCTTTGTCGATTGCGTCGATGCCGGAACCGTGATACGCATTATAATAGTTGAACATCAGCCCGATTCCCCAGCCCAGCGTGCACCAGAGTGGCCAGGGGAACATGATACCGTCATGACGATGCCCGTCGAAACCGCCGCTGAAAAACCAGACGGCCCATAAAAATCCGTTCACAACGAGGTATGAAAAAAGATGGCGGCGGAAACCCACGCGCTTTCTCGCAATTCTCCAGAGCTGTTTGTCACGCTCGCTCATATTGGCTGTAGGATCAGGAACCGGGTTCGGAATATTCATGGCGGTATTGTTTTATTTGTTCGACGAATTGATGTATTGCTGGATCGCTTTCACATATTCGTGGAAAGCTTTTGTTCCTTTCGGTGTAATGCGGCAGATGGTGAGCGGGTAATTGTCGCGGAATTTTTTTTCCACGTCAATGTACCCGGCGTCCTTCAGTTTACCGATCTGCACACTCAGGTTGCCCGCGGTCGCTCCTGTTTTTTCTTTCAGGAACGTAAATTCCGCTTCCCGCACGCTGATAAGCAGCGAGATCACGGCCAGCCGCAACTGTGAATGCAGGATCGGATCGAGGTCTTTAAACGGCAGCATTATGCTTTTCCCGGTTATATTTCGCTTTCAGCAGGTGTCCCGGGATGATGTAACCGGCAAGCACGGCGAAAGCAAGAACGAGAATCATATGATATGAATGTATCCAGAGACTTCCGATCGCGCAGGCAAAGTTGATCAGTCCGCCATAAATCAGCGGCCGGAATTTGAGCACACCGCCCGAAACGAACAGCCATATCCCGTAAATGATCATGATGAACGGGTACGTGGTCGCCCAGCCGAGTTTCCAGGAAAAAACAAAAAGCACGGAAAAAAGCGCGATGAGAAAAGCCGCCGCCACGTAGTCCATCACTTCGTCGGCGTAGGTTTTCACCTTCTTTTTGCGTTCTACTTTCCACCCGTAAATTCCGGATACGATTCCGCCGAGCGGCATCAGGATGGCCCAGGGCAGCCAGTTCAGTTCAGTAGGAAAAACGTGGATCAAAGTCCAGTTTCCCATGGCGGCGGCAAACACGAGCCAGCCCCAGAGCAGGAAATAGAACCCGTTGTCGCTTACGCCCTGCTGCGCCGAATTGATCATGCGGTTGATCAGCGCAAGGCTTGCCTGTTCGTTCAGTGGTTTTTCGTCGGTGTCCATTTTCGTTTACGGTTTACCGTTCTTTCGTTTCCGGTTCCAGCGCCGAATATCATTGCAACTGCGAACTGTAAACGAAGAACGGGTTAACTATTTATTGCACTCGTCCAGCATCTTCTTCGCCTGTGCGGCTCCCCAGGTGGGTGAAATGCTGCTGGCGGGTTTAAATGTTTCGTATTTTTTTACGGCTTCTTCGAGCACGGGTTTTGCTTTGTCTTTTCCGCCGCCGAAAGCCGGGGGCGTGTAAAACTTACCTTGCCCGTCGAGCAGGTACACGCGCGGGTTATTCGCGTCGAGTTCTTTTGCTTTGGCGAGCAAAATGCCGGACTCAGGACCGAATTTCGCGCCGCGCGTCATCGGGTTCACGCGGATACGCGAGGAAGTGGCCCAGGAACGCAGCACATAAATTTCGGAATTGTTCGGGCTGAGCGAATCGGCTTTGAGCAGGAGCGCATCCGCACGGTCGCAGTACTCGTCTGCTTTTGAAACGTCGTCCATATACGACATCAGGACGGAACAGTATGCCATGTAATACTTCGGCAGCCATTCTTTTCCTTCGGCATTCGAAATCCGTTCGAAGGAATTATACACCTGCTGGAAATGTTCTTTCGTTTTTGCCGTATCGAGGATCGCGAGTTGTTTTTCCATGGCGGCGACGAATTTTTTATTCTGTGCCTGGATCGCCGGGAAACTGAGCACGGCAAAGAACAAGAGGATAATCTTTTTCATTTTGTTTTTTGTTACAGTGGTTAGTTATTGTTGTTGATTACATCTTTCGTACGATCCTGGCCGAAGCTCATGAACATGCCGATGAAGAAAGAACGTTTTGCCGTCGGACCAATCGTCTCGCGGCGAAGCCCGTCATACGAATACCGGTAACCGTACACCTGGTCGAAACCCGGAACGTTGGTCACCGAAATCACGAAAACAGTAAACGCTTTCCCGATCGTGGTGAGGTAACTGGCATTCATATTCAGGGAATGAAAATCGTATGTTCTGTCGCCGAGGAAAACAGGATTGTTCGGGTTGTAGTACGGACGACCGGTCGCATAAAAATAGCTGAGCCCGACGCTGGTCATGATTTTCGGGAAAAACTTCTTGAACACCAGCGAGGCCGTATGATCCGCGACAAACGAAGGCTGTACGGTCTCCGGGTATTCATGCCAGTTGCGTTTGGCGTCGATGAACGTATAGGAAATCCAGTAATCAACATTCTTGAATGTTTTTTTGTCGCGCCAGAAAACATCGATGCCCTGCGCGTATCCGTCGCCCGTGTTTGCGAAATCCGGCGAGAACTTCAGCAGCTGGCTGTACTTTTTGTAATACGCTTCCACGCGGAAGGTGATGGCGTCGCTTTTTCATAACCGATTCCCGCGGGCGTGTACAGGTAATCGCGTTCGGGTTTCTGGTAAAAATCACCGTACGCAACGGAAGCCTGGCTGTTGTTCCCGGTTTTGAATGCCAGCGAGGCCCGCGGGGCAAGGCATGTTTTCGCCAGTATAGAAGAACTTTCAAAACGTCCGCCGGCGCGCGCCACGATTTTAGGACCGAAATAAAAATCCGCTTCCGCAAAACCGGAACCGTAATTATCGAAGAAGCCGTACGCATACTGATTGTATTTTCCGTCTTCCACGAGGTATTGATACTCCCCGCCAAAACGGATCTGCGAACGGATGCCCAGCCCGCGCTGCATCATCACGCGTCCCTGGCTCAGCTGGCTGATCGCGCTGATGGAATCGGCATCGAAAATAATCCGGTCGCGGTTGTGACTGAACGAAGTCGCAGCATCCACGCGCCAGCGGCCCACATACTCGCGGTAACTCAGGTTGGTGTACACGTTGTCGTTCTTCAGATCGAAAAGCGATTTATAATCGATGATACTGTCGATATCCTGCCGGCGCAAAGCGAGATCGCCGAGATTGAAATAGCCGTAAAATTTCAGGATGCCGGTTTCGGAAGTTTTTTTGCGAAAGTTGAGCGAGCCACCGGTAAACTCGGGCTTGCGCACGTAATCGGGCAATTGCTTCACCAGCGCGAAATACGGCGCGAGGTTGGTGTAATTGATATCAAAACCCGCCGACATGTTTTTTTCTTTCCAGAGCTGGTTGTGCCCGCCGCCCACACCAACCGAGGAAACAGCGAGCGTGGATGAAGTACGCTCAGGAAGATCCTGCGTCTCGAGTACAAGCACACTCGAAAGCGCCTGTCCGTACTGCGCGGAATAACCGCCGGTACTGAAAACAGTTCCTTTAAAAAGAAACGGCGAAAAACGTCCGCGTGAAGCGATATCCGGCACCGAAGAAAAAAACGGGTTGTTCACCGCCATGCCGTCGATGATCGTTTTTGTTTCCGCACCTGTTCCGCCGCGAACAAAAAGACCTTCGCTCTCGCCTACCTGCTGCGTCCCGGGAAGTGTTTTCAGCGCACCGTAAATATCGCCCGAAGCCCCGGCGGTGGTTACAATATCCAGCGGCTTGAGTACGGTAGTCTTTTTTTCGTCGCTCGCTTCGATGGTGCCGGCGGAAATAACGACCACGTCGAACTCCTGTACTTTTCCTTCGAGCGTAATGTCGATCGTGAGTGTTCCGCCGTTCAGCGCAACCGGTTTTTCCACGGTCCCGTAACCCATCATGCTGCAAACGAGCATCATGTTGCCGGTTTCCGAAGTACTGAAAGAATATTTTCCCTGCGCATCGGCCGTGGCGCCATCGTAACTATCCTTTATAAAGACGTTGGCGTTCGCTACCGGCTGCTTTTTGAGATCGGTAACCTGGCCGGAAATCGTCGTTTGAGCATTTGCACCGGATGCCGTACCGGTGAGCAGGAAAAGGGTCAAAGCCCCTGTTTTCAATAGATTCAGCTTATTCTTTATGCTTTTCATTGCGCTGATTGTTCATATATCTGTCGCAAACATAAAGTAGTTTACAATATAAACCAAATTATAACGCAGGATTTTTTTGAGGGAGTGCGCTATTATAAAGACAGGTGATTTACTTCAGCTTCTCATTCGCCTTATGCCGCTCCGAATCCCGTTTCGTTTTCTTTTCGAGATTTTCTTCCAGGGCTTTCGCCAGGTCGATGCCGGTTTGATTGGCGAGACAGATGAGCACGAATAAAACATCGGCCAGTTCTTCATCCAGTTTTTTGTCCTTGTCGGATTCCTTGAACGACTGGTCGCCATATTTGCGTGCGATGATGCGGGCCACTTCGCCGACTTCTTCCGTGAGCATGGCCATGTTGGTGAGTTCGCTGAAATAGCGAACGCCGTGGACTTTTATCCACTGGTCCACGGCGCTCTGGGCTTCGTTTAAAGTCATACTACCTACTTCGTAGGGCGATGCGATGCATTGCCCTTACTGTGTGATTACTATTTTTTTCAGGGCGCCGATGTGGCCGTTGCTTTCGAGGCCGGCGAAGTAAAGTCCCTGCGCGAGCGAGACGCTGATCGTTTCTTTTTCGCTGTGCAGTTCGATACGCTGCGCGAGGCGTCCGTCGGCAGCATAAAGCAGCAGCACATCGCCTTCCGTGTGTTTCGGACGCCCGATCGTGAATTTTCCGCCGGAAGCCGGGTTGGGCATCAGGCTGAAATTCCCGGCCTGCAGTTCATCCATGCCCGTGGGAAGCGCAACGGTAAACGTAGTCACCAGCGTATCGAAAGGAACAAAAGCCGGTGAACAGGTCGGCAGTCCGAAACCGCCGTCGAGCAGGTACGTGATCGTGTACGTTCCGGCAGGCAGCGTACCGAGCGGAACTGTATCGATATCATTGCAGATCACCGAAAGCATACCCATGCAATGAAAGCCGCGTAAGGAAATGTGAGGTACGGGTAAATCGTTACCGGCGTAGTCGTAGTCGGGTTTGCCGGTGAAACCACCAGCGAGTCTATTTGCTGCGCACTCACACCGGTGACGAACAGCGAAGCGAAAAATAACGTGTAGATATGTTTCATTTTATCCTGTTTTGGTTTGCCTATCAAATTTACGAAATCGGGGGGTATGAGAACCGGCCTGTTGGACAATCGCTGCTTCCGGCAGGTCAGCGGTGAAAATGCAGGGATAAATGGCATTTCGAATGCCGATTTGCGAATTTTGAATACTGGTTCACGTAGATTCGGCATTCGCAATTCGGCATTCGACATTCATCATTAAGCGTTTTGTTTCGCTTCCATCTTCTTCTCCACTCTTTTCGCCACCACGATACTCGCTTCGAAAAGTACCCAGAGAGGCAAAGCGACGAGCATCTGTGTGACCACGTCGGTTGTGGGCGTAATCACCGCGGCGAGGATCAGGATAACGATGAGCGCATAACGGCGGTTGCGTTTCAGGAAATCTGCCGTTACCAGGCCGAAACGGGTGAGGAAGAAAATGATGATCGGCAGTTCGAAGATGAGTCCCATGACCAGCACGAGCATCGTAACCACATCGATATAGGAATTGACGTCGAAAATATTGGCTATGGCCCCGCTGGCTTTATAATGCACGAGAAAATAAACCGCCAGCGGCGTAACGATAAAATAGCCGAAAAGCACACCCGAGAAAAACAGCAGCGACGCAGAAACCAAAAAGCCGCGCGCAGCCAGCATTTCATTGTTTTTCAGCGCGGGCCGCACAAAACGCCAGAGTTCCCAGAGCAGGTAGGGAAACCCGATCACCAGCCCGGCCACGAAAGCAGCCCACATATCGAGCGTGAACTGGCCGGTCATTTTGAAATTGGTCACCGGTACGTTGAAGTCCTTAAAACAGAGCGCGTCGCCCAAACCAACCTGGTGCGAAAGATTGCAGAGTACCGTGTACGTCGGGAAATCTTTATCGATCGGTCCGAAAAGCAGCATTTTGAACAGGATGTCCTTCCCGAAAATCTCGTCGTCCATAAACGCGATCGCCGCGAACAGCATAATGACAGCCGCCGATCGCACGAGATGCCAGCGCAAATCCTCGACATGATCGAGGAAAGACATATCGTCGCCTTTTTTCTTCTTTTTTCTGAAAAATCCGAGCATAAAAACCGGGGCAAAGATAGTGTTTCGGCTGCATGTATCGCGGGAATATGGTTGCGCCTGCCGGGATATGTTTCTTCCTGTGTCCGGGAAAAATTTTGCCGCAGATTTCGCAGGTTTACGGATATCCGTAGTCGCCGACTATGGATAGTAAAAGGAATGTGAAATCCGCAGTTCCATTATACCGTTGAAACTGCCGTTACCACTGAAAAATACTATCTTCGCACAACTCATGAAAAACAACCTGAAAAAGCCGGTTTTTCTCCTCGCGGCCTTGTTCGGAATTGCCTTGCTCGTGTTCGGATATGCCGAACATTTTCATAACCCTTTCCAGTTCGACGATTCGCATACGATCGAGAACAACGTCTATATCCGCGATATCAAGAACATTCCCCTGTTTTTCGACAGCGCCGCCACCACCAGCACACTGCCTTCGAACCAGGCCTACCGGCCGGGACTCACCACGCTCAACGCGATCGACACCTGGATAGGCGGCAAACCGGAGCCTGATCCTTTTTATTTCCACGTGCATATTTTCATCAGCTACATCCTGCTGGGTATCCTGCTCTTCTTTTTCTTCCTGCACGTTTTCGAAAAGGCCAGCCCGGGCCGGGCTATGAACCACTGGCTCTCGCTTCTCGCCACCACCTGGTTCTGGGTGCATGCGGCGAACGCGGAAACGATCAACTACGTGATTTCACGATCCGATTCGGCTTCCACGTTCTGGATCATGCTTACGTTTATCACGTACCTGTACTCCGAAAAGACCCGAAAATACCTGCTCTTCCTTGTTCCTATGCTGGCGGGTTTCTTCATCAAAGAACCGGCGCTCATGTTCGCCCCGCTCCTGCTCGTTTATGAAGTACTTTTCGGAAAAATCAGTGCGCGGAAAATTGTGACGATCATCCTGGTTTTCGGTTTTGCCGGCGCGCTGTTCCTGTTCTCCCGTGCGAAAACGCCGGCCATGTGGACTTCAGGCGGCTACGACCAGGTCTCGTATATGCTCACGCAGCCTTTTGTTTTCATACACTATTTCAACAATTTCATTTTACCGCTCAACCTCGCTGCTGATACGGACTGGGGATTGATCAAAAACCCGACGGATGATCGCGTGATTATCGGCGTGCTCTTCATTTTACTCCTGCTTTTTATCGCCTGGAGATCTTCACGGACGCAGAAAGCGAAACCGATCGCATTCGGCATCCTTTGGTTTTTCATTGCACTCGCGCCTACTTCCAGTATTTTTCCGTTTGCGGAAGTGCTGAACGATCACCGCGTATTCTTCCCGTATATCGGTCTTGTCCTTGCATTCACCTGCGCAACGGGTTTGCTTCTCGAAAACATGATCGAACGTTATAAAACGAAACGTTCCGAAAGCCAGCTGCCGGTTTATCTTTTTTCTTTTTTAGCCTTTGTTTTTCTTTTCGCACATACGCTCGGAACGAGAGAACGTTGCCAGGTATGGAGCAGCGGGTATTCTCTCTGGAAAGACTGCGCGGAAAAATGTCCGAAAAACGGGCGCGGCCTGATGAATTATGCGAACGAAGTGGTCGCGCTCGGACGTAAAGCCATCGCCGATAACAATAAACCAAAAGCCGACAGTCTTTTCCATGTGGCCGACAGCGTGTATGCCATCGCGCAAAAAGAATGGCCGGATTATTCCTACATCTACATTAATGTGGCTGTGCTTCGCGAATGGCAGGGCAATCTCCCGGAAGCCGAAAAGAATTTCAAAAAAGCGATCGAGCTGCGCGCCGATAACCCGGAGTGCTATTATTTCCTCGCTGATTTTTACGTGCGCCGCGATCGCGCGGGAGAAGCGCCGCCGTTTATCCAGAGCGGACTCAACCTGAGTCCCGCACACGAAGGCCTGAATCGCCTGAAAAGTATTCTCGACAAAGGCGTTATTTCCATCAACCCGGTGGAAATGGCGCGACTCACGGCGCAGAACACACCCACGCCGGAAAATTACCTCAACCTGAGCCTCGCATATTATAATGCGAACCTGTTTGCGCAATGCGTGGAAGCTGCGGAGCAGGCGCTCAAATTAAGACCGGGCTACGTGGAAGCATATAATAATATCTGCTCCGCCTGGAACAAACTGGGCGAATGGGACAAGGCCGCGGAGGCCGGTGCGAAAGGGCTGCAGCTCAAACCGGATTATGAAATGCTTCAGAATAACGTGCGGGTTGCAGCGGCCAATAAAGCGACCTATGAAAAACAGGAAGCGGGATTGCAGGCAAATCCGACTGCGGAAGGTTATCTCCAGTTCAGCCTGCAGTATTACAATTCCGGTATATTCAACAAATGCATCAGCATGGCTGAGAAAGCACTCACGATCAAACCGGATTATGCGGATGCGTACAATAATATCTGCGCCGCGGCAAACATGACCGGGGATTTCGACAAAGCCATCGCTGCTGGTGAAAGCGCGCTTCGCATTAACCCGAACTATGAGCTTGCAAAAAACAATCTCGCTGAAGCTTTGCGAAGAAAACAGGCACAAGGCAAGACACCATAATAAATCCCCGGCACACTGCATTTATGAACATACTTGGATTTAATTGTTACGGACACGATTCGGCCGCTGCGCTGATCATCGACGACCAGGTTGTTTTTGCGGTGGAAGAAGAACGCCTCAACCGCAAAAAACATTACGGCGGAGTTCCGGAACACGCGATCCGCGCCTGTCTCGACCATGCAGGCATTACGCTTGCCGATATCGATCACGTTACTTTTTTCTGGAAGCCGTCCATTTCCTACGCAAAGGTTCCCGTTTTTCTTTTCAAATTCTGGAACAAGGTGCCGCAACTCATGCGCGAGCAGCGTAATTTTTCGGTGGAAGAAAATCTCGGTATGCTGAATTACCTGAAAGACATGAAACGTCTTCCGGAAACGCTGAAGAAATTATTCCCCACGGCCAAACAGCCGAAATTCAAATTCCATTTGCTGGAGCACCACCTCTGCCATGCCGCCAGCGCATTCCTGCCCACGCCTTACGACGACGCCGCCATTTTCACGATCGACGGGGCCGGCGAGTGGACCACGTCACTTTCGGCGCACGGAAAAGGAAATACGATCACGAAAGTTTCTACGGTCGATACGCCGTATTCGCTGGGCGCTTTTTACCAGGCCGTTTCGCGTCACCTCGGATTCAAACTTATCGAAGGTCCGGGCAAACTGATGGGGCTCGCTTCGTACGGGAATCCGAATACGGAGGCTTACGAGAAAATGAAAAAACTTGTGAAGCTTACGCCTGAAGGCGGTTTCAGGCTCGACATGAGTTATTTATGTTATCACTATACGCGCAAGACCGGCGTCACCAAAAAGTTCACCGATCTTTTCGGCCCTTCGAAAAGCGAGGGCAAAGACTGGAACGAGCACGAACTGAACGTTGCAGCCGCAGCGCAGCACGTGGTGGAAGACGTGATCCTGCACATGGTCCGCGTGCTGAAAGAAAAAACGAAAAGCGAAAACCTGTGCATGGCCGGCGGCGTGGCGCTGAACAGCGTGGCGAACGGGCTCATCGCACAATCCGGTTTATACAAAAACATTTTTATCCAGCCGGCTGCCGGTGATTCGGGAACGGCGCTGGGCAGTGCGCTGTATTACAACCACTGCGTGCTCAACCGCAAGCGGAAGTTCATCATGGATACCGCTTTCCTCGGCCCCGCTTCCGATGACAATGAATTTGAAGCGGCCCTGCGGAAACACAAACTTCCTTTTGTAAAAACACAAAAGAACTACGCGAATTTCGCCGCGAAAAAATTAGCCGAAGGAAAAATCATCGGCTGGTTCCAGGGCCGCATGGAATTCGGTCCGCGCGCGCTGGGCAACCGCAGCATCATCGCCAACCCGCTGGTGGCCGAAATGAAAACCGTACTCAACGCGCGTGTGAAATTCCGCGAAGGCTTCCGCCCGTTCGCCGCCATCGTGCTGGAAGAGGACTGCGGAAAATATTTCGACTGTGATTTTCCGAATCCATACATGCTGCTGGTTTATAACGTGCGGCCGGAATATCTCGGCAAACTTCCGTCGATCACGCACGTGGATAATTCCGTGCGCATCCAGACCGTGAACAAAACGGAAAACCCGCAGATGCGCGACCTGCTCGAAGCATTTAAAAGAGAAACCAGCTATTCGGTACTCGTCAATACTTCTTTCAACATCAAAGGTGAACCGATCGTGGCTACGGCCGAAGATGCCGTATTCAGCTTTGCCCGCGCCGACATGGACTACATGGTTATGGGTAATTACGTGGTGGCGAAACCGGGCGATGAGCGGAGCCTGGAAGGTTTGTTGTAAATCTTCCGGCAAAGGATAATCTGTCCGCATTCTCCACTTCAATATCCTTCCGATTCGATTCTCTGTTTTTTATTAACAGGCGCTGGCTTATTTGCAGTAACTGGCCTACTTTGGTATGTCAGCTATCCCGTATTATCCATTGCAATAAATTCCTGCCATGAGCCAGAGCAATGATTATCGTGAGCTTATTAAGAAAGTAAGCGAGTATCCCGAATTCGATGAGATCAGGCGTATGCCGGATTTTTATTTCGAAAAGTTACGTGTGCTTTTTATGGAGTTCCTGAGCCTGGATTTCAGCAAACCGGAAGAATTAACTAAACGGGCTTTTGACCATTATATAAAAGAAGGAAAGGAGAGTAGCTTTAATCTTAAATCAGGTAGAACAGATTGGCAATCTTTAGCCATCGTTTTCAAAAAGAGCGGGCTTCATTTCAAAGATTACTACTCCACAATTCCTGTTCCCAGTGTTGAGCATTATATTTTCACGCTAATCGGAAAACTGGTCGCCTATTTCGATAAAACAGGTCATGACCGGAGTTGGAACGAGTTTAGTCCGAAGCGCTATGTAGCTTCATCAAACGTGAACCAAGATGACTGGATAAATAATCTTTTCAAATACAAGCAGGCCGGAAATGACATTAATGCGGTTTCCAGGAATATCCGTCACGCGATTATGTATATTCTCAAACCGGACCGCAATCTGACTATGCTGTCGATATATCACCGGGAAAGATTCAGTAATAATATTCTTAAAACCACACATCATAACGACAGTTTTTCACCTCTTGTTTTCGAATTCTTCCAGGGCATGGACATCCGGGCGGAAAACCCGATGAACAACGGCGTTTATTATTCACAGATTATTTACAGTCCGGAAATTAAAAAACTCTGGCTGGAGGAAAGCAAAAGCTCCAATGACCCGCCGCCTGCAGAAGATGAAAATGTACCTCCGGCGGAAGGAAACGAACCGGAGCAGGTACAACAGCAGGCTGAAAGAGACAGTTTCAGTTCCCAGTTTTTCGCACCCACCGATAATATTCCGCCCACGCTGGGTGTTCTCGAACTGGCCGAAGAACTTTCGGGACTGCTGCATGAAATGGGCATGGACAAAGGCCAGATGGTCGGACTTTTCGGGCAGTGGGGGCGCGGGAAAACATACCTCGCCGAAAAAACGCTGGAGAGGCTCGAAAAGGAAAAACATTTTATCCGCGTTGATTTTCACGCCTGGAAATTCCAGGACACGCAGGCTTCCTGGGCCTATCTTTACGAGTGTTTTGCAAAAGGATATTTTCGAAAAAAAAGCAGGTCCGCGCTGGTTAACCTGGTCTCTGTTCAATTCAGGCGGTTTCGTTTGAATTCCAGGCGCAACGGGAACTGGCCGTGGATTTTTTTCCTCATCAGCTTAGCTGCGACAACGGCCGCTTTTTTCATTTTTGATTTCAGGAACGCGGATGGGAAAAGCATGCTCGATTCTTTGCAACCTTTCATTTCCGTTTCTTTGCTCTCGTTCATTACTGCAGCTACGGCGTATTTTAATTTTATAAAAAACAGGTCGGCCGAAAAAGCGAGCGACCTGGTGAAAAAATATTTTAGTACAAAGTCTTTCAACGACCTGCTCGGTGTGCAGGCTGAAATAGAGAAAGAACTCCGCACGCTGCTGGAATGCTGGATCCCGGCAAAAGAAAACGAAAAACCGGCCAAACGCATCCTTCTTTTTGTAGATGATATCGACCGGTGCTCGGAAGACCAGATCATCCGGATTATTGATGCACTGCGCGTGATGCTGGAGGACAGCAAAATCTCAAACCGCGTGGTGGTCCTCGCCGCTATCGACGAGCGGATGCTGAAGCGCGCCATCATCACCAAGTATTACGATATGCTGAAAAAGGAAAAAGATATGGCGATTTCCAGTGATTCCGAGCTGAAGCAGGCCTTCGAAAGTATCACGCAGGAATACATGGATAAGCTTTTTATTTCCGGGATCAAGCTGGGCATACTGACAAGCGAAGACAGAACCAACCTGCTGAGTTCGATATTGTTCAGCAAAAAAGCAAAGAACGGGAATACGGTTACTGAAAATAAAAACAAGGAAGAAACGACAACCACAACTACTCCCGGGAATGAAACATCGGCCGTCACGATGTCGGATATCGGCCCGGAAGTTCCTTTCGATTCAGGAAGTTCCCGCAGGGTGGGCGGTATTATAACAACAGTAGCCGTAACGAACCAAACGGCTGCGCTTCCCGAACAAACCCAAACGACGGAGCAGGTTAAAACAGAAAATAAAACCAAATCCACTGAACTGTCCAAAGGTGAAAAAGACGCTCTTCATGCAGCCGTCGCCATGCTCCCCGAAGCCACTCCGCGAAAGATCAGGATTCTATATTACCGTTACCTGCTGGCCAAAAATTTGCTGTACGAAGAAATGAACGACGACGACGAGTTCAGCCCGGTGAGCCTGGCTAATTTTCTCGCTATTTATTCCGCTCCCGGTGCTGTAAAAACAATCGCCATACAGAAACAAAAGCTGGTAATCGACAATAAATCCGACCTCGTTTCGATACCTGTTCCACGGGAAGTTTCTGAAAACATGACCATCAAAATGAAACCCCGGAATGCGCTGAAACTGTTCGAAGTGCTCGAGATCGTTGTCGCGTATTGATCATTATACCAGCAAAGCCAGCAAATCTTCCCGGGCATTCAGATGCTCGAAAAGCACATTCCTGTTTTTCATTCTTTCGGTCAGCAAAGCGAAATCGCCCGGTTCGCACAATTCGATACCGATTACGGCGGGGCCGTTTTCCCGGTTCGTTTTTTTCGCGTACTGGAAATACGTAATGTTATCACCGGGACCGAGTACCTCGTTTACAAACTCGCGCAGCGCACCGGCACGTTGCGGAAAATGCACGAGGAAATAGTGCTTAAGCTCTTCGTGAAGCAAAGCCCGTTCCTTGATCTCTTCCATCCGGCCGATGTCATTATTTCCACCGCTCAGTATGCACACCACCTTCTTTCCGCGGATCGGGCCGCGATACAGGTCAAGCGCGGCGATAGTAAGTGCGCCGGCAGGTTCGAGTACAATGGCCTCTTCGTTGTACATACGCAGCATGGCCGAACAAACGGCTCCTTCATGCGGAAGCAGGAAATCCGAAAAAGATTTACGGCAGATGGAGAATGTTTTTTCACCGGGTTTGCGGACGGAAGCGCCATCCACAAATTTTTCAATGAACGGCAATTCCACGACACGGCCCGCTTCCAGTGATCGTTTCATGGAAGGCGCGCCTGCCGGCTGCACACCGATGAGCTTCACCTGCGGGCAAACGTTTTTAAAAACCAGCGACATGCCTGCGGCAAGTCCGCCTCCGCCTACGGGAACAAAAACAAAATCAGGAACAGTCTCCGCATCTTCCAGGATTTCGAGTGCGACAGTCCCCTGCCCCGCGATGATTTCTTCGTCATCGAAAGGATGGATGAACGAACGGTTTTCTTTCGCAGCGAAACGGGCAGCTTCCGCGTATGCATCGTCGAACGTATCGCCGGTCAGTACAAGTTCCGCGAACTCTTTTCCGAAATATTTTACCTGCTTCACTTTCTGCTGAGGTGTGGTTACCGGCATAAAAACCCGCGCCGGAATTTTCAGTTTCCTGCACGAAAAAGCAACGCCCTGCGCATGGTTCCCTGCGCTGGCACAGACTATTCCACGCCGTTTTTCAGCATCCCCAAGCGATGCGATCTTATAATACGCACCGCGCAGTTTGTACGAACGGACGAGTTGCAGGTCTTCGCGCTTGAGGTAAACCTGCGCATTGTACTTTTCGGAAAGCCCCGCGGAATATTGCAGCGGCGTGTGTACAGCGATACCTTTCAGCGAGGATTGCGCATCCAGTACTTTTTCAAAACCGGTTTTTTCTTTTGTTCGTGTTTTCATTTTTTCGGGCGGAGCTGACGAACCACACTACCTGCTTTCCACAATTCCGATTCGCGGATCTCGGCCAGTTCTTTTTCGAGGCGCTGGCGGTAATCTGCGGCGCTGCATGATTCGATTACACGTTTCGCTTCTCTTCCGTCCGCTACGCTGTCGTACAACTCTTCCATCACCGGCGCAACAGCGTCACGAAATTTCACTTTCCAGTCGAGTGCGCCGCGCTGTGCGGTTACCGAAGTATTGGAGAACATCCAGTCCATCCCGTTTTCAGCAACCAGCGGAACCAGGCTTTGCGTCAGCTCTTCCACGGTTTCGTTAAATGCTTCGGAAGGAGAATGTCCGCGGCTCCGGAGGAGCTGGTACTGCGCTTCGATAATTCCGGCGAGCGCACCCATCAGCACGCCACGCTCGCCCGTGAGATCGCTGTACACTTCTTTCCTGAAATCCGTTTCAAAAAGAAAACCGGAACCGATGCCGATACCCATGGCCAATGCTTTCTCACGGGCCAGGCCGCTGGCATCCCGGTAAACGGCAAAAGAAGAATTGATGCCTTGTCCCTGGAGAAAAAGACGGCGTACCGAAGTTCCGCTTCCTTTCGGCGCAACCAGGATCACATCCACGTTTCCGGGAGGAACGATACCGGTTTGTTCATGGAAAGTGATCCCGAATCCATGTGAAAAATAAAGCGTTTTGCCCGGGGACAAATATTTTCTGACAGCAGGCCACAAAGCGATCTGTCCTGCATCGGAAAGCAGGAAAGCGATAACCGAAGCGCGCTGTAAAGCCTCTTCGATTTCAAAAAGACTTTCCCCTTCTTTCCATCCGTCGGCCAGCGCCTTATCCCAGGATGAAGAATTTTTCCGCTGCCCGACGATCACGCGCATACCGTTATCCCGGAGGTTAAGCGCCTGTCCCGGCCCCTGCACGCCGTAGCCGATTACAGCGATGGTTTCGCCGGATAAAACTGTTTTTGCTTTTTCGTTACTGAACTCTTCGCGGGTAACGACTGTTTCCATTACTTCGCCGAACTGATACGTTGCCATAATTTCCTGTTTTGTTTTGGTTGTATGATTTTGAATTTTTGAAAATGAATATTGTCCTCAGTTCCCGATATGATGCACTTCACCCACCCCGATGAGTTTCCGTATCTGCTGCACGCTGCGCTCCACATCAGGATCAGGAGCCTTCAGTTCTATGATGACCCGGGCCATTTCTTCCGAAGGACAACTGAATGAAAATCGTTCCAGCGCCAGCCTTCTCCGCGAAAAAACGCCGAGTATGCGGGCCGGGAGATCAGCGGCTTTTTCCGCGTCGATAATCAATGTATGATATGGTTTCATAGTTTTATTTTTCAGGATAGCCGAACTTCGGAAACACTGCATCCCGGCGGAATCATCGGGAAAATATTTTCTTCTTTTTCCACCACCACTTCCAGGAGAAAAGGCCCCGGGCTTTCCAGCATCGTGTGCATGGCTTTTCTTAGTTTATCGCGATCACGCACAGCCAAAGCGGTTATCCCGTACGCTTGCGCAAGCTTCACAAAATCCGGGTTGACCATTTCCACGGACGAGTATCGTTTCTCAAAAAACAATTCCTGCCACTGTCTTACCATACCGAGGTAATTGTTGTTGAGGATCATAATTTTCACCGGGATATTTTCCTGGAAGATGGTCGCCAGTTCCTGGATGTTCATCTGCACGCCGCCGTCGCCGGTTACTGCAACAACCGGCCGGTCCGCACAGGCCAGTTGTGCGCCGACAGCCGCGGGCAATGCGAATCCCATGGTGCCCAATCCGCCGGACGTGATGTAACTGTCCGTTTGGGTAAAGCGATAATACCGGGAGGCCGACATCTGGTGCTGGCCCACGTCCGTCAGCAGCAAGGCCTTCCCGGCAGTCAGCTGATCGAGCATACGGATCGCTTCCGCCATCCTGACCGGGCCTGCAGCAGGGAAGAATTCTTTTTCCGTAACGGCTTCATACTCGGTTTTCTTCAGTTCTTTCATCTTGTTCAGCCAATCCGTACGCGGTTTGCGTTTTACAAATTGCGCAAGCCCGGCAAGCGCTTCGCGCGCATCGGCGTGCATCGCGATTTCCGGCTTCACGTTTTTTCCGAATTCCGACGCATCGATGTCGATGTGAATAATCCGCGCCTGTTTTGCATACCGTGAAAGCTCGCCGGTAACGCGATCATCGAAACGCATACCCACTGCGAGCAGTACATCACAGGCATTCGTCATCAGGTTCGGCGCATAATTGCCGTGCATGCCGAGAAATCCTGCATACAGTGCATGATCCGCGGGAAAGCAGGACAAACCGAGCAAGGTGGAAGCTACGGGCAGGTTTCCTTTTTCCGCCAGCGACAATAATTCCCGCTGCGCCCCGGAAAGATGCACACCCTGCCCGGCTAGTACCAGCGGGCGTTCCGCAGCCGAAAGCAATTCCGCAGCTGAACGAAGTTGTTTTTGATCAACGGAAGGTTTCGGGTAATAATTTTTGATTGTACGACAGGGCTGGTACGCGTCTTCACACATACCGGATTGCGCATCTTTGGTAATGTCGATCAGTACCGGCCCGGGACGGCCGGAGCCGGCGATGTAAAACGCTTTTGCTATCGCGGGCATGATCTCTGCGGCCTGCGTTACCTGGATGCTCCACTTGGTAACCGGCAACGTGAGGCCGATGATATCCGTTTCCTGGAATGCATCGCTGCCGAGCAATGCGGAATTCACCTGGCCCGTGATGCACACTACGGCCGTAGAATCAATTTTTGCGTCGGCAAGCCCGGTTACCAGGTTGGTGGCGCCGGGACCGGAAGTAACGAGACAAACACCCGTTCCGCGTTTCGCACGCGCATATCCCTGAGCAGCATGGATCGCACCCTGTTCATGCCGGACGAGTACATGGCGCAATTTGCTTCCCCCGGAAAGCAAAGCGTCGTAAACCGGCATGATCGCGCCGCCCGGGTAGCCGAAAATCAATTCCACACCTTCGGCAAGCAGCGACTTTACGACAGCTTCCGCGCCACTGATCTGTTTTATTTTTTTGCCGGTTTTTATTTCCCGCTGCTCTTTATAAAGTGTTTTCATCCTGATTTTCAGAATCCGTTATACAACCTGTGGATGCATCCGAAACAGTCCGGGCATATTTGAACAGTACGCCGCTTTGCACGGAACATTTTCGCGGAGCCCATGATTTTTTTCTTTCCCTAAGGATTTTTTCGTCCACGTGCAGCACTATTTCTCCCATACCTGCGTCAATCGTAATGCGGTCCCCGTTATGTACGAGTGCAATGGCGCCGCCGTCAAAAGCTTCCGGGCTGATATGCCCGACAACAAATCCATGCGACCCGCCGGAGAAACGGCCGTCGGTGATCAGCGCCACATCCGGACCAAGCCCGGCACCGATCACAGCGGAAGTCGGTTTAAGCATTTCCGGCATCCCGGGTCCGCCTTTCGGACCGGCATAACGGATGACGATAACGTGCCCCTTGCGGATTTCGCCCTGCCTGAGCGATTCGCACATGGATACTTCCGAATCGAACACGATGGCTTCGCCGGAAAATGATTCTCCTTCTTTGCCGGTAATTTTGGCCACAGCGCCTTTCGGCGCAAGATTGCCACGCAGCACCCGGATATGGCCAGTGGCGTGCAGCGGACGGTCAAGAGGACGAAACAGATCTTCGTCATTCCCGAATACGCGAACATGCTCCAGGTTTTCCGCCAGCGTTTTACCCGTTACGGTCATTGCTGTACCGTCCAGCAAATCCTTATCCAGCAACGTTTTCATAACAACGGCTGTTCCGCCTGCATGGTGGAGATCTTCCATCAGGTATTTGCCGGACGGTTTCATGTCGGCAAGCAAAGGAGTCGCCTGCGAAATTTTTTCGAAATCATCCAGTACGAGTTTCACGCCAGCCGCATGTGCAACAGCCAGCAGGTGCAATACGGCATTCGTTGAACCGCCGAGTACGGTTACAACAACCATCGCATTCCGGAAAGCGGCAGGTGTAAGGATATCGCGCGGACAAATATTTTTTCCGAGTAAATTATCCAGGTATGCTCCCGCAGCGTCGCACTCCTGCATTTTCTCTTCACTCAGCGCAGGGAAAGCCGCAGTGCCGGGAAGCATCATACCCAGGGCCTCAGCCGCCGAGGCCATCGTATTGGCCGTGTACATACCGCCGCAGGCCCCCGCACCCGGGCAGGCATGATCGATCACGCCGCGGTATTCTTTTTCATCCATCGCTCCTTTCATCTTTTTTCCGAAAGCCTCGAAACAGGAAACGATATCCAGTTTTTTTCCGTTGAAATTTCCGCTGCGTATGCTTCCGCCGTAAACGAGCAGCGAAGGCCTGTTCAGTCTTGCCATCGCGATCAGCGCACCCGGCAAATTTTTATCGCAACCGGCTACAAAAACAATCCCGTCATATCCATGCGCACCGGCAATCGTTTCGATGGAGTCGGCGATGATTTCACGCGAAACGAGCGAATACCGCATGCCCGGCGACCCGTTCGTGATCCCGTCGCTGACGCCGATCGTATCGAAACGCCAGCCGACGAGCCCGTTTTGCTGCACGGAAGAACGGATGCGGTCGCCCAGTTCACGCAGGTGCATATTGCAGGTATTCCCATCGTAACCGGAAGTACCGATACCGATCTGCGGTTTCCCGAAATCTTCACGGTGCAAACCGGCACCGATCAGCATCGCCTGTGCTGCGGGCAGTTCGTCGTTCTCCGTATATAGTGCACTGTAGCGGTTGAGTTTCATCGGTTTTCAGTAATAAGATTCTACTTCGTGTTTCCCGGTAACCAGCGCATGGTAAGCCTGCGCGAGGAAAGCGCCGTGCGTTTCGGAAAACGGTTTTCGGAATTGCATATCGTCTACAGAAGCAATGCCGGCTATTTCCGCCGCGGTGCCCGTAAAAAAAGCGCCGTCGGCACCGGCGAGCGCCCCGGGCCTGAAATATTTTTCTTCCACGGAGATGCCGGATTCACGCGCAATACCGATAACGGTGCTTCGCGTGATGCCGGGGAAAATATTCCCGGCCGGTGGTGTAAATAGCGTGCCGTCTTTCTCGAAGAAAAAATTCGCACCCGGACCTTCTGCAACAAATCCGTTCATATCCAGCAAAAGCGCTTCGTCGAAACCGCGTTTGCGCGCTTCGGTGGAAGCCAGCGTGGAATTCACATACTGGCCGGATGCTTTGCAGGCCATCGGAACCGCTTTCGGGTTCGGACGCTGGTATGGAGAAACCGCCAGGCGCAGCAGGCGATCGCCCAGGTATTTGGGCCAGGCCCAGGCTGAGATCACCAGGTGACCGATGGCAGGCGCAACCAGGGTCATGTTCGGATCACCGGCAAAAGCCAGCGGGCGCAGGTAAGCGTCATCCAAACCATTTTTTTCCAGCACGAGGTAACTCAACCGCGTCAGTTCTTCCACCGTGTAGTTCAACGGGATGTCCATCAATTCGCAGGAGTATTTCATCCGCTCGAAATGTTCTTTCGCTTTGAATATCTGCACACCCGATGGTGTTTTATAGGCACGGATGCCTTCGAACACGGCGTAACCGTAATGCAGCGATTGTGCATACACACTCACGCGGGCATCATCCGCCGGGCAAAATTTATCGTTAAAAAAAACCGTTGTGTTTTCGTTGTAGTACGTCATATTTTGGTTGTTTTGATTGGTTTGCTCAAAAAAAAACGCCCTCCCCTGCAGCGCGGGAAAGGCGTGAACAATACAGGTTCGCTCCTCTCACCCGCCGGGTGGACGAATCACGATAATGACCACGATAGTTGCTTGTTGCCTGAACATGTTTGTTGTTTTTATGAAACAAAACAGCCGCCCTGGAATCGGAGCGGCTGTTTTGAACTGATATGCTGTTACATTTCGTCAATACCGCTCCGGGCCTGGTGTGATAATCACCACGCTTGATACAGAGCAGATAACGAAGTTTGATTGTTGCATTTTTTTTCTGATTACTGCGGCAAATGTATAACAATGAAAAAACATAAGTCAAGTTTTTTCGGATTATTTTTTTGAAACACGATTTCAGCCGGTCCATGTTCACAGTAATGCGTCCTGGTCACTGAACAGCAACGGGCCGGTTTCCAGGTCCTCTTTTTCGTTTATCCGCAAAGCAAGCAGGTCGCCCAGGCGCGAACAGGAAAGAAATTTTTCCGGGTTCAGCTCGCAGGTCACCATACCGCCGGCCACCGACCAGTCCACTGCTTCACGCACAGCCGCTGCCGCATCCGGCTCACCGAGATAATCGAGCATCATGGCAACCGACAAGATCGACGCTACCGGGTTCGCAGAATTCTTGCCGGCGGCTTCCGGGTACGATCCATGTACCGGTTCGAACAGGCCGGCATGTTCACCGGTTGAAGCCGACGGGAGCAAACCGAGCGAACCGGCAAGCACCGAAGATTCATCGGAGAGTATATCGCCGAACATATTTTCCGTGAGGATGACATCGAAACGCCGCGGCTCGCGGATAAGCTGCATAGCGGCATTATCAACGTACATGCAATCCAACGTAACGTCCGGGAACTGCGGAGCGATTTCGTGCACGATGCTTCTCCAAAAGCGCGACGTTTCGAGTACATTGGCTTTGTCCACCAGCGTAATTTTATTGCGGCGTGCACGGGCCAGTTGAAAAGCGCACCTGGTGATCCGTTCGATCTCCTGCCGGCTGTACACGCACGTATCGTAAGCCGATTCACAGCCGGCGCTGCGGCCGCTCGCTCCGTAATATAATCCGCCCGTGAGTTCTCTCACGACGACAAGATCGACGCCTGCGAGCAGTTCGTTTTTCAGCGGCGACTGTTCCGCGAGCTGCGGCCATGTTTTTACGGGACGCATGTTCGCATACAAACCGAGTTCTTTCCGCAACTGCAGCAAGCCCTGTTCCGGCCGGATTTCGGCCTGCGCGTATTTCGGATGGCCAACTGCACCCAGCAGCACGGCGTCGGAGGATATACAACCGGCCAGCGTCGGTTCGGGCAACGGATCTCCGCAGGCATCGATAGCGGCAGCGCCGATCAGCGATTCATGCAAACCGAACCGCAGCGAAAAACGTTTTTCGATCGCACGCAGCACTTTCAGCGCCTGCGCAACAACTTCCGGACCGATACCATCGCCGGGAAGCACTGCAATGGAATAATTTTTCATATTATTTTCTGGTAAGGACGCGACATTTCAAAACGCAGGATTTCTTCCGTCATGGTCAGCATCAAACCCGTATCGTCGTAGCCGTTGAGCAGGCAACGTTTCCGGTAAGCATCCACCGGGAAAGAAGAACGAAGTGACGTACCACTGACCGCCACTTCCTCTTTCTCGAGATCGACCAGCACCGTTACTTGTTCACGGGCAGACAAGGTCATGATCTCCCGGATGAATTCAGCCGGCAAAATCACGGGAAGCAAACCGTTGTTCAGCGCATTGATCCTGAAAATATCCGCAAACGAGGGAGCGAGGATCGCGCGAAAGCCGAAATCACGGAGAGCCCAGGCAGCATGTTCCCTGCTCGATCCGCAACCGAAATTTTTCCCGGCAACCAGTACCTGCTCATCGCCGCGCGCCAGGTTCAGGGGAAATGAATCGCGCAAACTTCCGTCGGCGCAATAACGGAGGTCATGGAACAGGGCATCACCAAAACCTGTTTTTTCCGTTCGCTTCAGGAAACGCGCGGGGATAACCTGGTCCGTGTCGATATCGTCTGCATCGAAGCAAACTATTTTTGAAATCAATGTGCTGAATTTTTCCATGTCAGTTGAGTATTGTTCTTACATCTTTGATATACCCGTACAGCGCGGCTGCAGCGGCCGTCAACGGTGCAGCGAGAATCGTTCTCGCACCGGGTCCCTGCCGGCCTTCGAAATTCCGGTTGCCGGTCGATACACAATATTTTCCGCCGGGAATTTTATCTTCGTTCATCCCGAGACAGGCGGAGCAGCCCGGCTGGCGGAATTCAAATCCTGCGGATTCGAGAATACGATCGAGACCTTCCGCACGCGCCTGCGTTTCCACTTCCTTCGACCCGGGAACGATCCAGGCCGTAACGCTTTCCGCAATTTTTTTGCCCGCCACAAGCCCGGCTACGGCACGCAGGTCTTCGATACGTCCGTTCGTGCAGCTCCCGATAAAAACAAAATCGATTTTTTTTCCCACGAGCCGGTCGCCGGCATTAAAATGCATGTAATCCAGCGCACGTTTTTCATTCTCCGCGTTCCCGGGAATCCATCCGTCAACAGGTAACGCCTGCGCCGGGCTTGTACCGTAGGTGATCATCGGTACGATTTTCTCCGCATCAAAAAAATATTCGGCATCAAAAACCGCCCCTGCATCCGTATACAGCGAAGACCAATACGCCAGCGCTTCGTTCATATCGCCGGGCGGAGGAGAGAATGTCCGGCCGGCGACGTATGCCATCGTTTTTTCATCAGGCGCAATCAACCCGCCCCGCGCGCCCATTTCGATACTCATATTGCAGATCGTCATGCGTTCTTCCACCGACATCGCATCAACGGTGTTCCCGGCATATTCCACGAAGTGCCCGTTACCCCCTGCGGCGCCGAGTGCCGCGATGATATGCAGGATCACGTCTTTAGCGGCAACGCCTGCAGATAACTTCCCGGAAACAGTGATCCGCATGCGTTTTGGTTTTTCCCCCAGCAGGCATTGTGTCGCCAGTACCTGTTCCACCTGCGAAGTGCCGATACCGAATGCCACCGTACCGAGTGCACCGTGTGTGGAGGTATGACTGTCGCCGCAAACAATCGTCATCCCCGGCCGCGTCAGCCCTAGTTCCGGACCGATTACGTGCACAATGCCGTTATAGCGGTGCCCCAGGCCGAAAAGCTCAACGCCGTTCTCCCGGCAATTTTTTTCAAGCTCCCGGATTTGCTTCGCCGACATTTCATCTTTTACCGGGAGGTGCTGGTTGCGCGTAGGCACATTATGGTCGGCGGTAGCCGTAACGCGCGAAGGAAAAAGCACGGGTACGCCGCGTTCGCGTAAACCGGCAAAGGCCTGCGGGCTGGTTACTTCGTGGATAAACTGCCGGTCGATAAAAAGCAGGTCGCTGCCGTTATCCATTTTTTTCACGACATGCGCATCCCATATTTTATCAAACAAGGTCTTTTTCATCGGGCAGCATGTGTAACAAAAAGTTTCATTATGTCGTCGTCATCCACGACCTGCTTTGCATCGGCCAGTTCGATAAAACGCGCATACCCTTTTTCAAGTTCATCGTCGCTGACGGAAAAACCGAGTTTCTCCGCGCGGTAACGAAGCGCAGAACGCCCGCTGCGGGCGGTGAGTATAATGGACGAATCATCCGCACCCACATCCGCAGGCGAAATAATTTCATACGTTTCTTTGTGCTTGATCACGCCGTCCTGGTGAATTCCGGACGAGTGCGCAAAAGCATTGGCGCCCACGATTGCCTTATTCGCCTGCACAGGCATCCGCATCTTACCGGAAACAAGCCGGCTGACCCGGTTCAGCATGTTCGTCCGGATATTCGTATGGAAAGGCATGTGGCTGTGCTGTTTCAGGATCATCACTACTTCTTCGAGCGAAGCATTCCCTGCGCGTTCACCGATACCGTTGATGGTACATTCAACCTGCCCCGCCCCGTTGCATACGCCGGCGATGGAATTCGCTGTTGCAAGCCCGAGATCATTATGACAATGCGTGGAGATAATTGCACGGTCGATATTGGAGACGCGGTCTGAAAGAAATTTTATTTTTTCGCCGTATTGTTCGGGCAGGCAATATCCCGTCGTATCGGGAATATTCACGACTGTGGCGCCCGCCCTGATTACGGCATGGATAATTTCCGCGAGGTATTCGTTATCCGTGCGGCCCGCATCTTCGGCATAAAATTCCACGTCATCGGTAAAACGTCGCGCAAACTTCACGGCGGCAACCGCACGTGCCAGGACACCTTCACGCGTATCTTTCAGTTTATGGCGGATATGAAAATCGGATGTTCCTATACCGGTGTGAATTCTTCCCCGCCTGGCCTGGCGGATCGCCATGCCCGCTGCTTCTATATCCGCTTCAACAGCGCGTGACAAAGCGCAGATCACCGGCCGGCGTACTTCACGGGCGATCAGCTGCACCGCCTGGAAATCGCCGGGACTGGAAACAGGAAAACCGGCTTCAATGATATCCACTCCGAGCGCCTCGAGTTCCAGCGCGAGTTCGAGTTTCTCTTCCGGGTCCAGGCGGCAACCGGGAACCTGTTCGCCGTCGCGCAAGGTGGTATCGAAAATCTGAACCTGCTTGTTTTTCATACTTTTGATGCGATTCGTTTTTTTCTGATGAGACAAAATAACGGCGCTGATTCCCGCACATCAAACCAAAATCAGCATACGCGCACGATGGCCAGGAAGAAAACAGGCAAATACAACAATCTGAATAACAGGTAATTAAAAGATACTGAATTACAATGCCCAACGCACTGACTGAACAATTGTGCAGCCTGATCCGCTCGATGACGAAAGCGGAAAAACGGCATTTCAAATTGTTTGCGGGACGAAACGGAAAAGCGGTCGATCTTAAATTTGTGCGTGTTTTCGATGTACTGGAGCAGCAGAAAAAATACCAGGAAGATCAATTGTTAAAAAAAATTCCGGGTTTGCGCAAAGCGCAGTTATCGAATGTCAAAAAACATCTTTACGAACAGTTACTGATCAGCCTGCGCCTGCTGCAGCATGACGATCACGAAATCCGTATCCGGGAACAGGTTGATTTCGCGCGGATACTTTATAAGAAAGGTCTTTACCTGCAAAGCGTGAAAATACTGGAACGCGCACGGCTGGATGCGGGTATGAAAAACAATCATACGCTGCTGCTTGAAATCCTCGAGTTCGAAAAACTGATCGAGTTGCGTCACATTACGCGAAGCCTCGGAAACCGGGCAGGCGAACTTACCGGGCAGTGCACGCAAACCCGGCAGCGGATCGAACGCACCGGCGTGCTCTCCGATCTCGCGCTGAACATGTACGGTTTTTATCTCGAACACGGTCCCGCGCGTCACCGGGATGATTTTCAAAAAGTGACTTCCTATTTCCGGGAACATCTCCCGGGCTACCCGCTCGGCGAACTCGGTTTTGCAGAACGAATTTTCCTGTGCCAGTCCCATGTCTGGTATCACCTGATCGTGCAGGATTTCACACAGTGTTACCGCTACGCGCACGCCTGGGTCGCGCTTTTCGACCGTTACCCGGAATTCCTGGAGCTTGACCCGGATCTGTATATGAAAGGTTTACACAACGAGCTGACTACGCTTTTTTATTGCCGGGATATCAAACGTTTCAAAACTTCGCTGCAGGTACTGGACAGTTTCATTCGCAGCCACGAGAAAAATTTCAGTGACAATTCGCAGATCACGGCTTTCCTGTATTATGAGACCAATGTGGTAAATGGTTTTTTTATGGAAGGCGCGTTTTCGGAAGGCGTGCGTTATGTTCCGAAACTCGAAGCACGGATCACCCGTTTCAGTGAACGGCTGGACACCCATCGTATCCTGATCTTCTGGTATAAAATCGCCTGTCTTTATTTCGGAAATGACGATTACAAGCGGTGTATACAGTACCTGAATAAAATCATCAACACCAATACGCCGCAGCTTCGCGAAGATCTGCATGTGTTTGCGCGCCTGCTGAATCTCATCGCGCATTACGAACTCGGCAACGACGACCTGCTCGAATACCAGCTGCGTTCTACGTACCGCTTCCTGCTTAAAGTAAAGGATCTTGGCGCAGTGCATCTCGCGATCCTTGACTTCCTGAAAAAATCAGGAACGCTTGACCGCAGGAATATGGCCGGGGCATTTTCGGCATTAAAAAGCACGTTGGAAAAGTTATCCGGCGAAGCTTTCCAGAAACGGTCTTCCATGTACCTCGACCTGGTTTCGTGGCTGGAGAGCAAAATTCAGAACAAGCCGGTACAGGCGATTATCCGGAAGAAGGCTGCGGAAAAAAAATAGCGGTTGCAATTTTCTGCCGGTCATCGGTATTTAGTCCTGCCGGAAAACTGGCTGAGAAGTTGCCATAGACAAGCTCTATTTCTCTTTATTCTCCCTGAAATTCAGGAACATCAGCGCCGCCAGCAGGCAAAGCGCCATCCCGCAAATCCCGGTAATGCGCAGTCCCAGGTCGTCGCCGGGATCTTTTCCGTAAATCGTGAGCATGGCGAAAAGTGCGATTCCTAAAGTCTGCCCGAGTTTCACCACGAAATATTTCACGGCGAAAAATAATCCTTCCCGGTTTTCGCCGGTGCGTTTGGCTTCGTCCTGTGCAATATCGGCCAGGATGGCGGGCGGCAATATGCCCAGCGTGGCCAGCGGGAAAGAAGCCATGATCACGAAAACGTACATCTGCACTTCGTTGTTCACCGGCAGTTTCCCGATGAACCAGACACTGCCGCAAATCAGGCCGAGCAGCACGAATGAAAAAACGACCAGTTTCTTTTTCCCGAAACGTTTTACCATCGGGCCGATGAGCGGATAAAACAGCAGCGAGGTCAGCACCATGGTGCCCATGAACAGCGCACCTTTCGCTTCGGGCAGGCCGGCGAGCACGGTAACATAATACAGCAACCCGCTGACTACGATATACAACGCCATGAAGTAGGCAAAATCCGCCAGCACATACGCGCGAAAATTGGAAATGCGGAAACTGGCGCGAATGGCGGGAAGCAGCGGCGTATGCGAAGGTTTCGCTTTACACCATTTTTTTTCATCGATACCGAAAGCGGAAATACACATGAGGATCCCGGCCAGGATACACAGGCTGCGTATCGCCCACTGCAAAGCGGTAATACGTTCTTCGAAACCGCAGCAGTATTGCCAGAGGTCGGCAATATTGTTCGAGGTGGCCGCTACGATAATGCCGCCTGCAAAACCGACCTGCTGCCAGGTGGCGAGGTTGATTTTTTCTTTGTCCGTTTGCGCGAGTTCGGGCAGCAAAGCATTCGCGGGAATGATATACGTTGTTGCGGAAACGAAAAACAAAATCAAAACAGTGGCGAGAAAATAGGCATTGCCGCTGCTTTCGCCCGGATCAGGCGGCTGGAAAATGAGCATGCAGCAAATGATGGCGGGCAAAATACTCCAGCGCATAAACGGGATCCGGCGGCCCAACCGGTGTTTCGACCGGTCGCTCGCCTGGCCGATGAAGGGATCGTACACCGCATCGGCGAGACGACCGGAAGCGGTAATGATCGCCAGTAAATTGAATATGCCGAAGAATAACGTTTGCGGAATAAGCGTATGCAGTCCCGATCCGCCGGGCGGCAAATAAAAGTACGGGAGCAGCACGCCGATGATATTGACCAGGATACTCCAGCCCATCATGCCGGAGGCGTAAATCAATTGGCGTGAAATGGTCAGCTGTCCCATATTTCAAAAAAAAGCAACCGGTAAATCTACCGATTGCTTTTCCTGTGTCAAAGTTTCTATTTCCCAATTTGAAAATTTGAAGATGTTCATGCGCGGGGAGATCGTGCGCATTTTCTCAATTTTCAAATCGGTTAATTTTCAAATCAATGCCAGATCATTTTCCCGGAAGCCAGTTCACGCTCGCCGGAAGCCAGCAGGTACAAATACGTTCCGGATGCAAGTCCTTCACGATCGACAGTGAAATTATCCTGCGAAATATTTTTGATTTCGCGGACGATGCGCCCGTTCATATCCAGCAGCACCAGGCGAAGTGAATTTCCGTACGGCATTTTTTCATCCAGGCTGAATGTGATGCGATCTGTCGCGGGATTCGGGTAAGCGCGAACATGCACGGCATTTCCGTCCTGCTCCGTAATGCCGACATACGAAGGATCGAATTCCCAGAAATCGCTCAGCATCACATTACTGTCATATCCGCAGGCGAGATATCCTTTTGTCCCGATGCTGAACCCGGCGGCATTCGCACGTGCCGAACCTCCGAAATTATTGATCTGCGTCCACATATTCGTCCCGGGATCGTACTGCCAGAAATCTTTCCGGTTGCTCAAGGTATTATCGTATCCGCAACCCATGTAACCGAGGTTGCCGATGGCGAAACCCGTTGCACCGTAACGCGGCGTTCCGCTGAAGTTTGCTTTTGCCGCCCAGGTATTGGACGAAGGCGTGTACTCGTAAAAATCTCCTTTGAAAACGCCGTCATCGCCGGAGCCCACATACGCCCTGCCGTTGATCACGAAAGCAACCGCCAGGCGGCGGGGCGTTCCCGTAAAATTGGCTTTCATGGCCCAGGTATTTGCAGCGGGATCGTATTCCCAGCAATCGTTTTTCAGCACGTAGTTCATATCCTGTCCGGTGCAGACATATCCTTTGGTGTTGATTGCGAACCCGACCGCTGAACGTCGTCCGCCCGGGGTGAAATTCGCTTTCTGTGTCCACACGTCAAAACCTGCATCGTATTCCCAGGTATCATCGAAAAAAGGATTCGATCCCTGCCCGCCTACCACGTATGCTTTTGTACCGACTACAAAACTGGCAGCCACATCACGGCCAAGTCCTGTTCCCGTGGGGCCACCCAGGCTTTGTGTTTGTGTCCAGGTGCTGTTCGCCAGGTTGAATACGTACATGCTGCGTTTGTACGAGTTGCTGTCGATGCCCAGCCCGACATAAGCGCCCTGTCCTACGCCGAAACCAATGCAGGACGATCGCGCACCGCCGGCATAGGTCGGTTTCAGGTTCCAGGCGCCCTGTGCAGAAAGCAGTTGCGAGGAGAACAAAAACAACACGAGTAAATAAGCCGATCTCAAAGTCATAACGGTGAGGGTATAGTTTTTCAAATGAGTTGAAGTTTGCCGGAATTGATCATGCGGGTCTCAGAAACCAGCCGGAATATGTACGTTCCTGCAGGAAGCCCGTTGCGCATGAATTCAAATGAAGCGTCCGCTTTTTCTTCGTGCACCAGCCGGCCATTCATATCAAAAAGCTGGAAGCGCAGATTTTTTTCGTTCTGCAGAATTTCCGGATCAATGAGCACGTCGCATTTTTCCTGCACGGGATTCGGGTAAACCACGATGCCTTTTTCCTGCAATTCGTGTTCTTCCACGCCCACATACCAGGGTACATACATCCAGAAATCGCGGCGGCTTCCGGTGAAACCTTTCCCGGTAGCTACGTAGGCAAAATTACCGATCGTGAACGAAGGTGCGGAACGCCGCGGACCTCCGTCGAAAGAAGAACGCACGTACCAGGTATTGGAAGAAGGATCGTACGCATAGAAATCGTCTTTATAACCGCCGTCGGTACCGAGACCAACGTACCCGTAACCGCTCAGGGTAAACGTAGTTACGGCAAAACGTTCAGAAGCGGGCAGGTTTGCGCGCTGCGCCCAGGTATTGGTTGCGGGAGTATATTGCCAGAGATCTTTGGTAAATGCGTTTTCATCCGTACCCATACCGACATACGCATTCGTTCCGATCACGAAGCTGCAGAGCCCGTAACGCGTACCGCCGGGAAACGGAGCCCGCGACAACCAACTATTGGTAGTAGGATTGTATTCCCACAATTGCTGCGAATAGTTCGAAGAAAATATTTTTCCGCAGCAGACATATCCTTTTCCTGAAACAGCGAAACCGGTCGCGAAATAAATTGCCGCAGGATAGTTTGCCCTGGCAGTCCACGCATTGGTCGTAGGATCATATTCCCAGAAATCGTTCAGCGTATTTCCGTTGAATGATTCCGCCGCATCGATGCCTGTTCCGACGTATGCTTTATTCCCGATCACGAAACTTACCGCATCGCGGCGGGGAGCGCCGGGCAGCGAAGCTTTTTGAATCCAGCTGTCCGTCCCGGGATCGTATTCCCATAGGTCGTTCAGCACGACATCGGCGGTGTCTTCACCCATGCCGATATACCCGCGCGATCCGATGGAAAAACCCACACCGCGCGACCGTTTTGATCCGCCGAAAGCGGTTTTCTTCATCCACACGTTAGCGCCCTGGCCGAAAACAGCTGCGCCGAGAAGAAGAAATACGGATAAAAGGAACAGCCTCTTCATTTCAACACGATTTTAGAATTCGCTATGCTCGTTCCGTTTTCCAGGACCTGCAGAAAATAAACACCGGCCGGAAGTCCCTCGCGGTGAAATGCGTATGACGAAGACTGAATTCCCGCAATCGTGCGCACCAGTTTACCCTGCATATCGATGACCAGCAATTCGCCGTTACGAAGTTCCGCAGGAAATTCCAGCAAGGCCCGTTCTTCAACCGGGTTCGGATATACGTTGATTATTTTGATGGCGGGCGTTTCCTCTACTCCGCTCACGCTGCCGAATTCCCAGAGATCACGGTAATTCGTGCCGCTTGTACCGAGCCCCGCATATGCGCGGCTTCCGATCGTAAAACAGGTCAGGTATCGTCGTGCAGCGCCTGCAAAATCGGCCACCTGTACCCAACTGTTCGTCACCGGGTCAAAGCACCAGAAATCCTGGTAATTCGTGCCACTGGAAAAATTATCGCCTGTCCCGATATAGCCTTTACCCATCAGTTCGAATCCGCCTGCTTCCATCCGGGCCAGGCCGGGAAGCGGCGCTCGCGGGGTCCAGATATTCGTTACCGGATCGTACTCCCACATGTCATTGGATGGTCCGCCGTCATCACCGGTACCTACATAGCCTTTATTACCGATTGTAAATCCGACAGCCGAAATACGCCCGCCTGCCGGTAAAGACGCTTTCGGAGTCCAGGAATTTGTAGCCGGATTGTATTCGTAAAAATCAGCGTAGTATGATCCTGTACCGACGTATCCTTTGCCGTTGATCGCAAAACCCACAGCGCCGCGGCGGGCTGTGCCGGGGAAATTCGGAATCTGGGTCCACTGGTTGGTCAGTGCGTCGTATTTCCAGAAATCCGCCATCAGCACGCTGCTGGGCGCACGGCCGGTACCCACGTAAGCCGCATTCCCGACGACAAAACCGGCAGTATGATACCGCAGTCCGCCGCCGAAATTCGCTTTCTGCGTCCAGGTATCACTGCCGGGATCGTATTCCCACCAATCCTGGTAAAGCACGTCAAACGTAGAATTGGTATGGCCAAGGCCCATGTATCCCCGGTTCCCGATGGTAAGCCCCGTTGACCTGTGCCGTGCGGGGCCGCCGTACATGGCTTTCTGCACCCAGGCATACTGCGTTTGCGCGCCAGCCAGCAGGGAAACAGAAATTGCAAAAAGAAAGAGTAGTCTTTTCTTCATCGGTTTATGGTTTTATAATTCCCATTTCCTGGAGTTCTTCTACGCTTATGGTGGGGAACTCACCTGTTTTCATCATTTTATCCGCAGCAAAATCACCCACTTTACGGGCATCCTGCTCCGTGGCGAAGGGCTGGTTTCCCTGCACGGCAGGAATGATGTTCTGGTGGATCGTCTTTTTTCCGTCCACGTACAGGTCATAACCCCAGCCCCAGGGCTTGCCCTCATCGGTTTTCACTTCGAAGGTTTTTGCTTCCACAACGAGTTTGACGGGCGCCTGGGGTGTTTTGGCCGTATCGGTCACCGGGGTATTTACAACCGGTGTGTCCGTCTTGTTTTCTTTATCACCAGCGCAGGAGAGCATAAAAACCAAGCCTGCGGAAACCAGTAAGATGGGTGCTGTTTTAATCACTTCACGAGGGTATGTATTGCCGTTACAACTTTACGAAAAATTAATGATAAATAAAAGTCCCGGTAATGCAGCCTGTTTGATTTTACTGCATTGCACAGGATTAAGTACATTTTTCAAAAGAAAAAAGGAAGCAAAAATACTTCCTTTTTCGTCGGGGGTGGTCGCAGGGGGACTATGAAAATTATTAACACACCATGTTTCACCAGGGCGTTCAATGAAAAAGAACACCCGTCGTACCTGGTTTATACCTTGTTATTCTGTTACTTCAACATATAGTGTATCTGAATTTAATCCTGTAAAAATCCCATACCCGTTTACAATGCTTGTAGATGGATTTGTTAAGTTTTGGGAACTGGTGCTGTTATCGTCATACAGTGTTGCATAGTCGGGTAAAACATGATAGAGAATGATGCGGTGTGTACCGTAGTACTGAAACTCCATTGGACGAATTTCTTCGACCGCGAGGTTTGTTGGCGATTTACGAAATATATTGCCGGGAGGCGCATCATCTCCGAAATCACGAATGGGGTCTAAGGTTGTTTCTATGTTCTCTACCAAAATAAGGTAGTAGGAGCCATCACTGTTTGTCCAATTAATTTCAATTGGGTCCGGCATGGTTGTGAAAGTTGGCGGGCCTGAAGTGGAATCCATCCTGGCAATTGCAATCTCTGTTGCTGACTGCGTCATCTTTAGCGGCTTGGAGGGTATATAGGTATAAGCGGTAACAGTTTTTGAATTGAACTGAAAAAAAAGGTTATAGTTTTCTCCTTCGGCAACTATTATCGAACTATCGATGTAATTACCATCTCCAAGTGGTGTAAGGGTATGCGTTGCGTTGTTATGCTCAACGGTTACAGTGAGATTATTAAGATCATCACCAGAATATTCAACTGTACCGGCAAATGGTATTTGACGACTGATCTTTACGGTAAGGTAATTGCCGGGTTCCAGGTAGGATTCTATAATTGGTGAATCGGTAAATTCGGTTGCTTCTTCCTTTTTGCAGGATGTGATGCTTGAAAAACACAACCATAGGATACCCATGAAAAGCGTTCCCGGGGATATTGCTTTTCCAGTGTGAATTATGATGAGACTATATTTTTTCATTATCGTAGTTTTAATGATAAGGTGATATTGGGTGTTATGCCGAGGTAGTTAACGCTCGTTTCAATTACTTCTCCTTCTTCTATGGAGTATTGTTTATACCATGTGTTAGTTCGATTGTACAGATTGAAAACGGAGAAGCCCAGGTAGCCGATCTCTCTTCTTTTTTTATCGCCTTTTGCACCTTTCAGGAGTTTATAGTTGGCCGAAATATCTGCGCGGTGATATTCAGGAAGGCGCAGACTGTTTTTGGATGTAACCGTAAAGAAGTCCTGTGTTGATCCGTCAAGCAGGGTTATGCTGTATGCTCCTGAAGGAGCAGTGTAAGGGCGACCTGTTGCATATACCCAGGTGGCAGAGAAATCCCAGCGTTTGTATTTGTATAGTGCAACGGTCTTGAATTCGTGTGTTACATCCTGGTTGGCGGGATAGTATGAATCGGAATAGATATCAAATTTATTTCTTGCTTCTCCGATTGTGTAGCTGATCCACCCGTTGAATTTTCCTGATTTCTTTTGCACGAGGAATTCCATTCCCCTGGCATAACCGTTACCTGTAAAGAAGTTTTCGGAATAGCTAACGCCTCCGGGACTGGCATTAAATCTTAATGAATACTCGGTAAGGTTTTCGATCTGCTTATAATAGGCTTCGGTACTGAACAGGTAATTGTCTGTTTCATACGATATACCTCCAATATAGTGAATCGCGGAACTTACCGGCACCGAATTGCCATCGGATAACAGCCAAAAGTCTTTGCTTCCTGAAAGAATGTCTTCGCGTGTTACGCGGTTAGCAAATTGGTAATACTTACCTGTTGCGCCTTTGAGTGCAAGATTATCGGTTACGCTTATGGTGAGGGATGCTCTTGGCTCGTAATAAAGTTGTTTGGTCGTTTCAAAATAACTTGTCCGGATGCCTGGCACAAACTGCACCCTGTTTTTAAAGAGCTTGAATTTGTTCTGGATGTATGTACCGGAGAGGTATGCTTTGTTCTGCTTATCGAGGACAGTGGTTGTGTCGTTTTGAGCGTAGGTGTAATCAATATCGAAGTATGTACCAAATACACCGAACTGAAGCTGGCTGAAGTTGAATAAATCCCACTGGTAATCGGATTTCAGGCTGTAATCTTTAAGGTCATTGTTTTCAAAAATCCCGTTACTGGAAGCATTTTCCTCCCCACTGGAGTTTGTAACAGTTCGCTCCTGCGAGCGGTCCCTGTCGCTATAATAATTGGAATAACTAAGAATGGTGTTGCTGTAAAATTTTTCGGACCACTTGCGTGACCATTTTAAGCTGCTGCCAATATTTCCATATTTGGTAAGATCGGTTGAGCTTATGCTAAAGTTGGAATTGCCGGAGCCGAATGAAGGAGCACTAAACGATGAACTGTTGTCGAGCTTATCGGTGCCGTTGAATATGCTGAGTGAAATAATGTCTCTGCTGTTTGGTTTGTATGTGAACTTGCCATTGAGATCATAAAAAAATGAAGTGACTTTTGTTTCCTGTTGACGGGGGCCCATTCCTCCCGGGCCACCTGCAGGTTGCGTGGAACCGGAGGAACTGCTTGAGCTGCTGTTGAATTTTTCAAATATCTTATTATAGAGAGGCCCTTTGTATGATCTGCGAAAAGCGACAACGGAAGAAAATTTATCTCCACAATACAACACAAATTTCTTTTCGAAGAGAAGTTTATCGGTAAGAATAAAGTAGTTCGTGTAGAAAATCGCCGCGTAAAACAAAAGGGGCAGAAGTAGCGGAGAGATGCCTTGCCAATGCTCATTGGAAACCCTGGGAAACATGAGGTAAGGCAGGAAAAAGAGAATAAGCCAAACGAGTGTGTGAATGCCTGTTTTAATAAATTTATTCCGGGGATTAAGCGACATACTAGACATACTACAAATATTAGGCTTATTATCCAGTGCAATAGATAAAATAGAAGTTCGGGCGTATTTTATAGATAAACGCGTCTTGCAGGCTTCATTTTTAGAGATTTTATCCTCCCTATAGGGGTAGCAGGTCCAATCCCGATGGCTATCGGGACAAGACGAACCCACGACCCTCTTATCGATTTTTCAAACAAAAAGGGAAGCATTCCTGCTTCCTTTTCCGTCGGGGTAGCGGGATATTACTGTTCGCTCCAGTATATTGTTAATCAAGCTTTCTAAAGAATAAAAAAACGATATAATAACCGAATCAGTCCCCATTATTATACATGCTATCGCCTGATTATTGTTTTATTATTTTGTGATATATTGATTTATGGTCATTCTCGAGCACGAAAAGATAAACACCGGCCGGCAAAAAAGAAAAATTAATTGAGGTACTTTCCGGTACATTTTTTGAAAATACGAGTTGCCCGGCCAAATCAAAACACGTTACCTTATATAGCAGGTTATCATGTACAACAATATTTATGTTATTTGAAAATGGGTTAGGAAAAATTGGAATTATATTTTCATCTGGAATTTCTGAAAGACCAATTATTGCACTTGAACATCCCGAATTAAAAAATGCTATCGTGGAACTCGCAAAATCTGTATAAAATTCGTGTTCTGCATTTGCGGCCATAATTTCATTTACCAATTGCTGCTGGCTATCGAAACTTAAAGACAACACGACCGGATAGTTAGTTGGGTTGGTGGTTATATCATTTACAATAATGGAGGCCTGGTTTGCGTAATTTCCGGCTTGTATTTGACCGTTAACGGCTAATTCATTAAAAATGCTTTGTGATAACGAAACGGGAATACCAATGATTCTTGCGAAATATTCCGGGAATATCGGGAATTTATAATGCATATTGTGCGAAGCACAAATGCTATTTCCGCTTAATTCCTGGTAATTCAAGTAACTATTGCTATTGCCTGCAATACCGAGCGTGGTATCATTTTGTTGCATGCACCAAATGACCGGAACAGATGACATTGTAAATACGGTATCCTGGCCTTCGGCACAATAGATTGCCGCACTTTTATAATTATACAGAAAGGAAAGAGTGGAAGAAAATGAGCCACCTGCAGACATACCTACCGAGAAACGTGGTAGTGAGTAATTGAACAATCCGCGATTTATCATCGTATCTGTTATTGCTTTTATGTTTACATAATCTACATTGGCTATGGAATCTACGGGATAGGTGAACCACCTGATTTTACCATCACCGTTGAGATCTGTTGATACTGTTGTTTCTTCGCATTCGGTAATAATTACACCAAATGTATCGGCAACAGCGGCATTAATAAAATTCCTCATTTCTGTTTTAGTAGTCCAATTGGCTGCGTTTCCACCTGTACCATGCAGATAATATATTACTCCTTTCATGCTTGTTGGGAAATGCCAATACACATTTTTGAGGTTGGTCATTCCTTGTATTTGTTCGTAATTAAACGTAAAAGGTGTTACCGTTTGTATGTTGGCTGTAACGGTTATATTTTGTGCGGGCATAACAAGGAAGGTATGCCATTCGTTAGGTAAGCTTAGGAAAGAGGTATCACCGGACCATGCTTTAAAAAATTTTGTGGAATCATATTCTAGGCTCCAAACATGAACGGTGTCGCCAGCGCTATAAGTCCCGCTACCATAACCATTGTTTACGGTAAGGTTAAATGTTTGGGCATTTACTATGGTTAAAATATATGAGCTAAAAATAATCAGAACGGTTATTTTCATAATGATTAGTTTTTAATGATTTTTTGGGTGGATGTGCCATTGGAATTGGTTGTTTTTAAAAAATAGATGCCGTTTGGAAACTCCTGACAATTAATCACAGCTTTGTCACGCACCTTTTTTTGAGATATGATTTCTCTTCCGAGGTTATCATAAATTGAAACATCAAAGTGCTGGCCTGGTAATTGAATGGTTAAGGATTCTTGCACAGGGTTCGGGAAAACAATCCATTGGCTTTCTTCTTTGTTCAAATTACTCAAACCAACAGTGGTAGAAGCACTTACAATATCAGCATACACAACTGCATTTGTATCCAATGGCAAAGTAGCCAGAACAATTGAAGGAGTATTATTTGCATACGTGTATTGTCCTAAATAAATGGGCTGAACCAATTGGTTAAATTCTGTATTGGGAATTTTGTAGAGCTTTATTTTTACGCTGTCTGATGAAGGAAAGCCCGGTAATGAGTTTAAGTTATTGAGGGTTATATTAACGGATGTTGGTGTAAGGAATGTGGTATTATGATAGTAACCTATCATCATTCTTACAGTGTTTGGATTAGATTTTAAATTGCCCGTGATGGAAAAAACGCGTGAATTGGATGCACTGGTTAAGTAACGGATGCTATCTAACTCGGAATACCTTTTAAAAGTCCAATAAACCGCACGTTTAAGGTTTGTTGTCGGGGTTAATATGCCATTAAGTGTATTGTTAAAGCACGTTTCTGTACCTGAGCTATCATTTGCGTTCCAACAGGCTTTGCATGCTCCATTAGCTTTACCTTTTTCGAGATAATAAAAATGTGCGAGATTAAATGCAGGCTTATACTGCCCGGTTTCGTTTACGATTTCATTTATCACGATTTTTTTTGTTTGTAAGGGTGCATAAGCTGGGTTATTAATAAAATTGGTTCTGCACCACAATAGCGCATCGTCAAAATATGGCATAATGGAATCGTTATAGAACCAATGGAATGAGAGTATATCTAATCGAACATTATTTGCTAAACAGTAATCGCAAAAAGACCGGATGTAAGTAGTGTCTGCATTCACAATTGAAGGACCACATATTTGAACAGATGTACCGAGATTGAATCTGATACGATCATGCGCCATTTTGAAGGTTTGAAAGAATTGCATTTGTGTGCCTGACCAATATGTACCGTTAGGTTCATTCCAGATGTCATAAATCATAGGAAGGGTTGCTGTCGATGCACAAAGGTTATCTACGAAAGTTTTATATCCGGCAGTATCACTGTATGGAGGAGTCCATCCCGGAGGATATCCATACAGATCACTTACAGCGATCATATATTTTGCTCCAATTGTTGTGGTGGCCCTGTTGTAAATGGTAGTTGTAAGACCACCGGCACGCCAGTATCCGGGGGCCAATGGCACAATAAGGCTGTCGTGTGGATTGGTAGCATCCATGGCATGTAGAAAGCCAATCATATTAGATGCTGTATCAGTATTTGAAAAATCAACTGATAGCGTTTGAGATTTTGCAGTGTTCAAAAACAGTACTGCAAGAAAAAGTGCGGTTTTATTTTTCATGATTATTTGTTTTAAAATGGGGGATAAGAATAAAAATTGCAAGAAATAATATAGCGAATAAGGCAGTAACTATCATAAATAACCATGCAATTGGCCAGTTCAGATACCATCCTGCAAATGCATGAAAAGCTGCGAATAGACCCATAAAACCGGTAATGCACTTTGTTTTGTTGGCATATTCGGTAAGCCAGGAGAGTAAAAGAAGTGGTAAATAAATATAGCCGAAGGACGCTGCACCAATAACCTGTAATACCCTTCTACCAGGTAATAAGTTAATACGGAGATAAATTCCAACAATAAAAATCACGATCGATACCAACCCAAAAACGATAAAAAAAGTTTTATTTAAAAATTTGGGGTGTGCATAGAAGCTTTCTTTATTGCGTGAAATGTTTAATAGGTCTTTCCGGTTGAACTTTTTTAATGCAATTGTAAATGCCATGTAAAAATCGGGTTCTGAATATAGTTCTGCTTCGGTAAGGATGGATAAATGATCTGTCAATTCAGCTAACACGAGCGTATCTTCAACACCCTGTTTTTGCAAATTTTCCTGGATGAAATCAATTTCTATATCGGTAAGTTTCCGGCTCATGCGAGGGTGATTTTTAATTCCATAATCTGACCTAAGGATTTCATGAACTCGTGGAGTTCTTTAATTTTATCTTTTGCAATGGCTTTACCTTCTTTGGTTAGTTTGTAATACTTTCTTACTCTTTTTCCAATGGTTACTATCTCAATGGAAAGCAAACCGGTTGCTTCCAGTTTATGAAGCGATGGATACAATGCCCCTTCGCTGATTTCAATTTTATCCCCAGTAAGCTCTTTTACACGATGGGTTATTTCATAACCGTACATGCGTTCATTTTCTGAGAGTAATTTCAGAATAATGATTTCTATCGTACCCTTTAGTAGTTCTTTTGAATACATAATCGTTCATTTGATTCTGCAAAGTACAAATGGTTTAATTGCATTTAATATAAATACATTGTATAACGATGTATTTTATCTTAATAATCTTATAATCAATAAGTTACATTTTAAAACATATTTTTTGACCTGGGCCATTGGCACCTTATCCTTCCCTTATTCAGTCCCTGAATTAGTCCCGCTGAAGATGGATTTCTTTGATTTATTAGAGAACATTAAAAACAAAAAACCAGTAAACTCCTCTGGTTTACTGGTTTTGATTCGTGTTTGATTAACACTTTGTCGGGGTAGCGGGTCCCGTCCCGATAGCCATCGGAACGGGACGAACCCACGACCCGGTTTCCATTTTTTCAAACAAAAAAAGGAAGCATTGCTGCTTCCTTATTCCGTCGGGGTAGCGGGACTCGAACCCACGACCCTCAGCACCCCATGCTGATGCGCTAGCCAACTGCGCTACACCCCGATTTTACTTTCCGAAGAAAGCTGACTGAATTCAGTTCTGATGTGCTGGCCATCCCGATTGCTATCGGGAGCGCTGCACCCCGAACTTTTACCCGCTTTACTTGTTGATTTAGCGGATGGCAAAGATATAGATTTTCGTTTCTCAGCCAACAAAGGGGCTGGATTGTGAATCAAAGGAAACATTTTTACCAAAAAAAGTTTCCGTAGTTTTGTAATCCCATACCGCATCAGTTTCGGAATTATTTAAAGAACAACACGTTAAAGTATGTATCGCATTTTTCTCAACCTCTTTTTCCTGCTGCAGTTCTCCGCTGCTTTCGGACAGGAACAAAAATTCACGATCAGCGGTTACGCGAAAGAAGATGCCACCGGCGAATTTCTCATCGGCGCCAGCGTAACCCTGCGCGAACCCTTTAAAGGAACGACCACCAATGCTTACGGATTCTATTCGCTCACGGTAGCCAAAGGCGAATACGATATGGTGATTTCGTATCTCGGGATGGAAGAATTCAAACAACATATCGTACTCGACAAAGATCAGCGGATCAACGTGTCGCTTAAAGTAAAAGCGGTGGAAATAAAAGAAGTGGAAATCACCGGTGACCGTACCGACGTGAACGTGAAGGATGCGCAGATGAGTTCCGCTAAGCTCGACATCGAGCAGATCAAGGAAATCCCGCAGTTCATGGGCGAAGTGGATGTGCTGAAAACGATCCAGCTGCTGCCCGGTGTGAAAGGCGCGGGCGACGGCAATTCCGGTTTTTATGTCCGCGGCGGTGGTCCCGACCAGAACCTGATCCTGCTCGATGAAGCGGTGGTGTACAATGCCGCGCATCTTTTCGGATTCTTCTCCGTTTTCAACGGCGATGCGGTGAAGGGACTCAACCTGATCAAAGGCGGAATGCCTGCGCAATACGGCGGAAGACTTTCGAGCGTGCTGGACATTACCATGAAGGAAGGCAACAGCAAAGAGTACGACGTGGAAGGCGGGCTCGGCGTGATTTCATCAAGACTTACCGTACAGGGACCGATCAAAAAAGATACATCCTCTTTTATTCTTTCCGGTCGCCGCACGTATATCGACGTGCTGATGGAGCCTTTTGTAAAAGATACTTCGCCGTTTAAAGGTTCGGGATATTATTTCTACGACCTGAATACGAAACTGAATTACCGCATTTCGGATAAGGACCGGCTTTTCATGAGCGGGTATTTCGGGCGGGATGTTTTCTCTTATAATAATAAGGATGACGACTTCACCGTGCGCATTCCCTGGGGAAATGCCACGGGGTCGCTGCGCTGGAATCACCTCTTCAACCAGAAACTGTTCATGAACAGCACGCTGGTTTTCAGCGATTACAAATTCGAATTCCAGGCCGGGCAGGAAGGTTTTGAATTCAAACTTTTTTCCGGCATCCGCGATTTCAACGGGAAAGTGGATTTTTCCTGGTACCCGAATTACAAGCATAACGTCAAATACGGCGCGAATTACACTTTCCACATTTTTACGCCGAATAATGTTTCGGCAAAAGCGGGTGAAGTGGAATTCGATCTCGGCGGTTTGAAAAAACAATATGCGCACGAAGCCGGTGTGTATATAAACGACGAGTGGGACCTCAATGAACGCTGGCGTATTTCGCCCGGTTTCCGCGTGTCGTATTTCATGCAGGTCGGACCGTTCGACCGGTATATCAAAGATGTTACGGGTCGGACAACGGATACGATCAGCTACGGACGGAACGAGAAAGTAAAAGATTACCTCGGGCTGGAGCCGCGTTTCAGCGTACGTTTCATGATCGACGAACATTCTTCCGTCAAAGCCTCCTTCACGCAGAATTCACAGTACGTACATCTCGCTACCTTGTCCCCCATCGCTTTGCCCACCGATATCTGGGTGCCCTGTTCCGATGTGGTCAAGCCGCAGCTCGGCCAGCAGTACGCCGCAGGGTATTTCCGCAATTTCCGCAAAGACATGTTCGAAACATCCGTCGAAGTGTATTACAAGCATATGGACAACCAGGTGGAATTCGCGCCGGGTGCTTTGCCGGAAGACAATATCAACAACAATACCGATAACAATTTCGTGTTCGGAACCGGTGAATCGTACGGTGCGGAATTTTTCTTCAAGAAACGTACCGGCAAACTCAACGGCTGGATCGGCTACACGCTTTCATGGACTACGCGCAATTTCCCGGATATTCTTGATACGGATTTTTACGCGCGCTACGATCGCCGCCACGACGGATCGCTGGTGGTGATTTACGAACTCAGCGAACGCTGGTCGTTCAGCTCGGTTTTTGTTTACGGAACAGGCAACGCGATCACGATCCCGGTTGAACGTTACGTCATCGAAGGCAATATCATAAACGTGTACGGCGACCGCAACAGCTACCGCATGGCCGCATATCACCGCCTCGATTTATCCGCCACCTGGAAATGCAAGCCGCGGAAAAAATTCAACAGCAGCTGGAATTTCGCCGTGTACAACGCGTACAACCGCAAAAATCCGTACTTCATTTATTTCGCAAACAAAGGAAGCATACAGGAAGGCAACCTGACCATCACCGCCAAGCAGGTTTCGCTTTTCCCGATTTTGCCTTCCGTTACCTGGAACTTTAAATTCTGATGCGCATGAAAAAGATCATATACCTGCTTCCTTTGTTCGCCATGCTGGCGGGCTGTACCAAGGATATTACCGTTGACCTGCCGGAGGCGAACCCGAAATTAGTGATCGAAGGCGGCATCGAGCCCGGCGGAATTCCCTGGGTCATCATTTCGAAAAGCGTCGGTTATTTCGACCCGGTCGATTCCACCACGCTGGCCAATAATATTGTCACCAATGCGACCGTGATCGTTTCCGACGGCACAACCACCGATACGCTGGTGCTGACTTTCGATCCGAATTATATTATTCCGCTCGTTTATAAAGGAAGCAACGTGATCGGCCAGGTGGGAAGAACGTACACGCTTTCGGTAACTACACCCGACGGGAAATCGGCGACTTCCACCACAACCATTCCCACACCGCTCCCGCTCGACAGCCTCTGGTTTCTCGTTGAACCCGAGCCCAGCAACCAGGACAGTCTCGGTTTCGTCTGGGCGCACATGAGCGATCCGGCCGGGCTTGGAAACGGTTACCGCTGGTTTGCGAAACGCCTGCATAAAGACGATGTTTTTGTTCCGCCTTTCGGCTCCGCATTCGACGACAAATTCATCGACGGAAAAAGTTTCGATTTCGCATACACGCGCGGCAGCCTCCCGGGATCTTCGGCGCCCGACGACAATAACGCGGAACGTAATTACTTCAAACTGGGCGATACCATCGTGGTGAAATTCTGCTCCATCGGCCAGAAAGAAGTGGATTTTTTCCGCACCTATGAAATCGAAGTAAGCAACAACGGAAATCCGTTTGCTGCGCCAGGCGTGATCAAAAGCAATATCGTCAACGGACTCGGCGTATGGTGCGGCTACGGCGCAGCGCTGGATACGCTGGTAGCACAATGATTTTCGATTGGCGATTGGCGATTTCCAACTGACCCACCACCTGCTCACAATTTCGATGTAACAGGTGCGATGGCCTTGCGGGTCAATCGGAAATCGCAAATCGAAAATCACTATATTGGTTCCTCATTAAATCGCTAAATCCATGAAACTGCTTCAATCCGTTTTCCTGTTCCTGCTTGCCGCATCGCCGGCCCTCGCACAAACCGAACCCACAGACGAAGGCCTGAGCAGCGAAGTACATAAAGCCTACGCCGGCAAAGTCGCTTTTTCATCCAGCAAGATCGAATTCCAGAAAGAGAATACCGCGGATTTCAAAACCCACTTTAATTACGGTGATCCGATCTACGGCCGCGTGTATTTCGCGAAAGGACTCAACCGGGAATATTTCGCGATGGGCTGGGATTTCAGCGGCGATACATGGTACTCCTTCGAGATCAAACTCAACGGCGAAAAGATCGGCCCTTTCTCTTCGAAATTCGATAAAACGTGGACGACATTCCTCGAAACCATTTCGCCCACAGCGGCTGAAGTAAGTGCGGGGACGAAAAAAGGATATATCCAGGCGATGGCCGGTTTGCTGAAGCAAGGCGAGAATACCGTTGAACTTGTTTATTACGTGCAGCAATCCGAAAAAGGCAAAAGAGGCAAAGAAATCTGCCGCAGCAATTTCCTGCTCGACGTAAGTGCCGCCCAGTTCGCCAAACTCAGCCCGTCACCCAAATTCACGAACCTCAAAACGATGTGGAGCGGCACGGATGCCTGGAAAGAATGGACCGTAACGGTTAACGATCAGCGCGGATCGCTGAAAACGGTGTGGAGCGGCGCAGATGCCTGGAAGGAATGGAAATACAGCGTAAGTGGTTCTTCGGGCACGATTAAAACCATGAGCGGGGCCGACGCCTGGAAAGAATGGCGCATCACCGACGGCAGCAAAACATATACGGTCAAAACCATGTGGAGCGGCGATGACGCCTGGAAAGAATGGCGTTGTACCGACGGCGGTTCGTTCAACATCAAAACGATGTGGAGCGGCGACGATGCCTGGAAGGAATGGCGCATCACGGATGACATCAGCGCACCCGCAGAAGTCAAAATGGCGCTGGTATTCGCCGCAGCTATCGCCGGGCATACCATTCCGCGCGGTTAGGCTGTTTTTCCCTCCTTTTTCCGTAATTTTGTCCCCGATTTGAAAGTGATTCCTGCTAAAAGGAATAGTTTATGAGCAACGAAATTGAACACATGAGTTGCCTGATCATCGGATCGGGCCCTGCAGGATATACAGCCGCCGTTTACGCCGCACGTGCCGATATGAAACCGGTAATGTATGCCGGTGACCTGATGGGCGGCCAGCTGATGCTGACGACCGACGTCGAAAATTATCCCGGTTATCCGAAAGGCGTACACGGGCAGAAAATGATGGAGGATTTCCTCGAACAGGCGAAACGGTTCGGTACCGATGTCCGCCAGGGCATGGCAACCAAAGTCGATTTCACCGGACCCGTACATAAAGTATGGATCGACGATTCGAAAGAAATTCACGCCGATACCGTCATTATCGCGACAGGCGCTTCGGCCAAATGGCTCGGCCTGGAATCGGAACTGAAGTACCGGAACATCGGCGGCGTTTCCGCCTGCGCGGTCTGCGACGGTAACTTTTACCGCGGTCGCGACGTAGTTATCGTCGGCGCCGGTGATACCGCCGCTGAAGAAGCGACTTACCTCGCCAAGCTTTGCAAAAAAGTGTACATGCTTATCCGCCGCGACGAAATGCGCGCCTCCAAAGCCATGGTTCACCGCGTGAAGAATACACCGAATATCGAGATCCTCTGGAACACCGATACCAAAGAAGTGCTCGGCGACGACAGCGGTGTGAACGGCGTACTCGTGGTGAATAACAAAACCGGCGAAGAACGAAAGCTGGACGCCTACGGTTTCTTCGTCGCTATCGGGCATAAACCGAATACCGATATTTTCAAAGGCTGGCTGGATATGGATGAAACAGGTTACATCAAAGCCGTACCCGGAACCAGCAAAACAAACATTGAAGGCGTTTTTGCCGTCGGTGATGCGCAGGATAAAGTGTACAGGCAGGCCGTTACCGCAGCCGGAAGCGGTTGCATGGGCGCGCTGGATGCGGAACGTTACTTAGCCGCCAAAGGAATACATTAAACGGATTATAATTCTCTCAGGCATGAATAAGCGTCATTCAGTTGGTTTTTCCCTGGCTGTTTGCATCCTGGTATTCATGCTGCCCCCGACAGCATCGGCGCAGATCGATAAACAGATCCCGCGCCCGAAAACCTATACCCAGAAGGAAGTCCTCGACTCGACCGAAGGAATCAAAATGTACGAGAAGCTGAACAACGCACTCGGCGGCGATTCCGTGCGACACACGATCAAAGGTTACGCCTGCGTGGACTGGATCGACGATTTTTACGAAAGCGGGAAAATGCTGCATCACGGGTATTATGTCGAGGGCCAGCTTCGCACGTACAAAAACTTCTACGAAAGCGGTCAGGTTGAACGTTTTTTCAGGATGCTCACCTTTGCTTCACACCAGATGACGCTTTTTTACGAGAACGGGAAAACACGGTCCGACATTCTCTATTATGAGGGTGAAGCCAATAAAACCACCGAGTATTACGCCAACGGCAATATGGAGTTCTACGAAGAGAACGCCAAAAAAAACGATCACCTCATCGTGCGTAAATTTTTCTACGAAAACGGGCAACCCCAAAGTGTAACGGAACTCGTGGACGAAAAAAAGAAGAAATACACTGCCAAAGAATATCATGAAAACGGGCAGGTGCAGGAAGAAGGCATCATCGTTTTTCACAAAGAACTGGACAATTACCTGAAAGAAGGCACCTGGAAATCGTACGATGAGAAAGGAAAACTTATCCTGGTCCAGGAATTTTCACTCGGGCAACTGAGCTCGGAGAAGAAGATGGAGTAAGTATTCCGGGGACTCACCCCCCGGTCCCCTCTCTCCGGGTTGGTTTTATGCCTTTTCCAAAACTTTGTTTTTACATCACCAACCCGCAAAGAGGGGGTGTCGTACTACTTTAACACTTGCGTCAAAGACGCAAGTGTTAACCTCTTTGCGATGTTGTCGCAAATTCGGCTTTTGTTTATGCAAAACTTACAACGTCGGAGAGAGGGGGCCGGGGGGTGAGTCCCCGGACTACAGACTTTCCCCATGCCTCTCCTCCAGCACACTCACTATCTCCCCCAGCGAAAAATCCTTCGCAGCAAGCAGTACGAGATAATGATACAGTAAATCCGCCGCTTCATTTTTAAACAGATCTGCATTCGAATCCTTCGCTTCGATTACCAGCTCAACGGCTTCTTCGCCTACTTTCTGTGCTACTTTGTTGATGCCTTTTTTAAAAAGAGACGAGGTATAGGAATTGTCGGCAGGATTGTTTTTTCTTTCGCGGATAATCGCTTCCAGCTTAGCCAGGAAATCGTTCCCCCTGTTCGGCTCCTGCCAGCAGGTATCGGAACCGGTATGGCAAACGGGACCGGCCGGCGTAACGCGGATAAGCAAAGTATCCTGGTCACAATCCAGTTTGATCTCATCCACAGCGAGAAAATTTCCGGATTCTTCGCCCTTGGTCCAGATTCTTTTTTTCGAGCGGCTGAAAAAACTGACGCGTTTTTCTTCCTGCGTTTTCCGAAACGCTTCGGCATTCATATAGCCGAGCATAAGAACTTTGCCCGTACGGCTGTCCTGTATGATGGCAGGCACAAGCTGGTCGGGTGATTTTGTAAAATCGGGTTGCATAAAAATCGTTTAGCGCACAACTATTCCGGCTGCGCGGATTTGTTTTTTTAATTCGGGAATTGGTATCTCTTTGTAATGAAAAATGCTGGCGGCAAGCGCGGCGTCGGCCTTTCCTTCTTTAAACGCATCGATAAAATGCTGCACCGTTCCTGCTCCGCCCGAAGCGATCACCGGAACATGCACTGCTTCCGAAACAGCGCGCGTAATGCCGAGCGCGAAACCGTTTTTCGTTCCGTCGTTATTCATCGACGTAAGCAGGATTTCACCCGCACCGAGATCCACGGCCTGTTTCACCCAATCGAGCGTCCGGGCATTTGTAGCCTGCCGGCCGCCGTTCAGGTAAACATACCATTCGCCGTTTTCCATTTTGGTATCTACGGCGAGGACCACGCACTGGCTTCCGAAAGATCGCGCGAGCTTTCCGATCAGTCCCGGGTCGCGGAAAGCGGCCGTGTTTACGGAAATTTTATCCGCCCCGTTGTCCAGCAAAGCCGCTACGTCTTCTTCACTGCCGATACCGCCGCCGACAGTAAACGGGATATTCACTTGATGCGCTACGCGACGCACAAGTTCGGTCATCGTTTTGCGCTTTTCATGCGTTGCCGTAATATCCAGGAAAACCAGTTCATCCGCACCCTGCGCAGCATACAAAGCGGCAAGGGCAACGGGATCGCCGACATCCGTGATGTTTTCAAAATTAATCCCTTTGACGGTTTTGCCGTCCTTCACATCCAGGCAGGGAATGATTCGCTTCGCAAGCATGTCAGTGAGTGGTTTTACCTGCGTGGAACAATTCGATTTCTTTCAGCGTGATCTGTCCTTCGTAAATCGCTTTTCCCACGATAGCGCCGGAGCAACCGATCTGGATAAGTCCGGCAACATCCTGCATATTACGAATTCCGCCGCTGGCCGTCAGCAAAATTCCCGGGCAACGTTTCAACAGCATTTTATACAACTCGCCTGAAGGTCCCTGCATCATCCCGTCTTTGCTGATGTCCGTGCAAAAAACATTTTTCAGCCCGGCGGCAGCATAGTCACGAACAAAATCAAAAACGAAAATATCCGTTTGTTCCAGCCAGCCGTGAACCGCTATTTTTTCATCCCGGGCATCGGCGCCGAGAAAGAACCGTGCTGCACCGTAAATGTTCAGCCAGCTTTTCACAAGTTCCGGATCTTTGGCGGCGATGCTGCCTACGGTTACCAGCGAGGCCCCGCCGAAATCGATTTCCAGTTCGGTTGCCGCGGCAATTTTTTCCAGGACGGATTGATTGATCACTTTTCCCGCTTTCGCACCGTCGAGATCAACCAGGTGCAGGCGTTTCACACCGGCGGACTCGAATTGTTTCGCAACCGTAACGGGATCATCATGGTAAACCGTTTTTTGCGCATAATCGCCCTGCGTAAGACGTACACACTTGCCCCCGATCAGGTCGATCGCGGGAATAAAATCAAAACGCGCTGCTCTTGCCGTGCTCATATCCGCAGAAAATTCCGAAGTATCCGTTCCCCTGCCGCACCGCTTTTCTCCGGGTGAAACTGGACGGCGTAAAAATTATCCTTTTGCAAAGCGGCGCTGTACCCGAGAATAAAATTGGTCTGCGCCGTTGTATATGCCGACAATTCCGCATAATAACCATGCACAAAGTAAACGTATTCGTTTTCATCCAGGCCTTCGAACAAGGGTCCTTTCAGTCCCGCTATCGTGTTCCAGCCCATCTGCGGAATTTTCCGGCGTTCTTTATTTTCTTCATTGCGGAATTTCAGGACACGCTGCGGAAAAATTCCGAGGCAGGCTGTCTCACCTTCTTCCGATGAATCGCAAAGCAATTGCATACCGAGGCAAATACCGAGCACAGGCTGCTTTAATTTGCGGATCACTTCGGCAAGGCCGTGTTCATGCAGGTAACGCATTGCCGACGAAGCCTCGCCCACGCCGGGAAAAATAACGTGCGAAGCATGCCGGATCTTTTCCGGGTCGTCGGTCACTTCCGCTTCCACGCCCAGCCGTTCAAGCGCAAAAAGCACGGAGCGGATATTGCCTGCGTTGTATTTTATAATAACCGTATTCATCTCAGTTCATTTGCTGCAGCAGGTTATATGCTGCGCGCATTTTCCGGAACACCCCGGATGCTTCGTCAAAACTAAGTGTTTGCTGCCCGTCTGAAAATGCTTTTTCCGGGAACTGGTGCACTTCCATGATCACACCGTCCGCTCCCGACATCACGGCCGCGAGGGCCATCGGCTCCACATGCTCGCGCAAACCGATGCCGTGCGAAGGATCGACGATGACGGGCAAATGTGATTTTTCGCGGAGAATCGGCACCGCGTTCAGGTCAAGCGTATTGCGGTATTCCCGTTCGTAGGTACGGATGCCTCTTTCGCAAAGCATGATCTTTTCGTTCCCGTTCGAAAAAACATATTCGGCGGAAGCGAGCAGTTCTTCGATCGTTCCCGACATGCCGCGCTTGAGTAAAACAGGCTTCCCGCATTTGCCGAGTTCGTCCAGCAGGTTGAAGTTTTGCGAATTCCGCGCGCCCACCTGGAACACGTCCACGTAATCATACATCTCCGCCACCTGCGCTACCTGCATCACTTCCGTCACGATTTTGATCCCGTGTTCACGGCAGCGCCTGGAAAACATCTTCAGTCCTTCGATACCGATCCCGCGAAAAGAATACGGCGAGCTGCGCGGTTTGAAAACACCGCCCCGCATGATGCGCACATCGTTCGCGACGAGAAATTCCACCGTACGTTCTACCTGCTCTTCGCTTTCAATCGAACAGGGACCGGCCATTACGGCGAGTGAACCGCGGCCCACCTGCACGCCGTCACCGAGATCGATAACGGTATCTTTTACTTTCCACTGGCGCGAAGCCAGTTTGTTCACATCCGTTACCCGGTGCACATCTTTTACTCCCGGCAGGTTCCCGATGCGGCGGATATCGAATTCCTTTTTCCCGACGCAGACAAAGTAACGGCCGCCGTTGGTGCTGACTTCGTTCACCTGGTACCCGATAGCCCGCACTTCGGCATGTACCTGTTCCAGTATATTTTCGGAAAGCGCGTCACGCAACTGAATGATCATGATTTTCTTTTTTGACGGATTGAACAAAAGATTGAACCGCCTGCATGATGTCCTTGTTTTCCGCCAGGCTGCGGATAAACGCACTGCCCACAATGGCCCCGGAGGCAAAGCCGCAGGCCCGGGTAAACGTTTCCCGGTTATGAATACCGAAACCGATGAGCGAAGGATTACGCAATTTCATCGCACGGATACGTTCGAAATAAATTTGCTGTTTTTCCGAAAACGAATTCCGTGAACCGGTAGTCGCCGAATCGGAAACGAGGTAAACGAATCCGCCGGACAGGTCGTCGATCCTGCGCACCCGTTCTTCCGATGTTTGCGGAGTGATTAAAAAAATAATGTGCAGACCGTATTCCGCAAACATCTCCTTGTATTCTTCCTCAAACATATCCGGCGGAAGATCGGGCAGGATCACCCCGTCGATCCCGGATTCCCGGCAGGAGCGGCAAAAATTTTCCATCCCGAACTGCAATACCGGGTTGAGATAACCCATCAGGATCAATGGCATGGATATTTTTTTCCGCACATCGCGAAGCTGGCTGAAAAGCAGCCGCATACTCATCCCGTTCTTCAGCGCCGCACTGCTGCTTTGCTGGATAACAGGTCCGTCGGCCAGCGGATCGGAAAACGGAATCCCGATTTCCACCATATCCGCTCCGCCCGCCTCGAGCAGTTCCAGCAAAGGAAGCGTATCATCGCGTTCGGGAAATCCCGCGGTAAAATAAACGGACAGGATTTCCGCATGCTTTTTTTCAAACAACAAGTCGATCCTGTTTTTCATGACGGCAGGTATTTCATGTAAGTCTCCAGGTCTTTATCACCGCGGCCGGAGAGATTGAGCACGACGGTATCCTCTTTTTTAAATTGCAGCTGGTCCAGCGCAGCCAGCGCATGTGCGCTTTCCAGTGCAGGAATAATTCCTTCGAGACGCGTGAGCAGGAATCCCGCCCGCAAAGCGGCTTCGTCGGTAGCGGAAAGAAAAATCCCTCTTCCCGATTCAAAAAGATGCGCATGCACCGGCCCGATGCCCGGGTAATCCAGTCCCGCGGAAATACTGTGCGGCTCAATGATCTGCCCGTCTTCCGTTTGCATAAGCAGCGTTTTACTGCCGTGAATAATACCCGGTTTTCCCAGCGTGGTCGTCGCAGCGGAAAAACCGGAACCGATTCCTTTCCCGGCAGCTTCAACGGCAACGAGTTTCACTTTTTCATCATCCAGGAAATGATAAAACGCACCCGCCGCATTGCTTCCTCCGCCGACGCAGGCGATTACATAATCCGGAAGTTCCGACCCGGTTTGTTCTTTCAACTGCACGCGGATCTCTTCGCTGATGATACTCTGGAAACGCGCCACCATGTCCGGGTAAGGATGCGGCCCGACAACCGAACCGATAATGTAATGCGTGTTCCCGGGATTATTGATCCAGTCGCGGATCGCTTCGTTGGTTGCGTCTTTCAGCGTTTTACTGCCGGAACATGCGGGGACGACTTTTGCACCGAGCATTTTCATCCGCGCCACGTTCGGAGCCTGGCGCTGAATATCCACCTCGCCCATGTACACGATACACTCCAGGCCCATCAGCGCACATACCGTTGCTGTCGCCACGCCGTGCTGGCCTGCGCCGGTTTCGGCAATGATTCTTTTTTTCCCGAGACGCTGCGCGACAAGGATCTGCCCGATGGTATTGTTGATTTTATGCGCGCCGGTATGATTCAGATCTTCCCGCTTCAGGAAAATCCGCGCACCATATTGCTGCGACAATCGTTTCGCTTCATATAACGGCGAAGGTCTGCCGACATAATGTTTCAGCAAATGGTGAAACGCTTCGCGGAAAGCAGGCTCAGCCATAATCTCCAGGTAGCGGCTGCGCAACTCTTCCACGTTCGGGTAAAGCATTTCAGGAATAAATGCTCCGCCGAACTCACCATAAAATCCTTTTTCAGAAACCTGGTAATTCATAAGCAGATGGTTTTACCGAGCGTATAAAACGTTTGATATGCTCTACATTTTTTTTCCCGGGATAAATTTCAAAACGGCTGTTGATATCGCATCCATAGAGTTGCGGGTGTTCCAACCGGAGCAGGTCGGCGGCATGATGCGCGGCAATTCCGCCGCTCACGAAAAACGGGAGGTAATTCGTGTACTGCATCAGCATATCCCAGTTGTAGCGCAACCCGTTTCCGCCGGGATTACTGCCGGCAGCATCAAAAAGAAAAAGATCGCAGCTTTCGAGATACGGCGATGTTTGCCCGTCAAAATCAAAATCCTCACCGATGCGGAATGCTTTGATCACCCGGAAACGTTCGCGAAGCGCTGCACAGAATTCCGGCGTTTCCTCCCCGTGAAGCTGGATGGCATCAAGGCCATACTGTTCGGCTGTTTCAAGGATCTCTTCTGCGGATGCGTCAACGAAAACGCCGGTTTTTCTGATCGTTCTCGGCAGCAGTTTCAGTATTTCCGCATCGAGCGTGTACGCAGCGCAGCGCGGCGATCCCTGGAAAAAAATAAAACCAAGGTAATCCGCGCCCGCACCGCCCAGCGACAGAATATCATCCGTTTCACGCAAACCGCATATTTTGATTTTCATACTCCCGCTTTTTTACTGTTCGACTTCTGAATGGAACTGGCAAACCGGGCGCAGGTCTTGCCGGGATTCGCAGTCTTCATGAACGACTCCCCGATAAGAAAACCGCTGAACCCGTTTTGCCGCAGTTTTTCGATCGCCGCGGGAGAATCGATCCCGCTTTCCGCAATTTTAACCAATGCCGGCGGAATCTTCTGCGCAATTTCTATCGAACGCTCGAAGTTGACCTGGAACGAATGCAGGTCGCGGTTGTTGATCCCGAGCAGGTGAACATCGGGGCTGATTTTATCGAGCTGGTCTTCGTTGTGCAGTTCGAGTAAAACTTCCAGGCCCAGCGAAGCGGCGAGCGCAGCGAGTTTATTGATTTCCGCCGCAGTCAGCACTTCCGCGATCAGCAGCACCACATCCGCCCCGATTGACTTCGTTTCAATCACCTGGTATTCGTCGATGATGAAATCCTTACGCAGGATGGGGCAGTAATTGAACTTTCGCGCAATTTCCAGGTCGCGGGAAGCGCCGCCGAAAAACCGGGTATCCGTAAGTACCGAAAGCGCGGCGGCGCCGGCCTGCATGTACCCGATCGTCGTTTTTTCCACGGACGCGTATTCATTGATCATGCCTTTGGAAGGAGAGCGGCGTTTGAACTCCGCGATAATTCCGCCCAGGTCCTCCCGGCCGAGGTAATGGCGAAGCGAAACCGGTTTCGTTTCAAAGAATACGCTGCGTTCGAGCAGTTTCACCGGGTAAAGCGAACGGCGTTCTTCCAGTTCGTTTTTTTTGTGCGCGATAATTTCTTCCAGGATAGTCATATCATGATGCATTGACGGAAATGAGTTTTTTAAATTTTTCTTTTGCCCTGCCGGATGCGAGAGATTCTTCGGCGGCGGAAAGACAGTCGCCGAATGAAACGTGCACACCGGCACACTGAAGCGCCAGCGCGGCATTGGCAATAACCGCCTTGTTTTGCGGAACAGTGCCTTTGCCGCTGAGCACCCCATCAAAAACAGCGGCAGCGGATTCAACCGTGCTTCCGCCGTATAAATCGACCTGCCTGATCTTCTCCGATCGGAAGTCTTCGGGCTGCATAAGCGACTCGCCGGAATTACGGATCACTTTCGCGGGACCGGTGAGCGAAATTTCATCATACCCGTCGAGACTATGCACGATCACGAAATTTTTCCCCGATTGCTGGTACTGGTAATTATAAAGCCGCGCAAGCTCCAGGCTGAACACGCCGGCCAGCTGGTTCTTCGGCCGGGCGGGATTGACCATCGGGCCAAGCATATTGAAAAATGTTTTCACGCCGAGCCGGTGCCTTACCGGGGCTACGTTCTTCAGCGCGGGATGAAACAAAGGCGCGTGCAGAAAACAAACTCCGCCCGATTCGATTTCGTGCTGCAGCTTTTTTTCATCGTTGTGAAAACGGTAGCCGAAATATTCCATCACGTTGGATGACCCGCTCGCAGAAGAAACGCCGTAGTTTCCGTGCTTGGCGACATATCCGCCCGCCCCGGCCACCACAAAAACGGCCAGCGTGGAAATATTGAACGTATTTTTCGCATCACCGCCCGTTCCGCAAAGATCGATCGTATTGTACGCCGAAAGATCTACAGGAACACAAAGTTCCAGCAGGGCATCCCGGAAACCGGTGAGTTCATCCGGCGTGATGCTGCGCATGAGGTAAACCGTCAGGAACGCCGCCATTTCACTTTCGTTGTACCGGCCCTGCGATAAATTCACAAGCACTTCCCGTGCCGTTTCGCGGTCGAGGTGCTTGTGATCGAAAAGCCGGTTCAATATCGTTTTCATCGGTTAGTGTTCTATAAAATTTTTCAACAGTTTTTCGCCGTGTTCCGTCAGGATCGACTCCGGGTGAAACTGCACGCCCGTTACATCGTACTGCCTGTGCCGCAGCGCCATGATACGCCCGGTTTCGTCGCGTGCGGTAATATCCAGCTCGGCAGGGAACTGTTCATTTTCGACAATCCAGGAATGATAACGGCCTGCGGAAAATGTTTCGGGCAAACCATCAAAGAGATAACCTGCGTTTTTTTCCACGAAAACCGGTGTCGCCACGCCATGAAAAACCGTTTTCATGTTCACGAGTTTTCCTCCGAACACCTCGGCGATGGCCTGGTGACCGAGACAAACGCCGAATATGCTTTTTTTCGAAGCGTACTGCCTGATGAGCGGGAGAAGCAAACCTGCTTCCGAAGGAATTCCCGGGCCCGGCGAAAGAATGATCTTGTCGTACTGATCCACTGCATCCAGCGTGATGCGGTCGTTACGGTAAACGTCGGCTTTCACATCGCTTACTTTTTCAACCAGGTGAACCAGGTTGTAGGTAAACGAATCGTAATTGTCGAAAACGAGTATTCGTTTCATAAGGTTATTGTGGTTGAACGATATATTTTTCGGCTTTTGCATTTGCAAAAAGTCGCGGAGCCTTATCCAGAGCGGCGCGCAGTGCGTTCAGCTTATGGCTTACTTCCATCAGTTCCGATTGCGGTTCCGACTGCGCCACAATTCCCGCACCAGCCTGGTAAGTCAGCGTATTCTGTTCGCTCAGGAACGAACGGATCACGATCGCGTGATTAAAATCGCCCCCGAAGCCCGCGAAACCGATGCAGCCTCCGTAAAAAGAACGCGACACGTTTTCGTACCGGTCTGCCAGTTCCATCGCTTTGTATTTCGGCGCGCCGGTGAGTGTTCCTGCCGGAAACGTATCGGCCAGCAGGCGGAAAGGCCGATCGCTGTTTTCCAACTTGCCGCTCACTTTAGAAACAAGATGGATCACGTGCGAGTAATATTGAATTTCACGGAATGAATCTACCTGTACTTCATTTGAATGACGGCTCAGGTCGTTCCGGGCCAGATCGACCAGCATCACGTGTTCGGCGTTCTCCTTCGGATCGAGCAGCAATTTTTCCGCCAGTGCACGATCGGCCTGCTCGTTTCCTGTCCTGCGGAATGTACCTGCAATCGGGTGAATGATCGCTTTTCCGCCGTCGATCTGCAACTGCGCTTCGGGCGACGAACCGAAAATTTTGTAACTGCCGTAATCGAAATAAAAAAGGTAAGGCGAAGGATTGATGGAACGCAAAGCCCGGTAAACATTGAACTCGTCGCCGGTAAAGGTGCGCCGGAACCGGCGCGAAAACACCAGCTGGAAAACATCGCCACGGCGGCAATGTGCGCGGGCTTTATCAACCAGTTCCAGGTATTCGGCATCCGTGAAGTTGGAACTTTCTTCACCCTGCAAAGCAAAAGGAAATACCGGGATATTTTTATTCCCGATCAGCGTTTCTATTTCTTCCGTCTCCGGGTTTTCGCCGTCGCACAGGTTCTCGCAAATAAACAGCCGGTCGTAAAAATGATCGATCGCAATCACGTAACGGAACAGGTCGTAACGAAGTAAAGGCAAATTGCTTTTCGTTTCCCTGTCGCGCAGGCTGATCGTTTCGAAAGCCTGCACGGCATCGTAGCTGGTGAACCCGAACAACCCTGCAGCCGCTTTCACCGGGACTTCACCTTTCAGTTCAAATGAACGGAGATATTCATCCAGCGTTCCCGGGATTTCAGCGCGTTCAATGGAAGCAGTTTGCGCGGCTTCACCCGGGCAATTCAGCGTCCGGGAAAATCCGTTATCGGTTTTCTCCACCCGGATTCCGGCCACCGGTTTCACGCAGATGAACGAATAGCTGTTCTGCGCCGCATGCGAATCCGAACTTTCCAGCAAAAGGCAACCGGGAAAACGGTCGCGAAGCCGGAGGTAAATACCCACAGGCGTTACCGTATCGGCAGGCAGTTCTTTACAGCGGATTTGTATTTCAATCTTTTTCATTTTCTTCTTTTTGCACACACTGCAGGACTTGAACCCGCATCAACAGGTTTGGAGTCAGTCATGTTACCGTTACACCAAGTGTGTAAATATTTACGATGAGGTCTCCGGAACAAGAAGTTCGAGGCGGACGAACGGCTGAAAAGCGGAGTCTGCCTGGGGCAGATGAGCATTTTCGGCCGGAGTCCAACGACGAAATTCGCCGTTCGGGAGACCTCATAAAAAAACGGGGCCTGCTGTTTCAGCAGACCCCGTTGCGCGTGTACTATGTATAGTTCGTCAACAACAAAGCGGCATCATCCAGCAAGCTGATTTGCTTCTGTATGCCACCACCAATGTTTGTTGATAATCGTTTTCATTTTAGTTCGTTGAACGATGCAAAGATAGAAAAGTTTTCAATTATGCAAGTTTCCGCGGCAGGATACTCACAAAACGCCTTTCGTACTCGGCAACTGCATATTCCCCGGATCGCGTTGCAGCGCGGCTTTGATGGCTTTGGCCCAGGCTTTGAAAATCGCTTCGATCTTATGGTGCTCATTCCCGTGTCGGAAAATGACTTGAAAAAATGCAGGAACATTTCCGCCGGCATATCGCCGATTTTTTCACGCGTGAATTTCGCATCCCACACCAGCCAGGGCCGGCCGCCGAAATCAATCGCGACCTGCGCCAGGCAATCGTCCATCGGCAGCGCGAAACCGTAACGCTCCAGCCCGAGCTTATCGCCCAGCGCTTTGTGAAAAGCTTCACCCAGCGCAAGCGCCGTATCTTCAATCGTGTGATGCTCGTCGATATGCAGGTCGCCTTTCACCTCTACATGCAGATCGATATTCCCATGCCGCGCCAGTTGATCAAGCATGTGATCGAAAAAACCGAGCCCCGTGCTTACCGATGATTTACCGTTTCCGTCGAGATTAAGTTCGACCAGGATATCGGTCTCTTTTGTTTTCCGCTGCACGCTTGCTTTCCGTGGCGGCAGTTTCAGGAATTCGTAAATCGCTTTCCACCCGTCGGCAACCAGCGCAATCCGGTCTTCCCAGCCCGCGGGCGAATCATAGTTTTTGATCAGGATCGCTTTGGCGCCAAGGTTCTTCGCCAGTTTCACATCCGTAATCCGGTCGCCGATCACGAACGAGTTTTCAAGATCGTACCTGCCGTCCAGGTATTCGGTAAGCATGCCCGTTCCCGGCTTGCGCGTGGGTTTTTCTTCCTGTTCAAAACTGCGGTCGATATGTACGGAACGGAATTTTATGCCTTCGCCTTCCAGCGTTTGCATCATATGATTTTGTATCGGCCAGAACGTATCTTCCGGGAACGAAGCGGTGCCAAGCCCGTCCTGGTTGGTCACCATCGCCAGTTCGAAATCCAGTTCTTCCGCAATCCTGGCGAGATACTTCAGCACGCCCGGCACAAAACGGTATTTCTCAAACGAATCGATCTGGAAATTATCCGGCGGCTCCCAGATCAGGGTTCCGTCGCGATCGATAAACAGCATTTTCTTTTTCATGACTTCCGGTTATTTTTTCATCAACGCTTCCATCAGCACGGTATTTTCCGCTTCGGTTCCGACCGTGATCCGCAAACAGCCTTCGCATAAAATAACGTTCGAGCGATCGCGGACGACGATGCCCTGTTCCACAAGATAACGATACAAACCGGGCGCATCGTCCACGCGCACCAGCAGGAAATTCGCATCCGACGGAAATATTTTTTTCACGAATGAAAGTGCGGCGAGCGCTTTTACCATCCGTTCCCGCTCTTCCACGGTCCGGCGGATCCAGCCATTCACCTGCCCGACATTTTCCAGCGCATCAAGCGCAAGCTGTTGCGAAACCGCGTTCACATTATACGGCGGTTTGATCTTATTGAAAACGCCGGTCACTTCTTCCGAAGCAAATGCCATACCCACGCGCAAACCCGCCAGGCCCCAGGCTTTGGACAAGGTCTGAAGAATAACCAGGTTCGGGTATTCCGTCAGTTCGCTGATCATCGTTTTCTGCTTCGCGAAATTGATGTACGCTTCATCCACCACCACGATACCGTCGAAATTATTCAGCACGATTTCAATATCCTCGCGTTCCATGGAATTTCCCGTCGGGTTATTTGGCGAACAGATAAAGATCAGTTTCGTGTTTTCATCGATCGCTTCGGAAATGGAATCAATATCCATTTGGAAATTTTCCAGCAGCGGAATTTTACGCACGGCAACATCGTTGATATGCGCTGAAACCTCGTACATGCCGTATGTCGGCGGCAGCAGGATCACATTGTCTTTTCCCGGGTTGCAGAACGCACGGAACAAAATATCGATCGCTTCGTCGCTGCCGTTCCCGATAAAAATATGCTGCGGAGGCACGCCTTTGATGCGGCTGATTTTCTCTTTCAGTTTCTGCTGCATCGGGTCGGGATAGCGGTTGTATTGCGCATCCAGCGGCGAACCGAAACTGTTTTCGTTCGCATCCAGGAAAACGGACGCCTGTCCTTTGAACTCGTCTCTTGCCGAGGAATACGGCACCAGGTTCCTGATATTTTCCCTTAACAGGTTATTCAGATCGAACATAATTCACGGGTTGTATTGCAAACGGATGGTTACGGCATTCCGGTGCGCCTGGAGGCCTTCGGCATCCGCCATGATTTCAACGGCGTTCCCGATATTTTTCAAACCTTCTTGCGAGATTTCCTGGAATGTGATTTTTTTCACGAAACTGTCGAGCGAAACGCCGCTGAATGCGCGCGCGAAACCACTGGTAGGCAGCGTATGATTGGTTCCGCTGGCATAATCGCCCGCACTCTCCGGCGACCAGTTCCCGAGAAAAACGGACCCGGCGTTCACCACTTTTTCTGCCAGCGCAGCGGCATTCCCGCAGGCCAGTATCAAATGCTCGGGTGCGTATGCATTCAGCAGATCCATCGCCGTCGTTTCATCTTTCACCAGTATGGCGCGGCTGTTCTCCAAAGCTTTCCCGGCGATGTCTTTACGCGGCAGCAGTTCCAACTGGCGGTCGAGTTCACCGATCACCGCTTTCAATACTTTTTCCGAAGCGGAAACGAGAATCGTCTGGCTGTCGGCTCCGTGCTCCGCCTGCGAAAGAAGATCGGCCGCGACGAAAGCGGGCACGGCCGTTTCGTCGGCATAAACCGCAAGTTCCGAAGGCCCCGCCGGCATGTCGATCGCTATGCCTTCTTTCATCAGCAACTGCTTCGCAGCGGTTACATACTGGTTTCCCGGTCCGAAAATTTTATAGACCTGCGGAATCGTTTTCGTTCCGTACGCCATCGCCGCTATCGCCTGCACACCGCCCAGGCCGAAAATCCGGTTGATGCCGCAGACCTGCGCAGCGTATGCGATGGCCGGGTGTATCGTTCCGCCGGCAGCAGGCGGCGTGCAAAGCACGATCTCTTTGCATCCCGCAAGCTGCGCCGGTATGCCCAGCATGAGCACGGTGGAAAAAAGCGGCGCCGTTCCGCCCGGGATGTAAAGACCTACGCGCTCGATAGCCACGCTCTTCCGGTAACAACGCACGCCGGGAGTCGTTTCGATCACCGTCACCTTTTCGCGCTGAGCTTCATGAAAAACACGGATGTTGCGTGCCGCCGTATCGATCGCTTCGCGCAATGCCGCGGGAATCTCTTTTATCATTTCCGCCTGGTCAGCAGCAGAAAATACCTGCGGCAAAGTACCGTCGAATTTTTTCGAGTACAGGGCAAGCGCTTCGTCACCGCGGGCTTTCACGTCCTGCATGATCGGCCATACCAGGGACTCCAGCGCTTCCGGGTCGTTCACCGGTCGCCGGAGCAATTCGTTCCAGCGGGCTGCATCAGGATATTCGGAGTAGTTCATGTTTCGTTTTTGTCAGACAATCATTTTTTCGATCGGCACCACCAGGATGCCTTGCGCACCGGCCGCTTTCAATTGTTCGATAATTTCCCAGAAATCATCTTCACGCAGTACGGAATGAACGGAACTCCAGCCGGGCTCGGCCAGCGGCAGCACGGTCGGGCTTTTCATCCCGGGAATAAGCTGGATGATTTCCTCCAGCTTTTCATTCGGCGCGTTGAGCAGGACATACTTGTTGTTCTTCGATTTTTTTACCGCGTTGATCCGGAAAAGCAGTTTGTCCAGGATTTTCCGCTGCTCGCCGGAAAGATTTTTCGCGCTCACGAGCAAAGCTTCCGAGCGAAGAATAACACGCACTTCCTTCAGTCCGTTCGTAAACAACGTACTGCCCGAACTCACCAGGTCGCAGATCGCGTCAGCCAGCCCGATTCCCGGCGCGATTTCCACGGAACCGCTGATCTCGTGAATTTCCGCTTTGATTTTATTTTCCCCGAGGAAAACCGAAAGCAGGTTGGCGTACGACGTGGCGATGCGAAGTCCCTGCAGGTCCTGGATGCCGTTATAATCGCGGCCCTTTGGGAATGCGATGGACAAACGGCACTTGCCGAAACCGAGCCGGTCGACGATTTCCACCTGCTTCCGTTTTTCACAGAGTACGTTTTCCCCGACAATGCCGATATCGGCAACACCGTCTTCAACGTATTGCGGAATATCATCGTCGCGCAGGAAAAAAATATCGAGCGGGAAATTATAGGCTTCCGCTTTCAGTTTGTTCAGCCCGTTATCGATGCCGATCCCGCATTCTTTCAGCAGCCGTATCGAATCTTCGTACAGGCGGCCGGATTTTTGTATGGCGATTTTAAGTCTCATGATCGATGCAAATAAAAAAGGCTTACCGTTTCCGGCAAGCCCTGTATGTTGTGTTTTGGTTTTCGTTCAAGGAATACAATACACCACCGGCTTACCGCGCAGGAAAGACAACATGGTGATGCAGATGGAAAAACCGTTTCATTGGCGCAAATGTAGGCGAATATTTGAAAACTGCAAAAAGAGGGACCGGCAGGGCAGTGCGTCAGTATGAAATATTCAGTCGTGTCTCCTTTTAAACGGTTCGAAAATTCACCGCAGAGGCACAGAGACGCTGAGCCTCCCCGCCTGCCCTTGCCGCTGAGTATAGGGTTTCTCTGCGTAAACTCTGCGGCGCTTCACGAATGGATGAATGATTTTTGTTCACACAATCAAACCTGGTCAAATCAACACCCAAAACACGAAACATGAAACAAGCCACGTTACTGCTCTCAGCCTCTGTCGGGCTTATCCTGTCTGCATACGCACAGCCCGTGCCGGTGAAACTTCCGCCGGAGACAAACTTCAAGCCGGCTCCGCCCCCCGCCCTGGTCGATTATAATGCGTACGAACAACTGGCCAAAGTCACCAAAGAGCATCGCCAGCCGCGCCTTGTAAATCTCGACACGTTCCTGCTCATGAGCAAGGAGCCCGATGTGATTATCCTCGACACCCGTTCCGATGAAATGTACAAGGCCAAGCACGTGAAAGGCGCTATCCACCTGAATTTCGCCGATTTCACGCAACGCAACCTGGCCAAAATCATTCCTTCTCCGGAAACCAGAATCCTGATCTATTGCAACAATAATTTTGATGAAGGATTCTCCATTGAACAGTTGATGTCGCCGGCGGTAATGCCCCAGGCATTTTTTGCTACCAAAGCATCCATGCCGTCGATATTGATTAATCCGACCGTTTTTACCGTAGCACCGGTAGAAACAGGGTCTTTGAAGAAGCAAACGAAAACTGCCGCACCGGGAAAACAGCCGCAAACAGCCGCAGCCGAAAAACCAAAGGAAAAAAAGCCGCTCACGCTCGCGCTGAATATTCCCACCTACATCAACCTGCTCGGTTACGGATACCCGAACGTGTACGAACTTTCCGACCTGGTTTCCGTCAATGATCCGAGAATCCGGTTTGAAGGAACGGCTGTTTCCCCGTTTATGGATGCGACGATTCCGGCACAGGTTTTCAAAACAGAGACAACGCCTTTCGTCAATTTTGATTCTTACCTGGAACTGGCGGAGGAAGTAAAACCGCACCGCGAACAACGCCTCGTCAGCCTGGATAAATTTTTAGCTATGAGCAAGGAAGAAAAAGTGATTATCCTCGACACCCGTTCCGATTCCATGTACAACGCGAAGCACGTGAAAGGCGCGATCCACCTGAATTTTTCCGACTTTACGCAATTCAACCTGGCAAAGCTCATGCCTTCGCCCGATACCAAAATCCTGATTTACTGCAACAATAATTTCGAGAACGACCAGGTGTATTTTGCCACGAAAGGGTATAACCCTCCCGCACGAATGGATGGAGAAGCTGTGACTGAAACCACGCTCACCCTCGCCCTCAACGTTCCCACATACCTCAACCTGTATGGGTATGGATATAAAAATGTTTACGAACTGAATGAAATGGTTTCCGTATCCGATCCGCGGATCACATTCGAAGGAACAGCCGTTTCAAAATAAATTTGCTGCATAAACAAAAAGAAAGAGGCTGTCCGGTTAAAGACAGCCTCTGTTTTTTACGCAGTACCGGGAGATTTACTTCCCTGCCTCCTCCAGCTTCTCCTGTAATTCCTCCCAGCGTTTCATTTCTTCTTCCAGTTTTTTCTTTTTTTGTTCGTAGCCGGCAAAACCGGCTTTATCATTTGCCACACGCTGGTATTGCTCGGGGTCGAGCAACTTTTCATCAAACGTTTTGATCTCCTTTTCCAGCTTCGCGATCGTTTCTTCGCATTTGGTTACCTGGTTCTGTAAAGCCCGGTATTCCCTGCGATCGTCGAAATCCTGTTTGCTGCTCGTTTCCGCTTTGGCTTCCGCGGCGGCCTGTTTTTTCTCTTTATCCTTTATTTCGAGTTCGGCGAAATTTTCGATTTTGCGCGTACGCAGGAATTCGTAAATATCGCCGATATGCTGTTTCACATTTCCGCCGCGGAATTCAAATACTTTCGAAGTAAGTCCCTGCAGGAAATCACGGTCGTGCGAAACGATGATCAGCGTGCCGTCGAAATTCATCAGCGCCTGCTTCAGCACTTCTTTCGAGCGCATGTCGAGGTGGTTCGTGGGTTCGTCCAGCACGAGCAGGTTATGCGGGTGCAGCAGCAAACGGCACAAAGCCAGCCGCGTCCGTTCTCCGCCCGAAAGTACTTTTACTTTTTTGTCCACATCGTCGCCGCTGAAAAGGAACGAACCGAGAATGCCCCGCACCTGCTTCCGCACATCGCCCAAAGCAAGTTCGTCCACAATTTCGAAAACGGTTTTATCCGGATCGAGCATATCGGCATCGTCCTGCGCAAAATAACCCACGCTCACGCTGAAACCAATACCCACCGAACCTTCAGTCGCGGGTTCGCCGTTAATCATGCGCACCATGGTCGATTTTCCTTCCCCGTTCCGGCCCACAAAAGCCACGCGGTCTTCGCGCTCCACCTGGAAATCCACATCCGAAAAAATGGTTTTGCCGTCGTACACCTTGCTGGCTTCTTTCGCTTCCACCACCACTTTCCCGGAACGCGGGGCCGGCGGAAAACGGAAACGGATAGTCGTATTGTCCTCGTCATCCACTTCGATGATATCCATCCGGTCGAGCTTTTTGATCAGCGACTGCGCGAAAGAGGCTTTGTTCGCTTTGGCCCGGTATTTATCGATTAGCTGTTCTGTTTTGTCAATCACCCGCTGCTGATTCTTCGCGGCAGCAAGCTGCGTATCCCGGCGCTCCTTGCGCAGTTCGAGGTAACGCGAATAGTTCGCTTTATAATCGTAGGTTTTACCCAGCGAAATCTCGATGGTCCGTGTCGTCAGGTTATCCAGGAACGCTTTATCGTGCGATACGATAACCACCGCACCGTAATAATCTTTCAGGAAAACCTCCAGCCACTGGATCGATTCGATATCCAGGTGGTTGGTCGGTTCGTCCAGCAGCAGCACGTTCGGTTTCTGCAAAAGCAGCTTCGCCAGCTCGATACGCATCCGCCAGCCACCGCTGAATTCATCGGTGAGCCGCGTAAAATCCTTACGTTCGAAGCCAAGTCCCATCAGCGTCCGCTCGATCTGCGCTTCCACTTCGCCTCCGTCGAGAATGTGCAGGCGTTCGTTCGAATCGTTGAGTTGCTGGATGAGCTGCATGTAGCCGTCCGACTCGTAATCGGTACGGACCGTCAGTTGTTCACCCAGCCATTCGATATGTTTTTCCAGTTTGCGCAGTTCGGCAAAAGCGGTCGACGTTTCATCGAAAACCGTTTTGCCCAGGCTCATGGCCATGTCCTGCTTCAGGTAGCCCACCGTACAATCGTTGGGTTTGGCCACTTCACCGCTGGTGGGACTCTGCTCACCGACGATAATCTTCATCAGGGTTGATTTTCCTGCACCGTTCTTCCCGGCCAGACCAATACGGTCGCGGGGATTAATCAGGAAAGAAATGTTATCGTACAGGGTAAAACCGCCGAAACTCACCGTAACTCCATTCACCGAAATCATGGCGCAAATTTACGAGAAAGAATGCGTGAAAAATTGCCGGAGCGCCTGTTTTTAATAGAAAAAATGAGTCATTTCACCTGCCGCAAACGTTTTACGAACGGCCCGATGGTCAGGCCCTGCACAAGAATGGAGAATAGAACTATCGTATAGGTTATCATAACGAAAATGTCACGAAAATTCCCTTCCGGCATCGACAGGGCCAGCGCGATGGAAATCCCTCCCCGCAGGCCGCCCCACGACATAATGAGGATCGTTTTTTTCTCCAATGTTTTTTTGAAACGGAACAGAAACTGTAACCGAATGCTTCACCCAGTTTTTTAAGGCCGATGCCGGCTGCGATAAGCAGGAGCACCGCCGGAATATGCAAACGCGAAGCCACCAGGTTGAAGAGGTAGGAAAGAATCACCAGCGCACACAATACGATAAGAATATGGTATATATCCATCTCTTTACTCCATTTTCATAAAACAATAAAGATTAACGGATTCAATCCATACCTTCGCATCATGTCATTCCAGAGCCTGCTGAACCGGATTTACGAATGGCGCACGAAGCACATCAGCAACAGGAATTTTCTCATTGTTGCAAGCCTGGCGGTAGGCATGGTCGCCGGTATCGCAGCTATCGCGCTGAAGTATACCGTGCATGGCATCCAGCTCGGCCTGGATTATATCAAAAACTTTTCCGGCGGTACGGTTTTCCTGTTCCTGTTTCCTATTATCGGGATCCTGCTCACCGTATATTACGTACAGCGTTTTCGCCGCGGCAAACTCGGGCGCGGGGTCGCCAATATCCTCTACGCCATCGCCAAAAAATCGAGCAACGTGGAACGCGACAAAATTTATTCGCACGTCATATCCAGTGCGCTGACGGTCGGGTTCGGCGGTTCCGCGGGGCTGGAGGCGCCCATCGTGGTCACCGGCGCAGCGATCGGATCCAATACAGGCCGCGACCTTCGGCTGAACTATAAAGAAAGAACCGTACTGCTTGCTGCAGGTGCGGCGGCAGGCATTTCAGCCGTTTTCAACTCGCCCATCGCCGGTGTGATCTTCGCCGTTGAAGTCATCCTGATGGAAATCGCGATTCCTTCTTTTATTCCGCTGCTCATCGCCGCAGCCACAGCAGCCGTGCTTTCCAACCTGCTTTACAAAGGCCAGTTGTTCTTCCTCATCACGCAGGGCTGGCAGTTCAAAGCCATTCCGTTCTATATCCTGCTCGGTATCCTGATGGGACTCATTTCGGTTTACATGTCACGAACCACGCTCCGGCTCGAAACTTTTTTCAAAGCCCGGAAAAAAGTCTGGCAGAAAGCGATCTGGGGCGGTACTGCGCTCGGGCTGATGATCTTCCTGCTTCCTCCTCTTTACGGCGAAGGATATCACACCATCGAAAATCTCCTGCAGGGACAGTACCAGGTTATTTTCCAGGGAAGCTGGTTCGCCGGGTACATGGACAGCCCGTGGAGTATTTTCGGCGTAGCCTGCGTGCTGGTGCTGGTTAAAGTGCTGGCCACTGCGCTGACAGTCGGCGCGGGTGGTAACGGAGGCATTTTTGCACCGTCACTTTTCACAGGAGCCGTGACCGGTTTTCTTTTTGCATACTTCTTCAACCTGACCGGAATTATCGAACTTACGATCCCGAATTTTATCGTCGCCGGGATGGCCGGTGCGCTGAGCGGAGTAGTGCATGCGCCGATGACGTCCATCTTTCTTATCGCGGAAGTAACCGGAGGCTATGCTCTTTTCGTACCGCTTATGATCGTTTCCGCCTTCTCGTATTTCATCTCACGTTATTTCGAACCGTACTCCATTTACACGAAACGCCTGGCAGCGCGCGGATTGCTGCTTACACAGAATAAAGACAAAAAAATTCTTTCCGGCATGAAAATCAAAAACCTGCTGGAAACGGATTTCATACCCGTTATGCCCGGCGACACGCTCGGGCAACTGGTGGAAACGTTCTCTCATTCCAAACGAAATATTTTTCCCGTACTTGATGCGGAACAGAAGCTGATCGGGCTGATTCAGCTGGAAAACATCCGGGAAATCATGTTCCAGACGGAATTATACGATACAACTCTGGTCAGGGACCTGATGTCGAAACCGAACATCACCATCGAAGCGGGTGAAAGCATGGTCGAAGTCATGCGCAAATTCGAAGAATACAATACCTGGAATATCCCGGTTATCGACCAGGGAAAATACCTCGGTTTCCTTTCCAAATCCACTCTCCTTACCCAATACAGGAGCCGCATGGCGAAACAGGATTCCACCGTCGCCTGAAGCGTAACCGGACGATATTTTCCGCTATCTTTAAACGCGCTTTGAAAATCTGGAAAAACATCCTGATCACCCTGCTCACCGTTACCGTACTGGTGCTGGCCTGGATTTTTCTCAAAAAAATCATCATTTACCTCTGCGTGGCCGGCGTCATCAGCCTGATGGTGCAGCCCCTGCTCAAAAGGCTCGAAAAAATCCGCATCAAAAAGAGAAAAATCCCCCGCGGAATCCGCGCACTCATCGTCCTGCTCGGTATTTATATCGTGATCGGAACTTTCATCGCCATTTTTATCCCGCTGATCATCGACGAGATCAAAATCATTTCGAACATCGATCAGAAACAACTGGCAACAGCCATGCAGGAACCGGCAGCGCAGCTGGAAAGTATTTTCAGCCGCTACCAGCAGCAAACCGGCAATACGGACCAGTCCATGCACGATTTTATCCAGGAGTCGGTCACCTCTGTGCTCGGTTTTGCGCAGGTGTCTTCCCTGGCCAACAGCCTGGTCGCCATTGTCGGGAACCTGTTCGTCGCATTTTTCGTTATCTCTTTCCTCCTGTTCTTCTTTATGAAAGACGGGCCGGTCATTTTTGAAACGGTCATGCTCCTCTTTCCCAAAAAGCGCGACCGTGCGGTCCGGAATATTATCCAGGACACCCGCAAACTGCTTACGAAATATTTTACCGGCGTGCTGCTCGACGTTTTATTCGTCGCCACCTTCATTTCCGTCGGCATGGCGATTCTCGGCATCAAAAATGCGCTCATCATCGGGCTTTTTGCCGGGGCGATGAATATTATTCCTTACGTTGGACCGCTGATCGGCGGCGCTTTTGCGATCATCGTCGGATTGTCCACCAACCTTCAGCTTGAATTTTACACGGGCATGCTTCCGCTCGCGGGAAAAATTTCGCTCGTATTTGTACTGATGAATCTCACGGACGGATTCTTCATCCAGCCCACTATTTTTTCGAACAGCGTAAAAGCACACCCGCTTGAAATTTTCCTCGTGATCCTCATCGCAGGAACACTTGCCGGGATCGGCGGAATGATTCTCGCAGTTCCCATTTACACCATCATACGCGTGATTGCCCGTGAATTCCTGAGCCACCACAAAGTGGTCCAGCGGCTCACCGACGAACTGGACGAGGTTACCGATCCCGATCCGCCACAACAACACGATCATCCCGAAACCTGACCAATCCGACTCTGTCATGATACAACAAACCACGATCGACTTCCTCAAAAAGCTGAAGAAAAACAACAACCGCGACTGGTTCGAAAAAAACAAAGCGCTTTACAAAGCCGCGCAGTCCGACATGGAAACCCTCACCAACACGCTGATCAGTGCCATCCGGGGTTTCGACAAACGCGTGGAAAGCACGCTGGATGCCAAAAAGTGCATGTTCAGGATTTACCGCGACACGCGTTTTTCGAAAGACAAAACACCCTACAAAATCAACATGGGCGCGAGCATCAATCCCGGCGGACGGATGTCGCCCGTGCCCGGCTATTACCTGCACATCGAACCGGGCGGATGTTTTCTCGCGGGCGGAATTTACATGCCCCAGGGACCTGAGATAGCGAAAATCAGGCAGGAGATCGATTACAATCTTCCCGAATTCAAAAAGATCCTCGGCCACAAAGACTTTAAAAAATACTTCGGTGAACTCGATCCGTTCGACAAGCTGAAAACAGTGCCCAAAGGATATCCGAAAGATCATCCTGCTTTATCGTACTTACAATACCGGAGTTTCATCATGGTGCACAATTTCAAAGAAGACGCGGCAACATCGAAGAACTTCGTGAAACAGGCCACCGCTGTTTATAAAGCGATGCTTCCGCTCAACCGGTTCCTCCAGCGGGCAATCGACTGATTTTCTCAGCCGGCAGGTTCACGTTCTCTTCGTGTTCCTTCGTGTCTTAGTGCCTTCGTGGCGAGAGCCATACAGATCAACACAAAGAACTACAGGATAGTATCAAACAGATACGCTTTCCTTCGGTTAAATTCCTTTGATTTTAATTGTACGGAGGAAACAAACAGCCTATTTTTTCTATATTTGGTAGTCTCCGAACTGAGCCCGAAACACCTCCTCTTCCGGCCTCCTCACGGAAAAAACTGCAACAATACACACCAACACAACACAGCTATGTCATTCTTCAAAAACCTGTTCGGATCATCCGATATTCCCGGCGCAGCCGGCGGCCAGGGAAGCTCTTCTGGCGGAAATGCGGCCCTCAGTTTCGGCCGGTACACCGATGCGAATAAAAGCCCGGAGCAAGTCAAAAAATGGGACGAGTCCCTCAAACTCTTCACAGATAAAAGATATGCCGATGCGCATGAAACATTCTTTCATTACCTCCGCGATGCCGGCGTGGATAACGTACAGGTCAGCCGCAGCGGCGATCGCGTTGATTTTTCGCTTCACCAAGGTTCCAAAGTCATCAAAGGCTTTTCCCAGGGCGACAAGGTAACCGCCGAAGTGAACATCGCACGTTTCGAGAAAGCCAGCGTCGCTTTTATGCGCAAGCTCATGGACCTGAATTTCTCGCTGCAGTATTCCAAATTTGCACTGAAGGACGACCTGATCTGCATGAAGTTCAGCTCCTATATGCTCGATGCTTCGCCGAACAAACTGTATTACTCGCTCAAGGAAATCTGCACCAAAGCCGACCGGCACGACAATCTCCTCGTAGAAGAATTCAAGATGCTGCAGGCGGTGGACCAGGAACACGTTACGCAGAATCCCGACCAGGTAAAAGAAATCAAATACAAATACCTCGTCAAATGGGTAAACGATGCCATGAAACGTGCGTCGGAACTCGATGAAGTGAAATTCGGCGGGGCTATTTCCTTCCTGCTGCTCAACGTAGCATACAAAATAGATTACCTCATCTGCCCCGAAGGCGGCTTGATGAACGACATGGAAAAGATCCACGGCATTTACTTCGCGAAGGATAATAAACCCTTCGAAGAAAAAAACCGCGCCATCATCGACGAGTACAAAAAAATTCTCGCGAAGCCGAAAGACTACTTCTTCGAAAGTTTCTACTCCACGCGCGCTACATTCGGCATCATGGCTGCATCCGACCAGAAACAGGTGGCCGATACTGTTTTCAACGAATGCGGAAACACGACTTGGTATGCCAACAACAATTACCCGGATATCGTCCGCACCATTTATGAATACATTCCCGGCTACTGCCTGTTCAACTTCGGCATGTACCGCGCTTCCATCGGCATCATGCACCTCATGATGGAAATTATGAACCAGGATTTCTTCGCGGAAATCGGCATGCCCGCCATCTGCGATACGAACGGAATCCCCGTCAAGTCACTGGTCGACGGCCGCATCGCCCTTATCAACCAGAGCGAAAGAGCGGAATTCCCGAATTTCAATTTTGTGACCACCGAGCTGAAATACACCAGCCTCTTTGATTTCTGCGCCAGTTTCTACAAAGAAGTCGACTACATGAATTTCAGCAAACAACCGAACCCACAACAGAATTAAAACATCCTGAGCCATGGCTACCCGCGAAATAATCGAACAATACGATAAAGCAATCGTCCAGATTGCCACTCCCACAGGAACCGGTACGGGTTTCTTTCTCCGCGATCACAACATCATCGTAACCAACCGTCACGTGATCGACGGGAACATCGATGTGGTGGTGAGCGGAAAAACGTTTAAAAAAACGCTCACCCAGGTACTCTTCCGCGATCCCGTGCACGATCTCGCCTTCCTGCGCGTCCCGGAAAACATCGACCTGGCGCACGTCCGTCTCGCCCCCCGCGAAAACCTGCCCCGGCAGGGTGATACCGTAGTCGCCATCGGGCATCCCTACGGACTCAAATACACAGCCACGCAGGGAATCGTTTCCAAATCGGATCGCGTGTACAATAACGTAAACTATCTCCAGGTCGATGCCGCCATCAATCCCGGGAACAGCGGCGGACCGCTGATCAATGCCGAAGGACAGGTGGTAGGTGTGAATACGTTCATCATTGCCAACGGCGACAACCTCGGTTTTGCCCTGCCGGTGAAACACCTCCACGAAACGATCGAAGAATACGTCCCGAAAGCCGGCCGGAACAGTATGCGCTGCAATTCCTGCTCGGTGATTGTTGCCGAAGATGAACTCGACGGCGAATACTGCCCCAACTGCGGCAACAAGATCAACGAAAACGAATACAAACCGAAACCGTACCTGCCCGCAGGTGTCCGCAAAACCATCGAAAGCATCCTCGAGAAAAACGGGAAAGACGTCCGCCTCACGCGCATCGGCGCCAACAGCTGGGATATCGAAGAAGGCAGCGCACTCATCAAGATCGACTACAATACGCAAAACCGCTTTATCTATGCCGATGCCACGCTCTGCCAGCTTCCGAAACAGAACATCGCGGTGATTTACGAATTCCTGCTCCGCGAAAACTATAAACTCGACGGCATGCTTTTCAGCATCAACGGGCAGAATATTATGCTTTCCCTGCTGGTTTTCGACGACGACCTGACTGTAGATACCGGTTCCATCCTTTTCGGAAACCTGTTCAAAATGGCCGATCATTATGACAATATCCTGATCGAACAACACGGCGCAATTCCGAATAACCGGGAAGACTGATTTTCTTCGTTATCTATTTGCCGTTTACCGTTTCCTGTTTGCCCGTTATCAGTTATGAAACGGTAAACAGAAAACGGTAAACGGTTTATTATTTAATAATGCCACAAATCGCTTTCGAAATCCATCATACTCTCTTTGATCCGCTCCGATTCCATCAGCGCATCCAGTCCCGTGGAGTAGGAGTTCACCCAACGATCATACACGTTGCTTTCCTTGTGCACATAACTGCTGAAAATACGTTTCATGAAAATATCGTCGAACGACATGCGCTGCCCGTTATTGATGCCGAGATACACATCTTTGGTTGCCAGCAGCGGCCGCGCTTCGGGGAAATAAATCCAGAACAGCGGTTTTAAACCTTCCACTTCGCCTTTCTCGTTGTATTTCGCCACCAACGGGCAGATGCCGAGGATGCGCACATCCATCACACCGCGCTGCTTGTCGAGGAACCAGTCTTCCTTGATCCAGTATTGCAGCACGTCGCCTGCGGAAAGTTCCGTTTTGTATTTGTACATCTGCTCGAGCCCGGTAAACGGATCGATGGACATGGACGAATCGAGCCGGACAAAAATAGCTTCCGCGTCCGTTTTGCTCATCGGGCTGTTAAACTCATCGTCCAGCGCAGGATTCCCGAATGCCGTAATCTGCCCGGAACGAATGCCGGATTTGATGATATCGAAAAGACTTTGCAGGTCGCGGCGCGGTTCGAGCGGGAAGTAAAAAGGATGGTTCATTTTTTCGCGCAGGTCGAGCGTACGCCAAACACGCTTCGACCACATCACATCGGCTTCACGAACCGGTGCGAGCGGGATCGGTTTGCGCTGCAGGTTTCCGTGCCCTTCGCCGGGACCGAATACGGTTTGCCCGGTCTGCTCCTTGATGCTGAGCGGAGCCTGCATGCTGGTATTGATTATACTGTTCGTGGAATTCAGCGAATCTGGCTTCGCTGCCCCTGCTGTACCGGGAACGGTTTGTGCATTTACTGTTGCCGTCGCGGTCAGTAAGAAAAACAGGGCGATTCTTGTGCTGCTTTTCATCTTTGCCTCCTTTGATATTGTTTGATCTGCTTGCCGGTTTTCCGCACCGCGAAACTGTTTGTCAAAACAGTTTTAAGCACGGAAAAAGTTTAAGTAGAAAATATCATAGGCGATTCAGATGTCCTGTGTTTTTATGTTTTAATAAAACGCCGCTTTCGCCGCGATTATTACCCGTATTTGCAAAGTTCCTGCCAAAAAAACGGGAACAGATCAGAAATGCCAGAGATCGTGTTCCATCCTGAAAATCTCTTCTTTTATACGCTCCGATTCGAGCAGGATGTCCAGCCCGGTTTGATACGAATTAATCGTACGGTCAAATACATTTGTTTCTTTGTGAATATAGCTGTGATACATCCTTTTCCTGAACACATCATCCAGGCTAAGCATGGCCGCATCATTCTTGATATTGTAAACCGGCACTTTAGCGAATATCTGCCGCGCTTCAGGAAAATAAATCCAGAACAGCGGCGAATAACCGAGTACTTCCCCGGTTTCGGATACTTTTTCTTTCAGCGGACATATACCGAGCGGGCGCGCATCCATTACGGACAACTGCTTATCGAGAAACCAGTCTTCCTTGATCCAGTATTGCTTTACATCAGCCGGCCCCAGTTCCTTTTTGATCGTATCGTTGATAAACGTTCCCGGCGCATTCGGATTTTCCACCTGCGTGGGTTCCCATTGAATGAACAACGCATTGATTTCCGACGGCGTCATCGGAATTTTGAACTCGTCGTCCAGCGCAGGGTTCGCAAATGCCGTGAGTTTGGGCGGCGTAGCGAGCAGCGCGTCTTTCAGCACATCAAAAAGGCTGATCCGTTCCTGGGTCTTTACTTCCGGGTAATACAGCGGGTGATTGAATTTTTCGCGCAGATCGACGGTCCGCCAGATCCTTTTTGCCCACATCACATCCGCTTCGCGCAACGGCGTATATGGAATCGGTTTCCGGGAACGGTATTGCGGAGGAGTCAGCGTGGGAGGTTGTGCGGATAAATCTGCGTATGCAAACAGCAGAATTATAAAAGTCATCATTAACCAACTTCTCATGCCGCCCTCCTTTTTGTTGATCGAGTTATAATAACTCCGAACCCGGCAGAATATTGCTCTTCAAGCCATTACAATTAAAAATCAGAATACCCAGAGCCTGCTTTCCGCAGCCGTCAACAGGTTTTTGATCCTCCCGGAAAGCAGTTCCGTATCCATCATACGCATATGCTGTTCGTACACCCGGTCGTATGTCAGCTGCTCTTTATCCATAGGTGCGTAAAAAAGTCGCTTGCTGAGAATGTCATTCGTGCTTCTGCTTCTGTCTGTCGGGCCTATCGCACAGGCCGGCGTAGCAGCAAGCAGGGAATTAATTTCAGGATAGTATATCCAGCAAAGCGGCGAATATCCTTCTATCTCTCCACTGCGTCCGTACACTTCTTTTACCGGGCAAAGCCCCTGTATTTTGAAATCCAGAGCACTGCGCTGCTTATCGAAAAACCATTCCTCTTTCAGTTGATACCCCCGGATGGCCGACGCTGCCAGTTCAGACTTAAGTGGCGCAGGAAGCCAGCAGGTACCGGAATCGGTGTTCGGCATGGAATCCCACCGGGCAAATAGATTCTGTACTTCTGAAGGTGTGAGTTTAATGCGGAATTCATCACCCGGCACACGGGCATCGTACGCCGCAATCCTTCCGGAATCCTTCAGCAGCGCATCCTTCAGCACATCGAAAAGGCTGTTGCAAATCGCTGCCGGTTTTTCCCGGCTGCCCAGTGATTTATTTATCTTGATCTCGAGATCAATCGTTCTCCAGGTGTATTTATACCACATCACCGGCGAATCCGTGAGCGGCGTGTAGGTGATCTTCTTTCTTAGCGTATCATGTAAAAGCTGCGCTTCCAGGGTATCAAAGCAAAGCACCAGCAGCAACAGGAAAAGAGTAAAACGACGCATCAGGGGAAGCAGAATAAGGGGTAAAAAAAAGTCCCTGCTTTTCAGCAAGGACTTCCTGTTTGTTTTTTTGACTTAGAAATGCCAGAGATCATGTTCCATCCGGAAGATATCGTCCTTCACACGATCCGATTCGAGCAGAATGTCGAGACCGGTTACGTATGAGTTGATATAACGGTCGTACACGTTGGTTTCTTTGTGGACATAGCTCTGGAACATACGTTTCCAGAAAATGTCTTCCAGTGTACGGCGTTCAGAATCGCTCTTCGGGTTATACACTTCCGCATTGGCAAAGGTGGGACGCGCCTCCGGGAAATAAACCCAGAACAGGGGCGAGTAACCGAGCACTTCGCCGCTTTCAGAAACTTTTTCCTTGAGCGGGCAGATTCCGAGGATACGCACGTCCAGAACAGAACGCTGCTTATCCAGGAACCAGTCTTCTTTCATCCAGTACTGTTTTACGTCGGGCGAATTCAGTTCTTTTTTCAGCGGCGCCAGGATAAAGGTTCCCGGGTTGTTCGGATCTTCCACCTGGTTGGTAGAATCCCACTGAACGAAAAGCGCTTCGATTTCCGAAGGCGTCATCGGAACTTTGAATTCGTCGTCGAGAGCCGGGTTGGCGAACGCCGTCATTTTCGGCGGCTTGGCCAGCATGGCATCTTTCAGTACATCGAACAGGCTGCGACGATCATTGATCCGTGTTTCAGGATAGTACAACGGGTGGTTGAATTTTTCCCGCAGATCGATCGTACGCCACACACGCTTGGACCACATTACATCAGCCTCACGAAGGGGCGTGTACGGGATCAGTTTGCGTGCGCGCGAGTTCTCTTTCACATAAATCTGGTCAGGATATGTGGGCGGAGCCACAACCTGCGCCTCTGCTGCCATTCCAGTAAGCAGCAATCCGGCTATCAGAATTTTCTTCATCACTTTCATTTCGCTATCCTCCTTTAGTAGTAGTTACAGCTTATCTTACTTTGATCTGGCAGCCAGGGATCTTACGTGTCGTTCCATCCGGGCCTTTCACGTTTACCTGTTCGATCAGCACTTTCGTACCGCCTTTTGCACTGGCCAGCAGTCGCGAGATATTTCCAGTTACCCCGGGACCCGATGCTTTTTCTTCAACGAATACGCCGTTCACGTTCATGGAGAATACCCATGAAACAACGTCGAATTTCAAGTCGAAGTCAAAGTTTTCCATTTTCGCGAAAATACCGCGGATGTTGGCTACTTCAGCTTTCGGCATGATACCGTCGCCTTTGATGCTTCCTACATAACAAACCGGGTCAGGAACGCGCTTTACACGGAATTTGAACGAACCCATGGAAGTGGTTTTGTCGCCGAAACGTCCGCCTACACTTACGTTCGATTCCGTCACACCGGCATTCGGACGCACGATATATTTTCCGCGCGAACCGCTCATCGAAGCGCCGCTGATATTGACTACCAGGTTTTCAGGAGCAACACCGGCAGCAGATACCGAGATCGGGTTATCCACACCAATATAGAACACGTTCATCTTGTCGGGTGATACCGCAGCGGCGGGACGAGCTACCATGTATTCGGATTTGAACGGGTAGCTTTCAAAAGTGCCGTCCGGCTTCTTCACTTTAATTACACCGCCCCATTTCTGGAGACCTTCTGAACCTGTTTTTACAGCGTATGTTCCGATACCTCCGTCAACTTTTACAGTGGTCGAATCCATATTCGGACCTACGGCTTTCTTGGCAACAGAGTCCCAGTCACAACCGATGATTACAGTCGGGTTCTGCGTAGAACTCGATGCCGCAACGAAAACTTCCGCTTTGTATTCCTCACCTGCCAGGATATAGCTGGAAGGAGCGATTACGCGGGCCTGCAGTTTGTCGAATTTGAAGTCGCTCGCAGAAATCTGGTTGAACAATTCGTTCACAACAGAACCTTCCGCATTACGTACGTCATTCTCGATGCGCTTAAGCTGTGCAGCCGATGCTACGATAGGAAGGTGATAAAAATTGTACCATTCCCAGCTCACATTTTTCTCGGCATCCTGCGAATATGCTTCTTTGGTATTAAGCATGGTCAGATCAACAACAGCATCCTTGGGAAGAAGCGCGATCAGATCCTGCTGATATTTGTTCAGTTTCGCTTTCAGCTCTTTTGCCTTACCGGTAACATTGGACGGATCCTCCCCGATCATAAAGTGGGTAGAAACGTCATAATCATCCGGCTTTTGAATACGCATGAGATCCATGGTATCGGCAACTTTTTTATCGATGCCTTCAAGCGCTGCGATCATTTCGCCACGAAGCCCGTGAAGATAGGTGATCATATCTTCGGAAAGCTTCTTCGCTGCATTCGCTTTTTCCCAAAGCGGCTTGGCTTTTTTCTCATCGTTTTGTTTCGCTTTGGCGAACGCCTTGAAGATAAACTCGTTTTTTGCTTCAGAATTGGAGTTCGTATTGGCGAGCCCTTTCTCGATTACGATAAAGGCATTGATGATTTCTTTTGAGATATTCAGCGCCAAAAGGGCGGTCAGCACGAGATACATCATGCCGATCATTTTCTGGCGCGGTGAAATTTTACCACCTGACATTTTTAGACCTCCGTCGTTTTAAGTTTCACAATTGGTTACTTCTAAAAACGGGCCTTTTAACGGCGCACGTTCATGGCCGACAGCATATTGCCGTAAACCGTGTTGAGTGCTTCCAGGTTGCTGGCCAGGCTCGAAATTTCCGTACGGTACTTGCGGGTATCGTCGAGCGAGTCGTTCAGGTTTGTAAGCATCTGGCCAATACCAGAGTACAGTTGTTCCGTAGCTTTCAGGTGATCGTTCGAACCCTGGAGCTGCAGTTCATATGCTGCATTGAGTGCCGCGAGGTTCTTCGAAATTTTCGAAAGCTGCTCGTTATATGCACTTGAAGATTCGCTGGTATTCGACATGGCTTCGAGTGCTTTGGCAGCACGACCGTAAGAACTTGCAAGCTGCTCAACAGAACTTGTTACGCTTTCGTTGGCACGCTCATAAGTCGAGGACAGGCTGTCAACCGTTTTGCTGGCCTTGATCAGGTTATCCGAAAACTCTTTTGATGCAACTGTAGCGTCAGAAACATCACCGAGTTTGGAAGCACTGTCGCTGAGGCTGCGCAAACCTGCACCTAAGCTTTCAATCAGTTCGGGACCGATTTTGGCTTCTTCAAGCATTTTGTCCAGCTGTTCAGTAACACTCATATCATCTTTGCCTTCCTCAAGTTCTTTGCCGTCTTCCAGATGCATGCCGGCAAGCTCGGGATAAACGAGTGTCCAGTCATAATCTTCGTGCGGCGGTTCAAACGCTGAGAACGCGAAGATTACAGCCTCTGTACCAAGGCCGATGATCAGCATAAGACTTGCACCAGGCCAGTGTTGGATTTTGAAAAGTGCACCTACAATTACCACAGCTGCACCAAATCCGTACAGTTTGGCCATGAAGTTCTTCCACTTCTTGCTTGCGAAGAAACTGTTTCCACCGCTCATATTTGCTCGTTTGTTTTTTGGTTAGTAATACGGGTTGTTTATCGGTTTGTTTGGGAATACATGGTTTAGAGATCGTCGTCTTTCGCGCGACCAAGGTAAGTCATCACGCAGCGGAAGCCGACATAGCATTTTGCAGTATCCTGGTACTCATAAGTACGGGAGCTGACCTGGAGATAATGCCCGAAGTCTTTCCAGGAACCACCGCGAATCACTTTACGGTTCAGAACGGGAATCTGCTCTTCCGGTCCTACAGGCTCGTACTGGTAATCCGGGTTAAGGTCATGCATGAAATCGTATGCCGATTCGTCGAAGGCGTTGATCGTCCATTCGGCGGCATTACCTGACATGCAATAGATACCCCAATCGTTCGGGTTATACGAGAAGATTTTTACCGTGTGGAAACCGCCGTCGTCGATATACGAACCGCGCATCGGTTTAAAGTTACCCAAGAAGCAACCACGTGCATTACGGATGTAGGGACCGCCCCAGGGGAACGGGCTCAACTGCAGACCGCCACGGGCAGCATACTCCCATTCGGCTTCTGTGGGCAGACGGAAATCGTTTACCCAGGTTTCACCTTTGTCGGTCAGCCACCAGTTCAGCAACCAGGTACGCCAGATGCAGAATGCGCGCGCCTGTTTCCAGGTAACGCCTACTACGGGATAATCATCATAGGCCGGATGCCAGAAATACATATTGGTCATCGGCTCGTTGAATGAATAGGTAAAGTCGTGTACCCAGGCGAG